>CAYLOE010000001.1:0-377597 GCA_964385225.1 uncultured Planctomycetaceae bacterium
TGGGGCTTGGGGCTTGGGGCTTGGGGCTTGGGGCTTGGGGCTTGGGGCTTGGGGCTTGGGCTTGGGCTTGGGCTTGGGGCGATACAGGGCCTCCTTCTCGCGCCCCGAACAGGATTAATATTACACCGAGTCCGGAAATCTGTCAAGTAATCTAAGAGATTATTTCGCCGATCACGAAATCTTGTGCAGGCCGTGGAGTAAGTAAACTGACCACACCCCGCCCGGCACCTACGGCACCGGCGCCGGGCATCTCAACTTCACCATCACCCCCGTCCCCGAACCCGCCGCCCTGGCGATGTGGGTACTCCCCATCCTCCTCATCCGCCGCCGCACGCGCAGCGTGCCGCTCCGCCCTTTGTAATTCGTCATTCGAAATTCATCATTCGTAGTTCTCGGCGCGCGCGCTGAGCAACTCTTCCCGCAGAAGGCAACCCCATGCGCACAAGTTCCGCATTCCGCACTCCGACTTCCGCATTCCCCTGTCCCTGCGTGTTCAGCTTTGTTCAACCTCAATCCGCATTTCCGCCTCAAAAACCGGGGCTGTTCAGGCAAATTCAACGTTCTTTTTTTTTCACCCGAACTTCAACCACGCCCGCCTCGAAAGATTTGACCGGGGTGGGAGGGCCGCATTGGGTGGCATGGCCGCATTGGGTGACATGGCCGCATTGGGTGGCAGGGCCGCGGCGGGCGGCAGGGCCGCGGCGGGTGGCATGGCCGCGGTGGGAGAGCCATATGGCCGCGGCATTGGGCGGCCATGCACGCGTCATTCACGATGTGCCGTTGCTACGCGCCGCCGGATCGCCGCAGGGGCATGGTCATGCATCGGGGGCCGCCGAGGCCGCGGACCAGCTCCGAGCCGACCACTTTGACGACCTCCACGCCGGCCTTCTCCATGGCGATGATCGTTCGGGCGTTTCTTTCATAAGTGCAGGCGACGCGCGGGGCGAGGGCGAGAATGTTGGTGCCGTCGGTGCGCTGCTCGCGCGAGGCGTAGTGCTCGTCGCCGCCGCCGGTGCGGATGATCGTGACTTCGCAGCCGAATTCGTCGCTGAGAATCTGCGTGAGATTGCGCTCTTCCGTATGCCGTTTGACACCCCCGTTGCCGTCGGGCGTGCAGAGGTGGATGTACTTGAGATTCTCCATGACGCCGGGAAACCAGACGACGACGCCGCGGTCGACGATGGTGAAGACCGTGTCGAGATGCATGAAGGTGCGCTCGGTGGGTATCGGCAGGGCGTAGAATCGCTGGATGCGACCCTCGCCGAAGATGCGCGTCGCAAGAATTTCGATCGTCTCCATGCGCGTGCGCTCGCTCGCTCCGACCAGCACGGCCTCCTCGTTGAGCACGATCACATCGCCGCCTTCAATCGTGAACGGACGGTCGTCGCGTGGAGAGTCGGAGCCGCCGTAGATGATATGGTGGCCGGTGAATTCGGGATGGTGCTCCAGCACGGCGCGGGCCAGTATGGTCTCGCGGCTGCGTTCGAGGTAGTGCATCTTGCAGGAGATCGCGGAGTTACCGATGACGACTGCCGGATCGCGGCTGAAGTAGGCATTGGGAATGGGTCGCAGGATGAATTGTCGCGAGTGCGCGCCGGGATCGGCGACGCGGCCGACAAGTTCCTGGTATTCGCCATGGGTGATGCCGCGGAAGAGGATGCTCAGCAGCAGGTCCGTCGGGACGCGACTTGTGTCTTTGAGATCACCGGCGACACCGGAGGCCTGCTCGGCCGTGCAGACCTGCTCGATGATTTTGGATCGTGTATTTGGCTGGGTCTCCAGCAGCTCGCGCAGCAGCTTGTGCAGATGCACCACGCGGACGCCCCGGTCACGCATCTCGTCCACGAATTCGTCATGTTCGTCCTGCATCCGGGCCAGAAAGGGGATATCCTCGAAGAGGAAAGCACGCATATTCTCATGCGTCAGCCGGTCGATCTCCTCACCGGGCCGATGGACCAGAACGACCTCCAGCGGGTTGTATTCGTTCGTAATCTGAAGCTGCACTTGCGGGTGTCCTCTCTCCATCTGGCAAAGGAGGCCATCTTACCCGTGAAGTGCCCGGCCGCCAAAAGCGATTATGGGTGCGTAGAGCGGCCGCTACGGCGCGTACGCCAGCCGGTGAATTTCAGCAATGGAAGGAGCCTTGAGCGTACTGAAAATTTCCTTGGTGACGGGGCAATAGCACGATTTGGACAATACGACCTCTCGGCCTCGCGTGTGAACCGCGAGTGCGTGGGGCCAGCCGGACGAGTTTCAGGATGTACTACTCCGGCCACATAATATTGGACATTGTGGGATTTTGTGATATTCTGTATGCATGACCACCAACGATCATCGCCGACTGTCGCCGGAGGCACAGGAACAGCTTCGTCGCAATGTCATGGCGGCGATTCGGGATGGAATGCGAAAGAGCCAGGCGGCGCGCGTCTTCGGCGTGTCGCGCACCTCGATCGACACGTGGCTGGCGAAAGTCGAAAGCGGCGGCGTTCGGGCGCTTAAGTCCAAGCCGCGCGGTCGTCCCCGTCAAGCGCGGCTGCCGGGCTGGCAGGCGGCGAACGTGGTGCGTCAGATCGAGGGCGGCTGTCCCGATCAACTGCGACTGCCCTTTGCCCTGTGGACGCGCGAGGCGGTGCAACATCTGCTGGCGCGTCGCTACGGCGTCGAGGTGTCGGTGCGGACGGTCGGCCGCTACCTGGCGCACTGGGGCCTGACGCCACAGAAGCCGCTTCGTCGGGCCTATGAGCAGAACCCGGCGGCGGTGAAGCGCTGGCTGAAGGAGACCTATCCGGCGATCCGTCGGCGTGCGAAGCGTGAAAAGGCCGAGATTCATTGGGGCGACGAGATGGGTCTGCGGAGCGACGATCAGCGGGGCCGCAGTTACGGTCGGCGCGGCAAGACGCCGGTGGTGGCCGGCACGGGCCGACGCTTCGGCTGCAACATGATGTCGACGGTGACGAATCATGGGCGGCTGGCGTTCATGGTGTTCGGCGAGCGGTTCACCGCGCCGGTGTGCATTCGGTTTCTCAAGCGGCTGATTCGCCACGGCCGGCACAAGGTGTTCCTGATCTGGGATCGCCATCCGGTGCATCGCTCGTCGGCCGTGCAACGGTGGCTTCATTCCAACCGTGGACGGATCGCGTCGTTCTTCCTGCCGGAGTACAGCCCGGAGTTGAATCCCGATGAGTACCTGAACCACGACGTGAAGTCGAACGCCGCGGTCCGTCAACGACCGGCGGATCAGATGGAACTCATCGAATGCGTCCGCAGCTGCCTGCGACAGACGCAGGGGCGACCGAGCATCGTGCGAAACTACTTCAAACATGATAAAATCGCCTATGCCGCATAGTACTAAAAATGTTCAACCAATAGTGGCCAGGGTAATAATAGTTGTAATGTGCAACAAGGCGACCACGGCCGATAACATCGCAAGAGCTAAGCACGATAAGTGCACAAAGCTTTGCGAGAATAGTAAAGGAGTTAATGACAAACTACCCGAGGAGGGTGGCGGTGATGGGTGAAATTATGTTCCAAAGTGAGATGCAATTACAGGCACCAAACACCACCTACTAATTAAGACGACGGACTAGAGCCGAGAACCAATAGTTCACGACTTTAGATTGATAATGGCGGAATAGTAAGGGGAGCATCAAGAATGGTTTCCTTTATTCGGCATGTGTCGTTCATTCTAGTGTGTATTCTTGGTGCCTTAAGTCTTACAGCATGGGCGGCAGGACTGTTTATCACTATATCTGGGATGGCTGGAAATAAGACGTACTTGATTCTCTCGGATGGGACGTTAATTGTCATGCGAGCATCGAGCATTAGACTCTTTGTTCAAAACGAAGGCATAAAAATCTCAAGGAATCAGTCTGCCTTTCGCAGCACATTCATGCGCTCAGTATCAACAGTTGGACATGTATCACTTGATAAAGGATTTGTAGGTCTTACTTTGCCTTTGTGGTGGTTATTCATTACATCCGGCGGCGCTGCCGCATTGATCCACCACTTCCGATCAGCAAGAATTGATTCGTCATTCGGATGTTCTGTATGTGGATATGATTTAAGAGCGTGCCTATCTGAGCGATGTCCAGAATGCGGCTCCATTACTGGGAAGCATGGCCACTGCCAGACTGGTTGATCCCTAATAAACCAGCTGCCGACAAGAAGCCCCCTAGGGCATTGTGGAGTTTGGTAGTCTCGCACCGCGGAAACCACATTTAGAAACAGTTTATATGGTTTAAGTGTATCATGCGATTTATTATGATAGTATAACTTCTATGCATAACAAGTTGCATATGCATTGTTATGTATGTAGTGTTAGTGTATGATTGCGGATAACTAACGTCTGACGTGGAGTATATTAAATTATGGCTGACGTGCCTGGAGACGATTCATTACAGAGCAGATTAGCAGTTATTACAAGCAGAGTAGATAGATTGGTACGTGGGCAGAGGAGACTCCAATTACTTTGCGCTTTAGTTGTAATGGCAATTATTGTTGCACAGGTTTATGTCGTGGCCCAGAAACGTCATTCCTCGATTTATCACAAGTCTATTATTGTTACTGATTCACAGGGTCATCCACTCATAGACCTATCGATTCATAAGGATGATACATACGGAATAAGCCTGTGGGCTACTAACGGAAAGGCCCTTGGCTCAATGCAAGTGCGTGATGGGCGGCCAGTCTTGGCACTCTATGACCGCAATCAGAAAAGTCGTATCGGCATGGAACTAGGTTCTCCCACAGGAGAGCCGGGGATTATTCTCTTCGACGCAAGAGGGACATCGCGTGCTGTCCTCTTATTGGAGGATGATGATACACCGGGCCTAGTGTTTTATGATAAGAATGGAGTTTCTCGTATGCTGCTCGGCCTGGATATAAATGATTATCCTAGTCTGAGCGTTTTTGACGGATCCGGGCAAATACGTAGTTCCTTTTACCTGACGGCCGAAGGCGTGCCGGCGATGCACTTTTTTAAGGGTTACGGTAAAGAAGAACGAATGTTCCTGTGGAGCGAGGATGATGATTCGCGAGGTTCCTTTGTCTTAACACCAGAGGGTTCGGAATAATGATCTGCTGCAGCACCCGACCTTGGCGGCCAAGCAGGACTGGATCGCCCTCGACCGCCGCGGCAACTGGCTCGACTTTCGCGAGGGCCATTCGTTCTACTCGCAGGACCAGCGCGTGCGGATCGAGCATCGCACGCGCAGCGGGGTCAACGCCTGCACGACGATCGACCCCGACGGCGACGAGGACCGGGCCGGCGCGGAGGACGTGACCGGTCCGCTCGGTTACGTCTCGCTCTACCAGGACAAGGCGGGCAACCTGCTCTTCAACCCGCTGGCGAAGGTGGCGGGGCAGTCGGCCGGCGAGTGTGGCACAGCCATCCCCGGCTGCGGACCCGGGCAGGAATACGTGTACGACGTGGCGAACCGCGTGGTGGCGATTCATCGGGACACGAACGACGCGGCGGGGCCGCTGACCGGTAGCAACCCCGAGCCCAAGCTGATGGAATTCGTCTATGACCCTTGACGTGCATGACGGCGAATGCCGTCGGTCGCCAGGCGAGGAATCGCATATGCGATTCAGCACGTCAAGGGTATGACGCGTTGGGCCGGCGCGTGGACCCTTGACGCGGGCGAGCGACTTTCTCGCTCACCGCAAAGCAGGACGAATGCGTTGCATTCGTCGTTGCGTCAAGGGCGGGTACGATAGAATACGTGAACCCGGCGACGGGGGCGGCGTGGGATGGCCAGGGCAGCAACCCGCCGCCGCGGAGGACGCGGCACGTGTACTTCGGGCTTGAAGTCATTCAGGAATACGTCTGCGGCGGGGAGAATGTGTTTTGTGAGGCCGAGCGGGCGATGGTGCGCGAGTTTTTGCACGGCGGTCGAGGCGACCAGGTGGGAGCCTCGACGGGCATCTTCCACGCACCCTCATCCAACTATGGCACGCATGCCCAATTGCGGTACCCGGAGCAGGTGGCGATGATCCGTCACAACCCGGACACGCAGGACCAGTGGACGTATCATTACCTGCATGATGTGCTGGGCAGCGTGATCGGCGTCGTCAATGAGTCCGGCGATCTCGTCGAGCGGTACACCCTTGACGCGGGCGAGCGACTTTGTCGCTCACCGCGAGCGGGGCGAACGCGGAGCATTCGCCGTCGCGTCAAGGGTACGACGTACGACCCCTACGGCAAGGTGTTCATCGAGAAATGGGACGACGCCGCCAACGAAGGCAGTGGCGCGCGGGTCGAACGCGCGAGCGAGTGTGGCACAGGCGTCCCCGCCTGTGGACAGATGCCCTACTCATCCATCGGCAACCCCTTCCTCTGGACCGGCCACCGATACGACGCGGCGGTGGGGTTGTATCACACGCTCTTCCGATTCTACGAGCCCACCCTCGGCCGGTGGCTGCAGCGGGATCCGATTGAGTACGAGGCCGGATCAATAAACCTATCTGAGTACGTCTTATCTGCTCCACTTTTCTGGATTGATCCTTTAGGACTGATGGCCGATGTCATAGTTGGTGGCGAACGATGGCGCATGTACAAGTATGACGTCGATATGACCTACGGTCCCCACTATCACAACAAAAATACCGGCGAAAGACTCTATCCTGATTTGGGAAAAATCCGCGACAAGAACGGAAAGTGGCATACAGTATCATCTAAACAGCGCAAAGCATGGTCCAACGCTGGAGTCAAGATTGGGGCCATAGCAGGACTTTTAGGAGCGTTCATCGCACAGAACGCCATGGCAATAGAAGAATTCACCAAACAGAATTCAGAATGCGGAGCCTTTTTCCGTGCTGGACTTCGATGTGATTGTTCAACCATGCAAGAATTTGCTGATAGGTGCGCCGAACAACTTGAAGCAGCTGGACTATATCATGCTGGCCTAAATTTTCGCAACTTTGCTCAGAGGCTCGTAGGAGATTGTGAGAGGCGTAGAGCGGAAAGAGACAAAGAAAAAGAAGAACGGGAGCGCGGTACTTGTCCTGGCAGCGGAGCGCCTGATGACACGCCTAGCAAAACAGGCTGTCCGTGAGGTCAGAATAAATGCCAATGGTTGTCAATTTAAATGATGCGAGAGAGATGCTGCAAGTGGTGCCGATCAGCTTGTCGCAATACTTCTGGAATGATATTGCACAATCTAGAAGCCACAATATTATGGTACTTACTGATTATATTCGTGATGCGGGCATGGCACCATTCCCCAATATCGTTGAGTTTTCAGATTCTGATTTGTTCAAGGAATACGTTCATTTGAATAGGGTATGGATTCGTACGGAGCGTCCGAACTTCACGAAGCTGTTACACTTTCTAAGAGTCGCTATTCTAAATGAAGGCCATAAACGTGCCCTGCTGCTAACCTTCAACGATAGCGAATACGAGCTTAAGCCTGATCCCTGGTTGCCGGATTGGGGAATGGCTGAGCACACTCGGCAGCCATCAATTGATGAACAATTAGATGCCCTAGGAATCCGCCCTGGTCTAGCGTGCGGGATTCTGTGCGATCTTCCTTCTGAATTACCAACTGTGGGCGAGTATGCGTCATGGTTTTGGCGACGGGAGGAAAATCTGTACATATTCTGTGATGACAATGTGCGAATAGTTATATGCCACGAAGGAGATATTCACTTTTGTTCGCTTGATGAGGACTATATTATTCGTATATGCAGTCTTGCTGAAAGGAACAACTTGTTTATCGCGCCTTTCGATAGTCAACAATGTAATTAGAGGCTATCCCATTACCATCTTTGTGGCACCAGCGGAATGTCTCTCGTGCGCGAGTTTTTGCACGGCGGTCGAGGCGACCAGGTGGGAGCCTCGACGGGCATCTTCCACGCACCCTCATCCAACTATGGCACGCATGCCCAATTGCGGTATCCGGAGGCAGTGGCGATGGTGACGTACGACCTGATGCCGACGGAGGTGCCCTACGGCGAGCCGCCGGCCCCGCCGACGTCGGTCAACCCGCAGGTGTATCATTATCTGCACGACGTGCTGGGCAGCGTCATCGGCGTCGTCAATGAAACCGGCACGCTCGTCGAGCGGTACACCCTTGACGCGGGCGAGCGACTTTGTCGCTCACCGCGAGCGGGGCGAACGCGGAGCATTCGCCGTCGCGTCAAGGGTACGACGTACGACCCGTACGGCAAGGTGTTCATCGAGAAATGGGACGACGCCGCCAACGAAGGCAGTGGCGCGTGGGTCGAACGCGCGAGCGAGTGTGGCACAGGCGTCCCCGCCTGTGGACAGATGCCCTACTCATCCATCGGCAACCCCTTCCTCTGGACGGGCCACCGCTACGACGCGGCCGTGGGGTTGTATCACACCCACTTCCGATTTTACGACCCGACCCTCGGCCGCTGGCTACGGCAGGAGTACCCGGCGCTGCGGCGGCGGGCGAAGCGCGAAAACGCCGAGATTTACTGGGAAGATGAGACCGGCCTGCGCAGCGATCACGCGGCGGGCCGCAGTTCTTCGCCGCGCGGCCGGACGCCGGTCATCCGGAGCTCCGGCCAGCGTTTTGGGTGCAACGTGATCTCGGCGGTGAACAATCTGGGCAAGATGAGGTTCCGCGTCTTTCGCGGGAGCTTCACCCAGGCGGTGATGATCGACTTTCTGGAGCGTTTGATTCGCGACCCCGAGTAGGACTCATACATCCATCGACCTACGGACCTCTCTTAAATCGTCGTAAGTGCCTATAAGATAATAGCTTAACTCCCCGAGTAGGACTCGAACCTACAACCTAGCGGTTAACAGCCGCTCGCTCTACCATTGAGCTATCGGGGATCGACCGCCTCTGTGGAGACGGGGTAAGCCGGCCTTTCGGGGGCCGCTTGTCCGGACCAGTGAGTTTACAAACACGGGCCCGGCTGTCCAGTCTGCGATTCTGTGGGACTGGTTGATTCTCGTCAAATCGACTGATACTCGGCCAACACTTAACTTCCGGTGGTGGCCCAAAGTCCAAGTCGAACTCAATAGTCTACACCGGAACAAGGGCTCTGTCGAGCGTGAAGTGGCCTCCGAGAAGCTCGAACCGTGTCCGGGAATACTCCACTCAGCAGAGATTATTGACCGGTGTGGACCGTGCCGCGGCGTGGGCTGGGGCGGGTTCTTCATCACGGATCGCGACGGGCATTATTCAGTCCTCGCGCAGGATCGTGAGTATGGCGTGTGCATCGAATTCATCTGGCCGCAACGGGCGGGCTCATCGAGGATTGAACCGTGCTTGCTCACGGTCGGGCTCCGTGCATCGCGGTATTGGGGTCGGCTGAGTATACTACGTTCGCCGACGAGACTTCGGACATGGCTGGACGCGTTCGTGCGGGGCGTGTGGCGGAATGGCAGACGCTGGGGATTTAAAATCCCCTGTCCGAAAGGACGTGTGGGTTCGAGTCCCACCTCGCCCAGTGAGAATCGCCAAAACGTCGAAAAGTCAAAAAGTCGAAATGATGCGGCCAAGGGATCAAGGGACCAAGGGACTGAGGGTCCGCGGGATTAAGGGACTGAAGGGATGCGGGGCTGAGCTGTTGAAGGACGCGAGGGCTGGACGATTTGTGTCAGGCAGGGGGCTACTCGCCCTCTTTGCGGCCTTCATCATATTCTGTGCCACGGCTTCGGCACGAGAGATTCCCCAATACGAGTTTCGTTCGCAGGATCGCTGGGTCCGCGTCGCAGTCCTCTCCAATACGCTCGTACATTTCGAGTACGGCATGGGGGAGCTGCCTGCGAAGGGCGCTCCGATCCGTACGTCGCCGATGATCGCACGTCGAGCGCATGACGGGCCTTCGACCCTCGAGTTCAAGCCCGACGGCTATGCGGACACCGACATCTTGCTCGGTGCCGGCGAGATCAAACCGCGCGCGGGCATACCTGTCATTAACACGGATGGCGTCAGACTCGAAGTCGATCCGGAAACGCTCTGCCTGAACTTGTTTCATGGCATTTGTGGCGATGAACTCACCTTGGATCACCTCGCGACCGTCTGCCCTGAATCCATCGGCGAAGACGGCAACGCCTTCACCATCCTCGCGCCGGAGATGACGCATGCCTACGGTCTCGGCGCGCAGTTTGTGTCGCCCGGCGGCGCGGATGGCGATTGGGTCGGCCGTGTTCGCGAGCCGGGCTGCGAATTCGGCAATCGCATGGTGCCGTTTGCCGGCGGGGCGGTGGGCAATGCGATGTTTCCGATGCTCTACATGTTGGGGGAGCAGGACCTGACTTGCGGCCTCTTTCTCGACGACCTGACCGCGCAGAAATGGGATTTCTCGCAGTGGCCGTGGACGTTCACGAACACGGGCAACGGCGTGCGCGGCTTTCTCCTGGCGGGGGAATCGCTGGGGGAGATTCGACAGCAATACATGAACCTCGTCGGTCGTCCGCCGGTACCGCCGCGCTCGGCCTTCGGGCTGTGGGTCTCGGAGTACGGCTACGACAACTGGGCGGAGATGGATGACAAACTACGCACGCTGCGCGAGAAAAAGTTCCCCGTCGATGGCTTTGTGCTTGATCTGCAGTGGTTCGGCGGGATCGATCCCGGCGGCGAATCCTCGCGCATGGGCCGGTTGGCATGGGACGAAGAGCGATTCTCGAATCCCCGAAAGAAGACTGCGGAACTTCGCAAGCGCGACGGCATCGGCCTGATTCTCATTGAGGAATCCTACGTCTCTCGCGGGCTGGCTGAGCACAAGAGACTGGCGCGAAAGGGTTATCTCGTCAAGCAGCGAGACGGTTCGCCGAGCTTCATCAAGAGCTGGTGGGGCCACGGCGGGATGATCGACTGGACAAACCCCGATGCGGCGGATGACTGGCACGATCGCAAGCGTCAACCGCTTGTGCGGGACGGCGTCGCGGGTCACTGGACGGACCTCGGCGAGCCGGAAGACTACGACGCGGAGGCGATGTACTTCGGTCTGCCCGGCGGCGGTGACAACGATCACGCGGCTGTGCATAACTATTACAACTTCGCGTGGGTCGAGAGCATCCACCGCGGCTATGCGCGGAACTCCGCGCGGCAGCGGCCCTTCATCATGTCGCGATCCGGCACGTCGGGTATCCAGCGCTTCGGCACGGCGCTGTGGTCGGGCGATATTGCCTCGAACATGCCAAGCTTGGCGGCGCATTATAACGTGCAGATGCACATGGCGATGTCCGGCGTGGACTACTTCGGCGCGGATGTCGGCGGCTTCAAGCGAGAAAAGCTCGACGGCGATCTTGATGAACTCTACACGCAGTGGCTGGCGGCGGCCTGCGCGATCGACGTACCGGTTCGTCCGCATACGGCGAATACGAAGAACAAATACGAGACGGCGCCGGACCGCGTGGGAGATACGGCGAGCAATTTGGCGAACTTGCGCCGGCGATACGAGTTGATCCCGTATTTGTACTCGCTCGCACATCGTGCGCATCGCTACGGCGAGCCGGTCTTTCCGCCGCCGGTTTATCACTTTCAAAATGATTCGGCCGCACGGAAACTCGGCGCGCAGAAAATGATCGGCGATGCGCTCATGACGGCGCTGGCCGCTGAGCATGGCCGGAAGTCACTCGATGTGTACCTGCCCTCGGGCACGTGGTTCTGCTGGCATACAGGGCATCGCATTCGCAGCGAAGGTCAATGGGTGCGCGACGTACCGATTTATCGTGATGGCTTATTTACGCTGCCGATGTACGCGCGGGCCGGGGCGATCATCCCGCTGATGCACGTGGACGATCAGACGTTGAACTCGGCCGGTCAGCGGCGCGACGGCATCCGGCGCGATGAGTTGATCCTGCGCGTGTTCGAGGACGATCGGGGCGGCGAGTTCACGCTGTACGAAGATGACGGCTGGTCCAATGCTTATCTCGACGGCGAGGTGCGCACGACACGGTTGACGCAGAACTCGGATGCAGACGGCGTGGATCTGGTTATCCATCCGGCAAAGGGGCGGTACGCCGGCGCGCCGCGAGAGCGGGTTGTGGTCGTGCGACTGACGACCAACGGTCGTCCACAATGCGTGTCGGTGGCGGTTAATGGCCGAGCGCTGTCGCGGGTAAGCAGCTGTACGGATTTCGAAGCGGCGGCGGAGGGTTGGTATCAGTCGGGGCGGTTTGAGATCGAAGTCAGGTGCGGGCCGTCGTCAGTCCGGAGGGATACGCGAATTCGTTTCGCGCTGACAGCGGATTGACACTTGATCGTTACGCAGTGCGTTTGTTGCACTCCACGTCCGGCAGGGGTGTCGGACGCTACGCGAGGACGCAGGACGCTACGGTGGCGATTCGCCGTCACCCACGAGGGGTGATGATGCTACGGGCGATGGGCGATGCGCGTGTTTGCACGGCTGCGGCGAAGCGCGAGTGCGGCAATGAGCAGCAGCGAGATCGTCGCCGGTTCGGGGATTTCGGCACGCCAGGCCTCGACGCGACCCTCCGGGTTAATGCCGTAGCCCACGATGACGCGGCCGTCCGCAGAGATGCCGGTCGCGTCCGTGAGGTTCCAGCCGGTCAGGTCCAGACCGAACTCGTTCGAAAGCCAATCCTGCAGGTTGCGCATGCCGTTCGACTCATCCCAGATGAAGGCGCGCTGCCCGAACTCATTCGTCAAGTTGCCGACGATCGTCGCTCCGTCCGCGGAGACGGCTGTGGCGGCGCTCTCGGGGCCGTCGCCGCGCTGTTCTGCGAGCGGCATGATCGTGGCGCCGCCGTTGATCCATCGAACGGCCTGCTGGCCTGCCTCGGTGAAGCCAAAGCCGACAATGACGGAGCCGTCCGCGGAGATGGAGGCCGCAAGACTGGCGAACGGTCCGCCTGGCAGATCGCCAAGACCGACCATGCCGCCCTCGTGTGTCCAGATGAATGCCTCGTTGCCATTCGGTGAGATGCTTTGGCCGACGATGGTTTGTCCATCGGGCGTGACATCGCCTGCAACGCTGAACGCCCCGAAGGGCGTAAGGCCGCCGAGGTTCACGAGCCCCGTCTCCTGCGTCCAGCGGAAAGCCGTGGGGAAGAAGCCGGCGGTCGCTGCCCCGACGATGACGGAACCGTCGGGTGTGATGGCGGTAGCGAAGCTTGCGAACTCCTCTTCGGGAAAATCGCCGAGTCCGATCATTCCGTCGGATGTGCTCCATCGGAAGGCCTCGCGACCCTGGGAAGAATCACCACCGCCGACGACGATCGAGCCGTCGGCCGAAGCGCCGCGCGCGGAGCTGTTGAGTACGCCGCCGTCGAGATCGCCGAGACTGACCATGCCGGTTTCGGCAGTCCAGCGAAAGGCCTCGAAGCCGCCGGTCACTTCCGCACCACCGACTACGACGCGGCCATCCGCGGAAACGGCGTTGGCGACGTTGGAGCTGAGTCCGTTCGGCAGATCGCCGAGCCCCATGAAAGAGGCCGTAGCCCGCGCGGCGTCGGGCTTTGGCCCGCAGCCGAATGCGCCGAGGAGCGTTGCAAGAGCGATCATCATTCGACGAGATTGTGGCGTAGCAGTGGGGGCTTTCATCCTTCTCCTCTCGGGTTCGGCTTGCAATGGGCTATGTTAACCGATCCTCGGGAATGAATTCCAATTATGCGTCTGGATCGGTTGTTTTTCGGGTGGCGTGTGGCGACTCGTCTGTGGGCGGGAGGGGCAGGAATGTGATATGATGCGGCGGCTTTGGCTGGTAAACCAGAATACGGGTTATGCGGATGAAAGTGGTACTGGCGAATCCGAGGGGGTTTTGTGCCGGCGTTGATCGGGCGGTGAAGATCGTCGATCTGGCGCTCGAGGTCTTCGGGCCACCGGTCTATGTGCGCCGGGAGATCGTGCACAACAGCCACGTCGTTGCGGACCTTCGCGAAAAAGGTGCGGTCTTCGTGCAGGAATTATCGGAGGCGCCTTCGGGCGCCGTGGCGATACTCAGTGCCCACGGCGTCGCGCCGAGCGTGTTCGAGGAGGCACGGTCTCGCGGGCTGCGGCTGATTGACGCGACGTGCCCGCTGGTGACAAAGGTGCATCTTGAGGTTCACCGCTTCGTGAAGCAGGGCTATCACATCGTTCTCATCGGCCACAAGGGTCACGACGAGGTCATCGGCACGATCGGCGAATCGCCGGAAAGTATCACGCTCGTGGAGAACGAGTCGCAGGCGCGGACGGCGCAATTGCCTCCAACGCAGAAGCTCGTCGTACTGACGCAGACGACCTTGGGCGTCGACGACACAGCGAACGTTCTGGCGGCGTTGCGGGAGCGGGTTCCACATCTGGAGTTGCCGCCGACGGATGACATCTGCTACGCGACGCAGAATCGTCAGGACGCGGTGAAGGAGATGGCGGTACGGGGTATGGACCTGCTGCTCGTGGTTGGTTCGCGGAATTCGAGCAACGCGGCGCGGCTGGTGGAGGTGGCGCAGACGCGCGGGGTATGCGGCTATCTCATCGACGGTGCGAGTGAGATCAAAGCGGAGTGGATGAACGGTGTGAAAGTGGTTGGCGTTACGGCCGGTGCGAGCACGCCGGAGGGTGTGGTGCAGGGCGTGCTCGAACGACTGCGAGCACTGGGGGCCGGCGAGCTGGAGCTTTGCACGACGGCGGAGGAGGATACGGTGTTTCAAATTCCGCCGGGTCTACGACAGGCGATGGTCGATCGCGGCGCGGGGGTTGAAGTGTCGCTGCAGGTGCTGGGTCAGGAGTAGCGATGAGCGAGCGGATGGATCCTAAGCATGTCGTCAGTTCGCTGGCATCGTCGGCGATGGACACAGGAAAGTCCGCGCTTGGCGCAGGCAAATCGGCGATCGACGTGGCGACGGCGGGGGCGAAGTCGGGGGCGAAGCTCGCGGTGGGTACGTTCTTCGCTGGGTGCAATCTGCTGCTCGAACTGGGGGTCAAGGCGGCGCGACGATTGCCGCTTGACGGAGCGGACGAATCGGCGGGAAGCGAAGCGGAGCTTCGCGGTGCGGGTGGCGAAACAGAGCTTCGCAGTCCCCAGTTTGGGGGGAAAGTGCGGCAGATTGGGTGGTGGCTGCCGGATAGCGACGGACCGGCGACGGGTGCCGATGCAATGGCACGCGCGCTGGTCCAGGTGACGCGACCCCTGCATGTCGTGTGGCACGACAGGCAACCGGCGGTCGGGCTGGGCGGGCGGAGTCTGCTGGGGACTGGTTCACTGAACGTGGAGCCGTGTTTCCCGATGCTGGCAATGGCGCCGGCGCTGCATCCTTCGCAACTGGGTGATCCTGCCTTCTGCAGGGGCCATCGCTTGAAATACGCCTATCTCGCTGGAGCGATGGCCAACGGCATCGGCTCGGAGGAAATCGTGGAGGCGATGAGCCGTGCGGGAATGCTGGCCTTCTTCGGCTCGGCGGGCCTGCCGATTCCAAGAGTGGAAGCAGCGATCGACCGGCTTCAGCGGAATCTCGACGACGCGCCCTTCGGCATCAACCTGATTCACAGCCCGAACGAGCCCGAACTCGAAGCCGGTGTTGTCGAGCTGTATTTGCGGCGCAAGGTACGGCTCGTCGATGCGTCGGCTTATCTCGATCTGACGCTGCCGCTGGTAAAATATCGCGTCGCGGGGATTCATCGCACGCCCGACGGCCGCGTAGTTTGTCCGAATACCGTCATCGCCAAGGTTTCGCGGGCGGAAGTGGCGCGGAAGTTTATGTCGCCGCCGCCTGCGAATCTGCTCGCAGCGCTCGTGGAGTCGGGCTTTATCACCGAGGCGCAGGCCAAGATGGCGGAAACGATTCCCGTCGCGCAGGACCTCACCGTCGAGGCCGACTCCGGCGGGCACACGGACAATCGTCCGGCGATTGCGCTGCTGCCCGGGATGATGGCCTTGCGAGACGAGCTACAAGTGAAGTTCAGCTATGCAGACCCGCTGCGTGTAGGAGCGGCGGGGGGCATCTCGACGCCGGCGTCGGCGGTGGCGGCGTTCTCGATGGGCGCGGCGTTCGTGATGACCGGCTCGGTCAATCAAAGCTGCGTCGAGGCAGGCACGTCGCAGATCGTGCGGGAGATGCTTGCGCAGGCGGGACCGGCCGACGTGGCCATGGCTCCGGCGGCGGATATGTTTGAAATGGGCGTGAAGGTGCAGGTGCTCAAGTGGGGGACGATGTTCTCCGTGCGTGCACGAAAGCTGTACGACCTGTATCGCGAGTATGCCGGCATCGAGGCGATCCCGCCGTCGCAACGAGCAATCCTTGAGCGAGACTTCTTCCGCTGCACGCTCGATGAGGCATGGGCCGACACGCGACGATTCTTCGAGGAACGCGATCCTAGTCAGATCGAGCGAGCCCTGCGCGATCCGAAGCACAAGATGTCACTCGTCTTTCGATCGTACCTCGGTCGTTCATCCGACTGGGCGAACAAGGGCGACACATCGCGGAAGGCGGACTATCAGATCTGGTGCGGCCCGGCGATGGGGGCGTTCAACGAGTGGACACGCGGCACGTTTCTGGCAAAGCCGGAGAACCGCGGGGTGGTGACGGTGGCGATGAACATCCTGCTCGGGGCGGCCGTACTATCGCGGGCGAACTGGCTGCGGATGCAGGGCGTCACGCTGGAAGGGGACGCAAATTCTTTTCGGCCGCTGGAATTACGGCGGATCGAGCAGATTCTCGAACAAAGTGAATAGGGCCGTAGAATTCGCGAGATGGCTTCGTCCAAGCGGCCCCCGGCGTCCCTCGTGGCGAGGGTTCACAGCCCCCGCTCGCAAGGTTGCGCGAATCGGTGGACTCGCCTATACTTCCTCCTTTACCGTCGGCAGAACTGTCTGCCGGCGGGCGACTGCTCCTTCGATATTTGAGGTTTTATCTTGACGACCAAGGGACATGGTGCGGGTCCTGGGCAAGTTCCCATTGCCATCATCGGCATGGGCTGTCGCTTTCCCGGCGCGGCAAATCTGACGGAATTCTGGCGGACTCTGGCGCGCGGGGAAGACGGTATCACCGAAGTTCCGCCGACGCACTGGTCGGCCGCGGACTACTTCGACCCGGACCCCAAGCGACCGGATCACACCTATTGCACGCGCGGCGGTTTCCTTTCGCCGGTTCCGTTCGATCCGACGGAGTTCGGCATCCCGCCGAACATCCTGGAAGCCACCGATACGTCACAGCTCCTGTCGCTCGTTGTGGCCAAGGCCGCTCTTGCGGATGCGGGCTACTCGGAGGATCGCGACTTCAACCGTGAGCGCGTCAGCGTCTTCCTCGGCATCACGGGCACGCAGGAGCTGGTCATTCCGCTGGCTGCGCGCCTGGGGCATCCACTCTGGCGACGGGCGCTCATTCAGGCGGGCATCGCGCCGGAACTTGCCGAGCAGGTCATCGAACGGATTGCCGATAGTTATGTTTCGTGGCAGGAGAACTCTTTTCCCGGTTTGCTCGGTAATGTGGTTGCCGGGCGAATTGCCAATCGGCTGAATCTTCGCGGGACGAACTGCGTGATCGACGCGGCGTGCGCCAGCTCCCTCGGGGCCGTTCATCTGGCGATGATGGAGCTGACCACGGGCCGCAGTGACATGGTCCTGACCGGTGGGGCCGACACGCTCAATGACATCTTCATGCACATGTGCTTCTCGAAGACGCCGGCGCTTTCGCCGTCGGGCGACGCGCGGCCTTTCGCGGCGGACGCCGATGGCACGGTGCTCGGCGAAGGAATCGGGATGCTTGTGCTCAAGCGCCTCGAGGACGCGGAACGCGACGGGGACCGTGTGTACGCGGTAATTCGGGCGATCGGAACTTCCAGCGATGGTCGATCGCAGAGCATCTACGCGCCGCACGCCGCTGGGCAGGCGCGATGTCTGCGCAATGCATACGCGATGGCGGGCATCGAGCCGGACACGGTCACGCTGATCGAGGCCCACGGCACCGGTACGACCGTGGGCGATGCGACAGAGTTTGAGGCGCTTAAGACCGTATTCCGCGAGGCCCGAAGCGACGGTGCGTGGTGCGCGGTCGGCTCCGTGAAATCGCAAATCGGTCACACCAAGGCGGCGGCCGGTGCGGCGGGGTTAATCAAAGCGGCGCTGGCGATTCATCACCGCGCCTTGCCTCCGACGATCAAGCTCAAAGTGCCGAACCCGAAGCTGGCGATTGAGGAGAGCCCGTTCTATCTGAATACGGAGCTGCGGCCGTGGGTGACGGTGGATGGATCGCGAAGCGCTGCTCCGACGCCGCGGCGCGCGGGGGTCAGCTCTTTCGGATTTGGCGGGAGCAATTTTCACGCCGTGCTGGAGGAACACAGCGCGGCAATTCCACAGCCCGGCTGGGACGGGTCTGTGCAGATTGTCGCCCTGTCGGCGCAGAGCGTCGGCGGGTTACTCGATCAGCTGGATACCTGGCAGACGGCGCTGGACGAGCCGCATTTTGACGGCGAGCATCTGGCATGGCGGGCTGCGGAGTCTCGGCGGCAGTTTGACGCGGCGCATCCGCATCGATTGGTGCTGGTTGTGGAGCGCGGTACGGGTTTACGCGCCCAGCTTGAATCACTGCGAGCGCGCCTGACCAGTGGTGAGCCCGCCGAATCGTGGGCACTGGCGAATGCCTACTACGGATCAGGCGAATCGACGGGCAAACTGGGGTTCATCTTTCCGGGGCAGGGCAGTCAATACGTCGGCATGGCGCGACGGCTGGCGTGTACCTTCCCGGAGTTTCTGCAGGCCATCGCCGATTCCGATGCTGCAACCGACGATACCGACACGCGCATCTGCGACGCGATCTATCCCGCGCCGGTCTTTTCGTCCGAAGCGAGGGCGGCGCAGGAGGCCCTCTTGCGAAGAACGGACGCGGCCCAACCAGCGATCGGCGCGGTTTCGCTCGGCATGGTGAGGGTGCTCGCACGCTTTGGCGTACAGCCCAACGCGGTCTGCGGGCACAGCTACGGCGAACTCGCGGCGCTCTGTGTCGGCGGATACTTCAATGGCAGCACGCTCCATCGGTTGACGCGCCTGCGCGGGCGGCTGATGGCCAGGGATGGGTATGCCGGCAGCGAAGCAGAGATTCGCAATCCCGTGAACGAAGCAGAGCTTCGTGGTCCCCAGGGTTGGGACCGCGGGGCGATGCTGGCGGTTAAGGCGCCGCTGGGTGAACTTGAACATCTCATCAACGAAGCGCGGCTGGACGTTGTTCTCGCGAATCGGAATTCACCTCTGCAGGGTGTGTTATCCGGTGCGAAATCGGCGATCGCTCAGGCCGCGGAGCTATGCAAGGCGCGCGGGTTTGTCTCGAAGATGCTGCCGGTGTCGGGCGCGTTTCACAGTAAGTTGATGGAAGACGCCGTCGGGCCGTTTCGAAATGCGGTGGAAGCGGCGGCCTTCGAGCAGGGGCGGCTGCCGGTCTTTGCCAATGCGGCCGGTCAGGTTTATCCGGTTGATCCGGCAGGGGCTAAGGCGCTACTCGCGCGGCAACTCGTATCGCCGGTGGATTTCGTCGAGCAGATTGAGGCGATGTACGATTCCGGCGTTCGTACCTTCGTCGAAGTCGGACCGCGTGCGGTGCTGACCGGCCTGGTCGGGGCGACATTGGGCGAGCGACCGCATACGGCAAGGGCCGTGGATGCATCCAGCGGTCATCGATGCGGCATTGCAGACCTGGCACGTCTGCTGGCGGAATTGGCGGCGATCGGGCACGGCGTGGAACTCTCAAAGTGGGAGCGACCGGCGACTTCGCCGCGAAAGCCCAAAATGGTGGTGCCGCTGGTTGGTGCGAACTATCGGGCAGGCGGCGAGACGCCGAAACGTCAAAACATCGCATCGTTGGAAGTTACGAAGGACCGAGGGGCCGAGGGGCCGAGGGGACAAGTGTGGGAAGATCAAGGGGCTAAGGAATTGAAGGATGGAGTGGGCAGCGAGGTACCTGCGCCGATGACTTCGGAACCCGAACCAACCAAAATCCAAAATCCAATATCCAACATTGCGGCGAGCGTGGTGAGTGATGTTGCAGACAGCGGTCGTACGATTCAGGGGGCACGCTCAGGTAGCGATGCTGGAAGTGTCGCAAGCCGGATGCCGGCTGATCCGGCGTTGGCCGACACGCTGCGTGTGATGCAGGAGGGGCTGCGGGCGATGCAATCGCTTCAGCAGCAGACGGCCGCCGCGCATCAGCGATTCCTCGAAACGCAGGAAGAGGCGCATCGGACGATGCAACGGCTACTGGAGAATCAGGCACGGCTCATGACCGGCGAGCCGATCGCGCCGGCTGCACATAATGACGCGCAGAGCGGGCAAGGAAACGCGGAACGCGGAATGCGGAATGCGGAATGCCGAATACAAAATGCGGAGTCTACCGTTCGCAAGGTATCTCACGATTCAAGCGCCGGGCCTATCGCTGCAAATCCCATGACTGCGGATGCAAGCTACAATCCGCAGGAAGCGATTTCAAATTTGAAATCTCAAGTCTCAGGTCCCAAATCTGAAATCTCTAATCCATCTGGAATCTCTAATCCAAGAACTGAAATCTCTAATACAATATCTGAAATCTCTAATACAATATCTGAAATCTCAAGACTCAGATCTGAAATCACCGCGACGGTTCTCTCCGTCGTCTGCGAGAAGACCGGCTATCCGCGGGAGATGGTCGATCCGGCAATGGATATCGAAGCGGATCTGGGGATCGACTCGATCAAGCGCGTGGAAATCATCGCCGCGGTCGAGGAGCGTCTGCCGGGATTGCCGCAGATCAAGCCGGAGCACATGGGCAGCATTCGCACCCTTGCGCAAATCGTAGATTTTCTCTGCAGCGGGGGGGAAACGTCGAAACTTTCCGTTCGCGACGCCGATCCCGGCGCGCCGGGACAATCCGTCGGCTTCGACAAGATGAAAGATGCGGCATCCGATCCGCAATCCGCAATCCAAAATCCAAAATCCAAAATCACAGAAACGGTTCTCTCCGTCGTCTGCGAGAAGACCGGCTATCCGCGGGAGATGGTCGATCCGGCAATGGATATCGAAGCGGATCTGGGGATCGACTCGATCAAGCGCGTGGAAATCATCGCCGCGGTCGAGGAGCGTCTGCCGGGATTGCCGCAGATCAAGCCGGAGCACATGGGTTCGCTTCGAACGTTGGCGCAGATCGTGGCGTTTCTCAGCGGCGGCGATGCGGGCGAAACCCGAGCGGATACTAAGTCGCAAGTTCACGCATCCTCGCATGAGCACATGTTGCAAACCAGCCCGAAGCGCGAGCGAGGGAGTACGCTGCAACATGGCCTCGCGTCCTCGATCCAGCGCGGCATCCTGAAGCTGACACAGCTCGGCCCGGTAAGGGATGCCGGCATCCGAATCGCTCCGGGCCATGAGATCGTGGTGACAGACGATGGGCACAACCTTGGCGACTCGGTTGTCAAAGCCCTCTTATCCCGCAATCTGCCGGCAAGATTGGCGCCCATCCGTGAAGTCGCATCGCAAGCGAAGGCGAGGCAGATCGGCGGGCTGATTATCATCGCGCCGATCTCCGCGGATCAATCGGTGACTGGCTCGACAGCGATGGATGTATTTCTGGCAGAGGCACTATCGGCGGCGCGAGCGGTGAGCGGGTTGCTCTGCGAGGCGGCGAAATCAGGCGGGGCGATTTTTGCGACGGTCAGCCGGATGGACGGGGCGATGGGGCTGCGCGGAGATGCGTTTGATGCAGTTCAAGGGGGGCTTGCGGGCCTCGTGAAAACGGCATCGCTGGAGTGGACCGGCGTGGATTGCAGTGCCATTGACGTGGCATCAGATTGGGATGACGCACGAGCCGCGGCGGAGGCGATCATCCGCGAGTTGACGGGCGACGTTTCGCTGGAAGTCGGGCTCCACGCCGCGGGTCGAGTGGGGTTGGAAGTAGGGCCGCAGGCCGTCGAGGTCGGTGAGCCGGTCATTCACGCCGGCGATGTGGTCGTGGTCACCGGCGGCGCGCGCGGGGTGACGGCGGAAGCGGCCGTGGCGATGGCGACGCATCTTTGTCCGACGCTGGTGCTGCTCGGTCGCTCACCGGTGCCGCAGGAGGAGCCCGCATGGCTGGCGACGCTGACGAAAGAGGGCGATATCAAGCAGGCGATTCTCAAGCACGAGTTCATCGGGAAGCGGCCGACTCCCGCGGCGCTTCAGTCGGCGTATGCGGCGCGGATGGCGGCGCGGGAGATCGCGCGAAATCTCGAGCGCATCGCTGCGGCCGGCGCGAAGGCGGTCTATCGATCCGTGGACGTATGCGACGCGGCAGCGGTACGGTCGATCTTGAGCGAAGTTCAACTGCGATACGGACCGATCCGCGCGATCGTGCACGGCGCCGGCGTCCTGGAAGACCGGCTGATCCGCGACAAGACGCCGGAACAGTTCGAGCGTGTTTATGCGACGAAGGTGGGGGGGTTGAGGAATCTGCTCACGGCCGTCGATTCGAAGGATCTGCGACAGGTTGTGTTGTTTTCGTCGGTCAGCGCACGCTACGGCAACGTCGGACAGGCCGACTACGCGATGGCGAACGAAGTGCTGAACAAGATGGCGCAGCGCCTGTCGCGGGAACTTATGGATTGTCGCGTCTCGTCGATCAACTGGGGGCCGTGGGATGGCGGCATGGTAACGGCGGCGCTCAAGCGGGAGTTCACCCGGCAGGGCGTCGAGCTGATCCCGTTGGATGCCGGGTCCGAGGCGCTGATTGCGGAGATGTCGGCGACAAGTCCGTCAGTGGAGGTCGTCCTCGGCGCTCCGCTGGCTCGACCTGTAGGAGACGCGCGACGATCGAACGTGTCGAGCGATGTTTCTGCCGTCATGAGCGTGGCATTCGAGCGCGAGCTGGACGTGGAGCGGCATCCGTTCCTCCGCTCACACATGCTCGGTGGGCGGCCGGTTCTACCGGTGGCGATGATGATGGAATGGCTTGCACACGCGGCACTGCACGCCAACCCGGGTCTCCTCATGCAGGGCATGGAGAATCTGCGCGTACTGCGGCCCGTGGCACTGGAGGCCGGCGCGCTGAAGGTGCAGTTGGCCGTTTCGCCGCCCCGGCGCGACAACGGCACATTTGCCGTCGATGTCGAGCTGCGTAGTGTGCAGGAATCGTCACGGATGCTCGTTCACTCGCATGCCACCGTCCTGCTGGGCTCGCGCGTTCCGCCCGCGCCGGATGCGCCCGAGGCCCATGCGATCATCGACCGGGCCTATCCACGAAGCGTCGAAGAAGCGTACGAGGAGCAGCTCTTTCACGGCCCGCATTTCCAGGGGATTCGCGAAATCTGCGGTATCAGCGAGCGGGGGATTGTGGCTCGCGTCGCCGCGGCCGGCTCGCCGCGGGAATGGATGCAGGATGCCCTTCGCGGCGGATGGATCGCCGATCCGATTCTGGTCGACGCCGGTTTCCAACTGGCCATTCTCTGGTGTTGCGAGCAGATGGGCGCTCCGTCGCTGCCGAGTTTTGTTGGAAGATACCGACAATACGAGAGCGAATTGCCGAAGGACGGAGCGACGTGCATCGTGCAGGTGAGCGAGTCGACACGATCGAAGATGACGGCGGACATCGCGCTGGTGGATTCGACGGGGGCGCTCGTGGCCGACATCACCGGTTACGAGTGCACGGTCGATCCGCTGCTTTCCAGGGCGTTTCGACGAGCCGCGCCTCACCACGCCTCCACGTAAGGAACCCTCATGACGCAGGACTGCCCCATTGCGGTCGTCGGCATGGGCGGCGTCTTCCCCGGCGCGGCCGACGTCGACACCTTCTGGCAAAACATCGTCGCCGGTCGGGACATGACGCGCGAGGTTCCGGCGGGCCGGTGGATTCTCGATCCGCAGTCGGCACTTGCGGACGGTCCGTTGCCGGACAAGGTTGTGTCACTGCGTGGCTGCTTCGTGGAGGACTTTCATTTCGACCCGGAAGGGCTTCGAATCGATCGGGAACTGTCGGCTCGCCTCGATCCTGTTTACCACTTCGCGCTGCACGCCGGTCGCGCCGCCTATCGCGATGCCCGAATGGATGGTGTCGATCCTGATCGCGTCGGCGTGATCCTCGCGGCGATTGCCCTGCCGACGGACGCATCATCGGCGATCACGCGGGAAATTTTCGGGGAACCGTTCGAGCGGCGCTTGCTGGGTCGAAGCGATTCGGCGCCCACGAAGCTTCGCACGCATCCGCTGAACAGCCGCGTGGTCGGCCTGCCGGCGGCGCTGATTGCCCAGGGGCTGGGACTCGGCGGCGGAACTTATACGCTCGATGCGGCGTGTGCGTCCTCGCTCTACGCGCTCAAGCTGGCGTGTGACGAGTTGGTTGCCGGTAGGGCTGATGCTATGCTCGCCGGGGGCGTATCACGGCCGGAATGTCTGTACACGCAGATGGGATTCACACAGCTTCGGGCGCTATCTCCGAGCGGACGGTGCGCGCCGTTTGACGCATCCTGCGACGGACTGGTTGTCGGCGAGGGCGCGGGAATCGTCGTACTCAAACGACTGGAGGATGCCCTGCGCGACGGCGATCGAGTTTACGGCGTCCTATGCGGCATCGGCCTGTCGAACGACATCGGCGGAAGCTTGCTCGCGCCGGACAGCGAGGGACAGCTTCGGGCCATGCGACGGGCTTACGAGCAGGCGGGCTGGCGGCCGGATGCGGTGGACTTGATCGAGTGCCACGGTACAGGCACCCCGACGGGCGACGCCGTCGAAGTGCGCAGTTTGCGCACGCTCTGGGAAGGCCTGTCCGGCAGTTCCGCACGGTGTCCCATCGGTTCGGTCAAGTCGATGGTCGGTCATCTGCTGACGGGAGCGGGCGCGGCGGGGCTTATCAAGGCGCTCCTTGCGATGCAGGAGGGGTTGCTGCCGCCATCGGCGAACTACCGCGATCATGGCGATGCAATTCCGCTGGCTGGGAGTCCATTCCGCGTACAGGCACATACGGAGGCATGGAATCGGCGTGACGAGTCAACGCCGCGCCGCGCTGCCATCAGCGCCTTCGGCTTCGGCGGAATCAATGCGCACGTGTTGGTGGAGGAACACCACGAAATCCGCAAGACAATCCGCAATCCGCAATCTGCAGTACGCAATTCGACGGAGCGCGAGCCCATCGCCATCATCGGCATGTCCGCTCGATTAGGCGGTGTCGAGTCGCTGGCAGCGTTTCGAGAGTTGATCTTCCGCGGTGATACGGCTGTCGGATCTCGACCGAGCGGGCGATGGGATAGCTGCGACGATGCGGCGGAGCGTCTGATCGGTCGTGAGAAGTGCGACGGAGCGTATCTGGAGCGGTTGTCGATTCCCGTGGGGCGGTTTCGTATGCCTCCCAGTGAGATTCCAGAGATTCTCCCGCAACAGCTCCTGATGCTCGATGTCGTGGCGAGTGCGCTCGATGACGCCGGGATGCCGCTGCGCGAGCGGCGGCCCGATCTGGGCGTGATGATCGGCATGGGGTTGGACCTGAACACGACGAATTTTCACCTTCGCTGGTGGCTGGCTGGTCAGGCGCGCCGCTGGGCGGAGATGCTCGGCGTGAAATTGTCGCCGTCACAGGAGGCGGCGTGGATTGATACGCTCAGGAATGCCCTCGGTCCGGCGCTGAATGCGACACGCACACTGGGTGCGCTCGGTGGCATGATCGCCAGCCGTATCGCACGTGAATTACAGGCAGGCGGCCCCAGTTTCGGCGTCTCGTGCGACGAAGCGTCCGGAATCAAGGCGATGGAGATTGCCGTGCGGTCCCTGCAGGCAGGCGAGATTCATGCGGCCGTCGTGGGAGCGGTCGACCTTGCAGGTGACCTCCGCGCGGTCGTCACTGCGAATGCGCTCCGCGACTTATCTTTCAATGGGTCGCCGGCAGTTGACGAGAACAGTGAGAGCGACGTCGCGGTCGGCGAAGGTGCGACGGCGCTCGTACTCAAGCGGCTTTCCGACGCCCAGCGCGACGGCGACCGGGTGTATGCGCTGATACGAGGCATCGGCGGAGCGAGCGGAAAGTTGCTCCGCGACGATGCGAAATCAGCCGTCGATGTGCGCAGGCGCTCCCTGGAGCGCGCCTGTCAGGATGCAGCTATCCGCATCGAACAGATTGATCTCATCGAGATTCAGGCCGGCGAGACGCCGGACATGAATCGTACGGAAGTTGGTGCGCTGTCCTCGATCCTCGCCGGTCGAAATCGTCCCGTGGCGATTTCATGCCTGTCTGCAAACATCGGCCACTCGGGCGCCGCGATGGGGCTGGCGTCGGTTGTCAAGGCGGCGATGTGCCTCGAACGCGCCGTATTGTCCCCGGTGAGAGAATCGCAACTGCTCACGGCGGCCAGCGCGACCGAAGGGCTGTACGCTCCGCGCATGGCGGAATTCTGGTGGCATGATCGTTCACCGGGCCGACACCGAGCCGTAGTCGCCTCGGCTACGGTGGATGGCAACGTTGCCCATGCCGTGCTGGAGGAGGCGCCGCGGAGCAAAGACCGCGCGACGCGCGGTCGCGCGCTTCGGCTGCCGGCTGCGATCTTTGCAATCGAAGCGGACGATGCGCCGGGGCTCCTGGAGGGTTTGAGTGCGCTCGCTGAGCTTGCCCATGCAAATGACGAAGATATCGAGTCGGCGGCGACGAGGTGGCGTCGTCATCGTCAAGCGTACAGCGAGGGACGCCTCGCAGTGGCCCTGGTCGCAAATGATCGTGAAGATCTGCTTCGTGCCATCGACACGGCATTGCGAGCCATTCAATCCTCGCCGGATCAACCGCTCGACAGCCGCAGCGGCGTCTTCTATGAGCCGCAGCCGCTCGGTATGACCGGTGAAATGGCGTTCGTCTTTCCGGGCTCCGGCAGTCATTATTCAGGCATGGGCCGCGAACTGGGCCTTTACTTCCCTGATGCGGTCCGCGCTCTCGACACGGAACACGAACAGGTCGCCAGCGTTGCCCATACCGAGCCGGATCACGAATTGCCCTGGCGGCCGGACTGGCGGAGTGCGTCTCGCTCCAGGGAAACATCGAACGGTGAGGGTGCTGCCGATGAGATCGAGGCGTTCATGTTCGGCCAGGTTTCGTTTGGTGTGTTGGTCAATGACATCCTGCGGGCCATGGGGCTTTGTCCTTCGGCAATCATCGGTTACAGCTTGGGCGAGTCCGTCGGGCTGCTCGCCACACGAACGTGGAACAGCGAGGAGATGTACCACCGCCTGCGGGCTTCGCCGCTCTTCAAGTCGCAACTCGCCGGTCCGCGCGAGGCGCTGCAGGCCGCATGGAGATGGTCGCCGGAGATGGCCGCTGATTGGTGTGCCGCAGTGGTGGCTCGCCCGGTCGAGAAGGTCCGGGCGGCGTTGAAGGACGTGGCGAACGTGGAACTCCTGATCGTCAACTCTCCGCGTGAGTGCGTTATTGGCGGACTGCAAAGTGCGGTCCACGAGGTAGCGGGCAAGTTGAGTTGCCGGTCGATACCTATTCCCGGCGTGCCGACGGTTCACTTCGAGGCGGCGAAGGTGGTGGAACACGAATATCGGGAGTTGCACCTGCTGACGACGACGCCGCCGGAGGGCGTTCGCTTCTACAGCACCGCGGCGGGCAGGTCTTATACGGTCTCGCGCGAGGCCACGGCGGAGTCGATCACGGCTCAGGCATTGCACGGTTTCGATTTTCCCGCATTGATTCGTCAGGCACATGACGACGGCGTGCGGCTGTTCGTGGAGATCGGCCCGCAGGCGTCGTGCACGCGGATGATCGACCGCATCCTGAAGGGACGAACCTACTTCGCGCGATCGGCGTCGTCGCGTGGCGATAGCGAAATACGGCCGCTGCTGGAACTGCTGGCGGCGCTGATCGCCCATCGCGTTCCGGTGGAGCTTGATTCGCTTTACGGTCCGGCAGCGGACCTGGAGTACGTACTGTCGGATGCGTCGAAGGCGTTGGTCGAGGTGCCGATCGGCGGGTTCATGATGAGGACGCCGTTGCCGCCACCCCCGCTGGATCAAAACGTGCGAAAGTACGACGATGAATCGCGGAAGAGGTTCGCGGAGTCACCGCGCGAAGTCATGCCGAGTGATTCGGGCTCGCGGGGGCGAAGCTCAAAGGAATCCGTCGCGAAACGGTCGACCGATGATCACGCCCTTGTTGATGACGACGGCGCAACGCTGCGAAGTTCGCTCATGGCAACGGCGCAGGCCACGGCGAGCGCGCATCAGGCGTTCCTGCGCTTCACAGAGTCGGCATCGCAGGGGATGGCATCGGTGCTGGCGCTGCAATCACGACTGCTTGCGGATGCAGTAAGTAGCGGCGCCGGCCCGGGGTCGATCACAGCCGGCGAGGACTCGTCGCGCGGGGATTCCGGCGAAGAGCCGTTGTTCACGCGAGAACAATGTCTGGAGTTTGCGCGTGGCAGCGTGGCGAAGGTGCTCGGAGCAGCGTTCGCGGCCGTGGATTCCTATCCGACGCGCGTGCGGTTGCCCGATGAGCCGCTCATGCTCGTCGATCGCATCCTGATCGTCGAAGGCACCAGGGGCGTTCTCGGGCCGGGTCGTGTAGTGACAGAGCACGACGTGTTGCCGGGTGCCTGGTATCTCGATGGCGGTCGATGTCCGATCTGCATAACGGTCGAGGCCGGACAGGCGGACTTGTTCCTCTCCGGTTATCTGGGCATCGACCTCGTCACGAAGGGTTTGCGGACCTATCGCCTGCTCGATGCGACCGTGACATTTCACCGCGGCCTGCCGCGTCCCGGCGAGACGATTCGCTACGACATTCGCATTGACCGATTCGTCCGACAGGGCGAGACGCAGCTCTTCTTCTTCGAATTCGACGGGACGATCGACGGCGAGCTTGTGCTGACGATGCGAAACGGCTGCGCGGGCTTCTTCACGAAAGAGGAAATTCAAGCGTCGCACGGACTGGTATTGCGGCCGGAGGACACGTCGCCCGCCGACGGCAAGGTCACCGGCGGGTACACGCCGTTGAACGACTTCGACAATGGTGGGCGGCTTGAATCTTACAGCGACGAGCAACTCGCGGCGCTGCGGCAGGGCGATCTCGGCGGATGCTTCGGGCCCGCATTTGGCATGCTGCGGCTTCACGATCCGCTGCGACTGCCGGGCGGGCAGATGAAGTTGATCGATCGCGTGCTATCGTTGGACATGACCGGCGGGCGATTCGGGCTGGGGGAGATCGTCGCCGAGGCGGATGTGGAGCCCGATGATTGGTATTTGACCTGCCACTTTGTGGATGACATGGTCATGCCCGGCACACTGATGTATGAGTGCTGCGCGCATGCCCTGCGGTTTCTGCTGCTGCGGATGGGCTGGGTGGCGGATCGCGAAGGCATCGCCTACGAGCCGGTGACGGGCGTGGCCAGTTCGCTTCGGTGCCGCGGACCTGTCACGCCGAAGACGAAGAAGGCATCGTATCGCGTGGCGATCAAGGAGATTGGCTACCGATCGGGTCCGCAGCGGCCGGACGGGCGAAGCGAACAAGTGCCGTACGTCCTTGCCGATGCGCTCATGTACGCCGACGGCGTGGCGATCGTGCAGATGACGAACATGTCGCTGCAAGTCACAGGCCTGTCGCGCGAGCGGATGGAATCGATCTGGAAGATTGCCGGAAACGCTTCGCAAGTCCAAGATCCTCAATCCGCTATCGCGCCGGTGTCGGCTTCTCGCGAAGAATCGAATCGCCTTCCGGTGTTTACGCGCGAACAGATTCTGGCGTTTGCTGTCGGTCGGCCTTCGGACTGCTTCGGCGAGCCGTACGCGATCTTTGACGGCGATAGGCGGCGTATTGCTCGTCTGCCGGGGCCGCCGTATCAGTTTCTCGATCGGGTTACTCAGGTCGAGCCGGAGCCGTTTGCATTGCAGCCGGGGGGATGGATCACGGCGGAATACGACGTTCCGCCGGATGCGTGGTACTTTGCGGCGAATCGCCAGCCGACGATGCCGTTTGCGGTGCTGCTGGAAGTCGCGCTGCAGCCGTGCGGATTCCTCGCGGCCTATGCCGGTTCGGCGCTGACATCCGACACGGACCTCGCGTTCCGAAATCTCGGCGGTGACGCGGTGCTGCATCGAGAGGTGACACCGGGCGATGGCACGCTCCGCACGCGCGTCCGAATGACGAGCGTCTCGCGAGCCGGCGGCATGATCATCCAGGGCTACGAGTTTCTCGTCGATTGCAAGGACGAATTAATCTACGAAGGAACCACATCGTTCGGCTTCTTCTCCGCCGATGCGCTGGCTCGCCAGGTGGGCATCCGCGATTCGAGGGAACGCATGTTTCTTCCGAGTACGGCCCAGGCCGTCAGCGCGAAACAGTTGGATTTGCCCGACCATCCGCCGCACACGCCGGACGACGCGGCGACGCCCGCGATATCGCAAGGCGCCGCGCTGCCCGGTCGGGCGTTCCGGATGATCGATCGGGTGGACGTGCTCCTTCCGGACGGCGGCCCCCACGGACTCGGGTTCGTTCAGGGCTCGACGCAGGTCGATCCTTCGGCGTGGTTCTTCAAGGCGCACTTCTATCAGGATCCGGTCTGGCCCGGCTCGCTGGGTCTCGAGTCGCTGCTGCAACTCATGAAGGCGTATATGCTCGATCGCTGGCCGGAGTTGGCCGTGTCGCATCGGTTCGAGAGCATCGCCGTCGCCCGACGCCACCAGTGGAGTTACCGCGGCCAGATCGTGCCGAGGAACAAGCGCGTCGAGGTGCAGGCGATCCTCACAAACTGCGAAGAAGGCCCGAGCCCGCTCATCTTGGCGGATGGGTTCTTAAGCGTGGACGAGATCGTTATCTATGAAATGAAGGACTTCGGCTTGCGACTGGTTCCGAAAGCAGTATGAGCGTGTTGTGATCCGCTGATTCCCGATGCTCGACAGTCTTGATCGAAGTCCAATTCGTGACTAAGATAGTCTTGTAGCGTTGTTAGAGCGTTTCAGTACGCGTGGGTAGTATCATGAGCGTCGATCATGACCAGCAACCGCTTTGACAGAATTACGTGCGATCCGGCGAAGATGAACGGGCAACCTTGCATCCGTGGACTTCGGCTGACCGTTCGTCGCGTCCTGGAAGCGGTGGCCGTCTATCCAGAGCGCGCGGCGTTACTGCGCGAGTACCCGGAACTTGAAGAAGACGACATCCGTCAGGCGCTCGAATTCGCCGCTGCGGTCATGGATGATCGGGTCATCAATACCTTGGAAATCGATTGAATCTGCTCCTGGATCAGGGGCTTCCACGAGGAGCCGTCGCACTCCTATGCCGGAGTGGGCACGACGCGGTACATACCGGAGATGTTGGCCTTGCCTAGTCAGAGGATGCGGAGATTCTGGAGTGGGCACGCATCGAGAACCGAATCGTCGTTACGCTCGATGCGGATTTTCATGCTTTGATGACCGTCTCCGGCGCCGCTAGCCCGTCCGTCATACGAATTCGTATCGAGGGTCTGAATTCTGATTCTCTGGCCGGCTTACTATCCGGCGTACTACGGTCATTTGAATCAGACCTTCTGCGGGGAGTGTTGATGACAATCCAGCCCAAACGTGTTCGGATGCGGAGTCTTCCGCTCACGGGGCAGTGAATCTAACGGGGCTACTCAGAGTGGCTCTTCGATAAACTTACAGACAATGAATCCGATCGCCTTCACCAAAATGCACGGCCTCGGCAACGACTACATCTACGTCGATTGCTTCAAGCAGTCGCTCGATGGCGTGAATGCCCCGGCTTTGTCGCGCGCGATCAGCGACCGCCATTGCGGGGTCGGGTCGGACGGGCTGATTCTCATCGCACTGCCGACGCCAGGCGCGAAGGCCGATGTGCGCATGGAGATGTACAACGCCGACGGTTCGCGTGGCGAGATGTGCGGCAATGGAATTCGCTGCGTCGCCAAGTACGCGGTCGAGCACGGCCTGGCGAGTGATCCGAGCGGCCGCGTGCTCGTCGAGACGGATCGCGGCGTACTGGAACTGACGACCTATCGTGGTTCGGATGGTACGGTCGATCGCGTCCGCGTGGACATGGGGCCACCGATCCTGCGGCCGCGGGATATTCCCGTCGACCTTCCCGGCGAACGGTGTGTTCGATCGCCGTTCGAGGTGGGCGGTCGCCGCTTCGCGATGACGTGTGTGTCGATGGGCAATCCGCATTCGGTCTTCTTCGTGGACGACGTGGCGGAGATTGACCTGCCGCGCTTCGGCCCGCTGATCGAACGGCATCCGCTGTTTCCCAAACGCGTCAATGCCCATTTCGCACAGGCCCATTCGCGCGATGAAGTCACCATGCGCACCTGGGAGCGCGGCAGCGGCATTACGCAGGCCTGCGGCACAGGCGCTTGCGCAGTGATGGTCGCCGGCGTTTTGGAGGATCGGCTGTCGCAAAGTGCGACGTTGCACCTGCCCGGCGGCGATCTCCTGATCGAGTGGTCGGGCGAGGCGGATGCGAGCGTATTCAAGACCGGTCCCGCGGTTGAGGTCTTCAGCGGGCAGTGGGCGGTATGATGTCCGAGCAGGCAATTCATCGCGTCGGCATCGGCACCGATCTTCATCGGCTTGAGTTTGGCGGTCCGCTGCGGCTCGGCGGCGTCGACATCCCTTTCGATCATCATCTCGCGGGGCACAGTGACGCGGATGTCGTACTGCATGCTGTCACGGACGCCCTCCTGGGGGCGGCGGGCCTTCCGGACATCGGCGAACGATTTCCCAACACGGATCCGGCCCTCAAGGGGGCCGACAGCCGCCGCCTGCTGACCGAGGTCGTCGAGGACGTTCGCAGCCGCGGCTACGCGATCGTCAACCTCGATCTTGTCATAAACGCCCAGCAGCCCCGCCTGTCGGCGCACAAGTCGGTCGTTCGGGCATCGCTGGCCGCACTGGTCGGCATTTCCGAAGATCGCATCGCCGTCAAGGCCAAGACCAACGAGGGCCTCGATGCCGTCGGCCGAGGCGAGGCCATCGCCTGCACAGCTGTGGTTGGACTCTCCGCCAAATCCTGTTAGATTACGGTTCGGTCGTGTCGGCGTTCAGGGATGTCGCCGAATGAACGGGTGGAATTGAATGACGCTGCGCGTTTACAACACACTCTCCGGTGAGAAGGAACTCTTCCAGCCCGTCGTACCGGGAAAGGTCGGCATTTATCTCTGCGGCCCGACGGTCTATAAGCCGGCGCACATCGGTCACGCCGTCGGCCCGGTTATCTTCGACGCCATCAAGCGCTACCTGACCTACAAGGGCTACGAAGTCACCTGGGTGGTGAACGTCACCGACGTGGAGGACAAGCTGATTGCCGCGGCGCAGGAGGCCGGCAAGAGCGTGCCGGAACTGGCACGGGAGCTTGAGCGGCAATACATCGAGGGCATGTCTGCGCTGGGAGTTCGGTCGATCGACCTGATGCCCCGGGCGAGCGAGCACATCACCGAGATCATCTCGCACATTCAGCGGCTGATCGATCGCGGCGCGGCCTACGTCGCAAAAGGCGACGTCTATTTCGATGTCAGCAAAGACGCGGACTACGGCAAACTGTCGCATCGCAAGCCCGAGGAGCAGTTTGCCGGCACGCGCGAGGGGCTGGTCCAGGCGACAAAGCGTAATCCCGGCGACTTCGCTCTGTGGAAAGCGGCCAAGCCGGAGGAGCCGCCTGAGGTGCAGTACGACTCGCCGTGGGGGCCAGGCCGGCCGGGCTGGCACATCGAATGCTCGGCGATGGCCATGAAGTATCTTGGGCAGACGTTCGACATTCACGGCGGGGGCATGGACCTGAAATTTCCGCACCATGAAAACGAAATCGCACAGGCGGAGACGGATACGTCCAAGTCGTTCGCGAAATACTGGCTGCACAACGGACTGACGCGTTTCAACACAAAGAAAATTTCCAAGAGCGACCCCGAGTTTGAGAAGGTGATGAAGTCGCTCCAGCTATCCAACCTGCTGGAGACGCACGCGCCGGAGCTGCTGCGGTTCCTCATCCTGCAATCGCACTATCGCTCGCCGATCGATTTTTCCGATCAGGCGCTGGCGGCATCGAAGACAGCGCTCGATTCGCTCTATCGCCTACTCGAACGAATTCAGCGAGCCACAGGATCGGACCCTTACCAGATTGAGACGCTCGCGGCGCAAGTGCAGGATGCCAACGGAACTCCGCCAGCTGCCGAGTTGTTGGACGTCGCACTGCGGCAGCAGATTCGCTTCCTCGAAGCGATGGACGACGACTTCAATACGGCCGGTGCCATCGGTGTATTGTTTGAACTGGCCGGGCATATGAACCGCTACCTCGACGCAACGCGACTGGAAAGCAATGCGAACGAGCCCCTTCGACTGGCCCTTCAGGGTACGGCAGGCACTTTCATGATGCTGGCGCGCCTGCTCGGGTTGTTCGTCGAGCGACCGGCCAAACGCGGCGGCGGCAACAACGGAGAAGCCGACAAGCTGATGGATCTGATGATCGAGATTCGCAAACTGGCAAGGGAGGCCAAGCAGTTCCAGATTGCCGACGTGATCCGCGATCGTCTCACGGAGCTCGGCTTTGTGCTGGAAGACGGCCAGGATGGCACCCGATGGCGACGCGCCTGATACAAAATCGCCGAGCCCCAAACCCACTCGAAACGCCGGGTAGCATCGGCGTCTCGCCGGTGCGAAACCAGCCCGAAGCGCAAGCGAGGGAAAGTAAGCCGCCCTCCGCCGCCGTGATACTCGGTATCGACCCCGGCCTGGACCGCACGGGCTACGCGGTGGTCGAGATGCCGCGCGGCGTGGTGGTCGATGCGGGCCTTGTCCGATCCGATGTCCGTGCCGAATTGCCGATTCGTTTGTCGGAGATTGCCGCCGGGCTGGACGAAGTGCTGAGCGAATGTCGGCCCGACCTCATCGCAGTCGAGGAGCTGTTTGCCCATTACAAACATCCGCGAACGGCGATCTTGATGGGCCATGTTCGCGGCGTCGTATTGCTCGCGGCAGCACAGCGCGGCGTCGAGGTCATGCATCTGCCGGCCACGCGAATCAAGAAGACACTGACCGGCAACGGCCACGCGGCCAAGGCGCAGATGCAACGTGCCATCATGACGACACTCCAACTGCCGCGCATGCCGCAGCCGGCCGACGTGGCGGATGCGTTGGCCATTGCGTGGTGCGCGGGAATGACGACGACGCGAGCCCCGCTCGACATGCTGCGGCAGGGCAAGGCCGCGCGAAAGAGGAGCGGGCGACGATGATCGTTCGAATGCGCGGCCAGCTTGCGGACGTCGGCGAGGACTCGGTCATCCTCGATCGCGACGGCGTTTCCTACGAGGTAATGGTGCCGGGCTACGCGGTGTGCGAATTGGCGGCTTGTCGCGGGCAGTCCGTCACGCTCCACACGCTGGAATATTTTGAGGGCAGCGCCGCCGGCGGAAATCTGACGCCCCGGCTGATCGGCTTTCTTCATGCCGAAGATCGCTCCTTCTTCGAGACGTTCCTGACGGTTAAGGGGGTCGGCGTGCGCAAGGGACTGCGGGCATTGGCGGCGCCAGTGGCCCGGATCGCCTCTGACATCGAAGCGGGCGATGCCACATCTCTGGCACGCCTGCCGGGTATCGGCCGACGAATGGCCGACCAGATCGTGGCGGAGCTAAGGGGCAAGGTGAAGGAGCACGCAGCAGCCGGTGAAGCGCCGCCGACAGCGTCGCAGGCAGGGTTCTCCGCTGAGCAGAAAGACGCGATTGAGATCCTTGTGGCATGGGGCGACTCGCGCGCTGATGCCCAGCGCTGGGTAGCCCGCTCGACGCAGTTACATCCTGATCTGAAAGGCGCGGACGCATGGGTCAAGGCGGCGTATCGCATCAAGAGCGGAGCGGAGGGGTAAAGGGCGATGAGCCGTGAACGCATGATCAGCAGCGAGCCGGGCGACGTGCGGGAGGAGCAGTCGAACTGGGCCCTGCGCCCCAAGCGGCTTGCCGAGTGCATTGGCCAGCGGCAGGTCATCGCCCAGCTTCGCATCGCGCTCGACGCGGCGCAGAAGCGCAGCGAGCCGCTGGAGCACGTCCTGCTCGATGGCCCGCCGGGGCTGGGCAAGACCACACTGGCGCATGTCATCGCCGAGGAGATGGGCGTCGCCAATCGCATTCGTATCACCAGCGGACCGGCCATCGTGAAAACCGCCGATCTGATGAGCGTGCTGACCAATCTCGACGAGGGCGACGTACTGTTCATCGACGAGATTCACCGTCTCAGCAAGATCGTCGAGGAGTTCATGTACCCGGCGATGGAGGATTTCCGCGTCGATTTCACCATCGAGGGCGGCATGTCAGGCCGGACCGTGAACTTCCGGCTCAAGCGCTTTACGCTGATCGGCGCGACGACGCGAGCGGGCATGCTCACCGCGGCGATGCGAGATCGCTTTGGCCTGAGGTACCACCTCGATTTCTACGAGCCGGATGATCTGCTGGAGATCTTGCGGCGATCGGCCGTGCGGCTGGAGGTGTCGGCCGACGAGGAGGCGCTGCGGATGCTCGCCGAGCGTTCGCGGGGCACGCCGCGGGTGGCCAATCGTCTGCTGCGCCGCGTGCGCGACTATGCCCAGGTTCGGGCCGACGGCAAGCTGTCCATCGGTGTCGTCGAGCAGGCACTATCCATCGAGGAAATCGACGGGCTGGGGCTGGATCGGCTGGACCGGGCGTTTCTCATCGCCCTGATCGACACCTATCGAGGAGGCCCGGCCGGCATCGAGGCCATCGCCGCCACGATGGGCCAGTCGCGCGACACTCTGGAAGACATGGTCGAGCCCTTCCTGCTGCAGCGCGGCTTCGTTACCCGTACCCGCCAGGGCCGCTGCGCGACGCATCGGGCGTACGCCCATCTCGGACTTCCTCCGCCGGAGCGTCCACCTGGAAGTACGACAACAGCCGAAGACGACACGTTGTTCTCGTAGATTCTACTTTGAATGTCGTCGCTTCTTGCCGTGATGACCGTTTTCGGGCTCTGCGCTCACGATATGAGTGAGATCGACGAGAATCCAGTCCTTGGCCACGCTTTCACCGTCGGACGGTGTTGCAAGTCTGCGGGGCCGCTTGATCTTGGCGAGGCCTACGAAGAGTTTACGCATCGAAACCGCGGCTTGATCCGGATGTCGAATCGTGATCATCCGGCCGTCTGACAAGCTCAACGCAATCGGCTCGAAGGGCTGAGACTTAAGCAGGGTTCGAAGCTCTTCCGCTTGCATATTTGAAGATCGTAGTTCCTCAAAATTTGATCGTCAACGCGCGGCTTCGCTTACAACCTGCCCATTGATGACCACGCCGACGCAGTGCGTCGTGTATTCAAACGGGTCGCCGTCGTAGAGGGCGAGGTCGGCGTCCTTACCGGGCTCGAGCGAGCCCACGCGGTCGGCGATGCCGAGAATGCGTGCCGCGCCGATCGTCACGGTCGTCAGTGCATCTTCAAATGCCATTCCATTGGCAGCAGCTACTCCGGCTTCAAATAGCACGACGCGCGTCTTGGGCACGTAGCTCTCATAACCGCTCTGCATGGCTACGGAAATGCCGGCCTTGTGCAGGATCGACGCTGTCTCGAAGCTGATGTTCTCCGTCTCGCCACGGCCGCTGCGCCACATGGTCGGGTGAACGATAACGGGCACGCCCGCCGCCTTGATTTCTTCCGCGACGAGGTAGGCCTCTGCGCAGCCGTCGAGCACAAGCTGGATGCCAAACTCGCGGGCCACGCGGAGCGTCGTAAGGATGTCCGCCGAACGGTGAACCGTGACCAGGAGCGGCATCTCGCCGGAGAGCACCGTGGCCAGCGCCTCGGCGCGCAAGTCCGTATCCGGCTTTTTCTTCTCGTCTTCTGCGGACTTCTTTTTCAGGTAGTTTTGCGCCTTGATAAGTTCGCTGCGCAGCAGGGCGACGGCCTTCGAGCGCGTGCCGGGTGACTTCTTGCCATCGCCGCGAGCCCGTGCCCCTTCACCGAGCGTGGCCGCGATCATGGCGGCGGGTTTGACGATCGCGTCCTCGACGTTGTTGCCGACGGTCTTGATGACCATGGTCTGGCCGGAAATCAACGCTCCGGACGCATGTCCGGTGTGGATCGTGGTGATGCCGTAGCCGCGGACATACTCGACGAGCCGCTCGTGAGGGTTATAGCCGTCGATGGCCCGCAGCTCGGGCTGCATGGATTCGCTCTGGTCAAGCTGGTCCTGATCCTGCGCCTGATTGAGATAGCCGGTGAAGCCGACGGCGGTATGGGCGTCGATCAGTCCGGGCGTCACAACTTTGGCACTCAGCACGCGGGCGCCACCCGGAACAGCAACCGTCGCGGCCGGCCCGACACGCACGATCTTGCCGTTTTCAATGATAACGACGCCATCGGATATCGGTGCCCCAGCCATCGTGTGAACCGTCTCGCCGCGAATAGCCAGCTGATCAGCGGTAGCATGGGATGCCCCCATCGCGATGAGCGCGCAAAGCATTGCAACGCCTTTAGTCGCCCATCGTGAACGTAACGGCCCGCGTCCCCGCGTGCCGAGGGAGGCGAGCAAGCGCGCAGAAAAGAGAACGCGCGACTGCTGATCCAAACCCTGTCGGGGGCTGTTACTTGACAACTCATTCCTGCGATTAATCCCTGTCATTTTGGATTCCAATCCTGAATTCGTGCTAGGGTTTGCTCAGCGCATCAATCCTGCTCATGCGGCCCGAAGCAGCACATATGCATGACCTGATCGTGTCCTGCGCCGTAGCCGCCGACGGCAAAGAGCCGATCCTTCGGATTCTCACGGTCGAAGACGAGTTCACCCTCGATCCACGTTTGCAACACGGTTGTGTAAACGCTGAAGGGGTCACCCGAGAGAATGATGAAGTCGGCATCCTTTCGCGGCTCCAGTGAGCCGATGCGATGATCCAGCTCCAGCATCTTCGCACCGGCAATCGTCAGGGCCTCCAGGGCCTTCTCGCGCGACATGCCTGCGCGAACGCCCAGCGCCGCCATACGCAGGAAGAGTCGCGAATCCGTAATCGGGTCGTCGGTATGAAAAGCCGTCTGCACGCCGGCGCGTTCGAGCATGCCGCCCGTCTCCATAACGAGATTCATCGCCTCGATCTTTCCGCCGGGGCTGTCTACAAGGATGATCGAGCAGGGCACGTCGGCCGCGGCGATTTCCTCGGCCACTTTCCAACCTTCGCTGACGTGGTGCAGCACGACCTTGAAGCCGAACTCCTTCGCCAGACGCAGCACGGTCATGATGTCGTCGTTGCGATGCGTATGATGGTGAACCACCCAGCGGCCTTCAAGCACCTCGATGAGGGCTTCCATCTCCAGGTCGCGATCGGGCATCTTCTCGGGGTCCTCGCGACCCTTCTCCACCTTGGCACGATATTCCTGGGCCTTTACGAATTTCTGACGAACTAGTGCCGCTGACTTGGCACGTGTGGCTGGGAACGGCGGCTCTCGTTGCGAGTTCGTTCCGTTAGCCATCTTCATGCCGCCGAGAATCTTGCCGGCATCGTCGTAGATGGCCAGGTCCTCGATCGTGCGGCCGTCCTTGTTCTTAAGATAAATTGTCTGGCCGGAGAGCAGATGCCCCGACCCCGGCATCACGTTCAACGTGGTCAATCCGCCTGCCTGGGCCTTTTGGAAACCGCTGTCGCGCACATTGATCGAATCGAGGATGCGAACGTCGGGCTGGATCGGTGCGCTCGAATCTCCGCCCCAGCCGCCGCCGATATGGCTGTGGGTATCGACCAGGCCGGGCATGATGAACTTGCCGCGCACGTCAACCTGCCATGCGTCTTCCGGGATCCGCGTTTCTCCGACAGGGCCGACCGCGACGATTCTGCCCTCGCGCACCACAAGGACGCCTTCCTCTATGACCGGCGCGCCGATGGGAATGATCTTCGCACCGATGAAGGCGCGCGATTCGGCGGCCGGCTGGTCCGCAGCACGAGCGAAATCGACAGCGGCTGTTGCAAGAATGAATCCTAGGATGATCGTGAAGGGTCGCCTCGGCATCAGGAATAACTCCAGGTCTGTTGATTTCGCAGGTCGTCGGCAAAAAGCCGCGTTTCCTTGCTCGCAGGCAAGCATCATAGCGGAAAAGAGGGCATCGTAAACGCGCGTCGCTTCGACGTGATCGCCCGCGCTTGAGCGGCGCGTAGCTGAAGAGTCACCTGGCAGAATGAAGAAAGGTGGCCCAGTCAACCAGCTACCTGGTGGAGCTTTGCAGACGCACGGATATTGTGCGTTCTTCACGATCGCGCAGGACGGTGATCGCGACAACTTCGTCCGGTTTGCGTTTGTCGAGCGCTTCCCGTAGATCGGCGTATGAACGAATCCGGTCGCCGTTGATCGCGATGATGATGTCCCCGAGTCGCAGATTGCCATCGCGATCCTCGGTTACGCCGCGCAGTCCCGCTTCCTCCGCGCCGGTTCCCGCCTGCACTTCCAGCACGGCTACGCCTTCGTAGCCCAGTTGGCGCAGAAAGTTATCCGGCACAAGGGTAATACCCAGCACCGGCCGTATGACTCGACCATGCGCAACGAGTTGCGGCACGATTTCGTTGATCGTATCGACCGGCACCGCGAAACCGATTCCCGCGCTGACGCCCGAGGGGCTGTAGATCATGGTGTTCATGCCGATCAGTCGTCCGGAGCTGTCGAGCAGCGGCCCGCCGGAATTCCCGGGATTGATGGCGGCGTCTGTCTGAATGACCCCCTCGATATTGCGTCCGTTCAAGGCGCGGATGGTTCGCCCCAGCGCGCTGACGACGCCGGTGGTAAGCGTCTGATCGAGGCCGAACGGATTTCCGATGGCGAAGACTTTCTGACCGACTTGCAAGTCATGGGATGTTCCCAGGGGCAGTGCTCGCAACTGTTCCGCTGGTGCGCGGATGCGCAAGACGGCGATGTCCTTGTCCTCTTCTGCTCCCACGAGCTCGGCCGGCCAGCTCGATTGATCCGCCAGCCGCACCATCACACTTCGGGCATTCCGGATGACGTGATAGTTCGTAACGATGTGTCCGTGCTCGTCCCAGATTAATCCCGAGCCGGTTCCCTCGACCGGAACTTCCTGGAAGCGAAACATTCCCCGTGTCTCGCGACGAACCGTGCGACTGGTAATATAGACAACAGATTGCGAGGCCTGCTCGAACAACTCAATCGTGGACTTCTCGTCGGACGCCAGATCGCCACGCGGCGTGATCGTTCGGGGTAGGATGCGGTTGCGGCTCGCCGAACCGCGCAGCTGTTCGACGATCAACCACCCTGCCAGCAGGCCGAGCAGAATGCCGACCAGCAGGGGCAGTCGCCGATTCGGCTGCTCTGGCCGTGCCTGAGGGTAGGGGTATTCGGGTCCGAGGGTATTCAAAAAGGTCTCTCCGTCCGAGCCGTTGCCTATTCGTCTAACGAGCGCAGGGCGTGTGGCATACGCGGCTGCACCCTCGCGATGGATGTGGGTCTGCAGGTTGGACACACCTCGCGCGATGGATGATAGCAGAATTCTGATGATGGGAGGATTGGCGGTGCCGATAAAAGCCGTCATCAGGCAGTGGGAAGCAGGAGATCGTGGGACGCGCTGCGTATGAGCGGCCGATAGTTGCAGGGTCGAGTGGTGTTGGCCGATAAGCGAACAGAAGCCGGCGTAAGCGCTGGATCGCCCACCCAGTATCGGAGAAGTACCCACCGTGCGACCCCAACGACGCCTCACGATAGCCGCAATTCTTAGCTTCTGCTGCCTGCCTTTTGTCGGCTGCGACATCGGCTTTCAGGACGCAGGCGATCCCGCCAATTTGGCCATTCCCGATGGGATCGATCCAAAAAACCCGAAGGTCGAGCGAACCACTTACAGCGTCGATTTCTCCGGCGTTCGGCTGATCCGCCTGGAAATCCCGACCGGCCGCATCGCCATTTCGCAGAGCGCGGATGGCAGTAGCAGCTTGAAGGTCACCGAGACGATCCTGGCGAATGGCCACAGTGACGAGACGCTAGCCAGGTTCCTCAACGCGTCCTTCATCTCGGCGCAGCGATCTTTCGTGGATGCATCTCGACTCGACATCAAGGCCCACGTCGTCGGCGAGCTGCCGACGAAGGACATTTCGTTCGACATCCGTCTGATTATCCCGATCTCCGCCGGCATTGAAGTCTTCGCGGTGAACGCGCCGGTGGAAATCATCAGTCTCGCGGGAAACGTGGAAATCCAGACCGGCGGGGGCGAAGTGTACCTCGATCGCGTGTTCGGCAGTGTAATTGCAAGAACGAGCCGCCACGCGATCGAAATCCGCGACGTCACAGGCAATGTTCAAGTGACGACGGAAGATGCTCCGATCACGCTGCAGTTGACTCCGCAGCCCGGCATCGCGGTGACGGCCACGACCACAAATGCGCCCATCCACATGACCATGGCGCGATCCACCGCGACCACACTCGACCTTGCGGCTGAAGGGGGGGCAGTCTCCGCGGATCTGACCGGTTTCACGCTGTCGGATATCGCATTCGGTCCGAACTTCTTGCGAGCCGTCCTCAACGGCGGCGGCGGTCGAATCGAAGCCCGCACGACCGGTGCGACCATCAGCTTCATCGGGATGTAACTGCGCACAATCTGCGCGAAACTCGCTTTGAATGGAGCGGGCCGGTCAGGCATTCAGGATGCAGGCAGTTCTTGGTCGATGTCCATCCTGGACATCGACACGAACTGACCGTATTCACCTGTACTGCACTGAGATGCCGTCCATGTCGCTCAAGCCGCCTTCTCGCTATTCCAAGCCCGTCCGACAGACCCTGCACTGGCTCGTTCCGTCGGAATTAGTGGATCGTCCAGACCATGCCCGCGGTGAGGCGCAATATCTCCTCTGTCATGCCCGACGATTGCACGAATCACTGACCCGCCTTCCTGCGGCAAAGGGTCTTCGACGAAAATGCCTCGTGGTGGGTTCGTGGGGTATGGAAGTGCCGTATCTGATCGGCCAACTCGGCTGGCGAGACGTGACCTGCCTCTGCGCGCCGAACGCCCGTCCAGGCCTTCGCCAGAAGCGTCGCCGATCGCATCCCAACGGCGAGCAGGAATTCGATTTCACACTGATCGAGCACGACATTGAGGCCGGCACATGGCCGTTTGAGGACGAAAGCTTTGATCTGGCGGTTTACTGGGGATGCGTCGAACATCTTCGACACGACCCCGAGTTTTCGTTGTATGAGTTGAATCGCGTGTGCGCCCCGGGGGCGACGGTGAGTCTGCTGACGGACAACGCCGTCAGCTTTCAGGCGACGCACTCGATCCTGCGCGGCGAACCGATGCCGACGCGATTGCACTGGCCGACCTCCGAGGGGCATTGGCGGCTCTATTCGCCGCGGGAGCTTGCGGAGCTGCTTGAAGGCACCGGCTGGCGCGTGGACATCCTCACCTCCGTCGTGCCGGATCCGCCGGTGTATTGGAAGTGGTGGAAGCGATGGCTCTTCCGGCGGCTGGTCGCCGCGCAGCGCCGGGGCTTCGGCCTGAGCGAGCCGTACTGGAATGCCTTCCTCCTGGCACATGCCACTAAGGTCGCGCCGCCGACGCGCAATTACCCCACCTGGCTATACAAGGACGAAAAAATCCGGCGACTCAAGATGGAGATGCTGGAACTCGTCTCCCGTCGCCCCGGTTCGCTCATCTCAGCGTAGGATGGATTGAGTTGAGTCGAAGGGCGTCTCTCACGCATTCGGGGCCGATGGCTTCTTCAAATCGTCATCGCTCTTACCGGTCGCATACCTGGCCTGCGCTTCGAGAAGTGCCAGATGCCGCACGAGCAGCGTCATATCCCGTCGCAAGTGACGCAGGCGGATATAGGTCATCCAGAAGCCGATCATCATCAGCACGACGGCGCAATAGAAGACAAGATCGGCGCCGCGGCCGATGCCCAACGCGTGGGCCACCTTGACCGTCAACTGCGGCCAGAGCGTGGCCAGCGCCGCCAGCCCGCACAAGCTGCACCAGACGATCCCTTCCCTGCGACTGGACCAGCCGCGAAAGAGCGCCGTCATGCTGGCAACAAACAGAAGCGCCAGTACCGCGAGGATCAGTAGCTGCAGTCCGTTCATCGAAGGACCCTCCCAATCAGATAATGCAAGGCGATCTTGATCGCGCCACGGGAAGACTGCCCCTTGGCGCGCGAGTAGTCGGTATATCGGATCGTGACCGGAACTTCCCTGTAGGTCAGGGCGTTCCGTACGATCTGGTCGATCAGCTCGCTGGCGTGGGCCATCCCGTCCAGCGTGATGTGTATCTTTTCGGCGGCGCGACGGTTCATTGCCCGCAGGCCGTTATGCGTGTCGGTCAGATTCGCGCCGCTGGTCAGTCGAGTAAAGATCACGCCCAATTGCAGGAGCAGCCGGCGCGAACCGGGCAGGTCTACCGCTTCGCCGAGAAAGCGCGAGCCGAGGGCCACGTCACACTGTCCGCGATAGATCGGTTCGAGCAGACGGCCGATGTCGGCCACATCGTGCTGACCGTCTGCATCAAAGGTCACCAGGTGAGTCGCGCCGCATTGCAGGGCGAATTCGATGCCCGTCTGGATGGCCGCCCCCTGACCTCGATTGACGGCGTGTCGCAGAACGCGTGCCCGGGCGCCTCGGGCGACTGCGGCCGTGTGGTCCGTGGAGCCGTCATCGACCACAAGGACGTTGGGATACACCTCCAGAAGCGACTCAACGACGCGACCCACGCTGCCGGCCTCGTTATAGGCCGGCACGATCACATAGATGCCCTTTCGTGCGGCGACATCGTTCGACAGGTAACTGGAGCTGGAGGCAGTCGTCATGAAGGAATCCACCGCGCGGACTTTGAAGGCTACTTCAGGTATTCGTTAGTGTACGAAACATCAACACAGGGGCCGGCGTCCTCGCCAACCGAACAACCGAAAACGACATACGTTCCTCGCCAGGGTCGCGATGCATTCTATTTCATCGGAATAATCATGAAAGCCCTGTGCCGTTTGAATTGGAATTCTCAGGCCCCCGGCGCCAGGGTCGGTGTTCGATGGCATTCTGTCTTAAACCGCAGCGTCATCCCGGCTAGGTGACGGCGTGATTTGTTTCCGAATTATCCGCGTGATGTCAGATTCAGGCACAAGGCCCTGCGCTTCAGCGAAACGAACGACGAGCTAATGCGCGACCGATGCCGCACCGGCGATGGGCCGCTCTTGATGCGCTGCGTCTGTCTGCTCCACGGGCGCAAAACCGTGGCGCATGGTGTTCTCGCAAATCGTCCGCGGCAGCATGAACTGTTGCAGATAGTCCGGTCCGCCCGTCTTCACACCGAGTCCGCTGCGACCAAAGCCCCCAAAGGGCTGACGATCCACGCGGGAGACCGTCGTCTTGCGATTGAGATAAAGCGTTCCGACGAGCAGGCGACGCCGCGCGAGCTCGATATGGGCGGGACTTCGCGAGAAAACGCCGGCCGTCAGAGCATAGGGAGTGCCGTTGGCAATCTCGATCGCATGTTCAAAGTCGCGCGCGCGGATAACGCTCAGAATCGGTGCGAGCAGCTCATGCTGCGCGATCCGGCTCCCGGGCGGCACATCGTCAAAGATAACCGGCGCGAAGAAGTATCCGTTTGCAGCCCCCGTTCTGTTGGTAGCACCGCCGGTGGATCGGCTCTCCAGTACGCAGCGCGCCTCGGACTTGCCGATCTCCACCCACTTTCGAGCGCGCTCAACGGCATCCGCGTCGAGCATCGGGCCGACGGATGTTCCCGGTAGATCGGCCGCAGCGGGCACGATGCCGCGCGCCGCTTCGACAAGCTTCGCGAGATATTCGTCGTGTACGTCTCCAACGGTGATCGCCCGCGAGCACGACGTACACTTCTGACCGCTGTAACCGAAGGCCGAGGCAATCGTCGCCTGTACGGCTTCGTCGATATCTGCGTCGTCGTCCACGATCAGCGCGTTCTTGCCGCCCATGTCGGCCACAACGTGTTTGAAATGCAAACGCCCGGCGCGGTGACTTCGTGCCGATTCGATGATGCGCTCGCCGGTCTCGCTTGACCCCGTAAAGGCGATCAGGTCAACATCCGGATGGCCGACAAGATACGCGCCCGCGTCCGCGCCCTTGCCGGGCAGATAATGCAGTGCCCCGGTGGGGACGCCCGCCTCGTGCAGAAGCGCGACGAGCCACGCCGCGCAAACAGACGCCTGCGTCGCCGGCTTGACGATGACGGTGTTGCCGGCCACGAGTGCCGCGGCGGACATCCCGGTGAGCAGGGCAAGCGGAAACGACACGGGACTGATGACGGCGGCGACACCGCGTGGTTGATAGCGGTACTCATTCGCTTCGCCGGCGAAATTGCGCAGCCGAACGCGGCGGCAGAGACGATTCATTTCGTAAGCGTAGAAGCGAAGGTAATCGACCGCTTCGATGACGTCGCCGTGTGCCTCGCGCCAGTTCTTGCCCGCCTCGTACACGATCCACGCAGCGGCCTCGAAGCGACGGTCATGCAGCAGGTCGCCCGCGCGGGTGAGAATCGCGGCACGCTCACTCGGCGGCGTGGCGGCCCAGCTTTCCAGCGACCGGCAGGCGGCGGATACGGCCCGATCTGCGAGCGTACGGTCACAGGCGGCAGTGTGCCCGACGATCTGCGCGGGCTCGGACGGGTTGACGGAGGCAAACCAATCCGCCGTCGGACACTCGGCGCCGTCTATGATCGCCGGGTATCGACGGCCAAAGCGGCCTCGCACAGAGGAAAGTGCCGAAGACATGGCATCGCGATGGTCCGATCTTGAAAAGTCGATCTCGGATTCGTTTTCGAAGGGGTTCATTTCAGCATACTCGTCGGGGTCATGGATAACGGGTTTAGGAAGCGCAGGGGAGGGCGATGCTCCAGCGTCTCGGTGCCCTTCGCCATGATGAGTCCGCGAAGGATCGTTCAACAGTTGTTCAATCGGCGTACTCCCTCCGAAGCTCTGTCGCAGGAAGGACTCGTTGGCCGTGTTTTCAATCAGCCGGCGAATCAGGTACGCCATGCCGGTGATCAGATTGCCGAACGGTGCATAGATTCGCAGCCGCTGGTTCATGGCGACGATCGCCCGCTTGAGCTGATCGCCCATGCCGGTCAGCATCTGCAACTCGACCGTGCGCGGCGCCAAGTCCAGATGCTGCTCCATCGCGAGCACGGCGGCAATCGACCGGACATTGTGGCTGGCGAACGCGGGCCGGATGACATCGGCATTTCGTAGCATCAGCCCCGCCACGCGCTCAAAGGCGACGTCGGACTCCCACTTGTGTGTATAGACCGGGATCGGCCAGCCATTGCGGATCGCGCCGGCCGTTTCCGCGTCCCAGTACGCGCCTTTGACGAGACGCACCGTCACGGGCGTGCCGCGCTGCCGAGCAAAGTCGATCAGGCCCGCCATGTCACGATCCGCATCACGAAGATAGGTCTGGATGACGATGCCGCAGTCCGGCCAGTCTCGGAACTCCGGCTCAAGGAGGATCTGCTTGAAGATGTCCAGCGTCAGGTCCTTGACCGCGTAATGTTCCATGTCGATGTTGATGAATACCCCGTGCCGGCGCGCCGCGGAGAAGATCGGCCGAAGTCGATCAATCACTGCCGAGGTCGTGCCCGCCGGGTCAATCGGATCGAACTTCGCCACGATGCCCGTCAGCTTGATGGAGATGTTGACCTTCGGCAGCGGCCCCCACGGTGCGCGATCGAGCACCGGCAACTCAGACCATTGCGGCGAGACGGCGCCGAGCCGTTCGATCAGATGGATATAGAGTGCCTGCAACTCACGGGCAACGCGATCCGCGATGATCGTCTCTCCGAGCACGTCGAGCGTGAAGGTCATGCCGCGATGTCGCATCCTCACGACGGCGCGGATGGCTTCCTCCGCCGTACAGCCGCAAACAAACTGACGCGCGGCTCGGGCACAGCCGAAGTTCGCCGCCCAGGCCGCGAACATCGCGCGCGGAGAGTGACAGTTCTCAAAGCTCAGGAGGAATTGTGCCGGCAGCGGCAGATCGGGATGGGCCTCTTCACCGCCGAGATACTCCTGCAAGTGTCGGGCGACGGCCCGGTTCGTGCGCAGGGACGGCAGCACTTCAATAAAGCGAAAGAGCCGCAGCTTGAGGTCGTTGCTGCGGGTCAGCCATTGCATGGCCTCATTCTGGGCATATTCGATGGAAAAAATGGGCGGCGCTGCGGACTCGGCCCGCTCGAAGATCTCCCGGCCGATCCTCCGCGTTGCAGCTTCGAGAGACCGTCGTTCCGTCACCGACATGCAATGCACAGTCCTTACCCCTGGCGCAGCGGAATTCTAGTTTCACAGACCCCGATTCGCAAGCGTTGCAGAACTACGCACCGGTGCATAAACTGCAACGCCATGGCAGTCTGCAACCGCTCCAACAATTCGTGGGCTCACCGCTTCGTACGCGCATGGGGATGCACTTGCGCAAGGCGGCTTACCCTGTCGCTCATGCTCCTAGCAATCCTCGTTCCCGCGTGCGATGACAAACGGCGACACGGTGTCGGCAAAGGCGTGGACTTCGCTGAAGTTGAGCCACCGGTAGGCAAGGATGCCACGGTCGAGGCGGTCGCCTTGGCCACCCTGGACGCCCTGCGAGAGGCACAATTGAGCCGCGCCCGTGGGCTGGGGCAGGCGGAAGCCAAAGCCGCCTACGAAAAGGCGATGCAGTCGCTGCGCAGTCTGGCCGCCGCGAAGGAGATTCACGAACAGACCAAATCAGCCGCAATCACCGGGCTTCCAAGAAACATCACCGAAGCGGCAGCCGTCACGCACGCCGTTGAGAACTGGGTTTCCCTCGTGGCGCACTACGTGGAGGGCTTCCAACTCGGCACGCTGACCATCACCGAACTCGCTCCGAATGTTCAGGCCGTGGCAATGGTCGATGCGATCAGTCCTCGCGATAAAGCAGTGCTGGACGAATTGCAGACCGGAGCGACCACAGCGCCGGCAGATGACAAGCTGCGTGCGGCGGCGATTGAGAAGGGGGTCTGCCCGCCGATCAATGCCGGAATCGAAATCCGCCTCAAGATGGTGGACGGCTCATGGCGGGTACTTCGCGTTGGAATCGGGCCTTCGAGAGTTCCTGTCACTCGCAACGCTGCAGCGGGCTCTACAGAGCACGAGAATGCTTCCAGGCAACTGAGTAAGAGTCAGGGCTAGCATCAAGGCGTCGTTCGATCGTGCCGGGTATCGAAAGCTGGTATTGCCGGTAATCTCGCAATTTTTTCACATCTCGTGTCGGCTGTCAGTGCCTTGTTCGACGACGCCGAATCATAAATCAAGCACTTAGATAGAGTTATAACGCAAGTTTCTTTCGCATCGATAAAGGTGCGCTTTCCGCGCAGGTATTGCCGGTCCCCTCAAGTCCAATTCATATCATGACCGATCTTGTGTTTACCTATGTTCTCTAGATTATCTATACTACCCATGCAACCTACAATAACACCATGCACGCGCGGTGTAGCTGGGGAACGCTCTTCGTGACTGGCTGCTGTATCGAAATGTCGCCCTGACGGATGAAGGGCTGTGATCGGGAATGAATCGTTCGGCGCACGGAGGACACTCAACGGAGTTGAGTTCCTGAAGAGCAAGCGACCCTCAGGGCGCGGCGTCGACCAGCGATGGAGTGACCTCACATGGCGATGAATCAACTTCTCACTCAGTATCTGGATCCGCTCCTTCAAGGCCGACGTTCGGACTGTCGGGAACTCATCAAAGGAGCACTGCGGGACGGAGCCGAGCCCCGCGAGCTGTATCGCGAGCTGATCTGGCCGGCGATGGAGCGCGTGGATCGACTCTACCGAGAGGACCGCATCAATCTGGCGTCCGAGCACATGGCCACGCGGATCAATCGCACAGTGGCGGATCATCTTCAGAGCCGACTCGATCGCAAGCCCTCGATCAACAAGTGCATCCTCATCACCTGTGCCCCGGGCGAGCCGGAGGAACTCAGCGCGCAGATGTGTGCCGATCTGTTCGAGGCCGACGGCTGGGATGTTTTCTTCCTCGGCGGCGGAGTACCGGAGGATGAAGTCGTCTCGCTCGTAGGGCAGATCCAGCCGGACATTCTGCTGATCTTCGGCAGTCGGCCGCAGGATGCGCCGAATGTCCGCGTGCTCATCGATCAGGTTCGCGAGATCGGGTCGTGCCCTCGGATGAATATCATGGTGTCCGGCGGCGTGTTCAATCGGGCCTCGGGCCTGTGGAAGGAAGTGAAGGCGGATCTCTTCGCGGAATCTGCCGCCGAGGCGCTGGAGTTGGCCATCGAAGCGCCGCCGCGCATGGGCGAGACGCGTCGCCCCGACGCCCCCAAGAAGCGCCGCCGCCGTCGCCGCCCGCCGCTCCTGATGCAGATGGAAGGCAGTTGCTAGCTCGGCATTCGTAATCCAGGCATTCACCACCAAGGCCTGTCGGAGCGAGGATCGCTCCGGCGGGCCGTTTTTTTTGGATCCGTGATAGATAGCAAAGGGGAGATTCGGGGGAACTACGGACGGCGGCTTAACGGCTATAGAACGCGGATTCCGGTACGTTCGTTGTTGATTGGCCGCTGCGCGAGTACGCTTTGCGGGGCTTGGTCGTGGCTTCGTGAAGTTCGTGGATTGCAATGGACAAGAAAACGGGACGTGGTGACCGGAAGTTTGGGACTGCTCGGCCAACGGGGCCGCGTGCGGTTCGCGGGGAGCGTTCTGCGCGCGGGGCGGCGGGAAGTGACCGATCGACCGGGGGCGAGGGGCGCGGCGCGGAGGACGCGGCGCTCGGTGCGGGGGGCGATGCTCGACATGGGCAGGGCGATGCGAAGTTTGTCTCGCCGTGGGTGCAGCTGCGTTCGGGGACAGGGCATCCATTTGTTTTTCAGCGCATGGTTGGGCGATCCGATCCGGCGGCGCGGCCGGGGGATGTGGTGAACATCTATGACAAGAGCGGCGCGTTCTTCGGACGCGGACTCTACAATCCGAAATCGCAGATCAGCCTGCGCGTGCTGACGCATGAGGATCGGCCGGTCGATGATGACTTCTGGCGGGAGGCGATTGCCAGGGCCGTGGCACTACGGCGGCGGCTGCGACTGGATGACGTGACGGATGCGTACCGACTGGTTCATGCCGAAGGCGACGGGCTGAGCGGGCTGATTATCGAACGCTACGCGGATTGCCTGGTGTTCGAGGTTTTTTCGCTGGGGATGTATCAGCGGTATGCCATGCTGGCGGAGATGGTTGCGGCGGAGATGGGGGACGCGCGTTCGCTGGAACGAAAGGACGCGAGCCCCTCATGGCGGATGGCCCTTCGCGCGGATGCCTCGATTGAGCGGGCGGAGGGTTTTAATGCGAAGCCCCGGGATCGGGAGATCGCCGGCAAGCTGATCGTGCGCGAACATGGCATTCGCTATCGCGTCGATGTCGCCGGTGGGCACAAGACGGGTTTCTTCTGCGATCAACGCGATAATCGCCTGCGCTTCGCGACGCTCTGCCGGGACTGCGAAGTGCTGGATTTGTGCTGTTACACCGGGGGCTTCGGGCTCGCGGCGCGGCTGCTCGGCGGCGCGAAAGACGTGACGAGCGTCGATCTCGATGAAAACGCGCTGGCCATCGCGCGCGAGAACGTGAACCTCAACAACACGCGCATCAACCTCGTTCACTCCGACGCGTTCATCTATCTGCGGCAGATGATGGCTAACGGGCGGCAATACGACAGCGTCGTGCTCGACCCGCCGAAGCTGGCGACCTCGCGCGACGCCATCGACGAGGCCATGCGCAAATATCACGACATGAACAATCTGGCGATGCGGGTCGTGCGGACCGGCGGCGTCTTGCTGACGTGCAGTTGCAGCGGGCTTATCTCGCGCGAGGTGTTCATGCAGACCGTGCAGAAGGCGGCTCGCTCGGCGGGGCGGCGCGTGCAGTTGCTCGACGTGACCGGCGCGGGGGCGGATCATCCGATGATGCCGAACTGCCCGGAGTCGGCGTATCTGAAGGCAGTCTGGCTGCGGGTGCTTTGAGAGAAGAGGCAAAATTGTCCGCGGTCCGGATGCGCCTGATTGTCTATCTGCTGATCATGATGTGCATCGGCGGCCTGACGCCGATTGCCGCACGGCTGGCGGTTGCGGAAATGCCTCCGATGGCCGTCGCGTGGGTGCGTTTTGCGATGGCGGGGGCGCTGTTGTGGCTGACGCTGCGCGCGAAGGGGATGGAACTGCGATTTGAGCGATCGCACCTGGGCGGGCTGCTCCTGCTGGCCGTGCTGTGTGTGCCGATCAATCAGCTCGGCTTTCTGGGCGGAATCCGTCTGGCAAATGCCTCTCACGCGGCCCTGTTCTATGCGATGACGCCGGTGCTCGTTTTCTGGGGCTCGGTGATCGTGCGACGGGCGAGGTATTCCGGCATGATGTTGACCGGCGCGGCGCTGGCGTTTGCCGGCGCGGCTTGTGTCCTGTGGCCGTCGATTGTGTTGGTGCCGACGGATGGGGCACGATGGCAGTCTATGCTGGTCGGCGATCTGCTTTTGCTGCTGGCGGTGGCTTCGTGGGCTGCATTCATCGTGGCGAGCAAGATGTTTCTGGAAACGTACGGGCCGCTGCCGACGCTGACGGCAGTCTTTCTGCTCGGCGCGATCATTCATACCCCGTTCGGGCTGTGGGCGTTTCGGGAGTTTGACTGGGCGAGCGTGACGATGTGGGGCGTTCTCGGGTTTCTGTTCATCACCTGCGTGAGCAGTTATGCCGGTTACTTGCTCACCTATGCGGTCATCGCGAGGCACGACGCCACACGGGCGATGATCGTGGTGAATGCGCAGTTCCTGCTCACGGTGCTGATCGAATGGGTGGCGTTCAAAGAGCCGCTGACGCTTTACTTTGCCGCGGGATCGGTGCTCATCTTTGCGGCGATCGGGCTGGACATGGCGCGGATCGGACAGCGACAGCGGGCAAGCGACCACGGATGATCGTTACAACATTTCGCGGATCGGCTGCCGCCTGGATGCCCTGCGGAGTTCGTTTGCCGAGCTACTCGGCGCAATGGATTCGAAGAATGTCGGGGAGTTCCGCGGAGAACTTGGATCGAGGCATCACCTGTTGCGCGCCGGCGGATTGTGCTGCATCGCGGGCGGCGGCGTCCACGTGGGAATAAAACGCAAGGATTTCGGGCGACGAGGGGTGAGCCGACGCGGCCTGGATGCAGGCGCATGCGACATCCTGCGGGAGGGCCATATCGACGATGACAAGGCGTACCTCGCCGCTGGAGAGTGCCTTTTGGACGACATCCGCCGAGCCGGTTACCTGTACACCGATGCCAAGCGCCTGGCCGGTACCGGAAATCTTGGTTGAAAACAACAGGTCTCGCGTGACGGCGACTGCGATCTGCATGGGTAGCTTCCTTTCGTGCATGTAGGGAGAATGAGAAGGGTCGCGAGGGGAATCGTCAATTGGAGGGTGAGGCAGCAGAGGATTGCGGGTTTCCGATTCCGGCTTACGAATTGGAGATGGTGCTTGACGTGGGTATCCGGGGCTTTGAGAATCCCTTATTCGATCGATAGGGGTCGCGAGAAACGATGGAGGTGGAAACATGGCCAAGCATGCGCCGCGATTCCTGGAGTTGGTGTCGGCTTCGAAGAAGGGCATTCGCGAACTGACCATCGATGACGTCAAGCCCCGGTTGGATCGCGGGGAGACCTTTCATCTTGTCGATGTCCGTGAAGAGAGCGAATGGGCCGCAGGGCGCCTGCCGGGCTCGACGCACATGGGCCGGGGCATCATCGAGCGCGACATCGAGCAACGCATACCGGACTTGAACGCGGAGATCATTCTCTATTGCGGCGGCGGTTATCGATCAGCGCTGTCAGCGGAAAGTCTGATGAAAATGGGCTATCGGAATGTCTTTTCGATGGACGGCGGATTTCGGGCATGGCGCGAGGCGGGTTATCCGGTGGTGAAGGATTGACCGCTTGCCCATTGCCAACGCGATGCGCGCAATTCTCTTGAAACCTTTGAAACATCTCAGTTCGCGTCAGCGCGATCAGCCCGAGATGAAAGTCTTTTTGCAGAGATTCGCCTTGATCTCGCGGTACGATGCTTCGCCTTCCTCGACCGATGGAAACGCCGACCGCTACTTGCAGCACATGCTGCTAAGATATGGCATGGCCGGATCGATGCTGCCAATGTCCGAATCTTCGTGTACGCGAGAGGTTGTCGTCTATGACGGCTCGTGCGGGTTTTGCACGGGCCAGATGGCGCGGATTCGACGGTGGGATCGCGACGACCGGTTTGAATACGCCGCGTGGCAATCGTCGGACGTGGCCGGGCGTTTCCCGCAACTGGCACAGGCGGAGCTGAGCAGCGGCATGCGGCTTGTGCAGACCGACGGGCGCGTTCTCGTCGGCGCTGATGCAGTGCACGGCATCTTTCGGCAGCTACCCGGCTGGCGATGGGTGGCATGGCTGTATCGTGTGCCGGGGATTTGTCAGGTATGTCGGTGGGTGTATCGTCGGATCGCCGCGAATCGCTACCGCTGGGGCGGCAAGTGCTCGGCGGGGGACGCCGCTGGAAAATGCGAAGTCGCCGGCAAAGAAGCAGGAGCAGGATCGAAATGAGTGTCGAACGTATTGCATCCCTGCTCGCAAGCGGTACGGAGATCGTCTTCGGGCTCAGTCTGGGCGATCGCCTGGTGGCCGTGAGCCATGAGTGCGATCATCCGCCCGAGGCGGCAAGTCGGCCGCGCGTGACGTTCGCGAATGTGAACTCCGCCGCGACGAGCCGGCAGATCGATGACCAGGTTCGCGCGATGTGCGAGCGAGGTGAGCCGCTCTACGGGATCGACGCTGAAGTGCTGGTGGAGTTGCGACCGGAAGTCATCGTTACTCAGGCGCAGTGCGACGTGTGCGCCGTGCGGTATGAAGACGTGCTGGCGCTGGTCGCGCGTGAGCCGGAGCTGTGTGCGTCGCAGGTGGTGCCGCTGAATCCGACGCGGTTGGAGCACGTATTCAACGACATCGAGAAGGTCGCAGCGGCTTGCGGGGCAACCGAGGCAGGGAAGCGATACGTTGCGGCACTCCGCGAACGCGTGGAGGCGGTGGCCGAGCGCATTCGGGCAAATGATTCATCTGCGAGTCGCGTTCGCGTCGCTTGCCTGGAATGGCTGGACCCACCGATGCTGGCGGCGAACTGGATGCCGGACCTGATCGAGCCGGCAGGGGGGCGATGCGAACTGACGAAGGCCGGCGCCCACAGTGGCTACGCGAATTGGGAGGATGTTCGCCAATTCGACCCGGAAGCGATTGTGCTGATGCCCTGCGGATTCGACTTGACGCGGACGTTGCGTGAGTCGCCGACCGTCGAACGGATGCCCGGTTGGGGGGACTTGACGGCCGTGCGGACAGGGCGCGTGTTTGCAGTGGATGGGAATGCGTATTTTAACCGGAGCGGTCCGCGGATGGTGGATAGTCTGGAGCTACTTGCCGGTATTCTGCATCCTCAGCTATTCGCTGCGGAACGATTGCGTTTCGCGCATGCCTTCAAACAAATCGGCTGATGGCTTGATTCACTTGGACAGTCCGGCTACTCGCAACAGCATCTGGAGTCCCGTTACGTCGGCCTGCGTAAATGCGGAGATTGCGTGGCTGTCGAGGTCGAGTACGCCTCGGCATGCACCGTTTTCATCAAGCAAGGGGATGACCACTTCCGAACGATCGCGCGGGTCGCAGGCGATGTAGTTCTCCCCGAGGTCTGCGACATCATTCACGACGAGCGGTTGCTTGCTGACGAAAGACTGTCCGCAGGCGCCGTGAAGGCCGATGGGGGAACACGCGGGCTTGTCGCGGCGCGGGCCCAGCGTGAGTTCGTCGCCGCCGTGATGCAGGTAGAAGCCGACCCAGGAGACGCCGGTCGGATGCAGGTGCTCCCAGAGCAGGTCGATGACCGTCTGCATGCGCTCGATTGGATTGGCGTGTGAGAGGTCGGGCAGCTCATGGGCGATGGCATGGTAAGGTCGAGCCATGAAGATCGAGTATGGCGACGCATGGCCGAATCATCAAGTGTAACGCATCGCGGTACAGCCGACCTGGACACGGGGGCGACTAGGTTGCGGCGATGGGCTGTGCCGTGTGGTTTGGCGGACAGTCGGACGGTACGGGTGAGTTGGGCAGCGCTGTATTGTATCCGATTTTCGCACACGCGGAGGCGGCTGTGGCGCGATTGCGACCGGATCGCTTGGAGGCATAGAGCGCTTCGTCCGCGGCGTGCAGCAATTCATCGGTAGTGGACATGTCGCGGTCTGCCTGTGCGACACCGAGACTCGCGGTGACCTGAAATCGAGTCCCGTTGTAGCAGAACTCGTACGCGGCGAGTGCTTCGCGGATATGCTCGGCGCAGGCGAGGCCTCCGAGTTCGTCGGCCTCCGTGCAGATGACAAGAAACTCTTCGCCACCGATCCGACAGGCGATATCCGACGCTCGAACGGCCTGACGCAGGACTCGGGCAGTCTGTTCGATCACGTGATCGCCGGCGGCGTGGCCGAGCGTGTCGTTGACTCGCTTGAAGGCGTCGAGATCAAGCATGATGACGGAAAACGGCCTGCCGTGGCGTTGCCAGTGTGACCATTGCTGTTCGAGTCGGTTCAGGGCTTCTCGCCGATTCATCAGACGGGTGAGTTCATCCGTGGTGGCCATACAGAAGAGCTTGTCATTGGCCGCAGCCAGCTTGTTGTTCGCCATGGCCATCTCAGCATTAAGGCAATGAATCTCACGCATGCGCTTCGAGAGATCTTCTTCAAGTCGGAGGATGCGCTCTGCGGCGCGCAGGCGCGCCATCAGTTCCTGACGATTGATCGGCTTGGCCAGGAATTCGTCAGCGCCGGCCTCAAAGGCCTCGATCAATCGCTCTGTGTCGGAATGCGCCGTCACCAGAACGATGTACACCGAGCCGACGCCCTCCTGGGTACGCAGAGCTCGACAAAGCTCCACGCCGCACATTTCCGGCATCATCCAGTCGGTGATGACAATCGGCGGCGCATGCTCAAGCACCATCTGGAAGGCCTCACGCCCGTTTCCGGCCTTGAGTACCTCGTAACCTCGGGCAGCGAGGTACTTCTCCATGAGACGCATGGTGAAGGAGTCGTCTTCGGCGATGAGAATGCGTTGAGGCATCGGTTCGTCTAACCTTTCACGACTTCGAGACGGCCCGGCGGCACATGTCCGCAATCTCTCGTATTTGATTGTTCAGCGTTTCAAGGTCCTGTGTGGTCTTTGCGGTGACTTCAAGATACCTTGCCGCATCCGTGATGGACGGGAAGCCGTACCCACCCGCAGAGCCCTTGAGCTGGTGCGCGAGCCGGCTGAGGGCCTCCAGATCGCCGCGGGCGAGTTCCGCCTTCAGAGCGTCGGCCTTCCTGGGGAGGTTCTGGACGAACTCGTCGACCAGTTCCTGAAGCTCGGGATCGCCGGAAAGATGGCTCACCAGAGGTGCATTTTCTTCGGGGGATGGGTCCACTTCGAGCTCCTCTTATCAATGAATCGGCAAGGTCTGGCGGCGAGTTTGGTTAGCTATCCGTCCGAAATCATCAGGTTCCGGTAAGGGACGGCTGACGATGAGAGATGGGGCTACAGGTAGAAAGTCATACTTATCGGGCTGCATCAGGATTCCTCCATCGATAGGATCAAGTACACCCTATCCGGCGATCGTTTGACGCAGTGACCGGCCGAGCGTAATAAGCGGCTACATGTGGGTATTTGTCTTACTCGGAATTGTCGGCGGGGCTCTGGCGGCGTTGTTGCTCGGGGTCGCCGTGCAGAATCATCGACGGCGGATTCGATATGCCCACGCGCTTCAGCAATGGCAAGCGAGGGCTGAATCGTCGAATGGTCACAGGCCTCCGGACGCGAATGGAATACCAGAAGGTTCGCACGCACTCGAGTGGTATCTAAACGGCACGACGGCGCTTCGGACTGGGCAGACGCGACAGGCCGCGCGGGCGTTTGGCGCCGCTCATCATGGCGATCCAAATTTCGAGACGGCGGCACTGCTGACGTTTGCCTGCTTGAAGGCACGCGACGGACAGGATTCGGACATACTCGAACAGATCGTGCAGACCTGGATGGAAATGAAGCGGCCGGATCTTCTGGTTCGCAGCGAGGACCGCCTGATTATGGATGCGATGGCGAATGCGGAGGGACCGATGCCGTCACTGTCGCCGCTTGGACGACTGGCCTGGTGCGTTGTATCAGCCGATCAACGGCGACGCTTGGAATCGCTGCTTCAGGACGATACCTGCGAATGGGCGCGACCATTTCGGGGATAGAAGGGAACGCCGATATGTTTGAACGTCAGCACGTTCTCGGATAGCGAATCGTCATATCGTTGGGCATAAAAAACGTTAATCACCAGTGGCAATCAGATGACCGGCGGCCTGCCAGCCCTTGATACCGGCTTCGAACACGGAAACATCCTTGTAACCCCATTCGACGGCCTTGCGGGCGGCCATTCTGCTGACGGGGCAACCGCCGCCTGCACAGTAGAAAACGAGCGGACGAGTTCGGTCCGGTGGCAGCATGGCGGGCGTCATTATTTCATAGTCGACATTGATCGCACCAGGGATGTGGCCTTTGGCAAAGTGCTCCCGATCGAGCGCATGAATGACAAGGACGTCGCCGACGCCGATTTTATCGCGGAGATCATCGGCGGACTTGATGGTCTCTACGTGGGGGCTTCGGCCGGCATCCGCGCAGCCGGCCGGAATGCTGAAGAGGGCAATCAGGAGGGCTGCGATGGCGTGTTTCATTCTGATATTCTCAAAGAGCGACGTGGTGTCAGCCATCACACGGGAACCTCGATGAGATCCTTCGTTGTCGTCGTCAGGTTGTCGTGGCCAGATTCGGTGACGACGACAAGGTCTTCGATTCGGATGCCGCCCCAGCCCTCGTAGTAAAGCCCCGGCTCGACGGAGAAAACCATTCCGGGCGCGACTTTCGTCTTGAAGGTCGGCTTGAGCCGCGGGTCTTCATGGATGGCGAGGCCGACACCGTGGCCGGTGCCGTGCATGAAGGCCTCGGCACAGCCCTTGTCCTTGAAGTAGTCGCGGCAGAGGGCATCGAGGTCATGGCAGGTGACTCCGGGCTTGACTCCTGCGATGCACCGTAGCTGCGCCTGCAGGACCAGATCGTACACCTCGCGGTATCGGGCATCGGCCTTGCCCATGAAGACCATGCGGGTCATGTCGCCGCAGTAGCCCTCGTGGATCGCGCCAAAGTCGAGCAGGACGAGCTGATTCTTCTCGAGCTTTCGTGTGGGGGAGGGGGTGTAGTGCGGATTGCACGCCGTTTCGCCGAAGCCCACGATGGGAGCGAAGGAATTGCCTTCGCTGTTTACACGCAGAAACGTGTCGATTTCCACGCCGACCTGTTTTTCCGTCATGCCGACGCGCAGAAAGCTTCGCATGTGCTCGAAGCACTGACCGGTTATGGCCTGGGCCTTACGGATCAGCTCGACTTCTTCGGGCGTCTTGCAGAGCCGAAGACCGGCCAGCAATTCTTCGGCGGGCTTCCAGTTGAAGTCGGGCGTCAGTTCGAGCAGGGCGGTGGCGTCCTTGTAGAGCAGGGCATCGCGCTCGAAGCCGACCGAGGGCGAACCGCTGCCGAGGAGTTGCTTGAGCTTTTCAGCGATGACGGTCGGCGAGGTGGGGGAGGCGATCAGTTGCGGAGTGACGCCGCGGAGCTTCTTCGCGCCGGCGAAGTAGCGACCGTCGCAGAGCAGATGACATTCGCCTTTGTGGTAGAGGACGAAGCCCTCCGGATCGCCGATGGCCTGAACCTCACCGGGCATGGTGGAATGGAAGCCGGTCAAGTAGAGAACGTTTTTCGGGTTCGAGATGAAGACGGCATCGAGTCCATCGGCCTGCATGGCCTGTTGAAGTCGTGAGAAGCGTTGAGCGTTCATGGGATACTGCCCTCTTCGTTGATGGCGTCGCATGCTGAGAAGGCGGCATTTTGGCGTGAGCCGGTCGGGAACGCAAACCTGGCGGATAGCGTGCCTTGTCACGCCGCGGAACGGGCGTAAGAATGTCACCAGCGTTGTGACACCCATCGCCGGCGAATGCAGAGTCCACCCATGACCATCACGATTCACCCACACGCCCTGGACAGACTTGCCGAACGCGGGGCCACAAAAGAAGAGGTGATTACGGCGGTGCGCGAGGGGGAATCTTTCCCTGCCAAGTACGGCCGGACAGGATTCCGACGGAATTTCGCCTATAATGAGCTGTGGCGGGGCCGTCGTTATGCGACTAAGCAGGTCGAGGCGTTTGCCGTGCCGGAGAACGGTTGGCTGGTTATTACCGTGATTGTCAAGTTCTTCTAGCGAGGCGATTATGAAACTGAGCTATCATCCCCAGCATAACATCGCTTATATCTCGCTGAAAGATAAGGCGGAGCAGGTGGAGACGATCCGGGTCAGCGACGAGCTCAACGTGGACATGGCCCCCGACGGGACGATCTACGGGATCGAGCTGCTTAATGCAAACGTACAACTCGGCGTCAACGGTCACGCCGAACTGATCGTAGTGAACGAGGCGTCGGGACAGTCTTCAACCGTTCCGCTGGCCGGTTGATTCTCCCGCGAAACAGGATGTGGCAGTAACAGGTAAAGGTAATCAGCGCAAGAAAAAACCCGTCGCGTTAACGACGGGTCTTTTCATAAAAGCTGGCACAAACCTACTCTCGCCCACATGGACTACCATCGGCCCCAGGGACTTCACTTCTGAGTTCGGAATGGGATCAGGTGTTTCCCCCTGGGTATGGGCACCAGCACAGCCCCCTGCGACCTTACCGGCCGCAGGAGGCAAACCTGCAAGGATCGCTTCCCTTGGAACCCGTTCGCCGCGGACGGCAAAGGATGGTGGGGGAAAGCGTCCCTGAAATACTGGAATAGAGTTGGGAAGTGTTGATCGACAGTCTCGACGATTCTTCGCCGACGGAGGACTTTGCCGAACGAAGTGATCCGTTTTGCAGCTGAAAGTCAGTAGGCAAACTGACCATCCGCCACGGATCACTGCAATTCAGCGATTGATAAATGTGGTCAAGCAATCGACCGTTAGTACCAGTCAGCTTAGGGCCTCTCAGCCCTTACACACCTGGCCTATCGACCTCGTGGTCTACGAGGGGTCTCTCGTCACCGAAGTGACATCCAAACCTTATCTTCGGGGGGGCTTCACGCTTAGATGCTTTCAGCGTTTATCCTTTCGCAACATGGCTACCCTGCGCTGCCCTTAGCAGGACAACAGGTGCACCAGAGGTTGCTACAACCCAATCCTCTCGTACTAAGGTTGTATCCCGTCAAGTTTGGTGCGCCCACGGCAGATAGGGACCGACCTGGCTCACGCCGGTCTGAACCCAGCTCGCGTACCGCTTTAATCGGCGAACAGCCGAACCCTTGGGACCGCCTACAGCCCCAGGATGCGATGGGCCGACATCGAGGTGCCAAACCTCCACGCCGCTATGGACGCTCGGTGGAGATCAGCCTGTTATCCCCGGAGTACCTTTTGTCCGATGAGCGATAGCCCTTCCACACGGGACTACCGGATCACTAGGGCCTGCTTTCGCATCTGCTCGTTTTGTATAACTCGCAGTTAAGCCGGCTTATACCCTTGCGCTCTAAGCACGATTGCCAACCGTGCTGAGCCGACCATTGCACTCCTCCGGTACTTTTTGGGAGGAGACCGCCCCAGTCAAACTGCCCACCTAGCACTGTCCCCTGCCCGGATTCACGGGTCAGGGTGAGGAGACGAGTAATACAAGGGTGGTATTTCAACGATGGCTCCCCACCGGCCGAAACCGATGGATCAAAGCCTCCCACCTATCCTACGCATGTAGTATCCGGCTCCAGTACCAGGCTACAGTAAAGGTTCACGGGGTCTTTCCGTCTTGCCGCGGGTATGTGGTATCTTCACCACAAGTCCTATTTCACCGAGTCGGTCCTTGAGACAGTGCAGCAGTCGTTTCGCCATTCATGCGCGTCGGAACTTACCCGACAAGGAACTTCGCTCAGTTGGTCCCACTCGCTTTCACGAGGGGCTGGACTTTACCTTGCCGAAGCCGTCTTCCAGATCTCTTCGCCGATTCATTCTTGCCGCGATCTTCACAATTTCATCCAACCCGTCGGCATTGAGATGCCGACCGAGTGACATCGCCTCAACGACCTTGCGAAAAGCAAGGTAGTCCTGGCGTTTCAGGGTTTTCAGAACGTGCTGATCGAAGAAAGGAATGATGCGGGTCTTCAAGTCTTCCAGTTTTCGCACACGCCAGCACATTCGATCTCCGTGATTTTTCCGCACGACACCGCAGCCAAAAAAGGCCTTGATGGCATGTAGCAATTTCACGTCGCGAACGTGCTGAACGATGGTGAACTCTGGCAAGACCTGGACGCCCAATGTCATGTCGCTGTGCTTCGAGATACCGACGTGGAAGCAACCTTCCCCGTCGGTGAAGCCAACAATCCATTGAGCATCGAGATTCACGAATAACGGCCTCGGTCCGAACGTCAAGTCTCTGAGGGTTCCTTTGACTCAGATGCGTCAAAGGTCTTCCCTGCGGATTGTCCCCATGTCCGCTGGATTTTTACTGCCTGGCAGGATGCCAGACGAGTACCAGACGGCTGTTGAGGAGTTTCCCGCATATGGTTCGGTTTTACTAAGGCTAGCGTATCGAGCGTAACACGTAGTTAACCTTAGGACCCTCATAGTTAGGGCCGCCGTTTACGGGTGCTTCGGTTGCCAGCTTCAGGGGCGAACCCCTTAACCGCCTTCCTTAACATTCCCGCACCGAGCAGGCGTCAGTCTCTATACATCCTCTTGCGAGTTAGCAGAGACCTGTGTTTTTGATAAACAGTCGCCACTGCCGTTTCTCTGCGCCCTCTGCTTGTATTGCTACAGGCAGGAGGGACCCCTTATCCCGGAGTTACGGGGTCAATTTGCCTAGTTCCTTAAGGACCGTTCTCTCGAGCGCCTGAGGATACTCTCCTCGCCTACCTGTGTCAGTTTTAGTACGGTTCCGCATGACAATGAACCCAACGCTTTTCTCGGTTCTTCCTCCATGCACTTCAGCAACAAATTGGCCTCGCCCTCTCGGGAACCCTCGAACCTAATCGTGGGCTGCACCTTGGAAAAACGCACGTTGGGGTAGATCATACGAAGGGCAGGAATATTAACCTGCTGTCCATCGGCTACGCCTTTCGGCCTCGCCTTAGGGTCCGCCTAACCCTGGGCGGATTTACCTTCCCCAGGAAACCTTAGGCTTACGGCGAGAGGGATTTTCACCCTCTTTCTCGTTACTCAAACCGGCATACTCACCTGATAGGCCCGTCAGCGCGTCTCACGATACGCCTTGTATCTGCCTATCAGCGCTCTCCTACCGAACCAAGAATGACGAATTACAAACTACAAATTACCAAAAGCGTTCGCGCGGTTACGCGAAGAAACCTTCGTCATCGGTAATTCATAATTCGTCATTCTCAGTTCCCGCAGCTTCGGTTTACATCTTAGTCCCGTTCATTATCGGTGCCGGATTTCTCGACGGGTAAGCTATTACGCACTTTTTAAATGGTGGCTGCTTCTAAGCCAACATCCCCGCTGTCATAGAAATCCAACTTCCTTATGCACTTAGATGTAATTTGGGACCTTAGCTGGCGGTCAGGGTTGTTTCCCTTTTGACCGTGGACATTATCACCCACAGTCTTTCTCCCGGGATAGTCTTCGCGGTATTCGGAGTTTGATTGGAGGCGGTAGTCTGGTGGACCCCGCGATCCATTCAGTAGCTCTACCCCCGCGAAGTAGTGGCCCGAGGCATGCCCTCAAGCATTTTCGGAGAGAACCAGCTATCTCTGAGTTTGATTAGACTTTTACTCCTCCCCACAGGTCATGCCAGAACTTTTCAACGTTCACGGCTTCGAGCCTCCGCGCCCGGTTAAGGGTGCTTCACTCTGCCCATGGGTAGATCACTCAGCTTCGGGTCTACCCCCTGCGACTTATTTCGCCCTATTCAGACTCGCTTTCGCTACGGCTCCACCGCTGAAGCGGTTTAGCCTTGCCACAGAGGAGTAACTCGCCGGTCCATTATGCAAAAGGTACGCCATCGACCATCACCGGCCGAAGCCGGTTCTAGGTCTTTGACTGCTTGTAGATACATGGTTTCAGGTTCTTTTAACTCCGCTTATTGCGGTTCTTTTCACCTTTCAGTCGCCATACTTGTTCACTATCGGTCGTCCAGGAGTACTTAGCCTTGGAGGGTGGTCCCCCCGGCTTCACACGGAGTTTCACGGCATCCGTGCTACTCTGGGAATCCTCTCAACGGAGAGCAACGATCGTCGCGTACGGGGCTGTCACCCTGTCTCGCCGGCCTTTCCAGACCGTTCTGCTGATCGCGCCTTTGTAACTCCTCGAGGCCCCACAACCCCGGGCACAAGGCCCGGTTTGGGCTAGATCCGCTTTCGCTCGCCGCTACTAACGGAGTCTCGGTTGATTTCCTTTCCTCCAGGTACTGAGATGTTTCAGTTCCCTGGGTCAGCTCCGACGCACTATGAATTCATGCGTCGGTTGCCCCGCCTGTTAAGCGAGACAGGGTTGCCCCATTCAGAAATCTCCGGATCAAAGCTTGTTTGCCAACTCCCCGGAGCTTATCGCAGGCTGCCACGTCTTTCATCGCCTCTGGACGCCTAGGCATCCACCATGTACCCTTACGAGCTTGACCACATTTATCAATCGCTGCCACGATTCAGACACTTTGATTCACCGTACTCGTTAAAAGTACCGCTCCTCGCTGCGCTTCCTCGCGGACGCCATTAACAACGTGCCAAGTCACCGTCGGCGCTCTACATTACCATTGGCCGCCTCAACCGGACCCGAAAGCCCGACCTTGGCGCCTTTGAAAATGAAGAACTTGTGAAAAATCTTCGTGATGTCGATTTTCACATTCCCAACTCTATTCAATTGTCAAAGAGCAAGCTCCGGTTCGCCCCTTGCAGGGCTGACTAGAGACTGGAAATCAGAAACAAGTTCGCCGCGAGCGGGTCACTAAGTATCGGATTTCCAGTATCCAGTCTCCTTCAATGGAGCCGACCGGGATCGAACCGGCAACCCCTAGCTTGCAAAGCTAGTGCTCTCCCAATTGAGCTACGGCCCCGATCTTGAAACAAGATACTCGAAACAGGAGACCAGGTAAGCCAGCCCCGCAATTTCTTCTCGTTTCGGAGCCCTGCTCGGTCGAGCACCACCTTATCCGCAGCAGCCGAGAAACTCTCAGCCGCAATTCTTCGGGCCTCAGCCGCCGCCCCTGACCCGCATAAGCATCAGTACGACGGCGACACCAATCAAAGCCAACATGCCCCAACTCATCTTGCCGACCTTTCGCCATCCGCGGGGCAAAGTCGAATGGGCCCGGTTGGAGTCGAACCAACGACCTCGTCGTTATCAGCGACGCGCTCTAACCAACTGAGCTACGAGCCCTGCTCTGGCTGAGCTGCGTGCCCTGCACTGGCCAAGTTTTTCGGAATCGGCTGGGCGGCTGGGCGATCCGGTTCAGGATCGACACCACGCGATAGAAGCGATTGCCGCATCGCGGCGGGCATCTCCTCTTGTTGCGTGACGCCAAACTTCCGAGGAAGCGGCATCAAAAAAAGCCACCGGAGACTGCCGGTGGCCTGATCGGAAAACCGATGAGCACCCGTCAGCAGTCACGCCGACCGATCCAACGCTCTCTTGCAAGTCTTACGAATCAATCGAACCCTTTACATTCATTCCGAAGGAAGCATTTAACTGTCCTTCCGGGCTACCCAACTTGCAGCACAGTAATGTAGCACCTGCGAAGGCCGTGTCAAGCCGGAAATCAGGGATTTGTGGCCGACCGGCCTGATTTGTAAGTCACACAGGCAGCGAAAGATATGTTGATGAGCCAGTTGGCTTGTGAAGTTTTTCTCAAAATTTGGCTCCGGAGTCAGGTACGCAGCGCCGACGCGGAGCACATCTTTCCGTATAATCGACCGCTCGACCGACACGGTCGGTGAAAGAAAGTCATCCTTGCCGCAGCGTTCGAAAGCGTTTTGGACAGCGGCGTGCGAGTAAACCGCAAGGAGTCGAAATCGAAATGCGAAAGACAAAAGATATCAAGCGAAAGCGAACCAACGCAGGCATCGAGTTCAGGAAGGGCAATCGAGAAGAAGCGTACAAGATGTGGCGCGAGGCCAAGAAGGAGATGGACGCGCTTCGTGGACGCAATCAACCGGCGCCTGAGAAACCCGCTGAAGCGAAGGAGGAAAAGGCCGCGGAGTAGAGCGTGAATCACGAAGCAGAGTCGGATTCTTGCGAACGCGTCGTTCGACGGTCGTTCGCGCGAATTTCCATGCGAACTTTTGTTGATACGCGCATTTCCAATTCGTCAGGGATCGGGAACCCGTTGTGCCTGAGCATTTCGCGGATCGATTGACGGCTGCCGTACAGAAACGCGGCGCACCCTGCGTGGTGGCGCTCGATCCCGTCTATGAAAACTTGCCGCCCGAGATGCTGACGGCGGGCTCTGAATCCGAACAAGTCGCGCTCATGGAGCGTTACTGCGAGCAACTTCTCGATGTGATCTCACCGATCGTTCCCGCCGTTAAACTCAATTCGGCCTATTTTGAGCGTTATCACGCTGAGGGCGTCGACGCCTACGATCGTCTGATCCTCCGGGCTTCGAAGCTGGGCCTGGTCGTGATCGGCGATGTCAAACGCGGCGATGTGGGCCATACGGCGGAGATGTATGCCCGAGGGCATCTTGATTCGGGAAGTTTCGTCGGACGCACGGATCGAGGCGTGGCGGACGCGGTGACCATCAGCGGCTATTTTGGTGTCGATGGTGCGGCACCGTTCATGGAAGCGTGTCGCCGCGAGGGACGAGGGATTTTTGTTCTCGTCCGCACTTCCAACCCGTCTGCTGCAGACATTCAAGACATTCGAGCAGCAGACGGTCGAACCGTAAGCGAAATCGTGGCCGGGCAGGTGGCGCACTGGGCCGATGGCGAAGGCGCGATCGGCCGTTGCGGATATTCGTTCGTCGGGGCGGTGACAGCCACGCGCGATGCGGTGCACGCGTCCCGCCTGCGCGAGCTGATGCCGCGGTCGATCTTTCTCGTGCCGGGCTACGGGGCGCAAGGTGGGAAAGCGGCGGATTTCCTGCCGTACTTCAATCTCGACGGCGCGGGAGCGATCATCGCGGCGGGTCGTTCGGTCATCTTTGCATATCGAGAGACGGCAAACGCGACGACCAGCGGCGGCGACTGGTGGCGCAGCGTGGAGAAAGCGTGTCGCCATTTCGTCGAGGACGTATCGAACGCGCTGGCGACGAAGCGAACATGAACTGCGACGGCAGCACGGTTTGACAGGGTCACCAGGCGCACCTAGCATTAAAGAAGCTTCAGGGTTCGACGCACGGCGATAATGCATACAACATGGTCCAATCTAAGAGGGAAAACTATGACTCGTGGAAAAATAACGGCATGTGCTTCCGCGCTCCTGGCGGCTGTGGTCTGCGGCGGATCGGCCAGAGCGGATGAGAAGGCGAAAATGAGCGACGACAAACCGAAGATCGCGGACCGGGCCTACGTGCGGATGAGCACGTCGCTTGGCGATATGGTCATCGAGCTGAATCGCGAGAAGGCCCCGAACACCGTGGAGAACTTTCTCTCCTACGCGAAGGACGGTTTCTACGAAGGCACGATCTTTCATCGCGTCATCAAAAACTTCATGATCCAGGGCGGCGGCTTCGAGCAGGGCTACAAGCAGAAGCAGCCAAAGTCGCCGATCCGCAACGAGGCGAACAACGGCCTGAAGAACGATCGCGGCACAATCGCCATGGCGCGCACCGGCGATCCACACTCGGCAACCTGTCAGTTCTTCATCAATACGGTGGATAACTCGCGGCTGGATCATACCGCGGAGAATCAGCAGGGTTGGGGCTATTGCGTTTTCGGCAAGGTCATCGACGGCATGGACGTCGTGGAAAAGATTCGAAACACCCCCGTAGAGATGGACCCGCGTGCCGATGGCGGACAACCGGCCGCGCCGACCACCCCGGTGATCATCAAGAAAGTCAGCATACTGTCCCAGGAAGAAGTCAAGTCGCTCATCGAGGCCGATCAGAAGCGAATGGCGGAGCGAGAAAAGGAGAAAGCGATGGAAGGAGCCAAGACCATGGATGCAGCGAAGGCCCTGGTGCAATCTCGTGGCGCCGACCCCGCCAAGGGCGTCACAACGCCGAGCGGGCTGTGGTACGTCGATTCGGTCGAGGGCATGGGGCCCACACCGGCCAAGACGACCGATCGCGTCAAGGTTCACTACACCGGCTGGTTGACCAATGGCAACAAGTTTGATTCTTCCGTGGACCGCGGCGAGCCGATTTCCTTCGGCCTCAACCAGGTCATCCGCGGCTGGACCGAAGGCGTCGGCAGCATGAAGGTCGGCAGCAAGCGGTACCTGATCATCCCCCCGGACATGGCCTACGGCCCCGCAGGTCGGCCGGGTATCCCGCCGAACTCGACGCTGGTCTTCGAGGTAGAACTCCTCGGCATCAACGAATAACACTGCACGGGTGGCGAGCCCATGGCCAAGCAGAATCGCTCGGATGTCGTTCTGGCCGCGGTGCTTCGCGCACTCAAAGCTAGACGCGATCAGGAGGCCGTTCGGCTGCTTGTGGACGGGCTCACGCCGGGCGTTGCGCCGATCGGCGCGGATCTAACGCCATGGCTGGGCAAAACAATCGGCCGAGAGGCAACGGCTCGCCTCGTGCGAGTACTCGCGTTCTACCCATGTTTCTATTGCAAGCAAGGACTTCAGACTTGCGGCGATTGTCAGGGGCGCGGGAAATCGAGTTTCGGTGAAGTCTGCGAGTCGTGCGTGGGGCTGGGCAAGTCGCGGTGCGATTTTTGCGACGCCGCGGGCTGGGCGACCTACAACTTTGTTCCATGCGGATTACGACTGGCGGTGATTCTTCAGCGGGTGCCGGCTGCCGTGAAGGAACTGGAGACTCGCCTGGCGCGTCCTCTGCCGAAGGCAAGCCCGACGAAGGATGATCGGCTACCGAAAGCGCTGAGCCAGGAGTTGCTCGCGATCAATCGGCTCGCTGGTATCTTTGAAAACGCCGTCGATGCAGCGCGGCGGCTGGTTCGAAGCCATCCGGAAACAACAAAGGTCGCCGCGAAGATTCTGAAGACCTGTCAGCTGGCGTGGCGAAAGATCGAGCCGCGGATGCGCGAGACGCTTCATGCAATGGGCGAATCGCTCTCCGGGCGTTCGGAGCGTGCTGCACGCGGCGAAGCGGCCACCGCAAGCCGTGATCGTGCGTCCTATTATGTCCGTCTCGCACGTTCCAATGGATTTAGCGGCACGTGTCTGTCGCATCCTTTTCTGATGCGTCTGGCGAAAAAGCAAGTCGGCCAGCGAAGTGCGAAAGTGCGGAAGAAGGCAACCTTGAGGCGTCGCTGACGGGAAGAGTGCCGCCGAGCACTTCTGCGGCCCTCAGTGGATGAGGCATTCGCCATGCAGCTTCTGGTCTTTGAGGACGCCGGTTATCGAAACCTGCTGCCGCTCGTCTACAGTCGCTGCACGTTCAACCTGCGCTGCGGCTTCGACAATCTCCTTTCAAAAATCGAAACGGCCGTCGGTCGCACGGCGGAAGCCCTCTTCGTTCGAAATGAGCTTGCCGCGGTCATGGCGGAACGGCAGACACGCCGTGTGAATCAGCCCTCCACGGGCGACGATCAGTTCTGGATCAACGGGCGATACCTGCTTCGGCATGATATCCAGCTTCCGCCGCAGTCGGCCGCCTGGAAGGGTGACGCGCTCGTGGCCGCACGGGTGTCGCGAGCGATCGGCTCAAAGCTGTCGCCGGACACGTTTCTCGACCCTTCGCGGCTGAAGGACGCGCTCGCGGGATGTGCCTCGGTCAGTCTCCCGATGGAGGCGGGACGACTCATGGACGATCCGTGGCAGCTCGTATCGGAGAATGCCGCCGAGATCATTCGGCAGTGCGCCGGCGCAGCGATGAATGCCGCAAGCATGGCACACCCTGGTGCGCATTTTGTCAATCCGAGCGCGATTCATATCGGCAAGGGGAGCCACATCAAACCCGGTGTGGTCCTGGATGCCGAAAGCGGTCCCATCTTCATCGGCGAAGGCGTGACGATTCATCCGTGTGCCGTTGTGCAGGGGCCGTGCTATATCGGCGATGGCTGCACCATTCAGCCCGGAGCGTCGATTCGATCGGGGTGCAGCATCGGCATGGTCTGCAAGGTCGGCGGTGAGGTGGAGGGGACTATCTTCCACGGTTACAGCAACAAGCAGCACGATGGCTTCATCGGGCATTCCTACGTCGGCGAATGGGTGAATCTCGGCGCCGACACCGTCGGAAGCGATCTCAAGAACACCTATGGCCCGGTGCGCGTGCCGATCAACGGCAAGCCCGTGGATACGGGCGAGACCTTCGTCGGCGCCTTCATCGGCGACCACACCAAAACGGCGATCCGCACGACACTGCCGACGGGCTGCGTGATCGGTTACGCTTGCAATGTTGCGGTCAGCGGATTCGTGCCGACATTTGTACCGAGTTTCACATGGCTGACGGATGGGGGCAGACAAGTGAACGAGCCAGAGAAGGCGCTCGCTCTGGCGCGTAAGGTCGTCGCCCGCAGAAACCGCAGCTACTCGCCCGCCGAAGAGGCGCTCCTGCTTTCAATTCAGAAGACGGCCGCCGAGCACGAGACCGCCGGCTGATGCAAGTCTTGCCTTACGGTCGCGGCTCTGTTTGCGCGAACGCACGCCAGACGGTACCCGATTCAATCGACGATATTCGAGTACCCAGCCGAAGCCACAGGCAGATGCCCGTGGCTTGAGTCGAAAGATTCGTCACTCGCTGAATCTCATTCCGACTGATGAGCGACGGTGGTTGAACCGGGAATCGTGGTTCCGTCGCGGGCAATCAGGTAATAGAGCCGGCCTTCGCTGTAGGTGAATCCGGCGTGCTTGCCGGCTTCGTCGCCGATGCCCATGTAGATGTCCGTACGGCCGGGGGCTCGAATGGCGGCGCCGCGGTCCTGATCGAGCACGAAGCTTCGGAAGGATCGCATCGACTCGCCGGGGACAAGCGGCACGCGCGTGTCCAGAAAGGCGAGCGCGGCGCGGGGGAAGATTTCCTTGTCCGTTGCGATGCTGTGATACGGCGTAACGCGCTCCGCGAGGCAGCCGTAGGGGCCGCCCTTGGACTCGCGGAAGAAGACATATCGCTTGTTCTGGAAGAGATATTCGTCAAGGTCTTCCGGATTCTGGCGGAAGTAATTGATCATCGTGTCCAGCGAGAGACGGAAGCGATCGATCTTTCCATCCGCGACGAGAATCTTGCCGATGGGCGTGTAGTCGTGGCCGTTGTGACCGGCGTAGCCGATCTCGTAGAGCGAGTTGTCAGGCATGCGGATGAAGCCGGAGCCCTGCACGGTGAAGACGTAGGTCTCGAAGCGATCGCCCAGCCAGACGATTTCGTTTCCGGCGAGCAGACCGCTGGTTTCGATCTCCTCGCGCGTGGACCAGGGACCGCCGACGGGGTTGCCTTCTTCATCCTTCTGGAATTCGGGCGGCAGGCGATAGAGCGGATATTGAAATTGATCGGTACGCTCGTGGCTGCCGTCGAAAATCGGCGAATAGTAGCCGGTGAACAGTACGGTGCCATCGTCGTCGCACCCGATGGACATGTACACGTCAAAATTATCACGAATGAGCTGGTCGAGGTCCTGCGGGCTGCTCGCCTGATCGAGGATCGCGGAAAACAGTTTGAGACTGTGAACCACCTGCTCGTGGGTGATCGGGCCGAGCGGATAATACTTCTTGCTCGACGGCTTCTTCATGTAATTCAGACTGCCGGCGATGGCTTCCTTGAGGCCGACCCCCTTGGCGAGATACCAGCCGTCGCCGAAGCTGGGATACTGCGACGGATCGAGCTTGCGCAAGGCGAACTGGCCCGGCGGCAGCGGACGATCATAGTCCTTGGTGAGGTCCACCATGGGAATCGGCTCGGGCTTCTGACAGCCGACGAAGATGCAGAGGGCGACGCAGCCGAGGATGATTCGGGAAATGCGGGAGGGCATGACGCGACTCCTTTCACGTGCTTACATCAAGGGCCGGGGTCCGTTCCCGGCACCGGCTTCGCGCGGGATGTCGAAGCCACGGGGAAGTGTAACCATAGAACGGCTTTCGTTGCAATGTTTTTGCTGGAAGGGGTCGATGGCTGCTCGCTGGGCGGGAAAGACGACGGGCCGGACGACAGGGCCGTGCGTTTGAGGCACGGTTTCGTCGTTCGGCCCGTCGCGCGACTCGACGTCGCCGCTTGCTTTCCCCTCCGGAAAGCGATCCTGGCGCCGGGCCGGTCTTGCTACCGGTTGGCAGGCGCGGGCGTGCGGCTTTTTTCGTCGACTCCGGGCAGGTCCTGAACGAGGCGAAGCTTCTCAAGGTCGCCCTGGAGATGAATCTGTCCGCAATCACGGCACATGCATGCACAGACGGTGATATCGGCCGTGCGGAAGGTCATGAATTTCACGCCCGTGGGCCGGAAGTGCAGCGTACCGGTGGACTGCAAGTTGCCGGCTACGAGGTTGTTTTTACCGCAAGCTGGACACACGGGTGAGTTCATGATTTGCTCCATGTTTGTTCATGCGTGCCGGGCGGCGCCGTTGTCGCCATCGGGTTCGAGGGCGAAGGCATGGGCGATGCCGGGCATTTTTCACGGCGCGATGATGCTGCCGTCCCACGGGCGATAGATCGGATCAATCGGTGCGTTGGTTGACAACGAGGCACAGGGTTTCGGGGAATGGTTTTCGGGCGTCTGGCGTCGGCCGAGAATAATCGTCGATACTGCACTTCTCATACCTCGGTGGGACTTTGCTTCGTGTTGCGTGATGCGGCGCCGTCATGCCGTATCGGGCAAAAGGAGGATGCCGGAACGGAAGGCCAATTGCAGAAGGCCGAAGAAATCGGCGAATCGTTCCTCTTCGGACTCGGACGGTGACTCGGAGACGGCCGACAGGTAGCCATCGGCGAGATCGTTGATCGTCAACGGATATCCGTGTGACAGGATTTCCAATGCAGCGTATCGGGCATCGTTCAGTTCGTGCCAGACCGGCAACAGGGTGTTGACGTCGCGACCGCAGACGACACGGCAGTCCTTCGGGGCCGGGAGTGGAACGGGCAAGGTGCTTTCGCGGCGCCACCTGGTAACGGTCGCGGGAATGTCGAAGGCGTAGGAACGCAGAGCGATGTATGCCGGCGCCACAACCTTGAGCGACATGAGGGCCTCGACGGTCATGGCGGCCATGCCGGCGAGTCGGGCTTCGCTCACGGCTGAATGCGGCGGGTCTTCGGCATAGAAGACTTCGAGTTCGGTGCGTTCGAAGTCGAGCAACTCAGCGAGACCAGGCCAGGCGGCTAGCCAGGGTTGATGTTTATCTCGAACGAACGCTTCGAAATTCGCCGCCAGCTCGCGCTGTGAATCACTGTTCCATGTACGCCAGCGATGCAATTCGCGTACAAGTTCGAAGTCGGCAAGGCGCGGCGGTCGATCGTCGCCGAGCAGCGTGCGCAGGCGATGGATCACAGCAAGACTGACGGGAAAGACGTATTCGAGCGTCGAGCGCATGCCGGCAAAAACGAGATCGGTATAGACCAGCAATCGCTGCGGGGGGATGTTACCCAGGTCGGAGATTTCCGCTTCGGTCAGTCGCGGAAAGCGTCGGGCAAGCAGGGCGCGCCGCTGCGCAACTGGTCCGTCCATCCCTTCGTCGAGGATTAAGACGCGAATTGCAGAGAGGTAGTCGGCCAGGGCCATTTTCAGCTCGCTCGCGGCGCGGTGGTTTCATCCATCAGCCGCTGGGCCATTTCCGCTTCCTGTAAGAGGCGATCGAGACTGGGAATCTCGGCGTCCCATTCGACCAGCGCCGAGGATGGTCCGATTTGCTCGATCACTTTACGATAAAGATTCCATGTTTCATCGGAAACGGGTTTTGCGTGGGTGTCGAGCAGGATGTCGCCGTTTTCCTCGTAGCCGGCGAGGTGGAGCTGGATGACCCGCTCCATCGGGATGGCGTCGAGGAACTGCTCGGCGTCGTAACCCTGATTTTTCGTGTTCAGAATGACGTTGGAAACATCCAGGAGCAGGCCGCAGTCGGCTTCTTCGAGGATCAGGGTAATGAACTGGGCTTCCGTCATCTCCGATCGTGAGGGCGCCATGTAATACGTCACGTTTTCGAGAGCGAAGGGCCGTTCGAGTACGTCCTGCACGATTCGGGCACGTTTGGCGACATGCAGCGCCGCCTCTTTCGTGAACGGCAGGGGAATCAGGTCGTTCAGGTTGATATGGTCGACCATCGTGAAGCAGAGATGATCGCTGAACCAGGGGCTGCGAATGTCCTCGCAGAACGCCTTGAGGCGTTTGAGTTGAGTCATGTCGAGCGGGTCGGTGCTTCCGATCGAAAGCGAAACGCCATGAGCGATCAGCGTGTATTCAGCGGCGATTTGACGAAGTGAATCCGCAATAAAGCCGCCTCGGCCCAGAAAGTTTTCCGGGATGGCCTCGAACCATCGAATTGGCGGTTTACGCTCGATGATGTCGCTGAAATGCTGGCGGCGCAGCCCGATGCCTGCGCCGAGTCGAGGGAGGGATTTTAGCTCATTCCGGCCCATCGCCGCCTCCTGATTAGCGCCAGCGTCGCCCTGCGGATGATTGTCCGTCGAAATTCATGGACCGTCGGCGGTATGTTACCAGAAATATAGTTCATCATGGAACGCGGCGGACAGCGATCGCGTGTATGGGAGTGGGTCCATCATTTTTCTTTCTTTTCCTGATCGGGATGTTCAGCGTCTGCCGCCCTGCAGCAGAATTCGTATTGCAAAAAAAAATAGCATGTTGAATTTGCCTGAACTTCCTGAATTTTACCCGCTCGGACGGAGCCGTCGCGCGCGGCGGGGTTCGTATGTGTAGCTTGCTCGCCGTGCGCGCGTTACAGGTGTTCCAATCCTGGCGAAAATGCCATGCCCGGTGCTTGACGATCCGTCGCCATGTATCCGGTTGGGGCACGCAAGCAAAAAAAGCAGGGCTGCCGTGCTCGATGGCTTGCGGCAGCCCTGGGTAAGTTTATCTTCTGGGGATTCAGCGGTCGGGCTACTTCGACTGCCCGCCGCACTTCTTATCGCCGCCACACTTCTTATCGCCGCCGCACTTCTTGTCGCCCGAGCAGCTCTTCTCGCCGCTGGAGCAGCACTTGCCGCCTTGTTCGGCGCAGCCGCCATTTGTTGCGATCATGGCGCCGCCGCCGATCAGGCCAGCGATGACCGTCGCTTTGATGCCGCCAAAGGCCAGTTTCTTCGTCTTCATCTGTGCGTTTCCTTTCACAATTACAGGGGGTTATGAACTTGCCGGAACGTTCGGCCGGCCCCGTTCTATCGACACACTAACGTCAAGTAATAGCACCTGTCTCGCCTGCCGGCGGACCTAATATTGAACTGAATTCCTCCACGCCCATTCTGAATACCATCGGCAAGCGGCCAATATTCCACCCAGAAGCGTCCGGCGGGGAGAAAAATCGCAGCGCACGCACGGGGAAGCCGATAATCGGGTTTCTTGCCGAAATCGATCACTTTCACGCGTTCCGGCTCGAACGATCTGAGTTTTGATGTCCTTTCCCTGTCGGAGGTTACAGCTTATCTAACTTGACGGGACACTCGATTGAAACAATACTTGAGAGTTGCGACTTGCTTGTGCGGGGGCCGCAGGCCCGGCGCCCCGGGGGGGGCATGGTCGCGATCCATTTACCTCGCGTAAATTCCGCCTTGAGGCGGCCATGGAGTCTTGTCACGTGAGAAAGAAGCCCATCTCTTATTCTGTTCTTGCGGTCTTTCTGGCGATGGGCATGGTGGGGGGAACCTGCTCTCCGTTTGGAATGCTGCCGCCCGGCCAGGACCTGGGCAGTTCGTTCGTTACGGCGACGATTCTGACGCTGGCTGCCGACGGCAAGGCGAACTTCTCGTCGCTCATCACCGGCAGCAAGCTGGACGTGGTGGACCTCGGACCGATGGCCCCGGGAGATCGAATTATTCTGACCGTTAAGCCGATGGCCGGGAGCACGCTGGACCCGGTGGCGGCGCTTTTTGATGAGAACCAAGAGCTGTTCGCCCTGAACGACGACGTGGACTTCAGTCAGGGGAGGATCGACTCTGCGATTGACGAAATCGTCACGGTCGCGACGTCGCGGATGTTTTTTGCCGTCACCAAATTCCCGCTGGGGAATCAGGAGGGGGCCTACGAAGCGACGGTTCAGGTCATGCGCGGCCAGCCGATTCCTGCGCCGTTCGCACAACGGCTCCTGCTGAATTTCGCCGGCGGCAGCGTCATTATACCGAGTGAAGGTACGATCACGGTCGATCCGTTCGACGCGAAGGATGTCAACGCCAGCTATGACGGCCAGACGAATTTCATCAAGGGCGTCATTGTTAATACGGTACGCAACCGATTCGCGGGTACGGGGATGGAGATCGTCACCAGCGACGATGTGCCTGCGCCGGATCCGAACGATTGCTTCAGCGTGATTCTGTTTGGCGGCTTCTCACAGACGAAGTTCGGAGTTGCGCAATCCGTCGATCAGGGTAATCGCGATCGGTGTGATGACGGCATCGTCTTCACGAATGATTTTACGAAGCCCTTTGCGCAACTGCCTTCGGCCGAGGGGGTTGGAATCGCCATCGGCAATGTTGCGGCGCACGAAGCGGGTCACCTGCTCGGGCTCAATCATGTCGCGGACATTACGGATCTCATGGATACGACCGGGACGGCAAGCAGTCTGCTGGCGGAGCAGATTTTCAAGACGGCCCGCCTGGCGGCGAGTGTTTTTCCGGTCGGGATGCAGAATGGTCCGGCGTTGTTGAATCGGGTTATACCGATGCCATAGAGGTCGCGAAGCGGAGCTTCGCTGTCCGTTGGGGTCCGTTGGGGTCTGCGGGGCGGTTGGCGGGCTGACAATAATCGTCCATTCGATGCGTTTCGCCTACCGGACCCTCTCGAAGCATTCGACAGGGGTGGTTGGGCGATGATGCAACTTCATGCAATTCTTCTGGCGGTGCTTGCGGCCGGTATCGGGCCTTCCGCCGCAGCGACGGACTGGTCGCGCGAGGATGCCGCGCATCTGCTTCGTCGCGCCGGTTTTGGCGGGACGCCGGAGCAGATCGAATATCTCACGCTCCTCGGGCGTCGCAAGGCGGTTGAGTACGTCGTTAACTACGAGCACGTAGACTGGAAGCCGTCGGAGCTTGATCTGTCGGTTACCGTAACGCCGCCGCGTCTGAGGGAACCCGATGCCGACGAGGATCGGTTGAAGGAACTTCGCGCGACGCAGCGGCGAGCGGATCAGCGTCAGATCGGTCGCGTGGTGAACTGGTGGGTCGAGACCATGATCGCCAGCCCGCGACCGCTGGAGGAGAAACTGACGCTCTTCTGGCATGGCCACTTCACGAGCGGCCATCGGGAGGTTCGTTCCAGTCAGGCGATGTACGAGCAGAATCAACTGCTGCGTCGCCATGCTTCGGGGAATTTTCGATCGCTGCTGATCGATATTACTCATGACCCGGCGATGATTCTCTATCTGAATACCCAGCAGAATCGCCGCGGCAGCCCGAATGAGAACTATGCGCGCGAGCTTCTGGAACTCTTCACGCTTGGCACGGGTCGATATACGGAGAAGGACATCAAGGAAGTCGCTCGGGCGCTGACCGGCATCAGTGTTGACCTTGAGACCGGTCGATACATTTTTCGGCGCGGACAGCACGACGGCGGTGTGAAACAAATCCTCGGTCGCAAGGGCCGATTCGGCGCGGAGGACGTTGTCGATATCATCCTCTTGCAGCCGCGCTCGGGTGAATTCATCTGCACGAAATTGTGGGAGTACTTTGCCTATCCGGAGCCGGAACAGCGAATCGTGCGGTCCCTGGCCACGACGCTGCGTCGATCTCGTTTTGAGCTGAAGCCCGTATTGATCGAGATGTTCAGCAGCCGCGACTTCTACAGCGAGAAGGCGCGTTTCGCGCAGATCAAGAGCCCGGTCGAGCTGGTGGTCGGCACGTTGCGGATGCTTGAGATTGCTCCCGTGGACCTTGCGGCGATGAACGCGGCCCTGCGGCAGATGGGTCAGCAACTGATGCAGCCGCCGAGTGTCAAGGGCTGGGATGGTGGTCTGGCCTGGATTAACACGAGCACGCTTTACACTCGATATAACGCCATCTGTGCTTTGATCGCCGGAAATGACGATGACGCGGCCCGGCGGCGGCGAAGCGCCCTGCGGCAGCGTCTGGAGGATACGTTTGGCGCTGAAGCCGTCTCGATGCCGGAGTATCCGCTGACGGATCTTCAACCGGCGTATGATCCGTTGCCGACGCTGCGTGCCAATCGACTGACATCGGGCGAGGAGATCGTCGATCATTACGTCGAACGTCTGCTGCATCGCCCGATCGCGGCCGAGCGACGGCAGGTGTTGATCGACGTGCTCGAAGTGGGCATCGGTGTGGATTCGGCGCGAGAAGAGAAACTGCCCGAGGCGGTGCGAAGTGTGATACAGCTTATCGTGAGCATGCCGGAGTATCAGGTGGGTTGACGCGTGACGGCGTATGGATTCGACGGGTTGTCAATGCCGACCTGTGAGTATGCAACTCGCAAAGCGACGGTGTTGCGCGTGACGAGGTCATGATGGATCAGCAGATCGTTCACACACGGCGAGAGTTCCTCCACGGCGGATTGGCGATGATCTCGGCGTCGGCGACGGTGCCGCTGTTTGTGGATCGCTTCGCGCGATTGCTGAGCCCGCTCGCCGGCGTAGCGGAGCCGTCGGCCGGTGAACTCGGGCGCGATTCGCCGATCCTCGTTGTCGTGCAGCTCGCCGGCGGAAACGACGGACTTAATACGGTTATTCCCATTCGAAATGACATGTATTACAAGGCCCGACCTCGGCTGGCCGTGGAAGCGAAGACGGCGCTGCGTCTGACGGATGATCTGGCGTTGCATCCGTCCGCCGTGGGTCTTAAATCCCTCTTCGACGACGGATTGCTCGCCATTCTGCAGGGGGTTGGGTATCCGAATCCGGATCGCTCGCATTTCGTCTCGACGGACATCTGGGCCACGGCCGACCCGCAGGGGCGACGGCATAGCGGATGGATCGGTCGCTATTTCGATTGCACCTGCAAGGGGAGCGACCGAGTCGACCCGAAGCAGGGAATCGCTATCACGCAGGAGGCGCCGCTGGCGATGCTGGGGGATCGGTTCAGTCCGGTGAGTTTTGGCAGCCCCGAGGAATTGAATTGGCGCGGCGGGGACCAGCCGGCGGCGCGCGAGGCGTTTGAGCGGCTGAATGCCGCGACGGATGGCGACGGCATACTCGCATATCTTCAGCGGACGGCGATGGATGCACGCGCCAGTGCGGAGCAGATTCGAGCATCGGCCGGCGATGGGCAGGGAAATCGTCGTCGGCAACGACCGGGCGGGCGATGGCGCGGGGGCTCGCTGAGTCAACAGCTTGGGATGGTGCGTCGGATGATTGCCTCCGGCCTTCCGACGCGCGTTTATTATGTCAGTCTTGGCGGATTCGATACGCATGCGAATCAGACCGGCCGACATGCGTCGCTTCTGGGGGAGTTGGGCGGCGCGCTGGCTGAGTTTGCACGTGGGCTGAAGGAGGACGGGCAATTCGACCGCGTGCTGACGATGACATTTTCTGAGTTCGGTCGAAGGGTTTCGGAAAACGGCTCGCAGGGCACGGATCACGGCGCTGCCGCGCCGCTGTTTGTGATGGGTAGCCGCGTTCGGCCGGGTATTCACGGTGCGCATCCGGGCCTGCGAGCAGATGAGCTTGATCGGGGAGATCTGATGTGGAAGATCGACTTCCGCGCGGTGTATTCGACGATCCTTTCTGCGTGGATGAAGGCGGATGCGGGGCGCGTTCTCGGGGCGAAGTACCCGCGCATTCATTTCATTCGGCAGCGATGAAGCCGTGAGCCCTTCGGCGAAGTAAATGCAACGCCCCAGGCAGATTCCCGGGGCGTTTCACTTCATCCATCGTCGCGAAAGCTTGACGAGGCAGCGGATCACATTTTCTTGCAGCACGCGGGGGCGTCGGCGCAGCACTTGCCATCCTTGCATGTGAGGCGGCAGAGCGTCTGTGTCTTGCCCTCGTGGGTCATGTGCAGGCAGCAGTCGTCGACTCTGGCATGATACTCGCGCGTGGTGTCCTTCGTGCAGAGCTGAAGCTTCTCATTCTTGAACGAATAGCAGCCGCTCATGGCGTGCATCTTGCCTGAGCCGTAGTCGGCGCTGGCGGTGAAGGTGCCGTCGTGGCAAAAGGTGACGGCGGTGATGGGGCTTTCCGGGCCGGACGCTCCGCTGGCCTGCCAGGTGCCGTCGATGGGGCTTCCGCAGCCGACAACGAGGAACGTGAATGCCAGTGACAGGACAGAGAATTTTGCTCGCATGGTGAATACTCCTTAAACCGTGGCAGCGATTGCAGACCGACGCTTCGCGTCGGCACCGCGGTGCATTTTGAATTACTTTCCGGCGGTGTCAAGACACGATCACACCATCGGCCGTCGGGCACGGGTTTAGGGCCTTGTCGCTTCGATCGTTACGGCGTCAACCTGTCGGGCAGGGGCGTCGGAAAGGTCTTTGACCGCAGCGACGGACGAGGTCATCAGCAACGACGGCCGTAGGAAGACGAGCATGACAAAGACGGCGCAGATCGCCAGGCAGGTGCGCAGGGCTCTGCAAGTCGAACCGGTCACGCGCCGGGCTTCCTCCGTTTGCGGTCGCAGGTAACACGCGGCGACGATGCGCAGGTAATAAGCTGCGGCGATGGCGGCATTGAGCACGCCGATCACGACGAGGACGATCATCGCCGTATGGCGCGGTGTGTCGGCGCTGCAGGAAAGTGCTGCGCTGAAGACGTAGAGCTTGCCGAAGAACCCACCTGTCGGGGGCATGCCCATCAGACTGAGGACACAGACGGCCAGTGCCAGCGCGGCCCAGGGATGTCGACGGCCGGCGCCGGTCAGGTCGTCGAGGGTTTCGGCGGAGTCTTCTTCGTCCGTGCCCGGCTTGCGGAAGAAGGAGATCGCGGCGAAAGCGCCGAGATTCATCACGGCGTAGACAGTCATGTAGAAGAGGAGGGCGGCGAAGCCGTCGGACAGGGGCCCGGTCGCGCCGGTGGATGCGAGTGCCGGGCCGGCGAGCAGGGCGACGAGCATGTAGCCCGAGTGTGCGACGCTGGAGTAGGCGAGCATGCGCTTGACGTTCTGCTGCATGAGTGCCAGGGTGTTGCCAACGAGCATGGTGGCCGCGGCGAGCGCCCAGAGCATCCAGAAGAGGCCGTCACCGATGGTCCAGCCGGTCATGGACAGAATGCGAATCAGGGCCAGGAAGCCGGCGAACTTAGGCACAAAGCCGAGCATGCCGGTGACAGGCGACGCGGCGCCCTGATACACGTCCGCCACGTAGAAATGCAACGGTACGGCGGCGAGCTTGAAGGTCAGGCCGACAAGTGAAAGCAGCAGTCCCAGGACGACGAGTTTGTCCGCGGCTTTAGACGGCATCTCGAGTAGACCCGCGATCGATGCGTCCGATGCGGCCGTGGGAAAGAGCTGTGTCGTCCCGGCGGCGCCGTAAAGGAAGGAGAAGCCGTACAGCGTGATGGCCGCGGCGAAGGCGCCGAGGAAAAAGTATTTGCCCGTGGCCTCCTGGGCGCGGATATCGCGGCGGGACAGTCCGATCAGGATATAGGTCGGTACGCTGACAAGCTCGAGCGCGAGGAAGAGCAGGATGAGGTCGTTGGCGATGGCGACGAGACTGATGCCGGCCAGCGAGAAGAGCAGCAGACTGAAGAACTCGCTGCGCTCCTGCGGCTCCGGCACGCTGCGGCAGGCGAGGAAGATCAGAACGCCGACGGACAGCGTCAACAGTCTGGCATAAAGCACAAGCGAATCGGCATGGAGCGATTCGACGGGCTCGGCCGAGGCCGTTGTGCGCGTCCAGGTCCACCCAAGGGCGAGCAGCAGCGTCACCAGCGATACGTTCCATGCGCCATGCGAATCCGATCGAGCCGGCCAGAAGCTGGTCAGGAGCACGAAGACGCCGCCGAGCATAAGAATCAGCTCGGGGATGAGCGTTTGAAGCATGGCGACGCCGTCGGGGATCATGGGAGGTTCTCCCTTCGGGCAGAATGCAGAACGCGGAATTCGTCAGGCGGAACGGAGGAAATCGAACCGTCGGAATCCGGCTCAATCTGAAACGCGGCGCCGGCAAGTCGTCGGTGTGATTTGAGTCGGAATCCGGCAGCGAGATGATCTTCCATCCGCGTACTTCTTACTTGCGAAGGTGCAGAGAAACGCAACTCCGGTCGCAGGATTGTGGAATCATTCGATCCTTGTTCCTCGGAACGCACGATCACGCCATCCGACTGTGGGATGATGCGCGCCAGCACGGCCTGGTTGAGTGAGGGTTCCATCAAGTCGATTGCGGGTTTGGGGTAGACGCCGAGCAGGATGCAGCCGATCGCCAGTGGCGTGAGGATGCCGATTTCGCGCGGGGTCAGGTCGCGCGAAAGGCCGGTGGATGAATCGAATCCGTGGCCCGGCTCCTTGACCGGACCAAAGAGTACGCGGCCGACCATGTGCAGCATGTAAATCGCACCGAGCAGGATTCCCGAGGCCGCCGGGACGGCGAAGGCGATTCCCAGCGGTCCCGCGAAGCCGGGGACGATGAATTTTTCCGAATTGAACGTGCCGAGCAACACGAGAAACTCGCTGACGAAGCCGTTGAGCCCCGGCAGACCGATGCTCGACAGGGCAAAGAGGATGAGGAAAAACGCCATGATCGGCATCTGCCGGGCGAGGCCGCCGAGTTTGTCCATCTCGCGCGTGTGATAGCGTTCGTAGATCATGCCGACCACGAGGAAGAGCGCGCCGGTCGAGAGACCGTGGTTGACCATGTAGAGCACCGAGCCGGTCAGGCCGGCCAAGTGCAAGCTGAACATGCCGAGCAGACAAAAGCCGAGATGCGAAACGGATGAATAGGCGACGAGTTTTTTCACGTCGCGCTGTACCCATGCGGCCAGCGCGCCGTAGATGATCCCTGCGACGGCGAGGACTCCGATGATCGGGGCGAGCGCGATGCTTGCATCGGGCAGCATGGGCAGACTCAGCCGCAGGAAGCCGTAGGTTCCGAGCTTGAGCAAGACGGCGGCGAGAATGACCGAGCCGGCCGTCGGGGCCTCGGTGTGAGCCAGCGGCAGCCAGGTGTGCAGCGGGAAGAGCGGCACCTTGATGGCGAAACCGGCGAAGAAGGCGATGAACAGCCACCACTGCGTATTCAAGGAGAGGTGGCCCATCGCGGCGAGCTGATACAGATGGTCGAGCTCGAAGGTAAACACGCGCAAGCCGTCGGTGCCGAGTGCCAGGGTCGATGCCTTCCAGCCGAGATAGAGGACGCCGGCGAAGGTCAACATGCTGCCGGAGAGCGTGTAGATGAAAAACATATCGGCGGCCTTCTGACGCTGCGAGCCGCCCCAGATGCCGATGAGGAAATACAGCGGGACCAGCGTGAACTCGAAGAAGACGTAAAAGAGCAGCAGGTCCCGCGCGCAGAAGACGCCGAGCATCGCCCCGTGCAGGAGCAACATGAGGGCGTAGTACTCGCGGTGGCGATCCTGAATGCCGGTGAAACTCCCCCAGATCGCCAGCGGGGTGAGCAGTGCGGTCAGGATGAGCAACGGAAGGCCGATGCCATCCACACCGACGTAGTATTGAATCCGCAGGGGGACGGCGCTCTCGTCGCCGACGAGCCAGTCGGCGCGCTCGACCAGTCGCCACTCACCTGTAGGCAGGCCCGTACCGGGACGCTCGCTCATATAGAAGGCGAGGGCAAGCAAGGCAAAGCAGAACGTGAGCACGCTGATGCCCAGCGCGGTGCGCCGGATGGCGACAGGCGACCAGCCGGTGCGCGTGAACAATAGCGCCGCCGCGACGATCGGCAGAAAGATGACGATCGACAGGATGTGATCGCCCAGCCATGTGTCCGCGAGATAAAGCATAGACCCGTCCAAGCTTGTCCGAGAGATCGTTTGTAAACAAACCGGGGGGTGCGGGCGAGACGCCCGCACGTCACCTGCATCAATCGGCGGGCGAGACGCCCGCACTCCCCTGGCTCAACAATTCCTTACGTTGTCATCAGCATCCACCAGAGCACGACGACGAGGCCGACGACCATGCCGAGGGCGTATCCCTGCATCGCGCCCTGTTGCCAGCGGCGCAGGCCGAAGCCGATGCCGCGCGGCACGAGCGTGATCATCCAGAGGATGCCGTTGATCAGGTATCGATCGAGATCGTAGCAGATGTCGCCGAGCTTTCGCAGCGGGCGAACAAGCACCGCGTCGTACAACTCGTCAACGTAATACTTGTTATACAGCAGCCGATAGATCGGGCCGGAGACCAGCGCAATGGCCATCGGGATCGTGGGGCGACGGCGATAGAAGTACCACGCCGTGGCAATACCCCAGATGGCGATGAACGACGAGACGTACATCAACAGATGCCCGCCGGCGGCGTCGTGCGCTCCTTCCGGCGCCTTGGCATACAACGGGCGGAGGTACGTGTGAAAGACGCCGTGCGGCTCGAAGAAGCCGGCGAAGCCGCCGCGATGAATCGTCACGCCGAGATAGCCCGCGCCGATCGCGCCGATCGACAGCAGCATGAGCGGCACCGTCATCCACCCTCCGGATTCGTGCGCATGTTCCACGCCTTCCGGAAGCCGCTCGCGTCCGTAGAAGGCCATGTAGATCATGCGGAAGGTGTAGAAGGCCGTGAGCCAGGCGGTGAGAATCGCGACCCATGCCAGCCAGGGCATCTCGCTCTCCAAGGCGGCATGGATAATCTCGTCTTTGCTCCAGAAGCCCGCAAGGAAGGGGAAACCGGCCAAAGCCAGACCGCCGATGAGAAACGTCGCGTGCGTAATCGGCATTGACTTGCGCAAACCGCCGAAGCGGCGCACGTCGATCTGCCCGGCCATGGCGTGCATAACGCTGCCGGCGCCGAGGAAGAGCAGGGCCTTGAAAAAGGCATGCGTGAACAGATGAAAGATGGCCGAGTCAAACGCGCTGACGCCGAGGGCGAGAAACATGTAGCCGAGCTGGCTGAGCGTGGAATACGCGAGGATGCGTTTCATGTCGAACTGTGTCAGGGCGATCGTGGCCGCGAATATGGCCGTCGCCGCGCCGATCGTCGCGACGATCCACATGGCGTACGGCGAGGCGGAAAAGATGACATGGCATCGGGCGACCATATAAACGCCGGCGGTGACCATGGTCGCCGCGTGGATGAGGGCGCTGACCGGCGTGGGGCCCTCCATCGCATCCGGCAACCAGACGTGCAGCGGAAGCTGAGCGCTCTTGCCCATCGCGCCGCAGAAGAGCAGCAGGGCGATCGTCGTCACGCGGGCGCTTTCCAGCGGGACGCCTTCGACCGTAACGCCGGCCTGAACCATGCGGAATACATTGGAGTATTCGAGCGTGCCGAAGGTGTAGTAGATCAGCAGGATGCCGAGGCCGAATCCAAAGTCGCCGATGCGGTTGACGAGAAACGCCTTCTTTGCAGCAGCCGCGGCGGCGGGGCGCTGATAGTGAAAACCGATGAGCAGATAGCTGGACAGGCCGACGAGCTCCCATCCGACATAGAGTACGAGGAAATTGCCCGCGAGCACGAGCGTACACATGCTGAAGACGAAGATGGCGAGAAAGGCGAAGAATCGCTCGTAGCCGCGTTCGGCGTGGCCGTGATGGTCGCGCATGTATCCGACGGAGTAGATGATGACCAGCAACGAGACGCTGAGCACCGTGAGCAGCATGACGCAGGTGAGCGGGTCCACGCGGAAAGAGACGTTGAGCCAGGAGTTCGTACCGGCGAGCATCCATGGGTACAGCGTGAACGAGTCGAACATCTGGCGGATTCCGTGGCCGCAGGCGAGACTGTTCGCCTTGACCTGCAGGAAGAGCTGAACGGCCAGATACAGCGCCGCCGCGACGGGCAGGATGACCAGCCAGTGCGACCGCGCACGGAGGCCCCGCAGGCCGATGAGGCCGACGAGCGCCGCTCCGGCGAGCGGCAGCAGGGGAATCAGGATCGCCATCGTCTGCAGGTTCACGAAACTTCCACTGGAAAGAAATGTCGAATTACAAATTACGAATTACGAAAGGGCGCATCGATGGTTCACGCCCCTTATTGTCATTTGTCATTCGTCATTTACAATTTCTCTCTCATCCTCGCATCGTCCGCCAACTGTCGGCGTCCAATGTCCCGCGCCGTCGATACAACATCACCACGATCGCCAGCCCCAGGCCGGCCTCGACCGCGGCGATGACCAAAACGAACAGGGCAAAGACCTGCCCTTGCAGGTTGCCCCGCGCCATCCCCATCGCCACGAGGTTGATCAGCACACCCTGAAACATCACCTCGGTGCAGAGGAACATGATGATCAGGTTTCGCCGCGTCAGAAAACCGACGACACCGATCCCGAACAGGGCCGCGCCGAGAATGATGAGCGCTGTTGCCGTTGTCATGCTCTCTTTCGATTCCCGTCTATCGCCGATGGGCGGCAGTCCATCGGCTTTTTGCGTTTCACAATCCTAATCGCCGATCCGTCGCGTTGAACTCGCATCAAAACGGCGACACGCGCTTGCCGATCTCGCCTGGGGCTAGCTCCGGCTCGCCGTCGTCGTGCTGCGGGATCCGCTTTCGGGCCAGGGCGATGGCGCCGACCATCGCCACAGTTAACAGCAAACCGGCCAGCTCCACACTGACCGCGAAATCCGTCAGGAGGACGCGCCCCAGGGCCAGCGTATTGCCGCCCTCGGCCGATGTTTCTGCGTCGGCGAGCGTGGTCCATTCATAATTCACGATGACGCCGGCAATCGTGCCGACGAGGACGAAGCCGGCCAGGACCGCGGCCATCGGCTCGCGCGAATCGCGGTCATAGTGCAAGGCCTGGGCGAACATTCCGCCGGTCAGCGGGGCCGTCTGCTGGGCGAGCATGATGACGAAGACGTACGTCACCAGAATCGCGCCGGCGTACACGATCACGAGCGCGGCGGCGAGAAACTCCGCACCGACGAGCACGAGCAGGGCCGCCGTGCTGAGCACCACGAGCACGAAGAAAATCGCTGCGTAAACCGGCCGCGGATGCGTTACCACGCGGACGGCCCCGCCGAGCGTGAGCACGGCGAGGACGTAGAAATACACACGCTGGCCGACTTCGCCGAGAAGTTGCCCCAACAGGAGCAAAAGTGCCCCGATCGCCGCGGCCAGGAGCGTGAAGATGACGCCGCGCGCCGTGGGCCGCCCTTCCTTCGGCAGCGCCGCGTAGACGGCCATCGCGCCGAGTCCGGCGACGGCGTATGCGGAATAGACCAGCATCTGCTCCAAGATCCAACTCCCACTGCCGGGGCGGCTTAGTACCCCGTAATCTCCGGGTTCTTCCGCGGCTTATCGTCCTTCGTCCGGTCGAACACCATCAACAGCTTTTCCTTGTCGAAGATCATCTCCGCACGGCTCGTTCCGACGAGGTGATACTCCGGCGTCAGCTCGATCGCGTCAACGGGGCAGGCCTCCTCGCACATGCCGCAGTAAATGCACCGTAATTCGTCGATGTCGAACTTGATCGGATACTTCTCGCGATCGGGCCAGGGGCTGTCGGCGCCCTCGATGTGGATGCAGTGTGCCGGGCAGGCGGTTTCGCACATGAAACAGGCGACGCAGGCGACGCGGCCCTGGTCGTCGCGGTTGAGCCGGTGGACGCCACGGTAAATCTCCTTGCGCAGGACCCGCTTTACTTCGGGGTATTGCACGACGGTGTCGTCGCGCAACTTCTTCCTGAACATGTGCCGCAGCGTCGTCTTCATGCCGCCGAAGATTTGCGGCAGGTACATCCGTTCGGACATCGTCAGATCGGGCTGATCGACGCGCAGAACGTCAGTCTCGCGCCAGTTGCGGCGCGGGCCGACGGGCGTCGGCGTCGGCCCGATCTCGTCAAATCCTCGTATGTCAGAACCCGTATTCATCATTCGACGTTTCAACGATTACCTGAACGCCATCGCGTCACCGCGGGCGCGTTGCATGCTGTGCTGCCGACCGGTGATGCGGCGTCCGCTGACGACACCGAAAGCGGCGCCAATAAAGAGGAGGCCGATGTTGCCGGCCAGGGCCCACCACGGTGAGGCGTCGTAGTAAACGATCAACACCTGCAAGACCACCAGCCCCATCGTGAGCGGTACGAGCGACTTCCACGCCAGCCGCATGAGCTGATCGAAGCGGAAGCGCGGCAGCGTCCAGCGGACGAGCATGTAGAGACAGATAAACAGAAAGACCTTCAAGCCGATGACGCCCATTCGGGCCAGCATGGCGCCGACGGTGTCGCTGGAGTTCAGCCAGTGCCAACCGGGTATGTTGGAACCGCCGAAGTACAGACAGACGATGAAAGCGCTGGAGGTAATCATGTGGGCGTATTCGGCGAGGAAGAACATGGCCAGCTTCATCGCGCTGTATTCTGTGTGGTAGCCGCCGATCAGCTCCTGTTCGGACTCGGCGAGGTCGAAGGGCATGCGATTCGCCTCGGCCAGGGCTGTGATGAAGAGGATCAGCGCGGCGATGGGGTGATACATGACCAGCCAGCCGTGCTGGGCCTGATACTCGGTCATGTGTTCGAGGCGCAACATACCGGTCGCGAGGATCGCCACGAGGACAGCCATGCCGAGGGGGATTTCGTAGGAGAGCATCTGCGCCGCGGCCCGCATGGCGCCGTAGAACGAGTACTTGTTGTTGCTCGACCAGCCGCCGAGAACGACACCGTACACGCCCATCGAGGAGACGGCGAGGATGTAGAGCAGGCCGATGTCGATGCTCGCCACCTGACCGATCAACGGCGCGGCGTCGGCGTCCATCCAGGGCCAGCGGAACTCGCCGCCCCAGGGAATGACCGCGAAGCCAATGAGGCCGACAATGAAGATCAGCCAGGGTGCGAGCAGGAACATGGCCTTGTCCACATTGGCCGGGATGACGTCTTCCTTGAGGAGGAATTTCAGTCCGTCGGCGATCGGCTGGAGGACGCCGTAAGGCCCGACGCGGTTTGGTCCGTAGCGGTCCTGTGTCCACGCGGAGATCTTCCGCTCGAGCAGGATGGAGTAGGCGACGGCGCCCATGATGAGGCCGAAGAGCACGAGCGAAAGGAGCACGCTGAAATAGAACTGATCGGCGAGGATGGATCGAATCTGTTCGCCGTAGGCGGACCAGATCAGGAGACCGCCGACAAGCGCACCGACGCCGAGCACCAGGAGTGCGGTCAGCGTGGTGAAGATCGGATGTCGTCTGACGAAATCCAAACCGGTTCTCCCGTCCCTCGATTCCCTGGCTCCTCGGCTCCTCGGCTCCTCGGCTCCTCGGCCCCTCGGCCCCTCGGCCCCTCGGCCCCTTGAACCCTTGAACCCTTGAACCCTTTTCAGTGTGCATGCACCGGCGGTTGCGGTGGCACGTGCAGCGATGCAAACTGCGGCATCGTCGCGGCCATCATCTCGCGAACTTTCGCGGGATTGTACAGGCCGGGAATGCCGCACAAGGCCGCGAGATAGTTACCATCCTTCTGGCACCCTTCGAGCGGCGTGATCGACGCTTCGAAGGGTTGAATCTTCCCGTCCACATTGACAAAGCTGCCTGAGCGTTCGGCCCAGGAGCAACCTGGCATCACGACCGTCGCCGCCTCGGTGAACTTGCTTGCGAAGATGTCCTGCGCGAAGACGAGCCGAATCTTGCCGAGGGCTTTCTCGAGTTCCGGTGTGACCCACGGTCTGGGATATCCGCCGACGATCCACGCCGCGCTGAAGGCGCCATCGCCTGCTTTCTTCACCCAGTCGTTGAACGACACCACGTTGCCGCCCGCCGCGGAGAGAATCATCTCCACGCCGCGTTTGTTGGGGCATTTTTCCGCGCGGATTGTAAATCGCACGGGCTGGCCGTTACCTTTCGGAAAGGTCTCATCCTCGCCTTCGACGGGTACCGGCCCCATCGCGAGTGTCGCCTGCGGAGCGACCTCGCGGATGAACTTCGCCAGCAGCCACGCCTCCTCGCAAGCCATGAACGGCGACAGGATCGCGCCGACTTTGTCAGGCCCGTCCGTTGCGGCAATCTGTTCCAACTGGGATCGGGCAACCTCCGGCAAGTCGCTCCAGTCGGGCGACGCTTCCTCGGCGCCGCGTCGCACGATGAGGCGAGTCAGTCGTTTCTCGTCGTGGACGTACTTCCAGTCGAAGCGGCCCTTGTCGCACATCCACCAGTCATTCACGCCGGGATTCCAACGCGGTTTGAGCCGCCAGATGATGCCTTCGTTATGATCGATGCGAATCGCGCAGCCCTGCGAGCAGCCGGCGCAGACGCTGGGCGTCTCCTTGAGGAACCACACCCGCTGCTCCATCAGAAAGTCTTTATCCAGGAGCGAACCGACGGGGCAGATATCGACCACGTTGCCCTGCAAGGCGTTTTCCAGCGGCACGCCGGGGAATACGTCGATCTCCGCACGACTTCCGCGATTGACGACGCAGAGCTCGCCGGTACCGGCGACTTCGTCGCAGAAACGTACGCACCGCGAACACATGACGCAGCGGTCCTGATAGAGCAGGGTCTTGCTGCCGATGTCTTTCTTGGGGTTTTTGTTTTTGGCCTCGACCATCCGGCTGGCGGCCTCGCCGAATTTCATGCTGTAGTCCTGCAGATAGCACTCACCGGCCTGATCGCACACCGGGCAATCCAGCGGGTGGTTCAACAGGAAATATTCCATGCAGGCCCTCTGGTTCTCGCGGACCTTGTCCGAGGCGAACCGTACCTCCATGCCATCCTTGACGGGCGTCTGGCAACTCGGAAGCAACCGCGGAGACCAGTCCATCTCCTTGGTTCTTGGGTTGGGCATCTTCATTTCCATGAGGCAGAGGCGGCAAGATGCGACGACGCTCAGGCCGGGGTGGTAACAATAATGGGGAACGTCCCAGCCGGCATCGAGGGCCGCCTGAAGGACGGAGTCTTTGTCACGGCACGTGATCTGTCGGTTGTCGATGGTGATTTTGACTTCGCTCACCCTGGGCTTCCCGTTCCCTTGCTATTATTGGTCTTCGTCCGGGCACTAACGGCGTCCGGAAAGTTTGTGAATGTTATCACGAAGTTGTCGAGGTCGCCAACGGCAAAGTCAAGCACGTTGGCACCTACGCCGACCCCGTAACGCAGGCATTGTTCAACCGCTTCGCCGGCTGTCAAATAGGGCCGTTCGAGCGAATTTTGGAGCATACCATGAAGGACATGAAACGTGGACTCGGCGGAGTGGCAATTCTTGGAGCGGGCCTCCTCATCATGGCCGCGGTCGGGCAAGCGCACGCTCAAGATACAAGCCCAAAGTCCTCCGCCGCCGATTTCGAACCGCCCTCGATCAATCTGATCGGCCTGGGCGACAAGATCCGCGATGAAATCAGCCGTGCCTACGAGGCGGCGAAGGCATCGCCAACCGACGCATCGAAGCTCGGTGAACTGGGCATGCTGTACACCGTTCCCGCACCGCTGAGTGCCGCCGAGTGTTTTGCTGAGGCCGCGCGATTGGCTCCACCGTCTTTCCGCTGGAGATACTTCGAGGGACTGGCCTACGCGGCGGGTTATCGACGAGCAGAGGCCGCGCGGGCCTTCAGGGAGGCGGCAAGGATTGATCCCCGCTATGCCGCGGTGCATGTCCATCTGGGCGATGCGTTGGTTCAGACGGATCAAACCGCAGCGGCCGAGGCCTATCAGGCGGCTTTGAAGCTTGCCCCCAAGTTTGCCCTGGCCCATTACGGTCTGGGTGAGTGCGCGCGGCGAAAAGGGGACAAGGATGCCGCCATCAAGCACTATGGAGAGGCGGTGGCCCTTGCGCCCCGGTTTGCGGCTGCTCATGGCGCGCTGGCCGAACTATTCGAAGACGCAGGGCAGTTCAAACAGGCGCAGATCCATCGATCGCGTCAGCAGGATGGTACAGCGCCGCCTCCGGGTGATGATCCGCTGCTGATGGAGCTTTACGGTCGCGCTGCCGGCGGCACGCAGCTGCTCGAACTGGTCGAAGGATTGGCCGGTGAGGGCCGGCTGGAGCAGGGGATCGCGCTTCTGCAAGGAGCCATCGATCGTCAACCCGGTGAAGTGACGCTTCACCATGCCATGGCGGTGCTCCTGAACAAAGCAGGCCGCCACCTGGAAGCCATCACACATTTTCGCGTGGTGCTCGAACTGGCCCCTGCGCAGATGGAGACCCTTCTGCACCTGAGCCAGACGATGCTGCTGATGCACGACTACGCCGGGGCCGCCGGCCTGCTGAAGGAAGTGCTTCAGAATGAGCCGGAGAACATGCATGCGATGCGACTTTTCGCAGCGGCGCTGCTTCAGCTTCGACGACCGGACGATGCGATACCGATCATCGACAACATGATGAAGTTGCGGCCGGCCGATTCGGAAAGCCACATGCTGATGTCTCTCGCGGCCTTGACGATGGATCGCGTGGGGATGGCGGCTGAGCAGTATGCGGAGCTGCGAAAGAAGACGGCCGACCCGCGTGAGCTTCCTCAGAACTTCTTGGCGCACGTGGTCAAACTCATGGTCGATCAGTGGCGGCCTTCATCGCTGAAGACCAAGGGCCATCGGCCGATCTCGCTGAATACGATCGATCGCTTCGCCGAGGCCCTGGGATCAATCGACTTAAAGCAGGATGCCGAGCCCTTCCGGGCGATCTCCGACACCCTGACGAAGCGAGCCCTGCTGCTCTCCAGACAGGGGGCCTATTCCGAGGCCGTACTCGTCCTGCGGGCGGGGATTGATGATCGCAGGGAGAACAGCACCGCGGAGGTGATTGACCGTCTTCGCAAGGCCATACAGGCGGAGCCGGATGAAACGTCGTATCGGCACGTTCTCGCGCTGTTGCATGTTTCTGTGAAGGATATGGAATCGGCAGGGCGGCAGTGGCGGGAGCTGCTGGAAGCCCATCCGGATCATGAAGTCGCCGCGATTTCCTATGCTACAGAACTGGCCAAGACGGGAGACTACAGCCAGGCCCAGCGCGTCCTTAAGCTGGCACGAAAGCACAAGGCGGACTCGGTCTGGCTTGCCAATTCGCTGGCATGGAATCTGGCGGTGGACCCTGCCGGCAACGCGGACGCGGCCCGGGAAGCCGTGGAGTTGGCAGAGTGGGTTCGGCAGAAAGCGGCGTCGCCCGAACCGGCTTTTCTCGACACGCTTGCAACCTCGTACGCAGCCGCCGGAGACTTTAAGAATGCGGTGGAAGCGTCGCGGGAAGCCATTCGCATTGCGATTCAGAGCGGCAAGACGAGTTCCATCGGCGACTACCGCAAGCGGCTGGTTTTGTTTGAAGCAGGTACGCCTTACAAGGGCGATCCGTCGATGGATCGAAAGTAGCCCCCAACTCGCTGGTGCAGTTCATGCTTCGCCGTGGCTCCAGCGTCACGGCAGGGGTAGCGTCGTCCGGAACCTCGGCCGGATGCATCGCATCGGCCGAAGGCCCGTGCTACACCCAAGCGGATCAGGCCGCTGCGAGCACACGAATAACGCTCAAGGCATCGAGGTATTGCTCGATCAACGCAAAATGAAAGGTTCTTCACGGATTTCCGGGAATCGGTTGGCAGTGGCCGGCTATTGACCACGCGAGAAGCCCGTCTGAAGCCGGCTCGCAAGGGTGCTTGTCTGACGGCTCCCACCGACTCAAAGTTGGTGGCAAAAACCCGTCGGCAAAAAGCCGACGAAAATCGACGCAAGACGTTGGCACATCTGCCAATGCCGCTGTAGCTCCCCGGAAATCCGTGAAGAACCAAATGAAAGAGGCCCCGATTCTCGAAAGAACCGGGGCCTCTTGATGTTCAAACGTAATCGTCTTTACCGAGGGTCTTAGCGAGCCCGGCGGCGGACGAGGAGCAGGGCGCCGAAGCCGAGGAGGCCGAGGGTCGCCGGCTCAGGTATCTTGTTGACGAAGTGGAGCTCGAACCGCTCGATCGCACCGGTGTCGCCAGCGGCGTTATCGACGACGCTTAGCACCCACGTTCCGGCCTTGGGCTTCTGGTCGAACAGCGAGAGGGAGTTCTCAGGTCGCCATGCACCGCTGACGTTCGTGATACCCGGCGAAGCTACAGCCGGCAGGTCGTAGATATTTGCTGCCTCGTCATCGAAGATGAAGAGGTCACCGGTCGTCACGTTGCCGAGGTTGTCGGCCGAGAAGCCGAAAGTGGACTGCGGCACACCGGGTCGGTCCATCAGGACGAGACTCTGGCCGCTCTCGACGTGGGACAAGGTCAAGCGGAGGTCGCCCTGCCACGTGTGGCGGATGCGCACGCCGACGTTGAGGTCCCAGATCGACGGGCAGGCAGGATCGTTGTCCGGAACGACGATCGAGACGCTCGCACCGGCCGGATTGTTGTCAGGAATGGTCGTGACCTGTCCGTTAGCGAAAATCTTCGGTTCCGAGTTCGGGCAGATGGCATCGGCAAAAACCGGTGCTGCACTCGCCAAGATGGAAACCGCCACAACTGCAATCAATGATACTTTGAAACCCCGGTTCATCTGAACCCTCCTCCGATGTTATTAGACCCTTCGCCGGCATTTACTCGATGCCGGACAGGGTGCTCCTTCCAAATTCCTCACAACTCAGTCGAGCTTACGGAACCTGAGACCGAAATTGACACGTCCCAGAGCGTCGGCTCAACGCATGAAGTGCGCTGTTGCGCTACCTTCCTCCACGCAAAGGCGAATTTAACAGAATCCTTGCAAGAAATCAAGAGCAGGGAACGTTATTTTTTCGTACGAACGGGAGTAGCTCAGGCCCCTTGGGGCGGGGAGGCAAAGCAACGATTCAAAGGATTCGCCTCTCACCATGCAGCCAGGCGGCCCATTTTTCGCAAGCAGGGCTGTTGATATAGCTCTAGGTTGAAGCCCCGGCGGCTGCTAAACTGTTGCCATGAAAGCATCTTTATTAAATTTCCTGGGGGCCTGCCTTTTCTGCATCCTGACGCTGGCGACAGGTCCCGGCTGCGATCGTTCGGAGACTCCGGAGGAACAGTCTGAAGCCGCTTCACCCAGCGTAGGCACCCGATCAGAGGCATCCCCGAATGAACCCGAAGCCAGGGCTGCTCCAGCCGTCCCACAGATCGCTGACAGCCGTACGCCGTCGGTTCCTCCTTCGGGCGAGAGCGATTTTCCTGAGGCAAGGGATGCAGTTGCGCTCGAAGACATGGCGGAGCGAGCCACGGACGTGGACCCAGTGCGTCCGCTTCCTGTCGTGCCGACCAAGCTCAAGGGCCCGGTCCCTAAGTCGCTGGACCCGGGCGACTCCGGCTTACCGGTGATCGACCTGGTGGGCCTGCCCGAGGCGCTGCGCTACGACGTGGCTACGGTGTTTGAAGCTGCCAAGGCCGCGCCGAATGACGCTGCCGCGGTGGGCGAACTGGGGATGTATTACCACGCTGCGAATTCGCCCCTGGCGGCGATCCCGTGCTTCGAACGCGCCGCCGCAATCGAGCCCACGGCGCTTCGCTGGTGGTATTACCTTGCCCTCTCGCACCAAGGTGTCTATGACACGGACAAAGCCGAGCAGGCCCTGCGAAAAGCAATCGGCGTCGATGACTCTTATGCACCGGTTATCGTCGAGCTGGCAAATCTCGTAGGGAAAAGCAACTTACGCGAAGCGCAATCTCTCTATGAGCGGGCGATTGTCCTGAATCCGCGGGATGCCCGTGCGCTTCTGGGACTTGGCGAATGCATGGCCGCACAGGGGGACCTTAACGCGGCCCAGACGCACTTGAGAGAGGCACTCAAATGGGCGCCGAAGTACGCCGCGGCGCACGCCGCCATGGCGTCGGTAATGGAGAAGCTGGGTAATGAATCGTCCGCCAAAATCCATCGAGAGGAGCAGAAGTTCGCAGGCCAACCCCCGCTGAGCAGCGACCCCTTACTTGTTGATCTGGTAAGTCGATCAGCCGGAGGAGAGGACCTGCTCATCCTGGCGGAACGGCTTTCCCGCGCAGGCCAGATCAATCAGGCCATTGCGCTTCTCCAACAGGCCCTCGAGCGCAACGAATCGGAACTCGGCGCGCGACATGCCCTCGGCGTTCTGCTGAGCATCAAGGGGCGCTTCGTCGAGGCGGTTCAGGAGTTTCGGACGGTTCTCAAGAGGAATCCCTATCAGTTTTCGACACTCGTTGAGCTGGCTCGTTCCCTGATGCGGCTTGGGGCCTATCGCGAAGCCGAACAACTGCTTCGCGAAGTGCTCAGTACGTCCACCAGCGATACACGCGCCGTCATGCTTTACGGCAATATCCTGCTGCAACTGGGCCGCTCGGAAGACTCGGTTCGCTATTTTCATGGATTGTCACAGTCGCGACCTGACTACGCGGAAGTGCACTGGGAACTGGCGAAGGCCTATGTCGTCGACAAGAAATACGATCCGGCGGTTCAGGCCTATCACAAGTTTGCGCAACTCAGCGGCAGCACCGACGACACCCCGCGCAAGTTTGTCTGGGAGCTGCTTCGCCTTATGGTCGATCAGCGTCGCGCCGCTACGACCGGGATCACCGTCGAGCAGCGACTGGAACCGCAGCACATGAACGCCCTGGCGAGAGCTTTCGAGACTTTGGCGCTCGATCATGCGGCCGCGGCCGCGCGCGACTATGAGACCATCATCGCTCGGGGATCATCGCGCCTGGCACGGCGAGGCGCTTTTCTCGAAGCCGAGCGTGTTGCCCGGCTGGGCTTGCCGATCAAGAAGGAAGCTCGCGAGCCCGCCATCGTTTCGCTCTTGAGGCAGGAAGTGGCGGAGACGCCCGACGATCCAAGTGTTCACCACCTGCTGGCGATCGTTCTTGCGGCATCGGGCGACGGGGCCGCGGCGGGAGCGGAATGGCGACAGTTGGTTACCTCCCATCCCAACTTTGAATTGCCCTATGTCGCATGGGGTATCCAACTCCTGACCGAACGTCAGTACGCCACCGGCGTGGAACTCCTCCAGGAAGGGCTGAAGCAGCACCCGAATTCTCCCATCATCTGCAACACGCTCGCCTGGCTTCTGGCGACGGCTCCGGACGATTCCGTGCGCAAGCCCGATGAGGCCGTGCGCTTGTCGGAGCTGGCCTGCACATGGACCGGCTACCGCGATTCCGAACTGCTCGATACCCTGGCGGCGAGCTATGCGGCGGCGGGCAAGTTTGGCGAGGCGGTGCGGTTCCAACAGGAAGCCATCAAAGCGGCGACGCAGATCGGACAGAACGTCGCCGTTGTACGTTACCGCGACCGGCTGAAGTTATACGAAATGGGAATACCCTACCTCGAACAGAAACGGTAACCGGCCCGACTTGAGATGATGGCTGCGGTAAGCAATTCGGCTGGATCGCGCTTCCATGAAGCTCATTATCGCAACTTGTCAGTTCCCGGTCTCGTCCGATGTTCACAGAAACGCCGCCTACGTTCTGAAGCAGATGCGCCAGGCAAAGGCACGCGGCGCGCAGGTCGTCCACTTCTGCGAGAGCGCACTGTCGGGCTACCCGGGAGTCGATCTTCGATCGTTTGAGGATTATGACTGGTCCGTACTCAGATTCTGCAGCAAGCTGGTGCTCGCCCTTGCGCGGGAACTCCGCCTCTGGGTGCTGCTTGGTTCCAGTCACCCGTTAACCGGAAGTCGCAAGCCTCACAACAGCGTCTATGTCATCAACAGCCGCGGCGAAATCGTGGATCGATACGACAAACGATTCTGCGCGGGGGATCGATCAGGTCGCAACGGAGAACTCGCCCACTTCAGCCCGGGCGATCATCCCTGTCTCTTCACGGTCAACGGGATTCGCTGCGGCGTCCTGATCTGTCATGAATATCGCTATCCGGAGTTGTATCGAGAGTACAAGCGCAAGGGCGCGCAGGTGATCTTCCACTCCTATCACGCAGGCAACATGTCGCCGCGCCGTCGAACCATGATGCGCGCACAGGTCGGCGCTGCGAACCACGAGCTGAACCGTTCGGACACGCTGCCCGGGATTACGATGCCGGCGAGCATGCAGGCGGCCGCGGGAAGCAACCACGTGTGGTTCAGTTGCAGCAATACGTCCGCGAGGGAGAGTTGCTGGCCGGCGTTCTTCGTTCGGCCGGATGGGGTGATCACCGGGAAGCTGAGGTTGAATACGGCGGGCGTGTTGATCTCTGCCGTCGATACGAAGTTGAAGCTCTATGATTCCACGGTTGTGTGGCGCGATCGAGCCATGCGAGGGCAACTCCACTCCGGCGCGCTGGTTCGCGATAAGCGCTCGGCACGCCGTACCCAGTTGTAATGGTGGCTTGCCCGTTACGCCACCCAGCGCGGGCCGCGCTGGCCGAGGATGGGCAATTCGTAGACAGCCGGATTGAGCCGCTTGAGCACTTCGCCCACGCGGCCCGGCTCCTGACGGCGGATGTGCTGCTCGAACTCGTCGCGGAACTTCTCAACGATGGTGCGAATGGGATAAGCCGCGCCGTCCGGCAGGCCGCAGATCGACAGGCCGGGCATCATGCCCATGTTGCGGGTGACTTCGACGATCAGATCCAGATCGGCGATGCGACCGGCGCCAAGGGCGATGCGGAGGGCGATCTTGTACATCCAGTTGGTGCCCTCGCGGCATTGGGTACACTGGCCGCAGCTTTCGTGTGAATAAAATCGGGCGATGTTGGCCAGCACCTGGCGGATGTCGGCGTCGTGCGGGATGACGATGGCCCCTGCCGTGCCGAGACCGAGCAGGCCGTACTTGCGCACTTCGTCGAAGTCGAGCTTGCAGTCCAGCTCCGACTCGGTAAGCACGCCGACGGACAGACCGCCGGGGATGCAGCCCTTGACCTTCTTGCCGCCTTCCATGCCCTGTGCGAAGTCGTCGCCGAAGATGAGTTCGCGACAGGTGATGCCGAGTGGGGCCTCGTAGCAACCCGGCCGCTTGACCGGCCCGCTGATGGTGTAGAGCTTGGGACCGGCCGATCCCTCCGTGCCGATGGATTTGAACCAATCCGCGCCGCGCTCGAGGATGTGCGGCACGCAGCAAAGCGTCTCGACGTTGTTCACCACCGTGGGGCTGCGGAACAATCCTTCGATGGCAGGAAACGGCGGCTTGATCCTCGGCCAGCCGCGCTTGCCCTCCAGCGACTCGATCAGGCCGGTCTCCTCGCCGCAGACGTAGGCCCCGGCGCCGCGGTGGATATAGCAGTCGAGCTTGTAGCCCGTGCCGAAGAGATTCTTGCCGAAGAGGCCGGCTGCGTAGGCCTCGTCGAGCGCCTTCTGCAGAATGTGAAACTGCTCGTGGAACTCGACGCGCATGTAGATGTAGGCCGTTGTCGTGCGCGTGGCGTAGCCGGAGATGATGATGCCTTCGAGGAGCTGATGCGGGTCCTCCTCCATCAGCACGCGGTTGCAGAAGGTGCCCGGCTCGGACTCGTCGGCGTTGACGCAGAGGTACGTCACCTCTCGCTTTTCGGGCAGAAAGGTCCACTTGACGCCGGCGGGAAAGCCCGCGCCGCCGCGACCGCGCAGGCCGCTCTCCTTGACGATCTCAACGATCTCTTCCGGCGTGTGGTTCTTGAGGGCCTTCTCAGCAGCGGCGTAGCCCCCGCGCTCGCGATAGACCTTGAGGGTGCGGATGCCCTCGACGCCGAGGTTCTTTAACAGGACGGGCTCGAATTTGGCCATGCGATGCTCATGCTCCCTGAATGATTGGGGGTGAGTATAGCAGGTGCGGGAAGAAAGTTAAGGCCGTCAGCCGACCTTGAGTCTCCACAGTTCCGCGGCATTGGGCACGATTTCCTGGAAGTAGAGCAGACTCCATGCGATGCAGCAGACGGTGAACCAGCTTCGCCAGCCGGGGCGGGTCTGTGAGGCGATGACCACCAGCCAGATCGGGAGGTAGTCGAGCGCGAAGCGGTTCCATCCGTCCTGAATGAAGCCCGTGCCGTGATAGCATAAGAGCCCCAGCATGACCGGCAGCGTGCCCAGCATGAGCAGCCGCTTCTGCGGGTCGGCCCACCATTCCCGTGCGCCGATCAAGACGAAGAGCAGGATCGGCGTGGTGATCCAGATGCTCGTTCCCAGCAGGTTCTTGGCCTTGATGTTCACGCGGCTGAAATCGGCGCCCTCGATCACCGGTGGGGCAAGGTGCATGTAATAAAAGTTCTCCGGGATGAACCGATGGGAGAAGGTGCCATAGGTGTTGCACTTTCTCGCAAGGTCTTCCGCCTCGCGATTGACGTAGATGTGGCGATAGCCGAAGTCGAGCGGGTTGCCGAACTTGAGATAATTGAGCGCAAGCAGCGGGCTCGCAATCACCGCGAGGCCGGCGATGCACATGCCCAGTCGGCCCTCCTTGCGCGCCACCCAAAGCAGCGGCAGGGCGTAGAGAAAGGTCATCTGCCGGGCCCACGTGGCGATCAGGAGGCCGATCAGGCCGGGCCACACGCGGCGTTTACCGAGCATGTCGGCCGCGAAAATCAGCAGGCCGATCTGCGAGGCGACGTGATACATCTGTGCGAGCTGTCCCTCACCTGTGATCGCGAGGTTGGGCAGGACGGCGGTTCCGCCCATCCAGCCGAGCGTGAGCAGGGCGGCCCATGCCGGGTCACCGACCTGTTTCTTGAAGACCAGAAAGCCGAGTATCGGCAGCGGCCAGAAAAATAAGAGCAGGTGCGGTGTACGCAGCCAGAGGTCCGCGCGATCGAGAAGGAGATGATGCAGCGGAGCGAGCAGGACCGTGAGAAAGCCGAGCAGCGGGGGGAAGACGTTGTAGACTTTGCCTTTGTAGTACGCGGTGTCATGCATTCGATCCTTCGCCGGATCGAGGCCCTGATCCGGCAGATCGAGTCGGCCTTGCATCCACGCGACGGCTTCGCGCACACCGGCATTGTACTCCGCGGAGAGGGCCCACTGCGACAGGCGAATCTTTGGCCCCAGGACAAGCTGAATCGCAACCAGCATGAGCAGAAAGCAGAGGATCGTCTTCCATCGTGACATCAGGCGTACATCTCCGACACCATGCGAAAATAAATCATGCTCCATGCCGCCGCGGCGATCATCCATCCTGATCGATCGGGTGATCTTGCCGCGCCGGTCGCCACGATCAACAGCCAGGCAGGCAGAAAATCGAGACAGAAGCGATAGTAACCGGGCTGGATGTAGCCGGTATTGTGATACAGAAGCAATGCGACGATCAGCGCCGCACCAGTGAGCATCAGACATCGCTCCATCGGCTCGCGCCACCAGCGTCGCCCGTCGATCAACACAAAGACCAGGATCGGCATGGTGAACCAGATGCCGGCGCCGTACGAACTGACCGTCGGACGAACACCGTATTGCCCGAACTCCCAGCCGGGCAGTTCCAGATTCATGTACCATGCATTGCGCGGGATGTTCGACATCGAGAACAGGGCTTCCCTGCCTCGATGGGCGAGTTCATCCTGCCGACCCTCGTAAATATATTGATATCCGGTGTCCAGAGGCGAGCCGAATTTTGCCCACGACAACCCCATGGGGAGCGCGAGCGCGATCAGAAGGGTCAGGCCGAGCCCCGCGGCTCGCTTCCTGAGAAGCGTCTTCTCGCCGCGCCATGCCGCCCAAGCGAGCGGTATTGCATAGAGCAGGCACGTGGGCCGCGACCACGCGGCAATAACCAGCCCGAGCATGCCCGGCCAGAGCTGTCGGCGCCCCAGCAGCGAGCCGAGGATGAGCATCTGGCCGGTCTGCGAGAGGAGATGGTTGACCTGATTGATTCCGGCTTCGCGGGCGATGGCGAGGCATGGCAGAACGGGCGTGGCGAGTATCCACACGGCCGTGAAGAAAGCGGCCCAAGCGGGTCTGCCGACGGCTTTGAGGAAGACCCAATAGCCCGCAAGCGGCAGGGGCAGTGCCACCAGCGCGACATACCAGGGCGGATAAAACTGTCCATCGGGAATGCCGAGGATCGATCCGACTTGAATCGCACCGTATGCCAGAAGTGTCAGCAGCGGTGGGAAGACGTTGTAGACGCGACCGTCAAACAGTGCGGAATCGTGCATGCGGTTCGGCAGCGAGAGCCGGCCGTCTCGCCATGCGAGGGCCTCCGCCATGGCATGATTGGTCTGCGGATCGATGCGCCACTGCGACAGGCGCACCACGGGCGAAGCAGCGAGGTGAAGCCCGACGAGTAGCAGCAGGAAGCAACCGATGATTTGCGTTCGAGACGCACACGCGGGACCGGCAAGAGAAGCGGGGGTAGGTTCCATACCAGGTTCGAGGCGCCGGCGAGGCCGCGCCGAACTTAGGAGTCCTTCATTTCCTTTACGTCGGAAGTCTTCGGAAGGTCGTCGGGGTCTGCGTCGGCGGACTTTTGTGCCGGCTTGTCAAACAGGTCTGAGCGCGGGAAACCGATCTGATCGTTTTTGGCGTCCTTGAGCAGCTTGGTCACCTGATCGGGATTCACCCGCTTGTGCATCTTTTCGTTGACGAGGACACAGGGGGCGTGATCGCAGGCAGCGAGACACTCCTCGGTGACGAGACTGTATTTTCCGTCCGGTGTGGTTCCGTGTTCGTCGATATTCAACTCGTTCTTCGCCGCCTGAAGCACGGCATCCGATCCCATGAGCTGACAGGTGAGACTGCGGCAGACCACGACGACTTTCGAGCCCTTGGCGTGGTCCCAGAAGTGCGTATAGAAGCTCATCGTGTCGAGTACATCGCTGGGAGGCAGCTCCAGCACTTCGGCGATTTCCTTCATCGCCTGATAGTTCACGTGGCCGAGGGTGTCTTGTACGACGTGCAGCGCGGGCAGGAGGGCCGCGCGCTTGGTTTCGTAACGCGGAAAGAAAGAACGAATCTTCTCGCGTACGGCCTCGGAAAGGATCGGTGGAGCATCCTTGTCTATCACCGGGCTGACGCGATCAACGGACTGCCATGCCATGCAATGGACTCCTGATCAATAGATAAGCCAGCGAGTGTAACGGCAGGGCGGAAGGGCTTCCAGTCGTCAGATGGCCCGCTTGAGTGCGGCGACGGCCTGTACTTCGAGTTTCTTCGCGGCCTGGAGGGTTTCGATCTGCCGATCGCGCGTTTCCTTCGGAGGGAGTCGATCACCGAAAACGTGGTCCTGGGGTACGTATTCACGATTTGCCAGGAGCAGGCGTACTTCCTGATCGTACAGGTCCGCCGCCTGGGCCACGTGGATCTGCCTCGGGCCGAAGTCTTTGGCCACACTTCGCAGGTAACGCACTGCGGCTGCGCGGGCGTCGATCAGGCAGATGTAGGTCCAGAAGTTTGCATGGACATAATTCCGATCGCCCACACTGCGAAGACTCTGGCACCATTCGTCCAGCGCTCGTGTGCCCTGGGCATAGGGCCCCACGGCTCGTTTTTCAGATAGCTCAATCGCCCGGCGAACGGCGTCGAGGCGCATTTTCTCACGAACCGGCGGCGGCTGACGTTGGGTGAGGACGATCACGGCCGTCGGCCAGCCCGTGGCCAGCGTGTCCATTATCTGAGCGTTGCCGTTATAGGATCGGCAAAGATAATCCGGCACGCGACGATAGCCGGTGATGATCCCCCAGTCCTCAGGTGGAACGACGTTTGCCGCGAGGACGGGCACCTGGTTGTCGATGCTCTGCCGGATGGCACGATGAAGGGCTTCCACTTCGTTGAACTCGTCACTGCGGACGACGCGCACTTCGTACTGCCATCCGATGGAACCGAACAGGTCGTCCATGCGGTTGTCGCCGACGAGCGGATCTGAATTACCCACGTCCCATCGATCGACGCGGAACTGCGTCCGAAAGGCCATGCCGCTGACGGCCATCAGCTCGTCGTACGTGATTTTTCTCCCGACGGAATCGAGCACCAGTTCGAGACAGTGAATGAACGTGCAATCTCGCCCCTTGGCGAAGCCGACGATCGGCCCCACGCCATCAACCCGGGCCTCACCCGGCCGCTCACGCACGAGCGAGACGCGGGCGCGTTCGCTTACGACGGGGGTTGCCGCCGGCGGTGCGCAACTGCCGCAGGCGACGAGGCCAATGATGATCCAGTTCACGTGTCTCATGTCGCTTCGCCTTGCGAGCGGGTTGTTGCTCGACCGCTCGGCCTGTTTGTCATCCAGGCCAACTGACTTGCGAGCCGCAGCCACATCACCATGGGAATCCATCGACCGGCCAGCATCATCAGCATCATGCTGATTCGGCCGGAAACGGTCAAATGCAGGGAGAACCCGGTGGACAGGCCGACGTTGCCGACGGCGGATGTCGCGTCGAAGGTGCGGTCGTAGGCAGTGCCGTCGGTCGTGAGAAAGAGAAGAAGCACGGACAGGCCGCAGAGCGCAAGCGATACCAGCACGATGCGGATGCACCCTGCAAGGAGCATCCGCCTGGCATCGTATCCGCCGGGATGGGAAGTCCACGATAGTCGCGGCAGGAACACGCACATGACCAACAGCAGGAGGGTGGAGACGCGCAACCCTCCGGCCGTGCCGAATGCCGAACCGCCGAGAAGCATCATCGCCAGCAACAGGGTGAAGGTCGGCCAGGAGATCGCGCCTTCGGAGAGCGGCATGCTTTGTAATCCGGCGGAGCGGACGGTCGTCGCGAGGAAGACGCTCAGGGTCCATCGCGACACATGCGGCATGTCATCGCGAATCGACACGCGGCCGGATCCGAAGTCGACCGGCCTCGCCGGGACCATGGATTGGGGAAGCACGCCCGGCGTTTCCCAGAAGAAGATGCAGCCGGCGACGGTGACGAGAAGGATGAGCGCGGTGGATGCCTCCCAGGGAGCGATGCGTTGCCACGGAGGCGATTGCTGTTTGTCATGCTTGGGTTTCCCTGAACAAAGCGGAGCTTCGCTGTCCCCGTGTCGGTGAGCTTCGCTGTCCCCGTGTCGGTGGGCTTCGCTGTCCCCGCGTCGGCGGGCATTGAGGTCACGTTGAGGGTGACGGTGTGAAGGAGAGAGCAGATCGAGGAGGATGGGCAAACCGAGTGAGCCGGCGACGGAAAGGATGGTCACGGTCGCAAAGACCATCGGGTTTCCGAGGTATGCGCCGAGTCCGTCGGCGCGCAGGGTCCATCCGCTGTTCCAGAGTGCGCTGGTCGCATGAACGAGACCAAACCACGCTTTCTGCGGAATCGTCGCGGCATCGGACACATGCCATGACGGAAACAGAACGGCCACGGCGGCAAGCTGCAAACATGCCGCGGTAAGGAGTATGCCGCGCAGAGAGGGCGGTCGCTTCAGAAAGGGCCGGGCAATGGCAAGTCCAAGGGCGGCGAAGGCCATGCCGGAGAGTTGAGTCACCGTCAGAATGATCGCCTGACCGAAGAAGGTGTAGTTTTCGCCGAAGCTGTAAGTACTCGTTCCGACGAGGCAGGCGGCGCTGACCGCTGCATGGGCACTGTGGCCGACGTGAAGCCAGAAGTTGTGTCGATAGTCCGGCACTGCCGACTGTGTGGAGAGCGGGAGGGCAAGCAGGACCGTGCCGATGAGAATCATGCTCAGCCACGGTCGCAGGATGATGGCCGGCAGTCGGGTCGGTTCGTGACGGAGTCGCTCAAGCTGCTGAAACACGCCGGACAGATATTCGAGCAGCAGCATCGCGGCGATGTACGTTGTTGTGAGAACGAAGTAAGCATCCACCGAGCGGGCGACGATTCCAACGCCCAGTGCGCTTAGCATCATGACCAGGGTCAGAATGCGATCGAATGTCGACACCGCGGCGGTCGCGGGACGTGCGGAGAAGTGGCGAAAGCACCACATCGCAGGCAGCGGCACTTGCAGCAGAATGGCCGTCCAGGATGGGATCAGGTACGCCCCCGCGGCGTCTCGGGCCAGCAGGGCCGCGATCGCGAGCATCGCTGCGAAAGCGAGTAGACGGTCGGGTCGCAGAGTCGTTACCACACGATATGCTTCGCGGCCATCTGATGGCATGGCGAAACCGTATCGCCCGCGAGGTGGGCTGGCAACTATCGAAGTCGCCCGGTCATGGGGGCGTCGGTCCGCGAACGCTGATGTTTCGCGGCGTTCGAACTTTTCCGCTGACTTTGTTCAACACGTTTCTTCCTGTGACTCTTACGCGGCGCAACATGCGACGTGCCCAGACAAACTCCGTGGCAAGAATGGCGAGCCCTGCGGGGATGACCAGAAACGCCGGCCCCGGCAGGACAATCAGCGCGATGCCGAACAGGAGTACGGTTCCACCGACCACGCTGACCACGAGACGTTTGGCAGTCCTGCTTAGCAAGGGCACTTACTCCTGCGGCCGCTCAGCTTGTGCCGTGGCGTTCTGGTGAGATGTCACAATGATCGACGAGACGATCCCCGAGGTCAGAATGCCCGCGATGACCGCCAGCGAAATGCCCGTCGGGATGGGATAATGCCCGGAGAGAATCATTTTGAAACCGACATAGACCAGCACGAGCATCAGACTGACCTTGAGGTATCGGAACTTCTCAATGACCGACGCCAGGGCGAAGTACAGCGACCGCAGCCCGAGGATGGCGAATACGTTGGAAGTAAAGACGATGAACGGGTCCGTGGTGATCGCAAAAATTGCCGGGATCGAATCGACCGCGAAGAGGACATCCGTGCTTTCCACCACCAGCAGCACGAGAAAAAGCGGCGTAATCGCCCTCGCCCCGTCCACCTTCGTAAAGAACTTATGCCCCTCAAAGTCCGACGTGACGGGGTAGATTTTGCGGGCCAGTCGCACCAGCGGGTTTTTGTCGGGTTCGAGCTTGTCCTCCCGGGTGAGGAGCATCTTGAGGGCGGTGAGGATGAGCAGGCCGCCGAAGACGTAGATGATCCAGTGGAAGCGGTGAATCAACGCCACGCCGAGGGCGATCATGATGCCGCGCATGATGAGCGCGCCGACGATTCCCCAGAACAGCACGCGGTGCTGGTAGATTCGTGGAACGGCGAAGTAGTTGAAGATAACGGCGATGACGAAGACGTTGTCCAGCGAGAGGGACTTTTCAACGACGTAGCCGGTGAAATATTTCAGTGCCGCGTCCTTGCCGGACATCGTTTCCCGGATGTTGATGCCGATGCCCAGCCAGTGATGCTCGTAGATGAAATAGACGGCGACGTTGAAGAGCAGGGCGAGAAAGATCCAGAAGATCGTCCACAGGAGCGCTTCCCGCGTGCCGATGACGTGCGGCTTGCGATTGAGCACGCCGAGGTCGAGCGCGAGAAGACCGAGGATCATTACGATGAAACCAACCCATAACCAGGCCGTCATGAAGTATGCATCCGTAACAGCCCACGATTTCGCAGGCCGAACACATTGCGGTCGCCGTCAACGAGCGGGAGTATAGCCGGGCCGTTTGGGAAAGCACGGGATGATCAAGGTGGTTATAAACAGCCCGAGGTTTTCTATCGCCCGCCGGAAGGATGCCAGCGTCACACACCTTTCTGCCGGTTGCGGGCTCCCTCTTGCCGATTGTAGATATGAGGAACCCGTGAGGTGCAGGATATGGATTCCCCTCGAACGACCGCCCCGACGACGCTTCCCGATGCCGCTTCGAATGCCGGCCGACCGCCGCGCGTAAAAGTCGTCAACGGCATTCACGAGCTGATCGATCCCGCGTTGCAATCGGCCTATCACAACATCGACCTGGCCCCGGTTCGCCTTGCCTATCGCCGCTGGGGTCTCAAGGACATCGCCGCGCTGTGGATTTCCATGGCTGCCTGCGTGCCGACCTACATGCTCGCCTCGAGTCTCATCGAAGGCGGCATGAGCTGGTGGCAGGCCGTCTTCACCGTCTTCCTCGGAAACGTCATCGTTCTTGTCCCCATGGTGATGAACGCCCACGCCGGCACGAAGTACGGCATTCCCTTTCCCGTCTACTGCCGTGCATCCTTCGGCATCCTCGGCGCCAACGTACCTGCGCTGCTTCGCGCGCTCGTCGCCTGCGGATGGTTCGGCATTCAGACCTGGATCGGCGGCAAGGCCATCTATACCATCATGGCCGTCTTCATTCCGAGCTGGACCGAGCTGCCTCGCAATTTCTTCGGCATCAACTTCGCCGAGTTCGGCTGCTTTCTTCTCTTCTGGAGTATCAATATCTTCGTCATCTACAAGGGCATCGATTCCATTCGCCTGCTGCTCAACATCAAGGCCCCGCTGCTCATCGCCCTGGGCCTTCTGCTTTTGGCATGGGCATATCGACAGGCCGGCGGATTCGGTCCCATGCTCACGCAGCCCTCGCAGTTCGCCGCGGGTGGGCCGAAGGAAGGGCAGTTCTGGGCGTTCTTCGTCCCCGCGCTGACGGCCAACATCGGTTTCTGGGCGACGCTCTCGTTGAACATCCCGGACTTCACGCGCTACGCGCATTCCCAGCGCGATCAGGTTCTCGGCCAGGCAATCGGTCTGCCGACGACCATGGCGTTGTACGCCTTCATCGGCGTGGCCGTCACCTCGGCGACGATCGTTATCTACGGCCATGCCGTCTGGGATCCGGTCGATTTGTTGGCGATGTTCAAGAATCCGATCGTGCTGGTGGTTGCCATGTTCGCGCTGTGCCTCGCGACGCTGGCGACGAACATTGCGGCGAATGTCGTCAGCCCGGCAAATGATTTCGCCCACCTCTGGCCGAAGTACATCAACTTCCGCATCGGTGGTTACATCACCGGTCTGATCGGCATCGCCATGCAACCGTGGAAGCTCGTCGAAGACCCGGACGGCTACATCTTTCTCTGGCTCGTTGCTTATTCCGGGCTGCTCGGCGCCGTCGGCGGCATCCTGATTGCCGACTATTTCCTCCTTCGCCGTACGCGCCTCGATCTGCCCGGTCTCTACGAGTGCACCGGGCCGTACTGGTTCACCGGCGGCTACAATCTGTACGCAATGATCGCCCTGACAGCAGGCATCGCGCCGTGCATACCCGGTTTTGTGGGGACGGTGTCAAGCGTGCCCGTGCCGCAGTATTGGATCGACCTTTATCACTACGCTTGGTTCATCAGCTTCGGCGTGGCTTTTGCGGTTTATGCGCTCCTGATGCGGACCATCGGCCGCTCAGCCGTTGCCGCGGCGCCGTAGCGCCTGGCGCAACTGCCGGACGAAGCACGCAACGCATCGTGCGTCATTCCGTTACCTCACGATCGCGATCGCCGAGCGGTCAGCCCACTCATCACGAGCAGCGTCGCCAGATAAGCTGCCGCCGCCAGGACGATCATCGTCGCACCCGCCGGCAGTCCGGGTCCGTAGCTGAGCGCCAGCCCACCCGTCGTCATCAAGACACAAATGACCGTTGCCCAGGCCATCATTCGCAGGAGCGTACGTGCAAACTGCCCGGCCGTGGCCGCCGGCAGCGTGAGCAGGGCGATGACCAGAATGATCCCCACCACGCGGACGAGCACGACGACGGTGAGCGCCGTCAGACAGAGCAGCAGCAGGTAGTAAAAGTCCACGCGGATGCCGCGCAGCCGTGCGAATTCTTCGTCGAAGCATACCGCGAGAAACTTGTTGTAGAAGAGCAACCCCGTGGCAACGACCAGCACATCGAGACAGAAAATGAGCCAGAGGTCCTCCCGCGTGACGAGAAGAATATTGCCGAAGAGGTAGCTCATCAGGTCTTTGTCGTAACCGGGTGTTTTGGCGATGAAAAGAATGCCCACCGCCATGCCGACGGCCCAAATTGCGCCGATGACGGTGTCTTCGCGCTGCTTGGCTCGCAGACTGACGATGCCGATGATCAGCGCCGAGAGCACCGCCGCAACGGCAGCACCCCACAGCGGCGTAAAGCTCGTCCAGCCGTGGACGACTTCCAGATAGCGCGCCGCTCCCATGCCGCCGAGGACGCTGTGCGAAATCGCTCCGGCAATGTAGCTGATGCGCCGCGTGACGACGTACGTCCCGATGACGCCGCAGGCGATGCTGGCGAGAATGCCCGTCGCAAGGGACATCTGCAGGAAAGCGTGCTGCATCAGCGCTTCAAGAAATTCGCCCACGTGGGTGTCCTTAACGATGCGTGCAGGGGCCGTCGTGTTGATGATGCAGCAGCCGCACGTCGCGGCCGTAAAGTTGAATGATCGCCTCGCTATCCAGATCACCGCTGCCGTGGATGTGGACATTGCGATTCACGCAGACGACGGTCTTGACGAACTTCGAGACGAAGCCCACGTCATGAGATACGAGGACTACCGTTACCTTCGTGCTGAGGTTTCGCAGCAGTTCGTACAGATCATCCTGCACGCGCAGGTCCAGGTTCGCGGTCGGTTCATCGAGCAGCAGCAGGTCCGGCTCGCAGGCCAGCGCCCGGGCAATGAGCACGCGCTGTCGCTGTCCGCCGGAGAGCGCGGAGAACGGACGGGCCACGACATTGGACAGACCCACCTCGTTGAGTGAGTTGCGTGCCGCTTGTTTGTCGATCGCGCGATAGGGGCCGATGATCCGCCCGATACCCAGCCGACCTGTCAGTACGACATCCAACACGCTCACGGGGAATTGTGGATCAAGCTGGGCGTGCTGCGGCATGTAGCCGATTCGCGGACGTGCCCGATGCGGCGAGGCGCCGAATATGCGTACGCTGCCGCGTCGTGGTTCGAGCAGGCCGAGAATCAGCTTGATGAGCGTGGTCTTTCCGCCGCCGTTGGGACCGACGATCGAGGCGAAGTCGCGCTCGACGATCTTGAGGGACACATCCTCAAGTACCGGCGTCTCGTCATAGCCGAACGTGACGCCTTCGAATTGGATGACCGGTTCGCCGTTCGCCATGCTTTCGCGTCTCAGTCGGTTTGCCCGCCGGATGAATCACCGGAGGCATCCGTTTCCTTCAGTGCCATGGCGATTTTGTCCGCCATTTCATTGAGATTCGCCAGATAGTCCTTCGCCAGGGGGTCGAGCGTCACCACGCGTCCGCGAATCTCGCGTGCCACCGCCTCGGCGCTCGATGCGGCGAACTGGGGCTGCACGAAGATCACTCGTACACCCTCCTGCCGGGCCTGTCGCACCAGCTCCGTGATGCGCCGCGCGGACGGTTCCTTCCCTGCCTCCTCCACGCCGACCTGCTTAAGGCCGTAGGCATCGCCAAAGTAACCGAAGGAAGGATGAAAGACGAAGAAGGATCGGCCGCGATAGGGGGTGAGGCGTTCGGCGATTTTCGCGTGCACCGCGTCGAGGTCGGACTCGAAGGCGGCCAGGTTTCGCTTGAAGTCCTCGGCGTAAGCAGGGGCCTCGCTTGTCAGAGCATCGGCAATGGTTCGTGCCTGAGTTTTGACCAGCATGGGATCGAGCCAGATATGCGGGTCGCCGTCGTCTTCGTGGTGATGGCCGTGGTCGTCTTCGCTGTGATCGTGGCCGCAGTCAACCGGTGCCCGCAGTCGGATGTCTCGCTGCGTGTCGATGAATTTCAGCCGCGGATGCGTTGAGGCGATTTTGTCCGTCAGCGACGCCTCGAAGGGCACGCCGATTTTGAAATACAGCGTGGCATCGGCCAGCGCTTCAATCTGGCGTGGCATCGGTTCGTAGGTGTGATACGACTGACCCGGCCCGACCATTACGCCCACGTCCACATGCGATCCGCCGACGCGTTCGACGAAATACGCCTGCGGCTGGATCGTCACGAATACTTTTAAGATATCGGAGGAAGCATTCTTGTTGGTGGTTCGATCACAACCGGTCATCCCCATCAGGACCAGGAACAACTGCGTCATGCCCACGGCGAGGCGAGCATTGAACGTGGGGGATGCGTTGCGCATGGTTCGCCTTGATGGATATTGATGCACAGGGCCCTCCCGCTCGACGGACGCCGATCGGGCTGCCGACGCTGGATTGTAATGCACCCTCCGCAGTGATTGCCACGTGGATAATGTGAACGGACGCCCGACGCCGTTGCGAATCGCGTGAAAGCCACGCGGTTACAGCAGGGGCCAAAAAAAGAAACGGGTCGGCCGAGGCCACAACCCGTTTCCATTGGGCAAATACGCAGCGGCGGGCGGAGGCGTGCCGCGGCGCGACGTCGTTTGTTGTCGCTCGCCGGCCGACGGAGGGTCGGCGTTAGCGTGAAAGCTCCTTCATCAGTCGATCGGTCGCTGTGTCCAGTTTGTCATCCGTCATGTAGGTTTCATCGAGAATTGCGTTGCGGATATTCACGATGCGCCGGGCCTGTGCTTCGGGCAGTTCGGCGAGCCGATTCAGGAAGACGGCGAGCTCGGAGATTTCGACACGATCATCGAGTACGGCGACGTTCGATGAGTCGGGCCGATGCGCGACTCCATCGCCGGACGGTTTCACAGAGAAAGGCAGTACTGAACCCGAGATTCCATACAAGTCATTCATCAGATACCTCGCTGAATTCGCGCCTCTGACCACGGTTGAATAAACTTACGATTGATTGCGCGGCGAAGTTCACAATCCACACGAAACGGGAAACGATTGTCAGCCGTTCCCGATGATAGCTCGAAACTCACGTGCAGGAATTGCGCGTTTCGCATTTTTCTGCCTGCACGACCCCCATATTCACGATATCGGCAGGCGCACTTCGCCGGCTTCACACAAATTCTCTCGACACCACAACAGGTTGAACGGCCCGACAGAACGTGCTTTTTTTCACAGGTAACTGATACGCGCATGCTTATCGGCCCGACGCCCATAAGTCCAGCATTTCCAGCACTTGCAATCGCCGGGAGCGATAACCCACAGCCGACTGCCTATCGCGGTAAGCAATTCCGGGCCTCCACAACCTGTAGTAGGGCCGGAAGCCGAAGCGGTATTCGACCATGCTCCATCCCCTTTGGCTTGCGGGGCGGAAAGAGCAGCGAAAGCCGCCGGAGGGCTGTAAATTCTGCCATCCGCCAGGACAAGATGACTCGGCTCAGGTGATGTCTGTTGTTCGCTTGACAAGGGTGTAACCGCAACGTCCTCCCGTATAATCGGAGCCATGAGCAAATCCTCCCCGTCCGAGCGTGCGTTGCAATTGGCAGCTAATTTCGCAGAGCTTGAGCCGCGCTACACGCCGGACGAGGCGATCGCCGAGGCCGCTCGATGCCTGTTCTGCTTCGATGCACCCTGCACCCGCGCGTGCCCGACGCACATCGACGTGCCCAAGTTCATCCGGCAGGTTCTCCACAAGAATCCGATCGGCGCGGCGGAGACGATTTTCGACGCCAACATCTTCGGCGGCTCCTGTGCCCGCGCGTGTCCGACGGAAGTTCTTTGCGAAGGCGCCTGCGTCGATAACACGCTGCTCAAGTCACCGGTGAAGATCGGCCGACTGCAGCGCTACGCCTGCGACGCCGCGCGTGATAAGAACATCCGCTTCTTCGAAGCCGGTGCTCCGAGCGGTAAGAAGGTTGCCGTCATCGGCGGTGGTCCCTCGGGGTTGACCTGTGCCCACGAGTTGCGCAAACATGGCCATGCCGTGACTGTCTTCGAGGCCCGCGAGTTGCCCGGCGGCATCAACACCTACGGCATCGCCTACTACAAGTACGACACGCAGTTCGCACTTTCCGAAGTCGAGCATGTTCTCGAAATCGGCGGCATCGATTTGCGAGTGAATACGCCGGTGAGCGGCGCGGATGTGGCGAAGATGCTCAACGAGTATGACGCCGTCTTCCTCGGCGTTGGTCTCGGTCGCACGGCCTCTTTGGGCATCGAAGGCGAAGACCTGCCCGGCGTGTGGGAAGCGCTCGACTTCATTTTCCAGACGCACACGATGCCATTGGACAAGTGCCAGTGCGGAAAAAACGTGCTGGTGATCGGCGGCGGCAACACGGCCGTGGACGTCGCCACGGCCGCCGTGCGACTCGGCGCGGAACAGGTAACGATTGCCTATCGTCGCGGCGAAGCGGACATGCCGGCGTTCAAGTATGAACACGAGCTAACGAAGTCCGACGGCATTGCATGGGAGTACTACGCCGCGCCGCAGCGTGTTGTGCTAGATAGCGGCAAGGCCAGGGGTGTCGAGTTCATGCGAACGCGTCTGGTGGGGGAGGGCCGCAATGCGAAGCTGGAAACGATCGCCGGTTCAAGTTTCGTGCTCCGTGCCGACATGATCATCAAGGCCCTCGGCCAGGAGCCGCTGCTCGATCTGCTCAAGGCCGTGCCGGGATTGAAGCTCGACAAGGGCAAGGTGATCGTCGATCGCGCGACCGGTGCCACGAGCGTGCCCAGACTCTTCGCCGGGGGCGACTGCATCAGCAAGGGGGGGGAAGTAGTGGATGCGGTTCAGCAGGGTAAGATCGCCGCCGCGGGGATTCACGCGACGGTGAGCGGCGCGAAAAGGTAAACGGAGCGGGGCGATTCCGTGCGTGCGATCGCGGGCCGCGCGAACGAATCCTACTCCCTGGATTCCTGGAATTCCTCGAGCCACGCCATCTGGATCGCTTCGAGCTTCGCTTCGTTCGACGCTTTGGGGTCATCGCCAAAGTCCGGCAGTGCCACCACCCAGTCATGCAAGTCGGTGAATCGCACCGTGAGCGGATCGAGGTCCGGCATCTTCTCGTGGAGCAGGATGCCGATGTCTTCGGAGTCGAGCCAGGTCAGTTTGCGCGGCATGGAGAGTCCTTTGAAATTACAAATGACGAATGACGAATTACAAAAGAGGAAATCGACCTATCAAACGATTTCGACAATGCGTGCGCCCTGAGCCCCCCAATCCACCGGCTGGAAGTTGCACCCCTGGCTGAAGGGGCACGGTTCCACAGGGGTTCTTCGAGAAACGGCGCGGCCCCATTTGTAATTTGTCATTCGTAATTTGTAATTCATCAGTCATTCGTCATCTCTTTTCGTCGTCATTCCTTCCGCGCCGTGGGGCTCGCGGGCAAGATTTCGGTTCCATGACGGAATACGAACCTTCACGTTGCGAGTGCCATCCGGAACGCACTGGCAGCCCAGTCGGCTGCTCGGCTTGAGGTCGTAGGCCTCTTCCAGTTCGTCTTCCTCTTCCTCAGTCGCTTCGTGACAGCTCTCCAGTCCCTCCAGGACATGGACATGGCAGGTGCTGCATGCGCAGACACCGCCGCAGGCATGGTCCAGTTCGATACCGTGGCCCATGCAGATGTCGAGTATCGAACCCGGCAGTCCGTGGTCTTCGTACGGTATCTTCGCCGGGTCGATCTCCAGCACATGCTCCGTGCCGTGCTCGTCGACGACGGTTAGCGTGTACTTCTTCTTGACCGGCGTCTCCTGATCTTTGATGTAGGGATTTTGACCACCCATGGTGCTACTCCGTTGATGTGGAGGGCAGTGCCCATCCTCGTCCGGCAGGGCCGCCGGACGCTACGAGTTTCGGTGGGCCATGCCCACCTTACGATTCAACCTTCTCCCGATGCTCGCTGCTTTCGCGAAGACTCTCCGTGATCGCCACGTTCGCGAGGTTCAACGTCATCTTACCAAATTCATCCAATGCCCGGTGCAGTTTGTCCGCGTCGTCGGTCGATAGGGCGAGTTTTCGAAGTACCCGGATGCTCTCTTCCAGCGCCTGCAATTCCTCCGGCGGCAGCTTGTGGCCGTACTTCGCCAGCGTCTGCTCCGTCTTGTGTGTGTCGAATTCGATCTGGTTTCGCAGGTCGATCAGCCGGTGGGCGGTCATGTCTTCCCGTGCGAAGCGGATCGACTCCTCCTCGATGCGGCGGATTTCGTCCTGCGTGAGCCCGTGCGACGGGAGCACCTGGATCGAGGCCTCCTTACCGCTGCGTTGCTCGCGCGCGGAGACGTTCAGGATGCCGTTGGCGTCGATGAGAAACTGCACCTCGATCTTCGGAATGCCGGCCGGCATCGGCGGAATGCCGGACAGATCAAACGTGGCCAGCGAGCGACAGTCCTGCGCCAATTCGCGTTCGCCCTGAAGCACGTTGATCTTCACGTTCGACTGGCCGTCGACGAAGGTGGTGAACATCTCCGTCGCCTGGCAGGGGATGCGCGTGTTTCGCATGATGAGCTTGCCCATCGCGCCGCCCATCGTCTCGATGCCAAGTGACAACGGTGTGACATCAAGAAGCAGGGCGTCGGACCGTTGACCGGCGAGTACTTGCCCCTGCACCGCGGCGCCGAGGGCCACGACTTCATCCGGGTTCAGCGCCGTGTAGGGTTTTCGGCCGAAGAACTCCTCGACGCGCCGCCGTACCAGCGGGATGCGCGAGGACCCGCCGACGAGAACGATCTGTCCGATCTGCTGCGGCTTAAGCTTCGCGTCGGCCAGGACCTGCCTGCATGCGTTGATGGTGCGCTCGACCAGTTCAGCGGCGAACGATTCAAACTCTTCGCGGTTGATCGTCCGACGATACGTGTGGCCTTCACCCAGATCGAGTTCAATCGTCGCGGACGGTTCCGTGGTCAGGCGAATCTTGACCTGCTCGGAAAAGTTTCTCAGGGCCTGCCGCGTCGACGGCGAATCGATTTCGATGCCGTACTGTTCATTCACTTCGCGCTGCACGAGAAGCGTGATCTGTCGGTCGAAGTCGTCGCCGCCCAGGTGTGTGTCGCCGTGCGTGGAAATAACCTCGAACACGTCGCCGGAAAGCCGCAAAATGCTGATGTCGAACGTACCGCCGCCGAGGTCATAGACCGCGATGATCGCTCCGTCCGCGGCTTCCTGCGATGCGCCGGCCTCCGTATGCTCGCTCGTGCATTTCGATTTATCGCCGATCGGCAGACTACCGCCGCCGGACTTCTTCGGCGCCGCATCGCGAAGGCCGATGCCGTAGGCCAGCGCCGCGGCGGTCGGCTCGTTCACCATGCGAACCACCTCCAGACCGGCGAGCTTTCCCGCGTCGCGCGTGGCCTGGCGTTGGGCGTCGTCGAAGTATGCAGGAACGGTGATGACCGCCTTACGCATCGGTCGCCCGAAGTGCCGCTCGGCGCGGGCTTTGAGTTCGCGAAGAATCAGCGCGGAGATTTCCTGCGGCGTGAGCAGCTCGCCGTCAATGTGAATTTTGATCACATCGCGCTGGCCGGGCACCACGCGATAAGCCAGATAGGGAAGCTCCTTCTCGAGGTCCTTGATGCCCAGGCCGATGAGGCGCTTGATGGAATAGATCGTGTGCTGCGGGTTCTCGACGGCGTGCTTTCGCGCTTCCCAGCCGATGGTCACCTTGCCGTCCGGCGAGAAGGCGATCACCGACGGCACGCGACCCTCGCCGCCGTCGTCGCGGATGATCTGCGGCCCGCGCGCATCAGCGAAAGCGACCAGACTGAACGTCGTGCCGAGATCGATGCCCAGGATGACTTCGTCGCTCTTCATTCGATCTCACTGCCCACTCATAACTGCGCGAGCAGGTTATCCAGGTACTTCATCGCGTTGAGCTGCATCCGCAATTCATCCTTCGTCTCCTGCGAGCCGTCGGCGGTGAGTTTGCCGCACAATGCCGCAATCTGCTCGTGTGCCTTTCGGCGATCCTGCTCGATCGTCGTTCGCATGGATGACAGCGTCGACGTGTCGCCGGAGGTCTTCGCCTCTTCGATCTCCTCGCGAAGCATCATCACCTTGCCGAGCAGGTTGGCCGGGACACGCTTGTCGTCTGCCGATGACTTGCCGCCGGCCGATTCCAGCAGGTATTCCGCGCGACGATGCGGACTGTTGAGCACTTCATAGGCCTGATTGACCGCCGACGATGCCCGCAGGGAGAACGATTGCATTTCCGCCCCTGTGCCGCCGAAGCGATCGGGATGGATGTTTCGGCAGATGGCCAGATACTTGCGCCCCAGTTCCGCCTCGTCGATATCAAAGCGTCGCGGAAGACCAAAGAGCTCGAAGTAGTCGGCACCCTGCACATGCGCCAGCAACGAATGGCAATCCGTGCAGGCGAGCGGCGCCTGCTGCAACACCTCGCAGGTCGCGCACTTAGTCGGCATCGCTGTCAGGGTCTTTTGCGTCATTCGCGCTCTGCCGTAGCGTCCGTCCCCGCCTGACGGCACATCGCTCGACCCAATCGTCGTCACCCGCCAGCGGTGAAGCTACGGTCGAACGTCCAACGTTCCAAAATATTCGGCCCGCCTGCGCCTGCCACTTCGGGCGGCGCTTTCAGGCGGGCCGAACTCGCGCCGCGCTTGCTTAAGCACGCGGGCGACGATCCTCTCTCCGCGTTATGTCACTTACGCGCTGAAACTGCTGCCGCAACCACACGTGTGGCTGGCGTTGGGATTATTGAAGACGAAGCCGCGGCCCATGATCTCGTCTTTGAAATCCACCGCGGTCCCTTGCAGATAAATATGGCTCTTCGGGTCGCAGACGACTTTGATGCCGTGGACGTCCCACTGTTCATCGTTCTCGCTGACGTTTTCGGTCAGGTCCAGCGTGTACGAAAAGCCGCTGCACCCGCCGCCCTTGACACCGACGCGCAGGAAGGTCTTCTCCGGGTCCAGACTCTGCTGCTGGATGATCGTCTTGACTTCACTCGCGGCTCGGTCCGTTATGTTTACCATTGCTTGTTTTCTCCAATTCGCGCCCGAATACGCCGGGCGCATATGATGCTAACGTCTACAGACACCGGGGCGAGTCGGGGCTCAGTGGGTGCCGGCTGCCGCTGTTTCGGCGCCGGCGTGCTCGCCCTTCTTTTGTTTGTAATCGCTGATCGCCGCGCGGATGGCGTCCTCGGCCAATACGCTGCAGTGAATCTTCACCGGCGGCAGCGACAGTTCTTTGACGATCTCCGTGTTCTTGATCTGCAGGGCCTCGTCGACCGTCTTGCCCTTGACCCATTCCGTGGCCAATGAGCTGGAGGCAATCGCCGAGCCGCAGCCGAAGGTCTTGAACTTGGCGTCCACGATCCGTCCGGACTCGTCGCACTTGATCTGCAGCTTCATCACGTCGCCGCATTCCGGCGCACCGACGATTCCGGTCCCGACGTTGGGATCGCTCTTGTCCATCGCGCCCACGTTTCGCGGGTGTTCATAATGATCTACGACTTTGTCACTATATGCCATGATACTTTCTCCAATTCAGTTGAATACCGTACTATGGTGTCGTCGGTATCAAGTGTACATTGACGCCGGATTCGTCGAACAACAACTCCTCGACTTCCGAAAGCACTTCAGCGTAGCCGTCCGGCCACGCCTTTGATGGCTTAAGAACAGCGCGCCATGCTGCGTCCTCAAATTGCAGCGCTTCGACAATTACTTGCCCAATCTGATCTCGCCTGTCATTCAATCCGGCAACGATTCGTTGCCGGAGTTGTCCGGCATCGACGATGGGTACGGCCTGTGAGGGTTGTCCACTCATGTCGAAATTCCTATCAGAAATCCCACACGCTCGTACGCGGTGAGCAGCGTCGGACTGTCAACCGTCATTAGCGGTTGAGAATCCGCGGTTTCTCGAACTTGTCGGGCCAAACGCAGAGTTTGGCTCCACTTAAGCACCTCGCTGCGTCCCATGCTTGCCAACAGGTGGCCACGAACCAAACCGGGCAACTCAGCGTGACGCCAAGTGCCGGGCCTCAGTCGTGGCCGCAGCCCCGCGGCAATAAGCCGTGCATGCGTCTCGGCGTAAAGTGCATAATACGTCCTATTCGCCATGGCACGCCACTGACTGATTGTAAGCGTCATTGCGGCTGCGAACGCCTGCATCGTTACTTCGTGCCATTTTTCTTCCATGGCATCGCCGCCTCTAATGCGCCGCCCACTGGACCGTGCTCAAATCGATACCCTCCTGTGCCATTTCGTACAGCGGGCTCATCTCTCGCAACTTCTCGACCGCGACGCATACGCGCTCAATCGTGTAATCGATCTCCTCCTCGGTGGTAAACCGACCAATCGAGAAGCGGATCGAGCTATGGGCCAGATCGTCGCCCAGCCCCAGGGCCTTCAATACGTAGCTCGGCTCCAGCGACGCACTCGTACACGCCGAGCCGCTGGACACCGCGATATCATTGAACCCCATCATCAGCGACTCGCCCTCCACGTAGAGGAAGCTGATGTTCAGGTTGTTCGGTATGCGCTGCGTCGGGTGGCCGTTCAAGTAAATCTCCGGCAGGCGCTTGAAGAGACCGTCCTTGAGCCGGTCGCGCAACCGCGTGATGTTCTCTATCTCATGCGACTGATTCTGCACGCAAAGCTCCGCCGCCTTGCCCATGCCGACGATGCCGGGGACGTTCAGGGTGCCGCTGCGCATGCCGCGCTCGTGGCCGCCGCCGTGAACCACCGGCTCGCAGCGCACGCGCGGCCGCTTACGCCGAACGTACAAGGCCCCGACGCCCTTGGGACCGTAAATCTTGTGTCCCGAGCAGGAGAGCAGATCGATGCCCATCGCCTCCACGTCGATCGGCTGCTTGGCGAAGGTCTGACAGGCGTCCACGTGGAAGAGTACTTCCTTTTCCTTGCAGAGCTTGCCAATCTCTCCGACCGGGTTGATCGTGCCGACCTCATTGTTGCCGTGCATGATGGTCACGAGGATCGTCTGATCGGTCATCGCCTCGCGGACCTGATCGGCGTGAACCATGCCGTGCTTGTCCACCGGCAGGAAGGTCACGCGGAAGCCGTTCTGCTCCAGATACTTGCACGGGTCGATGACCGCCTTGTGCTCAATCACGTTCGTAATGATGTGATTGCCCTTGTCGCGGTACATGTTCGCCACGCCTTTGATGGCGATGTTGTTCGACTCCGTGGCTCCGCTCGTCCAGATGATCTCCTTGGCGGATGCACCGATGGCCGAAGCGACCTGCTCGCGGGCCTTCTCCACCGCTTCCTCGGCGGTCCAGCCGAATTCGTGGTTGCGACTCGCGGCGTTGCCGTATCGCTCCTTGAAGTAGGGCAGCATTTCTTCCAGGACGCGAGGATCGACCGGCGTCGTGGCGTTGTAATCCATGTAAATAGGCAGTTTCATCGTGTGGGCTCCATCCTGACTGTATTGCCCTCGACCGAGACCGCAACGCCTGGTTCGGCGTAATCCCGGTCGTAGGCGATGTCGGCAAGCGTGATATTACTCAAGAACTCTGACAACCGTTTGTGTATCTTTCGGATCGGCCGTGTCACCGGGCAGCTTCCCACCATTTCGCAGGTCGCCTCGCCCCGTTCGCTGTCGCTTGCGCACTCCACGAACCGCACCGGCCCTTCGATCGTCTCGATGATCGCGCCGAGCGTGATGCGATCGGCAGGCATCGCAAGCGTGTAGCCGCCCTTGACACCGCGCATCGAGCGAATCAATTCCCCGTGCGCGAGCACTTTCAAAACTTTGATCAACAGCGCAGGCGGCACACTGAATCGCCGAGCGATCTCACGAGCATTGACCATCTGCCCAGGTCTTCGGGCCATGTCGGCCATCGCGATAATCGCGTAATCCGTCTTCTTCGTCAGCGCAAACATCATGCGGCTCCGCCGGATGCTCACAGCGATCCGGTTCACCATCCCCAAAGAATATAGTACCAAATGGGTACCCTTTCAAGAGAAAAAGCAGCGAGATCGGACCTCAAAAGGGATTAGCTAACACTTTGTGGTTGCCTGCGTTATGATCTCGTGGCCAGATGGGCTTGAGCGAAGCATTGAAATGCTCTCTCGACGGCACGTCGCTTGAAGCGTGCGCGTTCTTGCCCTACAAAGTACGTGGCGAATTCGTTTCGCCCTCACAGCGGCGTAGCTCAGTTGGCAGAGCAAGGGATTCATAAGCCCTGGGTCGCCGGTTCAAGTCCGGCCGCCGCTAGTTCAGCGGATCAAGCTATGCGTCCTGTTTGGGGAGTGCGGGCGTCTCGCCCGCCGTCAGACAAAGGCGCTGCGGGCGAGACGTCCGCACTCCCCTCATCGTGAACCGTCCGACGCTTTTTATCCATGAACTTGAAATGACCCGAATCGAGTTGCTCATCGACCGGTTGCAGATCGCGCGGGGGTGGACGCGGAGTCTGCTTGCGGACATCGAGGCGGAGCGATGGTTTGAGATGCCTGCGCCGGGCGTCGGCCATGTGGCATGGCAGATCGGGCATCTTGCGGCGTCGCAGGTCGTGCTGATTCACGTTCGTTGTTTCGATCTTGCCTACACCGATGTCGTTCCCGATTTGATCCGCACGACCTTTGGCCGCGGCTCGACACCGGTCGCCGGATCGGCTGCGTATCCTCCGCTTGCGGAGATTCGCGCGTTGTTCGATCGCATTCACGATGACGCGATCGATCGCATCCGCGGAATGAAAGACAGCGAACTGGACAATCAGGCCGGTGAAGAGCCGCACCCGCTGTTCAAAAACAAGGCCGGCGCCATCGGCACCGCCGCGCTGCACGAGACCTTTCACGCCGGGCAGATCGCCATGATTCGCCGCATCTTCGGCAAGGCGCCGCTTCGTTAAAAGAGCGATTACGCGCCGGTCGGACCGGCGGACGCGGACTGTGCGCCGCGCTCTTCCTTGCGCACGATCTCGCGCACGCGCTTGAGGGCTTCAAAGTACGGCTCGCCGATGGCTCGTTCTTCAGCCGTTGTGTTCTGCATGATCCACTTGTGAAGCTCGTCCTGGCTCTTCGGGGCGTCGCCCTTGAAGCTGGCGGCCACGCGCTTGGTGAATTCGGCCTGCGCGGCGTATTGCGCCAGTCGCTCGCGGATGAACTTGTCTTTGTCGGCGGGAGTGCGCTGCTGGGCGTAACGTTTGGCGTCGTCGACGAAGGCCCGCTTGGACTGACGGATCACCACGGCGGTGAAGGCCTTGCGCTCCTCATCGCCGAGTTCGTCCATGCAGGTCTTGAGCTCGGCGTCGCGTCCCTCCTGCTGGAGATGGGCCTTCCACTGGTCGAGAAACTGCTGCTGTTCGATCTGCGTCAGACGCCCCAGGCCGCGATCACTGGCGATGTACGATACGATTTCCGAGGCCCTTGCGGTCGTCAGGTCGGGTTGCGAAGGTGTCACGGCCATGTCATAACCGAACCATCCGCCGATCAACAGCAGGCCCGCCACGCCGCCCGCGATAGCGGCCGTGCGATGTTTTCTGAATGATTGTTTCACTTCTCCGTTGGTCATCAATGTCTTCTCCGTCTGTGGTCCATGCACGAGGCATGCGTTGCGCGTCGTTTGCGAAGTCTCGTTCAGCGTTTCACGTTGTCACGGGCGGTCCTTGCTTTCAGGTCCGCGTTCAAGGTGTTAAACGAGCCGTCGCTGTCTCCCTCATGAAAAGGTTCAAAATCTGAAATCAGCGGCATGTCCGCCCGGCCCATGCCGAGGCCTTTGGCCGAGCCCATCATTTCTTCGCCGACCTTCTTGCCGCAATAGGCCTCGCCCATGAGCCATTCATAGCTCGAACCCTCGGTCTGCCACCAGGTCGTTGTTCGGCCGAATTCGCCGACCAGCGGGCTTTCGGGATCGAGCTCGCGCCGGTCCGCGGGGCATTGGAAGACTTCGCTGCGATCTCCGATGTATCGGCCGATGACGGTCGGGAGCGTCGGCCAGGGCGGGTCGTGCAATTCCAGGGTGCGCAACTTCGCCACGCAGGGCCAGGACTGGCCGCTGTCTTCGAGATAGGCCGTGAGCCCGCGGCCGATTTGCTCGAGGTTTGCCAGGCAGACCTTGCGGCGCGCCGCGGTATTCGAGACGGAAAAGGAAGGGACCATGAGCAGGATGAGGACGGTGACCACGAAGATGCCGATGAGCAGGTCGATTTTCGTGACAGCTTTTCGGGCGTATTGCTGGGGCATGTAGCGCATGGAGCCGTTGGCGATAACCGCGAAGCCGGAAATTCAAACGGGCTCCTCCATCCTTCTTCATCGGATGTGGAGCCCTCACGGGGGTCAGCATAGTTTCGAGGGCTGGGGGAGTCAAGGAGGAAGGGGGAGTGGAAATGCGGAATGCGGAATTCGAGGGCATTGGCACGCATCGTCAAAAAAGATGTGATGTTGAATTAAGCTGAATTCCCTGAATTTTTTCTCCCGGCGTCCGGACGCGCGGAGGGGACGCTCTACCAGAGAATTGTGCTCAGCGCTTGCGCGGGAAGAGCTGGGGGAATGCCAGGAAGAGGGACCGAGGGATCGAGGGATTAAGGGATCGAGGGGCCGAGGGGTCAAGGGGCCGAGGGCGCGGAAGGGGCACGCTTCGCGTGCGGTGGGGAAACGCCAAAATGTTGAAACGCCAAAACTCCAAAAGAGGGACCGAGGGATTACGGATTTCGGATTTCGGATTGCGGGGTCTTGGGTGTTTGCGGGCGTCTCGCGCGGCCGTGCGAATGACGGAACAGCGGTCGTGGTGGGTAGTGCCCATCCTACAAGTCCGAATTGCGAATGATGAATTACGAATGACAGAAGGGGAGGCGGCTCGCGGTTGTGTTGGGCAGTGCCCACCCTACAAGACTGAAAAATCATCCTGACACCTTTTGCGGCCTGTCAATCAACAACGTGCTCCGCATGACAATGAGACCTCATGCGCGGGATGCGCTCCTTTTCCCTCGACGCAACACCATCAGGCACGTACTCGCAGAAACAGCCAAGATTCCAGTTCCGGGTTCTGGGATCGACGAGAGTTGGACCGCGAAGCTGCCAGGAGAATGGCTCCAATCGGACAGATTGGGATTGAGAAAATAAAAGCCAGCTAATAGTCCTGTCCCACGTTCCCAGCGAAAAATGCTCGCGCGGTCGCCAATTTGTGAAATCTCCAGCCAGTAAAGCGTGTCGGCCGCCAGGTGGAAGGACGAGCCCAGATCGACTTCGAATTGGTACTCGAGCGGTCGCCCGCCAACAGCGATCGTGAATCCCGTGGCCTCCCGCGAGGGATTCAGGAACGACTCCTCGAACAGGATGTTTGTACTGTCCGGCAGGCCGTCGCTCGCGCGAGGGGCATAGAACCGAATCCGCATCGTCTCTGGCCCCGTCGGTGGATCGTGGGCGTCGGGCGCCTCGTCGAAGTCGCCGCCGTAGAAGCCCCACCATGTGACACGTCGAATGACAGCTGGCTCGGCGAGTTGAACGTTGTCGGCAAGCAATTGCCATGTTGGCTGGCCGCTAGAAGGGCTAAGGTAGTCCGAGTCAGACGATTGTCCGCCCGTCCTGTTCGGTAGCTGCTCAAAGACGATGCCCGCACGGGCTCCGGCTGTGAGGAGCAGCGTAATCCCTGCGGCAATCATGGCTTGGCGGAAGATTATTCTCATGTTTCCCGACTCCCGTTTCCTTCCCAATCATAGGCCCCTCGGCTTGGGGCTTGGGGTGCTGGCTTCCTGATTTACCCACCCGGCCCGGGTCATCAACAATTATATCAAGTACATCCGTTGAGTGTCACGACAAAGCCGCTCTGATTCCCCGGGCTTTCCGACGATGATTGCTCGGGTTGGCGTGCCCGCTTCATGCGACGATTCCTATGACTGACGCCGGCGCTGTGCGATTCGCGATCACGTCCGCCCGCGAAGCCGTGGCGCTGGAACTTCTGGCGTGACCGACGTTGCTGTTGCGACGTTGCACCCGGTACTGTTGATGGGGATTGCCTTGAATTTATCCGCTGCACTGCACCTTGATCTTCGAATCAAGCGGGCCGCCCGCAGCGTTGAGTTTGTTCTTTCGTGAGGATCGCGGCGAGCCTGATTCGTCGCGGAGGCCTGACCGTGGGGTCAATTGTGGTCCGTTTTTCGATTGCGGATCGCCAGGGCCGCTCATAAACTACTTTCCAGTCACAGGTTAAATCGCGACGGCGGCGCGTCGGCCGCTGTGGTGTCGTTATCGAGCTAACGAGACAGGGGCTGGGGTTGTCTAAACAGATGAAAAAGCCGGACGCCCAGACTCGGATCGACGACGACCCATCGGGGGAACAGGATGCCGAGGCGGTGGCCCGGATTCTCGCGGGAGATACGTCCGCGTATGACCAGCTCATTGACAAGTACCAGCGCCGAGCCGTTTCTGTCGCCTATCGATTGCTGGGAAATCTCAACGACGCGATGGATGTCTGCCAGGAGGCCTACCTTCGCGCGTATCGATCGCTGGAGTCGCTGCAGGAAAAGCATCGCTTCGGCGCATGGCTCATGCGGATCGTCAGCAATCTGTCGCTCAATTATCGTCGCGGGCGGCGAACCCAGATATCTTTGTCCGTTCATGATGACGACTCGTCGCCCGCCGAGATGCAGCTTGCGGATGAGGGGCGACGTGAAGTGTCTGGAGCGGATGCGCTGCAATCGCGGGAACTCGGCAGCGAGATCGAAAAGGCGGTGGATTCGCTCCCGCCTCAGCAGCGTCTGGCGCTGATTTTGTTCGCCATTGAGCAAAGGCCGCAGAAAGAAGTGGCCGAAATCATGGAATGCAGCGTCGAAATGGTAAAGTGGAACGTTTTTCAGGCGAGAAAAGCTCTGAAGGCCAAGTTGGCCGATTATCTTGAGGAATGATGACGCCTAACCCTGAACAGCTTGAGAAACTCATCACCGAGCGGCAGGACGGCCACTTGACCGCTGCCGAACTCGCCGAGGTGGAGCGCGCCGTGGCGGCGGATATCGCGGCCGCGAAGCTCGCGCGACACTATGAAAAGATCGCTCGCCTCCTGACCGGGTTTCGGACTTTGCCGGCGGGGGTTGACCTCGACGATTTTCGCCGCACGGTCTCGCGGCAGGTCTCCGATGAGGCAGGATATTCAACGGCGATGGAGCCGGCCTCCGCCCCTGATCTCGCGGCGACGGGTGGTTCGCAGTTTGCTGAGACGGATGAACTGGTGGGGCAGTCGTTTCGGTCGTTGCCGCCGGTGGATTGGAGCGCTTTTCGCGAACGTGTCTCCGCCGCGGTGAAGGCAGAGGCGGCCGTCCATGCACGCGGCCGAGAGACGGCTGTTGCAGGCAGCGCGCGGCCGGTGCGACGGCTTCGCTGGCTCGCTCGTGCGGCCGTGCCGCTGGCGGCGGCGGCGGTGTTGCTGATCGCCATCCGGCAAGGCGGCATCGACTTGCCGTCCACCGAGCAGGAACCGGCCCTCATGCCGACGGTCGTCTCCATCGCGCTGGATCGGCCACGTCCGACCGGTCAGGTGCTGATTACCTTTGATCGATCCGCTGCTCCGGCGCCGAATGACACAGGTAACGATCGGGGTGGTATCATCATCGCCACGGCGGGCGCCGTAGCACCGCCGACGGAGGCGATCGAGATGGCTCTCCTTTTCTGAGACGCGATGAGGGTTGCAAGATGATTCGCTGGAGCACCTTCCTGGTTTGTCTGTTTGCATTCATTGTTCCCACGCACGCGCAGTCACCTTTGCCCGTGGCGGCGACGGCAGCGGATGCGGAAGTGGCCATGGCGCTGGACCGCAAGCTGGCGTCGCTGACGTTCAGCGACACGGCCTTGAGCGAGGCGCTGGCGGACATCGGGAACCAGGTCGGCGTGAAGATTTCGGTCGATGAGGCCTCGATTGAGCTGCTGCCCTGGGGCGCGCAGACGCGACTGTCCAAGGTGACGGTATCGGATGCTTCGCTTCGTGAGATACTGCCGCAGATCTTTGAGCAGATCGGCATGACGTATGTCATTCGCGACGGCGGCGTGTATGTTTATGCCACGGATCCGCTCAAGCGGATGAACCGCCGCGCGACATGGGACGATCTGCAACTGCTCCAGCGCTGCCGGGAGACGCCCTTTACGCCGGAGAATTTCGGGCAATTCAAGGTGCAGTACCGCATCTCCAGCAAGGTTGATGCAGCCAACATGCTTGAGCATCAGCTTGCCAAGAGCGGCCGGGGGACGGTGGCTGAGATGCTGGAAGTCGCCACCGGGGCGCTCGGTTGGGTCTGGTTGCCGAACGGCGATCATCTGGTGATTCGTACGGCGCAGGCGCAGATCAACAACCGGCTCGCGCGGCGTATCAGCGCGCGATATACCAATCAGCCGCTGGCCCGTGTGCTGCTCGATCTGTCTGAGAGGGCCGAGACGCAGTTTATCCTCGAACCGGGGATGATGCTGAGACTCCCGCCGAACATCGTTCAGAATTATTCGCTTCTGCTGCATTCCACGTCGATCAAGCAGGCGCTGGAGCTTGTCTGCGCGGAGACGGGTCTGAAGTATGAGGTCGAGCGAGAAGTCGTTCGGATTGGCATCTCAGACGCCCTGCAGGAAGGCGGCAAACAGGCGGCTGTACGGACATCACCGTACGTCGGCAAGATCGTGGTGCCGAGCGCCGACGGCAGCTACACGATGGAGTTTCTGCTCCGTGCTGAAGAGCTGCCCGCGGACATTCTGGAATCGCGCGACCTGATGATCGAAGAGATCATCCAGAAAATACGTCGCGATCACTCCACCGGCACACCGATGCCCTCGCCTGATGCGCCCGATCCTTGATAGGCGGCGCGGTCCTTCGGCTAATCAGAAACTGCGATATCCTGTAGCTGTAACGATTTGCAGGTGCGCTCGCATGTTGCGTTCGGCCGGGCGCCGGACGCTACGGTCGCGCCGAACACGATCTAGTCCACACGACCCCCAGCCAAGGTGAATGTCCGCTCGCGACGATCGAGGCGGCGGTAGATGCGGGCGTGACCTTCGATCATTCGTGGGACGCTGTAGAGTTGACGTGCGGTGGCTTGTGCTTCGGCGCCGAGCCGGTGCGCGGTTTCGCGATCGTCCAGAAGTCGCAGCAGGGCGGTAGCCAGCGCATCTTCGTCGGACTCGGAAAACAGCAGCGCGTTCTTTTCGTCTTCCAGTCCATCGTAGGGGCTTCGGTGGGGGGCGATGATGGCCAGGCCTGCGGCCATTGCGTGGATCATCTCCTCGCGGTGCGGGGCGGCCGCGCCGGGCAGACAGTAAACGTCGGCGGCTTCGAGCGCGGTTCGCAGATACTCCAGACGCCCGGTGAAAATGACTTGCTGGTCGATGTCCAGTCCTGCGACAACGTGTCGCAAGCCGGCTTCACCCGGTCCTCTGCCGAAGAGGAAGACGAGAAGATTGGGGTGTCGCTGCATGGCTCGCTTTGCGGCGCGGAGCACCGCCTCAATGCCGGCGTCTTCGTAGAGCTCACCGGCCAGCACCAACGTGGGGGCTCGTTCGGCATCCTTGAACACGGCGGGTTGAGCGTTGCAGGTTACGCCCAACGGGACGACTTCCACGGCACGATCGGCCGGAAGACGCGGCCGAATCGCCTGGGCGATCGCATCGCAGGGAGCCAGCAGCGCCGCCACGCCGGTCATCGGAGATGTCAAGTGTGAGGCACTCGCATCGGCCGCGGACCAGAGACTCTGAATCAACGGGCCCTCCGACACCGTGGCGATTTCGCCCGCCAGGGGTCGGGAGTTTGCGGTCAGGGAGTGAACGAGCATCGGTGTCGGTGGTTTGAGGGCCTGAGCCCGTTCGGCGACCAGGGCGGAGATGCGTTTGCGAGCCATTCCGGCGAGCGGCCAGACGTGATGCTTGTAGGTAACCACCTGCGTCGGGCCGGCGGCGAGTGTCTGACAACGGTCATCCTCGGGGACGACCAGCAGCAGATCGATTAATTCGTCGATCAAGCCGATCTGAAGCGAACGGAGGGTGGACGGCAGGTGATCGGCGACCGACTCATCGGCGACGAGGCACACGACCATGCGCTGCGATCTTTTTTTTTCGTCGGAGTCCACGAGTTGACTGATCCTTCGCCGGGTGAGCCGATCGGCTCGCGCGGTCATCAAGTGGAACGCACATACAACAGTATAACAGATCGGCCGATCCCGCGTTTGCCGCCGCCCGTTTGGCGATGGGTGCAGGCCGCCTCGCTTGACGGGTCGGGAAGAGTGCCCGTTAATAGGGCGCCAGGGCGTCGATCGAGCCGTTTACACGGGACATGCCCACGAAACGGCAGGCCGCTTTACTGCGTTTATTGCGTCTGGATCGCAAGTTGTTCGTCGATCGCCGCTAAACGCCTGCACAATGCCTGAAAGAACGGAGCACATGTCAGCGACAGTCCCCTCCAACTGCATCGTCCTCGGCGCCGATCACGGCGGCTTTGAACTCAAGGAGCACTTGAAGAAATGGCTGACGGAGCGCGGGCATTCGATTGAAGACTGCGGGACTTTCGATAAGAGTCCGGCGGATTACCCGAAGATCGCGGTGGCCGTGGCCGGAAGGGTTTCCCGGAATCCGGGCGCTCGGGGGATCATTATCGACGGGGCCGGCATCGGCTCTTCGATGGTGGCCAACAAGTTTCCGGGCGTTCGCGCCTCCCTATGCTACGACGTATCTTCTGCTCGAAACAGTCGCGAGCACAACGATGCAAACGTCCTGACCCTTGGCGCCGGATTGATCGGGGCCGGTCTGGCGGAGCAGATTGTCGATACATGGTTGAGTACGAATTGCACCGTCGATCGGCATCTTCGGCGCGTGGCCATGATCGCGGATGTGGAACGTGATATGATGGAGCGTGCCGCGGCGGGGGAGCTTGCCCCGGTCGTCTCGGCTGCACCGGAGAGTCCCAGGGAGCCCTCACGGACCATGAACACCCAAGACCTCAGGCAGATCACCGGGCTGACCGAGCTGTCCGACGCGGACCTGTCGCGAATCGCTGAACGCATCGCGCAGATCATGGCGAAAGACGGTTGGCCCGCAGCAGGTCCGTGTTCGTGCTGTGGCGACCATTGCCAGGGTCGCTGCGCCGAGCGCAGCCCGGACACGGTCCGCGGATTCATCGGAATGGGCGCCGATCGTATCGGCATGGGGCCGGGCGGCGGTCCGGTGGCGCGGGATGTGTCGCAATACATTGACCATACGCTGCTCAAACCGGAGGCGACGCGACAGCAGGTCGAGCAGCTTTGTCGGGAGGCGCGGGACTACAACTTTGCTTCCGTCTGCATTAATCCCAACTGGGTGAAGCTCGCCGCCGACATGCTTAACGGGTCTCGTGCGGTGGTCTGCACGGTCGCCGGCTTTCCGCTAGGAGCGCACATGCCGGAGGTCAAGGCGACCGAGGCGCGTCGGGCCATTCGCGACGGCGCTCGCGAGATTGACATGGTGATCAACATCGGTGCGCTCAAGAGCGGCGACGATGATCTGGTTTACCGCGACATCAAGGCCGTCGTGGACGCCTGCTCTGATGGTCGGGCGCTCTGCAAGGTGATTATCGAGTGCGCGCTCTTGACGGATGATGAGAAGGTACGTGCCTGTCAGCTTGCCAAACGCGCCCGGGCGGACTTCGTGAAGACCAGCACGGGCTTTGCTTCGACCGGTGCGACGGCGCACGATGTGGCCCTGATGAGCCAGGCCGTGGCCGGTACACGGATGGGCGTGAAAGCGGCAGGCGGCATCCGCAGCTATGAAGACTTTCGCAAGATGGTCGAAGCCGGAGCCACACGGATCGGCGCCAGCGCCGGCGTGCAGATCGTACAGGAGGCCAAGGGCGGGGCTTCGCCGTCGGCATCGCAGCCGGCCGGAAGCGGCTCGAAGGACAAGTATTGACCGCTTCGGGCGGGACCGGATTACCAGCGGAAGTTCATTGCCCGATGGCATATCACGCTGAGGCGAGCCCCTCTTAGGAAAAGCCGATCCGATGGATGACAGCTTACCCTGGCCGCATGGCGATTTGGATGAACCATTGCCATCCGTGCATTCCCTGCGTGAGCGACTTCGCAAGCTCGCCGCGGACGGCATTTATCTCGGCACGTCGAGTTGGAAGTACGAAGGTTGGCTCGGCAAGGTCTATGACCCGCAGCGTTACCAGACGCGCGGGCGATTCTCCGCGAAGAAATTCAATCGCGAATGTCTGACGGAGTACGCGAGCATCTTTCCGGCGGTCGGTGGCGACTTTTCATTTTACCAGTTTCCGTCTGAGCAGGCGTGGGCGGAGATCATGGCCCAGGTACCGGCGGGGTTTCGTTTCGGGCTCAAGATTCCCGAAGAGATCACCGTCGAACGATTTCCCGATTTGCCGCGCTATGGTCGCCGCGCCGGACAGGAGAATCCGTCGTTCATGGATGCGACGATTCTCAGTGATCGGCTGCTGGCACGTCTGGAGCCGTATCGCGATCGACTGGGGGTGCTCATTTTTGAGTTCGGCACGTTTCACGACGGGTCGATGCGCGAGGTGGTGCTGTTCGCCGAGGCGTTGGATACCCTGTTTTCGCGGCTACCGACGCAGCGCTTCCAGTTTGCCGTGGAGGTGCGAAACCAGGAGTTCATCCACGATGGCAGTCCTTACCTGGATTGTCTGCGGTCACACGGTGTCGCGCATTGCCTGAACAGTTGGACGCGGATGCCTTCGCTCGCCGAGCAGCTTGCAGTCCCCGGCATCTTTACGGCCGGCCATGCCGCCGCCCGATTACTGCTCAAGCCCGGGCGCGGATATCAGAAGGCCGTAGATCGTTTCTCGCCTTACGAGAAGGTACAGGAGCCGTATCCAGAGGGGCGGACGGCCCTGGCAGCGATGATCCGACAATGCCTCGCCGAACGCCGACGGCTGGATGTATTCGTGAATAATCGACTGGAGGGCAACGCCGTGGAGACGATCGACGAAGTGACCGCGGAGGTGGCGCCGAGTTGATTGTCGCGGAGGGTTGTTCCGGTCTGTCACCTGGAGTTGCCGGCGATGCGATTCGGGGCGATACTGGTGGTGGTGAAACGTGATTTCTGAACCCACCCTGGAGGATACGACGAGGCATGAAGGCCGAACAGATACTATCAAAGCTGAATGAACTGCGAAAAGAGGCACAGGGCGACGACACGGATATGGAGTGGCTCGCCTTGCATCACTCGTTCTGTTTCATTTCGTACAAGATGGCGGAATTTCAGAAGTACCTCGACGAAGTGGCCGGTAACAACAAGTAGCGCATGATCTCTGCGGGGAGCCATCCCCTGATGGATCACGCAGGATGGATCGGGCAGCCGTCACGCGAAGCCGCATAGCCACTCAGCATTTGCGCTGATCAATTCAAGACGGTCGCCATGCGTCATCATCTTGTCATCGTCCGCGAGCCCTACCTGAAGCTGCTGCTCTCCGGGAAAAAGAAGATCGAGTGTCGGCTTTCGACGAATCGTCAGCCGCCGTACATGGCGGTTACTCCTGGCGATCTCCTCTGGTTGAAGCTTCCGTCGCGAGCGATTCGCGCCGTGGCAACCGTGGGGGAGGTGCAGTTTCGCACGGCACGGTGCGGCGCCGAACTGACTCGATGGGTCCGCCGGTTTCAGAAGCACATCCGCGCGGAGGACTCGTTCTTCGATGGGGCCGATGACCGGGCGAGGTATGCGAGTCTCATTGGAATCGAATCGGTCATCGCCATTGGCCCGATGCCGCTCTACAAGACCGATCAGCGGGCGTGGGTGGTGTTGGATAAGTCCCCGAGACCGCGGATGCGGATTGTGGAACGAACGCCGCGAGCCGCGAAAGCATAGTTGAACTTACAGCCCGATCTGAATGGCGGCGCCGCAGAGCAGGATCACCAAGCCGGCCACGGCGTGACCGTAGCGCTCGAATCGGCCGAGGCCGAGAAATGAAGAACCCCAATACATTGCCACGACGATGGTGGTCATCGTTGCCAGCGTTGCAAGACCGAAGAGTGCCGTGACCCAGACCACGCCCCCGATGCTGCCTTGTGCCGCCGGGTACATCAGCATGGGGATGAGCGGCTCACATGGGCCGAACAGAAAGATGGTGAAGAGGATCCACGGCGTCATGCGCGCCGTGTTTTCTCCCTGGCTGGAATGTGCATGGTGAACATGCAGATGGTCGCGCTCGTGAACGTGTTCGTGAGTATGTACCGTGCCGTCGTCATGCGCGTGCAGGTGCGAATGCGGGCGATTGCGAACTGCCCGCCGAATTCCCCAGACGAGGTATGCCAGGCCGAAGGCCAGCAGCATCCAGCCGGCGATGTCGCCACGGACGGATTCAATCGTCTCCAGACTGAACAGGGCGATGCCGGCGGCAACGCCGATGAGGCCGATGACCATGGAGCCGAGAATGTGGCCAACACCGCACAGGAGCGTGATGGTGATGGTCCTGGGCAGCGACCAGCGGCCGATTCTCGCCATGGCCACGAAGGGGACGTAATGGTCCGGTCCGATGGCCGTATGGACGAAGCCGATGGTCAGTGCGGCGATACTCAGTTTGGCAAGTTCGTCAGTCAATTCGGGTCATTCCGTGAAAGCATCAATTCGCTGGGCGATCCCGGGTCGGGTCGCGGCAAGCAATGGTATCACCGCATCGACTCGATGGCTTGAAGAATACGCATTCTGGCGGCAGCGGATCAGGGATTGCCGTCGTCGGTTTCCATGGTCTTGCGCCATTCGTGGAGGTTTTCAAGATAGACGCTCGTGCCACGGGCGACGCAGGAAAGCGGATCATCGACCACGCGTACATCGAGGCCCGTGCCGTCGGCCATGACCTTTTCGAGACCGCGAAGCAGGGCGCCGCCGCCGCAGAGATGGATTCCGTTGTCGACCAGATCGGCCGCCAGCTCGGGCTCGCAGCGCTCGAGCGTGTGGGTGACGGCGTCGAGAATCTGACTGACCGGCTCGCGAAGGGCTTCGCGAATTTCCTGACTGGTGACGATGGTCTTTCGTGGAAGGCCGCTGATCATGTCGCGGCCGCGCACTTCCATGCTGATTTCTTCGTCGAGCGGCGCGGCGGAACCGATCTGTATTTTGATCTGCTCGGCGGTCTGCGGACCGATCTGCATGTTATAGGTTCGCTTCATGTGGGCCATGATGGCTTCGTCGAGATCGTCACCGGCTACGCGAAGCGATTCGCTCGCTGAAATATCGGCCAGCGACATGATGGCGACTTCCGTCGTGCCGCCGCCGATGTCGACGATCATGCTTGCTCGCGCTTCGGCGATCGGCAGGCCGGATCCGATGCCCGCGGCCATCGGCTCCTGAATCAAATAGACACGTCGCGCGCCGGCACGCTCGGCCGAACCATAGACCGCGCGTTTTTCAACGGCGGTAATGCCGGATGGAACGGCGATGACCACGCGCGGGCGGATGAATCGACGGCCGCCGTGAACTTTGCGAATGAAGTAGCCGAGCATGGCTTCGGTGATGTCGAAGTCGGCGATGACGCCATCCTTGAGCGGGCGCACGGCGGCGATGGAACCCGGCGTCTTGCCGAGCATTTCTTTGGCGACGAGGCCCACGGCATTGCCGCCCTGAAGGACCTGGTTGGTGCCTTTGCGCACCGCAACCACGGAGGGTTCGTTCAAGACGATTCCCTCGCCGCGAACACACACCAGCGTATTGCAGGTGCCCAGGTCGATACCCATGTCGACACTGAACATCCCGAGTAGCGAGTCGAAGAGCAAAGCAGGTGTCCCTTCCAGTGAAAGTGCCCGCTCGAGCCGAATCCATTCGGTGGGCGAGAGCGACGGGCGCGAATTCATACCGCCACACCGTGAGCGGCATTCTACCCGTCATACGCGGATTCGCCACTGTTTGGTCGAGCCGGAAATAGATTATCTATTTTGAGATGGGTTGGAAGGGCAGATTGCGGTTGGTGTCGACGGGGGGCCGTACGCCCGGTTGCGGCGCCGAATGGCCGAGGGCGGTATCAGAAGCCGGGGAAGGGCTTCCCGAGCAGCTCGTTGCAGCGGTAGATGGCAAAGGCGACGGCGCCGATGGCAGCGACAAGGGCGATTGCCACCATCACGGTGAAGATATCGTTGCCGGCACGTACGCGAGGGCCGGAAGGGCCGGGTTTTCCAGATGCAGCAGCCATGTGAATTCCTCCTGTCGCCCCTGTGACTTCCTCGCCATCGCGGTCATTTCACATCTTTGCGGGCGGGTTGCCGGTCGGAAGTTGTCCGCGGCGAAGCCCCGGCGGTTTAACCTCGCATGGCGAAGCTCGCCTCGTCGCGGGCATGGTCGCCGATGCGGATGTCGCCTTCGGATTGCTCGATCTGCCCGGCGGACTCATTCGCTTCGACCCGGGTGATGCGGAGCGTACCCAGATACTGCGGCCTGCCGGTCTCGCCGGTTCGGCGGTAGATCAGGAAGGTCATGCCGTGGGCCACGCCGTCCGCGCTTCCCACCGAGATGCTCGCCAGATCGCCCTGAATACTGCGAACCTCGCCTCGAATCGGCATCGCCATGGCAGGGACCATCGGGCTGGAAACGGTTGGCACGCCGGATTCGACGCTGGCCACACCGCTGGGAATCTGGGTCGAAGGGGTCAGTCCGCCGCTGCGCGTTCCGTCCAGAGAGGCGATCTGCTGTTGCAGGGCTCGAACCTGTGCCCGAGCCATTTCGACGTTGGTCGTCAACTCTTTGACGCGGTCGGTCAGGTCGATGTTGCCGCGTTCGAGTTCGCTGTTTCGGCGGGAGAGCTTGCCGCTGAATTCGCGTTCGCGATTCAGATCGGCCTGCACGAGCGAAAGGGCCTGGCTGGTGCTCGTGACCTGGCCTTGCTCGACCGTGAGCTTGCTCTGGCTCTCTACGACGGCACGTTCAAGCTCAGCGACTTGAGTCTGGGCGCTGGCCAGTTGCGTTCTCAGATCTTCGATGCGCTGACCGTCCTGCTTCTGACGGTCGAGGCCGCGGGCTTTATCAAGCGCCGCGTTCATCGAGACGGTTCGCGCCTGGCTCTGGGCGGTCATGGCGGCCTGCTGCCAGTCTTCGGCCGATGCCTTCCAATTCTGCTGCTGTGCAAATGCCGCGACGACGAGCATGCTCAGTGCCACGGACATAAAGGCCAACAGCGTGACCAAAACTTTCGTTAGGACGCTCACAGCGAATCCTCCCTAGTTGGTCTCAATCGCGATCTTAGCCGGCAGGAAACACGAATCCGTTGCTTGTTCTTTCCACCCGCCCCCGGGGATGCCTTGGCCAAGCGCGCGTTGTTTAATGCACGGGCTGCCCAATCCAGGGCGAGGCCGGTGCAGGTGAGACTTCAGAGCCCACGGGCGAAAACTCGCTTACTTTCCGCAGGCGAATGAAGTTACCAAATTATCCCCCAGCGCACTCTGTTTTGCAAGTAGCGAATGGTAGGTATCTTGGCCTCCGAGCGAGGCCCCCGGGCTCTTCCTGCCTGGTCCCGGAACGCATCGAGCCGTGTCGGCATGTAGCCGTCTTTATGGGTCCGGCTCGTCTGGGTTCGAGTCTGCCAGGGAAGATTCTCCGTAATAAACTTGCGAGCCAAAGTCCGCGTCGGTTTGAACGAGCGCTGTTACCGGATTGAATACAGAATGTTTCCCGGTTTGGGGGACCGCTCAGCTTGACCTAACCCGCTTTACTCCATTAGATTAAGTATCGTGTCCGGCGGCCGCCGCCGGTGAGTGACAGCAGCCCCGGGGGCCCCGGCTGAAGGATGCCAGGTAACACGCCTGCCCGGCCGGCAAGAAGAGCGGTCGAGGACCGCGCCGCAGCGACATCCCACCCGAGCTTCGCCATCCTGAAGCACGAATCGATACGGTGTGCGAAGTAGGAGCATCGTTCATGACCCATCCCAGGCCATTGGCCGCCATGATGGTAATCTGTTGCACCCTGTCTTTCGCAGCTTCCGGCGCTTCAGCGACGGGAATGCTCTCACCGTCCGCGCTCGATCGACTGGCGGTGCAGCGATACTGGGAGATGGGCCTCTCGCTCGACCTCGGCGAGCGCATCGTGCGCGTGTCGCTGGTCGACGACAATCTCTACCTGCTCACCTCGGAGAACCGCGTCTTTGCCATTCACGCTCTGACCGGCATCGTTCGCTGGTCACGGATCATCGCCGAACCGAATCAGACGGTCCGCGGTCCGTCGCACAATGCAGACTACGTTTTCTTTACGACCGGAGGTTCGGTTACCGTGCTGAATCGGCGAACCGGAGAAGCAGCGGGAAGGCCGCGCTCTCTTGAGGGAGTGGTGATTGAAGTTCGACACGACACGGCGACGATCAGTCTCGGCGCCGCGCACGGTGTCCGCCCGGATGATGTCTTCAAAGTTTATCGTCTGAACGAAGTCGGCGAGCCGATCGGTGATGCGATCGCGGTCATGCAGGTCGAGATGCTCTACGATCGCAGTTCGCGTGGCCGCCTGACCCGGCTCGTTTCCATCGAGACAGCCCGAACCGGCGATCGTGTCAGCGCTGATGTCGTGCTTCCACTTGATCTCGTGAAACTGCCGTTCGCCGCGAGCTGTGCCGCCGTGGCGGATGAAAAACGGATTTACGTCGGGGCCGCCAATCAGCGGTTCTATTCGCTCGATATCCTCGGCGGCTTCCAACACTGGCAGCTCATGACGCCGAAGACCGTTTCGGCCACGCCGATTCTGGACAAGGAAAACCTGTACTTTGCCGGTCAGGACGGACGCGTCGTCTCCTGCACGAAGGATGACCGCGTCGCGAACTGGACTTTTCAAACGGAGGGCCCTGTCTTCGCGGATTTGCTGGTGGATGGCGGGCATGTCTTGGTGGCATCCAGCGATCGATCCCTTTATTGCCTCGATCGGGCCAGCGGCAAGCGACTGTGGAGGCAGCGATTTGAAACGCCCCTCATGCGCACGCCGGTCGTTGCCGACGGGCGGGTGTATCTGCTGATTCCCGACCAGGGATTGCTGGTCCACGATGCCAGGACGGGCGAGCGCTTGTGGCGGCATGATCAAGATGCGGAAATGCTCGCGCAGTTTGAGAAGGATGCATATCTCCTGATGACCTCCGGCGTCGCGCAGGTGCTTCGCGTGGAACCCTCCACCGGTAGCGTGAAGAGCGCGGTCGAGTGCCCGTCGGCTGATTTCGGCGTCGCCATGCAAGCGCAGCAGGCGATCATACTGGCAAGTGCCTATGGCGAGATTCTGTGTATTCGATCGAAGAATGCGCCTCGGTTGCGGTCGTCCGAGTTGGCGGATGTGTTGCGGAGCGACGACAAGATCAAGCTGGCCGCGGGGATGGATGCTCGCAGGAAGGCGGAACTGGCCGCGCAGACGCCGACCGTGGAACCGGAGCGACCTTCGCTGGACTGGTTGTTTGAGGATGACTGGCTCGGCAGTCGGAGCACGGCGATTCCCGTGGGGGGGCGCGGTCTGGTCGATCTGGGTGAGCCGGTCAAGGTTGAAGACGACGATGCACCGCCGCGCCGTGCGATCCGGCGCGATGATGATGACGAGGACGACGAAGACGACGCAGTCGCGGACGATGAGGAGGATGGCGACGACGAAGACGAGAGCGATGACGATGCGGACGACGAAGATTCCGACGACGGCGACGATGAAGAGGACGCCGACGATGAAGAGGACGCCGACGAGGAAGATGCGGATTCCGAAGGCGACGATGAGGATACCGAAGGTGACGAAGGAGAAGAGAGCGACGACGGCGACGAGGAGGAAGAAGACCCCTTCGGTGGCGAAGAGCCGGACGACGAGGACGATGAGGATGAGTAGTCCGTCGTTTTGATGGCGCCCTCTGGGTGACAGGACGCTTGAGAGCAAGAATCTTTACGCCGCACGTCCTTTCGAACGGTTCGACCCTGAATACGAGCACGAGCACGATGACGAATTTTCGAGCCGACGGATAGCAATCCGTCGGCTTCGTGCATTTCTGGCAATCTTGCGTTCCCGATCTTCGCTCTGAAACTTGCTCCCGGCGGCGGTCGCCGGCGCCTGCTTGCTCACCACGGACGATTCGCTACGCTTCTGTAGGTGAGCCCCCATCGGCAGGCCCATAAAGGGAAAGGACGCCGCACATGCCTGACCGCCCGATCCGCCGTGCTTTGATCGCCGTTCATGACAAGACGGGCATCGCCGAGTTCGCCCGTGCGCTCGTGGAGGAATTCGGCATCGAGATCATCTCCACCGGCGGCACGGCGAAGCATCTGAAAGACGCAGGAATCCCGGTGACGCTGGTCGAACAGATCACGGGCTTCCCCGAGCTGCTCGACGGCCGGGTCAAGACGCTGCACCCGAAGATTCACGCGGGCATCCTTGCGGACCGTGACAACCCCGATCACATGCGCCAGCTTGCCGAGCATGGCATCGAGCCGATCGACATGGTGGTGGTGAATTTGTATCCGTTTGAAAAGACCGTCGCCGACCCGAACTGCAAGTTTGAAGCTGCCATCGAAATGATCGACATCGGCGGGCCGTGTTTGCTCCGCGCGGCGGCGAAGAATCATCGGCATGTGGCTGCAGTGTACACTCCGACACTTTATGAAACGGTGATCCTACACATGCGCAGCGTTGGCGGGGCTGTATCATCTGGTTACAAGCCCCAATGGGCATCGAGCGTGTTCGATCTGATTTCCAGTTATGATCGTCGCGTTTCGGATTACCTCGAAGTAGGGTCACCCTTCAAGGCGGCATTACCGAAGCAACTGTGCCTGCAACTTAAACAATCGCCTGGAATGCGATACGGCGAGAATCCGCATCAGGCAGCTGGTAGATATCTCGTGCAGGGCTCTCAAGAGTCGAGCACGCTGATAACCCGGAGATATCCGGACGACACTGAGCGCTCAATGTCGTTCAATAATTATGCTGACGCGGACGCTGCCATGGCCCTCTGCGCGGATTTGACACGGGCACAAATCGGTGCTCACCTCGTGTGTTGTTTCATCAAGCACACCAACGCCTGTGGTGTGGGAATCTCAGACGACTCAATCGAGGCATACCGCAGGGCTTATCTAGGCGACTCGAATGCGGCAATGGGGGGCATCCTGGCGGTAAGCTTTCCGGTAACGGTCGCCTTTGCGGAGGTCGTCATGGATTCTCTTGCGCGTTGGGGTAAAGACGCCGGGGCGGGTGCGTTCTTCGTCGAAGTCTGGGTCGCGCCCTCGTTCGATAAGGAATCTGTGCAGCTCATTCGCACAAAGAAGAAGTGGGGGGCTAACGTGCGATTGTTGGACGTGGGGCCGATGGATGCGGAGCCGGACGTAAGTGAGCTGGACTACAAGCGGATTGCCGGCGGCATGCTCGTACAGGCCCGTGACCTTGTCGGGCTTAACGAGGATCAGTGGAAGGTCGTCACGAAGCGCGAGCCGAGCGATTCCGAGATCTCAGACTTGAGATTGGCCTGGCTTATCGCCAAACACACCAAGAGCAACGCCATCAGCGTCGTGAAGGACGGCATGCTCATCGGCAACGGCGCAGGCCAGATGTCCCGCGTGATGAGCTGCCGAATCGCCACCTGGCTGGCGAAAGAAAACGGTCACGTCGATAAGCTCCCCGGCAGCGTCGCCGCGTCGGATGCCTTCTTTCCCTTTCGCGACGGCCCCGACATCCTCATTGACGCCGGCGTTACTGCCATCATCCAGCCCGGCGGCTCCAAGCGCGACGCGGAGACGATCGCCGCCTGCGACGAACGTGGCGCGACGATGATCTTTACGGGGACACGACACTTCAAGCACTGACGAGTAAATGTCGAATTGCGAATGACGAATTACAAAAGAAAGATTGCAGCCGTTCTCCGTTGCCGAAGATGCCTTTTGTAATTTGTAATTTGTAATTTGTAATTTGTAATTTGTAATTTGTAATTTGTCATTCCATCAGGGCGGCTGTTGCCCAGGTGCTGGGGTCGATCCACCAGTTCAGGTTGTCGCCGACGGTCAGCGATTGCCGGCCCAGTTCGGTGTCTTCGAGCATGTAATAGAAGCCAATTCGCGGGTTTTCTGCCGGGTCGAAACCGGACAATACGTGCGCGGGCAGACAGGCCGTCAGCATGTAGCCGGACTTTTTCACGACGGATGCCACAATGATGTCACTCTGCGAGACCGGCGGTGCGTCCTGCGTCGCCCGGGAAATTTTCGCGGTACCGGCACAGGCATCGCGCCCTTTCGGCCCGCCACCGGCAGGAAGGAAGTAGAAGTGTTGGCAGAAGCGCGTCGCCCGGCGGATGTCGCGGGTGTCGCGCATGTCGGTCATCAGCCGCAGGCAGTCGGACTGGCGAAAGTTGTCCGGGTCGCAGCGCAAGGCACGCGATTTACCCTCGACGCGGCAGCCGACGTACAGCCCCCCCTCGTTCCACGCGGCATAGACGTCGCCGATGGGGTCTTCGTCGTCGATGGTGTGCAGCGGTGGAAGCAGATAGTGCGAGCCCCACGCGGCCACGTCGCCGTTAACCGGCAGGTCCATCTTCGCCCGATGGATCGTCAGCTCGAAGCGGAAGAGAAATCGATTGGGGACGAGCGGTTTCATGTTGCCACGCGTTCAAGATCGCCGTTGGACCGTCTTTGCCGCGACGTGCTTTGGTAAGCCACAAGCCGAAGCACTTGCCCGGTTTATCTTAAACGATGCAGGTCTGGAGTGTGCGCACGGGCCGGAGGCCCATGCCACCCGATCAGACTGCGGTGACGAGTGGTCAGGATAAATCTGCGGAAACGAGGTGTTAATCATGCCGCAGGGCTTCGATGGGGTTGAGCCCCGCTGCTCGGCGTGCGGGCCAGAGGCCGAAAACCACGCCGACGCCGGCACTGAAAAGAAAGGCCAGCACGATGATCCACATCGACATCATCGCTTCGATCTCGATGGCCGATGCGATGAGCGTGGCGAAGACGACGCCAAGTGCGATGCCGACGGCCCCGCCGGCCGAGGAGATCACGCCTGCTTCGATGAGGAACTGCCGATTGATTGCCCGGGTGCTGGCGCCGATGGCCATGCGGATGCCGATTTCGCGCGTTCGCTCGGTGACGGCGACGAGCATGATGTTCATGATGCCCACACCGCCGACCGCCAGACTGACCAGGGCGAGGAAGAACACCAGCAGGGTCATCTGATCGCTGATGGTGCGGGCCTGCTCCTCCTTCTCCTTCAGCGTGGTGACTTTGAAGTCGTCGTTTTCGTCTTCATGGAGCCGGTGCCGCTGTCGAAGCAGGTCGCGAATCTGCTGAACGGCGCGCTCGACGGTCTCATCGCTCGTGGCTGAGCAGAAGATCACGACCGGATCGCGCACCGCCATGATGTCGCGCAGCAGCACTGGCAGCGGAATGATCACCACCTTGTCCTCGTCCTGCCCCAGCGGATTGAACCCCTTGGGCTCCAGTACGCCGACAATCTTGAAGCTCAGGCGGCCGATCCGCAGGGTTTCGTTCAGTGGGTTCTTGTCGCCGTAGAGTTCATTCACCGCCGACTGGCCGATCAGGCAGACGCGGCGCGGTGCGATGATGTCGAAGGGCTCCAGATCGCGTCCCTCGGCCACGCCCCAATTACGAATGGCCGTGTAATTGGTCTCCACGCCGTTGACGTCGATCAGCGCGCTCTCGGTTTCGCTGGCAACGACCGCTTTGGTACCGTGCGCTGCACAGGTCAGCATCACCGCGTCGCACTCGCGCTCGATCGCCTCGGCGTCGGAGCGCGTCAGGCGGCTGGTCACCGCACCCAGACTGGAGGCCCGGCTTTTCTCTGCTTCCTCGTTGATGACCAGGATCATGTTTCGCCCGGCACGCCGGATGTCACTGATGAGCGATTCCTTCACGCCCTGTACGACGCTGATGCAGATAATGACGACGGAGACGCCCATGATCATGCCGATCATGGTGAGCATGCTGCGCAGGCGATGCCGCCACAGCTCCCGCAGGCCCATCTTGAAACATTCGTACCAGAGTGCCAGCATGATCAGGTCACCGCCAATGAGAGCGTGCGAACGTCGGGTACCTCCGGCCCACCGCGCCGCGGCGTCGGTTGATCGGTGATGATTTCCCCGTCGCGCAGCACGATCACTCGCTCGGCAAACGACGCCACACCGGGGTCGTGCGACACCATGACGACCGTTCGCCCCTCACGCTCGTGGAGGTCGGCGAGGATTTTCATGATCTCGCCGCTGGTGTGCGAATCGAGATTGCCCGTGGGTTCGTCGGCGAGAAGGACGCGGGGGTTGTTCACCAATGCGCGGGCAATCGCCACGCGCTGCTGCTGTCCGCCGGAAAGCTGCGACGGCAGGTGATGCGTTCGATCAGCGAGATTGACCTTGGCCAGCGCTGCGAGGGCCGCCGCATGGCGCACGGGCTTGGGGATACCGGCGTAGACCATGGGCAGTTCGACATTTTCCAGCGCCGTGCTGCGCATCAGCAGGTTGAAGTTCTGAAAGATGAAACCGATGTAGGTGTTTCGAAGTTGGGCCAGCTCGTCGCGGCTCAGTCGGCTGGTGACGTTTCCCGCGAGGCGGTAGACGCCGCGCGTCGGTACGTCGAGCGCGCCGAGAATGTTCAGCATGGTGGATTTGCCCGAGCCGCTGGCCCCCATGATGGCGATGTATTCCCCTTCGCGGATGGACAGGTTGACGCCGCGCAGCGCGTGGACGCCGGTCTCGCCGGCATCATAAATCTTATGCAGCTCCTCGATGGAAATGACGGCGCTGTTACCGTGAGCGGTCGATTGCGTATTCTTCGATTCCGTCATCTTTACCATCAGATGGACCTGTCCGGGTTTGTCTGGATGTCAGCGATGTGCCCGCCCGGCGGGGGATCGGCCTGACGAGTGAAACACCGACTAGAGGGTGCGATTGTCGGGAGAAGCCAGTCGCATCGCTTCCTTCAAGCTGAAGGAGGTGTTGTCCTTGTCGACGAACTCCCGCACGAATCGATCGCCGACGGAAGCGCCTGACAGGATTTCCGTCGTGACGTTGTCCGTGATGCCGACCCAGACGGGTACCAGTCGCCATGCACGACTTTTTTCATCGAACTGCCATAGGTGGGCCTGCTTGCAATACATTGCGGGCTTTCCATCGGGGTCGCGCGGCTCCTCGGGCCATTGCGCCGCGTCGAGGAAGGCCTGGCGTTCGTCGAGCGTAAGCGGCGGCTTGAATCGCAGGGCCTTATTGGCAATGCGCAGGGCGGCCGGGCGATGGATGCACTCGATCTCGACATTGACGGACATGCCGGGCAGCAGCGTGCGGCTTTCGTCATTGTCCACTTCGAGAATGACGGTATAGGTGGTGACGCCCTGAATAATCTCCGGCTGGTTACGCTTGTGGAGAATCCTGCCGGAAAACTTGACGCGCTGCTTGCCCTCCACGGTGAAACGTGCCGGCTGGTCAAGATCGATATGGACGATGTCCGACTCGCTGACCTTCGCCAGAACGCGCATGCGCTCGAGACTTGGAGCGAGCAGAAACAAGGGCGGCGTCTGGAACGTGGGATTGACGGTCATCCCGACTTCCAGAAATCGGTGAAGGACAATGCCATCGATCGGCGAGCGAATGATGCAGCGATCCACCTGGGCCTGCGTCTGCTCGAAACGCGCTTGCGCCAGTTTTTCGGCAGCTCGGGACTGATCCACCGCCTGGTGTGCCAACTGGGGAAGGAAGGTCTCGTTCAGCTTGGCGTGCTGATAGGCCGCCTCGGCCATCATGACGTTGGCCATGGACCGTTCGTATCCGGCCTTGGCCATCGTCCACTCGGCTTCGGTGGCGTTCTCCGCCTGGAAGAGCCGATCCACCCGCTTCCAGTTGTACTCATCGAATATGAGGGCCGCCTGTGCTTCCTTCAACCTGCCCTCGGCCTGCTTTGTAGCAACGGGCAAGTTCTCCGACTGCTCTTTGGATCGAATTTCCGCCTCGACGACGGCACTCTGGGCGCGTGCCAGCTCGGCCATGCTTTGGGCATGTTGGGCGTCGACCACTTCGGGATCGATCCGGCAGATGATCTGGTCCTTGGACACCGGATCATCGAAATCCACGGGCATCTCAAGGATTTTGCCGGTCGTCTCGCAGCCGACGGTGACGGTGGTCAGGGGTTCGACGGTGCCGAGGGTTTCGACGGTCATGATCAGGGTGCCCTGATCCACGTCGGTGAATGAGACTTCGTAATTTCCCCCGCTGCCTCGAACGGCGGAAACAATCGCCACCGAGCCGCCAATGACGACGACAGCCGAGACGATCACCCAGGTTCGCATAGACTTCCCTCGTTGACTGCGTGCAGAGTCCAAAGACGGTTTATACTACTGCCGACCGGCCGGGTTGCAACCTGCCCGGTTGGAGGGAGTTGCAAACCATGGCCTGTTATGAAATTCTGCTGCAGGGAGAGTTCTCCGCAGCGCATCGTCTGAAGCTGCCGGATGGTTCGTTTGAGCCCCTCCACGGCCACAACTGGCGGGTGGAGGTGTCCCTGCGGGGGCCGAGACTGGACGCTGCGGGGATGCTTGCGGATTTTACGGTCGTCCAGCCGCGGCTCCGTGAAGTGACCGGGGAACTTCACGATACCTACCTGAATGAGCTTCCCGCATTCGCGGCATGCAATCCCTCCACGGAATACGTCGCGAAGCACATCCATGATCGGTTAAGGCCGATTTTGCAGCCGGGGGTAACGATTTCCATGGTGCGCGTCTGGGAGACGTCTGCTTGTGCCGCAGCTTACGTGCCTGAGTAATGACCGACAGGCAGGCATCATGATCCGGTCTGGTGGTTCGTGGCTTGCGAATTGCCGATACGGTCGATCTGGATTATGGCGTTTGCCCGTGCATGTCCCAGGCCGGGTGGGTTCGTTGCGCGGCTTTCGCCGATCGCGGTTCGGCCGCTCGGGTTGGTCCTGATGCGGCCCACTTGAATTGACGATAAAATAGGGGTGTTCTATCATTTCTCGGACCCGTAGCTCCGAGAGAGGGGTATTGCCTCGGATGAATCTCGCCTGTCAGTCGTGTAAGAAGCATCCGTCGACGGTGCATCTCACAGAAATCTCTCCCGACGGCGAGAAGACGGAGCGGCATCTCTGCAACCAGTGCGCGGTGGAGGAGGGCGTCGCCGCCAAGCCGCAGGTGCAGATGCCGGTGAACGAGATTCTCAGCGGCCTCGTCATTCAGAAAGCCGCCATCCAGCAACTCGCCGAGCTGACCTGTCCGAAGTGCAAGACCACGTTTGTGGATTTCCGAAATAACGGCCTGCTGGGTTGCGGCTGCGACTACGACGCATTCGAGAAGGCGCTCCTGCCGCTGATTGAGCGGGCACACGAAGGCGCCAGCCACCATATCGGTAAGGTGCCGCGGCGATTGTCGACCCCGCGCTGCGCCGAGGCGGATCTTGTTCGACTGCGTGCCGAACTGGGCCGGGCGGTGACAGATGAACAATACGAAAAGGCCGCTCAGATTCGCGACCGCATCCGAACCCTGGAAGACCAATGATCATTAACGATATTGCCGGCCAGACAGGGGAATGGCTCCGTGGATCGGGGCCGATGTCGGATATCGTCATCAGCTCCCGGATACGCCTCGCGCGAAATCTGTCCGGATTTCCTTTTCTCTCCAAGGCCAGCGACGCTCAGAAGGAGGAAGTCGCCGCGTGCCTTCGCAGCCAGGTCGATGGCGCCGCCACCAGCGGACAGTGGACCTACGTCGAAGTGGCCCGCATCGACGAGATTGACCAGCTGGTGCTCGTCGAGCGGCATCTCATTAGCCGGCAACATGCCGACGTACGGGGAAATCGCGGCGTCGCCATCGCGCGCAATGAATCCGTCTCGGTGATGGTCAATGAAGAGGACCATCTTCGGATTCAGGTGCTTCGCTGCGGACTTCAGCTTGATGAAATCTGGGACGAGATCAACCGCATCGACGATCGCATCGAGGAAAAAGTCGATTACGCCTTTCATCCTCGTTACGGTTACCTGACCGCGTGTCCGACGAATGTCGGCACGGGCATACGTGTCTCCGTCATGCTCCATCTGCCGGCCTTGAAACTGACCGGAGAGATCGAGCGCGTCTTCCGCGCGGCCAAGGACATGCGTCTGGCCGTCCGCGGCCTTTTTGGCGAAGGCACGGAGGCCACCGGTGATTTCTTCCAGATCAGCAACCAGGTCACGCTGGGCCGCACCGAAGAGGAGATCATCAACGACTTCAAGCACCTCGTGATTCCGAAGATCATCGACTACGAACATCGCGCGCGAAAAGCCCTCGTGCAGGAACGCGCGGTGGCGCTTGATGATCGCGTCTGGCGGTCGTACGGGGCCTTGAAGTTCGCGCGGACGATCAGCAGCGAGGAAACCATGCTGCACCTGTCGCATTTGCGAATGGGCATCCACCTCGGCCGCATCCGGCTGGTCGACATGAAAACGATCAACGATCTCTTCCTGCTGACCCAGCCGGGCCATCTGCAGAAGCTGCACGGCGGCAAGCTCACCGGCGAGCAGCGCAGCAGCGCTCGTGCGGATCTCATCCGCAAGCGGCTCGAACAGCAGAACTGAGTCGACTGCTCTCCACTCAATTTGTAGCGATGGTTTCTGCTTCCGGTGCTTCCGGATCGGCGGGTTCGGTCGACGGCTCGTGTGCGGCTTGTTGCTGCTGTTGTGTGCGAATACCCTCCTGGCCGAGTCTCGGCTCAATTCGACGGGATATCTCCGCCTTGACGAATCGCCGGTTGGTGCAGTCGGCATGGCCACCGGTCCAGCCCAGCGAGGAGTAGCGCGTGCTCCATCCGATGTTCGTCACGCGGCCGCTGTTTGCCCCGGGGCCGCGCAGGCCGACCAGGCCCGCGGAGTCGTCGAAGGTGCCATCGATCGTGCCAAGCAGGCGGACGGGCCCCTGCAAGACCGGGTCGGCTGATGCGTAGTAGCAGTAGATTTTCCCGGTCATGTTGGCCAACGCCGGTCGCAGGTCGTACTTGCTCGACAGACTCGACCCGACAATCACGAGGTTGTCCACTTTGTAGGGCGACTTGAGATTCTCCACGGCCCAGATGCCGACGCCGCTTCCGGCTGACAAGGCGATGATGTTCGCCTTCGCTTCCGGATGACGCTTCTTGAAATCCGTGATCTCCGCGGCCAGCACTCCGCTCGAACCCTTGGCGATGAAGCGGAGCGTTTGATCCAGCGCCGGGTTGAACGTCAGCGACCAGCGATAGTTGCTGACGTGTCCCTTATAGCCGGCTTCACGCAGGCCGATCGGCACGTCTGCCACACCGAAACCCCAATTGCCCGCGCCGTCGATGTACCACGTACGGCCGAACTCCTCATTGGGATTGCCACAGCCGGCAAGCAGGCCGCACATTGCGATGCACATTCCGATGCTTTTCATAATGACTTGCGTCTTCCATCCCTCCCGGCTAAACCAGCCCCGTTCGGGTTTTGTATGAAATTTCCGATGATTTATCAAGCGTCCTGGTTTCCCAGAATCGCCTGCAGGCGCTCAAGGATCGCCAGCGCTTCAATCGGCGTGGTGCGGTCCACTTTCACCGACTTGAGCGCCTCGACGACGTCCGCCCATTCTTTCGGGGGGCCTGCCGGTTCGACTGCCCCAAATAGCATCAATTGGTCCGAATTTCCCGCGGCCTGAGCCAATCCCTTGCTATGGGCCTTCCGGTCAAAGCCCTTCTCGAGCGCGTCGAGGACCTGTTCGCTCCGGCGGACGACGCCGCCGGGCAGTCCGGCCATCGCTGCCACGTGGACGCCGTAGCTGCGGTCCGTCGCGCCGGGGATGATCTTGTGCAGGAAGACCACATCGCGACCCGCGCCGCCGGGGCGGAGTTGTTCGCGCACGGCGACGTTCAGATTGCCCGCTCCGTCCAGCCGGTCGGCCAGCTCGGTCAACTCGTGGTAATGTGTCGCGAAGAGCGCCAGGCAGCCGGCGCGTTCCACGAGAAACTCCGTGATCGCCCAGGCAATGGCCAGGCCGTCGTACGTGCTGGTGCCACGACCGATCTCGTCGAGAATCACCAGCGAGTGCGGCGTTGCGTTGTTCAGAATCCGTGCCGTCTCGACCATTTCCACCATGAAGGTGGACTGGCCGCGGGCCAGCTCGTCATTCGACCCGACGCGTGCAAAAATCCGATCGACCGGCGACCAGCGCATCGACTTCGCGGGGACGTAGCTGCCGGTGTGCGCGAGCAGCGTGAGCAGGGCGGTCTGTCGGATGTAGGTTGATTTGCCGGCCATATTCGGTCCGGTGATGAGCGATAGACGGGTGGCGTCGCTCGACAGCTTGCAATCGTTTGGCACGAACCGTTCGCCGAGGGTCACGTCCAATACCGGATGCCGGCCTTCGACGATTTCGAGGATGCGCGGGAACGGGGAGGGCGAAGCTGGAGCTTCGCGGTCCCCGGTGCGAAGCAGAGCTTCGGGGTCCCCGGGTTCGTTTTCGGCGAGTTCATTACTTTCGGCGGCCCGACGATTCGACTTTCCGACGTTATCTTTTGGCCTCTGGGCGTTCCGGCTATTGGACGTTTCCAGAACAAGCTCTGGGCGGCAGTAATCCCGTCGTCGGGAGAGTTCCGCAAGGCCGGCCAGCACGTCGAGTGCTGCGACGGCTTCGGCGAGCGTCTGCAATCTTGCTGCCTCGCCGGCCACGCGAAGGCGAATTTCTTCGAACAGATCCGCCTCGAACTGCTTCGCACGATCCGCGGCTCCGAGCACTTCGTTCTCGTGGCGCTTCAGTTCGTCGGTGATGTAGCGCTCGGCGTTGCGGACGGTCTGTTTGCGCACATAGTCCGGCGGCACTTTGTCACGATGCTGATGCGTGATCTCGATGTAGTAGCCGAAGACGGAGTTGTAGCCGACTTTCAGTGAGGGGATGCCGGTCCGCTCGACCTCGCGGGCCTGATACTCCGCGAGATAGCGATGACCCTCCTGGCCGATGTGCCGAAGGCGATCCAGCTCGGCGTTGAATCCATCGGCGATAAAGCCGCCGTCACGAATGACCGCAGGCGCATCCGGCTTGATCGCCGCAATCAGAAACGCCGCCAGGTCTTCATGGCCTGACATCGCATGGGCGATGCCGGTCAGCATGTCGTCCGCAGCGGCTTCGTTCTCCGATACCGAAGGACCAATCGCATCCGGCAACTGCCCGCAAAGCTGCAAAGTTCGTCCTAACCCGGCCAGATCACGAGGAGAAGCCCTGCCGACGCCGACGCGTGCCATGATTCGCTCCACGTCGCCCATGTCGCGCAGGAGATCGCGCGCCCGCTGCAATCGCGTCGGCTGGTCTCGCAGGTCGGTGATCGCCTGCTGGCGGCAGAGAATCTCAATCGTGTCGTTGAGCGGGAAGCAGAGCCATTGTCGCAGCAACCTCGCTCCCATCGGGCTGACGGTCATGTCGATCGCCCCGAGGAGCGAGCCCTCTCGGCCGCCATCGCGCAGGGTGCGTTCCACCTCCAGCGATCGCAGCGTGAATTGATCGATCATCACCGCGCCGTCGCTTCGTCGCGGGACGATCTGCACGATATGCGCCAGCGCGGTTTTCTGCGTTTCGCGGAGGTAGTCCAGAACGGCCGCTGCCGCGCAGAGCGACGCATCGAACGTGTCGAATCCGAAACCGCTCAAACTGGAAACGCCGAATTGCTCGCAGAGGACGCCCTTGGCAAGATGCGGATCGAAGACATGCGGCGGCCGGGCTGTTACAGCGGCGGAAAGTCCCTGACGAAGATCATCAAGAAGCGGATGGACCGCTTCGACGCCTGATTCAGGCACGAGCACCTCCGCCGGCGCAAGTCTCGCGAGTTCGTCGACCAGCACGTCGTGCGAGACCATCTGTGCGAAGAAACGCCCCGACGAAAGGCACACGCACGCAAGGCCGATCGGCCCATGTGACCAGCTCGGCTCCGTCGGCATCAGCGCGACGAGCAGATTCTCCTGTCGTTCGTCGAGCAGACTTTCGTCGGTCAGCGTGCCCGGCGTGAGGATGCGTACGATGTCCCGCTTCACCACGCCCTTGGCGGTTTTCGGGTCTTCAAGCTGTTCGCTGACGGCCACCTTGTAGCCGGCACGGACCAGGCGTGCGACGTAGCGATCGGCTGCGTGGTACGGTACGCCGGCAAGCGGAATCGGCGAGGCGCTGTTCTTGTCGCGCGCGGTCAGTGTCAGCCCGAGGACGCGGGCAAGGGTCTTCGCATCCTCGTAGAAGGTTTCGTAGAAGTCGCCCATGCGAAACAGAAGGATGGCGTCGCCGACGCGTGCCTTTTGTTCGAGATATTGACGCATGGCGGGAGGGATCGTGGAGCGCGGTGCGGCTTTGCTCTCGGCATGGGGAGGGCGCTTGGCTGCCTCAGATTTCGCTCCCGCACGCTGTGCGGGCGTCGATGATTCTGAGAGTGCCTGCGGAGACTTCACGGGGCTTCCCCTCGCTGCCGGAGTGTCACCAGGATTCGGCGCCAGGATGGTCCGAATTGCGTGGCGATCGCTTCGGGCTGAACTCTATTTCCGCGAGGTCTGCACTGCAAGCCGCAGAGGGTATGCCCGGTCGTTTTTCTAGAAGTAAGTGCCTGTGAATTTTGAGGATGTGGCGATCGTCGAGAGGAGTTAATCAGAACGTGAGCCGATGCCATCTCGCATAAGTGTTCGTGCTGAATGATTCGATCGAGCTATTCATAGGGCCGCCAGCCACGGGGATCACCCAATCAAATGGGTGAGTCCCCCGTGTGCGGCCTACGTGTGCGGGCCAACTTCGCAGGCAGCACCCTGCGAACTGTTGGCGGGATACATCGAGTCGTGCCGGCTACGACCTGCGTCGTTTGAGCAACAGGCCGCCGATCGCAAGCAGCGCCAGCGTTGAGGGTTCTGGAATGACGCAGTTGAAGATGTGGTTGTCATCGAGCGTCACTGCACCGTTCCGAGCCAGGGCACTACCGGAAAGTATGGAAGCGCCCGTGTTCATGGTGATACTCGTGAGGGCAAGAATGTGACCCAGGAATTCGGTGTCGGTGCCGAGCGTGGCTGAACTTCCGATCTGCCAGAACACGTTGCATCCCGGTGTGCCGCTGCCGCTGTTAATCGTCACGACCGACGAATTACTCGCGGTGGTGATCGTGCTCCCGACCTGGAAGACGAATTGGGCATCCGGATCACCGAGGTGGTCGAGTATGAGCGTACCCGTCAATTGCGCCGATGTTTCGAAGAAATAGACGCCGGGCTGAAGTGTGAGTCCGCCCAGGTCCTGGTCTGTTAGTACCTGTGTGACGGCCATACCCGCCGCAACGTCGTATGCGGTAACAAGGTCCGTCTGCGCCTGAAGGGCGACTGCGTCCGCCGAGTGGAATGTGAACGGGGGCACCACGAGACCGGGCGGGAAACCGGTGATGGACGAGCCGGGGCTAACGCCGACATGTCCGCCGTCGATAACGCTGGGACCGGTGTTGGTCACTTCCGAGCCGGCCAGTACCGCAAAGTCGCCCGCCGTGCCCAGCAGGACACCGGCTTGCGCATGCAACGGTAAAGCGATAAGTGCCGCGACCGCCAGCAGATTCATGGTTCTTGACTTCATTTTCAGAACTCCTCTTCTCCAATCGAGTAAACTCCGTAAAGAAATTTACTCAGTAATCGCCTGACGCTTCCGGGCGAAGTGCCCTTCTGATTTCCGGCAGTCGATTTTCAAATGCAGTGCTGACGCGCGTGGCGTCCGCCGACGGATGCATGGGGTCCTTGTGATCACCCTTGCATTCCGGCTGTTGACGATGTTTGTTCGACTTCGCTTCTTTCGCTAACCCATGCACGCCGCTGCCAGGCACCCGTGGCTCGGTGGCAGATACACGGCTTCAACTGTGCAATGCCTGTTTAACGATCCAACAGTATCCTCGTGCGCTTGTCGCTTGCGTCGTCGTGCCATAAACCAAAACGATGACGTAAGGATACGGGACTTCCAAGTGAGAGTCGGTCAACTTCGTATATGAACGCCGCGCGTTACCTCGTAACAAGCATCGCGGCTAGCCCAAGAACTGACCAGACTCTGTTATAAAGAGTTCGCCTTAATAATTCAAGAAATACGGCCACGAAATGCAAAATGGAAAACTGTTAAATGCAGAAGTCTACTTGGAGAAATAAGTACATTTCAGCACGGATGGCATCAAGACTAAATAGATACCCTAAGTTTGCGCCGCTATAAGAATTTAGCTCGGGTGAGACTTCTGTTTCGAAGCGTGTTCGCACTCTTGATGGCAGGATCGATTACCAACAAGACAAGCCGATCGATTTGACCTTTGCCGAACCACCCCGAGGGCGATGCGGAGATGCTCATTTTGGCAGTTAAGGATTGACCTTTGAGTCGTTGCGAGAGGGGTACGGTTTTCGACTTCGGTCGCAACCGTGGTGAAAGAGCCGCGCGGGTCAACGTAAAATGGTCCTCTCAGCAGACCCCCCGGAGCATTATGTGAAGTATCGACTCGCCGACGCGCATGCGGCCATGCCGGAGATGCGGCTTATTTCAAATTGCCGAGTTCCGGTCGTGTGAGCAGCTTCTGGACGAGAAGGTAGTTCGCGCCGTGGTACTCGGTCAGTTCGCCGCTGATCTGAAAGACGACCGGCCTGGTGCCGCCGGCCGTGACGATTTCCATGTCTTCAAGCAGTCGATTCGGCAAGAGGCGGATCGGCATTTCCGGTTCGCCACGGCCTCTGCTTTCGAATGCAAAGACATAATAATCTCCCTCGCGCGTCAGCCGGCCGGGGCGATCGACGATCCGAAATCCGTCGGGATAAAGTCGTGGGGCCATGGGCACGACGGCGTTCGGCGGCAGGGAACCGGGATCCACATCCTTGCGACGGACGGTTTGGCCTTGCTGCGAAGGCAGAATCAGCGGCTTGGGCGGGGCGTCTTCAGGCCGGGTCAGGGCCTTGAGAATATCGGCTGCGGACGGCTCGCGCGGCGGTTCCAGCTCCGTCGCGCTTTCCCCTTTCGCGGCATTCACCGGCGGCTTCTCTTCAGTGGGCCGGCTCGTCGGCGTTTGGGACTCGTCCTGTGCTTCTTTCGCCGGTTGGTCTTCCGGATCGGGCTGCGCGGAGACCGGCGGCACGAGCGAAATCAGCGCCGCCAGTCCTACGGACAGGGCCAACGGAACCATCATTTTCGGAAGCGTTTTCATAATTGTCGCGGATGACATGGGGTCGACCTCTCAAACAGCGGACACTCGCCGCAAACAAAGCCAGTCGGATCGTACCGTGACCGTTAGCGATCACGGCCGAAGGATTTTATCGTAGATGCCAACTCGTTCGCCACGTGCGGTACGCATTACCTCGCAATTTCTTTTTGCAGCTTCGCGGCCTCGCTCGTCGGCGCTTTGCAAACATAGTCCTTGCATACATATGCGGCCGACTTGCCGCCGACCGGCTTCTTCTCCGCCAGCAGCGGGATCTTCTTCTCCGTCGCGGCGGCCGACTTCGAGCCGTCGACCCCGGCGGCCATGACCAGGTTCGGCACATAGGTCCGCCATGCCGCATTGATCAGTTCCTCGCCCCCCGTTTTGTCGTCCCTGGAAATGACAACGGCTATTTCCCGCGGACGGCGGTAATAGAAATCGACACCTGCAAGGAAGCGTTCGGAGCGGAACGGCGAATCGGCGATCTGCTTGCTGAAGGTCTTGAGCATTTTCTCCGCTTCATCGGCGAGGTCCTTGCGGTCCAGAAGCACAGCCAGCCGCAGCAGGTTCATGAACTGCACCGAATTGCCCGATGGGATGGCCCCGTCGTTGGCGTCCTTGGCGCGGACAATCGTCTTTTCGGCGTCGTCGGCCGTGAAGAAGAAGCCGCCGGCGGAATCACGGAAATGGCGCAGCACTTCGTCATTCAGGGCGATCGCTCGATCCAGCCATTGGATCTCGAAGGTCGTCTCGTAAAGGTTCAGCAGGGCCTCGATCATGAAGGCGTGGTCATCGAGATACGCCAGGGTGTGCGTCTTTCCTTTGCGATAGGTCCGTTGCAGGCGGCCGTCCTTTGCCAGCTTCGTCAGGATGAAATCGGCGGCTCGGGTTGCGGAATCGCGGTATTTCTCATCGCCGAGGATGCGATAGGCCTTCGCCATGCTCGCGATCATCAGGCCGTTCCACGATGCCAGCACCTTGTCATCCAGATGCGGCATGACGCGCTTCTCGCGGGCATCGAACAACTTTCGCCGCGCGACGGCGAGGCGCGAATCCAGCTCTTCGGCCGTCATCTTGTGCAGCTTCGCAACCGTCTCGGCTGGGCGGGATACGTTGAGTATGTTGGTCCCTTCCCAGTTACCGGCATCGGAGACGTCGTAAAAATCACAGAAAATCGCCGCGTCGGACTCGCCGAGCAGCTCGAAGATCTCGCGCTTCGACCAGACGTAAAACTTGCCCTCGTGACCCTCACTGTCGGCGTCGCGCGTCGAGTAGTAGCCGCCCTCCGGGCTTTGCAGATCAGCGATGACATAGTCCAGCGTCTCGCGGACGATGCGTGCATAGAGCGGCTTGCCGGTGAGTTGATACGCCTTGAGGTAGATATCCGACACGAGGGCCTGATCGTAGAGCATCTTCTCAAAGTGCGGCGCCAGCCAGTCCACATCCGTCGAGTAGCGCGCGAAGCCGCCGCCGAGTTGGTCGTAGATTCCGCCGTGGGCCATTTTCTCCAGCGTCAGTTCGACAAGGGTGAGTAACTTCTGATCGTCCGTCGTCGGGCCGTCCGGCTTGGTCGTGCCGTGGTGATAGGCCCGCAGCATCAGGTCCATGGCCATCGACGGAGGGAACTTGTTTGTGCCGCCGCCGCTCATGCCGCCTTTGACGGGATCAAATGCCCGGGCGAGAAAGTTCGCCACACGCAGGACGACCTCGTGAGGCACGATCTCGCCGCCGCCTTCCACGGTCGTGAGCTGTCGCACGGCTTCGGTCAGCGTATCGGCCTGCTGGGTGATGTCGTCGCGGCGTTTTGCCCACGCATCCGAGAGAAAGCTCAGCACATCGATGAAGCCCGGCCGACCGTAACGACTCTCGGGCGGGAAATAGGTGCCGGCATAGAAGGGCTTCTGTTCCGGCGTAAGCCAGACGGACATGGGCCAGCCGCCGCTCTTGGTGAAGACCTGCGTGGCCATCATGTAGATGTCGTCGAGATCGGGCCGCTCTTCGCGATCGACCTTGATGTTAACGAAGTGCTCGTTCATCAGGGCGGCGATCTGTTCGTTCTCGAAGCTCTCGCGCTCCATGACGTGACACCAGTGGCAGGCGGAATAACCGATGGATAGAAAGATCGGCTTGTTTTCTCGCTTGGCCTTCTCCAGCGCCTCCGGTCCCCATTCGTACCAGTCCACGGGGTTGTGGGCGTGCTGCAGAAGATAGGGGCTGGTGGCATGAATGAGGCGATTGGTGTGCTTTGGGGCCGTCTGTGTCGTGGTCATCGCCTTGCCTCGTGCGGGTGGATCTGCGTTGCCGGCTTCGATTCGCGGTGGATCACACGCAGCGACCGCAAAGATCACCGCTGTGCAAAGCCCAGCAAGCCCCATGAATCGCAAGCGGTTTGTCATGCCTCGTAGCCGAGTCCTGATTGCAGTTTACCGGCCGTACAGGGGCAGTATAGGCGCAGCAGGCCCTTGTAGCCACGACCTGATCGTTGTGAGCGATGAGCCGGCGCGACATCGCAATCGCTGATTCTCATCATTGCATGCGAACGATAGCTATCTTTGAGCTGCCCCGTGTTGAAGCGAGTGTAGAAGTCGTGCGATCTGCTCGTGATTTTCCGCTGACTGTCGGATGACCAGTCGATCGTTAAATACTTCGATCGTGGCTTCGCCGCCGCTTTCCTGCCAGCTTGGCGGGTCGATGCCCTGCTGGATGACTTGAATTAGCTTTGATGCCCTTCGCGCGGTCGCCAGCTCCTGCATCTGGGACAGAATGTCCTGCGTCTCTCGCTCCTGTGGCGAGAGCGTACGATCACGGAGCGCGCGGCTGCGGCTTTCGCGCGCCCCGTAGCGAGGCAGACGATGCCACGGTGGCGAGAAGACGTGATAGTGCTGTTTCCAAAGGGCGGCGACGGCTTCCTGAAGTTCACGCTGTTCGGCCTCTGACAGGGGCGCGGAGATCAGCGTGCTGATGTCATGCACGCGAATGCCCATGTCCGATGCGAGGTCTTGCGCTGAGGAGACAAGGATCATGCCTTCTCGGATGGCAAAAGTCGCTCCGCGAGCGTCGCGGTCTGCCTGTCGAAGGCCCTGGCGCAGCGCCTCGCCGATGGTCGTCTCGTGCAGCGTGAGCGTCACGCGGCTGTCACTGTAGACGCCGATGCGGTTCAGCTCCGGCCAGCGAATGACGAGATTGACCGCGGCAATCCGCTGCAGGTGCGAAAGAAACATCGCCAGCGGCATGCGATGAATCTCCAGCGGCTCAAGCATCGTGCGCAGGGCTTCGTCGGCGGCAACCGATGCTGCGCTATCCGCCGGTTGATTCTTCGATGCAAGCTCACTTCCCTCGGCCGCCGACGTCACCGGCAGCAGAATGCAGCACGAAAGAAACGCGCATGACACCAATCGTCCGCAGCCGTCTGTGTTAGACCGATCCCCTCGCATGATGTCACCCCCCGGCAACGCATTCTTCGCTACGTTGCCGATTCGTACAGGTCCGGCGCGGGAGCGCCGCAGCTCCAGCAGAGCTCGAAATTGCCCGGACAGTGTTCACCGCAAACTTTGCAATGCCATTCAGCCGCGTCGCTGCGATCGACCGGCTGCGGCGGCATCGGCAGGCCGGCGCGCTGTCTGCGCAACAGGTCAATCACGTCAAAATAACATTCCCGAGAAACGGCCAGCTCGACGCGACCGGCCAGCGAAAGGTTTCCGGAGTAGATGGCCTCCATCGGCCCCTTGCGCTGCATGAATACGATCTGATATTTGCGCAGCAGTTCGATCACTTCCGTTGTAGCGAGAACGGGACTGCCGTCGACGATGACCGTGGGAAAATCGCCCGGCGGGATGTGGTCGTCGATTTCAAAGCGGTTCCCGCATTCCGGGCAACGGTGCTGCGGCAGGCCTGCAAGCAGGTAGCTGCAGGTCCGGCAGCGGAGGCCCAGGTCGGGCACGGGCAACGCATAGGGGTCCGGCGTCATGAGGACATTATACCACGAAGCGGGGTCGTTTCGTCGGTGTGGCGGCGAGATTCAATCGCCGGGACCGCAGCAAAAAGTTGGCCCGGTCGCCGAGGTTGTGTCTCAGCGGCCGGGCCAGAGGGTGGAGTGGGAGTTTGTTTAATGCGTCAGGCGTTAACTTGTACGACGCTCAACGCGTTGGGTTGCAATTATTCAGTTCAGGCCGGGCACGCCGGAGGTCATGCAAGGCGGCCCAATCAGGAGAACGGATTCCCGGGACAACATTTCCAGTTGAATCAGGAATTTTTCCAGTGCCTGTGCCTTGGAAGGATCAAAGGCCTTCAATGCATCCAGCGCACCGGCAAGCTGCGGCATGGCCGAGAGCCGCGCGCCGACGGATCGCGCGATGGAAGTCGATACAAAATCGTCGGTGCTGTCCTTCTCGCTCATGCCTTCGAGGAGCTTGTCGAAAATCGACTTGGGCTCCGGATAAAGGCGTACTTCGTAGTTTGTGCCAAGCTCCGCTTCATTTGCGGCGTGCTTGATGGCGTCAGCCAGGCCGCCGAGCCGATCCACGAGACCGATCTCCAGGGCCTGCTTACCGGTGTATACGCGACCGCCGGCCAAAGGTTCGAGGTCCCCCTTGATTCGATCGCTACGGCCCTCGAGTACGCGATTTTTGAAGTCGACATATACGCGATTGAGCCAGCTATCCATCTTGGCCCGCTCTTCGTCGGTAAACCGGCGATTGGAGTTCATGATGTCGCTGTGCTTGCCGCGCTTGTATTCGTGGCTGGTGATTCCGACCCAGTCCCACATGTTCCTGGTGACGATCTTGCCGCCGACGACGCCGATCGAGCCGGTGATGGTCGTCGGCTGAGCGAAGATCACGTCGCCCAGCGCTGCCACATAATAACCGCCGCTTCCGGCGACGTTACCCATCGAAATAATGAGCGGTCGATCGGATTCCTTGAAGCGCTTCGTGGCTTCGCAGATGATGTCGCTGGCGATGGCCGATCCGCCGGGCGAATCCACACGCAGGACGAGTGCCTTGACGGAGTCATCCGCCGCGGCCTTGGCGATGGCGTGTCGAATCGTCGTGGAGCCCGCATTGGACGTGCCGCCGAACATGCTTTCCTCGGTGTTGCCCTGGGTGATCATGCTCTCGACGTGAACCACGGCCACGGCGGGCTTCGTCGAGGCCTTCTTGCCCTTCATCATGTCGGAAAAGATCGAGAAAAAGGCGAACGGATTGGAGAAGTCGATCGTCGGCGCCTTTTCCTTGCCGTACTTGCGGTTGATCTTCACGTCGTCGCCGTAGCGCTTCTTGATTTGGGCAATGAAGTCCTCGCGATAGGCGAGCTTATCGACCAATTTGGCTTCGAGTGCCTGCTTGGGGCTCAGCGAACCGATGTCGATCAGCTCGCGGACGCGTTCAGGCGTCAGCTTCCGGCTCGTGGCGACTGCTTCGACGAGTTCCTCGAAGAGCGAGTCGAGCAGACTGTTGGTCTGCTCCTCGGCCTCCTTGCTGGGACCGGTTCGATAGAACGGCTCACCGGCGGACTTGTACGCTCCGCAGTGAAGGATGTCGGCTTCCACCTTGATGTTGTCCAACATGTTCTTGTAATAAGAGGATTCGCCGTAGAGCCCGAAGAAAAAGACCTCGCCGGCCGGCATGAGCCAGAGTTGGCTGGCGGCCGAGCCGAGCATCAGCGAGCCGTTGGTGAGGGTTTCCGCAAAGACCAGGACATCCTTTTCAGTGGCCTTGAGCGCTTCGATCTGCGCGCGGAGTTCCTGAATCTGGGCAAAGCCGAGTGCGGCTTCATCAATATCAAAAACCACGGCCTGAACATTCTTGTCGGTACGGGCCGCGCGAAGGCGTTCCAGCAAGTCGAACATGTTCATCGGTGTCGGTCCGCCAAACAGCTCGCCAAGCGCCAACTGCTGGGGGGCTTCGGCCAGAGGGCCTTTGAGGCGAAAGACCGCTACCACGCCTTCAGCCGTCGCGATGGAAGGCAGGGCGAGGCCGGCGGCTGCCATCCACACAAGTAAGGTCGAGTTTCTTCGCTTCATCATTTCTTAGGTCTCCCAGACCCCGGGATCGGCACACCCTTGAGGATTGCCCAGAACCGTGGCGATATTTTCACAAACAGCATGGATTAGACGACTACGCAGGTGACGGTCTCGACCAACTTAAAGGGCTTACCCGTAACGCTGGCGAGCCGGCGCCATGCACGACAGCTCGGGTAAGCATAACGCTGGGGCTTGCCGGACTTCACGCAGGCGAAGACGAATTTGCAGAGGGATAGGGTGTGACCGCACGTTCCGACCGTTTGTCTAGGCCGGTGGTTGGGGGGGGCGTGCAAGGCGTCCTGGGCCGCTAGGGCGATTCCTGGGCCTCACGACGGACCGGACGATCTTCAACCCGCTTGGAAGGCGCCTGAGGCGGCTGAACCTGGGCCGAGCCGAAACCGCGTATGGCCGGCATGTCCTCTGGCTTTTCCTTCGGATGGCAGGCAAAGACCTCGACGCGGATGATGTCCTCGAAGGGAACCGTCACGACGAAGGCGCCGACCTTGTAGGAGTCGTCCGCCGGCGCGCATTCGAAGGTCAGGGCTGCTGTGCTGCGCGTGGGGATGATCTCCTTGATTTCATAGGAGAATCCGTCGCGGAGATAGACGATGGTCCGTGCTTCAAGCTGTTCGAAGAAGCCCTTGTACTCGGAATTGTCGGCTGCCGTTTCGACATCGAGTTCGGGAAAATGAATCGCAGCACAGCGGTTCTTGGCCTCGTCAAGCCGTTCCCGGTATGCGGCGTCGAACCACCACTCAAAGTTGAAGATCATCCGTGTCCCCTTTGGGCCCACTTGCGATGGGCAAACCCTCTACGCTATGCCAATTATAGGGGACCTGTCAACAGGGCCTTTGAACGCACCGGGCCGCCCTGAAATCCGCTTTCCTGCCTCCACCTGGCCGTCGCGTTTGATCGTCTCGCTCGAATTCGGTGCAGCGCCATCGCGCGCTTCATGAATGGAGAACTTTGAACCTTCATGATATCTTAACGCGCCTTTGGGTTGCGGACCGGACCGGGTGCAAGTATCTGTATCCTTGCCGTCATCGGTCGCCGCCCATTCGTTCGGGTCGCGGTCTGGATGGCAAGGCCCCGCGGCGCTGAAGTCGTCGGAAACAGACATGGAGGTGTATGGTGGGGCTGATACCTGAGTTGTTCCAACAGTCTCCTTTCGAGCCGCTGCTTCATCATCTGAAGAAGGTGCGGGAATGTGTCACGCTGGTTCGACCGATGCTCGAAGCGGTCCGCGACGAACAGTACGAACTGTTGGACGACCTGATCAAACGTGTGTTCAAGACGGAGCACGAAGCCGACATGATCAAGGATGAGATCCGGCAGGTCATCCCGCGGAGCTTTTTTCTTCCCGTCTATCGCGGTGATCTGCTCGGCTACTTGAAGCTGCAGGATGACATGGCCGATTCGGTCGAGGACATCGCCATCCTGCTGACTATCAAGCAGCTTCGCATGCCGCCGGGTCTCGTCACGCAGGTGTTTGAATATGTCGAGACAGTATTGCGCGTCTGCGATAAGCACCATGAAATGAATGAACGATTGCCCGACCTGGTGGCGCGCGGGTTTCTCGCTGACCAGGCCACGGGGCTGATGGACTTGATTCGCGTGGTCGAGAAAGCGGAGTGGGAGGCGGACAAGACACAATACGCACTGTCGAAATCGCTGTTCGCCATGGAGGATGAATTGAAAGCATCTGACCTGATGCTCTGGTGGCGGGTCTTTTATGAACTGGGGCAGCTTGCGAACCATGCTGAGAAGCTGGCGGATCGGTTGCGTCGAATGTTGTCCCAGTAAGGCCGGCGCGGTCGGATTTGAGTCTTACGATATCACGGGTCTACCGACGAACGGGGTCCATCGTGTCCGGCCGCAATCGGCTCGAAACCTGGACGGGGCAGCAAGCCGCCGGCGTCGGTTAGCACTCGAGGATGGGTTCCTCTATTTGCACGTCTCTGATGATTCTCGCTGAGATCGGCGACCCGGCAGGGGTCACGCCGTTCATGTACATGGCCGCGGTTATGGCGGTCGTGATGCTCGTTTGGGACACCGTTGAAGTCGGCCGAAATGATGCGGCCAACATCGTCAACTCGGTCTTCGGAGCGCGCATCTTCACACGGCGAAATGCCGTGCGACTGGCCGCCTTCGGCGTCGTGGCCGGGGCTACTTTTTCCTCGGAGGTCATCGAAACCGCCCGCAGCGGTATCTTCGACCCGCGTACCTTCTCGATCGAAGAAGCCCTCGCCATCTACACGTCCGTTTATATTGTCGATACCGTCCTTCTCTACACCTACTCGGCCTTCGGGATGCCGGTGAGCACCACGATGACGCTCGTTTTCTCGCTTCTCGGGGCTTCGCTTTTCCTCGGCGCGGTGCGCTCGAAGGACACGTTTGATACCGTCGAATGGTATGGCGTGTCGAAAGTGCTGCTGGCGATTGTCTGTTCGATCGGACTATCGGGCTTTATGGGCTTCGTGCTGCAGCGAGCCGCGCGCGGGGCGATTCGCGATAAATGGTCCAGTCTGCCGACGCTGCTGCTACATGGCGGCTGGGTCGGCGGAGGATTGTTGGCCGGCCTGGCGTATTTCATGCTTATCAAGGGCATGAAGAACCTGGACTTCGTCAAGTTGATCACGAACTACATTCAGAGTGCACCCTACTACGGCGCGATGGTCACCGTCGTCTCGCTCTGGATCTTCTTTGCCATTCTGATTCATGTGTTGCTCATTGTGTTTCGGAAGCGCGCCGCGGAGTTGCTTTTCCCCGCGGTGACGGTCCTCGGCATGCTCGGCATGGCTTTTGCTTTCGGCCAGAACGATCTGGCAAATTGTGCCGCACCGGGGCTTGCAGCGTTGAAGCTTGTTCATGGTCACGCGACGAGTGCCAGTATTGAGGACATCACCCAGGCATCCATCTCGCGCTGGGCGCTCTTCGGTTGCGGCTTGCTTCTGGTTATGGGCATGATGACGGAGCATGCGCAGCGGGTCACGCGTGCGGAGGTGCGAACCGGCAGCGCGGGGCATCATGTCAAACTCTGGGCGCCGCGATGGTGCATTGCCGTCGCCGCCGCGATACTGGCCCGGCGTCAGGAGCCGGTCAGCCCTTCCCTGGCGCCGGTGGTCACCAAAAACGTCCGCGGAAAGACGATGCACTACGACCCGCTTCGCGCGAGTGTGATTGTGTGCGTCTCGGCCTGCGTCATTGCTACGGCCTCGGCGCTGGCTTTTCCCGTTTCAACGACCTATGTCGCTTTTGCGGCGGTGGTGTCGACCGGCATGGCGGACCGCATCTTTGTGCGCGGCGATGCCGCTCTCAAGCTCGGACGTGCGATCTGGGTGGTCTTCAGTTGGTTTGCGGCGGCCCTTATTGCGACGGTTTCCGCCGGTATCGTGGGAATCACCGTCTATTGCCTCGGCATCGTGGGCATGGTTGCATGCATCGCCGTGAACCTGCTCATTCGTGGATACGTCAAGCGACGATCCGACGCGCAGGAGGAGCGAGTCCGGCTCGAAGCGCGCGAGCGCATGCATCCCGAGGAATACTCACTCGAAGAAGAGTAAAGGCGGCGCGAGGCAAGCGCTAAGATTGTGTTAATCGCAAACGAACGACGGCGACTCACTCCAACGATTGATGCAGGCCGAACTTACAGTTCACACCACTCCGCGAGATCTGAGGACGGAACGAGGATCGCGCGTGCGGATCGATGGGTTGCCGTTTATAATTGTCCATTATCAGCGAGGCCGAAAGACTTCGGGGCGAGCGATGCCCTTGCCGGACAAAGTATATGGCGAATGCGAAAATCCTGGTCGTGGATGATGAGCAGGACCTCGTTGAGTCCATTCGTTTTCATCTCGAACGCAATCATTACAAAGTTCTGACGGCGGCGGACGGCGAGACGGCGATTGAACTCGCCGGCCGCGAGCGTCCCGACCTGGTTCTCCTCGATATCATGCTTCCTCGCGTCAACGGTCGTGACGTGGTCATGGCACTGAAGAACAACGCCGTGACGAAGTCGATTCCCATCATCATGCTGACGGCCCTGACCGGGGAAAACGACGTGGTCCTGAGTCTTCAGATCGGCGCGGATGACTATGTCACCAAGCCCTTCTCGAAAGATGTGCTTCTGGCCCGCATCGCGGCCGTGCTTCGAAGACGAAGCGCGGGTACGGAAAAAGAAATACAATTGAAAGCGGGGCCGATCATGGTGGATCGGTCGCGCCACGTGGTCGAGGTCGAGGGTCAGCCCATTGCGATCACCCTGACGGAGTTTCGCCTGCTGGAAGCCCTCGTCACCGCCCGATCGCGGGTACTCTCGCGCGATCAGCTCATGGCCAAAGCCATGGGGCCGGACATTGCCGTGACCGATCGGACCATTGACGTTCATGTGACCTCGCTGCGGCGCAAGCTGGGACGTCACCGCGAGCTGATTGAGACGGTCCGCGGCGTCGGATACCGCTTCGCCGACATCTGGCAGAGCGAGCCCATCGGCTGCTGACATTCACCCCTTGCCACCCATCACCGTTATGATGACGCACGGTTGATCTGCCCCGCGCGGGATGAGGGGGCGGTTCGTACGCGGCGGGTGAATTGCGCAGGGTGATTCCGGCGAGTAAGCCGACATGATTCAGACCGTACAGGAAAGATGGCCGGGGCGGTTCTTCACGCGGGTCTTCACGCGGCTGGGGCTTCTGCTCGCGGTGGGGATGCTCGTGGTCGGCGGCTTCGCCTGGCAGATCATGCAGCACTGGCTGCGCGAATACACGGTCGAACAGCTTCAAAACAACGCCCATCTGGCTCGACTGGCGGTCGAGAAGAGCTGGCCAATCCTCACGCCTGGGGCGCTTCAGGAGGAATGTCGACTCGTCCGCGAACAGACCGGCCTGCGGATGACGGTTGTTGCACCGGATGGGCGCGTCCTGGGCGATTCAGATGCGAATCCGGCGGAGATGGAAAACCATGCGAGTCGTCCGGAGGTCGCCGCCGCACTGAAAGGCGAGGTCGGGCTTCATGAGCGGCACAGCGCCTCGGTTCAACATCCCTACCTGTATGTGGCCCTGCCGCTTCATGTGAACAACGAACTCGTTGCCGTCGTGCGCATCGCAGCGCCGGCGGATGACATTCAGCGCCGAGAACGTGCGATCAAGCAGCTCATCGGCACGGGCCTGGCCGTGGCGCTGCTTCTGGCGCTCCTGCTTGCATGGTTCCTTTCGAAGGCACTGGCCGCGCCGATTCAGCGGGTCAGCGCCTGGGCGCAACAGCTTGCCACAGGCGATCTGGTGACGCGGCTCGAAGTTCGCGGCGATGATGAAATCAAGCAGGTCGCCGAGGCGATGGATCAGATGCGGAGCAAACTCTCCGCGAGAATTCGCGAGGCACAGCAACAGCGGCAGGACCTTGAGATCACGGTGGGCAATCTCGAAGAGGGAGTCATTGCCGTTAACCGTGAAGGAATCGTACTACTGGCCAACGCCGCGGCAAGGCGACTGCTGGGCCTCAGTTATTCGCCGGTCGGTGGGCCGCTTGCAGAGCAGTTATCGAATCGGGGGCTGAGGCGCTATTGGGAAGAGGCGCTTTCCAAGGGGTTGAGCGAGACCCGCCGCGAGCTGCGTCTAGAGAACGGCGACACGGTGCGCACGGTGGATGTTTCCATTCTGCATGTGACACAGATCGAAACGCCCATCGCGTGGCTGGTCTGTCTGCGAGACATTACGGCCATCGCACGCTCGGTGGCGATGAAGACGGACTTCGTGGCCAATGCTTCACATGAATTGCGCACGCCGGTGGCCTCGATCCGCGCGGCCGTCGAAACGCTTTGCGAGGAAGGGCTCGATGAACCCACGCGCCGGCGCTTTCTCTCGATCATCGAGCGAAACGTGGAACGCCTGCAGAACCTGACCGAAGACCTGATGCATCTGAACAAGGTCGAATCGGTCGCGATGGAGTTGACCGAGTCCGCGTTTGATCCTGCCGAGGTCTTTGCCGCGATGCGGGCCATGTTTGAAGATGCGCTGCGGCTCAAGGGAGCGGAGCTGACTTATCTCTCCGATGTGTCCGTCGTCTACACGGATCAGCGATGGCTCGAGCTCGTGCTGAAGAATCTCGTGGACAACGCCGTCAAGTTCGTCGGCGCGGGCGGGCGCGTGGAGCTGTTGTGCACCGCGGTCGGCGATAAGGTGGCCTTCGAAGTGCGGGACAACGGCTGCGGTATCCCGCCGGAGGATCGGGATCGCGTCTTTGAGCGGTTTTATCAGGTCGACAAGTCGCGCGCGATGAATGCCGGCGGCACCGGCCTGGGTCTGGCCATCGTGAAGCACGCGGTGAGCGCGATGCGCGGCGAGGTCACGATCACGAGCACCGTCGGTGTCGGCACCCGTGTCCGCTTCACCATCCCGGCGACTCCGGCGATGGCGTCTCACGCAGCATCCGAAGTTTGAGGCACATTGAAGCAGACCGGACGGGCATTCGCCCGGTGCGTCAAACTCATCACGCCCAGTTCTTCTCCACCCAGGATACGAGTTCCTTCACGTGGGCCACGCTGGCGTCAAACAGCTTGCGCTCCTCTGCGTCGAGCTTGAGCTCGATGACCTTCTCCACGCCGCCGGCGCCGAGCATGCAGGGGACGCCGACGAAATAGCCGCCGACGCCGTACTCGTTCTTGCAGAAAGCCGCGCACGGCAGGATGCGCTTCTTGTCCTTGATGATCGCCTCGGCCATCTGCACCGTCGCCGCGGCAGGGGCATAGTATGCACTGCCCGTTTTGAGCAGCTTGACGATCTCGGCGCCGCCGTCGCGCGTGCGCTGGACGATGGCATCAAGCTTGTCCTTCGCGATCAGTTCCGTTACGGGAATCCCCGCCACGCTCGTATAGCGCGGCAGCGGCACCATGTCGTCGCCGTGGCCGCCCATGAGCACCGCGACGATGTCCTCGACGCTGCAACCGATTTCCATGGCGAGAAACGCGCGATAGCGCGCCGTATCCAGCACGCCGGCCTGGCCGACGATGCGGTTGGTCGGCAGGCCCGACGCCTTCCAGCAGGTCTGCACCATCGCATCGAGCGGGTTCGAGACGATGATATACACCGCGTCCGGGCTGGCCTTGGCCGCCTGCTCGCTCACTTCGCGGACGATCTTCATGTTCGTGGACATCAGGTCGTCGCGGCTCATCCCCGGCTTGCGGGCAATGCCGCTGGTGATGATGACGATGTCCGATCCGCGCGTGTCGTCGTAGCTGTTCGTGCCGACGATGTTCGCGTCGAACCGCTCGACGGGCGAGGCCTGGCGAAGGTCAAGCCCCTTGCCCTGCGGCATTCCTTCGACGATGTCCAGCAGGACGATGTCGCCCAGTTCCTTGGCCGCGGCCCAATGGGCACAAGTCGCCCCGACGTTCCCCGCTCCGATGATCGTGATTTTCGCGCGTCGCATGGTGTGTCTCCCGGTGTGAATGTTCTACGGACTGACGACGGCACGGATCATACCGGTAGGGGGGAGCGCCGAAAAGTCGGAGCGGTAGAACGGGGACCGAGGGACCAAGGGATCGAGGGATCGGGCGAAATGGTCGATCGTACAACCACAACATCGGTGTTCGCTCGCCGCGCCCCTGGCAACGACCGTTGGCCCTGTCCTGAAAATCGCGATCCACGCGGAGTGCGGACCTCCAGTCCACCGCGCGGGCGAGCGCCCGCACTCCCCCGGGCGAAAATCCGGCGGTACCCGTGTGGCAACCTTCCGCCCGGAGGGCGCGCGATGGTTGCCAGGGACTTTCAGTCCCTGGTAGGCAGGCCCCTTTATTCTTCTTCGCCCGGAGGGCGCGCGGCCGTTGCCAGGGACATCGAGTCCCTGGACATCGATACATTTCTATCTTCCCCCGCCCGGCAAGGCGGACGGGACTATCGCGCGCCCTGCCGGGCGAATTGTTGAAATGGGCCGCGAACCAAGGGCTTGCTCGCTTCGCTCGCCGCGCCACTGGCAACGACCGTTGACCCCTCCGTGCCGCTGCTTGCGCAGTTCCGCGGATTCAGCCGTTACGAATACGCTAGCGATCCGGCGGCGTGTAATCTGCCATGTCTTTGACCTTCATACCCTTCGGTGCGAACGTCTCACCGAGGAACAGGCCGCCCTTCAGGGGTGTGTAAAGCTCGATCGCGATCTGGCTGATCGGCAGGGTTGTTCCGTCGATCTTCGGCTCGCGCGACATGGTGATCGACGCGATCGTCAGGATCGGGCCCGCGTCATCCGGCACGCCTTCCAGCGGCTTACCTGTGCCGGAGCCGGGGAAGAACCGGCGCATCGACTGTTGATGCACGTCGCTGTAGTACCACGCCTCGACGGCCTTCTTGTTCTCAAACCATGCGAAGACGACATCCTTGCCGCCTGCGGTCTTGGCCAGCTCGATGCCGAGACAGCCGGGGCTGGCGCGCAGCGCCGCAGGCAGGTCGGGGAAATCGCCCTTCGGCTTACCTGCCGCTTTTTTTTGTTCCCCGTCACCTGCCGAAAGCGCGGCCCACGGCAGGCAGCAACTCGCTACAACAATACCGACCATGAGTAGTGTACGGTTCATCGCTTCGCGCTCCTACTAAACGAGCGAACCGCACCCTGCCCGGTGACCGACCCGGCAGCCCGAATCAAACGCGTGCGGTCCCACAAGGCAGCATTGCCCGCAGGCGGTAATTTATTTCTGAGAAGTTACCGGTGGCGGCGCGTTCACGTTGGAACGACAAAGTTCACAGGACGCATCCTCACAGGGTTCCACATGAGCGGTGGCGTTGCCGGGGCCGAGGGCTTTTTCGATCTCGTATTCAATCGTGCTGGCGATGGCGTGGCCCTGCTCGATGGAGAGACCGCCGGGGACCATGATGTGAAAATCGACCCAGTGATAGCGGCCTGCATGGCGGTGGCGGAGTTTGTGGTAGGAGCAGATGCGCGGCATTCGACCGGCCGCGCCGATGTGTGCTTCGAGGAGTTCCTTGAGCAGCCGTGCGTCTTCAAGGTCCTGCTCATCCATCAGCCCGGCGAAGGAGCGACGGAGGAGTCCGACGCTCATGTGGCCGATGTACGCTGCGATCAGCAGCGCGACGATGGGGTCGGCATAAGCCCAGCCGGTAAGCTTGATGAACAGCAGTGCCATGATTGCGGCAACGGACGTGAGCGCGTCGGACAGGAGGTGCTTGCCGTCCGCTTCCAGCGCGAGCGATCCGTGACGACGGCCGACGCGGATGAGATAGAGCCCGGTGGCGCCGTTGGCAAGCATCGCGCCGGCCATCAGCCAGATGCCGAGACCGAGTTGTTCGAGTTCCAGTTTGCCGAGCAGCAGCACCTCGCCCGCCCTGGCGATGATGACAATGGCGGCGACGAGAACGAGGCCGCCTTCGAAACCGGCGGACATGAACTCGACCTTGCCGTGGCCGTAAGGGTGCTTCGCGTCTGCGGGCTGATGGGCGAGTTGGACGGCATAGAGCGCAAAGCCGGACGCCAACACGTTGACGACGGATTCGAGCGCGTCACTGAAGATGGCCGTCGAACCGGTCAGGGCGTAGGCGGTGAACTTGACGATGAGCAGCAGGACCCCGACGACGATGGACAGAAGGGCAGCGCGGATTTCCAGTCGCGTCGTCGAGGGAGGAGGGGTCGTCGCCACGCCGCGGATCGTATCGCGCGAATTGCGGCGTTCCAAGTTGATTTATGGTTTGACCGACTCAACGTGCTGATACAACGACAGACGGACTACCCTGTGTGCGGAAGAGCAACCTTGCTGCTAAACTGGCCGGATGATGACGGGTCCACGGGAATCGAGCGCGAGCGGCGCTGTATTCATTGTCCTCACGCTGTTGGGCTGGTCGAGCGTCCTGCTTTTCCTCAAGCACCTCACGCCGTATATCGATGCGTGGACCGCCAACGGATGGCGATACGGGCTGTCGGCACTGCTCTGGCTGCCGATCCTGGTCGTCGGCACGCGCCGAGGCACGCTGCCCGAAGGAATCTGGCGAAGGGCGATCGTGCCGGCGGCGTTCAACTGCGTCGGGCAGGTCTGTTTTGCGTGGACGCCCTATTTCATCGGTCCTGGCCTCGCGGGTTTCCTGCTTCGCGTCAACATCATCTTTGCCACGATCGGCGCGTTCATCCTCTTCATCGACGAGCGGCCGCTGATGCGCAGCCCGATGTTCTGGGGCGGGCTCTTGCTGGTCATCGGTGGGTCCGTGGGGACAGTGCTTCTCGGGGCGGCGCCGATCGCAGGCGGCACGGCCATCGGCGTGGCGCTCGGTCTCTTGGCAGGCGCCTTTTACGGCATGTACGGCGTCTCCGTGCGATACTGGATGCGCGGCATACCGGCGATGACTTCCTTTGCTGCGATTTCGCTTTATACCGCCGCAGGCATGATTGCCCTGATGATTCCGCTGGGCACACGCGGCGGGCTCGGGGCGCTGGACCTGTCGGCCTTCAACTGGTTTATCCTCGTGCTGTCGGCGCTGATCGGCATCGCACTGGGGCATGTTTTCTATTACGCGGCGATTGCCCGGCTCGGCGTGGCGGTCTCGGCGGCGGTGGTGCAGCTCGCGCCGTTTATCTGCGGCGCGGCGTCGGTGATGATCTTCGGCGAGATTCTCACGCGTGGGCAATGGACCTGCGGCGGCATCATGCTCATCGGCGCCGGGATTTTATTGTGGGCTGAACAGGCGCGGCATCGACCGCGGATGCAGGCGGCGCTGTCGGTAGGACCTGAAGCAGCCGGCGACCCGACGGCCCTGGTCGCGGACGACGAGCCATTGGCGGAAGGCCGCGCAGCTCGATAAGCTACGGGGACCGCGAAGCTCTGCTTCGTCGTCAGACACAGGGGACGGCGAAGCTTTGCTTCGTCACCGAGCCGCGATGCTCCGCCCTGCTCGTTTGAAAAATCGACCACCAACGGAAACACGCACCATGGCCAAACCCAGCATTATCTTTGTATGTACCGGAAACTCCTGTCGCTCGCAGATCGCCGAGGCGATGATGCGCCACCTCGGCGGACATGTCTTCGACGCGTACTCCGCGGGTACGAAGCCGAGCGGCGCGGTCCATCCGCTCGCCGAGGCGGCGCTGGCGGAGGCGGGCGTCGGTACCGAAGGACTTCGCTCCAAGAGTCTGGAAGAATTCGGCGGCCGATCGTTCGACTACGTCGTGACGGTCTGCAGCTCAGCGGAGAAGGAATGCCCCGCGCTGAAAGGAGCGAAGGAAACGCTGCGATGGTCGGTGGAAGACCCGGTTGCGTTTGCTGATCAGGGGCAGGCCGGTCGCGTCAAAGTGCGACACGTTCGGGAGATACTGACAGATCGCATTCTGGCGCTGATCGAACAGGAATCTGCCACGTAGGAGCCATTGGTTGATGAAGAAATTATCTCTCGATGAGTTCAGTCATAGGATTGTCGTGCGTGCGGCGCGGCCGGAGGACTTCGACGCCGTCGTGAAGGTCCAGCTTGTGTCTTTTCCCGGCATGAAGCCCTGGTCGCGCGAGCAGTGGGACAGCCAGCAGAAGATTTTTCCCGAGGGTCAGCTTGTCGTCGAATACGAAGGTCGGATCGTCGCATCATCCAGCAGTCTCATCGTGGACTTCGATCATTACGACGCCTGGCAGGACTGGAAAGAAATCGCCGACGCCGGCTTCATCCGCAACCACGATCCGGAGGGCGACACACTTTACGGCATCGAGATCATGGTCGATCCGGAGTTTCGCGGCATGAAGCTCGCCCGACGGCTGTACGAAGCGCGAAAAGAACTGGCCCGCGATCGCAATCTGCGGCGGATCATCCTTGGCGGCCGTATTTCCGGTTACGGCGAACACGCGGACAAGATGTCTGCCCGCGAGTACGTCGAACAGGTGATGAAGAAAAACCTCGTCGACCCGGTGCTCACGCCGCAACTCTCCAACGGTTTCTCGCTCAAGCAGCTCATTCCGAACTATCTGCCGTCGGACAAGGAATCCTGCGGCTATGCGACGTTTCTCGAGTGGATCAATCTCGATTACGTCCAGGACAAGACGCGGCGCTTTCGCGCCGTTTCGCCGGTGCGCATCTGCGTCGTGCAATACATGATGCGGCGGATCAGTTCCTTCGAAGAGTTCGCCAAACAGTGCGAGTTCTTCACGGACGTCGCCTCGGACTACAAGTCGGACTTCATCGTCTTTCCGGAGCTTTTCACCACGCAGCTTCTTTCGCTCGTGCGCGCCAAGCGGCCGGGGCTGGCGGCGCGGAAGCTCGCGGAATACACGCCGAAGTACCTCGAAATGTTCACCCGACTGGCAATTAAGTACAATGTGAACATCATCGGCGGTTCGCAGTTCACCTACGAGGACGACAATCTGTACAACGTCGCCTATCTCTTTCGCCGCAATGGAGAGATCGGCCGACAGTACAAGATTCATGCCACGCCGAACGAGCGCAAGTGGTGGGGCGTCGCGCCGGGCTCGAAGGTCGAAGTCTTCGATACCGATCGCGGCAAGGTCTGCATTCTTATCTGTTACGACATCGAGTTCCCCGAGCTGGCCCGCATCGCCACGGCCAAGGGGGCGAATATCATCTTCGTCCCCTTCAACACCGACGAACGCTACGGCTACCTGCGCGTGCGCCACTGCGCCCAGGCGCGGGCCATCGAGAACCAGATATACGTCGCCATCGCCGGCTGCACGGGCAATCTACCCTTCGTGGAGAATGCAGACGTGCACTACGCACAGTCCGGCATCTACACGCCATCGGATTTTCCCTTCGCCCGCGACGCCATCGCCTCCGAGAGTACGCCGAACATCGAGACGGTCATCATTCATGATGTCGATGTGGAAATGCTTCGTCGTCATCGTATTTCCGGAACGGTGCGAACGTGGAACGACCGACGCAAGGATCTCTACAAGATTGTGTACCACGAACAGGACGGCAAACTTACGGAAGTGTGACTGCCCCTGGCAGGATGCAAACCGGGCCGCCTGCGCATGTTCTCGCTACGACAAGTGAGTGCGACCGGCAGGATGATTCACACGGACTACCATGACCACGGGGCGATGCGTTGAATCTCCTCGCGACACGCCGCGGGCGACGCGTGCTCTTTGCCGCGCTGTACCTCAGCGAGGGCGCGCCGGTCGGTTTCATCTGGTGGGCACTGCCTGCGATCTGGCGCGCCGAAGACATACCGGTACAACAAATTACCGCCCTGACCTCGCTGCTTGTTCTGCCTTGGGCTTTGAAATTCCTCTGGGCGCCGCTGATAGACACCCTGCGCGGCCCGCAATGGGGCTTTCGCGCATGGATCATCTCCGCGCAGCTTGCCATGGGGCTGGCACTCTTTCCCCTACTTTTTCTGTCGTTCGAGACGCACCGCCTGCTCTTTTCCGCCTGCCTCTTGGCCCATGCCTTCTTCGCCGCCACTCAAGACGTGGCCGTCGACGCGCTGTGCATTTCCACAGTGCCCGCGGAGGAGCGCGGCAGTGTGAATGGCTTGATGCAGGTCGGTTACCTCGCCGGTCGTGCGGCCTTCGGCGGCGCAGCACTGGTGTTGGTACAATGGCTCGGCCAGCCCGCCGTTATCATCGCCCTTGTCGCCTGCGTCTGGTTCTCGATGCTCCTCGTGCTGCAGATCCGTGAGCCGGCAGCTCCATTCGCCGATAAGAAGGGCGCTGTCGAGAGACGTCGCGCATTTTTTGAAACGCTTCGCGCCGCTCTGCAGCGTAAGTCCACCTGGCTCGGACTCACCTTCGCGCTGATCGGCGGCGCCGCATTCGAAGCCGTCGGCGCCGTCGCCGGCCCGTTGCTCGTGGATACCGGTCTCTCACAGGCCGGCGTGGGCGTCTTCTTTATCGCTTTCGCGCTTCCAGGAGCGATCCTTGGTGGCCGCATTGCGGATCGCTTCGAGCGTCGCCGCGCCGTCGGTTGGCTTCTCATCCTGATCGCCGTGACCGTCGGCGCCATCGCCGCTTGCCTGCATCTGCCGGACCCGCTGCACAACGCATGCCTGATCGCGCTGATGGGCGTGCTCTACCTGCTCATCGGCGCGTTCACCGCTTCATCGTACGCACTCTTCATGGATCTGACGGACCCGAAACTCGGCGCGACGCAGTTTAGCGCCATGATGGGCGCGACCAATATGTGCGAGGCATGGTCCACCCGCACGGTGGGCATTCTCCACGGTCGCATGGGCTACGCGCCGGCCTTCCTCATCATGGCCGCCCTCTCTCTCATCGCCCTGCCGATCGTCCGGCGGCTGCGCACACAAATCGAGCAAACATGAATACACAATCGCATCGCCCCTTCTGGCCGGTAACGAAGTGCGGCTGAGCAGATGCGCCGAAGGAAACCGCGTTCACCGCCCGTTGACCTATCGCCCAATCATCGCGGACAATGGCGTGATGAGCGATAACGGAGCGTCCATCGAAACCCTTGCGCAATGGCTGGCCGAGGCCGAGCGCGCCGTCGCCTTCACCGGCGCCGGGGTCAGCACCGAGAGCGGCATCGAGGACTTCCGCAGTCCCGGCGGGTTCTGGACGCGGCATCAGCCGGTCTGGTTCGAGGATTTTGTCAGCGACCCCGAGGCGCGTCGAAGCTTCTGGAGGCAACGGCGCGAGATGATCCCCGGTATGCTGGCGGCCAGGCCCAATGCCGGACACATGGCACTGTCGGAGCTGGAGCGCCGTGGTAGTCTTCGTGGCATCATCACCCAGAACATCGACGAGCTGCACCAGCGCGCCGGAAGCAAGAAGGTACTGGAGATACACGGCACGGCGATGAAGGTTCACTGCCTCTCGTGTGATAAACGCTGGCCGTCGGAGGAGATTCAGGTGCGCCTCGAAGCGGGCGAGGAGGAATTCACCTGCGATGCCTGCGGCGGTCTGCTCAAGTCGATGACCGTTTCCTTCGGTCAGCAGCTCTCGCCGACCGTGCTGATGGAGGCCTCACAATGGGCCCGCGAGAGCGATCTGTTCATCGCCCTTGGTTCGAGTCTCGTCGTTTATCCCGCAGCGGAATTGCCGGCCATCGCCAAGCGCCACCGTGCGCGACTGGTCATTATCAACCGCGACGAGACACCACTGGATACGATTGCCGATCTTGTCATTCATGCGCCGATCGGTCAGACGCTCGGCGAAGTGATCAAGCAGTGCAGTCCGCCGGAAGATCGCGCACCGAGCGTCGTGTGAAAGTCCACAGCATCTCCGTTGTGAGCACCGGAGAGATCGCCGCAGGAAACTTGCGTCGTGCACGAGGTCTGACGCTACGGTATTTCGGGATTCGTTGGCGTTGCGCGCTTCTCCCGCAGGATGTAGATACTGCCTGCCGGCTCGAAGTCGTAGGTTTCACCGACCCATCTGGACATGAACTTTGCTTCCGTCAGTGCGAAGGCCCTGCCGCGCTCGACGAAGGGCCGCCACTGTTCCGCGGTGGCAATCACGACCGGCGGCAGGGGGGACACATTTGCCGGGACGCCGATCGCCACGCCGGGGTGCACGCCTTCCACATCGCGAACATACACGAGCGGATTAAGGATCGTTGAATCCGCCATGACGGCGCCGTCCGGAGCGGCCTGTGCCAGCGACTCGCGAAGGAAGCGCCCGGCGCCGTCGTCACCGTTCTTGCGTGGTCGGAGGAAGTAGACATAAGAGTCGCGGTAGGGCAGCTCACGCGAGACGCCGAAGTTGATATTTCCGGCACGCAGGATCGGCGGGGCGGCTTCGTAAACGAGAGCGGGAAAGGCCGCGGCCACGACGCAGACCCAGCGCAGGCGCGCGCCGCCGGGATGTTGCAACCCTTTCGCAACGCCCAGTGCGGTAAACATCGCCATGAGGATGTAACACGGGAAGTAGAACACGTATTGATCGGGTACGAGGTAGCGATAGGCGAAGACAAAGCCAACGACGAACACCGCGCTGCCGATCAAGGCGAACCAGCGCTGCGATGCGTCGCGCAGTGCCGCCCACAGACCCACGGGAGCCAGCAGCAGCAGGGGAGTTGGGAAATTAAGCAGGAAATACTGCGCCGCTCGAATCGTCTGTCGAGCAAACGGAAACGCATGCGTAAGGACGACTTCGGCACGGTGCGGAGGACCCACGAGGGCTTCCTTCAAGGCTTCGGCAAGGCCCTGGCCGTGAAGCAGGCGACGGATGATGAGGTAAAGATAGGGCGTGCTGCCGACGAATACGGCCGCCAGGAGCATGAGAACCTGAAGGGCCGCAAGTCGCCGCGCTCGAAGTGCCCATAGTATGACACCGGCATAGGCGGGCCAATGAAGGATGGCCATCAGGTGGTTGGAAAGATTGAGGCCGTTCACGAGGGCCGCCGCGAGGAGCCAGCCGAATTGTCGCCGTGAAAAGAAGCGCTCGATCAGCCAGAGCTCCGCAGCGAGTCCGACGGCGTAGAGGGTATAGACTTCCGCGATGACACTGTGCGTCCAGAATGTGTGACTGACGCCGAGCAGAATCACGCCGCAGGTCGCCGCGAAACGATTCCGCGTCAACGACAGCAGCAGGTCGGCCATGAATCCCAGCGCAAGGGCCCCGCAGAGGGCGGAAAAGAGATTGACACGATAGGCGAACTCGCCCAGCGGAAGATACGCGAAGAGACGCGCAAGAATAATGTACCAGGGATGCGCCAACGGAAGACCGATGACACCTTCGAGGTCCCATCGCCATACGCGGTATTGAAAGATGCCGCTGTCCTGCCAGACAACGCCTGGCGCACAGGTCAGTGCGTAGAGCAACAGGCCGCCCAGGGTGCAGAAGAAGACAAATCGACGACGCTGCGCGAGTTGTTGCGAAGCCGCGGCTGCTGATTCGACCGCGCGTGTCGGGTTGGAGGTTGGCGGCGAGGTACGGCCGGTCAAATCTTCACTCCGTGCTCTCCAAGAAGGGCCTTGAGCCGCGCGACGGATTGATGCGTAGAAGGATTCTGCACAACGAGGGCCACGCCGAATTCCTGCTCAAGCGCACCGAGCAGATTGATCTGATTCAGCGAGTCCCATGTGTCGACCGTATCGGGCGAAAGCTGGTCGGTCACTTCCTCCGGAGAAACGCCGAGGATGGCGGCGACAATTGAATTGAAGCGTTCCGCGTGGTTGTTCGACATCAGTGGCCCTCGGTCGATGATGTGTCTATGACCTCGATCCAGTCCGGTATTTTCATATCGGCGGCGGTTAATGCAAGGGTGAATCGCTCGATGCCGTCTTTCGCGGATTGCGGGGAAAAACCGCATGAAGGATAGAAGCCGGCGAACGGCTTGTTCTTGCTCGTCGGAATAAACTCACCGACGAGCACGTGCGCGCCGGCCGATCGGGCACGGTTGGCGATCCACGCGATGAAGGCCTGTTCGACGGTACGGCCCAGGATGCGGCAGCTCATCAGGAACTGGTGAAGCACCCACTCACCGGCAGACTTGCGCGTAATCGCTAGTCCGACGACTCCGTTGTCTCCAAAGCGATCGACGAGTGCCAGCGTCACGACCTCGTGGTGCTGGGATGCCATGAACCGGCGGATGTCATCTTCGCTGCAGCGGATCGTGTGCATGTTGAACTGGTTGGTGCGGTTGGTCATCTGAGCGACTCGGGCGATCTGCCGTGGATCGTTGACCGTCAGTGTGACTTTCATTTGAAGCTGACGATAGAACGTCGGCATGTCCACGACGGTCGCCTGGAGCTGTTTGCGGTCGGCTTCGGCGCGGTACAGTTCGCCGCGCTGTCGGTCTTCCGCTGAGATAGCATATTGATCGAAACAATCGAGCGATTCGACCACGGCGGCGTACTCGGCGGGCTCCTTCGGCAGGGCGATGGTCATCACCTGTGGGACGGTCTGCCGCACGAGTTCGCATTCGACCTCGCTGTCGTCAATGAAGACGAAGCTGTCGATGCCGAGGTTCAACTCCGCGGCCATCGCCTGGAGATTTCTCGGCTTGGGCTCCCAATTGACGCGCATCGTCGCAAAGTGCCGCGGGCGAAGCACCATATTGGGATGTTTTTCCAATGCCTCCTGTACCGTGCCGGGCTCATTCTTGCTGGCAATGCAGATCACGACGCCGCGGTGATAGAGGTCGAGCACGCGCTGCTGGAAGGCGACGAAGGCGTTGCCGGGGTAGTCAGGACCGAGGGCAATGCCTTCGAGGCCCACGTCTCCGAGTACGCCTCCCCAGAGTGTGTTGTCCGCGTCGAGGACGAGCACTTTCCTGGTAAGGCCAAAAAGCGGGCGCAGGTGACGGACGATCATGCCGGCGAAGTTCCAGTAATTGCTCGGAGCGATGGGTATTCGCGCGTAGAGTGCGTTGCGACGGTCCGCCCATGTAGCGCGGCCGTGTCGGGCGATCAGGGCGTCGTAATCCATGACGTAGGCCTTGCCGAGCGAATTCGCGAGTTCGGCAAGTCGTACATTGGCACTGCGAATCAGCGCTTCCTGAGAACAGGCGGCGGAACGGTCGGCCAGGCCCTGCGCGAGCGAGGGCGGAAGCTCGTAATTCGTCAGCAGGATGCAGGCATCGCTGCGCTGTCGAAAGGTGCGCAGGGCGGACTCAACGCGAGCGAACCCATCGTCGATGAGATTTCGAGCTGAATCCGGCGTGAGCGAGTTAAACGCGTCATAGATCGCCGGACAGACGTCAGCGAGACGCACGGCAACGACGGCAACGTCGGCTTGAAAGGTGGAAAGTGCGGATGCGGGATCAATCAGCTCGCGGTCAAACTGGCCGTAGGGCGCGATGTAGCAATCGACCGCCGCGCCGGCGCGAAGGGCCTGCAATTCAAGGGCGGGCCTGACAGGATCGAGCGTGTAGGACGAGACGCAGGCCACTCGCAAAGAAAGCGAAGCGAGTGCCGGCGCATGGGGCATGAGCTGTCGTGATGCCAGGGCGATGTTCGTCAACGTGGGCCGGTGGTGAACCTCGTCCAGCATCGACAATGCAGTGGAAAGATCGACGGCATGGTTCGTCGCGGAGGTCTTGCTCATGCATCGCCTCCTCCGCCGGCAGGACGCGTTTCGAGAAGCTCGACAAGCAGCCCCTGGCAAATGACGAACGCCACCCGCCGTCCGCCGAAGGCCACCGCCGGCTTTGCAGGCGACACGATCGTGACCTTTGCAGCGGCCAGATCGCCAAGGGCTGCGTCCAGATCATCCACTTCGTGGCAGATGTGATACAACGCCACGCCGCGTTTGAGAACGCCGTCCACCGGCGACGGCTCGGCAGCCGGCTCAAGAAGCTCGACACGCAGATCGCCCAGTCGGATGAACTGAATCCGCACGCCCTGATGGGGATCGTGGAACAGTTCGGAATCGACTTTCGCGCCGAAGATCCGTGCGAACATCTCAACAGACTGGCTGATTTCGCGCACGGCGACGCCAACGTGATGAAATCGTCCCAGCTCGATTGGAAGTCGTGCGTTCAATCTATTGATCCATTCCGACTGGCGGTCGGGCTTAAGCGTTTTCCGTTCAGGCCCTACGCCTCTTGATTCGATGCCGGCGCTGATGGCAAGTCATGTCTCTGCTCCGGCGGCATGGGCTTGGGTTCAGGGGCATCCGTTGGCTTGTCGACAGCCGCTTGCGGCGGCGTTTGTCGGGAGTCTTGGTCCGCGCTCCGGGGCAGGTTCGGACTGATGCGGCGCGGTCGTCGCCAGCCGATTTGCTTTCCGCGAGGCAGGCCCGCGTAATTGGCAAAGGGCGGCACGTCGCCCGACAATTCGGTCGCTGCGTGCACGACCGCGCCAAAGCCGATGCGAGTGCCGGGCATGATCCGCGACATCATTCCCACGAAAGCGTAGGGCTCGATGATGACCGGTGCTTCATATATGTGCTGCTCATTCGGCGGAGCCATGTGCGACATGCTGATCAACTGACCCGGATCGGACGGCAACTCAATGGTGTTGGTGGCGCTGTAAATATGAGTCAATGCGGAGATGCCGACGCAATCCTGGATGACGACGGTGCCGCGGCCCGCGATGTGAACGCTGGGGCCGAGGTGAACATAATCACCAATGGTGATGGACCCTTTCTGACCGTGCCGACGCTCACCCGCTGCAAGACGAACATGCGTGTCGATGTGGCAATTGCACCCGATGGAGATATTCGCCGCGCCCCAGATTTCAACGCCTTGATCGATGAGCGTATCCTGGCCGAGATACTTGAGCCGGGATTTCCAATAGCAGCTCCGCAGAAAGAAGCCGGCGCCGTTGCGTGTGAAGGTGCGGGCGAGGATCTCATAGTTCCAGGAAATAACCGGTATGCGGGCGAGGACCATCAGGATGGCCTGAATGACGGCCATGACAGCTTGCACGATCGATCCCACCGTGATCCAGAACGGTGTGCGGCGAACGTTTTGCGGCTCGGTGATCGTTCCCTGAAGCGTCGCAAGGACAAAATCCATCGAATAAACCAGCCAGCCGCTTTTTGTTTGCGGTGCGGCAGGCAGATACCAATTTCGGGAGATGTCTCGAACTTCCGGCTGTGGCCAGTTCTCGGCGTCCGGTCTGCGCAGCTTCGGTGCGGCGACAGGGACGGCGGAAGCGGATGTCCGTCCGCGCATGATTGGAATGGACAGATGCCGGTGTACCGACTCGCCTTCCATCCATACAGGATCGCCGTGCAGGCGCATGTAGATGTCGGGTCGGGCACGCTTGAGAATCGGGCCGATCGGCCATCGCAATTTTAATCGCGTAGTGAATGGATGCGCGATGAAACCAAGCGATTGCTTGAATGCCTCGAGACTTTCGAGCTTGCTCTTGAGCGAGTAATGCGCGTGACGGACACCCATCTGCTCGGCCAGCATGAGGCACTGGAAGATGATCGTGTCGTTGGGGCGGTGTTCGAGCCGGTCCGTGTGAGACGCGATCGTGTCGACGTACACGGTGTCATCAATCACGCGGGCGATTAACCAGGCGCACAACTGATCGTCCCGGGCAGGATCGCGCGCCGCGATGACGGTCGTGCCCGGCCAGCGCGAAAGCTCGCGCCAGGTGGCGATGAAACGCTCCGGCTTCATCTGCCGATTCCAGCCCGTTCGTTCGACGTGGCTGTTCCAGACGACGCATGCTTCCGCGGCGAGGTTGCAGTCCGCAGGATCGACGATCTCGATCTTCAGATTGCGAATACCCTTGCGCACGGCGCGGCGCTTGTTGCTGGCCACGCGATTGAGGCCGTAGCCCTTGAGCTCGTGCATGACATTGAGCCAGACGCGCGAGTCGGCATTTTCTTCCGGTACGGGGAACTGCCAGCCCAGAAGCGGCTTACGCTCCAGGCCGTGTGAAGCTTCGGAAACACTTTCAAAGTAATTTACAGGCCAGGCGAATCCGGGCTTGACGTAGTACCACCAGCGGCCGGTGTGATCGCGAAACGGCTTCCACCGTTTGATGGAATGAACGAGGCCGTTGTAATACCACCAGAACTGGTTGTGTCGCATCTGCCTCGCCGAGACGCAGTATTGCTCTTCACTGGTGCGGGCCAGTGAAGCACCATCCAGACCCGGTGCCATGAGATTCTCTTCCACGATATATGCTCGGCCTGATTAGGGTACAAAACTCGCGTTCGTCGCGAAGACTTTCCGCTCGATTGTTATCGGCAAATCGAGCATCTGCCGGAACTTAACAAAGCCCATCCTTCATCCGGAAAAGGCCGGGTAATTTCATTCTACGCGCGTGCCCGCTTCGGTTGTAGGGTCCCAATAAGCTGCCGCGGCCTGCCGAGTATCGTCAGAGACCACCGCGCGATGGAGCGTCCACCTCGCCGGTGTTTCGACGAAACGGGCATGCGGAGCTAGGACTTCGCTCCAATCGGGGAGGGCGTTCGTGCCGCATGCATCGGATCTTCGACGACGTAATGCCGACGGATCGCTCCCAGCAGATATGTATGGACGCGATGCGTTCCCAGCGATTCAAAGCCGGCCTTTTCGATTCCGCGGATGGAGGCCGCGTTTGAGCTTTCGGCCCAAATGAAGAGCGGATGCCAGCCGCGCTGTTGCGCCTCGCGAGCGGCGCGGGCGAGCAGGCGTCCGTAAATGCCACGACCGCGAAGTTCGGGGTTCGTCCAAAAGGGACCGAGTGCCACGCCGCCGTTTGCCAGCCACCAGAACTCGCGCAGGAGCGGTCGCCACTGCTGAATCCAGCCGATGCCGGCGAGTAAGCCGTTCTCCTCCAGCACGAGCAGCACGGCTTCTTTCTGCTTCATGCGTCGGAACATTAACCAGCGGCTTCTTGAACCCATGTGCGCGCGGTAGCGGTTCATCAGCGATATCGAAGGAGGCCGTGAAAAATCATAGACGCCGATTTCCTCCGAAGAGGCGTCGCCGAGTGCGAGCGAGTCCGCGTGAAATACCCGATACTCTCGCTTTCGGGCGATGATCCGTTCAAACAAGACCTGGGTATATCGCTTGGTCATACGCTGGGGTCATTCCGTGGCTTGTCAGGTTGATCGCACGCCGCCGGTTGAAAGCTGTTTCGATTGAGATGCGTCGCCTGTTCGACCGAGCGTGGACTCGATGACTTCGATCAGCGGCGCGAATTGATAACGATCTAATAGCGAAAGAATCTTCGGCTCCACCGTGCGACGATTTCGCCGCTGCATCGCGTACATCCGTCGAATGCGAAGGGCTTGCGGGAAAGAGAGACCTTCCGTGTCTCGCCACGGGCCGGTCAGGGCGATCTCGTAGGGGTGCAAGTAAATGATCGCGGGCCGTTGCTTTGCAATGCGCTTCAGGGCCCAATGCGTAACCCCGCCCGGGAAATGCCGAAGATATCCGCCGCCACATGCAGGCCATCGGCGCCCCCAGGCAGTTACCGTGGAGAGCGGCGCTTCGACGATGGATTGGCCATTCGTCAATTGAACCTCGTGGATATCCAACGGGAAACCCGGCCAGCCGTAGCGACGTCCGTTGATCGGAAAGACGCTGGAGTCGTAGCTGAAGCCGACATCCGCGAGAACGTCCAGGGCCCATCGCGTTGTCGGCATGATCGAAAACGCCGGCGCACGATGACCGCGAACCGGGAGGCCGGTCAGGTCCTCGAGAAGCATCTTGGCGTCTTCGACTTCGCGGCGGAAAGTCTCGGGCGTCAGATTGAAAATCTGGCGATGATAGAAGCCGTGAACGCCCAGCTCGTGGCCGTCCGATGCAATTCGGCGGATCAGGTCCGGAAACGTGACGGCGACCTCGCCGAGTATGAAGCAAGTGCAGCGGACGCCTCGATCGGCCAGCCAGCCAAGAATGCGGTCCATGTTGTCCACGACGGCGCGCGTCGGCGGGCCGTCTCGCCCGAGCCAGTCTCGGGCGATGACGTTATGCTCGTCTTCGACATCAATCGTAAGGGCGTGGATCATGTTCCGTTGCTATCGTCTTCGGGACCGGGTTGGTCAACCCTCGAAAAAGCGACCGGATCCCTTATGCTGATTATATGGGAACCGGCCGATGCTCCCTGCATGAGAATTTCAGCTTGAGTCCGCCGATGCCTGCTGTGTCGCTCTGCTCCACTACCGAGGTCGATTAATCGCTTCAAGGCGCTACGTCAGATTCTGACAGGACAGTCAATCGGAATCCCCCATAACTGATCGGCAGCCGCACAATGACGAATCCTGAACAACAGATGGACGCCGTTCCGCAGAGCCGGAATCGGAAGATGGAAAATGCCGGCATTGAGGCCACCCTTGAAAGGCCGAGGAAGCGGCGTTCGATCCTGCAAATCGTCGAGCATTTTCTGGCCTCAGGGACGATCCTGGCCATTTTGCTCATTGCTACGCCCCTGACCAACCGGTTGTTCGATGCGCTGGGCGGCGAGAGTCCGCTGGAGAAGGCGGATTACATTGTCTGCCTCGGGGGAGATTCGTCCCGTGTGGTCGAAGCGGCACGGCTGCTGTCGGAGGGGTATGCACCGCAGCTCATCGTGAGCAATCACGGCCCCTTTGCCGCGTACATGCGCGATCTCGCCGTGGAATGGGGGGCTGATCCTGCCAAAGTGCTGGTTGATGACGGAGCCATCAAAACGCGCGATCATCCGCACTCGATCGTGCGAAATATCGGGCTGAATCCCGAACAGGACCGGATCATTCTCGTGACCAGTTACACACACCTGGGCCGCTCGCGCGCCTGTTTCGAGAAGGCGGGCTATCGGCATCTGATTCTTCGCGAGCCGCGATGGGAAAAGGCGGCGCGGGCTCGCGACCGTGACTGGAAATGGCGATTTCGAAAGCTGCCGGACGTGATTTATGAATACGCGGCCTGGGTGGAGTATTACATCCGCGGCGTCGTCTGAGAGGACGGGCTGGCCGACTATCGCGGAAATCGCCGATTTATAAGAATGTCCAGGGCGGTTGCGTGGTATTCGTCAGGGTCGGTCGCCTCGCTTCATCGGCGTGCATATGCCCTGCAGCATGGCTCCGGCGCCCACGCTAGCCGATCGAATCGCCATCGAGTGACTCGCTCACTCGTCGCGCTCCACGAATCGCTGCTGGGTCGGCGTACGTTGGCACTTGCGCAGGACCTTGATCGATCCCAATGGCTGCCTGAGTGCGAACTACAGGAGCTGCAATGGAAGAAGCTACGAGCGATCATTGCGCACGCGGCGGCCCATTGTCCTTACTACGGGACGAATGCGAATAACCCTTGTAACTCAACTAGGATCTTGCCCGCTGCGGATTCGATTCGCACGATCGACGATCTTCCGCGGGTTCCGCTCCTGTCTCGTGCCATGCTGCGCCAGTTTGCGCCGGCGATGCGCTCCACGGCGACCTCCACGCGCATCCTCACCGATCACACCCATGGAACAAGCGATGAGCCATTCGCCTTCTATTGCGATCGCGCTCGGCAGGCATGGGACAAGGCCCACCGGCTTCGCGGTCATGCCTGGCACGGCTTTGACGTGGGCGATCGTGAACTGCATTTCTGGCCGGTCGATCCGCCCGGAAGTTTTCCCGCGCGGGTGAAGCAATGGATGCGCAATCGACGAGACGCCTTGACTGCGGAGTTGCTGATCGACAGTCTCCGGGCATTTCACGGTCCGCTCGCGGCATGTCGAAAACACTGGCGCAACTTTGACCCGCTCCGGGTGACGGCTTATCCGTCGTCGCTGGTCCGATTGATCCGCGCGAGCGCGCGCGAGAACTGCCGAATCGAGTCGCCCTCGCTGCAGCGCGTTTTCCTCACGGGCGAGGTCACCTTCGCCTGGCAGCGGCGCATCATCGAAGAATTCCTCGGGGCTCCAGTGACCGAGTCCTACGGCTTGCAGGAGGCGGGCGCTTTGGCCTACTGCTGCGAGGAGGGAAATTGGCACCTCTGCGCCGAATCCGCCTTCATCGAAATCATCCGGGACGGCAGGCCCGCGCGGCCGGGTGAATTGGGCGAAGTCGTGGTGACCGGTCTGGAAAGTCATGCCATGCCGCTCATTCGATATTGCACGGGGGATATTGCCTGCGCGGTGGAACTGGTTTCCTGTAAATGCGGCCGAGGCCTGCCGGTCATACCGCCGATACTGGGCCGGGTTGCAGATTTCCTCGAAGCGGCGGATGGGCGATGGATCGCTCCGGCCGCGGTCGTTGCAACTCTGGGCGAGGTCATGGATGATGGCACTTATCAGTTACGGCAGTCCGCCACGGGCGATGTGACCGCATACGTGGTCGCATCCGAGCAATACCGCAGGGGATGGGCGCCACTGGTGAAGGAGTTGCTCAGTCGTCTGGTCGGCCGAGGTGTCCCAATCGAGGTACGCTCAGTGTCCACGCTCCGGTACTCCGCCTTCGGGAAGTGCCGTTACGTAGATTCCGATCGCACCCGCGAAGGTCTGGCTCAACCTCAATCGACCGGATAAGACGACCACATCGCATGTCTGACGCTTCACCATCCAATTCGACACCCCCACCGGCGGTCTCGCTAGGCGACTTGCCGCCGGACGAACTCTGGCGCTACGGATGCGAACTCGGGCTCGATCTCGATCGTGGCGCGCCGCCGGACGAGATGGTGCGCTGCATTCGCCAACGACAGGAATTGCTCGTCGAGCTCGACCGCGATGCACTTCTCGATATTGTCGTCTGGGCTCGAAAGCCGGTGCGAAAGTCCGTGGGAAAGGAGCAGTTGGTGAAGGAGATTGCCCGCATCGAACAGACGAACTATCGCGGGCTCACGGCGCGCGGCCTGTTTGCGCTCGCGCGGTTGCGCGGAGTCAAGGCACGGGAAACCGATAATTCAGAACATTTGATCGACCGACTTCGGAAGCAGGACGGACTCTGGAAGCGCATCTCCTGCAAACGGAGAGCCGTCGTCGGTTCGCTGCTCAGCAAGATCATCGAGGGAAAGACCGGCTCGGAAGGCGACGAGGAATATCGCTTTCTGCCGGATGACACAACCTCGATGCCCGATTCCCTGCGGCGGTCAATCAAGGAGGACGTCACCGAGCGGGGGATCGTCGGCGGTATCGCCCAGCGGATTCGCGGCGCGGCGGACGATTACATCCGCGTAAAGCTGGATGAAATTGAAGCCCGTATTGATGAGAAGCTCGATCAGATCGACCGGCGGCTTGCGGAGTGGCGGGACCGCGAGATTGCCAACCGCCTGAAGATACTTCGGATCACGCTCGTCTTCACGGCGCTTGTAGCCGTCCTGAGTCTCGGGTATAACTACATTAAGAACCGGACGATGAATGAACCGGCGCCGACGGCGGGGGAGGTGACGCCGTCGGAGCCGTCCGCGTCCGGCGGGGTGGATCGCACAATTCGCTAGGCATAGCGATTCGTATCAAGACACAGCGGCTTTTCCCCATGCGGGTGAGGCCGATTGCTGAGGCAGGCCATGTACGAGAAACTGACGCCGCGGATGGAAACCATCATCAAGCTCTCGCAGCAGATCGCGCGGGAGTATGAGCAGGACTACGTCGGCACGGAGCACCTGCTGCTGGCGATTCTTCGTGAAGGCACCGGGATGGGCTCGGCGGTGTTGAACGACTGCGGCGCGACACTGGCCGGCGCCAAGGAGGCCGTGGATCGCCTGATGAAGAAGAGCATGGAAGACACCTGGGTCTTCGGTCGTCTTCCCGGTACACCGCACTTCCGGAATGTCATGGCCACAGCCATTGAGGAGGCCCGGCAGTTCGAGAGCAAGGCAGTCTGCAGCGAACATCTACTTCTGGCCCTCGCCCGGGAAGAAGGCAGCGTTGCCCAGGCCGCTCTGCACGAACTCGGCATCCGAGCCGGAACCCTCCGCGCCCGAATTCAGCAGCAACTTGAAGGCGCGACGAGTTCGTCAAGCATATCGGAATCGGGCGGAGCATAAGCTCAGGATAATGCGAGTTCGCTCGACAGTGAAGTGCCACATTGTAGGCACTCCCGGCCGAGGGTGCTGGGCCTACAGATTGCAGCCGAAGATCGACCCGATGTTAAGCTGCTCGCGAAGGTTAAACGCCGGCAGGCCAAGCAGGTCGTAGAAGATGAAGCCGATGTCCACCAAGCCCTGCAGGACGTCAAACATAAAGACGATCAGATCGCAAAAGATACCTTGAGACATCGTCCGCTGGCTCCCTTCATGCCTGACTTCAGGCGGCAGATTTTGGCAGTTCGATCGGCAATCCGGCGGCTCGGCATTTCGCTGAAGTTCCGAAGGAGTGCCGCGATCGCAGTCTCCACGGTCCCTAAAACATCGGCGAAATCGCCGGATGACACCGCACGTCGAAAGCCCCCCGGATTAATTATTTGAGTTTACTGCCTGTCAATACAGATGTTACGGCGATCTGGCGGTGGGGCCGAACGGCCTATGGGGCAGGACGGGGCGGACGACGTATAAGCTTATATTTGACAGGCGCCTCTTCGCGATAGGACGGTCCCGGTTGCCGATGTTCAGTAGCCGGGGCAATTGCGACTCCGATGCCGATGCGGTTCCGTCGGCACGGGGGCCCGATCTCGCCGGACGCCGGGAAGAAGGAGACGTGCATCATGACAGCACGCGTAAAGATGCTCACGATCTGTGGCTTGGCCGTGTCACTTCTTTCGGCCCGACCTTCAGCCGCGCAGGAGGCCGAGTATCTGCGCTTCCAGGTTGAATCGCAGTCAACGGAAGTGAATCAGGCCGCTTCGGAATTACTGGCTCAGTTACTGGAATATCCCAAGGATGTGCGCGACGCCGCCATGGGGGTCGCGCAACATCCTGAACTCATCGTTCGCCTGCGTTATGCGGATCGCAGCGCGCCGGGCGCGATCGGCGCCTTAACGCTCAATTATCCTCCGGAGGTATCCGTCGCGGCTGCGAACCTGATGCAGCAGTTTGAGGTGGTCGAACTGCTCGCGAATCGACTCACGGCTGCGGGCCTGCTCGGCGAAGTCTACGGTCGAAACCGGGAAATGGTCGAGACGGCGATGGATCGTCTCAGCGAACGCGCGATTGAGCAGGCCGGCGCTACGCAGCGTGCGTGGCAGCAGCGTCTGGTGAATAATTCCAATGCGGCGGCGCAATATGAAAGTGTCCGTCAGGCCGGAGCGCAAGCCCCGGCGCGGGGCGATTCGACCGGCCGCGCCGCGCCCTTGCCTTCGGCGGGCCTGGTCACGATGATCCTGATGAATGCGGACATCTATCCGGACCTGGCGGCCGAAATCGTGGACCAGTGGGAACGCGAGCGCAACCCGGATACATTTCGCCGCGCGGTAGACCTCTGGTATGCACGCGGGCGTACGGTATTGCCGGCACATTTCCTCGGCGACGGGGCATCTCGTGCGAGTTTACTGAGTGAGTATGCCGTATTTGAGCGGGAGTTCCTGCAACATACGGCGACACTGGCAGGCGAAGAGGTCGCTCCGGACCGACTGGAGTTTCTGCATCAACACGTCCAGTCGTATCCGATGCTGAGGGATGTCTACTTTCAGAAACAGGCGGCGATTGCAGCGGCCTCGCGACCGAAGATTGCGGGGGCGCCTTATACATCCGGCAGCAGCGGAGGAAGCAGCAGCAGTGGCTCGACTTCCCGCTCGTCGACGAGGACCAGCAGTACCAGACCGACGCGTACCTCGACGGCACGCGGAGCAGGTGGTACGGCAGGCGGCTCCGAAGCTAATACGGGAGGTCGAGGTGATCGAGGCGGTCGAGGTGGTGGTCAGCAAGGCGGCTTCGGCGGAGCGGGCGGACAGTCCGGCGGTTTCGGAGGCGGTGGCTCCAGCGGTTCCGGCGGCAGCTCCAGCGGATTCGGCGCCGGTTCCGGCGGAAGTTCCAGCGGATCGGGCTCGCGAACGAATCGAATCTCCGGTTCGAGCAGTTCGAGTAGCCGCTAAGCTGCGAAGCGTCTCACGAGCAATTACATCTTCGCGAGGCGCATGGCCAGGTCGCAGACTCGATTTGAGAAGCCCCACTCGTTGTCATACCAACTTACGAGCTTAAGCATCTTGCCCTTGCCCTTCGGAACCGTCATCGTGCGCGTGGCGTCGAAGACCGAGCTATAGGGGTTATTGATGATGTCGCTGGAAACGAGCGGCTCTTCATTGTAGTAGAGGATGCCCTTGAAACGGGGTTCGGCGGCGGCCTTCTTGAAAAGGGCGTTGACCTGTTCGACTTCGACTTCTTTCTCAAGCGAGACCGTCAGGTCCACTACGCTGCCGTCCATCACCGGCACGCGAAATGCGAAACCATCAAGCTGGATCGTCTTCTTCGGAACCACCAGGCCAATCGCCTTCGCCGCCCCGGTCGTCGAGGGAATAATATTCATCGCCGCGGCACGTGCACGCAGCAGATCCTCGCCGTGGACCTGGTCGAGAATCTTCTGGTCGTTGGTGTAGGCGTGTACCGTGGTCATCAGGCCGGTGATGTGGTCGCCAAAGACCTGCGGATTATCCGCCATGACTTTCACCAGTGGCGCGAGGCAGTTCGTCGTGCAGCTTCCGTTACTGACAAAGACGTGTTCCGGCTTGAGCATCTCATCGTTGACGCCGAGGACGACCGTCACGTCGATCGCGTCCTTTGCCGGGGCACAGAGCAGCACCTTCTTCGCGCCGGCGGTAATGTGATCGTCGTAGCCGGCTTTGCCCTTGGCGGCATCGCGCCGACCGGTGAAGACTCCCGTCGCTTCGATAACGACGGTGGCGCCCAAATCCTTCCACGGCAGTTTCGTCGGGTCTTTCTCGGTCAAGACGCGGACGCGATCGCCGTTGACGACGATGCTGTTCTCGTCGTGGGTGACTTCGCCGTTAAAGGTGCCGTGAACGGTGTCATACTTGAACAGATGCGCATGCACGCGCGGCGAGGAACCGACGTCGTTGATGGCGACGATATCGAACTCGCCCTTGCGCATCGCCATCGCTCGAGCGACCATTCGTCCGATGCGACCGAAGCCATTGATGCCGATTTTCACTCCTGCCATGATCGTCTACTCCTTGATGCAGCACGGGCAAAAACACGCCGCGCCGGGTGATTCCGAACGCGCCAATCTATCCGATCGGCCGTTGGGATGGAAGATGTGCAAACTTCGTCGGCAGCGGCCTCATGCATGGCCGGTTTTTCCCGTGGGAAGCTCGGCGGCATGGAGCGGTTCCGCACCGGTGAGAATCCGAACCACGTCCTCGGCGACACTGTAACGGTCGTCTGCGGCATCCAGCGTGAGCCCGGCGATGTGCGGCGTGAGCAGGCAATTCGGAGCACGGCGAATGAGGTGCTGGGGCGGCAACGGCTCGGTTTCGAAGACATCCAGCCCCGCGCCGGCGAGGCGGCCTTTCTTCAGGGCAGACGCCAGCGCTCCGAGGTCGATGACCGCACCCCGGGAGACATTCACGACGATCGACGTGGGCCGCAGGCGAGCCAGTCGTTCGGTACCCAGAAACTGCTTTGTCTCCGCCTGGGCCGGCAGGTGGACAGAGAGCAAATCCGACTGAGACAGGAGCTGGTCGAGGTCGACGCTGGTCCCAACGGACTCCATCGGCTTCCGGCCCAGCGGATCATGCCAGATCACGGGTGTGGCAAAAGCCGATCGGAACATTCGGGCGAGGTGCTCGGCAACTGGGTCCATTCCGAGCAATCCCAGGCAAGCTTTGCCAATCTCCCGACCCTGCGGGTTTCGCAGGGACTCAAATTGCCCCTCGCGTACCTGTAGATCGTAGTTAGGAATCCGGCGGTGCAGGGCCAGGATCATCGCCATGGCGAATTGCGCGGTGGAAGTCACAGCTACGTGGGGGGCATAAACCACGCTGATGTTTCGCCTTGCGGCGGCACGGAGGTCGATATGGTCTATATTGCTGCTCGCACGGGCGATGACTTTCAGGCGCGGCGCGCCGTCGATGATACGGGCTGTGACATGCGCCTTATTACGCACGAGCAGCGCATCGCAGTCGGATACGGCCGATAGGATGGTTTGCGGAGCGGAATCATCCAATACGGTGACATCACCGATGGCTCGAAGCCGCTCAATGGCTTCCGGCGAATAGGGCTCGGCCACGACAATTCGATATGACTTTTTTCCCCTCATGTCCTTGCCTCCAATTCTGAGACATGTGGGCGTGTTGTGTACGCCGGGATCCGTTGCATGGCCCCCAGACCGCACTCTCCGTATAATACCCACCCATCCAGCGCGTCGCAAAGGAATTCTAGCGCTGCGGCAGGGCCGGCCCTCGTGAATTGCGGGCTCTGCCGGAAAACAACCTAAGGAGTTTGACATGTCAAGTCGAATCAATCGCCTCTGTCCGGGTCTTTGCATCCTCTTAACAATCCTCATCGGATCGCCATGTCCGGGGCAGACCCGCACAACGGAGCCGAACGCTGACGAACGCAGCGCTGCCGGGAAGCCCCGGACAACTTCAGATTCGGGCGATGCAATTGCACCGCGAACAGGTCAGGCAGATGATTCACTTCCCCGTACGACGCGTATCGCCACCGCGAAGACAGCGCCGGACGCATCCGGCGCGGCGGTCGTATGCGAACCTTCGCAGGGTCGACCGATCTTTCGAACGCCCGGCGATACGTTTATCTTTGTCATGCGGGTGAGCGATCGTGTCACCGGCGATGTGGGGTTCTTCCTGCGACACGGCAAGGAGCCGCAGATTCGCGTTCCGCTGAAGCCGACGACGCCGCCTTCCTTCCACGAAGAATACTGCACGTTGATCCTGTCGATCCCGCCGAATACTTCGCCCGGACTTTATGACATTGAGGTAAGAGCGGCGGGCGGCACTTTCTATTCCCGCAATTGCGTCCGCATGGTCGACAAGTTCAAGGACGCCTTCCGTTTTATTCATCTGTCGAACATGAACATCGGCGACCTGTCCTCGCCGGAGTTTGATGACAACCTGCCGCGCGAGGTCAATCTGCTCGCCCCGGAGTTCATTGTCGCCACGGGAAACTTCACCGAGTGGTCCCGGGCGAGGGATGATGCGGCAAGCTGGCAGCGCGTCCTGCGATTTTTTGAAAAGTTCGACGCGCCGGTTTTCATGCTCTGCGGGTCACATGACCATGAGGCGAGCTTTGCCCGATTCGTCGCCAAGGAGCCGATCGGCGTGATCGACTACGGCAACTACCACGGTCTGCTGCTCCTCGATCATCCCGGCAATCCCATCGAGCAGGACTACACGCAGATTCAATGGATCGAGACCGATCTCAAACGAAATCGCCAGAAGCGTTTTAACTTTATCTGCACAAACAGCGACGAACTCGGCCTGCTGGACGTCTGGCGCGAAACAGGCGACCTCGAGCGAATCGTCAAGGATTACCGCATTAAGTTGATTCTGTCGGGCGGCGCCACGGATTGGGATTATCGCGAATTCGCCGGCAAGCTCGAAGGGCTCAACGGGCTTCATTTCGTCCGCACCCATCAAGCGAGCACGTCCCTGCGAGATCGTGCCACGGGCATCAGCCATTATCGTGTCATCGAAGTGGACGGAGATCAGATCGCCTACGTCTATCCGGATGACAACGCAACTGAGAAGCTTCAGCACTCCATCCCAGCGGGCCGATTGCGCACCTTTTTCGATGGTCCGAATGACGGCAGCGCCTCGCGCGTGGTCGCGACGGTTCAGAACGCCCTCAATCAGTCTTTTGCGGATGCCCGCCTGTGGCTGCGTGTTGCCAAGGTCGGAAACGAGCAGCCGGCGGTTTCGCCGGGTCGGCTGATCCGTGTGCTGGATGCCGGCTCGTATTGGGCGTGCGAAGCCGCGGTGAATCTGCCGGATAAAGGCGCGGTGCGCGTGATGGCGGCCTCCAGTCAGCAGGAACTACCCCCCGCGCCACCGATCGCGATTACCCTGCAGGGGCCTGAAGAATGGGCCTTTGCGCCCGCCCAGACGGACTTCGGCCTGAGCTACTTCCAGAGCGCGGCAAAGCCCGTCCTCAAACTCACCAACCAATCCGATTCCCGGCAAAATGTATGGCCGGTCATCAGTGTGAACGGACAGCAGATTCATCCGGATCGATCCGTCCACCCGCGAATGCCGATCAGCATCGAAGGCGGCAAGACCGTTGAATTGCCGTTAATCCTTCAGATTCGCCGACTGAGCCCCGGCCCGCATCTGGTGCAGGTTTACCTTCTGGAAGACCCGCTGTGCCGATTGACGACGTTTCCGTTGCATCTGAATTCCGTACAAGAAGTCGCTCGCGGCCTTGATTCAGAAGCTCCGTAATGCGCCGCACGACTCTCGGGTAAAGATGCGCTTGTACTGAATGTCAGGAACGACATGGCCCACGCAAGATGGAGCTCCGGGGGAAGGTCAAGGCGTTCCACGGAATGGGCGCGCCGCGTTTATCTTCTTGGCGGGTGTCTTGCGCTTTCCGGGTTCTTCTTGTTCGTCCTGCTGCGACGTGATGCCGCGAGGATTCAGGAACCCGGCGCGTCCTTGCGGGCGCTTCCGTCGCCGGCTTTGCTGGACGCCACTCGACTTGTACCACGAGCATTCTCCGACCTGCTCGTCGATTCGATTCAGCGCGATGGCTATTTGACCGTGACGGTTCACGTTGCCCTGGCAGATAGCGCGTCCGGAGCCGCGGCACGTTTCGCGGACGGCAGCAACCCAAAGACCAACCTGACCTGGGGCGCGCTGTACGGCGTCGAAACGCATTTCGCCAATGCCGCAGGATGGCGAAGAGCCCATACGGACAGCGGCGACGGCCGAACCATCCTGCGCCGTGTTGTGTTTCAGCGTACGGCGGAGCCCTCGCCGGGATGGCAAGAGCTGGGTATGGTCAGCCCCTTTGATGTCTATGTGCTTGTGAATGCCTGGCCGGCTGAAAAGTCGCGCGAGGCGATGGATCAACCCGTCCGCGAGGCCATGCTGGACGCGCCCATTGTCGTGCCCGTCGATGGCCGCGAGATGTCCTTCGGCTCCCGCAGCGTGTTGATCGGCTACCTGGGCCGCAATGCGATGGACAACGGTTACTGGGACCCCTTCGCCGCGCTCCCGCCTACACATGCCCGATCATCCATCGGCGTCTTCTATCTCTGCTCGATGAGCGCCGTCTATCTCCATGACACGGTCGTTCGCCACGGCCTCTATCCGGTCCTTTTCACGCGCGAGCCGATCGTTCCGGAGGCCTATTTGCTCGATGGCATGCTCAGGGCATTGCTTAGGGGCGAGATTGACGACGGCTTCATTCACGGCGCTGCGGAGCAATACACGAAGTATCAGAAGGGAATCTCCCCCGAACGCGCCCGGCGAATACTCTTCCGCTGAGTTGTTGCGAATGAGTTTTATCGCCTGCCGCCGGCGGTTCCACGCAAATTCAGAATGAGCTCGACCTCGCCGACGCGCTGATCGAGCCGCTGGGCGATCTGCAAGGGAGAGAATCCCTGATCGGCAAGCTCATAGATTTGTCTGCTGCGCTCGGCGGGAGACACTCGAACATCCGACGCCTGATTGCCGTTCGCGTCTGCTGACGAGTCGCCCTTGGCGTTCTTGTCTGCGGACGACGACACATCAATGGAAGCGGGGTCTGACTCGACCTGCGCCGTGGTCGCATCGCCCAGCGACGCGCCGGCCGCCTTGGCCGCTTCGAGTAGAATTCGCAGCGCGCTGATTCGCTTGTCCGCGTCGGTGATGGATTGTTCAAGCTTGATGAATCGCGTGTCGATCTGAGCATTCACATCGCGCGAGAGTCGGTCCAGCTCGATGAGTACTTGTTCCATGTCGCGTCGGATGGCGGCATTCTGCTGGACGGCCGAATCCACTTCACGGCGGTATTGCCGCGGCGTACTGTCAGTCGGAGTGGCCCGACGCATCATTCGCATGAAGAAAAATCCGGCAAGGACCACCGCCGCCAGCAGGATCAACTGCTGCGAGGTTGCGTTCGTGCCTTCTGACAAAATCAGGGACAGGTTCATCGTCGATATTCTCGCCGAGCTTGTCCTACTTCGCGGGTGACCTTCGCCATGCCGATTCCGCCTCGAAAGCCGCTTCGTGCAGGGTGACGCCGTGTGCTCGTGCGGCTGCCGCGCAATCTTCAAACTCGGGCGAGACAACGCATACCACGCCGCCGCGCATGCCGAGCTTGACCCGTATGTCGCCGAAGCGCGTCTGCACCGTTTCGATCCGCCGGTCGAGCTTCCGCCGCGAGCAGCCGAATCGCCGAACGCCGAACGTGGGTGTCTGTGCGAACATCGCCGCTTCACATGCCGCCGCATTCTCCGGCGTGGCCAGCACGCAGAGCATTACGCCCGGTCGGTTCTTCTTCATATGAATCGGCACGGTGATGACATCCAGCGCACCCGCGGCGAAAAGGGCTTCAAAAGCATGGCCGATCTGCTGGCCGGAAGCGTCGTCCAGATTGGCCTCCAGGACGATAATTTCGTCTTCCAGTAGCCCGGATGGCCCGGTCGCTTCGCCGAGGAAAACGCGAATCACATTCGGCCGTGTCTTGCCCTCGCGGGTGCCGGCGCCGTAGCCGATCGTTGTCGTCTGCATGGCCGGCAGGGGGCCGAAGGAATCCGCCAGGGTCGTCAGGATGGCAGCTCCGGTGGGCGTGCACAATTCCGCCTGCTCGTCGCAAGGGGCGATGGGGATACCGACGAGCAATTCCGCCGTTGCCGGTGCGGGAACCGGCATGATTCCGTGGTCGCACTTCACGGTGCCGCTGCCGGTGGGGATGGGCGAGCAGACGATTCTCTCGATGCCCATCCGCTCCATGGCGATCGACGCGCCGACGATGTCAACGATGGCATCGACCGCGCCGACTTCGTGAAAGTGAACCTTCTCAATCGTCGAGCCGTGGACTTTCGCTTCCGCCTCGGCAAGGCGCGTGAAGATTCGCCGCGCTCGGTCCTTCACGGCATGGCTCAGCTCAGAGCCGTCGATGATTTTCGTAATGTGGTGCAGGTGGCGGTGGCCCTGTTGCTCCGTCGCATGGACGTCCACCTTGGTCGCGGCGAAGCCCTGCTTCTTGATCTGCTCGACCTCAAGCCGGAAGCCGTCGAGCTTCAGTTTCGCCAGGTCGGCGCGCAGCTCATCGACGGAAAGCCCGGCGGAGATCAGCGCTGCCAGGATCATGTCTCCCGCCGCGCCGCTGAAGCAATCGAAATAGGCAATTTTCATTTTCTGACTCAGACTCCGGTGCGCCGACGCTTGAAGACTACTACCGCCTGCGCCGCGTCGCAATAGGGTGCCCCTTGCTCCGTGCTATCCTCCCAGCTTTTCCCGTAATCTGCTTTTCACCGCCGGCCACTCACGGTCGAGTATGCTGTAATACACGGAATCGCGCACGAATCCGTCCCACATCACCATATGCCGACGAAACACCCCCTCTCGAACCGCACCGATGCGTTCAAGGGCACGTTGCGATCGTTCGTTTCTCCCGTCCGTTTTGAACTCCACACGAACCGCCCCGAGCGTCTCGAAGGCGTGTTCCAGCAGCAGCAGCTTGCATTCCGTGTTGATGGCAGATCGCTGGACGGAGGGGGCGAGCCAAGTGTAGCCGATCTCCAAACACCGGTGCGGGCGACGAATGTTGAGAAACCGCGTGGAGCCGACGGCGGCGCACGCAGCTGTGTCGATGATGGCGAAGGCAACCTGCTGGCCCGATTTCGTCTCCGTCTCCGCGGCGGCGATCCAGTCTCGTACTTCATCAATCTCGCGAAAAACCGGGTTGGGCATGTACGTCCAGATCGACCCATCCTCTCCGGCGCGAAGCAGGTCAGCAGCATGATCGGGCGAAAGCGGCTCGATGCGAACATGCCGACCGATGAGCATCACGGGTTGAGGATCAAAAGACGTTTGCATTGGCGAAGTATAGCGAGGGGAACGGCTCATGGGGCTGGAGGGCTTTTTGATGATACCATCCCCTTCTGTTGCGCGGCGCGTTCGATACAATCGCAGCGATTCTGGTCGTCGCACGGACACCGGATGGGAGGTTCACGATGCCCGGTACCTACGAAACGTTCGCCGCCGCCGTTCGCGAGATCAGTATACTTGCTTCCATCGAGGCCCTGCTGGATTGGGACAGCGAGACCTACATGCCCGAGGGAGGCCTTGCAGCGCGGGCCGAGCAGATCTCGATGATCGCTGCGCTGGCTCATGAACGTCGCACGAATCCGAAGATTGGCGAGCTGCTCTCGCAGCTCGAAGGCCGCGTCGATGACCCCGCTGAGCAGACGAACGTCCGCGAAGTGCGCCGCGCGTACGATCGGGCGACCAGGTTGCCCGCTGATCTGGTTCGCCGTCTCTCAAAAATTACAGTGATTGCCAAACAGGCGTGGGGAAAGGCCCGCGCGGATTCCAGCTTTGCCGCATTTGCCCCGCACCTGTCTGAGTTGGTCGATCTGAAGCGGCAGGTCGCTGATCTGGTCGGCTATCGAGGCGAGCGCTACGACGCGCTGCTGGATGAGTACGAACCCGGCATGACAGCGCGCGAAGTGGAAGCCGTGTTCACCGCGCTGCGCGGTCCGCTGTCGGACTTCGTGAAGCAGATTGCGGCGGCTACAAAAAAACCGGATGCCTCCGTCCTGCATCGCCGCTTCCCGCGCGCCGCGCAGGAGGCGTTTTCACGACGGGTCGCCGAGGCCATCGGTTTCGATTTTTCGCGCGGGCGTCTTGACGTCTCCAAGCATCCATTTTGCAGCGGCGTTGGGCCGGTCGATGTCCGGCTCACGACACGCTACTACGAGGACTTTTTTTCGCCCTCGGTTTTCGGCGTCATGCACGAGGCGGGGCACGGCATGTACGAGCAGGGCCTGCCGGCGCAGCATTTCTTCACGCCTATGGGCCAGGCGGTGAGTCTGGGGATTCACGAGTCGCAGTCGCGTTTGTGGGAGAACTTCGTGGGCCGCAGCCGCGAGTTCTGGGAGGGCCTGTATCCGGAGTGCCAGGCGATCTTCAGGGAGGCGTTTGGAGATGTCACGCTGGATGCCTTTCACGCGGCGATCAACGTCATCGAGCCGTCGTTTATCCGCGTCGAGGCCGACGAAGTGACGTACAACCTGCACATCATCCTTCGCTTCGAAATCGAGCGAGACCTGATCGGCGGCAAGCTGGAGGCCCGTGACGTTCCCGAGGCGTGGAACGCGAAGATGAAGGAAATGCTCGGCATCTCGCCGCCGGACGCCGCACGGGGTTGCCTGCAGGACATTCACTGGTCGGCCGGCTTGTTCGGCTACTTCCCGACCTACGCGCTGGGCAATCTCTACGCCGCGCAATTCTTCGAGGCAGCCGCGGGAGCGATGCCCAATCTACGAGGTGACATCCGCGCCGGAAATTTCGCCGATCTCTTGTCGTGGCTACGGGAAAACATCCACCAACACGGGATGCGATACCTGCCCGGCGAGCTCGTACAGCGCGTCACCGGCCGGCCGCTCTCGATCGAGCCGTTTCTTAAGTATGTCCGAGCGAAGTTCGCGCCGCTGTACGGGTTGAGTTAAACGTCAGGTTGATCGCCATCTATCGGCCTGCGAAACGCGCGTTGCGCTTCCACATTTCCAGTTTTGCCCGGTCGGTGGCTTTGCCGTTCGTGTATGCCCGATAGGCCGCGTCGTCCCACTCGGCGATATCGGACAACGCCGGTCGTGAGGCATCGGCTTCGTTCACCGCGAAACGCGGCTCGCCGGTCATCGGCGCATCCTTATTGTATGGGCACACCTGCTGGCAAACGTCGCAGCCGAAGACCCAGTCGCCCAGTTTGCTCGCGAGTTCCGGCTCGATCTCGCCGCGATGCTCGATCGTCAGATACGAGATGCACCGTCGGGCATCCATTTCGTAGGGGCGCGGAAACGCCTGCGTGGGACACGCCTCCAGACATCGTGTGCAAGTGCCGCAATGGTCGGTCTGCGGCGTGTCGGGGGCCAGCTCCAGATCGGTGATGAGCTCCCCAAGGAAGAAATAGGAACCCAGCGACGCGTCAAGCACCATCGTGTTCTTGCCGATCCAACCGATGCCCGCCATAACCGCCCATTCGCGTTCAATGATCGCGGAGGTGTCGACGCAAATCTTCGCCTCGAACGGCTCCGCGATGCGTTCGCGCAGGTGCGATACGAGTTGTTCCAACTTCTCTCGAACGACCACGTGATAGTCCTCGCCCCACGCGTACATCGCCACGCGGCCGCGGGGCGGGTCGGCCGATGCTGACGATTCTGATGCGAAGCAGGGATTCGCCGTCACCGTTGGTTCGGGCTGATGATAGTTGAGTGCCACGACGATGACGCTACTCGCCGACGGCAGCCAGGCGCGAACGTCGATGCGGGACTCGACATGACGATGCAGGTAGCCCATCGTTCCGGCACGTCCCTCGGCAAGCCATCGGCGCAGGTAGTCACCACGCGGGATCGGCGCGGCCGGTGCGATGCCGCAACGATCGAAACCGATCTCAGCGGCGATCTGTTTGACGAGATCAGATCGATCGCCGGTGTTCATAGGAGAGGGCTCCCCATGCCGCGGCCTACTCGATGAGCGCCTGCGCGGCGGATCGGTCCGCCAGCCATTGGGCGGCACGCGTGCGCACCGCCTTCACCTCCGGGTTTGAGCCGGGATCGACGCCGATTAACCGCGAATAGACCAACGTCGTGTCCGCCCAGAGCTGCCCAAGCCATGCAGAGGCGGCCAGATCGACGCGATCGACCGTGATGAGGATCGTCGGCATCTTTTCGCTGCAGCGCTTGACATTTGCCAGGGCGAGTACAAGGTCGACATCTACTGCGGACAGCCCGACATGCGACGGATCGATTGCATCCGCCGAATTCAGAAGGAGCGGATGCGCGAGGAAGCCCGCGGAATCAGGGCTGCCGGCTGATGATGCGCCGCGCCGCGTTGCGAGAAGGAAGATTGCCAGCTTGCGTTCCGCCGTGCCGAGAATGGCTTCGAGATTCATGTGCGAGTCACGCGGCAGACCGAGATAGCGCGACATGGTGATGTCATTGCCGTCGCGGTTGACGCCTTCATTCCAATATTGGCAGAATTCATCCGCCCCGGCCCGAAGAAGCTCGTGATTCGTGCCCAGATAAATATGGTTCACTCCACGCCGAAGCTGCTGGATGCGAAGATACTGTGCGAGAACCACCGGCAACGCGTCGGGATCGGTCAGATTCATCGCATCGCAGGCCGACTGGATGATCGACCAATACGCCGCAACGTCCATTCCGGCGACGTACATCGGGGCCATGAGGATCGGCGTTTTGTTACGACCGTAGCGGCCGGAGACCTCGCTGGGCAGTTCAAGCAGGAGGTTACCGTCGCGCTCGGCCAGCGACTTGAGCGGGCCGCTGTTGGCGAAGACGACACGCTTCGCGGAGCGCGGCGTCAGTTCGTGCAGCTTGACGGTCTCTTCGGTGATGCCGCTGCGGGAAAACTCCATGAAGAGCGTGTTGTCCGGCGTCGCATCGACCGGCAGGGCGGCGATCTCCTTCGGCGAATTCGCCAGGAGCCATGTCGTGCGCCGATCCGACCGCGAATTCGCCAGGGCGGAGACAAAATAATTGAATTGTTCGTTGGCCCCGATGCCGCTGTTAACGAGATACTTGGGTCCAGTAGCACCAAAGTGCTGGCGCAGGTACGAATCGATCTTCGGCGCGTCCGTCGCCAGCCACTTCTTCGCAAAGTCAGCAGGATGGTCGCGATAGAGCACGCCCAGCGGGTCAGACGCTGCATCCGGCAGAAAGGCGGAGATCGACTTCTTAACCGCATCCAACACCGGCGCGGCGGCGCGCATCGGATCGTTGAAACCGGGGCAGAGTGCACGGATTTGGATGGCACCGTTCGCAAGTTGATAGACACCACTGGAGGCAAACGGCGGCCCCGTGACTTCATCGAGGCCCTTCACGTCCGTCGTCGCCGCGAGCCGCGCGAGCACACTGCCCAGGCCGTGTGCCTCGAGCAGTTGCCGCGCATCTGAATCGGATATCCGCCAGGCCTCCGCGAAGTTGTCGATGAGTTTCTGCGGGTTGATCGCCCCGGCGAGTGCGTCGTCGATGCGAGCGGGCGAGGCCTGCGCTACGTTGAATTGTTGGCTCGCCGATTCGGACGCCTGTGCCAATCGCTGCGAGATGGTTGTAGGGTTCTCTGCCATGGTTGACCTCCGCCTCTCGAACGGCCCGTAATTGTTGCCTGCTATCGATTCAATGCGATCGCCCGGACGCGACGACGCTCGGCCTGGGCAGCACGGGGGGGGGCGATGCTGCCCTGACAAACAAGTATGTCGAAACACCAGGTACACGCCCGCTACGTGCCGCGCCGTCGTCGCAAGAGCGAGTCGAGTTCGAGGAAACGGAAGTTTATAAGCTGCACAATCACGCCGATGCTGGCGGCGATCAGACTCATCGCCAACAGGGTCGCGGCCAGCACGATCATGCTCTGACGATAGCCGGATTCCGGATCCCATTTCCCCACATACACGCCCACCCCCAGGCCGATCGTCGCCAGAAAAAACAGAATCGCCAACCCGCCGAAAAACGTCAACGGCTTGTAGGAGCGGAACAAGCTGAGAATCTTGAAGATTACCCGAAGGCCGTCCTGAAACGTATTGAGCTTCGATTCGCTGCCCTCGGGCCGCACGCCGTACTCCACCGGCACCTCGCGAATGACCCAGCGGTGATAAAGGCACTGCACGGTCATCTCCGTCTCGATGTCGAATCCGACGGCACACACCGGCAGATTGTCGGCGATTTCGCGCGTAAAAGCGCGATAGCCGCTCATGATGTCCGTCAGATTTGCGCGGAAGATCAGATTCACCATCGTGCGAACGAGCCGATTGCCGAGCACATGAAACCGACGGTAGGCCGCGTGGTGGTCCGTCGCCTCACGTCGGCCGACCACCATGTCCGCCTGACCTGCCAGGACGGGAGCGAGGAGGTCCCGCGCGCGATTCGCCGGGTAGGTGTCGTCGCCGTCGACCATGAGGAAGTAGTCGGCGTCCACCTTTTCGAACATGGCCGCGATAACGTGGCCCTTGCCCTGCTTCTTTTCGGAGATGACGACCGCCCCGGCGGCACGGGCCAGGTCGCCGGTTCCATCGGTGCTGTTGTTGTCGAAAACGTAGATGGTCGCCTCGGGAAGGGATTGTCGGAAATCGGAGATGACCTTGCCGATCGTCGCGGCCTCGTTGTAGCAGGGAACGAGAACGGCGATTCGTGCGGCGGTCTCGGAATCAGCTTCGACTGGGCGCGTACGGGTCATATCCGACTAGCTTCGTTCGGCGGCAAGGTCGTGTCAACGCGACAGTTGGAATTCCGCGAGTGCCGCGCGAGAAACGGGCGCTTGCTATCCTAACTTATACCTAATATACTGCCGGTCGGTGAATTCATGGCCGTTAGACTCGTCAGCAATCCGCCGAATCCTTACCTGTCGCAACACCGCGAGCTACTGGAGCCGCCGCCGCCGGTCAAGGTCGAGGTCTACGAGGAAAATGCCAAAACCATCCTCAGCGACAACGACAGCCCGGACATCCCATTCCGCTGGTCGCTTAATCCCTATCGCGGTTGCCAACACGCCTGTGCCTACTGCTACGCACGGCCGTACCACGAATACCTGGGAATGGGCGCTGGGACGGATTTCGACACCAAGCTGGTGGTCAAGGTCAACGCGGCGGAACTCCTTCGAAAGGAACTCGCGGCAGCGCAGCGTCGAACTATGAAGCCATCCTCTCGTCCAGCAAAAAGCGGCGTGGTCGATTCGGTCTGCTTCTCCGGGGTCACGGATTGCTATCAACCGCTCGAAGCCGTCTATCGAATCACCCGCGCCTGTCTCGAAGTATGCCTCGAATTTCGCATGCCGATCTCGGTCATCACCAAGAGCTATCTGGTCATGCGCGATGCGCACCTCCTCGCCGGCCTTCAGCGCGCGGCCGGGGCTGTCGTGTATCAGAGCATCCCGTTCGCCGACGACAAGCTCGCTCGGTTAATCGAGCCGCAGGCCCCATCGCCCTCGCGGCGATTCGACGCCATGCGCCGGCTTACGGCAGCGGGCATACCCGTTGGAGTCATGGTTTCACCGATCATTCCGGGACTCAATGACAAGGAAATACCGGATGTGCTTCGCCGGGCTGCGGAAGCGGGCGCCGGCTTTGCCAATTACACCGCGCTGCGACTGCCGGGCAGCGTGGAAGATGTATTCATGGAACGATTGAAGTCGGCACTGCCGCTGCGAGCCGCTCGCGTCGAGGCCCGTATCCGCGAGATGCGCGGTGGCAAATTGAACGAAACGCGTTTCGGCGCACGCATGAGCGGCGATGGGGAGTATTGGCAGAGCATTCGCTCGCTGTTTAAGGTGTCCGCGGCCCGGTTCGGGCTGGCTTCGACCTACCAGAGGCGCGTGGGAGCCATGCCGGAGGCGGCCGGTTCCCCGCCGATTTTGGAGCGGCACACTCAATCGGACTCAGGAAAGGCCGACCAGTTGCGCTTCGACTTCTAAGGTTGCCAAGTCGGTCGGAAATAAGTCTCCGATCTGCCGATTTGCTCGCAGGCGAAGACCGGGTATCGGCCCGGACAAAATGCGTCCGGATCAGTTCGACATCTCTACGCTGACCCGGTATCTTTCGGACGAGTAATTCGCTGCTTCCTTAGGCAATGCCGACCAGGAGGATGGTAACTGTGAGCGTCATGATTTCCGAGCCGGATCCGATCGAGTCGGCTCCGCCTGAAATTTCGCCGTCAGACATTCGCTCCGCGCGCCTGATGACCGGCCCGCCCAATTCTCCCACGGGCGCCGACCAAAAGGGCATGCGGCCGCCGGATCCCTGCGTCGCCCTTCAGGGTTTCCTCATGCTGGACGGCGCTTTGCGCATGTTCATCTGGGGCAGTTCGTTGGTCTTCGCCTTTATGCTGGCGAATACGCTCGGATGGTGGCCGCAGGAAGGTCCGTTCGGTGCAACACCTGCCATCGCATGGGCCTGGGGCGGCGCAGTCGTAAAGTGGGTTGTTCTTGTCAATCTAATTTATGTCACCGAACTGATGCTAATGCGTCTCCCGATTCCTTCACCGAAGCCGGGCATCTATTCGACAATCAAGCCGCCGGATATTCGCACTCAGACCGGCCGCCAGTTGATTTATTCCTGCATGATCGCATTGCTTACCAAGGCACGCTACGAAGCGCCCTTTCCGGCGTTCCTGGTCTTTCATATTTCAAACATCTGGCCGATCCGTTTCGTGATGGGGCGAATCTTCGGGCCGCGATCGAAATCCTGCTACGTCACCGATCCGCTCATTCTCGACCCACATCTGGTCGAGATCGGCCGTAACGTCGTCATCGGTTCCGGCGCGAACATCGCCGGGCACTGCCAGCTTCCTGACATGGTCGTCGTACGAAAGACGATCATCGAGGATGACGTGGTGATCGGCGCAAATTCGACGATCTTCGGCGGTGTCCACATCAAGCGCGGGGCCATGATTGCGGCGGGCTCCGTGGTTTCGCCCTTCACGATGATTGGCGAGTGCGAGTACTGGTCAGGCGTGCCTGCTGTTAAGCTAAGAGACCTGCCGCCCCCGCGGCACTTCGCCAGGAATTGAGCAATTTCCAGATCGACGGCGCAGTGGCGCGATGCGAGTGGTGAAGCGTCGCATTCACATCGCTGTTCCTCAAGCCGACAGCGGATCAACCTCCGTCGGCGCTCCTGCGATCGACATCGCCGTCTTGATGTCCTTAAGTCCGTTACCGGTTACGACGGCAAGCACGTCGGCGCCTTTGGCAATCACCCCGTCTGCAACGGCGCGCCGTACACCGGCGATGCTTGCGGCCGCAGCGGGCTCAGCGAAAACACCTGCCAGTCGCCCGGCGGCTTTCATCGCATCGGTGATTTCATCGTCCGTGACACGCACCATCGCGCCGCCGACGGCCTTGACGTATTTCAACGCCTTCCGCCAATTTCTCGGCACGGGCACATCGATACTGTCGGCCAGCGTATGTCCGGAGAAGCCGCTCGGAAGTTCTCCGGTCTCGAATGCCTGCGCGACGGGGTCCATACCCGCCGCCTGAACGCCGAGGACTCGGGGCACGCGCGCGATGTATCCCAGCTCCTTCATCTCCAACAGACCCTTGGCGATCCCCGCGACCGTGCAGCCGTCGCCGACGCTGACGGCCACCCAGTCGGGCTCGCGGCCGGCGGTTTGCTCGGCGATTTCCAGGCCGCAGGTCTTCTTACCTTCGACGAGGTACGGATTGATCGCGCAATTGCGGTTGTACCAGCCGTTCTTTGCACACTCGGCAGTGCATAGATCGTACGCCTGTGCATAGCTTCCGCGCACGCGGCGAACGTCAGCGCCGTAGATCAGCAGTTGCGCCACCTTCGGCTCGGGAGCGCGCTGCGGCACGAAGATCGTAGCGGGCATGCCGGCCATCGCGGCGTAACCGGCCAGACTGCTGGCGGCGTTTCCGGTCGAGGCGCAGGCAATCCGCTTTGCGCCGGCGCGAAGCGCGTGCAGAACGCCAACGCTCGAGGCGCGGTCCTTGAAGCTGGAGGTAGGATTCCTGCCGTCGTCCTTGGCGCGAAATTGTCGGCAGCCGGCCCATTCGGCGAGGCGAGGCGTGTCGATGATCGGCGTCCACCCAACGGGCCACGCGAAGGCGGCTTCGTCCGGCTCGATCGGAAGCAGCTCGTGATATCGCCAGTGATTCAGCGGCCGATTTGCGAGTGCCGCCGGGGTCATGCTCCTGGCGACACGAGTGAGATCAAATTCGATATCGAGAATCGCGAACGCATCGGCGCAGGTCGGGCATGTCCCGGCGGAAGCAGGGAACTCGGCCTTCTTGCCGCAAGCCACGCAGAAAAGCTGGGATACGAATCGCATAATGCGCACAACCTATCGAACCCCGGGCATGGATGCAATCATGACTTTCTCATGGGCAGTTAATCGCGGCGGCAATCGCACAGGGATCAAACTCACAAGCAAACCGGACGCCATTGCTCGTAGGGCGGCAAGACCGCGGCTTCGCCGTTTTGCGAGGCATCCGCGCAGCCGCCTTCGCCCCAGAACGGCCCACGGATTACCGAGGTGGGAGTGATGCCGCGTTTGCTCAGTTCAACGAAGCAGCTGCGGTTTCTCAATCTGGATGCCCACAGGCAGACGAATCGGTTACAATACCCGCCTTGTGGGTCAGATGCTCCGATCGCAATGCGGACCCGGTGACGCGAGATACGACGAGTCCATCGACTTTTCGCCATCAGGCCGCAATCGCTACAGGAGGCGTCGATATGCGCAGGGCGACTCCCCCCGGTTGGTCAGTTCGATGGTTGACCGCGCTGCACATTGGCGCGCTGATCCTGCTGCCGGCATCGCTCCGTGCGGGCGATCCGCATAGCGACGCGGGTTTCAGCGCCGTCGAGACCGGCTGCGCGCCGCAGATTATCCAATCTCCCTATGACGAGTGGACTTGTATCGGCGGAATGGCCGTCTATTCGGTCATCGCCGTCGGTGAACCGCCGCTGAGCTATCAATGGCGTAAAGACGGCGAGGATATTCCCGACGCCACCTCGGATATGTTGATCATTGAATCGGCGCGCTATGCGGATGCCGGAGTCTATGACGTCATCGTTTCAAATTCCTGCGGTTCAGACATCAGCGCCGCAGCGCTACTGGAATTGCTCGCCCGAGAAAGCTGGGTCGATCGAACACCGCCGCCCGGCCCGCGTCGTTTTCACGCCATGGCCTATGACACGATTCGCGAGCGCGTCGTGTGCTTCGGTGGTCACGACGATTACGGTCGCCTCGGCGATACCTGGGAATGGGACGGCGAAACGTGGCAATTGATGTCAATGACCGGACCGTCGCCGAGAATCTCCTCAGCCATGGCCTTCGACAAGCAGCGCGGCGTGACCGTCCTTTTTGGTGGTTCGCCCGCGGCTGCGGACGGCGAGACCTGGGAATGGAACGGAGTGGCGTGGACGCGTCGTTCGACATTCGGCCCCGCGCCGCGTTCGTTGCATGCCATGTCGTATGACGAGCGGCGCGGCGTCACGGTCCTTTTCGGCGGAATCGGCGCGGACTTTCTCGGTGACACATGGGAATGGGACGGCGCAGTATGGACTCAGATTTTCGGCCCCGGTCCGCCGGCGCGAGTGCGTCATGCGATGGTGTACGATCGTGAACTGGGCGTTTCCTTTATGTTCGGCGGGCGAAACGCGACGGGGAATCTGCTCGGCGATCTCTGGGAATGGAACGGCGAAGGGTGGCAGTTGCGATCGACCGGCGGCCCCGCGCCGCGCGAGCTTCACGCCATGGCCTACGACACGGATCGTAAACTCGCCGTAATGCACGGCGGTAACACCGGCTCGCGAAGCCCCGAGACATGGGAATGGAAGCAGAAGCAATGGGTCTTGCGCACCTCAACAGGTCCGGGTCGCCTCGAAGGTCATGCGATGGCGTACGACGCAAGACGCAGGGTCACCGTGTTACTCGGAGGTGCGGACGGCCTTGAGTTCCTTGGAGAGACCTGGGTGTTCGATGACCCACTATGGGTTCGACGCAGCGAGAATACGCCGCGGCCGCGAGCCGAACACGCCATGGCATACGACAGCTTCCGAGGACTGACCGTGCTCTACGGGGGAAGACTCGGCAACGGCACCAGCCCAGAACTATGGGAATACAACGGAATTGCATGGGCGCTGCGATCCATAAGTGGCCCCGGCGCGCGGAGGGGTCATGCACTGGCTTACGACGCAGAGCGAGATGTCTGCGTGCTGTTCGGCGGCGTGGATCAGTTTAACGTCGCCAACCGCGACACCTGGGTATGGAACGGACAATCCTGGTCGCGGCCGTCCATGACCGGTCCGCTCGCGCGGATGGGTCATCGCATGGTCTATGACGCCGAGCGTGGCGTCTGCGTTCTGTTCGGCGGACAGAATCCGCAATCATCGACGAGCTACTACGCTGAAACCTGGGAGTGGAACGGCGTCAGTTGGGTTCAACGGCAAATCTCCGGTCCGTCGGCACGCGCCTTGCATGGCATGGCATACGATTCGGATAGAAAGCGAACCATCCTTTACGGCGGTCGCACCAACCAACTCTTCTTCGCCGACACATGGGAGTACGACGGCAACCAGTGGGTCGTGAAACCGTCGACCGGTCCATTCTTTCGTTGGGATCATTCGATGACGTATGATTCGGTCAACGGTTTGGTTTTGCTGGCCGGCGGAGGTGGAGCCGGCTCGCAGGATGACCTTTGGGTATGGGACGGCAACCTTTGGTCTCAACAGCGCACGGACGGTCCGCCGGTGTTGCAGCAATCCGCCATGGTCTTCGATGTTGCCAGATCGACGTCTGTCCTCTTCGGCGGGCAGGGGTCGATCTCGCTGGCAGGGCGCACGTGGGAGCTAAGCATTACAGGCGTCACCTTCGTTCAACAACCGCGTAGCGCGACGGTATGCGAGGGCTACCCGGTTCGCCTGAGCGCGCAGGCGACCGGCGTGGAGCCGATGCAATACCAGTGGCGACGCAACGGCGAGCCGATTGAAGACGCCACGGAATCAACGCTGGATATTGAAATCGTCACACCCGAAGATGCAGGCAGCTATGACGTGATTGCATGGGACTTCTGCGGCGAATCGGCCATCAGCCAGACCGTGCCGGTCACGGTACACCCGATCGCCGGCGGCGATGGCAACCGCGACGGCGTCTTGAATGGGTTGGATATCAAAGCTTTTCTCAGCGCGATTCGTCTCGGCGGCCGACCGTCTGCGTGGTATTGTGCGTACGATATGAACGTGGACGGGCAAGTTGATCTGGTGGACATCCCGCTCTTTGTGGAGCTGCTGCTATTGCAATAACAAGGGTCAATCGCTGGGGTCTGGATCAAGCGAAGATTAGATAAGTCCACTTGCACGATGCGACCTGAACTCGGCTTCGCTGCCTGGCGATGGGCGGGCATTGCTTGTGAGAGAACTTGTCGAGTGCTATATTCGCGACCCGCACGAAGCGCGGCGTGGCGGTCGTCTGTTACTGCGGACAATCAGATTCTGCCCGGCAATGTGTATCTGCGCTCGCGTACACCGGCGAGTGTTTTTCGAGGCGAGCATGGGAGCGAAAACCCTTCGTCGGCAGCGCGACCATCGCACCAGCGTGCGATCGACCGGCGCGACGGCTGGCTCGGTTGACCATCGTTTCATCCTCGTACTGGTGTGCTTTCTCTTATCGGGTTTTGCAGGCCTGCTTTACGAAACGGTATGGACGAGGCAGTTTGCCTTTGTCTTCGGGACGTCGGAACTGGCTGTGGCCACTGTGCTCGCCGGGTACTTCGCCGGCCTGGCGCTCGGCGCGGCGCTGGCATCACGTTGGTCGCAGCGCGTCAAGCGACCGTTGCTGATCTATGGTCTGCTCGAACTCGGCATCGCCGCGGGCGCGCTGGCCATGCCGCGGGCGATCGCGGTTTCGCGCAAGCTGTATGTTGCATGGTTCGAGGTTGAGACCGGCGCGCTCGACACCGGAGGTGCGACGACGGCCGTATTTTACCTTGTTTGCGCTTTTCTCATTCTGCTCATTCCCACGGCCATGATGGGAGCGACGCTGCCGCTGCTGGCGCGATACGCCGTCACGGAGGACCGACAACTTGGCCCGCGCATCGGACTGCTCTATGCCGTGAACACCGGCGGCGCCGTGGCCGGAACGCTGGTCGCTGCATTCGCATTGCTCCCTGCGATGGGGCTTACTCGTACCATCTGGGTCGGTGTGGGGGTAAACCTGCTCGTCTTTGCGGCGGCCGCGGTGTTGGCCGTGGGAGAGTCGTCGCGCGCGACTGCGCGCGGCAAACCACGCCGTTCGGATCTAGTCGTCGAGCCGGCGCTTCCTGCTCGGACTCCGCTTTCCCGCTTCATCCTGCCGGTGATGCTGGCGTCCGGGATGGTGTCATTCACCTACGAGGTGCTCTGGACACGGCTGCTCGGTCACATTCTGGGGGGGAGCGTCTATGCGTTTGCCACGATGCTGGCGAGCTTTCTCCTGGGAATTGCGCTCGGCTCGGCCGTGGCGTCGCGACTGGCGCGAACGGTTCGCGCGAGCGAGATTGGATTCTGTGCGGTACAGGTCGGCACGGCACTGCTTTCCATGCTTGCCTACGCGATCATCGAACGGGCCCCGGAACTGGCCCGCTCCATCGGCGCCGGAGCGTCGGGATCACTGGGAACCAACGCCTTCATCACGGGTTTGATCCTTCTACCCGGCGCGCTGTGCATCGGCGCCACCTATCCGTTCGCCGTCCGAGTGCTGGCGCGCGACGCATCCGACGCCGGACCGGCCAGTGCGCGCGTGTACGCATGGAACACGATCGGCGCGATCCTCGGCGCCGTCGTCGCCGGTTTCTGGCTGCTGCCGAATCTTCACTATGCGGGCACGCTTTGCGCGGCAGTCGGCGCGAATATCCTCATTGGTGTCGCCACGATGGCATTGATTCGTCCTGTGCCGCGTCGGGTCGGCGTCGTTGCGATGGCCGTCGTGCTCTGCCTGTTTCTTGCATGGCCCGGGGAGCCGTGGAACGTGCTGCGCGCCTCGGCGCTCGGTCGTCAATCGGCAGGGGGGGAGGTTACCTATTACGCTGTCGGCCGTGCGGCGACCGTGCTGCTGGTCGATGATGGAATCGGCTGGGACCTGCGTACCAACGGACTTCCGGAGGCAAACATTCGTCGGCGCGGCGCGCCGCCGGGCCGGGTGGCGATTCAGCAATGGCAGAGCGCTTTGCCGGTGCTCGCGCGACCGCAGGCAAGGTCCATGCTCTTCGTGGGGCTTGGCGGTGGCGTCGCCATGGAGCATGTTCCCTCGACGATTGAGCGGATTGATGTAGTCGAACTGGAACCGGAGGTCATCGCGGCGAACCGTGCCATCGCGGACCATCGCGCCGTCGATCCGTTGTCAGATCCGCGCGTTCGCGTTCATCAAAACGACGCACGCAATGCGCTGGTGCTTTCTCGCCATCGTTACGACGCCATCGTTTCGCAGCCCTCGCATCCGTGGACCGCCGGTGCTTCGCATCTCTATACACGCGAGTTCATGAATCTGGTCAAGGATTGCCTCGCGCCGGACGGCGTTTTTCTTCAATGGATGGCGCTGAGTTTTCTAGATGAATCTCTCTATCGATGCTTGATCGCCACCCTCGCCGATGTATTTGCCGAGGTGGAAGTCTATGCGCCCTATCCCGGTGCGGTCTTGATGATTGCTTCGCCGTCGCCGCTGCGAGTCTGGGAATCGGCGGAATCGGTGATTGCCGCTCGCCCTTCGGACTTCTCGCCGGCCGGTATCGTTGCAGCGGAGGACGTCTTGGCGGCGCTGGAGCTCGATCAACGCGCCGTGGCGACCTTTGCAGCGGGTGCTCCCTTGATCACGGATGATTTCAATCTGCTCCAGCTCGGCTCGCGGCGCAGCGAGGACGAGACACTCTCCTCGTGGAAGATGACCGATGCCGCATTTTCACGCTCCGATCCGGCTGGATTGGAGGGAGGCCGTTGGTCGCGGACCTATCTCGTCAACAAGGTCCTGACACGAGCCAACGTCGAACGGGCCCGGAGGATCGCCGATGCATCGACGGACCCGATTCAACGACAGTTAAGCACTGGACATCTCCATGCGTGGCGCGGCGAGCGCGACAAGGCCGCCGGCATGTTTGATCTGATTCTCGTGCTCAATCGCACAGTCGGTGCGGCGCGATACGGTCTCGTTCGGACGAGGGCCGCTGAGTTTCTCCAGGGTAGCAAGCCGCTGGTCATGCTGGCCGAATCTTCAACGGACCCTGAGAAGGCGATCTTCGAGGGCTGGCAACTCTCCGCGACGAAGGCCTGGCCGATCTTGCGCGGGATCGAGGATCGCCTGGCAGGGGCGCATCCTCTCGATGATTGGTACGTCGATGCCCAGCGGCTACGGGCCACGTGGCGAATTCGTCTTGGCGATGCGGCGCTGACGCGGGAGGCCGTGACGATCCTGCAGTCGTTCCTCGTGCGTTTTGGCGCTGCCGAGGATTATCTGCTGCTTGCCGAGGCGTACGAAGTATCGGGCGAGCCGATCGGCGTGCTCGGCGCGGTTCACGAGACCGCGATGATGCTTCGCCCGGGGGCAGGCAGCGTCACACCCGCGCGGCAGGCCATGCTGAAGCTCGATGCGCTTCCCGACCATCTGCGCACGAGCGAAGCTGCGAAACGCGCCGGGGTTCGCCTTCGTGGGGCCCTGGGTACGTCGGGATGAACCGAGTCAACTTGCGATTCCCACGATTCCATTCGCCGCGACGCTTATTCCGGCTCGCTGCCGGACATGTCGTAGACCCAGCGTTCTCCGGCTCGCTCGTACTTGAGCAATTCATCGGGCTTGAAGTACAGGCCGATCTCAAACTGCGCCGCCTCGGGCGAGTCCGAACCGTGGATCAGGTTGAAGCTGTTGGACATGCCGAAGTCGCCGCGGATCGTGCCCGGCTCGGCTTTCGAGCCGAAGGTCGCACCCATCATCTTGCGTGACACGGCGATGGCATTGTTGCCCTGCAACACCGCAACGACGACCGGGCTGCTCGTGATGTAGCTGATGAGCCGCGGATAGAAGGGCTTCTCCTTGTGGACGGCGTAGTGCTTCTCCGCGAGATCTCGTGAGACCTGCATCAGCTTCATCGCGACGAACTGAAAGCCCTTCTCCTCGAAGCGGGTGATGATGCGGCCGGCGAGCCCTCGCTGGAGCGTGTCGGGCTTGAGAATGATGAGCGTCTTCTCCATGGTGCGAATCCTCGTGTTATTGGGTTGACTGAATACGAAAGCGAGCAGATTAGGGCGCAAGCCGGGTGTTATCAACCTGTTCCTGGAGCATGATGGCGATTCGGCGGTGTTGCCCGGCGGCCGGTCCTCCGGAATCCGCGACCAGATCGTGCAGGGCCGCGAGATACTTCATGATCATTTCATCGCAGGGTTCGAGGGCATCGGCGCGTCGCATGGCGGCGAGTGCGTTCTCGTAGTCTTCGGCGAGCGCGTGGGCCAGCCCCAGATTGACCTGCGCATCGGCGTCATCCGGCGTAAGTTCGGCGACCGCGGTGAAGCAGGCCACGGCCTCAACCGGTTGGTCGAGGTCCATGTAGACGACGCCCAGATTGAACCAGGCGCTCGCCACCTCCGGGCGAAGCCGTGTGAAGCTCTCCAACGAATCCCGCGCTTCTCGCAGCCGGCCCTCGCGCTGGGCGAGACTTGCCAGGTTATACAAAGCCGGTGCGTGATCGGGATCCAGCGAGACGGTTTCTCGAAGCTGCGCGGCCGCATCCTGAAAACGAGCGAGCCGATACAACGTGACCGAGTAGTTGTATCGCGCCGATGCATCCTTCGGCGACATGCGGACGACCTCGGCGTAGGCATCCGCGGCCTCGGTAATGCGTCCCAGCGCGATGAGCGCGGCGGCGCGCGCGGAGTGGGCGGCGATGCTTTGCGGATCGCGCTGGACGGCGCTATCGAATCGTGTCAGTGCCTTTTCGTGGCGACCCTCCTGCGCGGCCGCCGCGCCGCGGACGAACTGCGTCAGTGCGGCCTTGTCGAGATCGGCTCGGAGCTTCACGGAGGCCTCGTCCAGTTGTTCCGCGAGTCGGCCGGCGAGTTCCCTGGCTGAGAGCGCCGGGACGATCTGCGGATTGCGAAATGCGGATTGCGGGCTTCCTGCCGCTGATCGCGGATTTCGGATCGTGGATTTCGGATCACGTTTTTCGGGCTGCGCACCGGCGCCGGGGAGTTTTAGCTTTGAGGGTGGAGTGGTTCGTTCGGCGAGGTCGACGAAGGCGGGATCGCGAAGGATGTCGGTGCTCCTGCGCACGGCGGGGCGGTAAGACTTGTCCTGCGTGACGGAAAGATACAACCATGGCCCCCCGACGAGGATGGCGAATGCGCCGAGACTCATGGGGATGAACCATTTTGAAGACATGGCGATATGGTCCGAAGGTACGTCTCGAATGTCAAACGGAAATCGGTGTAGCGCGACGCGCAGCGGCCGGCGGGGAGTATGTGTCGCTTGCGGGTCGGCTGTGATTCGACCCGTTGAGTTAGAGCCGGGGTTTTCGTTTCTCCACGAAGCGGTTGATGGAGGCCTGCACTTCGGCGATGGCGTCCTCCGACGGGGCCCAGCCGTTTGCCTCGGTCAGCGCGCCTTCGAGTTGTTTGTAGGTGAGGAAGAAGTGTTCGACTTCGCGCAGGAAAGGGGTCTGCACGTCATCGAGCGTCTTGTAATCCGAGAAGAGCGGGTCGGTATTCGGCACACCGAGGACTTTGTAATCGTTGTGTCCCTTGTCCATCATGCGAAACATTCCAATCACGCGGGCCTCGATGAGGCAGCCGGTAAAAGTCGGCTCGCTGACCATGACGAGGACATCCAGTGCATCGCCGTCCTCGGCGAGGGTTTGGGGTATGAAACCGTAGTCACCGGGATAGTGGCTGGATGAGGCAAGGTAACGATCCAGCCGAAACAAGCCGGTGGACTTGTCGAGTTCGAATTTGCTGCGGCGACCTTTGGGGATTTCGATGATGGCGTTGACGACTGAAGGGATGCTGGTGCCGGGGGAGATGGTGTCGTGATGTTCGCGGAACAAGGGTGATGCTCTCCTGCGGGTGAAGCTGTTTCCGTCATCCATGTTAGCAACGATCGGCTCGTGGTTCTATTGGCCAATAATGGCGGGATGCGTAGCACCGGCCGAGCTGTGTCGCAACATAGCCCCCGCGCAAAACGGCCCGCCCGAAGCGGATCCGCCGTTCGGCGACAAACCCATCCCACGTCCACCCCGTCCACCCCGTCCACTTCGTCCACCCGTCCACTTCCTCCACCCGTCCACTTCCTCCACCCGTCCACTTCGACCACCCGTCCACTTCCTCCACCCGTCCACTTCGACCACCCCCGCGCATGCTCATTTCTATTCCCAATTCCCACTCTCAAATCTTGAATCTCAAATCTCAAATCTTTCTTAAATCTCAAATCTTAAATCCAGTCCCCTCCCCGCCCATTCCGAATAATTCACACCCTTCCCCAAACTTGCCCCGAACTTGCCTTGACGGCCTCGCCCCCTTTGGATAATTTCTCGCCATGTCGAAGAATCGTCCGCCACGCTCAAAGCTTACAAAGCGCCCCGGCACACCCGCCGCGCCGCCTGCCGTCGCGAAATCCCCCGCGCCCGCCGGTCGCCCCTCCTCCCTCATCGACACCCGCCTCATCTACTGCGGCGACTGCCTTGAGCAGCTCAAGAACCTCCCCGACAACTGTGTGGACCTGATCTACATCGATCCGCCCTTCAACTCCAACCGCAACTACGAAGTCTTCTGGGGCGAGACGAAGGAAAAACGCGCCTTCGAAGACCGCCACGCCAACACAGAGGCCTACATGACTTCATAAGGAGTGGGAGCTAATGGTCGCCGAAACAAGTAATTCGCCTGCTTCTAAACTCAAGGTTTGGTGCCGAAAGTGGCTTCTAGCTATCGTGCTCTTGCTAATTGTCTGCTGCATGATAGTTTGGATCGTGTACCTTGCAATTTCTGATAAACCGGACAAACCCTCTTGGCTACTCGTTCCCCTGACAGTGATATATGCTGTGCTAACTCTGATGATGGCGGCAGCAGCGCTTCAGAATTCGGCGGCAGCCCTGCGATCCGCACAAGCGATGGAAGCCAGCGTTGAAGAACAAAGGCAGTCTCGATTTGCAGCGTTTGGAGCTGTAATTTCGTTTCCCGACGGTTTAGAGTATCGTCTCAACACCGATGGAAGCGCGACTATTGTTCTAGGTAACATCTACCGACAGCCAATCATGGACTTGTGTGTTAGACTGTGGCTGATGGAATCTGAACGGACAGGCAAAGGGCTCGTCAAGTACTCCACCATGATGGAATCAGCGCCGATCGATGTCGAAGCCGACACAGCAAGTGTCACTGTTCAGCTTACACCGACAACAAAGCCGGAATCAGAGCGAGTTAAAATCGGCGACATCGCGCTCCAACGTTATCGGGATGTCTTTCGGAACGAAGTACCACGTTCGTGTCTTTGTCTGATTACCTATTATCACCGTGCGAGCCTCAATCATACTTTATACGTTTATGACCTGCAGCGAACAGAGCAGCAAGAATGAAGTACTGCTACATGGGCATTGACGGCTGCATTTTCCCTGTTTCTGCCACGCTCGCCAAACGCGGCGCTGGCTCCGGCGAACTCGACTTCATGGGCGAATGGTACCCGATTCAGGTCAAGCAGGTGGAGAAGGTCGGCCGCCCTAACATCGACAGCTTCGAGGCCGTCATGGAGCGCGAAAACCGCCCCCGCGGCTTTTTTGTCGCCTTCGCCTACTCCCGCGACGCAGAAAGCGAATGCGCCGCCTTCTACAAACGAACCGGCAGAGTCATCAAACTCCTAACCGTCCAGGAAATCCTCGACGAGGAACACGTACAGAAGATGTGAGCCAATCGATGAAGATCTACAAGGGGCGTTGGTGGATCCCGCCGAATGACGATGATGCTTTGTTTGGTCTGCTCACGTGCGATCCAGATGATGGCTTGACGCTAGAACTAACCCTGATGGGCTTGCCGGGTTCGCATGGTGTTTGGCAATCACACCTGAACATCTGGAACGACAGCCACGAGTACAAGCCGCTCACATTCCATGGCAAGACAAATGATGGGATGGCCTTTACTCTCTACAATGGCTTTGTCAAGAACTCCTCTATTCATTCTAGCGGGTCAACGACAGTCAACATCTATTTTAATCAAGGTATCCGAGGCGACTGTATTCCCAGTCCGACGGAACTACCTATACACCGAGTATATGCCAGATACTACGGCTTGGAGCAATGGTTATCGATTAATCCATTTGAGGTAAAGAACGAGTTCGAGCCGCCATATCGCACAACCGTGGTTTATGAGATGCCCGAGCCGCTCAATATATGCATCGATGGCAATCGAAACCTCGTCGTTAGGTGGAGTAGAGAGGGTCCAACAAAATCAATTGTGCAAACGGATATCAATGTTTCGTCAACTCCTCTTGCTGGTGTCGAATACAATAATCCTGTTAGAATTGACGACGCCATCGAAGATTCTGGGGCAGTAGCGGACTTACTCAGTCTATTATTGGCTTCGCCGACGTCTTCATACGATCTTGAGTTTCGGTCACCCAAAGCGAAAGATGTGATCGGCGATAAAGAGTATGATCGCCCTCTGCATTTTATGGCAGCCCGTTTGAAATCGAAAAATCCGACGACCAAGTGGAGGCCAAACGATGTTCTCTTGCCGTTGCCCAGCATTCGGGAGCAACTCGATAGTATTGTCAAGGAGTGGTTCCAGTTGCGCGACAAATACTTGCCGGTAATCGCTCCGTATTTCACGAGTCAAAGATTTCCGTCGTCATTCGTAAATGGTCGCTTCTTCGACATCGCGAGAGTGGCCGAAGCCTTGCATCGCACATTGTTTCGCGATAGTTTACGGTTTTCTAATCAGGAAGCTAAACAGATTCGAGCAACCATTAAGAAATCTCTAGATGAATCACAGTGGAAATGTATTACGGACAGGCTAAACCAACTCAATCATCTAAGCTTTCGTGAACGATTGCTCGAGCTAATGAAGCGATTTCCTGAGCTAATGGAACTCATCATTGGAGACGAGAAGGCACAATGTGATTTCGCTAAGCGAGCTACAGACATGCGCAATATGGAAGCTCATCTCCTCGAGGAAGATTCTCAGGTGAAAGCCCGCGGCATTGTTCATGTGCGGCTAGCATCTAAACTCAAGACCTTGATCGATGCATGGCTACTTGCAAAGTTAGGTCTATCCGACGAGACAGTACGCAAGGCGATGCAAGGTAATCGTCGATACTGGTTTTACGCCAGCAACCAATCGTGGCCATGGAATGAGTAACAACCCTTGCAAGTAGTTTCGCAGTACAGGCACCACTCACGGTTCATTCCCCGCGCGTAAGGCCCACCCGAAGCGGCTCCGCCGTTTGGCGACAAACCCATCCCAAGCCACCCCGCTCCACTCACCGCCACCGCACGCGCAGCGTGCCCCCTCCGCGCCCTCGACCCCTTGGCCCCTTGGTCCCTCGCGCCCTCTTCTTGGCGTTCTGGCATTTCCCCATCTTGGCGTTTCTGTCGCCCCGCGCTGGCGCCGATGCTCCCCCTTTCGTCATTCGTCATTTGAAATTCGAAATTCGCCCAAAGGGCGCGCACGGCGAGCAAGTTCGTCCATAAGGAGTCAACCCATGCGCGCCCATTCCACATTCCGCATTTCCCCCCACCCCTCCACCGCACGCGCAGCGTGTCCCTTCCGCGCCCTTGGCCCCTCGCGCCCTCGATCCCTTGATCCCTCATTTTGGCGTTTCAATTCCGCACGCGCAGCGTGCCTCCTCCGCGCCCTCGACCCCTTGGCCCCTTGGCCCCTTGGCCCCTTGGCCCCTCTTCTTGGCCTTTGTTCAACCACAATTTCAGCTTTCCCGCTATCGAAAACGCAGTTGTTCCGGAACTTTCAGCCAAACTTTTTTTCTCCTGAATTTCAACCATGACCCACGTACCGACAATCCAGCCCGATTCCCAATCTCCCTCCGTCGACCAGCCCCAGCCCGTCATCGAGCGGCTCGACTCCCGTTCATCCGTCTACGAAAAACTCACCCCCGACCAGCGACGAAAGATCGACCGAGCCCTCATCGACCGTGACCCGCCCACCTACCGCGCTGTCTTCAAGAAGTTCAATCTCGCCGCGCGCGGTCTCAGCTTCACCGCTTTCTACAGCTACGCCCGACACGTCCGACGCGCCGCCGCCGCCACTCAGCTCGCCGAACGCACCGGCAACGGAGAGAACGAATCGGATGTCGTTCACACCCTCCCAAAACTCCTCGGCGAACTGCTACTCGAATACCTCACCTACCCCGAAGAGGCCTCCCCCAACACCGTCCACCGCCTCACACAGGCCTACAAGATCGCACTCACCGGAAGGAAAATGCTCGTAGACGGTGCCCTCGAAGAGACCCGCCGACTCAACGAGGAAAACCGCGCACTCGCTGACAAAGCCCACGCCTACGTCGTTCGTGGCGTCGACGATCTGCTCGCCATCCAGGGCATCCGTCGTGAGAACGAACGCTTCCGCCGCGCCTTCATAGCCCGCGGTCTCGACCCCGATGCAGTGCTCAAGATTGCGGAGCAGGAGGAAGAAGGAGTCCAGCCGGACCAAACGGAATCTCCCAACCGGCAAGATGCAGGTGCCACACCCAACAAAGAAAGGCACATCGGTCCTTAGATGTCAAACCCTTTATTCTTCCAGCACGGAGAACCTCGCGAGGTCGACCTCGCGGCCGAGGACAATGAGGATGTCGTCGGTGCTGAGTTTGTCATCCGCAGTTGGCATGAAGTGGAACTGGCCGGTGGCGGCGGACTTTGTTGCCAGGACGAGCAGGTTGTAGCTGGAGCGAAGCTGCGACTCGCCGAGCGACTTGCCGACCAGCGGCCTGGGCATCGCGATTTCCATGATGCGGTAGTCTTCGGCGAAGGGGAAGTAATCCAGCAGGGTCGGATGGGCGATGCGGCGGGCGGTGCGCTCGGCGGTCTCGCGTTCGGGGAAGATCGGTTCGTGCGCGCCGACGGCCTTGAGGATCATGGCGTGGTCTTCGTTGACGGCCTTGGTGCGGATGCGTTTGACGCCGATCTGGCTGAGGTGGAGCGTGCAGAGGATGCTGGCCTCCATGCTCTCGCCGAGACTCACGACGGCTTCGTCCATCGACGAGGTGATGAGCGACTGCAACACTTCCATGTCGCGGGCATCGCCGATGACGGCGCGGTGGACGTCGTCGCGCAGCTCGGCTACGCGGGCCTCGTCCGAATCAATGGCCATCACTTCGCAGTGCATCTGCGTCAGCTCGCGAGCCAGGTGCGTGCCGAACTGTCCCAGGCCAATTACTGCTACTTGTCTCATGTTCTCCATCCTGTCGTCGTCGGGCATCGTTGCCCTTGTCGGTCGGGGGGCGGTTGCTACGGGTGAGCGAGCACGACCGCCCAACGCCGCGGCCATGCCACCCGGCCGCCATCATCGAGCGTACGGGGAGTGCGGGCGTCTCGCCTGCAGCCCATGCATCGTTCATCCCTGCGGGCCAGAGGCCTGCACTCCCCTTGTCGCGGGCGAGACGCCCGCACTCCCCTTGTCGCAAGCCGGGGAAGATGTTACCCGATCATCAGGCGCTCTTCGGGATAGCGGATGCCGCCGGTTTCACGCGGCATCATGGCCATGGCCGCCGTCAACGGCCCGATACGCCCAACGAACATGCTGAGTATGATCCAGATGCGTCCGCCCGTCGACAACTCGGGTGTGATGCCTGTGGAAAGCCCTACGGTGCCGAAAGCCGAGACCTGTTCAAAGAGTAAGTGCTGCAGGTGCACGTCCGCGGCCGCCCTTTCCGTGATGGTCAGCAACAGGCACCCGATCAGGTTCCAGAGGACGGAGAGTCCGATCACCAGGGTTGCCTTGGCGATGACATCCATGGGCAGGCGTCGGCCGAAGAGCGCGGCTTCTCTCGCCCCGGTCAGCCGTGCCCGAACCTCGGCGAAATAGACCGCAGCCGAGGTCACCTTGATTCCTCCCGCGCAGGAAGCGGGGGCCCCGCCGATGAACATGAGAAAAATGAAGATGAGCAGCGCGCCGAGCGGCAGATGGCTGGTGTCCACACTGTTGAAGCCGGCGGTGCGGGAGGCGACCGATTGAAACAACACGTCAAGCGATCGTTGTCCCCAGCTCGCCGTTTCCCAGTCCGCGCCGGTGAGGAGCAGCAGTAATGCGCCGGCGATGATCAGTGCGATCGAGACCGACAGGACGACGCGCGAATGAAGCGTCCAGTTGACGCTGCCCATGCGGTTACCGGTGATTCGGGCGATGCCTCTTCGTACGGCTTCGAGCGTCACGCTGTGGCCGATGCCGCCGAGGAACACGAGGGCCATGATGACGAACATGACGAGCGGGCTGGAACGAAAGCTCATGACGCTGTCGGACTGGAGCGCGAAGCCGGCGTTGCAGAAGGCGCTGACGGCATGGAAGGCAGCGGAAAAGACGGGGGGATGTTCGTAGCCCGCGACGTGGCGAAAGTGCCCGTAGAGGAAGATCATGCCGATGAATTCGATGAGGAGCGTGAGGCCGATGATTCGTTTGAGATCGCGCCGGACGGTGCCGGCGGCATCGCTCTGCCAGAAGGTGTCTGCGATCATGGCTTGCGACTGGAGGGAGAGCCGCCTTCCGAGTAGCTGTGTGCCGAGGACGGCGAAGGTCATGATGCCGAGGCCGCCGAGCTGTATCAGAATCATGATGACGGACTGGCCGAAGCGGGAGAAAGCGGTGCCGGTATCCACGACGACGAGGCCGGTGATGCAAACGGCGGAGGTTGAGGTGAAGAGCGCGTCGAGGATGCCGATTCGTTGCGAACCGTGAGAGATCGGAAGCGAGAGGAGGATGGCGCCGACGGTGATCAGGCCGAGGAACGACCCAGCGAGTGCCCACTGGGGGCGTTGGAAGAAGAAGATCGCCGATGGTGATGGTAGGGCCATTCAGGGCTCACCGAATCGTCTGCGCCGGCCAGCAGTCGTCGCGGAGTAAAGCTCGGCTATCTTACGGTCGACAGGCCACAACGCCAGTGCAATGCGGCCGGTCTGACGGCGTGATGGCACGACGGCGGCTCAGACATTAAATCGGAAGTTGATAATGTCGCCGTCCTGCACCACGTAGTGCTTGGGTTCCAGTCGGACCTTGTTTGCAGACTTCGCGCCGCGCATGTCACCTGCGGCCTTGAGATCGTCAAAGGCGACGGTCTCGGCGCGGATGAAGCCGCGCTGGATGTCGCTGTGAATCTTGCCCGCTGCGTCGACCGCCGTGGTGCCCCTGGTGATCGTCCATGCCCGGACCTCGTCTTCTCCGCAGGTGAGGAAGGAGATGAGGCCGACGGCGTCGTAGCAGGTGCGAATCAGGCGAACCTTCGCCGGTTCGGTGATGCCGAGGTCTGCCAGGAAGGCCGGGCGGTCCTTTTCTTCGAGCTGCGAAATTTCGGCCTCGATTTCCGCTGCCATGGCTGTCGTGGCTCGGGCATGCTCGTGTGTGAAAGGCGGCGGCCTGGTGATCTCGGATTCGCCGACGTTTACGACCAGGATGACCGGCTTGAGTGTCAGGAAGCCGAAGCTGGTGGCGATGCCGCGCTCTTCCTCGTTGTGGATGGTGCTGGAGACGGGGGCCTCTTTTTCGAGGGCCTCCTGTACTCGGCGCATCATGGCCAGCTCGCGCAATTCGGCATCGCGCGTTTTTGTCGGTTTCAGCGTGGACTTCTCCAGTTTCTCGATTCGGGCAACGACCTGTTCCAGATCGGCGAAGATCAGCTCGGTGTGCAGCTCATCCATGTCGGCCTTCGGGTCGATTCGGTTGCGATACTTGACCACGCTGTCCGACTCGAAGGCGCGTACGACCATCACGATCCCGTCGCAGCGACGAACCGTGTCCATCGTCTTGCGAAATTCCTTCGGGCCGTTGGGCTCGGCGAGACTGACGCCGGGAACATCGACGAACTCCAGATGGGTAGGCGTGTACTTCTTGGGCTTGTAGATGGCCGCGAGGAAGTCGAGACGATCATCCGGAACGAGCACGCTTGCGAGCCGCTCTGCCGGTGCGTGCGAGGGGTCTATCGTCTGACCGGTGATGGCGGAGAACAATGTCGACTTGCCGGACTGCGGCGGACCAATGATCGCGAATTTCATGCCGGCGCTGCGCCTTTCGTGAGGGGCGGTATCGTGACCGCCGGTGGGTGTCATTCAACAGGACCGAAAGTGTAGTTTGCACGGGTGGGCAAGTCGAGCGCGGGCTAGAGGGACATCGGGCCGGGCTTGCCGGAAGGGGATTTCTCAAGGTCTTTCAAGCGTCGAGTCGCTTCTTCGTCGTCCGGCCGGAGTCGTAACGCTTCATGGAAAGCATCTCTGGCGCCCTGATGGTCTCCCGATTCGGCCAGGGCGCAGGCGAGATTAAAGTGGGCGTCGGCAAATCGAGGGCGAGCGCGGATTGCTTCGCGGAAGTGGTTCATTGCTTCTTCGTGTCTCGAAGCCACGGCCGCGATGACACCGAGATCGAGCTGGGCGTCGGCGTATTCCATGGCGATGGCTGGAACCAGATTCAGGTGGATCACCGCTTCTTCGTTTCTGCCTGTAAGCATCAACAGATGGCCGAGGTTGTATTGAGCTTCGGAGAGCAATGGCTGGAGCACTATTGCACGGCGATAGAGCGCCTCCGCATCGGCGATTCGACCGGCTTTCATCATCGCGCCGCCGAGATTGCTTGTTGCCCGAGGGCTGTTGGGGTAGATCGCCAGCACGCTGGACCACATCGCTTCGGTGCTATGGTAGTCTCGGTTACGCAGGTGCGTACGGATGCCCAGGCCGAAGGCGGCGGCGGCAAGGAGGACCGTTGCCACGATGCGGATGACACCGGCTTGAGCTGTGGCGGGTGCGGCTGCCTTTTGCAACAGCCAGTCAAGCGCGAGCACGATTAGAGTGAGCACTGCCGCGAGCGAGAGGTACATGCGGTGCTCGAAGATGACATCCTGAATGGGAATGAAGCTGGACGTGGGCAGGAGGATGACGAAGAACCAGATGCCGAGGAAGGCCAGTGCGGGGCGGCGTCGCCATGCCCAGACTGTCAGGCCGATCAAGCATGCGAGAATAGCGGTGGAGCCCGCGGCGTCGCCGAGGGAATTCGACACTGGCCAGACGTGGTCAAGACAGAGTTGATCGGGCCAGACGGACAGTCGCAGATAGTGCAGAATCACGCCGGCTTGCGTCAGGAGATATTGCATCGGCGTGATGAAGGCGACGCCGAAGCCGACGGTTGTCGGCTCGTCGGGTGACGCCGCGATGACTCCTCGCACCACGCCTGTTAAGAAGAGGAGCAACCAGGTGGCCGCCAACGACGCATGAAGTTTCCATCGCCGCGCGACCACTTCGCGCCAGGAAATTGCCCAGAATGCTCGATCGTAGAGAACGGCAAGCAGCGGCGCGGTCACCATGACGGGCTTGCAGAGCATGCCAAGACCGCAGAACAAGACGGCGGCGACCGGCCAGCGGCGCGATTTGTCGTCGCGTATTGTTCGCGCGACGGCGTAGAGCGTCAGCAGATAGAAGAGCCCCATCATGGATTCTGCCCGTTGGCTGATGTAGGTCACGCTTTGCGTCTGCAATGGATGCAGTCCCCAGAGCAGGGCGATGGCGAAGGCGAGCCGAGTCGCGCGAACCTGGCGCCTGCGGCCGGCGCCCGGGGCTTGTAGACTCAGCCGCAGCAGGCCGAAGAGCGAAAGAGTGGCTGCAAGATGGATCGCAAGATTGACGAAGTGGTATCCGGGTGTGCGAAATTCGTGAATGGCGTAGTTCAGCGCGAAGGTCAGGTTCACCCATGCGCGAGATGAAGTGATTATCTCACCCATCTGCCGAAGGTCGTGGAGGGATTCGGTGGTTTCGAGATAGTAGTCGTCAAAGAGCATGACGCCGCGAAAACTGTTGGCGTATGCCGCGGCGACTGCGAGGATCAAGACGGCCGGGAGCAGTCGGTGAAAAGTACTTTGCGCAGGCGCTGCGGTGTCCGCCTGTGGGGGGGCGCCGGCTCGGGCCTTTGAATGCTTCTTCATTCGATAGCCCCCGCGCGAAGCGTCAGATGTTCTCCGCGAATTCGAATTCGCGTCGACGGAACCACCCCCAACCGACGAGCAGGAGGATCAGCGACCACGTTGCCGCGTTCAGGAAGGCCGCGTTGATCGGCCACTGCCCCAGGAGCAGGCAGTCGCGATAGGCGCGGATGATCGGGGTCATGGGGTTTAGCTCGATTACTGCCCGTTTCCAACCTGATTCGGCCTCTAGGTTATAGACGACGCAGGTGACAAACATCCAGAGCTGGACTCCGAAGCGAAACAGGTAGCTCACATCGCGATAGAACAGATTCAGCATGGACAGCACGAGGGCGGCGCCGGTCATGAAGATAATCTGCACGCCGATGACGACGGGCAGCATCACCACCGACGGGTGGAAGGAATACGCCCAGCCGTCGTGCCGCGCATGATAGTATGCGGCCATCAGAACGAGCAGGCAGGAGGCAATCAGGAAGTCCACCATCGCGCTGAGAATGGCCGAGAAGGGAAATACTTCCCGCGGAAAATAGATCTTGGTGACCAACTGGCGATTGGCGACGAGGGAACTCGTGGCGGAAGTCAGTCCGTTGGAGAGAAACATCCACGGCACCAGTCCGCTGAAGGCAAAGAGCGTATAGGGCAGCGTCGGATGACCGGTGAGTTTCTGGCGATTGATGTCCGCGACGGCGCCGAAGACGAAGCTGAAGATGAACATCATGGCCAGGGGCGGCAGGACCGCCCATGCGGCGCCCAGGAGGGTATGTTTGTATCGAACGCGGATGTCGCGCCAGGCGAGCATCCAAACCAGCTCGCGATAGCGCCACAGGGTGCGCAGTCGATTCGCGCTCCTGGAATTCGTCCCGATGATCGCGCCGGTGCGTGTGGTCATCGCGTTCCCTTTCGGATCGGCGTTGCGATGGAACGATATCGATGGGACAGGACCTCGGCGCATCGATTCAAGTCGTGATGTTGTACGACCTGGTGGCGTGCCGCCGCACCGAATCGATCGCGCTCGCATTTGTCGATGATCATGCGGTCGAGTGCGCGTGCCAGTCGCTTTGGATCGCGGGTCGGAACGAGAATGCCGGTTACTCCGTCCTGTATCACGTCCACGTTGCCGCCGACGGCAGTTGCGAGAACCGGCAGGCCGCAGGACATTGCTTCCAGCAGGGCGTTTGACATTCCCTCCCACTGCGATGGCAGCACGAAGGCGTCTGCCGCCTGATACCAGGGCAATACGTCCGCTTGCAGACCGGCAAAAAGGCACCGGCTATCGACGCCGAGTGTACTCGCCGTAGTCGCCAATCGGCCGTTGGAATGGTCCTGTCCGACGAAGGCGGCTGTTACTGACGACGAATTCGTCAGAAGCGCTAGTGCATGGAGGAGGTCAACGTGACCCTTGATCGGCTTGAGATTTCCCACGGTCAGGAGCAGCAGGCCCTCCTCCGGCAGCCCCAGCTTCCGGCGAACCGTTTCACGACTCGTAGCGGGCATAAAGTATTGAGCGTCGACGCCGTTCGGCACGATGCCGAATTCGTCGACTGACATACCCAAGACCTGTGCAATGGCCTGCGCTGCGGAAGGGCTGACTGCCCAACGGTCGTCGCACCGTCGGACGGCCGCACGCAGAATGCCGCGGCGCATTGCGCTGATTTGCGGCGGCCACGATTCAAAGCCGTGGAAGCTGAAGGCCACGCGCACCCGGTCAGCCGCATCGGCCGCCATGATGCAGTCCAACAGCATGGACAGTCCACGCACATGGAGCACATCGACTGCGCATCGTCGCAAGGATTCCGCAAGCGTGGCGCTCCAGTGACGGTCCGACTTCGATGCGGCGTGCGCGAGATATACGATGTTTTCCTGTCGGGCCGGTTCGATGTCATCGTGGAAGGCGGCGTCCTGAATCGCCACGATGTGAGCGAATTCGTCCTGCGGCAGCACGCGCAGGGCCGTGAGCAGTTGATTCTCGAGTCCACCGCGCGCCAGTCGCCAGATGGGATGGCAGATCGTCAGTTTGCGCGATGGTGCACGTCGCGCGAGGGTATTGGCACAGCTCTTGCTCGCGAATTCAGCAGGCGCGCGAGCCGCTCGGATCGTTTCGAGGGTTGCCATGTGCGATGTGCCGACCGTTGTCAGAGTTTCGTTGTCGTATTCGCCGGTGACACCGGCGCGCACCTTTCACGGTACCTGCATCTTTATCGGTTGATAACGGGTCCTGGGTGGAGCCACCTCGAGATGGATGTGTTGGAAGTCGCGTGCAGCGGGGAACCATTTACGGCGGTTGAATCGTATCTGAAGCCTTGCCGCAGGATTGAACGCGCTGGTTTACCTCGACCGGCGGGGACGCCGGCCGCGATGGCGACGTGCTATTGGGTTTCAGCCGGTGATTTCGGGTTCGCCGCTCAGCTTGTCACCGACGAGATGAATCAGCAGGGCGTTTGTTGAGCCGACCTGAAGCAAGCGCGTTCCCGCGATGACCACGATCATGTCCCCTTTTTCCGCCAGCTTCGCTTCGAGCAGCATGGCGTCGACCTCACCGAGCATCGCCAGCACTTCGTCATCGCGCGACAACTGCACCGGGATCACGCCGTAATACATGGACATGCGACGACAGACGTATTCATCGGGCGAGAGGCCAATGACCGGCAGCGGCAGGCGACACTTCGACAGCAGGCGCGCCGTGTTGCCGGTTTGCGTCCAGACTGCGACGAGCTTTGCATCCAACGATCGAGCAAGCAGATTGGCGCCGTGGGCTACGGCCGTCGGCACGCGCGGCAGCAGGGCGCTCTTATCCACGGTTGTTGATGCCGCGGACCGATCGAGATAATCCTCCGTCTGCTCGGCAATGCGCGAAAGCATTCGTACGGCCTCGACCGGATACTTGCCGACCGATGTTTCCGCGCTGAGCATCACGGCGTCCGCCGCGTCGAGTATGGCATTGGCCACGTCACTGACTTCGGCACGTGTGGCCGTGGGGCTTTCGATCATGGATTGCAGCATTTGCGTGGCGATGATGACCGGCTTGCCGGCAAGGCGGCATTTTCGCGTGATGTCCTTCTGCAGGAGCGGAACGCGCGCCAGGTCCATTTCCACGCCGAGGTCGCCACGCGCCACCAGTACGATGTCCGCGGATTCGATGATCTCGTCGAGATGCTGGATCGCCTGCACCGTCTCGACCTTCGCCACGATCCGGCTGCGGTCATCGGCCAGAGGCAGCATTTCGCGCAATTCACGAAGGTCCGCGGCCGTGCGTACGAACGACATGGCGATGTAGTCCACGTCATGCTCGACGGCCCATGCCATGTCTTCGCGATCTTTCTGCGTCAGTGCCGACATGGCGAGCTGGCTGTCCGGGAGGTTGACGCCTTTTCGCGTGCTGATGATCCCGCCGATCTCGCAGACGCATTGCAGCCGATCCGGCATGACGGCTTCGACGCGCAGGCGTACGGCGCCGTCGTCGATCAGGACACGATTGCCGACGCCGACTTCGTGGACCAGTTCCGGGTGGTTGGTCGAGATGCGCGTGCGATCTCCGACGACGTGGCCGGAGACGATGTCGATCCGATCCTCGGGCGCCAGGACGAAGGAATCATCCTCGATGGGATCGACGCGGATTTTGGGTCCGCACAGATCGGCCATGACGGCAGCGGGGACGCCGCGCTGGCGGCAAACGGAGCGAATTCGATCATAGACCAGGGCGTGCTGCTGCAAGGTGCCGTGTGAGAAATTGAGGCGGAAGACATCCACGCCGGCGTCGAGCAATTCGCCGAGGGTCTCGAAGGAATCCGAGGCGGGGCCGATCGTGGCGATGAATTTCGTTCGGATCATAAGCAGCTCGTGTACTCCGTGGGGTTGTCACCGGCTATTTGCCGGTTCCACACTTTCGCGGCGCCACATGGGGATTCTTACTTGCGCAGAAAATACTCCATGAGTTCGTGGCCGGCATCGAAGTGAAAGCCGCTTCCGACGGCTGCGCGTTCGCAGAAGCGGTCCACTCTGACCGTGCCGGCGACCAGTCCTGTGCCTGCCATGCAGAAGGGCGGCGGCGCGTCAGTATGCGTTCGCCGCGCGACCGGGGTCGGATGGTCGGGTGCAATCAGGATGCGCCATGCGTCGAAGCCCTGCAATTTCTCCATGACCGGCTCGACGATGAGTGAGTCGATTTTCTCAAGTGCCTCAATCTTGGCATCCGCATCGCCCATGTGGCCGGCTTCGTCCGGCGCTTCGATGTGGACGGCGACGAGGTCGTATTCATCCAGCGCCGCGACGGCCGCACGGCCTTTGGCGGCGTAATCGGTGTCCAGATACCCCGTGGCGCCGGGTACGTCAATGAGTGTCCAGCCCAGCAACTTTCCCAAACCCCGGATCAGATCGACCGCCGCGATCGCCGCGCCGCGTATGCCGTATCGCTGCCGGAAGCGTTTCATGATCGGCACGACGCCCTGTCCCCAGAGCCAGATGCCTGTCGCAGGGGTTTCGCCGCGCTTTCGGCGGGCCTCGTTGGCCGCGTGATCGGCGACCATCGGCTCAGCCCGGTCCATGATCTCGCGGATGCGCCTGGCTGCTTTGCCCTTCGGAAGATATGCCTCGACGGCTTCGCCGGGGATGTCGTGCGGCGGCATGCAGGAAACATCGCTCACATCGGGCTCTCGCATCACCATCAGGTTTCGATACGACACACCGGCGTGAAAGCGGACGCCTTCCGACGCCAGGGCGTCATTGAGTGTGGAGATGATCGCCTCGGCTTCTTCTGTGAGGATGTGCCCGGCGGTGAAGTCGTTCATCAAGCCGTCGGCGATGTTTACCAGGTTGCAGCGAAAGACGATATCGTCGGGATGCAGGGAGATGCCCCGCGCGACGGCCTCGATCGGTGCTCTGCCTGTGTAATGCGTGCGCGGGTCGTAACCGAGTAATGACATCGTTGCGACATCGCTGCCCGGAGTGAAACCCTCTGGGACCGTTCTCACCGTGCCGATTCGGCCCATTTCGGCGACGGCGTCCATGTTTGGCGTGTGCGCGGCTTCGAGCACCGTTTGATCGTTGAGCGCGGCGAGCGGTTCGTCGGCAGCGCCGTCGGGAAGGATGATGACGTATTTGAAACTCATCGCGCGTGACTACAAGGTGCGAACTCGTCGCTGTCAAGAAGCGTGGCGGCGTCGGATCAAGTTGAAGGGGACTGCTGGACCGATTGCATTGCGTCGACGATTGCCATGTACGATTCGGCCGGAACGGTCCGAAGGTCTATCAGGCAGGCCCCATCCTTGATTCGCACGAGCACCGCCGGATCGCATTGGCGAAGTCGGCGGGCGAACTCATTGACGGATGTGTCGCCGCCGGGCTTCCAGCGAACCACCGCCGTCGGCAGCGGCCAGGCGGGCAGCGAGCCGCCGCCGGCGAAACTCTCGTCGTGCGACACCGTGAAGTTCTCGTTGGGCAATGCCTTTCGCAGCATGGTCGCCAGTTCTTCGGCGCGGGTTGTGAGTGATTCAATCGGCTCAGAGAGGGCTGCCAGGGTGGGCAGCTCCGCCTTTGCGCGCTGCGGCGATTGGTACAGCTCCAGCGTGGCCTCCAGTGCCGCGAGCGTGAGCTTGTCCACGCGCAGCGCCCTTGCCATCGGGTCCTTGCGGAGCCGCTCGATGGTTTCTCGATTGCCGAGCAGAATGCCTGCCTGGGGACCGCCGAGCAGTTTGTCGCCGGAGAAGGCGACGAAGTCGGCTTCGGCCTTCAGACTTTCCACGACCGTCGGCTCGTTTGCGGCGCGCCAGCGGTCATCTTCCAACAATGCGCCGCTGCCGAGGTCGTCGAACATCACCAGGCCGCGGGAATGGGCGAGCGCTGCGAGTTCGCGGATGCCGGGCGATTCTGAAAAGCCCACGACGCGATAGTTGCTCGTGTGAACGTGCATGATCATCGCCGTGCGCTCGCTGATCGCGGCTTCGTAATCCCTCAGGTGCGTCTTGTTGGTCGTGCCCACCTCGCGGAGGATCGCACCGCCGGCCTGCATGACCTCGGGTAGTCGATACGATCCGCCAATTTCGATGAGCTGTCCGCGCGAGACGATCACTTCGCGACCCGCCGCCATGCCGCGCAGGGCCAGCATGGTTGCCGCGGCGTTGTTGTTGACGACCATCGCCGCCTGGGCGCCCGTCAGTTCGCACAGCAATTGCTCGGCATAAACGCCGCGCCGGCCGCGCTGCCCGCTGGGTAAGTCGAGTTCGATATTGCAATATCCGCTCGCCACATCTGCCAGCCGCTGCGTTGCACACTTCGCCAGCACACTGCGGCCCAGCCCGGTGTGCAGGATGACGCCGGTGGCGTTGATGACTCGTGTCAATCGCGTGGCACGCAGTGCTTCGAGCGATCGGGCGGCGGCATCGAGGAGGGCGGCGGGGTCGATGGATGAATCCTTGTCGGCGTCGCCGTGTTTCAGTTGTTCACGCAAGTCTTCGACGGCATGGCGGAGGGCGACCGTCAGGGGGCCTCGCGGGACGGCGCGGAGTCGGGCGTCCGCCGTGGCTGCATCGAGTAGCGTGGTGATCGAGGGGATGCGGGAATAATTTGTCGGGTGCTGTTGACTCAAGATGCGTTCTCCGTGTTGCCTCGGCCGGCGAGGACGCCGGCCGCTACTTGCTCCACCCTCGCTGGCGCATCGGGCTGGTAGTGGCGACGGTCATTGCGGTACGACTCCCTCGCTGGCGCTTCGGGCTGGTTGTGGTATCGGTCATTGTGTTACGACTCCCTCGCTTGCGCTTCGGGCTGGTTGCGGGTGCCGGTTGCGATCAGCACTCGTTCGTCGCCGACGCGCCGGGTGAATTGTACGCGGTCCAGGTATTCCAGCAGCGGCTGCACTACGCGGCGCGAGGCGTTGATGGCGTCTCGCACTTCGGCCAGTTTGAAGGGGCGGCTGTTGCCCAGTCGTTGCACAATCTGCTTGAGTTCATCGACTGCCTGTCGAGCTATGAACTGTTGCGGCGCGAACTGGACCAGCCGCGGGTCGGTGCGGGCGATATCTTCCAGCACCTTCGCTCGCTGTTTCGACAGCCCGGCCGTGGATTTCAATGCTGCCCACGCCGGCGGGTCGAACCTTGCCGCCGACACTTCCGATACGAGTTTCTCCAAGAGATCCGCGTCTTCCTGTGACATCGCCGGATGGAAGTCTCGGTGTGCGACGTACGGCCCTCGTGTGACGACGAGTCCCACGTGTTCGAGGCGGTCGAAGATGATTCGCCCGCAGCCCGCGGCGCAGCGGCTTTCCAGCCAGCCGATGAATCGGTCGCGCTGTACGCCGGGCACTTGCGGATTGGTCTGGTGATGCCGTGTCAGAAACGCCATGGCTCGTTTCTGTAGCGCATCTATGACCTCGATGTGGACTTCCCGTACTGCCAGCAGCGAGATGAGTCGACCGGATCGTCGCAGGGTTTCGAGTAATTGCGGAACCGCTTCCGGGGGTACGCCGATCTGACAGGCCAATCGCATGGGCGAGACTTGATCGAAACCGGCAAAGCGAATCGCCTCTTCGCAGCGAACTGTTTCATCCTCTGATTCCGCCCTCGTTAACGATTCCAGCTCGCCGACATCTTTCGGTCGAACTCGGCGCGAGATCGGTCGCACGACCTGCCCGCCGCCAAGCGTTACTTGCGCGGTTTCGTTGCGGATGATGAATCGTTGACCGAATGCTGCGACCATCGGCTCGGTGAATCGCAGTTGCACGAGGGCCTCGTCACCGGGATCGAGCGGCTCATCGCCCAGGATGACGAGCAGGGTCATCGATTCCTGCGTACCCATGCAGACGCGCGCGCGGCATGGCCGCCCAAGGCCGCGGCCATGCCACCCTGTCGTCACGGCCGGCGCTCCTGATCGACGCGTCGAGCCGCCCCGTTCGACAGGCCGAAGCGAGTTGAGTAGTCGGATACGAGCGTCGATGTATCGGGTCGCGGTCAGATAGCCGGGCGTTGCCAGCTCCATGCCGCGCTCGATTTTCTCGCGGTCGATGCCCGTCAGGTTCAGCGCTGCCCGCTGCCCTGCGGCCACGTCGGGCGTGCTCGATCCGTGCGTTTGCACTTCGCGCACTTTGCAGGTAATGCCCTCCGGTTGCAGCTCCAGCGTCTCGCCCACTGCCGCTTTGCCGGACAGGACGGAGCCGGTTACGACGGTTCCACGACCGTGAATCGTGAAGACGCGATCGATTGCCAGTCGGAAGACGCCGTCTGCAGTGCGCTCAGACAAGCGCGCTGCCAGCTCGGCGATGGTGCGGCGAACGTCGTCCAGTCCGACACCTGACTTCGCCGAGGCGGCCACGATCGGCCATGTTGATAGCGTTGTGCCCATCGTCAATGCGGCGATCTGCTCGCGGACGACTTCGAGCCGCTCGTCGTCCACGAGGTCTGCCTTGCTAACGACGATCAACCCTGATGCCACGCCGAGCAGATCGAGAATCTCTACGTGTTCGCGTGTCTGCGGCATGACGCCGTCATCCGCGGCGACGAGTAGCATTCCCAGATCGATGCCCGTGGCGCCTGCGACCATGGTGCGCACGAAACGCTCATGGCCGGGCACGTCGACGATGCCGACCTGGAGCCCATCAGCCGAACCGTCGGCTGCCGGCAATTGGAGGTGTGCGAAGCCGAGCTCGATCGTCATTCCCCGAGCTTTTTCTTCGGGCAAACGATCGGGATCGGTGCCGGTCAGGGCCGTCACCAGCGAGGACTTGCCGTGGTCGATGTGGCCTGCGGTGCCGAGGATGATGGCGGTCATGGGGATATTGTAACGGCGGGTTCGGGAATCCGACGGATGGCAATCCGTCGGCTTCTCCGCGGCGGGAATCTGTTTCTCATGCTCCTCGGCGGCGATATAATGAAGGATGGAGGGCAGGTGGAAGCCACTAGCGGCCAGTTCGTGCGGTCTAAACACCGCCCGACGGTCGCCGGTGGGGAAGACGTAATGCGAAGAGCAGCGCGGCGTGATTCTCTCTCGCCCGATCATGCTCTTTGCGTCTTTTCAATCTGAAGCCCCAGGCGGGCCTGCCTGGGGCATTTGTGTTGATGCTGTCTCATTGTCACTTCAGCGATGCGTCAGCCGTGCATGCGCGGCGTCTGCGATGATCTGTACGTCCAACTTTTGCATGCAGGCGTGATTGTGCGGGCATTGGCTGAGCATCTTGAAGTAGCAGGGCGAGCAGTCGAGGTCGATTCGCAGCACGTCGGCTGTGCGGCCGTAGGGGCCGGTGCGCGAGGGGTTTGTCGGGCCGAAGAGGGCAACCAGCGGACGGCGCAGCGCGGCGGCCATGTGCATCGGCGTCGAGTCGGCTGTCACGACGATCTCCGCGCCCTCGATCAACGCCGCTGCCTGCCTTAGCGTCGTACGTCCGCAGACATTCACTGCCGCACCGTCGGACAAATTCACTGCGATCGTCCCTGCGACGGCGTCGTCGCTGCCGCCGACGAGCAGCGAACGAAGCCCGTGCTTCTCGCGAAGCAATGCCGCGAGCATCCCGTATCGATCCGGGGGCCAGCATTTTGTCTCCCAGCGCGTTGCGGGCACGAGAACGGCATAGCCCTGATCAACGCCTGACTCCTTCACCAGCGAGGCAGCGATCTTACGATCCTCCTCGGTCAGCGCGATCGAGAAGTCCATCGGCGCGGCGTCGAAGCCGAGCATCGCGCCGACGCGGTAGTTGCGATCCGCCGCGTGTTCGTCGCGAGACGGTCCTCTCGGGATGCGATGTGAGTAGAACATCCAGGACAGCTCGCGCGCATGTTGAAAGCCGATCCGCACGGATGCCCCTGTGGCCATCGAGAGAAATCCGCTGCGAAAGAGCCCCTGCAAGTCAATGACCAGGTCAAACTCGCGCGCGCGAAGTGACTTGACGAACGTCGCGAAATCGCCCGTAACGCTCAGACTTCGCCCGAGCCGCCCGAAACGTTTGCGGTCGAAGGAGATCACTTCGCTGATCGCCGTGTCAGCTTCAAGAAGATTGGCGAAGGATGTGGCCACGAGCCATGCGATATGTGCTGACGGATAACGCCGCCGCAGGCCGTGCAGGACCGGCAGCGCGTGGATGATGTCTCCCGGCGAGCTGGGTTTAATCAGCAGGATCCTTCGAAACTCTCGTTCGGCCAAGTCGCCTGCCATCATGCCGGTAGTGTAAACTCAAGTGCCCGTTCGATCCTTGCCAGATCGCAGTGGCATCCCAGAAGGGTCAGTCCGCCTTCCTGCTGCAGAAGGTCGGCGACGGCATCCGCCTGTCCATAACCAACTTCGACGATGAGGAGGCCGCCGGGTTTCAAGACTTGTCTCGCGCCTTCGGCGATTCGGCGATAGGCCAACAATCCGTCGTCGCCCGCGAAGAGGGCGACTTCCGGTTCGTAGCGCCGCACGTTTTCGGGGAGTTTGTCACGGTCTGCTGTTGCTACGTAGGGTGGATTGGACACGATCACGTCGAAGCCGCCCTCTGGTTTTGCATTCGCAGGCAGGTCAAGCATGTCCGCCGTGAGCAACCGCAGCCGATCGGTCACGCCGTGCTTTGCCGCATTCCGCGCTGCCACGGCGAGCGCCGCATCGGAGATGTCTGTCGCCACCGCGCGAACCTCTGCAACGCGCTTGCAAATTGTCACCGCGATGCAGCCCGATCCCGTCCCCACGTCGAGCAGGTTCCACGCTTCGGGCGTTCGTTGTTTCAGCCAGGCCAGAACACGCTCGACGAGCAGCTCCGTCTCCGGCCGGGGAATCAGCACATCGGGCGTGACGAGAAAATCGAGCGAGTAGAACTCCTTGTGTCCGACGAGATAGGCGATCGGCTTGTGCTCGCCGGCGCCGCGGACGAGTTCGCGAAAAACCGCCCGCTTTTCTTCAGAAGGGGACTCCTCAAAACGTGCATACAACTCGATCCGCTTGCATGCGAGGGCGTGGGCGAGAAGTATTTCCGCGCAGAGCCGGGCATCCTCAATACCGTTGGTTTCAAGAAAGGATCGCGTCCAGGCGAGCAGCCGGCCGATGGTCCATTCCTGTGCCTGTGTCGTGCCGGGTTCCGCCATTTATGATTTCACTGTTGGGCGTGAGGTACGAATCGAAAGGTCAGGCGCGTTCGTCCAGATAGCGCTGCAGGCGTTCCATGTCTGCCTTGCTCCCGACGTAGAGCGGTGTGCGCTCGTGCAGCGATTGCGGTGCTTTCTCCATGATGCGCGCCTTGCCATCCGTGGCAATGCCTCCTGCCTGCTCCGCGAGGAAAGCGATCGGATTCGCTTCGTAGAGAAGTCGAAGCTTTCCCTGTGGAGACTTTGCGGTGGCAGGATAGAGGAAGATACCCCCTCGAAGCAAGGTGCGGTGGAAGTCGGCCACCAGCGAGCCGATGTATCGTGCGGTGTAGGGGCCGGCTTCTTCCGTCTTGCACCATTCCAGGTATCGACGAACCCCGGGGGCGAACGACGCGGCGTTGGCCTCGTTGACGCTGTAAGTCTGTCCCTTCTCGGGCATCATGATATGTTCGCTGTGCAGCAGAAACGCGCCGACCGATGGGTCGAGCGTGAACATGTGTACGCCTTCACCGGTTGTATAGACCAGCACGGTGCTTGAGCCATAGACGATGTAGCCCGCGGCGAGCTGTTTGACGCCGGCCTGGAGGATTTCCGAGGCCGCGTCCATCGAGCCGGACCGGCCGGGTTCGCGTTCGAAGATTGAGAAAATGGTGCCGACGGAAACGTTCACGTCGATGTTGCTCGATCCGTCGAGGGGGTCGAAGACCACGATGTACTTTCGTTCTTCGTCGTTCTCGCCGCGGGTAATGACCTTCGGCTGGTCGAGCTCTTCCGAGGCGATCATGGCCACGTTGCCGCGATAGCCGAGGCACAGCTCTATGGTCTTGTTTGCCAGGATATCCAGTTTTTGCTGCTGTTCGCCGTGCACGTTAGCATCGCCGGAGTCGCCGAGGACATCGAGGATGCCGGCGCGACGGACATTCGCCGAGATGATGCGCGCCGCGAGCGTGATGCCGGAGAGCAGCCAACTGAATCCGCCGGTCGCGGCTGGGTGATGGCGCTGTTCATTAATAATGTGTTCCTGTACCGTGATGAATCGATTGGGTGTGTCTGATGCTTCGTTCAAGGTGCCGCTCCTGCGTGCTACGCCGCTTTCGCTCCGGCGGTCCGCGCCACCGTTCCCTTTCATTTTAACGGATAATCGAGCCAGCGCCTGAGATGAGCCGGAATGAACAGACGCGCCACCCATGGGCAGGCGGTCAAGGCGCGATGAAGCAAGCGGAAGGTGCGATTCTCTCTCGGATTGGCGCGAGCTGGGGGCACGCGCGTTACGCGGCGTTTATTGGACGCTCGAATCAGACTGGAAAAACGTTTTACGCCTCGCTCAATCTGCGCTGTCGGTCGAAGCGACGAAGTGCATCGATCATCTCGCCTAATTCGCCTGCGGAGATTTTCTCCAGCGAGAAGTTCTCATTTAGCCGATGGTCGGTGCAGCGATTCTGGGGGTAGTTGTAGGTGCGGATTCGCTCGTTTCGATTACCGGAACCGATCATGCTCTTGCGCGTGGAGTCGCGTTTGCTGCGTTCGATCTCCTCAAAATGGGCATTCACTCTGCTGGCAAGAATGCGGCGGGCTTTTGCGCGGTTCTTATGCTGACTTTTTTCATCGCGCATGGAGACGGTGATGCCCGTCGGGATGTGGTCGAGCTTGATCGCGCTGGAGACCTTATTGACGTTCTGGCCGCCGGGGCCACCCGCACGGCTGACGTGTTCAATGACGTCTTTATCCCAGTCGATATCAACCTCGGTTTCTTCGACTTCCGGGAGGACGGCCACGGTCGCCGCCGAGGTGTGAATTCGTCCCTGCGTTTCCGTCACCGGGACTCGTTGGACGCGATGTCCGCCGCCTTCATAGCCGAAGTGGGTGTATACGCTCGGTCCTTTGACATTGAAGACGACTTCCCGGTATCCGCCGTATTCGTTCGTGGAAAGGTCCAGCAGGTCGATCTTGAAACCCTGTATCGCTGCGTAATTCGAATAGATTTCGTACAGGTCGCGCGCGAAGATGGCCGCTTCGTCTCCGCCGGTGCCGGCACGGATTTCCATGATTACGGAATCCACGCCGGCGTCGTCGCCGCCGAGAACGCCGTCGATCAATTCGTCCATCATGGTGGCGGATCGGCTTCGCAGGTCCTCGATTTCGGCCTCTGCCAGCTCGCGCATTTCCGCGTCGGTTTGCGGATCCGCCAGCATCTGCTCTGCCTGGGCGATCTGTTCGCAAAGATGTTGATATTCGCGGTAGGGCTCAACGAGCCGGGCCAGTTTGGCGTGTTCCTTGGACAGCTTCACGATGCGCGCGGAGTTGGCAGCTGTCTCCGGGTTGTTCATCTCCTCGGTGACAGCGTCGTAGCGTGCGGCCAGCTCATCGAGCTTGGCCATGAATCCGGGTTGTGCGACGGTTTCGGACATCCGAATAAGTGGTCCGTGGACAGTGGTCGGCGGCCATAACGAGACACGCCGCACGATGCGTCGGAAGAAAGTACCGACACCGGTGCGGCGCGTGGATAAACAAAATCGTAGCTAGGCGTTGGTGGGCTTCTTCTTGGCTCCCTTGAAGTAGTCGCCGCCGAATTTCTTCTGGAACTTCTCGACGCGGCCGGCGGTGTCGACGAACTTCTGCTGCCCGGTGAAGAAGGGGTGACAGGCGGAACAGATTTCCACGGCGATTTTTTCGCGCGTGCTGCCCGTTTCAAAGGTGTGCCCGCAACCGCAGGTCACCGTGCAGCGAAAATACTTTGGATGAATGCCTTCCTTCATGATGTCTGTCGCCTCGTCAAGTTGGTTTCGATCGTGACAATCGAGCCACCTATTCTAACCTGACTAATGCTGCGGGCAACTCCCCGTTTGCCTCAGCGGCAGGTACCCCCGAGGCACGAGTCGCCGCCAGCCGCATCCGCTCTGGATCGGATCGCTAAGTCTATGTGGTGACTTTTGTTACATGCGATGCCCGCAATCGTCGTAACCACCTATAATCCGCATCGCATGGTTGTCACTGGAGATTGAATCGTGGACAGTCTGCTCAAATGCCGCAAATTCGAGGTTGTCCGCGAGCACGTGACGGGCCGCGACGGCAAGGCGCACACGCGCGAGTACGTCATTCATCCCGGAGCGGTGGTTATCCTTCCGATGCTGGATAACGACCGCTGCCTCATCCTTCGTCAGGTTCGTCCGGCGGTTGACCGGGTTCTCTGGGAGTTGCCCGCGGGGACGCTGGATATTCCGGGTGAGTCACTGGAGTCCGCGGCGGCTCGTGAACTTGAGGAAGAGACGGGTTATCGAGCTTCTCGACTGGAGCGCCTTTGCGCGTTTTATCCTTCGCCCGGTATCCTCAGCGAGCGGATCACCGCCTTCGTGGCCAGTGGTCTGGAAGCATCGCGACAGAACCTCGGTCCCACCGAACAGATCGAGGTGGAAACGAGGTCACTTGAAGAACTGTCGGTCATGATTCGTGATGGCCGGATTGTGGACGGCAAGACGATCATTACCCTGCTGCGATGGGCGTCGGATCGCCGATCGACGAGATAGGATCGAAACCCGGAAGGAACGAGTCGACGACATGAGCTGGGAACATCGCCCCTACGCCTTTGAAGATGAACCGCAGTACGGCGGGGGTCTGCGCTCCTGGTTCGGCGGGCTGCCTTCGCCCGGGAAGGCGGTCAAGTGGATCGCGCTGGTGAACATCGGCATGTTCGTACTCTGCCTGGCTACCGGCGGGGCGGAGAGCCCGGTCTTTCGCGCACTGGAAATGCGCACGGACCTGGTCTTCAAGGGGCAGATCTGGCGACTGTTCACCTTTACGTATCTGCACAGTCAACACGACATGATGCATATTCTGTTCAACATGATCGGCCTTTATTTTCTCGGGTTGCAACTCGAACGCCACATGGGCACTCGCCGATTCTTCATTTTCTACACCGTCGCCGGCTTTGTGGCCGTGTCGATGTATCTCATTGTGACTACCGCCGGCTGGCTGAGTGCCCGCGCGGCGCTGGTCGGTGCGTCGGGCGGCGTGTTGGGAATCCTCGGGGCCTGCGCTGTACTGTTTCCGTCGATGCGGATCATTCTGATTTTCTTCCCGGTGCCGATACGTACGGCTGCGTTGTTGTTTGGTGTGCTCTATGTTTTCAACCTCGGCACGCGCGGCGCGAACGCCGGCGGCGATGCCTGCCATCTCGCGGGCCTGGTTTACGGGATCGCCTATGGCTATCGCGGTCAGCAGTGGACGGGGGTCTGGCAGAACTGGCGAAATACGGTCCAGCGGAAGGCGGCCGACTCGAGGCGACGCGAGATCGCGGAGTTGGAGTTGACTGTCGATCGAATCCTCGAGAAGGTTCATCGCGAAGGCATTCAGAGTCTCACGCGGCGGGAGAAGCGCATCCTTGAAGCGACGCGAGAGAAGCAGGATCGACGCTGATCTGCGTTTTGGCACGGCGCGCGATAAAGAAAAGCGGTAAGCCGGATGACTGACGAGAATCCACTCGATCGCGATGATGTGCGGCGGCTGATTGCCTTGGCGCGCGAGGAGGACCTTGGCCCGCACGGCGATCTGACGTCCAGTCTGCTTCCGCCGCATTTGCTTACCGCGGTCGGGAAGTGGCGCCTCGTTGCGCGCGATGAAGGGCGATTCTGCGGTCGGGAACTGCTGTCAGTCCTTCTCAGTGAGCTTGCGCCGGAGATTCGCCTGCGCTGGCTCGGCCCGCATGATTCGCGAGGGGACGTATCGCGGGGCGAGGCGTTGGCTGAGCTATCCGGGCCGGTCACTCAGATGCTCGCTGCCGAGCGGACTATCCTGAACTTTCTGCAACACCTCTCGGGTGTCGCCACGATGACGGCTCGATACGTTGCTGCCGTCGCCGGGACCGGCGCGAAGATCTACGACACGCGAAAGACCACGCCCGGCCTGCGCACGCTGGAGAAGTACGCCGTGCGCTGCGGCGGGGGGCATAACCATCGAACCGGTTTGTACGATGCCGTGCTCATCAAGGATAATCATCTCGCGGGCATCCCGCTTGATCGCCTTGCCCACGCGGTCTTCGAGATGCTCAACCGCCTTTCAGCGTCGCCGATTCGCTCGGCGTTTGTCGAGGTCGAATGCGATGACCTCGATCAGTTCGGCGAATTGCTCAAGGTCGTGGGCATCGACGTCATCCTGCTGGACAACTTCGAGCATGATCAGTTGCGCCGGGCGGTCGAGTTGCGAGACGGCCAGGGACTTCGTGGCAAGATCGAACTCGAAGCCAGCGGCCGCGCTCATCTGGAGAACGTTCGCCAAATTGCGGAGACCGGCGTCGAGCGAATCGCTGTCGGGGCTATTACACACTCCGCGCCAATTCTCGATTTAGGGCTGGATGCCGCATGAGTCGGGCATCGGAGTCCCATCGTCTGTCCGCTGATGCGATTGCCCATGCGCTGGGTACGCGGCGCATCGGTCGTCGCGTCATCGTGCTGCCTGAAATCGACAGTACAAATTCGTACGCGCTCGATGAAGTGCTGCGCAGCGAAGGCAATTCCGCTGATGGGATGGCCATTCTGGCTGAGTATCAGACTGCGGGGCGAGGCCGACTGGGGCGCAAGTGGATCTCTCCACGCGGGGCGGGGGTTCATCTGACCCTCCTGATGATCTCGCCGCACGGGACGTTCTCGCATGGCCGCATGATGATGCTGAGCGCCATTGCCGTGCTCGAAGGTATCGAGGCCTCGACCGACGTGGACCCGACGATCCGCTGGCCGAACGATATCTACGTCGGCGAACGTAAGTTAGCCGGTATTCTGATTGAGACGCGGCCTTATGGTGACGCGCAGCTGGCGATCGCGCTCGGTCTCGGTGTGAACTGCCTTCAGCAGGCAGGGCACTTACCGGCCGAGCTTGCCGATCGTGCCACGTCGCTGGAGATTGAATCGCGACAGGCGATCGACCGTACGGCCGTTGTTCGATCGATTCTTCAGGCGGTCGATCGGCTCCTGGTTGAATCGCCGACGGATGAAGCTCTGGCCGCTCGCTGGCGCGAACACAGCACCGACATCGGCGCTTCGGTTCGGCTTCACGATGGAACCGGGGAGTATTCCGGACGGATTCTCGACGCGCATCCCACGGACGGCCTTCTGGTCCATCTCGATCACGGCGGCCGGAGGCATTTTGATCCATCCGTAACCTCTAGAGTATGAAGGTTTGTTAAAGGACCCGCCGAATCATTCGTTGTCGAATAACCACTGGTATTACAGCGTATTCTGATCGCCGCCTTGCTAAGCAGGGTCGCGGTTGTTAAGATAACATGTGTCGGGTTCCGGCCTTAGGTTTTCGGCCCAAGGTCGTGTGTACATTGTGAAATCCTGGCTCACTCAGGCATCGGATCGGACCTTCATCGCCCGGATACTTTGAGCCCGAAGCTCAAACGGACGAAGTAGGTCTGTTGCAGCGGCTCATCGCAAGTCAGCGACGGCTTGGCGCTCGATGCCAGAGCAGCGGTCGATTCAGCGGACCCAGACACCGGGCAGAAATTTTCTTCCCGGGTTGTTGAAACCCGGGATGCGAATGATACGTATCGGACGGCGTGGCTCCGCAGAGGAGACGAACCGCGGGAGGGAAGCTTCGATGCAGGCAGAAAATCAGGACGAAATGTTCCGAAAGCTGGCGGCGACCGAGGCAAGGCCCGGTCTCCTGAGCCGCTTCGGCAAACGCCTTACCTATCTTCGGGGACTCGCGCTGGGCGCCAAGCGTCGCCAGGGCTGGTTCATGGAGAACCTGACGTTTCGCAAAGGTTTCAACCTTGCCCTCACGGGGACTCAGTTCGCGTTGAAAAGCGAACGGATGTTTGCCCTGCCCGTGGCGGTGAAGATCGACATCTCGCCGATGTGCAATCTCAGTTGCACGGTGTGTGTCCATGCCGACCCCAACGGCAACCCCGGGCTGGAAAAGCAGGTCTTCGATCCGAAACATCGGATGAGCGTTGATCAGTTCCGTCGAATCGTGGACGAGGTGAAGGGGGTTTCCGCGGCTGTTTCGCTTTATTACGTCGGTGACCCGCTGGTGCATCCTGACATGGATGAAATGTGCCGTGTCGCCCGTGATGCCGGTCTGAATATCCACATCAGCACGAACTTCAGCTTCGCTCTGACGGACGCGCGGATCCGCCGTATCGCGGAGAGCGGCCTGACGCATATTTCCGTATGCGTGGACGGCCTGAGCCAGGAGAAATATCAGCTGACGCGCGTCGGCGGTCGGATTGATCGCGTGCTTTCCAATCTGCGCCGCCTTTGCGAGGCCCGCGAGCAACTGAAGCAGGAATATCCCAAGGTCGAAGTGCAGTACATCAAGTTTCAGCACAACGTGGATGAGCTTGAAGAGGCCCAGCGCGTTGTTGAGTCGTTCGGTGTGGATCAGTTCACGCACTTCTGGGGTTCACTGTCGAACTACACCGATGGCGATCCTGATGTTTTCGAGATCATGTCTCCCAAGCCGAAGCGCGGTCTTCCGCAGTGCTACTGGCCGCACAGTTCGATTGTCATCAAGTACAACGGCGACGTGATTCCGTGTTGCACTTACCGCATCGGTCAGCAGTACACAAACGAGGATGATCCGCGCATTCTGGGTAACATCTTCAAGACGAGTCTGCGGGAAGTCTGGAACGGTCGATTGTATCGTGAAGCCCGGCGCATGGTTTCAAATCCCGGCATCGTCGAGAAGGATCCTTCGCTGAAGGATCATTTCTGTTTCGGCTGCCCGGCGCTGTTTGAGACCACCGAGGATAGCAATCGCCGCAATGCCAAGAGCTTCCGTCATGAGGACCTCTACGATGTGGGTCCGGATGGCCGGCCGATTCGCAAGCCGGGATCGGTGACGGGTCTGCCGGAGCGCAAGGCCGCCCTGGTCTCGCAGGTTGGATTGCCCGACGGGCAGTTTGCCTCGATCTAAGCACTCACCAGGCAGAAAGTCATGCCATCATCAATAGCGCGGCACTGAAGTATCAATCTGAACGGCCCAGTTTTCAATGCCGCCGGCCAGACTTCGCACGCCCTCTATGCCTGCCTTTCGCAGCAGAATGGCGGCATTCAAGCTGCGGCCACCGTGATGACACTGCGTCACGATCGCTCGACCCGCGGCCAGCTCTCGCACTTCGTCCACCCGCTGGGCAAGTTCGTCCAGGGGAATCAGCTTGGCGCCGTCGATTCGGCAGATGGCGTACTCATCCGGCCCGCGCACGTCGAGTAGCAGGAGAGGTTCTTTCCGATCGAGCATGTCCTTGACATCGCGCGCGCTGATTTCCCACTCACCGTTGATGTTGCTCACGAATTGCTCCTGTTGGATTACGCGGCACAGAGCCGCAGAACTTCGTTTACCGTCTTGCGGATGCCTTCGAAGACTTCCGCAGGCCCCTTGCCCAGCATGTAAGCCGGTGTGGAGACGATCTTGTATTTTTCGTCCACAACCATTTCCGTCACCGGACAGTTGCAATGCTCGGCGCCCATTTTGTTGATCGCCTCGGCCGTCGATGCGTCGGTGCCGATGGTCAGCTTCGGGTGCAGGTCCTTCTTGCCGACGATCCTCGCCAGGAGCGCGGGGGCGATGCAGATGGCGCCGATCGGCTTGCGCGCCGCGAGCACATCTCCCACGAGCCGCTCCACATCCGGGTTGACGCTGCAGTTCGGGCCGTCGGTTGCAAAGCTGCATAGATTTTTTGCCGCGCCGAAGCCGCCGGGAAAGATGATCGCGTCAATTTCCGCCGCATTGATTTTCTTAACGTCAACGATTTCCCCGCGGGCGATTCGAGCGGACTCGGCGAGGACGTTTCGCGTGCCCGTCGCGGGTGACTTGGTCAGGTGATCGACCACCGAGGCCTGATGGGTGTCCGGTGCGCAGCAAATGGCCTTCGCACCGGCCTGATCGATGGCCAGCAGGGTGAGGACGGCTTCGTGAATCTCGGCTCCATCCAGAAAGCCGCAACCGCTCAGGCAAACAGCGATTTTCTTCATGGTCGAGTCTCCTTCATGGGCAGGCAGGTTTCGGAGGCCAATCGCATCGATGTGGAGATTCTAGCCGCGGCGGCGTTTGTCGTGCAATGCAGTTAACAGAAGTTGCGCCGTGTGTATAATCGTCGCGTCGGGAGAAACAGGAAATAGCCGCAAGGCCCGATCCGTCGGAAGTTCGAATACACAGGAAGCCCGCATTATGAGCATGAGTGATTCATCCTTTGGCGCGAAGGCAATTTTGAAAGCGAAGTTCGGCAGTTTGTCGTACTACAGTCTTCCTCGACTCGCTGCCGCCGGCATGACCGGCATCGGGAAGCTTCCCATCAGCATCCGCGTATTGCTTGAGAACATGCTTCGCCATGTCGGCAACGGCATCACCACGCCGGAGCATGTGACGGCGCTGGCCGGCTGGAATGCAAAGGCCGTGGCCGCCATAGAGCTACCGTTCATGCCGGCGCGCGTTGTGTTGCAGGATTTCACCGGCGTGCCTTGCTGCGTCGATCTTGCGGCGATGCGTTCGGCCGTGATGAAATTGGGGGGTGACCCCAGGAAGATTAACCCGTTGGTGCCGGTTGATCTGGTCATTGACCATTCCGTGCAGGTGGATCAGTTCGGTTCGCAGGGTGCTTTGGCGATTAACGAAGAGATCGAGTTCACGCGGAACCGCGAGCGCTACGAATTTCTTCGATGGGGGGCAAAGGCCTTTGCCAATTTTCGCGTCGTCCCGCCAGCCACCGGCATCGTTCATCAGGTGAATCTGGAATATCTCGCCAAGGTCGTGACCCGCAGGCAAGTCGGCGATGAGTGGGTCGCCATTCCCGATACGCTCGTGGGCACCGACAGTCATACGACGATGATCAACGGCCTCGGCGTTCTCGGCTGGGGCGTCGGCGGCATTGAGGCCGAAGCCGTCATGCTCGGCCAGCCGATCTACATGCTTGCTCCTGAGGTCATCGGCTTCAAGCTCAGCGGCAAATTGCCTGAAGGCGCGACGGCGACCGATCTCGTGCTGACCGTTACCCAGATGCTTCGCAAACTGGGCGTGGTCGACAAGTTTGTCGAGTTCTTCGGTGACGGGCTTTCCGAGCTGGGACTGGCCGATCGCGCCACGATCGCCAATATGGCACCGGAATACGGCGCTACCATGGGCTACTTCCCCGTCGACGACGAGACACTGAGCTATCTTCGCCGTACCGGTCGCACCGAGGAGGAAGTCGATCTCGTCGAGCGATACTCCAAGGAGCAGGGGCTCTTTCGAACCGACGGCATGGCGGACCCGGTCTATTCCGATGTGGCCTGCCTCGACCTGACCACTGTTGAGCCGAGTCTCGCGGGGCCGAAGCGTCCGCAGGATCGCGTGCGTCTATCGGAAGTGAAGACCGCATTTCGCGCGTCGCTCACGGCGCCGGTCAAGGATCGCGGTTTCGGCTTGCCGGAAGCGGACCTGAGCCAAAAGGCCGTCGTAGAGGACAACGGCCGCACCAGCGAGATCGGCCACGGCGCCGTCGTCATTGCCGCGATTACAAGCTGCACGAACACGAGCAATCCGTCGGTCATGGTCGGCGCCGGCCTGCTCGCCAAGAAGGCCGTCGAGCGCGGTTTGTCCGTCAAACCGTACGTCAAGACGAGTCTCGCACCCGGTTCGCGCGTCGTGACGGAGTACCTGCAGGCCGCCAAGCTCACTCCGCATCTGGAGCGACTTGGCTTTCACACGGTCGGCTACGGCTGCACGACCTGCATCGGTAACAGCGGCCCGTTGCCCGAACCGGTGGCTAAGGCCGTAACGGACGGCCACATCGTCGCCGCCGCGGTGCTGAGCGGGAATCGCAACTTTGAGGGTCGCGTCAATTCACTGGTGAAGGCGAACTATCTGGCATCGCCGCTGCTCGTGGTGGCGTTTGCCATCGCCGGCCGCGCCGATTTCGATTTTGAAACGGAGCCGCTCGGGACGGACGCGCAAGGCAACAAGGTCTATCTGCGTGATATCTGGCCGACTCAGCAGGAGATTCGCGAGGCCGTCTCGAAGTATCTGACGCCGGAGATGTTTCAAAAGCAGTATGCCAACGTCTTCGGCGGCAACGAGAAGTGGAACCGCATCAAGGTCAGCGGCGGCGAAGTTTACGAATGGAACGCGGACAGCACCTATATTCAGGAGCCGCCGTTTTTCATCGATCTCAAGCCCGAGCCTGAGCCGATTGCGCCCATTCGCGACGCCCGCGTGCTTGCGATGGTCGGGGATTCCGTGACGACAGATCACATTTCTCCGGCGGGCAGCATCGCGGTGAACAGTCCCGCCGGCAAATTCCTGATGGAGCACGGCGTCAAGCCCGAGGACTTCAACAGCTACGGGTCGCGCCGCGGTAACGATCGCGTCATGACCCGCGGCACGTTTGCCAACATCCGCCTGCACAATCTGCTTGCGCCGGGTACGGAAGGAGGCGTTACGCGCTTTCTGCCGACCGGTGAGCAGATGAGTATCTACGACGCCGCGATGAAATATAAGCTCACGGGCACGCCGCTTATCGTGCTGGCGGGCGCGGAGTACGGCACCGGTTCCTCGCGCGATTGGGCCGCCAAGGGTGTGCTGCTGCTGGGCGTTCGTGCGGTCATCGCTGCCAGTTTTGAGCGCATCCACCGCAGCAATCTCGTGGGCATGGGCGTGTTGCCGCTGCAATTCAAGCCGACTGAAAGCCGCGAGACGCTGGGCCTGACCGGCGAGGAATTCTATTCGATCGAGGGCCTCTCGAATGACATCCGCCCGAAGTCTGAGGTGACCGTGGTAGCTCGTTCAGCGGAAGGTAAGGGGGAGGAGAAACGATTCAAGGCGGTCGTTCGCATCGACACACCGATCGAGATCGACTACTACCGTAACGGCGGGATTCTGCAGACGGTGTTGCGACAGTTGATGAAGCAGCACTAGTCCATCGGCGAGTCCGAGATCGGCGAATGCCGCATCCGCGATTCGTGCTATGATGCCCTTGGGAGGATTGTGCCATGACGGATCTCGCCGGTCAGAAGTGTGTGCCGTGTGCCGGGGGCGTGCCGCCGCTTGCGCCGGAACGGGTGCAGGAGCTGCTTGGTCAGCTTCACGGTTGGGGCGTGGAAAAGAATCATCACATCCTGCGGACGTTTACGTTTCCGGATTTCGTGCAGGCGCTGGATTTCGTCAACCGGGTCGGCGCTGTAGCCGAGGCGGAGGGCCACCATCCTGATATCTATCTTGCCTGGGGCATGGTCCGTGTCGAGATCTGGACGCACAAGATTAACGGTCTTACGGAGAGTGACTTTATTCTTGCCGCCAAGATTGATCGCCTGGCGGGGCGATAGGTCATCGGAATTTTCAGGCGTTCGGCCGACATCGCTGCTGGGGGTTGGGTCACATCACGGGTTGGAACGTACACTCGAGTTCTGCGTCCGGCAGGGTCGCGGGAGCTGGCGATGCTGGGACGGTCGCTATGGCTGGCGGAAGAGAATGAGACTGCTGGTGAAGCCGTGGATGAAGGTTCGTTCGCCGACCGGGCCGATTTCGCCGGCGGCGAAGAAGCCCGCGACCTGACAGCCCTGCACGACGGCGTTTACCACGCCGATGTCGTGATTGGGTGTGCCGAACATTCCGCTGCCGCGTCCGTTGCAGGTGAACAGCAGGCCGCCCGACGGGGCATGCGGCATGGCGGCGATCTTCTCGCTCAGTAGCTGTTTCATCTCGTGGTCAGCGCTTTTGGAATCTCGCACGTGGAATTGCACGGTCTGGCCGGGTCGGATGAGCGTGCCGACTGCCAGGGCGTTGTCACCCACGACGCCCATCAGATTGCGTATGAGAAAATCGCCTGGGCCGAAGCTGGCCAAGCGTTCGTTGACCACGCGGCCGAGGTGGAGTCCGTGCTGCATCAGGGCCTGATCCGCCGCGGGAGCCGTGGCGAATACATCGCGGACCACATCCAACGCGGGACGTCCGCGAAGCTCGAGGATGACGTTTTTCTCCGCCCGCGTGACGACGAAGGGCTCTCCCACCGGACGACAGCCCTGTGAAACCACCGTGTCGATTTCGATGGGTCCGGAGAGGGAAACGCCGACCAGCCCCTGGCGGAGCACCTGATCGTTGAGAAAGAGTCGGTTTTCGCCTGGCGCTCTCGCACCACTCGCGAGGCCGCCAACGATCTTGCTACCGGGATAGGCGGCGTCGAGCTGTTCAAGGCAGGATTCGACGTCGATGGAAAAGGGGTCCGGCAGAATAATAAAGCCGGGCCTGGCGTCTTCCTTCGCGCCGAGGTGTTCGCACCATTCGTCGGCCTCTGTATAGTTTTGTACGTCGTTCTGATCGATGACGAACGGCAGGACTCGCACGCCGGGCAGCTTTGCAGCCCAGATGGAGATGGCCGGCGCGTCTTCCACCTCTTTGTTCGGGCCGATGATCCCCGCGGCGGTGCATCCAATCAGATTGCGCGTGTTGATCTTGTCGCGGACCTCGGCGATGAGGGCCTCGCAGTTTTCGGCGTGATGCGGCGAGATGAAGAGGAGCACCAGGTCGGGCTCCATTCCATCCAGCGCCGCGCGCAACTGGGAGACGGCGGCGCTTGAGTCATTCAACGTACTGATCGCTGCCTTGAACTGCATATCCTGCTCCTCGATCGCTCCAGCGGCGACCTCTTAAATCATAGCACATCGAACCCGTGCCGTGTCTTAGCGCGGCCTTCGCCCGACCTTGTTGAGTACCAGGAGCCGCCGCTCGGTCATGTCTTCGATGGCGTATCGGACCCCTTCGCGCCCCAGACCGCTGTCTTTCACCCCTCCGTACGGCATGCTGTCCACGCGAAAGGCCGGCACATCATTGATGACGACGGCCCCTACATCGAGGGTATTGAAAGCATAATACGCCGAGTCGATGTCGCGCGTGAATACCCCCGCCTGAAGGCCGTAGCGGCTGTCGTTGACCCGTTCGCAGGTGCATGCGAAATCCTTGAACGGTTCGAGCGTTGCCACCGGGCCGAATACCTCCGTACAGCTTACTTCGGCGTCGTCCGGCACGTTCTCCAGCAGGGTCGCCTCGTAGAAGGCGCCGCTGCGTTTACCGCCGCACAGCACCCTGGCGCCGCGCTGCACGGCCTGAATGACCCAGGACTCCACACGCTGCGCTTCGGCCTCGCTGATGAGCGGTCCGAGGAAGGTGTTCTCGTCCAGTGGATCGCCGGATTTGAGCATGACGGACGCTGCAATCAGTTTTTTCTTGAATGTATCGTAGATCGATTCATGGACGAATATGCGCTGCACGCTGATGCACGACTGACCCGATTGATAGAACGCACCGAAGACGATTCGGCTCACGGCGTATTCGATGTCGATATCTCGATCGACGATACAGGCCGCGTTGCCGCCGAGTTCGAGCACGACTTTCTTCTTGCCGGCCCTGGCTTTCAACTCCCAGCCGACATCCGGCGAGCCGGTGAACGACAGCAGCTTTATCCGTTCGTCGGTCACGAAGAGATTCGCGGCGTCGCGTCGACAGGGCAAGATACTGAATGCTCCGGGCGGCAGTTCCGTTTCTGCGAGTATCTCGCCGAGAATGAGAGCGCTGACCGGCGTCAGTGAGGCGGGCTTGAGCACCCAGGGACAGCCAGCGGCGATGGCCGGAGCGATTTTGTGCGCCGCCAGATTAAGCGGAAAGTTGAAAGGGGAGATGAACGAGCACACGCCAACCGGCACGCGCTTCCAGATTCCCTCGCACCCGTCCGCGCGCGATGAGATATCCAGTGGCATGTATTCGCCGTAGATTCGCGTCGACTCCTCGGCTGCGATTTGAAAGGTGTCAATCGCTCGACCCACCTCGCCGCGCGCATCGCGGACGGGCTTGCCGGCTTCGATCGCCAGGACTCGGGCGAATTCCTCGTTGCGTTCGCGCAGGCGTTTAACGACGTGCTTCAGAATCGCGGCGCGTTTGTATGACGGCGTCGTCCGACACGGCTCCACGGCGCTGGATGCTGCCGCAATCGCCTGGTCGATCATCGCAGGGTCAGCCAGTGCCGCGCGACAGGCGATCTCGCCGGTGAACTTGTTGGTCACTTCAAGTACGGCAGGCGAGTCTATGGGACGACCGGCGATAAACAGGGGATAGCGATCCTTGAGCATTGAAGGCCTCCGTATGGCGATTCACGCCACACTTCGAAGATAGTCGCGGCAGGGGGGAACGTGAACCAGATCTACGCAAGCGAGCATGTGGCTTGGCGTGCCAGTTTGACAGTCTGGATGCCCGGTCCCGGTAGTGGGACTGCCAAACCGGCCATTGCGGCGGTTTGGTTGTAGGGGTGTAGCCATTATTTACCGCGAGTAAGCTCTGTATTATCAGATAATTACGAACTTTTTGTCCTCGGATGGTTCCTGGTGAGCCGATGGCATGATCGTTGCTTTGATGCCATCGGGCAGCGGTCTTGGACTGCGCCCGGACGGGTACGAACCTACGAAAGTGCCTCGATGTCTCCCGTGCAACTGAACATCATGATTGCCCATGCCGCACAGGACCCGTGGGCCCTGGGTTTGGCCGGCACCTTGCGGGAACTTGCGGTGAACCTCCACTGGTCACGCACCGAGGACGAAATTCTGGGTCTTGCACGCAGTGGCCCGGTCCATCTGGGTGTTCTGGACGATGCCATCGCGGACATGGGGGGGCTCGGCCTCCTGCGGCGGATGCGCCGCCTTGGGCTGGATTTTCCCTGTCTGCTCGTGTCACAGGAGCCGGATCAGCGTATGCTGAGAGATGCCCTGGAGCTGGAGGTACTTTCCGTCGTGCAGGCGGCTGCGTATCGTGAGACGCTGGTGCCGACGGTTCTCAAGGTGATTCGTGAACGGTATCACGTGGTCACACCGATTCGTGAAGACGTGAATTGACGCAATCAAGCCGACGGTCTGAATCGGCCGTCGGCGATTCGATTAATCAGGCAGGACAAAGTAAACCACACGAAGGAGCTACCCCATGTCAGTGACGAAGATGAAGATTCGCCCTCTTGGAGACAAGGTTTTGATCAAGCGGATTGAGGCCGAGTCGAAGACGGCCGGCGGCATCGTTTTGCCGGACACGGCGAAGGAAAAACCCCGGCGCGGCCGCGTGATTGCCGTCGGTGATGGCAAGCTGCTGGATACCGGGGAGCGCGCCAAGCCGCAACTCAAGAAGGGCGAGGAAGTTCTCTTTACCAGCTATGCCGGCACGGAAGTGAAGGTGAGCGGTGAGGAGTTCCTTATCATGGACGAATCCGATATCCTCGCCATCATCGAGGGCTGATTAAACTGAACGCTCCGGGCGGCCTCGGCGGCATTGCCGGGGTGTCGATTGAAACAGCCCGAAGCGCGAGCATGGGTGGTGACTACACCTCCATCTGCGTCGTCAGCCCGGTTTGATGTGACGATCTGGGAAAACGATAAATCCAGCGATCAGCGCCTGGCGGTAGGGAATTGCCATACGCTGAATGCTGTAAGCTGAAAGCTCAAGCGTGCGACCGAAACTGTTTGAAGCAGCGCTCGATGAGGCGATCAAGTTCGGCTCGGCGGCCCGGCTGGTCATCACGTTTCCCGGCAACGAGGACGCGATGCACATCCACCCGCTGGCATATAACAAGATCGAGGAAAGCGGCTTTCGCATTGAGATCCGCGTATCCAAGTACGATGACGCTGAAGTGGTGGACGACGTCATCTTCGTCGACGCCACCTCCATCGAGACTGTCGAGCTGCAAGTCAAGCAGCAGGGCAGCGTCTGGCAGGACGAGCCCTTTCAGGGTATTGGGGATGAGGAGGAGGAGCCATGATCCTCTCACCGCAGATGGAACCCGGCGCCGGCCCCGCACCGATGACCGACGTTGTGCACAAAATCGCAAAGATGCGACCTTGTTGCCTGGCGATCAGTTCGGAGTCGGCCTTTGGCACCGGCGAGGCCGCGCACACCATGACCCGGCGCTGGCGCATCCTGGCCATCGAAGACCCGACGACGGAGCTGATGGCCGGTGATTTGGTGACGAACATGGACGATCCGCTGGCGGTGGTGCGTGAGAAAGCCGCCTCTGCCGCCCGTTCGCTCGGCTTTGAGCCGCAGCAGTTTATTCTGGAGAACCGTACACATTGAGCCGTCAATACCCTGGCTCATCTGAATACAACGAACACGAAGTGAATCAGTAAACAACGATCGGAGAGACACCAATGGCAGCAAAGAGAATCGCATTTGACATGGAAGCACGGGAAGCCATTCGCAGCGGCGTCAGCCAGCTTGCTCGGGCGGTGAAGGTCACCCTCGGTCCCTGCGGGCGAAACGTCGTGCTGGAGAAGTCCTTCGGTTCGCCGACGGTCACCAAGGACGGCGTAACGGTCGCCAAGGAGATCGAGCTGGACGACGCCTATGAGAACATGGGCGCCCAGATGGTGAAGGAAGTCGCCAGCAAGACCTCGACGGACGCCGGTGACGGCACCACGACCGCTACGGTCTATGTTGAGTCCATTTTCAACGAGGGGCTCAAGAACATCGCGGCCGGAGCCAACACGATGGAGCTCAAGCGCGGCGTGGACCATGCCGTTGCCGCCATCGTCGAGGAATACGCCCGGATGTCCAAGCCGGTGAAGGAGAATAAGCAGATCGCCCAGGTCGGCACCTGCGCCGCCAACCATGATGCCGACATCGGCAAGCGCATTGCCGAGGCCATGGACAAGGTCGGCAAGGACGGCGTCATCACGGTCGAGGAAAGCCAGACGCTGGACACGACGGTTGATCTCGTCGAAGGCATGCAATTTGACAAGGGCTACCTCTCGCCGCATTTCATCAACCATCCGGAGAACATGGAAGTCCGGCTCGACAAGCCCTACATCCTGATCCACGAGAAGAAGCTTTCGTCGATCAAGGACCTTATTCCGGTATTGGAAAAGGTCGCCAAGTCCGGTCGTCCGCTGCTGATCATCGCCGAGGACGTCGAAGGCGAAGCCCTTGCGACTCTCGTCGTGAACAAGCTCCGCGGTACGCTTCAGTGCTGTGCGGTGAAGGCCCCCGGCTTCGGTGATCGCCGCAAGGCCCTGCTCGAAGACATTGCGGTCATGACCAGCGGCCGGGCAATCTTCGAGGACCTCGGCATCACGCTTGAGTCCATCGACCTCAAGGACCTCGGCCAGGCCAAGCGCGTGGTGGTCGATAAGGACAACTGCACCGTCATCGAGGGCGCGGGCAGCGGCAGCGACATCAAGGGTCGCATCGCCCAGATCAAGAATGAGATCGAGAAGACCACGAGCGATTACGACCGTGAGAAGCTCGAAGAGCGCCTCGCCAAACTCTCCGGCGGCGTCGCCCAGATTCGCGTCGGCGCGGCCACCGAGGTCGAGATGAAGGAGAAGAAGGCCCGCGTGGAAGACGCCCTGCACGCCTGTCGCGCGGCAGTCGAGGAAGGCATCCTTCCCGGCGGCGGCGTGGCCCCGCTGCGAGCTCTGGCTCGCGTATTGGACAAGGAAGAATCGCGCCTCAAGGGCGACCAGAAGACCGGCGTCGATATCGTTCGCCGCGCCCTTTGGGCTCCGATCAAGGTCATCGCTGAGAATGCCGGCGTGGACGGCAGCATCGTCGCCCAGAAGGTGTTTGAGGCCAAGGACCCGAACTTCGGCTACAACGCCCTGACGGATGAGTACGGCGACATGATCGCGATGGGCGTGCTGGTGCCGGCGAAGGTCGAGCGCATTGCTCTGCAGAACGCCGCGAGCGTCGCCACGCTGCTGCTCACCACCGACGCCGTGGTCAGCGAGATCAAGGAAGACAAGCCCAAGATGCCCGCCGGCCGCGGAGGCATGGGCGGCATGGGGATGTGATTCGTGAATGACGAATTGCGAATGCCAAATTACGAATGAACGCGAAAGCCCCGGGCAAACTCGCTCGGGGCTTTTTGCCGCGCTGATGCAGCTTGTGGTGCTGCGCTTAACAGTCTGGACCCAGCCCAGCTGCTTCACATTGATTATCTTTCGTGATATGATTGTGGCATCGGGAGTACGAAATGCAGCGAGAATTCAATGTCATTATTGAACAGGACTCCGAGGGCTACTACGTCGCCACCGTGCCGGAACTTCGCGGCTGCCACACGCAGGCCAAATCGCTCGACAAACTGATGAAACGCGTCCGCGAAGCAATCGACCTCTGCCTGGAAGTCGAGCACGATACACCGAAGTCGTCGCAGTTCATTGGCGTTCAGCGAATTCGGGTAAAGGCATGAGTCGATTGCCTCGCCTGCGAGGAAAACAGGTTATCACTGCACTCCGCAAGGCAGGATTTGAGGTTATTCGGATCAAAGGCAGCCATCATTTCGTGCGACATCGAGATGGGCGAACAACGGTCGTGCCTGTACATGCCGGTGAGCAAATCGGGCCGGGCCTTCTGAGCAAAATTCTGGCTGATTGCGAATTAACTCGAGAGGAGTTTGCTGAGTTGCTATAGTTTTCCCGGTGTATTGCGAACTACCCTTACCATCTTACCCATCAGGAGACTGCTGATGACCCCCAAGGAACTCGTTCTCAATCAGCTTCAATCCAGCAAGTGGCTGTATGACACCTTCATCGCCGATTTCAGCGATGAAGAAGCCCGCTTCATGCCGAAGAATTGCAACCATCTCAACTGGATTCTCGTTCACCTCGCCGTCAGCGAGGACTCGATTATCAGCAAGCTCAGCGGCCGTCCGCAGCAACTTGCCGAGTCGCTGCACAAGGACTACGCCGGCGGTTCGACCTGCCGCGCGGACGACGGCATGACCCTCGCCGAGGCGCGAAAGCTCTATGACGAGAGTAACCGTCGCACTGCCGAGTACGTCAAGTCCTTCGACGATTCGCGCTACGGCGACAAAGCCCCCGAGGGTATGCCTCCGCTCTTCCCGACGGCGGGCAGCGTTCTCGGTCTTCTCGGCACGCACCCGTTCTGGCACTTTGGGCAGCTCACGGTCATTCGCAATCTGCTGGGCAAGCCGCGACTGTTGATGGGATGATCGATGCGGCGCACCGCGCGCCACAACAGCGCGAAGTGCAGACGAGGGAGCACGAAGCGGATCGCGCGTGCAATCTTCATGACATCGCAAACGCCGGGTAGTGTTCCCGTGCCTCCATCACACCAGAATACATCGAGCATTCCTCGCCAAAGGTGACATCGTCATGTCTCCCGATTATCATCTGGCCGGAGCCGACCTCACCCGATGCGAAACCTCTTTGACCAATACTCGCAGCCGGAAAATCGATTGAGTCACGCGTTGGCCGTTTGTCTTCATGAGGACCGTCAGCTACTGCGAGACTTCATCAAGTGGGCCGGTGTGCGCTCGCACCCGAAAATCAACGAACTCATTGTGACCGAGCAATCCCTGCCGGGCGAGCTTATCGAAACAGGGGAGGATGAAGCGAACGAAAGAAAAGGCCTTCCTGACATCATCGTTCACGATGATGAGTCGTGGTGCCTGCTTGTCGAGAGCAAGATTCAAGCGGGCCTCACGCAAGATCAACTCATTCGCCATCAACAAACGGTGAGTAAACGTGGCTTCGGACATGTTTACGTGCTCGCTATGACCAAGCAAGGCGCAAAGATACATCCGAATACAATAAACCGAACATGGTGCGGCCTTTACGAATGGCTCGGAAAGAATAATCAGCACAGTCCATGGGCGGAGCGATTGCGTGATTATCTTCGTGTGGCAGAAGTTCGAATGGCACGCGACGAATACCTCACCGAAGGAACTTTGACGATGTTCGACGGTTTTCCATTCTCCACGAATCCGTACACATACGGCGAGGCAAAGCGGCTGCTCAAGCTGGCGATGACTGAGTTGCGCAAGAACAATTCATTGAAGCGTATCGGGATGGATCCCGAAGCGCCGGGCAGGGGCAAAATCACCGGGAAGAGTGGTACCGGAATTTGGGATTTCTTGTCCTTGAAGGGCCGACCACGAGATGGAGCATTTACGAACTACCCACATTTGACGCTCGGAGTCCGCGAACAGGGCTTGTGGGTTTCTGTCACCATACCAAACGGCGTCGTTTCAAAAGTTAGCTCACGACTTGCCAAATTGGAATTAGCTAAATTGTTGAATTTGCATCGGGACATACTTAGAAAGTCAAGGCCGCTATTGAAACACGGCGCGCGGGTCGATGCGTACGCACTTCAGCGGCACTATCGCAGCCAGAGCGCTCCCGCAACAACGGACGCAGTACTACGGTTCAACTTGGAAACCTCTCTCGCGAGTAGTGGAAATCGAGTAAAGCAACAGACCCAGTGGGCGAGCACGTTACTAGAAGTCCTCAAGAATAAGCAGTCGAATATCCAAATCGGCTATGAAGTTCATATTCCCTGGGAAGTAAAGGGTCTCGACACACGCGAATCACTGAACCTGATCGCCGAAGCGTGGTGTGCACTTGAACCACTCTTGCGCTTGCTGTGTAGTAAATGATACGGATGACCTCCAGCGAGATACTCAACGAAACGTCATCGCCTGGAACTAGCTCATGCCGAAGCCCGCGCGCGAACTTTCCCAACCGCAATCAGGTCGCAATGGGAGTTTCCACATTCTGGGTCTCGTAGCCGTATTCTGCCTTTTCTACGCATGGGCTGGTAGCCTTGCGGGCGTTTTTCTGCTGGATGATTTGGTTCACATTGTCGGCAATCCGGAAATTCGCCGGATTGATTCCTTCTCTTACTTGGCCCTCCATCGCGCGCGGCCGCTTGTTGATCTTTCTCTGGCAGTCAATTACGCCATCGGTGGCTCTTCCGTTACCGGCTACCATGTTTTTAATCTTACGGTTCATCTGCTCGCTGCCTTGGCGCTGTACGGCTTGGCGCGGCGCGTCATCGAGATTCGCGGCGGAACCGCACATGCATCAAACAATGCAGTGATGCGCTCGCCCGACGGAGGTCGATCTGCCGGTCGACGACTGCGGGAGCGAAGCGAGGGGCATTCGAACGCCGGGACGACTCTTGTCTGCCTGCCGGCGCTGGCCGTCGCCGCCGTGTGGAGCGTTCATCCACTGACCACGCAGGCGGTTACCTACGTCATCCAGCGCGGCGAGTCGATGATGGCCCTCTTCTATCTACTCACGCTCTATTGCGTGGTGAGAATCGCGGCCGGTTTTTGGCGCATCGGCTGGTGCTTCGCGGCGATCGTCGTCTGCGCCGCGGGGATGCTTTGCAAGACCGTGATGATTACAGCGCCGGTCGTTGCGCTGCTGATGGATCGTGCGTGGCTGGCTCCTTCCTGGCGAGATGTCTTCGTGCGCCGGTGGTGGCTGCATCTTGGTCTGGCGGCGACGTGGCTGATCCCGCTGGCACAGGGTGTGCTGACCGGTCTGACGGACCCGGCGGCCTATGGCGCGGGAACAGTGGGGTTCAATGTCGCGAGTGTGACACCGTGGCAATATCTGATTTCCCAGGGCGGGGTCATACTTCATTATCTGCGACTGTGCGTCTGGCCGGATCCGCTGATTTTCGACTATGCCTGGCCGGCGGCAGAGTCTCTCGCGGAGACGTGGCCGGCGTGTCTGGTCGTTCTTGCATTTCTCGTCGCCTCGATCACGCTTTACGCCAGACGGCCGTCGATCGGGTTCATCCCGGTTGCATTCTTTGTGATCCTCGCGCCGACGTCCAGTTTTGTTCCGATCGCGGACCTGGCCGTTGAGCATCGGATGTATCTGCCGTTGACCTGCGTTGTGGCGCTCGTGGTCCTGTGCATTTACCGTCTGCTTCGGGGAATGCCGGCTGCCAATAAACTGACACCTCCGACGACCGATCGCGTGTTTGTCGTGTTGATGGCCGTTCTTCTGGCGGCCTTGTCCGTGCGTACACACCTGCGAAACCGGGACTATCAAAGCGAGCTTGCCATCTGGTCATCCGTCGTGGATGCTCGACCGCGCAATGCGCGTGCTCGGAGTTATCTCGGCGATGCGCTGATGGACTCGGGACGCGCGGATGAAGGAATCGCCCAATATCGCGAGGCCCTGCAGATCGATCCCGATCTCGGGGTGGTGGAAAACAATCTCGCCACGGCCCTGGCGCAGACGGGTCGGCTTGATGAGGCGATCACGGTATATCAGCGGGCGCTGGAACGCGACCCGAAACTCACGCACGTTCACCTCAATCTGGCGCTGGCCCTGCACAAGCAGAATCGACTCGCCGAAGCGGTGGAGCACTATCGCGCAGGGCTGGCAACTGAATCGCGGCATCCGGGATCGTGGCACAATCTCGGCGCGGCGCTTCGTGGGCTGGGACAGTACGCAGAAGCGGAGGCCGCGCACCGCACGGCGCTGGCCCTTCAACCGATGGATCCCGACGGACGATTCGCGCTTGCCGGCGTGCTGGAGCTGATGGGGCGCCGAGAAGAGGCCATCGAAGAATATCGAGAGGTGCTACGACTCCTGCCGACCCATGCAGCTGCGAAATCGAGACTCCAAGCATTCCGAGCGAACTAACGCAACCCCGCGTCTCTAATGGCTTGAAAGAAATCGACTTAGGATCAACTTCATCGTCATTGGATTTTTGTTACGATTTCGTGCTGTACCGAACTATACTCCGCTTGGAGAAGTGGCGGGTGGCTGTCCGGTGGGCGTAGACCCGGCTGAGTACTCCATCCCTCCCAGGGCTTCTCCTATAGGTCGCTTCTGGCCAACCTTCACTAGCAAAGACATAGGTACTGAGTGCCCGGCAGATGCTGAGTCGGCGTCGTGGCGTGCCATCCTGAACACAGGTTCAGATGGCCGTTGATGACAAGTTCTGCGAGTCGTGCGAACACTCGATTTGCAGGCCTTCGCTTCGGTCGCGGGTTCTGAGCGCCATGTGCGCTTTGTGAAGGTGCGCCCCGGACGGCGAGGAGGTAGCGTCGTGACGTAATAAATCAGCAGATTTCAACGCACAGAATAGCTCTCTTGAAGAACCAGAAACGTGCTTGTTGTTCCAGGTATGAAGCTGTTCATACGAATCAGACTCACAGCAATTCAGAAAGGAAATCAGATGTTAACTCGAAAATGGTTGCTCGTCATGATGTCACTTGCCGCGGTTTGCGGGGCGGTTGCATTCGCCCAGGTTGGCACTACGGAGAAGAAGCCGACCATGACCCCCAAGGAAATCACGATGATCGGCAAGGTCGTTGATCTGCAGTGCTTTATGTCGGAGAACTATCCATCCTCAGATCATACGGCCTGCACGCGAAACTGCATCCGAGCCGGTGTGCCGACGGCGCTGGAGACGGCGACCGGCCTTTATATTCTCAGCCAGGGAGAAAAGGGAGCGGCTTCGCTCCTGGCTCCGTTCGCCTTTGAGCATGTTGAGGTGAAAGGCAAGCTCTACGAGAAGCACGGTGTGAAGTACATCGACGTGACTTCCGCCATGCGGCATTCCGCGACGGCAAAGACCGGTCATTAGGCCGACGAGGTAGACTCCGTCAACCCCGCGGGGCGCATCGCGGTGCAACGCGGGGTTGGATCGCAGCAGGCGGAGGAGCAACCTCCGTCTCCAGAAAATGAAGTTTATTGATAAATGCACGAACTGGACCGATGGGCCTCTTTGTGTTGAAGGGTCCGAGCGGTCCAAACATTGATTCGACACGCGTTTTTCGCGAATTGTCGAAATGGAGAAATTCTCATGGCTACGAATGCATCACCCACGCCTTATCAACCCGGTAAGCCGGCGCCGGCTCCGAACAAGCCGAATACGCCGCCGAAACCCCCTCAACCGACGCCGAAGCCCGGCAAGAAGTAAGGCGCGTGGTTGACCCATCATTTCCTGTGCAGGCGCGACGGCTTTTCGCCGCGCCTGCGCGGCTTTATGGCAGTTGCTTTCTTCGAGGAGTGACGGGAGACCTCTGACAGCGTTTTCTGCTTTTGCTGGTAACTACGACCGCATCTTTCGCACTTCTTGGTCTTTCCGATTCGTCCCAGTCGCTCGCCGCATTCACAAACCCAGCCGATCCTTCTTGCGGGAACGCCGGCCATCAGGGCGTAGTCGGGGACATCCTTCGTAATCACGGCGCCGGCGGCGATGAAGGCGTGTCGCCCGATGGTGTGGCCGCAGACGATGGTCGCATTCGCACCGATGGTCGCGCCTTCGCGCACGAGTGTTCGTAGGTAGTGCTCGCTTCCGCGCTGCGGATACTTGCACCGCGGGTCGATGATGTTCGTAAAGGTCATCGACGGTCCGCAGAAGACGTGGTCTTCCAATTCAACGCCCTCGTAGATCGATACGCCGTTCTGTATCTTGCAGCCGTTGCCGATCGTCACGTTGTTGCCGATGGAAACGCTTTGACCGATGGTGCAGTCCTCGCCGATTTTCGCTCCGCGCTGGATGTGGGAGTAATGCCAGACTTTCGTGCCGGCGCCGATCACCACGTCTTCATCGACGTAGCTCGACGGATGGACGAAACAGCCAGGGTTTGTGGATTGAATCGTGGGTGTTTGCATGTCTTTCAACAGGCCTGCGGTTGCCTCCTCCAGAATCTCCAATACTTCCACAGCGCTACGGCCATCGGCCGCATCGGGAGCGTCTCCGTTCAGGCATCGGATAAAACACTCAAGCTCCGCGGTCAGGGGCGGCTTTCGCTCACAATCGATGACGGCCGTCGGCCCTTCGCGCGGGATCGGTTCACCGCGTACCCAGTCGATGCTCTTTTCGTAGAAGCGGAGTGACCCGCCGTCCGATCCGTCCTCAAAGACAAACATTCCTTTGGCGCCGATAACGACCAGTCGATGTTCCTTGAAAGGATGCAGCCAACTGACGAAAATATGCCCACAGACGTTGCCAGGGTAACGGAGGAAGGTGAGGGTCGAGTCGTGAATATCACGCTGCAGAAAGGCCGCTCCGCGTGAGACGACTTCGATCGGTCTCGCTCCGATCAGATACTGGAAGATCGAGATGTCGTGCGGGGCGAAGCTCCAGAGAATGTTCTCCTCCGTGCGTACCGTGCCGAGGTTGAGCCGATTGCCGTAAATATATTCCAGCTTGCCGATCTTGCCGGAGTCGATCAGTTCGCGCATCCGGCGGATGGCTGGGTGAAACAGCAGCACATGGCCGACCATCAGGCATACGCCCCTGGCATCGGCGAGCGCCACGAGTTCGCGGGCTTCCGTCGAGCACAGGGCAAGGGGCTTCTCGATCAATACGGGCTTGCCGATTTCGAGAATCTGTCGCCCGAGGACGTAGTGCGTCGCCGACGGCGTGGCAACGACGAAGGCGTCTATCTTGTCGTCGAGTGCCTGCGTGATCTCGGAATGAACCGGGATGCCTGGAAACTGAGCGGCCGCGCGTCGTCGGGCGGGTTCATCGGAATCGACAAGTGCCGCGAGATGGCCGAGGTCTCGCAACGTGGCGGCATGGCGCGTTCCCCAGCGTCCGACCCCGACCACGCCAACGCGATACGTCATAAGAAGCCCTTGATAGCGGGTCGTACCCGTAATTGCCGCCGCCTTGCGACAAGAGGCGCAACGGCTTATATTGCGGCGTTTAACACACGGCCAGCAAGTCAGTGCCGGTTAAACAGCAGCATAGAAGGAGTTACCAGTGGGATCAAACGGAAGTCATCGGCGGGGACGCCACCTGTTCACCTCGGAATCGGTCAGCATGGGCCACCCGGATAAAGTAGCCGATCAAATCTCGGATACGGTATTGGACGCCCTGATCGCCAAGGACCCGAATGCACGCGTGGCGTGTGAGACCCTCGTCACCACGGGTTTGGTCGTCATCGCAGGCGAGGTGACGGTCCACAACAAGGAAGCTGAGCTGGCCCTGAACAACATCGAGGACGACGTACGGAAGACCATAGCCAGGATCGGCTACACGGACCCCGATTGTCAGTTTGACCATAAGAGCTGCGCGGTTATCCGCACGATCCACAGCCAGTCCGCCGACATCAGCCAGGGCGTCACCGCGAAGAAGGGCAAGGCCCAGGGCGCGGGGGACCAGGGGCTGATGTTTGGCTTTGCCTGCCGCGAGACAAAGGCGCTGATGCCGCTGCCCATTCATCTTTCGCACCGGCTGGTCGAGAAGCTGGCTGAGGTTCGCCGCGACGGGACGATTCCGTGGCTCCGGCCGGACAGCAAGAGCCAGGTCACGATCGAGTACGATGGCGAGAAGCCGGTGAAGCTCAAGACGATCGTCATCTCGACGCAGCACCAGGAGCGGCCGGAGCTGCTGGACCGCAGCGGCAATGTGAACGACCGCTTCAAGAAGATGATCATCGACAAGGTGATCAAGCCCGTCTGCCTTGCGGAGTGCCCAAAACTTTGGAACGGCGACGTGAAGTTTCATATCAACCCGACGGGCCGTTTCGTCATCGGCGGTCCGCATGGCGACACCGGTCTGACCGGCCGCAAGATCATCGTCGATAGCTACGGCGGCCGCGGCGCTCACGGCGGCGGGGCTTTCAGCGGCAAGGACCCCTCGAAGGTGGACCGCTCGGCGACCTACATGGCGCGTCATGTGGCGAAGAATGTCGTTGCCGCGGGCCTGGCGGACATCTGCGAGGTGCAGCTCGCGTACGCCATCGGCGTAGCTGAGCCGGTGAGTGTGCTCGTCGATACGGAGTGCACCGCCCGCCTCCCTGAGAGCCGAATCGAGCAGCTCATCCGCGACCACTTTGACCTGACGCCCGGCGGGATCATCAAGTATCTCAACTTGCGTCGGCCGATCTACCGCGAGACCGCAGCCCATGGCCACTTCGGCCGCAGCGGCTCGGGGTTCACCTGGGAGAAGACCAACATGGCGGACAAGCTGCGGAAGGCCGCGGCGAAGTGGATGTAAGCGATTTCGCCGACCTACGCGAATACTTCTTTTACATTTTCAGCGGCATTCCACTGATCAGGGCTTCGAAGACCATGATGCCTTCGACGTAACCCTGCAGGTCGCAGACGAAGCGCCTCGATCGTGCTTCGACCATGCGACCGACCAGAATGATTCGTGACGGGGGAAGGACAGCGCCGCGGAACTTGCACTTATCCACGCCTCCGAAGCCCAGGAAGCTGCCATCCTCCATCGGGGCGAACTGGTGCTGTACGAAGGCCGCAAGCTGAGCGCCGCATTCCATCATCAGGACGCCGGGGAAGATGGGCTTTCCCGGCATGTGCCCCCGACACCACCACTCATCGGCGCGAATTTCCCTGATTCCTGCGGCGGTGTGATTCGTTGGATCAATGTGAATGATGCCGTCGAGTTGGGCGAATTCGTGTTTTTGCGGCAGATACTGGTAGATCTGCTCCTTGGTGTAGAGCACGCGGCTGCAATCCAACGCGGCGAGATCAATGATGGGCGGGGGGGGCATGAAGGGCGTTCCTTACGCGAGCGTGTCGTAGCAGGAGAAACGACAGGTCCGGCGGTTTAGTAAATGCGAATTCGGGATGCGTATCGCCTGCATGGCTTCCAGCAGGCGATGGCCTGACCCCGACTCTGGGCTGGACACCAGCGCGGGTGGCGGCGCTGTCGTGGTCTGCGGGTGCGCTCCGGGGCCGCTCACCCCAGCTTGAGAGACGGAGAATGAGCAGCTCCCCATTCCAGATGTATCCGTAATCAGGCCTGCTGATCGTCGGACGAGCGGACTTCGAGAATCTTCTTCCTGACGGCCTGCGCGGCATTCTTGATATCCTGCATGGCCTTACGAACGCGGGTGCCGGCGGCCTTGTTGCCGCCCTCTGCCTTGGCCAGGTCGTCCGCACAGGCCTCCACAAGCTGCTTCAGGGTCTCGTATTCCTGCATAAATAGGTCTCCTGTCCCTGCGATTTCATTTTGAAACTGGTTTTGGTCCTGGCACTGACCGCAGTCCCCCCATGCGGTCGCACGGCGGGGAGTCTATCAGAGCCCGTGGATCGGATCAAAGTGCAAAAAGCCGGTTTTTTGGACGGAAAAAAGGGGGGGGTGAGCCAACTGAACTTGGCTTGGCAGCAGGGGGATTGAAGGCCGGGTACTTCCACGCTATGCTACTCATCCTGAACCGAAGGATCGGAATGCAAAGACTCGGCTGACGAGCCCCCTGGAGAGAGCACCCATGCATTATCCACATCGAAAAAGCTATCGTAAGCGACTGCGCAAGCAGGGTTTCCGTGCCCGCATGAAAACGGCAGGCGGCAGGAAAGTCATCGCCCGCAAGCGTCAGCGCGGCCGCAGGGTGAACGTCAAGACGAAGATGTGATAGCCGTTTCGGCGGCAGCGTCCCATTTTCGCACGGTGCCGTCTGCGCATTGTCTGACTATCTTATCGCAACTTTCCGGCACGAATTCGGGGGAGCGGGACTCGATTCTTCACACGACCGAGTCAGATTTTCGGTGAGTCGATCGGCGAGGGCACGGGCCATTCGCTGAAGAGTGACAGCATATTCTTCACGCCGAGCGGGCGCGGCACGGCGTAAAGCTCGCCGTAGTTGTAACCGCACGCACCGCCCTCGTACCCTGCCTGCGACCTCATCCAGTGCTTAAGGTGTTCCAATCGCTCCGGGGGAAATTGTGATTTGTAGCAGGCCACCGCCGCGAGCTTCTGTTCCATGGTGTCGGTAATGTCCATCACGAATTGGCTGTGCCAGTGTGGAATCTCTGCCGATCTCGTAATCGGGCGGTAAAGCAGGTGATCCACGCGGTGCGGTTTTGTGCCTGCGAATCGTTCATCCCACTTGGTTAGCTGCGAATAGAATCGTACGGCCTCGGTGATGAGCTGTGCCTGATAGTGGTCCGGCGATGCCGCGACGGTTCGACCGGCAATACCTACCAGCACGAGTGGGCGGTACTTACGCACGATGCTTGCAAGCGCGAATCTGGCCTCGGGGCCGTCCATGAGTACGCGATTGGGCAGGCCGATCATTTCACAGACAGTGACGCCGAGAACGTCCGCAGCGGCGCGCATTTCCTTCAGGCGCGTATCGGGGTCGCCCAGGGGTGTCGGCTCGCCATTTGTCATGTGAACCATGCCGACGCGATGACCCTGACGGACGAGTGAAGCGATCGCGCCTCCGCAGCCGATTTCGAGATCATCGGGATGGGGCGCGGTGAAGAGGATATCCAATTGATGGGTTGACATTGCTGGCTATTCCCTGTGGTCTGGGGCCGACTGCTTACAAGCCGAACACGCTCTGATAAAGTTAATCGAAGCCGTGGAAAAAGGCGACGGCTGCCTTCATCGTCCGGCGTTGTCTGCGTGATGGGGTACGCTTAGGATAGCCGGTATGGTTCGTCTCGCTCTCGTTTTGAGCTGCTTTGTCGGCTGGTTTTTTCTGCCGGGCTGTGCTTCGGTAGGACCCTACCGCGCGGCGATCTCCTCGGACGACGTCAATGAGCGGATTCTCGGCATTGTTGCCGCGGGTCAGGCCGGGGACCGGGGCGCGGTGCCCCTGCTGGTGGATCGGCTGGAAGATGATGATGATGCGGTCCGGTTTTTTGCAATCCTGTCTTTGGAGCGAATCACCGGCGAGCGATTTGGTTACGACTACGCCAAGCAGAGTCGTGAGCGCTCCGCCAGCGTGGCGCTGTGGCGCTCCTACATCCGCCGCGGCGAGCATCTGACCACGCGTGATCGAGTACTGAACAACGATTCCGACGATCAGACGGCGCGTCAGCAGGGTGTGGAGCTGCAATGAGTAACGAAAGCCGCATCGACCTGAAAATCACGAGCAGCGCGCGATGCCTTGCAGCCGTCCGTGGAGCCGTTGAGGAACTGGCGCGCGTTGAGGGCTTCAGCGAGATGGATTCGCACGCGCTGGTCCTCGCGCTCGACGAAGCGCTGGCCAATGTCATCGAACACGGCTACGGTGGACAGCCGGGACATCCGATTGAGATTACTCTGATGCCGGTTCGTGCATCAGACGACCGAGCAGGCGTTTGTGTGACCGTTCGAGATCAGGGCAAGCAGGTCGATCCGACGAAGATTTGCGGCAGAGATCTTGACGACGTTCGCCCCGGCGGCCTTGGCGTACACATCATACGATCCGTCATGGAAGAAGTGGAGTACAGTTGCCCGATCGAGGGCGGCATGTTGCTCCGCATGGTCAAGTATGCGTCGGCTGAGCCGACGGCGTCACCGGAATCGGAACCGATCGGTGATGCGGAGCGGCGCGCGACGGGGCGGGAAGGCGAAGTCTTATGAGCGAGAACCCGAAAGACGGCAGTCTGGTCAAGGAAATACGCCGAAGCGACGACGCCACGGTGGTTTCGCTGTCGGGCGATGTGGACCTACATCACTCGCCGACGCTTCATGCCACACTCGTCGAGCTGGCGGCGGAACGTCCCAAGCGACTGGTGATCGATCTGAAGGAGGTGCCCTTCATGGATTCCTCCGGCGTGGGGACATTTGTTGAAGTCTTTCGGCGGGTGAGTGCCTACAAGGGTAAGATGATTTTCTTCGGCCTGAGTATGCGGGTACGAAGCGTTTTTGAAATCACCAAGTTGGACAAATTCTTCACGATTTGCGAGGACGAGCAGCAGGCGCTGAAGGTTTAAGGATCGAGCAGAGCGAAACGGAGCATCGCGGTCCGGCGGTTGATTCATGAGCGACATCCCGAGCAAACCGGAGCACGCCCCTTCGCCGATCACGTCGGCGCTGGAGGCCGTTGGTCGCGGTACGATTCAGCATGGCCGATCGTGGCTCGGGCTCTTCGAGTTCATCGGAGGAATGATCTGCCTGCTGGGCGATACCCTCCGGTGGATCTGGCGGGCGCTGATCCTTCGCGAGGTTCGTTTCGGCGGTCAGCATCTGCTGGCGCAGATGGTTCGCGTCGGCATCCGCAGCATCCCCATCATCTGCCTCGTGCAAGTCTTCATCGGCATCATCCTTTCCCTTCAGATGGCCCCGACGATGAAAACCTATGGACAGATCGAACAGATTGCCACCATCGTAGCCATCGCCATGACACGGGAGCTGGCGCCTCTGCTCTCCGGTATCGTGCTGTCCGGTTTCGCCGGTGCGGCCATCGCCGCCGAGCTCGGCACCATGGTGGAGTCGGAGGAGATCAAGGCCCTTCGCGCCAGCGCGCTCGATCCCGTCCGTTTTCTCGTGGTGCCGCGGTTTCTGGCGACGGTGGTCATGCTGGGGGTGCTCACGGTGATCGCCGACGTGGTCGGCATTTTCGGCGGCTATCTGACCGGTACGGTGATACTCGACATCGGCAGCGATGCCTATATCAACACCACGCGGATCGCCATCACGCACAAGGACTTTCTCAGCGGCGTGGCCAAGGCCCCGCTTTTTGGCATGCTCATCGCCTTGATCGCGTGTCACGAGGGACTCAGCGTCAGTGGGGGGGCCGAAGGCGTCGGCCGGGCCACGACCAATACGGTCGTCAAATGCATCGTCGCCCTCATTACCGCGGACGTGATCGCCACCAGTCTGCTGTATGCCTTTAACTTGTAGCCGTCAATTCCGACTCGCCTGTCGATTCAAGCGTACAGATTCAGGTTTTGACGACGGGTTTCTTTCGGGGTCTGAACTAAACCCGCATTGCAGCGCATCCGACATAAGTCCAACCGGTCGGAGAAGGGTGTGCAAAATGCTTGATACACGCGTAGCCAGGGATCGCGCCGTTCGATTTGCGATTACGACCGGTCACATGCCCAATTTCGATCTGATCCATTCCCGGCAACAGGCAGAGGGATTCCAGTCCTGCTTTGGCCGTTGCCTGACGGCTTGTGAACAAAGCCACTGTCGGTGGCATCGCGAATGTACCGACCTGACGACGTTTGAGCCGCCCCAGCGCACTTCCCAGACCCTGCGGGGTATTCCTCTCACGCAAATCGACCCGACCTTGCAAACCGCGTAACGCATCCTTGCAGTTTGATTTACTGCATGGCACGGACAGCATGCTTCGAGATCGTTCGTTATTCAGACGCGAACTCTGTCCTGTATTCGGACATCGGCAAGAAGTGCGTGTAAATCGGCTGCGGGAAGGTTTACCATCCACTCTCGGCTTCGGCGAAAGCAGAGGACACCTTTGTCCCCAGGGCGGACACGGCGCTGATGACGACCAGGAGAATCAGCGCGATCATGACGGCATACTCGACGGATGTAGCGCCGGCTTCATCCTTGAGAAACGTTTTATAGAGACCGTGCGGCGAGGTCATGGATCATCCTCCTGTGAACCTGTTTAAACAGTACGAAATGAACCGACCGGGTCCAATTGATTATGCTGAATTTTGGATTCGTCCCATATTCGAGCAGATCTAGGGGTGTGCAGTGCGCCGACTCGGACGAAGCATTCGTGATCTACGGACGTGGCTTACGAATTAACGAGCAGATCGCGCAGCTTCGCACGCATTTCCCGTAGCGCGAGGCCGCGATGGCTGATGCGGTTTTTTTCTTCCGCAGGAAGCTCCGCCACCGTCTGATTCCGTTCCGGCACGAGAAAGTAAGGGTCGTATCCAAAGCCGCCTCCGCCGCGAGGCGTGTCGATCATGCGGCCTTCGAAGACGCCATCGGCTGTTGCCAGTACGCGGTCGCCATCGGCCAGCACGAGAACACAGTGATATCGGGCGGCTCGTTGTTCCAGCGGAACTTTTCGCAGGGAAGCGACGAGTCTGGCGTTATTGGCCTGATCGCGTTCGGATCGCGGGAGATGTGCGGCGGCGCGATCGTAGTACGCGGAATGCACGCCGGGCTCGCCGCTCAGGGCGTCGACCTCCAGACCGGAGTCGTCGGCAAGGGCCCACATGCCGGACTTCCTGGAGTAGTGCGTTGCCTTGAGCGTGGCATTTGCGAGAAACGTTTCGCCGTCTTCGCGGGGTTCTTCAATCGGTGAGGCAAGGTCGGCGAGGGAAATCCAGTTGATCGGAGGGTGTTGCGCGGCATCGCCATTCGACAGCACGGCGATGATCTCTCGGAATTTCCCAGGGTTGTTTGTGGCGATAAGGATGTTCATGGCGTCGCATCATCGTGATCCGGGAACAGAATCTCAGCGCCGCTCGAGTCCACCGCTGGAGAGCGGTTTGTCCTTGCGAGGTATTTCGACCAGGAAGGACCAGTTCGGCATGCGGACACGTTTGCCGCTCTCGTCGGCGGCGATGCGGTGCATGATGTGGCCATTTTCGAGGTTGTACTTCAGCTCTTCTTTCTCACGCAAGGCCCTAACGGCCGCGCTGTAACCGCTGCGACCCTCGCCGGTGTCTACGAGTGCATCGGCCCCGAAGGACCCGACGCAAATGGACGTCTGCGGGCGTTCGGGATCGTGGTAATAATAGGCCTCGTATCCGCGGTTGCGCAAGTCTTTTACCCATTCGATCGCGGCGGATTTGTAGTCGTGCAGGGTGGGGGTGGGGTATGTCACGCCGACGTGAAGAGTGTAGACGCCACGGGCGTTCTGCAGGTTCCACTCCGACGGGCCCACATCCGGCCGCGGTTCCGGCACCGGTCGCGCGGAGAAAAAGGGAAACTGTTCGCCCATCGCCAGTTTGCGGATGAAGTCGAGGTCCGTCTTGATTTCGTCGGAAAGCTGGATGACAAGATCGCCGCGTGCATGACGGTCGGAATCCACTTTTGTCTCGGCGTAGCTCAGTTCGTAGGAGCCGTAGTACACGCGGCTGCGGTCGTCGAGATGATCGACGCGGACACGTTCGGCGCGGAGACCGGAGACGCGCTTGAGCGCCGTGGCCATCGTGTCGGCGGTATTGACGTGGCCGGGGCCGATGAATTCGTTGCACTCAATGGTCCATGCCTCCTTGTCGCCGGCGCGGCGACCGATGCCACTGCCGCTGTCCAGCTTCCACATGTTGTCCCACTTTTTCTTGTCGGTATCGGAACAGCCGAATCCGACAAGTAGCATCAAGGGGATGAGCAGGGCGCAGCGAAAGCTCCGGGGACGTGCTTTCGGCTCTGTGACAAGGGTGGGCAGTTCCCGTCGTGCGCGTATGGCCTGGTTGCCGTTCGTGATGTCGGATCGTTGGCTTTTCATCTGACTGTACGTCGTCCTCGTAGCGATCGAATTTGCAATTGTCTTAATTGCCGGATGCCGCGCTCGGCCATGTTCAGCATCGCCGTCATCTGTTGCCGGGTAAAGGGCCGGCCCTCTGCGGTGCCCTGCACTTCAATGAATCGCCCGCTGCCGGTCTGCACGACGTTGAAATCGACTTCGGCATCGCGGTCTTCCTCGTAGTTGAGGTCGAGCAGGATGCGACCCTTGCACATGCCCACACTGATCGCGGCGACGGAGTCAATGATCGGATTGGTTGTAATCAGCCGGTCTTTTCGCAGCCGGCCCACGGCATCCATCAGGGCGACATAGGCCCCGGTGACGGAAGCGGTTCGTGTGCCGCCGTCGGCCTGAATCACATCGCAATCAATCCAGATCGAGCGCGGACCCAATTTGGCCATGTCGACAACCGCCCGGAGACTGCGGCCGATGAGCCGTTGAATTTCCTGCGTGCGGCCGTCGATCTTGCCACTGCGATCTCGCGCGCGGCGCTGGCCGGTGCTGGCCGGGAGCATGTCGTACTCCGCGGTGACCCAGCCGAGCCCGCTCTCCTTTCGCCAGGGCGGCACGGATTCTTCCACGCTGGCCGTGCAGAGGACGTGGGTGTTGCCGGACTGGATGAGCACCGAGCCGGCGGCGTTCTTCGTGTAGCCGCGAATGAGCTTGATGGGTCGCAGGGCGTCGGGCTTGCGGCTGTCGGCTCGGAGTGATTTTTTCGGGGAGCGGTTTGTCATTGGCGTTAAGTTACTCGCCCATACCGAGGTTGGCCAGTGCGGCGGCAAATCGTGACGACTCTGTGCTTAAGGTCAGAGTCCGACTGGTATTGCCAGTGATGGTCAGCTCGATCCAGAGGGCGTGACAGTCATTTCGCAACTCGGAGCTTTGTTGTCCGACGATTGCGGATTGTACGCGGTCGGCCCACTCGACGAGGACGACGCCGGTCGCCGTCATTTCTTCGAAGCCGAGGGCCTCCAACTCGCTGCTTCCTCCGAGGCGGTAGGCGTCGATGTGATACACCGGGATGCGGCCTTCGTATTCGTTGCAGAGGACGAACGTGGGGCTGCTCACCAGACGCGCGTCCGGTACGCCGAGGCCGAGGGCAATCCCCTTGGTGAGCTGCGTCTTCCCTGCACCAAGCTGACCGACCATCGCGACCATGTCGCCGGGTGCGAGCAGCCCGGCAAGCATACGACCGATCGTGATCGTTTCTTCCGGGCTTGATGAAGGGATTACCAGCATTGTGGTCATTGGACTTCCCGGAAATGCTGCCAGCCGTGCGATTCGATCACCCTTCGGCTGCCGTCCGCCTGCCGCAGCCACACGCCCGACTGCTCAACCGCTCGACCGATGTGAGTCACCTGTACTGCATCATTCATGCCCTGCTTGCCTTCCGCCGCCGCGAAGAAAAGCTCGAAGTCTTCGCCGTCATTCAGTATGTGATCGAGCAGCGCATCGACGCGGACTTCAGGGCGGGCACTTTCCGCCATTTCCCTGGCAGCATCCGTCGCGCACGCCACTAGCGCGGCTTCGTCAAGCTCGATGCCGCATCCTGACGCCTTCGCCACACGGTGGGCATCCGTCGAGAGCCCGTCGCTCAGGTCGATCATCGCGTGCAACGAATCGCCCAGCGTCTCGGCCAGTTGTTTCGCCTCGTGTATGCGCGGCTCGAAGGTCAGATGACGGCCTGATAGACTCCCGCCAAGTTTGCCAGTCACGTAGAGTCCGTCGCCCGGGCGCATTCCGCTTCGCGAGATGGGTTTGACGCCCGGCCACGGTTCGGCGATGACGGCTACGTCGATTACCAGCGGCTTATCCCAACTGTTTGTATCGCCGCCGATCACGTGAGCGTCGTAAGTCTTCGCGAGCGCCTTAATGCCTTCGTAGAGCCCCTGCGCCTGCTGCATCGACCACGCATTCGGCAGGGCCACGCTCACCAGGGCCCATCTCGGTCTTACGGCCATTGCCGCACAATCCGATAGACTGACCGCCAGCGCCTTGCGGCCAATCTGCAGCGGCGTGTGGATGGTCGAATCAAAATCGACGCCGTCCATCAGCATGTCGACGGTAACGAGCACGTCGCTGCCGGCGCGTACCATGGCCATGTCGTCGCCGACGCCGATCTGCACTGCGGTGTCGGCCGATACGCATCTTCGGCGAATCCACTCGACCAGCTCGTTTTCAGATTTTCCCGGTTTGGTCATCTTCAGGATTGTATCGACTCTGTTGCGGTTTCGAGTCCGGCGTGTGGGCGGCGGCTTTTTCGATTGCCGTAGGGACTCTCACACTTGCCCCTGTATCCCCAGCGAGTATGCTGACTCGCAGGAGGGCGGGTTATGGACAAGATGAGCGTCATTGTGGTCGCCGCGGGCAGCGGCGAACGGTTCGGTGGGGGGGAGAACAAGATTTTCGCCAAGGTGGGGGACCAGCCGCTCTTTCTGATGGCCCTGCAGCTTTTCGTCAACCGCGAAGACGTTTGTCAGACAATTCTTGTCGTTTCGCCGGCGGATGCGGATCAGATGAAGTCCAAATTCGGGGCGAATCTCGGCTTCATGGGCGTGAAGTTCGTGGAAGGGGGGGCCGAACGGCACGACTCCGTCGAGAAGGGTCTCGCCGCCGTGAGTGACGAAGCATCGCTGGTCTGCATCCACGATGCCGTCCGCGTCTGCGTCGCCGCCGACTGGATCGAGCAACTTTATCATGCCGCGATCAAGCACGGGGCCGCCGTACCGGTTTGTCCGGTAACGGCCACACTCAAGCGTGTCAGCAAGGAAGGCGTCATTACCGAGACGGTCAATCGAGAGGGTCTGTTCATGGCTCAGACGCCGCAGATTTTCAGGAAGGATGTCATCTTCGGGGCCTATGAGGCCTTTCGGGGGGGCAAGCTCAGTTTGCCTGCCGGCATGCCGGTGACGGACGATGCCCAACTCGTTTCCGCAGCCGGGCACTCGGTTTACGCCGTCGATGGGGACCCGAGGAACATCAAAATCACAACCCGTGGCGACCTTTCACTGGCGGCTTTGATCGTTAAGAACCTGCCGCAGAAGCCGGTGGTTCGGCGGGGCGCTTTCGACGAGGCCCAGTGGTAGAAGGCAGAGGTCCGTGACTCGTAGTCGTGGCCAGAACGATCATGTACGGCGAAGCTTTGCTTCTTTGCCCCATGCGCGATACCCAGCGAATGTGATGAAATGAAAGTCCGCATGCAGGAGCGCTCTTGACCCTTGCCGACTTGCGTGGTGCAATACGCGCAGGTTTCAGGACGAAACTCATTCAACAGGACGCGCGGCTGAGCCGCGACGTGAGCACAGGGATAGCTCTCATGCACTCCAATCGAATTGTTCGCATCGGATGTGGTTTCTTTTCGCTTCTGTCCATCGCCTGCCTTACCGGCTGCGAAGGATGGAATCGCCAACACGATTACCGGGTTGTGGACGTCACGCCGCCCGCGGATGACGGCGAGTATCGACGTCCCGACGCCGTGCAGGTTGTTAATTTTCCCGACCTTGTCGAACGGATGATGGAGAATCGCGAGCAGTTCCTCTACGACGTGAAAGAACTGGAGCGGGCGTATCTCAAGGCCGGCGACAGCGTGAAGGCCAACTGGTGTCGCCGCGTGCGACAGCAACTGGAGGAAGTGCTCAATTACCCGTTCCTCTCTGCGGCGCCGGTGGAGCATCGCGTGGAAGTCTCGCCTGAGCAGTCGATCCCCGAGGCGGACCGGATTTACAGCGAGGCCCTGTCGATTTACAAACAGGTCGCGGCGGTTCCGCTGGCCGGGGCCCTGGAACACAACAAGGAGAAAGCTCGCCAGTCGCTTGCCATGTTTAAGCGCATTCTGAAGGAACATCCCAAGTCGGACAAGGTAGACGAAAGCGCTTTTTACTGCGGCGAGATTTACAAGGAATATCTGCGGGAGGAAGACCCGGATGATGAACTATCAGTTCGCTATTATCAGTGGGCCGCGGCGCTGAATCCTGACATATCGCTTCCGGCGCGCTTCCAGTGCGCCGTTGTGTACGACTTCCGACGGCATGATCGTGCCCGGGCCATCGAGCTGTATCACCAGGTGATGGAACTTGAAGAAGCAGGCAACATGTCGAATGTTCGCTTCAGTGCGACGCGCGTCGAGCAGTTGACCGACGAGCAGTACAGCCATCTGAAGCCCGAGGATCGGCCCAGGACGAGGGCGATCGTCGGCGAGCCACGTGCGGTTGACGAACCCACGCCGCCGCGCGTTCGCCCGACATCCACGGATGACGAACGAATTGAACCTCGGTAATCGCCAGGCGTCCTGCGTGTCGAGCGGCTCACGTGTTTACGCTTGATGAACAAATCGCTCGCTTCAGCGCAGCTTTACCACGGTGTAGAAAATCTGCCTGTTTGCCTGTACCTGCAGCCGCACGCCCTTGGCGTCCTTTAGTTTCTCTATTGCCGCTTTGAATTCTGAGAGCGTCTCGATGCGATCGTCGTTCAACTTGCGAATGACGAATCCTCGTCGAAGGTCCGCCTGATAGGCCTCGCCAAGCGGATCGACCTGCGTGATGACAACGCCGTCTTCCGAACTCTCCGGAATCTGAAAACGCTCGCGCAGCTCGGGTGTCAGTGTCGCCGCAAACATGCCCAGCTTTTCGAAGAATTCGCCCTCCGGCGCACGGGGGACGGATTTCGTCGCGTCGGTGTTTGTTGTCGGTTCGTTGCGTCGCTTGCCTCGACGGGAGGTTCGATCTTCCTGCGCGTCCGGATCGCGTCCCTGGAGATCCAGCGGCGTGCCCTGCGTTCGGAACCAGGGTGGCTGCTTGCCGATTTCCACGATCACATCCTGCTCTTTGCCCCGTCGCCAGACCTTGAACACGGACTTGGTTCCCGGCGGGGTCCAAGCCACGGCGTCCTGAAGGTGTTCGAGACTCTGGACGTATTGCCCATCAATGCTCAGCACAATGTCCTCGGGCTTGAGCCCTGCTCTGGCCGCCGGTGATTCCTTGCCGATGGTACCGAGTAGAGCCCCCCGGACATCTTTGAGGCCGTACACATCCGCTTCCGGACGGCGGACGGGCTTGATTTCCACACCCAGATAGCCACGGACGATCTGTTCACCGCGCTTCAGCCGCTCGGCGACGCGCACCACGGTATTCGCCGGAATGGCAAACCCCACGCCCTGATAGCCGCCGGATTCCGTGGCGATGGCCACGCTGATGCCGATGACTTCGCCCTTCGTGCTGATGAGCGGGCCGCCCGAGTTTCCGGGATTAATCGGCGCATCCGTCTGTAGCCAGTTTTTGTAGTCAATGTCGACTTCGACATTGCTGCGGCCGATGGCGCTGATGATGCCGTGTGAGACGCTGTGGCCGAACTTGAACGGGCTGCCGATGGCGAAGACGATGTGTCCCGCGCGGACCTTGTCTGAATCTCCAAAGCGACAGGCGGTTAACCCGTCGGCGTCGATCTTGATGACCGCGAGGTCGGACATGCGATCGGTTCCGATGATTCGGGCTTGTACTTCTCGGCCGTCGGCGAGCGTGACGCGCACGGCATCGGCATCTTCGACCACGTGGTTGTTCGTCACGATGTGGCCGTCGGTGTCGATGATGACGCCGCTGCCGGTTCCGGCAATCGGCACCATCTGCAGATCCTCGTCGCCCAGCATTTTGCGAAGCTCCGCATTGAAGTCCTTGTTCACGACCATGGCCCGGATGCTCACAACCGACGGCTTCACGCGATCGGCGATGATCGCATAACCCTGGGAAGTCCGTTCGAGCTGCGCAAGCGCCGCCTGCTCTTCCGCAGTCAATTCGAAAGGGGCGTCCGGCAGCGGTTTACCCGCGTGTGTTGTTGCGGGGCGCGCGTTACCTTGCGAAACGGGTTCCGCCGCGGCGCGATCGACCGTTCCGACACCTGCCAGAAGGAGGGTACACCACAATCCCGATAGAAGTTTGAGCTTGACCATGTGCGGTCTCCTACACCCTTCAGCTGGGCGATTCATTGACATCCTGTCGGCAGGAATCCGTTGAACCTCTTGTCGGATAATCGGCCATCATTCGCCCGAAATCCTTCCTGACTCGCTTAACGTATACGCAGCACAGGATAAGCAGGCCTCATAAAGTCGTGGCGGCATGCCGGTGGGCGAGCTTTTCGCGAATTCATGCCATTCGTTCCTGGCGGTAGCGACCGATAGTCGCCTGTTCCGATCGATTGCCTATGGCAGCGCAGGCCGCCTCAGTATAGCATCGGCCGGTTGACTTCCGCTCTGGCGAGCGATCGCCCGTCTGCCGCACGACGGGACTGCCGTCGAGAGATAGACGGTCCAATCTGATGACCGGTTCGTGCGGTATTGTAAACCAGCTTACCATCGACACCGTGACAGAAGCAGCCAAGCCAGCTATTGATACGGTTCCATCCGCGAGGATCGAGTGCAACGAGGAATCGTGGACACGCTCGGCCCATGTGGATCTGCTTTGCGTTCTGGTCTTTGCCGGCTTTCTGGCCTTATGGGGCTTAGAAGGTGGTCCGCCGCTTAGCGACCATGAGGCCATTGTCGCTCAGGGGGCTCGGCAAATTCGGCAGGGCGACGGCTGGCTGATACCCCGTGTCGGCGAACACCCATTCGTCCGCAAACCGCCGTTGGCGTTCTGGTTGGCCGCTCTAAGTTCCTATCTTGTCGAGGATCCCCGCTTATCGCCCCCCGTGACCGAATTTGCCGCTCGGTTGCCATCGGCGGTCGCCGCCATCCTGACGACGTTTCTGGTTTATCTGCTCGGCCATGCCATGTTCGGGCATCGCGTGGCAGTCATGTCCGCCCTGGTGAATGCCTCCTGCGCCGGCACGCTTTACTTCTCGCACAATGCGCAGGTCGAGATGGTGCTGACCTTTTTTATGACGCTCGCAGTCACGGCCTTCTGGTTCGCGGCACATGGAGGTCGCTCGGGGCGACTGATGTGGGGGTTATTTTATGTCAGTCTGGCCCTGGCGATGCTCGCCAAAGCGCCGCAACCGCTCGGGGCTGTTGCTTTGCCGCTCGCGTGCTGGTGGCTGGTTGTTATTCCGCTCTGGGCGCTGCGCGCATCGGGTTCCACCACGGAAGCCACCCCGGGACTGATTCGTCGGTTTCTGATTCAAGTGAAAGCAATCCGCGAGCTGCGGATCGTTTCCGGCTTCGTCCTGTTTCTCCTGATTTTCCTGCCCTGGCCACTCTTTGTGTACACCCGGCTTCATCAGGTTACGGACCTGTGGGAAGTCGAGTTTGTGGATCGATACACCGGTGAAATGGGCCGTGAGGGCATCCCCTACTTCTATTACATCCCGGTGATTGCCGCCCTTGTGATTCCCTTTTCACTGAGCTTGCCGGAAGCGATTGCCGCGCCGTTTGTTCGGGTCTATCGACAGCATCGTGGCGCTCTGCTCTTCATCCTGACCTGGGTCGTGGTACAGATTGTTTTCTTCTCCTGCTCCGCATTCAAACGACCTCGCTATGTGCTGGGGGCCCTCCCTGGGCTCGCGCTGCTGCTGGGCATCGTCGTTGATCATCTCTTCATGTCTGCGCGATCGTTTTCCCCGCGTGTCCTGCGCGCGGTCGTGTACGCGATTCTCCTTGTCGCGGGAATCGGATTCGTCATCGGAGGGTATTATGTAAATGCCCGCTATCCCGATGCGTACTGGCTCTACCTTCGCGGGTCGGTTCCCTGTGCGACGGGTTTGTTTGTCGCTTCCGTGCTCTTTCTCAAAGCCAAGCGCGTGCTGAGCTTCTGTTCGCTCCTGGCCGCGACGGCCGCTGTGTTCGGCTGGTGCTGGTTCGGCCTCGGACAGGGGGTGACGGACCAATCCCTGGCACGCGAGATGGCGGTTGCGCTCAGCAAGCACTCGATCAGCCGTGACGATCCGATCACCTGGGTTCGGGGACGGCCGGACGCTGCGCTGATGTACTACCTGGAACGTCCGATTGATCCGATGTTTACTGATCTCGAACTGGCGACGATGCGCGGCGATCGCCTCGAATTGCCGCCTGAACTTGTTGAGAAGGCCGTCGCCAAGCTGCTCGGGCGGCTGTCCGGTGAGAAGAAGGAATATTTCATCTTGCGCGGTTCTGATTGGGAGATGCTACGGTCGTTCTTCAAACCGCCCGGTCGCGAAGTCGTTCGTGTGACCTCTGCGGAGAAGCCCGGCCCGGACGACTGGGTCGTCGTGACCAACGAGTGGAACGTGCCGTGAGCAGGCCGATCCATTTCAATCGTTCATCGCAGAGCGGCTTGCCACGGGCGACGTCTGCCGTCAAAATGACACTACGAGCAGCGAGCCGGTGCAAACGAATTGATCCTGACCATCCAGACATGACAGACAAAATTCATCCATTTGGCTATCGACCGTTCCCGTTTGCGGATTTCTCATGGCGGATACCGTACGCGCGTACCGCGAAACGCCGCTGTGAAGTGTATCTGCGGCCGGCCTGGCGATCGTCGATACTTGTGCTCGTGTTCAGCATGGTTTGTGCCTGGGTCGGCACATCGTCTGCCTTTGCCGCCGGACATTATGAACTCACGGTGGTTCCCCTTGGACAGGGCTTTGTGCCGCGAGGCCAGTCGGATCAGTCCTACCGACTTCCAGCCGGTCCTGATGGTCCGTATCCACAAGCGCTGGTCTTGATTGCCTCTCAGCCGATGGCGGCCGTGGTGGCGCCGGCTCCGCTCGTGGTGGATGACCAATCCGAGGCGCAACCGAGGGAGAAGGTGCCTGCGACGGTTACTCTGACGGTCGGAGGCAAGACGCTTCCGCAGTGGCAGCTCTTCAAGTTTCCCACGGTTTACGTCATCAATCTGGAAACGCAGCGGGCGAATCCGGAGTTCGCTGATGGTCGCATCGCGATTCGATTTGACGTGGACACGGTGGCCGAGGGCTTTACGCTCCGCGCGTTCGGCATGCCGGACCCGTTACTGGTGAGTGATACCCTCGATGGGCCGTTGGCGCTTTTTCATCAGGCGGCGGGAGACGAGGAGACTCGCGCCTATTTTGAGGCCTTTGCCCATGAGGCAGCCGGCAACAAGGCGATGGCGAGAACGGAATATCGCCGGCTGGTCAATTCGCGCAATGAACCGTTGGCCCGACTGGCTCGCCGCGGCCTGCGGATGCTCTCCTACGATGAGCGTCCGCACAAAATAAGCGGCAATTTTCGCGAGCATTATTACTGGGGGCTCTATCTTCAACATGCCGGCGTCTTCTCTCCGGCTTTTACGGAATTCGACGAAGCTCGGGTCGTCTATCGGACGCATGCGGATGCGCAGTATCGCGCTGGAGAAATGCTCGACCAGATTGGCGGCGACATCTTCCGCGTAATGGACTTCATGAACTTCGCCGGCCAGGCGGCCTGGGAGCCGCTGCCGACACGTTGGTCCACTTTGATTGTGATCCTCAAGGGCAAGGGCGAGCGAAGATTGTCCGCGGAGGAATTGCTGGACCTCAAGGCGGCCTGGTTGATCATGCGCTCGATGACCTGGGGCGCGACGGCTGGAAAAGTGCTCCCCGTGGGCACGATTCTTGAACTGGATAATGAAGACGAATGGCCGATGATCGACTACGGCGAGGGGATCATCGCGCCTGCCCGTGATATTGTTGCCGAGCGCGGGTGGTATGACAGTGTGGTGTTCGTCCGGCCGCGCACGGAGGCCGATCGCGGCCAGACCGTTCGCAGCGTCGGTGGGGATGTGGGTCCTAATGGTGCGGGTCTTTCGGTGCTGTATCACGACGCGAGCTGGCGCGAGTTCATGCTGGCCTGGTATCAGCAGTTCACCTGGGCCGCTCGGGTCGGTGAAGTAGGTGAGAGCATTCCCCTCTCTGAGGAGTTGGGCGATTGCGGCTTCCCGCCGGTGCCCAATCTCGGCTCTGCCTGTCGTGCGTCTCTTCGCTACCACTTCGCCCCCGAAATGCTGCGTCGCGTGCAGATGACACCGCGGCCCGGTCCGAAGGAATTTGTACGTCTCTGGCGACTGGAAGGGCCGTTTGCGGCATCGTCTGTCACCGCGGCCGGTACGGAAGCAAATGCTCGACTGCTTGCTCCACTCCCAGAGCCGCGCGAAGCGCAGGTGCGAACGTATGTCAGTCGTTCGGACTTCATTGACCTGTCCCGTATTTTCCCCGATGCCGGGCCCTCCCTGGTGCGTGCCACGTGCTGGGTCTTCTCGCCGCAGAACCAGGAAGTCCGCATGTGGCTGGGTCGTAACGACGGGGCCGCGGTGTGGATTAACGGGCGACGGATTCATCAGGGTCGGCATTTTGCGAGCGGCCTCTATCGTGATCAAAATCTGGTGGACACCGTTGCCGGCTATGCGCCGCTTCGAGTGGGCTGGAACGAAGTGCGCATCGTGGTCGAATCACTGCCGGCGCCCGATGATCGCGGCTGGGGCTTCTCCCTTCGGTTCTGCGATTTGAAGAATGCGCCGGTTGCTGGTCTTGCATACGCTCATACATCGCCCACTGAGGGACTTGCCGTCTCTTCCGCGCCTGCAGCCGGCGAGCATTATTCATGGGGGGCCGTCCGACGGAACTGGTCGGAACTTCTGCCTCGGCTGACGAATGACGACCTGCGCCGCATCACGGGTGTCAATGATCTGACCCTCACCGGGCAGGCAGGGCCGGGCGGCGGTGTTCAACTATCTGCCGGCGCATCGGCGCGCAAAGGTCGATATCGCGACTTCGAAGGGCCGTGGAAGGCCGGGAAGGACCGCGACGTTGCCGTGAACAACGTACTCGACTGGGATCGTGAGGCCTGTGCGGCGATTCGCTATGAGCGCGGCGGCGGTTCTCGTGATCTGCTGCTGATCAAGCCCGAGGTCGTGATGGCCTACCTGAAGCTGCTGAAGGAACCGACCGAAGCCGAGCGGATGTTTGAGGGAAAGATTCCCTATGAGCGCTTGTTGGGTTATGTCGTGATACCGACCGCTACTTCCGCACGGCATCTGTTCGTTGTGGATTGTCTGATGGGTGAGGGGGGGGAGTGGCCGCTCGATGAAGAGGACCTCCTTCGACCCATTGCTGCGGAGTACATTCCCAATCCGCCGCGCTTGCTACCGCCCTATCTGCCGCCGCAACCCGCGTCGTAGCGTATGGCCCGGGCTGCGCGGGGGGCAAGGCCGCATGGCCGACTGCCGCACGGTTCGCCGATATCCATAGTGCATTCGGTAGTTTCCTATGAAAGGCCGTGTAGCGTGCCGCTTACTGCGCTGATTGATCGTTCAACGTCGCACATGATCGGCAGCTCCGCGCGCGCCGAGGTCGGCGATCCGCTCATCGGGATCGGAGTCGGGCGTCGCATTGCGCTGCTTGCGGTGCATCATGTTTGCGTCAACGGGCGCCTCCTTGCAGGCGGCGCGGAGAAGTACATTCAGATGGTCGTACGGGCCCTGCTGCGATCCGGCGCGAGCGTACATGTCGGCTACTCGGGTGCGTCGATCTACGATGAACTTCTGGAAGAGGCCGATCCGAGCCGACTCACTGTCGAATGCACGGGTTGGCTCGACGCGGAGCTTCGCGGAGACCGCTGGGGGCGACTGGGTGCGATCGCAGCTCGAAGGCGATGGCTCCGCGGCACGAACGCGGACACGGTATTTGCGATTCAACAGGACAGCGGCGCGTCCTTTGCCGTTTCGCTTCTGGCGGCGAAGTCACTGGGCCTCCGCGTCGTGTCGACGATTCGACAGGAACCGCCGAGCGGGATTACCTCGTCGGGCGACGGCGACACACAAACTGCGCGGGCACGCGCTATGGCGTCTGGGAATGATCGTAAGATCGCACGGCGGCGATCCGGTCGGCTGGCAACCGTTTGGCGGCGACGTCTCTCCGCGGCCTGCTGCGATGCGGTCATCTTCAACAGTCGGCGTGTTTGTGACGCATATGCGAAGGAATACGGTTTTGATCGAAGTCGTTCGCGCGTCCTATACAATGGCGTGCCTTGTGCCGATTCGCCGGTGATGCCTGCGCAGACGGGAAAATTGACGATGGCTACGGCCGGCAGGATCACCGAAGCCAAGGGCGCAGACGATGTGTTTGCCGTATTTTCCGCACTGGCGACGCGCTATCCCCATCTTCGACTCGTCTATTTTGGTGAGGGTCCGCTGGAAGGGCGCCTGCGAGAACGTGCCGCGGCCCTTGGGCTAGCGCATCGCGTGGAGTTTGCGGGATACCGGACGAATCGCGATGAGATGTTTCGAGGCGTGGACCTCTACCTTCAACTCTCGCGGCGGGAGTCGATGTCCAACAGCGTGATGGAGGCCATGGCGAGGGGAATTCCGTGCATCGTTTCCGATTCGGGCGGTTTGCCGGAAATGATCGAACATGGCGTCAGCGGTTGTATCGTCGCGACCGGAGATATCGAGGGTTATGTGTCGGCAGCGGATCGGCTCCTGCAATCGCCTGAATCTCGTCGGCGGCATGGCCTTGCCGCACGAGAACGGGCGTCGCTTCTCTTTGATATGCACCGCTTTGAGCTGAACTCCGTTCAAACCATCCTTGGTTGTTGAGATACCCTTCCATCGCGCGTCCGTTGGAACCTTGTCCCAGCAAGTAGAAATTTGTTATTCGCGATTCCTGGTAATGTGTATACCGGAAAGTTCAAGATACGGAGAAAGCCGACGGGCAGCAGGGGGCCAGTGTGCAGCGATCACATGCGGGCTTACGGGCGGAACAGACCTTGCGACCGTGCCAGATGAGGGCGTGGCCGAGATAAGTCCACTCGTCGCGCGGGAAGACTTCCATCAGATCGATCTCAATGCGCACGGCGTCTTTGTCATCACGCGAGCGCCAGGTCAAGCCGAGGCGCTGTGCCAGCCGGCCGATGTGCGTGTCGACCACGACGCCGACGTTCTTCTTGAACCAGGTACCGAGGACGACGTTTGCCGTTTTTCGAGCAACACCGGGAACTTCCAGAAGCTCTTCCATCGTGTCGGGAACGCGGCCGCCGTATTTCTCCGAGATGACCTTGCCGGCTCCGATCAGATTCTTTGTTTTGTTTCGAAAGAAGCCGGTCGATTGAATCAGCTTTTCCAATTCGGCGGGGCGGGCGTTGGCGAAGTCATGGGCCGACTGGTATCGGGCAAACAGTCCCGGTGTGACTTTGTTCACACGGTCATCGGTACACTGGGCCGAGAGAATCGTCGCGACGAGCAGATGCAGCGCCGAATCATGCTGCAACGCACAATCGGCGACGGGATAGAGCCGGTGCAGTTCTGCAAGAATCTTCTTCGCTCTCGTACGACGCGCTTCGGGCGATTCGCCCCTGGCTTTTCCGGCGCGTTTCGGGCCGGCGGCTCGTTTTGCGACACGAACGCCGGATGCCGCTGGACGCTTCTTTGCCATCCTAGACTGTCTCCGTGCCACGTAAGCTTGCGGTGGTATTCGGCCACGCCATTTCGAGGTTGAGGGCGAGCAGAAGAAAGAGCAGCGTCTGCGATACGCGCACCGCCGTTGCATGAAACGCATCGAAGGCCATGCGAACGGCCTCGTCCGCGTATGGCTCGGCCAACAGCGGCTGCATGTCGAGTATCTGCGGCGTCATCACCATCGCACTGTAGAGCATCATGGCCACGGCCGCGCCGGCGCCACCGATGCGAATCCAGTCTCTGGTTCGCCGTGGGCCCACCGCGAGAAGAATCATCAACCCGCCGAGCAGCACGATGCCGCAAATCAACTGCACCATGTCAAAGCGCACAAAGTTTCGCGCCATGACCTGACCGGCGAGCGCGTTCGGATTGTCCACTCCGGTTTCGCGCAGTACGCCGAAGGTCGTCGGCGCGACGATGGCCAGCGTTATAAGGCCGCCCAGCCAGATACCGGCGGCAGTCTGCGCCAGCGCTCGAAGCCCCTTTCGAATCATGACGGCTCCACCCATTGCTCCGTTCCGTCGGCCCACACGTTTTTCTTCCAGATGGGTACGTCCGTCTTGACGGCATCCACCAGGTATCGACAGGCATCGAATGCCTCGGCTCGATGCGCCGATGCGACCACGACGACAATCGACGGTTCGCCGAGCTTCAATCGGCCCAGTCGGTGCCAGACTGCAGCATCGAGGATGCCGTGTCGAGCGATTGCGCGATCTCGAATCTCCTGCATCTGCTCGATCGCCATCTGTTCGTATGCTTCGTACTCCAGGGCGACGAGCGGTTTGCATCCGTCCAGTTCGGCCCGGACGTTTCCACTGAACGTCGCCACCGCGCCGGCGTCCGGGCGACTCATCTCGGCTACCAGCGATCCGGCGTCCAGCGGCTCGCGCGTCAGATGAACACGCGGCAGCGGAGCGCCACCGGAGACCGGCGGAATGACGGCGATCTCGTCGCCGTCGGTCAAGACGTGACTCATGGCGACGTAAGTACGATTGACGGCGAGTCGAATGCCCAGGGCCGCGCCCAACTGCGGATAGGCCTCGGCAAGCCGTCCTGCGAGGGCTCCGACAGTTTCTCCGTCCGCGACCGGCATGGGCAACTCGTCCTGACCGACGATGTTTCTCGCAGGCCCGAAGAATCGTACCGTCACGCCAGGCATGGAATGCTCCCGAGTTTTGCTGATCCGCTTCGTGGCTGCTGTTTTCCTGCGGACGCTAAGGGCCAAAAGTTACATCCTATCCGGGAACGCGACAGCCACAAGAAAGCCGGACTTATTCTTCCTTTTCGTCCAGCACGAACAGATTCTGATTCTGCTGCAGCCAAGCCAGCTTTCGCAGGAGCATCTTGAGAAACGCGAAACCGTCCAGGCCTGCAAAGGTGCCGCGCCGCAGGATCGGCGAAACGGTCTGGGCGATCAGGGCCTCCTGCATCAGCAGGGGGATCACCTGCAACTCCGCGTGCGTCAGGACGTTCATCTCGTCGTAGCCACGGAGGAAGCGTTTGGCTCGAACCATGTCCGTCTCGTCTCTCCAGGTGGACAGGTCCTGCGTGCCCGTGTTGATCGAAAATTGAAGGCAGCCGTTTGCAATGTCGATGGCTCGCTGTGCGATCCTCGCGGCGTCGTAATCGATCACGGCAACGACATGGGACTTGTCGAAGATCATGTTTCCCGGATGCCAGTCGGAATGAATAATCTGCGATGCCCATTTCAGGAGGCCGATCTCGTTGGCTGCGCCGGCGGCCATGACGTAAGTCTCCCGCAGTTGCGTAAGGATGGCCGCCAGTTCCTTTTCGTGTCCTTTGACCGAGGGGCGTGTGCTGAGCACTTCACCCATGCGCGGGATGGCGTCATAGACGGGTTTGGCGCCGTGATACGTGCCGGGCGGGGGTTCATATTCCGGATGAAAGTCGCGAATGAGTTGATGGTAGAGGCCGAGGGTCTTACCTGCCTGAGAGGTCGCAAGGTGTCCGTTGTCGTACGGCCCGCCGTCGATGAACTCGAAGACTTCGTAGATGGCGTCGCCGATTTTGAGCATCGAGTTGTTGTCGCGCTTGGTGCCAACCAGGTGGGGAAGGGGGAAATTCTGCTCGGCCAGGAATAATTGAAGCGAATGCGCGAAGGCCACCTTGTACGGATCGTCCTTGCCTTTGGGACGGCGTTTGAGCAGGTACTTGCCGCGATCCGTCGTAATGAGCAGCTTCGCCGCCTGATGTGACCCCCTGGCAAATTCGCGGATGTCCAGAATGATCCCCAGCTCGTAATTGCTGAGGACGATGGCCAGCTCCTGCGGGGCGAACTTCTCGCGCGGATGGGTCATAGCTCTATAGTGTACGCCCTTGTCGTCCCCATGAAACCGCCTCCACGACGATTGACGAAACTTCGCGACAGCCCGATAGTGCCTGCCAAACAGATATCGGCCCGAACGGCCGCACCGGAGGTAAGCAGCGAATGGCAGAAACGATCATCGGCCTGATCGGCGGCACGGGGCTCGGCCAGGCCCTGCTGAAGGAAGTCAAGGGCGAGTCCATCGACGTACAGACGCCCTTTGGAACGCCGAGCGCGCCGGTTGTCCGCGCGGTGTGGGAGGGTGTACAGATCGCCTTTCTGCCACGGCATGGTCACGGGCACCTCATCGGACCGACCGCGGTGCCGTATCGCGCCAACATTTACGCCCTTAAGAGCGTCGGCGTCACGCACATTATTGCCAGCGGGGCGACCGGCAGCTTGCGGGAAGAAATTCGCCCGCGAGACCTCGTGATTGCCGATCAGGTCATTGACAAGACCTATCGCCGCGCGGGCTCGTACTTCGACGAGCCGGGCCTTGCGGCGCATGTGGAGTTCTCCGAGCCATTCTGCCCGCAATTGCGCAAGACCTTGCTCGCGTCTGCCGGCGCCGCGGGTACGACGGTTCATGACGGCGGGACCTACGTCTGTATGGAGGGGCCGGCTTTTTCGACGGTCGCGGAAAGTCGAATGCATCGCGCCTGGGGTGGCGATCTGATCGGTATGACCTGCATGCCTGAGGCGCGGCTGGCCCGTGAGTCGGAGATCTGCTACGCGCTGGTTGCGCTTCCGACGGATTACGACTGCTGGCGACCGCACGATCCCGGCAAGGACAGCCGTGCTCTCCTCGCAGAAATCATTCACAATGTCGAGGATGCTACGGCGCATTCCGTGGCGCTCATTCGTGCAGCGCTTCTCGCGATGGCCGGGCAGGCGGCGAGTTCCTGCCCCTGTCAGAACGCGCTGGAACTCGCCATGTGGACACACCGCGATCGCGTTCCCCGGGAACTGGTCAAGAAACTGGGGCCCATTCTGTCGAAGTACTTTCCGGCATGAACGATACCCATCGAGTGAAAAAATGGAGGAAGTAACTGGCACGCCTCGCACCGCTGCCCAGCGCGTGCTGCTCTTTGTCGGCTCGCTGGGCTATCTGGGCTTCGTTCCGATCGCCTCCGGCACGGTCGCGGTGGCCGTCGTCGGCGTGCCGCTTTATCTGTTGTTGGCCGTAGTGCTCAAGCTGTCCTGGCCGGTGTACCTCGGTGTGGTGGCGGCGTTCACGTTGATTTCGATCTGGGTAGCGGATCGTACGGACCGCATTCTGAACGAAACGGACAGCAAAAAAAACGTCATCGACGAATTGCCGGGCTATTTGATGGCACTCGTCGGCCTTCCCTGCACATGGCAGATCGTGGTCGCTGCGTTCTTTATCGAGCGTGCCATCGACATTGCAAAGATCTGGCCGGCAAACTGGGTCGAGAGAAAACTGCCTGGCGGCTGGGGTGTTGTGGGAGATGACATCGTCGCAGGTCTTTACACGCTCGCTCTTCTCCACGGCGCCGTGCGTTGGGTTCCTACGTGGCTGGGTGTGTGACCATCGCTTGGTGGCGTGCACGCACGCGGTGCAGGGCTAGGGGCAAATCCTTTAGCTAGGAATGCAACAGGGAAAAAAAGAAAACCCGTCGCAGGCAAAGCCCGACGGGTTTCTTCGTCAAAAAGAGGTCAGAAATGTCTCCGCCGCAATGCCGGTCGGCGGCTGATTTCTTGAACCCTTCGCTAGGAAGGTGGGATCGTTGCGGGCCGGCTGGACCTCTCCGACGCATCGGAGTTCGTCCGGCAAACAGTCACCGAGCAGATCCCTGTGTTCAAACGCATCGGTTCAAAAAATGCGTGCCTCCGTGGTCGAGCATGACAGAAACAAACTCTTTCTGACGACTTATTCTTAGCATGTTGGTCAGCGGAATGCAATTCGATTGCGCCGAATTAATACGCGGCATTTATCGTGCCATGCAGCATTCATGATTCGATATCGAAGCAGCTCGTTTCGCGGGATTACCTGCTCACGACTCAGGACCGGGAATGCTGCAACCCAGGCGAAGAATCGATTTGCAAGCGGAATTGATGCCGCGAATCACCAGGACGTCGTGAAGATAGGGGCGCGGTGCATTCGCTCTGCGAATACGATATTCAACTCGAAATTTCTTCCAGGCATAGAAAGGCGTGTAGTCCGTAGGGATGTTGGGGTGGCGGGGTGGCGTCGAATTGTTGCTCGTCGAGAAGATGCCATTTCGTGTATCCTCCTTGAGAATCGACCATTTCTTAGCTAATTTGAGCGAAAGTAATATAACAACTTATTAAATAAGATATTAGGTGTTTTTAGTTCAGTGACTAAAATCCGCTTGTATTGAGACTGAGTCTCAATATACTTTGCGGTATGGCCAATCGAACTACATCTCGATCGACACCAAAATGTGATCATGAAAGATCGTCTTTCGGCCTCACTTCACAATGTACGTCAAGTCATGGCATCACAGCGAACGGTCCCGCAGCGCGACGCGGTTTCACGCTGATCGAACTCCTCGTCGTGATGGCCATCCTTTCGGTGATCATCAGTATCCTGCTGCCGGCGCTCTCCGCAGCAAGACAGGCGGGGCAGACCGCCGCATGTCTCGCGAACATGCACCGCCTCGGCGTCTCCACGGTCATCTATCTCGACAAATCGGACGGCCGATTCTTTCCAATCCGCCTCTCGACGGCAAACGGCGCCACTTACGTCAATGAATTCGGCGCCGCTCAGCCGCGATGGCAGTGGTTCCTGGGCTTTGAGCTTGGCGCGATCATCGACCCGCCGAAGGATTCCGGCTCGCCGTGGGGTGATTCATTCTCCACGGAAATGACGAACGACTACTTCGTGTGTCCTTCGCTTGCGGGTGCGTCCCGACGCGACATTCGTAACGGTGCGTATGGTTACAACTATCAGTATCTCGGCAACGCACGAACGGAAACCTCGCCGCCGCTGTATGACAATTTCCCCGTCTCCGAAAATCAGATCAACGCGCCCGACCTCACGGTCCTGATTGCAGACAGCCGCGGCGCGGGGCCCGATCATGGGCTACATTCTTACACACTTGATCCGCCGCGACTTGCCCGCGAGAAAAACGCGGCTCGCTTCGGCCCCAATACAGGCGGCATACCACATTCGCCTGTCGAAACTCGCCATCGCGGAAAGGCCGCAGTCGCCTTTGTTGACGGCCATGCGGAGACCCTGACACCGCCACAACTCGGCTACGAAGTGGGGTCAGACGGCGTCGTCATGCCGATTGACAATCTCGAGCATCCGTCACCAGTGAATCGCCTCTGGACTGGCCGCGGAGAGGACACGCCCGATCGCCGGCTCTCGCCTCGCTGAGCCGGACAATGTGCCGCCGCGCAAGCAAACGGCCGCAGGCGATATCACCCGCGGCCGTTGGATTATCACACCGAAATAACAATCAGACGGTCAACCGGACTTCTTGCCCGTACCGGGGCCGGTCTCGAAGATCGACTGCGTCCGCAGGATGCGCCATTCGCCGGGGAAGGCGTGGTAGGCGTGAACGTGAAGTTCGTTGTGCCGCGTTTCGTAGTCGATGAAGGAGAAGGGCTCGAGCCCGTTCGTTGCCCACTGACTGTAGGGGATGTAGAGCCCCTTGGTCTTTGCGTAGCGCACGAGGTCGCGGTAGGTGGTACGGAAGATGTGTTCCGTCATCTCCTCGACCTGGCTGCTAAAGATGTACCGCATGTTGTCGCTGAAGCGATACTGAAAATCGCGCTCGCCGCGGAAGCGGAACTGCGTGACGAGGTTACGCTCTGTCAGCAGGTCGCTCGGGGCGCCCGTGAGTTCTGTGACCAGGGTTCCGCCGCTCTGCACGGTCACCAGATGCGAAAGCCCGATGATCCAGATATCCGCCTGGAAGTTCCCGTACTTAATATGCTTATCCATGTAGATGTGGAAAAGCTCGGGGTGCAGGGCGCGACGGTACAGGAAGAAATTCAAGTCCGTGCTTCGTTGTTTTGTGAGACCCAGTTCCAATTGTGAATCCTTCATCGTCCGTCACGTTCCTTTGTTGCTTATGTACGGGCAAAGCGCCCTAATGGGTCATTATATCTGCCCAGAATCGCCTCTCCAAAGAAAAATTCTTCGAAGGTTAGGAAGTAGGGAGAATGCACGATTTGGCACATAAAGCATGAATCAATAATAGCTTAGGGGCTATTCAATGCGGCGGGATCCTCGCGGTATTCCGGGCGGCAAGGTGGGTTGAGAGAACTCTCTGGGTAAATCGTGCAACATTTGGCAGTTTGATTGGGCACTTTCCACCACCCTGGGGACACTACAGTTACGCAGCTTTCGGAGCTACAATCCCGCTGAAAAGGTGAAGAATGCTCTATCAGGCCCCGCTTGCTCCCAAGTATGCCCAACTGACCGAAGCAGAGATGCGCGAGCAGATACTCTCCCGTAAGTCTCAGCTTGGCAGGCGATTAGTCATCCTTGGCCACCACTATCAACAGGACGATGTGGTCGAATTCGCCGACTTCACGGGCGACAGCTTCAAGCTTTCGCAACTTGCTGCGCAGCAGAAGGATGCGGAGTTCGTCATCTTCTGCGGCGTGCATTTCATGGCGGAGTCAGCGGACATTCTGACGGCTGATCGCGTAAGGGTCATCCTACCGGACATGACTGCGGGCTGCAGTATGGCGGATATGGCCGGCATCGAACAAGTCGAGGACGCCTGGGAGCACCTGAACTCGAAAACCGACGCGGCAATTGTCCCCATCACCTATGTCAATTCCTCAGCAGCCGTCAAGGCGTTTGTCGGCGGTCACGGGGGGGCGTGCTGCACCAGCTCAAATGCGAGCCAGGTGCTGGAGTGGGCACTCGACGGTGAGCGGTCGGACGCACCGACAGGAAAGCGGAAGGTCATCTTCCTGCCCGACCAGCACCTCGGTCGTAACACGGCTTTCGGTATGGGCTGGCCGCTGGACTCGATGAAGGTTTACGACCCAAAGGAAACCGGCGGCGGTCTGACGGATCAGCAGATCCGCGACGCCACGTTTCTACTTTGGAAGGGGCATTGCAGCGTCCACCAGCTCTTTACGGCAAAACAGGTTGACGAGATTCGAGCGCTCGACCCAGAATTCAAGGTGATCGTCCATCCGGAATGCGACTGGTCCGTCGTGCAGAACGCCGATCTCGCGGGCAGCACGGAATTTATCATTCGTACGATTGAGAACGCGCCATCGGGCACGAAGTGGGCCGTCGGCACCGAGGTCCATCTTGTTCATCGCCTGGCGGAGCGACTCAAAGGCGTCAAGACCGTGCGACTCCTCTCGGGCATCCAGTGCCTTTGTACGACGATGTATCGTATCGACATGAAGCACCTGCTCTGGACGCTCGATGAGCTCATCGCTGGTCGCGTGGTCAATCAAATCCGTGTCGATCCGGAGACCAAGGCGCTGGCGAAGATCGCCCTGGATCGGATGCTCTCGCTCGTCGGTGACGGCGCCGCGAAAACGTCACCGAGTCGTCCATCCGCTACCACTGCCTGTGTGGATTGACTTAGCAGGCCGAAACGCAAATGGAATCGTTCTGCGTGTTCCTCGCCAAACGGCGAAGCCGAGGTCGGGCGGCGGTTCCCTGGGTTGACCCTTCCTCCCGTCACTGCGACAATCCGAGTGAAACGTCAAGCCAACCACGAGGTGCAACATGTCCCAGCCGGCGATTGATCTAGCGATCGCATACCTGAACTCCAACAAGGACCGATTCCGCGATGAACTTTTCGATTGGTTGAAGATCGCGAGCATCTCCGCGCAGAAAGATCACGCCGCGGACATGCGCCAGGCGGCACAATGGACGCTCACGCGCTGTCAGGCGGCGGGCCTCAAGGCGGAAATTGTGGAAACGGACGGCTGGCCGGCGGTCTTCGCCGAGGGTCCGCAGCAGCCGGGGCGCACGACGATTCTCGTCTACGGCCACTACGACGTGCAGCCGGAAGGGGACCTTTCGCTCTGGCACACCGGTCCTTTTGTGCCGACCGTCGCAGACGGCAAGATCGTCTGCCGCGGCGCCGCGGATGATAAAGGGCAGGTGCTGTGCGGCATCCTCGCGGCTGAGGCCTGGATGAAGACGAGCGGCTCTCTTCCGGTCAACGTGAAGTTCTGCATCGAAGGCGAGGAGGAGGTCGGCTCGCCCAATCTGGCGAAGCTGATCAAGGCGCACCGTGAGCGGCTGGCTTGTGACTATGTGATCATTCATGACACCGCGCAGTTCGGCGATGACGCCCCGGCGGTTACGGCAGCCACGAAAGGGCTGATTTACAAAGAGATCATCCTTCGTGGTCCGAAGAAAGACCTTCACAGCGGCACCTTGGGCGGCGTGGTGGCGAACCCTGCGAACGTGCTGGCCAAGCTGATCGCATCTTTCCACGATGAGAACGGTCGGGTGACGATTCCCGGCTTCTACGATCGGGTGAAGGAAATGTCCGCCGAGGAGAAGAAGATGATGGAGGGCTTGCCGTTTGACGAGAAGGCCTTCCTCGCGGATTTGGGGAGTCCGCGGACATGGGGCGAGAAGGGCTACTCGACGCTCTATCGCCGATGGGCGCGGCCGACATTCGATGTCAACGGCATCTACGGCGGCTACATGAAAGAAGGATCGAGCACCATCATTCCTTCGATGGCCGGTGCGAAGGTCTCCATGCGACTGGTGCCGGACCAGAAGGCCGAGGAGATCGAAAAGTTCTTCGAGGAGACGGTCCGTGCCCGCGTGCCGGACACGGTCACTCTGGAAATCAAGACACACGCAAGCTGTGACCCGTATCTTGCGGACGTTCAGTCCAAGGGGATGAAGGCCGCGCGTCAGGCCGTGGCGAAGGGCTTCGCCAAGGAGCCCGTGCTGATTCGTGAGGGTGGAAGTCTGCCGATTCTGCCGATGCTCAAGCAGGTGTTGGGGGCTGACAGCTTGATGATGGGTTACTGCCAGCCGAACTGCAACGCTCATTCTCCGAACGAGTTTCTGCACCTGCGAGACTTTGAAGCTGGGATGCGATCGTCCGCGGCCTTATTCGGGCTGATATAATCCGTTGCCTTCTTATTGGACGCTGGCGCGATCGCCGGCGTTCTGATCCCTGCTGAAGAATGAAAGCTTATCGCAAACTCGCATCCGGCCGATATTTCGGTGTGGCTGTGAGTGCATGCGTGCGCCCCGGCCCGAGTCCTACTTCTGGAGGTGCGGGTCATGCGAAATCGTCGAGTACTGTTGATCGGGTTGGTGGTGTGCTTCGCGAGTGGTGCGGAACTGCGGGAGACAAAAGCTCAGTCGGGTCTTCAGCAGACTTTGTTTCGTGGTGTGCAGTACGTCGGGAATCGGTCGTTCCTTTCGTTTCCACAGGGCGGACCGCTGTTTAACAACAACATCTACTCTCAGCGAATCGAGCGCAACCGTTCGGGACAGGGATGGACGTTTGAGAACTTCCGGTTCTTCGGTACCGATTCCTTCGACAATCCCAACACGCTGGACCTCGGTCCGATCAAGATTCAGCTGGGCGTCGATCCGAATATTATTCAAAGCGCGCAGCCAGTCGGTATTCACAGTCGGGTCGGTTATACGACTACCCTGATACCGGAAGTCTTCTTCTCGTCAGAAACCGGGCAGCGCGGCTTCGATCAATTCAGCGGTTTGACGTCGTTTCGTCCGACGCCGCTTCGTTATGACGTGACGGTCAACACGGGTGTGCAGGACTTCGCATGGAGCGGCAATGCGTTTGTGCAGACGGACGGTCGCATTAACGCGCTGGGTTTCTACGACTTCAACATGCAGATCACCAACGTTGGGCGCTCTACCGCCGACGGGTTCCTCGTGCATGACGAACAGGTGACGGACTTCGACACCGGGCCGATCAGTCTTTCCGGCCATATTCTGTTCGATACGTTTGCGAGTCTCGCACAGGCGTTTGGACAGACCGACGCCGCCGCGTTTCCACGCTCGATTTCCGGCGCGACCGGATCGATCAACGCGAAGGAAAAGGTGGAGGAGATCATGGCCCGGATCCAGGCGGGCGAGGAAGTCAGCGATGCAGATATGAACTTCCTGCTGCAGGAGATGCTGGTGACGGCATTTCGAAATGATCCGATCGGCTTCATGCAGAACGGCATGCCGCAGACCCTGCCGGGCTTCGAGGGCATCGATCTGACGCTTTCCGAGGAGCAGCCGGAGCCGATGGCCCAGACGAACGTTCCTGAGCCGGGGACCCTGATCCTCGTTGGTTCTGCGATGGCGGCCGTGGGGCTTCTTCGCCGCCGCCGCACGCAGCCGGCAGCGTAGGACAGGCGCCGTCCTGTTTGCCGCACCATCCCGATAATCCATTATTTCAGGAGCCCGCGGACATGCGTTCGCGGGCTTCTCTCGTTTGAGCGTCCGAATTATTGGGTGTCGCCCGAAACGCCGCGATCGTGATTACCGACTCGGAAGTGGCGAGGCCGAGATGTTCATCGCCCGTCGATCTTTCGCGGTAAAAATTAAGACTCGACTCAATTGGGACGTATAATACGGGTAGAGGCCCATGCCTGGTTGACGAGCGTGGTGCAGTCGCGCGAGCGGCGGGGGGGCAAGACCTTTTCACCACCGGATGGGGGCGACCCGGGAGCGTACGGTCATGCTGGATGTCAGTACATTGCGAGCCGAGATGCCGATTGCTCGGCACTACAACTTTCTCGATCACGCAGCGGTTGCGCCGATTTCGGGTCGAGCCGCCGCGGCGATGCGACGCTGCATTGAGGAATGCGAGACCCATGCGCATGCGCGGGGCGCGCTGTATGCGGAAGTCAAGCGGGTCCGTCAGCTCTCGTCTCGTTTTCTGAACTGCCACCCGGAGGAAGTCACCTTCGTCAAGAACACGAGCGAGGGCCTGTCTTACGTGGCGAACGGCCTGTCCTTCTCGAAGGGCGACAATATCGTGACGGCGGGCTGCGAATTTCCGGCGAATATCTATCCGTGGATGAATCTTCGCTCCGCCGGCGTGCTGTTGAAGATGGTGCCGGAGGACAAGGGTCGCGTGCCGCTTGAGCGAATCATCGAGCTGATCGACGAACGCACGCGCGTGGTCACGATTTCGGCGGTTCAGTTTGCCAGCGGCTTCCGTACCGATCTGGCCAGACTCGGCACCGTTTGTCAGGATCGCGGCGTGCTTTTCTGCGTCGATGCGATCCAGGCGCTGGGATGCGTTCCCATCGACGTTCGCGCGATGAAGATCGACTTCCTGAGTGCTGATGGTCACAAGTGGCTCCTGGCCCCTGAGGGAGCCGGTCTTTTCTATTGCCGCCACGAGTTGCTCGGGCTGTTGCGTCCTTCCAGCGTCGGCTGGCTGGGTGTGAAGAACCCGATGAACTTCTGCGACTACAAACTCGATTTTCGTGACGACGCCCGACGATTCGACGGCGGAAGCTATAACGTCCCCGGCATCTGGGGGCTCGGTGCGTCGATCGAATGGATGCTCGAACTCGGCGTCGACAAGATCTGGGAACGCGTCCGCACCCTGACCGATCGCCTCGTCGCCGGCGTGCAGGCAAAGGGCTATCGCGTTGTCAGTTCACGGCAACCGTCGGAAGCCAGTGGCATCGTCGCCTTCGTCTCCGCTACGCACGACCACGCCCGCATCGTCTCCCACCTGCGCCAGGAATACCGCACCGTCATCGCCGCCCGCGAAGGCCGCCTCCGCGCCAGCCCCCACTTCTACAACACCGAAGAAGAAATCGACCACCTCATCGAACACCTGCCTGTGCATTGAGGGTTCGCGCATGATGGGAGGCAACGTCGCTCATTGGTTCGGCTCACGCTGTTTCCTTCGTTTCACGGTCTCGTGGCTCGTCTACGCCGGGGACGAACTGGTTCGGGCGCTCGAGCTGCTGCGGATGAGGCACACGGAAAGGCATGTTGCATTGACGAAAACATACACCGGGTAATGTGCCGCACTCCACGACCATCCCATCTGATGCAGCCAGATCGAAAACGCCAGTCCGAAGGTAACCATTGTATGCACGAAGAGTGTGAATAAGACGCAACGTGCAACGTATCTGGGCAACGTCGCTGTGCTCAATCCGATCACCGAGTATCCTGCAATCAGGATGACGGCCGGCGTACACCAAAAGATGATTTCGTAAGCGTTGCAGCTAACGGCGAACATTGTTGAGTTCAACTGCACCGCTTCGAGCTTCCAGACTCGTTCCAGAATGAGAACAACCGTAATACGAGTCAGCCGATGAAAAGCGTCCGTAAAGCACAAGAGCCATGCCGCTGCGCAGGGAAGCGCGATCTTAAGAAGCCGAAGCAAGACGACAGTCGAATCGCTTGTCGTATTCATGGAAGCGAACCGACCTTCAGTTGTCCGAAGTGTTCTCCTAAGAGGAGGAGTTGAAACGTCACCCAATAAATACCCCACCTCACCAACCAGCCGGGCACAAGGCAGCCGAAGATCACCAAGAGCAGGCCGGGAACCGCGCGGCCCCATTTCAGGCAGAATGGACGATCGGCCCACAAGCTCCTCACGGCCACGATGCAAGGCCCGAAGGCACCGATGGCGAGCAGGGTCCAGTAGGCGATGACGCGAAATCGCAGGGTCAGCCCCGGCTCCGCCAGCAGCGGGATCACCAGCAGCATGACGCCGATCCAGGCGATGCGGATCGGGACGAAGGCGGCCTGGCCGATCCCTGTCAAGGCGGCGCGCCGGTCCATCGCGTCGAAAGTAGCTCCGGTATTGCCACTTGCAAGCGCCCACGTCAGGAGATGCAAGAGCAGCAGGCAGGAAAACCAGTTGAAGAGAGGTATGAAGACGATCATGCTGACGCGGCGCAGGTCGCTCCAGTGGCGCAGCGGCTCCAAATCCCACTCCTTCACGACGCGGTACGAAGGCCACGGCGAATATGATACCCAGCCGTATCTCGGAATCGGGCCCCAATATTCATACCGTGGCGCTGCAGGATCCAGGGCTGTATAAAGCGCATACGGGTTGTGATGATGGTTGATCCATCCTTGTCCGGTTGCTTCTCCACAGAGATCGTAAATCAGGAATAGATGCCAGGGCCCCTTTTGTAGTCTGGTATTCTTGGTTTGCCGACCGTCCAGCATCGGCCGGTCGCTGAAAGCATACTGTTTCACTCGTGAAGGCCCAACCAGCAGCAGAATCGCGAGCGCCACAAACGACCAGATGGCAAACCGCAATCCACGATGGCCGCGCATTCGGCGCAAGAGGCGCAAATCCGTGCCGCTTCGCCAAAGCGCCGGCGGCACCGATCGTCCGATTTTGCAGGTTTGTATAAACAGACGTGCGGGATTTCTCAGAAAATATCGGGCCGTGGCCCGAGCCGCTGGTTGATCGTCCGAGCCGCATTCCGGACAGCGCGCGCAATCCTGTGCGGGTTCGAGGAGATATCCACAAGCGTAGCACGGCCGATGTGTCTGGCTCACGACGGTCGCGTTTTCCCCTCATTCGGAGCCGCGGACCGTCGGCCTCTGCCTCGGTGGTAGAGCAGGATGCCCAGCGGACAGACAAATCCCAGGCACGCCATCAAAGGATCGCCGGCCGGCGAGGGAGTTGTCTTCCAGTTACAGATGCGCTCATTGCTATTCTCGTCTCTGCAATTCTCGGCAGAGCAAGCAGTTTGGGTATTCTTGCCCATACAGTCATTCCTGTCCTGTGGTTGTTGACCGAGGAGGCACTCGCAGAAAGCGCCACAGTACCGGAACCCCGGACCTCCGGCCGTACGGGGGCTGCCTTCTTCAGGTTCAGGAACGAAATCGAACAAGGTTACCCCGCTCGGGATGAGCATCGGTCCGATTCCCTGCAGCACCGTCTCAAACACGAGCCCGGGTGCTTCGTCGGCTGTAACGCCTGACCGAAGTCGTCCGCTGATTTCCAGCGTAGTCGGTTCCGGCGCATCCAGCGAGAAAAGTGTTCCTGTGTAGCGAAGTTCGTAATCGCCTTCGCGCCGCAGGGTGAAGGCGCCGGCGTACTCCTGGTGCAGCGTCACGCCTTCCACGGGGCTGATCGTCGCCAGGACGGTCGCCTCCAGGTAAGTCCCGAACCGCTGAATTCGCCACTCCAGGCCGATGTCGAGCTGGCCGTGCTCAACGGGGATGATGAACGAAGCCGTGTGCAACTGCGGGCCTCCGCCCGATCCGCCGCCCTCTCCGCCCGGCGGCGATGAAGTCGAGGTCAAAGGCGGGCCGAGCAAGTCGGTGATGCCAATCAGCAGGAGAACGTCTTCCAGCGGCTGGAGACCCGGCGGCAACTCAATCAAGGCAGGTGGATCCGCGGGTTGGTGATCAAGCACCCCGAACGTAGGGCAATCGTCTGCTAACACAGGGATTGCGAGAGAGAGAGAGAGAGAGAATAACAACGAAACCGCGTGACATGACTGCCTCCTTTCAAAGCAAAAGCCAACAACCCTGTAACAGTATCCTGATCGGGCCGCTTGAAATGACAGGCCCGAACATCGCCCTTCTGCCAGGATCACTCTAACTCTACCAGACCGTGCGTACCCGGTCAAGATCTTTTCATAGAAGTCTTAAGATGTCGATGACCCAGGAGTTCGAGATTAATGAAAAGCCAGCCAACGTGCATCGGGTCGGTCACCGCATTTTTTCAGCGCGCCGGGGTGCTCAACCCAGTCAGGGTGTAGCGCTTCGCTGCACGTCGTACACCCCATGTCCCCTTTCGGTGGGCGATGAAGCACGCCTTTGGCATCCGCCGCTTGAAAACCTCTCGACTACCATGCAAAGATGCATTATACTTCTGCCCGAAAATGACGCTCGCGCGTGACGCCGCGGTCATCACGCCACAGTGGTCTTCGCGAAGGAGTGCGATCATGTCCAAGCCGGTATTGGGAATTTCTCGGCTGCACAGTCTGGAACTATCCGTTCATGAGGCAGCGCCCTGGCTGACCTATCTGGGTCGAGGGCTGGGCTTTCAACACGTCGGCGTCAGCACCGGACCGGCGATGGAGTCGTCAGGAACTCGACGGCACCTGCTGGCCTGCGGCGATCTGCGCCTGATCGTGCAGGAGGCCGTACACGCGGGGTCGAGCGTTCGTCGATATCTGGAGAAGCATCCCGAGGGTGTGTCTCGCGTGAACTTTCTCGTCGAAGACGTGCGCCGCACCGAGGAGCAACTTCTCGAGCGCCACGCCACGCCGATCGATCACATCCGGGAGGAAATCGCCGGTGATGGTCGCTGGCGGCATCTGGCCATCGCCACGCCGCTGGGCGACGTCGAGTTCGGCTTTGTGGAAATCATGGGATCATCCGGCGGTTTGTGTCCCGGCATGGAGTCCTGCGGTTCATTCGACGACAAACTCAACCCACTCGGCATCACCGGCATTGACCATCTCACGGCGAACGTGCGTACGCTGATGCCTGTCATCGCTTTTTATGAGCATGTCATGGGCTTCTCGCGTCAGTGGGATGTGGCTTTTCATACCGAAGACATACGCCCCGGCATCGGCAGCGGCCTGAAGTCGATCGCCATGGGCGACGCGGCGAGCGGCATTCGGCTGGCAACGAACGAGCCCCTGCGGCCGCGCTTCGAGCAGTCGCAGATACAGCTCTATGTCGATGTCAACCGCGGCCCGGGTATTCAGCATGCGGCGATCGCGGTAGGTGATATCGTTCAGGCCGTCGAACATTGCCGTGCCAGCGGCGTCATGTTCATGCTGACGCCGCCGACGTACTACGAGAAGCTCGCGGGCCGGCTGGCCGCGCAGGGTGTGCCACAGTTAGGGCACCCGGTGGAGGAGCTGGCAAAGCTCGGCATTCTTGCCGACGGCGACAAGAGCGGCTATCTGTTGCAGGCCTTCTGCCAGGATCAGGCCGTGCAGTTTCGCAGGCCGCACGCCGGGCCGCTTTTCATCGAGCTTATCCAGCGATGCGGCTGCCAGCGTTTCGGCGAAGGGAATTTCCGCGCCCTGTTCGAAGCCGCCCAGAAGGATTGATCGAAAGTCCTGCGAGACAGATGCTGCATGGCACAGATGCTGCCGACGGATTGCAATCCGCCGGCTTCTGCATGATCATTGAACCATAACTAACTCGCATCCACGCAACCCAAGGGAGCACAACCATGCGCCTCTGCCAGTTTTATCGTACCGAAAAAGAAAGAACCGAGGATCTCGTCCGGCGATTCCCCGTCGCGGCGCGTCTCGGTGTGCTGATCGACGGCCGTGTTGTCGACGTGACCGACCTCGCCGCAAAGCATCACGATATTCATTCCCCGCAGTACGCCGGTGTGCTGGCCGCAAGCGTTGCCGGTCTCGACGAATGGGCGGCCTTGCGAGCCGAGATCAAGAAGCTCACAGCGGCGGGGGGGCTCACGCCGGAGTCGCTTTTCTTCGGTCCATGCGTGTTGCGACCGCTGCAATATCTCGACTTCTATGCCTTTGAGCAGCACGTCATGACGATGCGCAAGAGCCGCGGCTTCGACTTTATTGTCCCGGAGTGGTACGAGGTACCCGCCTATTACAATTCCAACGCCACGAGCTTCATCGGCCATGGCATGACCGCGTACTTCCCGCCCGGTGAAGAGCGCATGGACTACGAGTGCGAACTGGCCTGTGTCATCGGCAAACCCATCCGCAACGCTACCGTTGAGACTGCCCGCGACGCGATTGTCGGCTACACAATTCTCAACGACCTCTCCGCCCGCGCGCGGCAGACCAAAGTCATGCCGATCAACATGGGCCCCGCGCCCGGCAAGGACTTCGGCAGCGCCCTGGGGCCGTACCTGGTAACGAAAGACGAGATCAGGGACCTCGGCGCCCTCGGCATGCGCGCCTTCGTCAACGGCGAACAATGGACCGACGGCCGCTACGGCGCCGTACAACACTCCTTCGAGGCCATGGTCGCATTCGCCAGTAGCGCCCGCACCTTCTACCCCGGCGACGTGCTCGGCAGCGGCACCGTCGGCGGCGGCTGCGGCGCGGAGCAGAAGCGTTTCCTCAAGCCCGGCGACACGGTACGGCTGGAGATTGACGAGTTGGGCACGCTGGAGAACCGCGTAGATCACGAGAGGGCGTAATTGCGACAGTCGAAATGGTTGCGGTAAGCGATTTCAGCGTTTGGCAGTTTGGTCCAGCCAGTTCGTACAGGTTTTCAATAGCAATCATCCATCCGGATTCGCCCGAATCTCTTCAAGGCACCCCCGCGCCTTCCAGCGCCCGGCACGTCTTCAGCAGTCGCTCGCGGACCTTCTCCACCGCTCTTTCAGCGCGCATGATCCACTCCATCGGCACCCGTACCGGCGTCACCGGGATGTCCACGTCCGGAATCTTCATGCCCCTATTCTATCGCAATCGCCCGCCAATGGCATCGCCGGCCCATTCTTCTACAATACCGCCATGTACATCAACCTTGCCGACACCGAGCACTCCTGGCGAGCCATGCACCGGCTTTACCTCTCCTTCGTCCAGCCGCGGCCCATCGCCTTCGTCTCCTCCATCAGCGCGGCCGGCGCGGTGAACCTCGCACCCTTCTCCTTCTACAACATGCTCTCCGCCAACCCGCCGGTCGTCGTCTTCTCGCCTGCGCTGAATCGCCACAGCCAACCGAAGGACACCCTGCGGAACATCCGCGAGACCAAGGAGTTCGTCATCGCCACCGTCACCGAGCCGATCGCCGAGCGCATGAATACTTGCAGCACCGAGTTCCCCCATGGCATCAGTGAATTTGAGAAGAGCGGCCTCACGCCCATCCCTGCGAAGCGCGTTCGCCCGCCGCTGGTCAAGGAAAGCCCGGTGAACATCGAGTGCCTCCTTCGTGACATCGTCTCGCTCGGCGACGGCCCCGGCGCGGGCCAGGCCGTCTTCGGCGACGTGATCGCCGTCCACGTGGACGAAACTGTGCTTGCAGCGGGCGACATGGTCTGCGACCCCGACAAGCTCCAGGCCGTAGGCCGCATGGGCGGCTCGCTCTACGGACGCACGACAGGCCATTTCCGTCTCGAATCCATCCGCGACCCGGAAGAGTTCGGCAAGCGCGGCCCTGCGCGAATTGAGTAGCTCGAAGGGGTGAGCGTCGTCGCATCACGAAGATCCGCATGAGGAAGGGCACGATCGGGGCGCTCAGGCGCGTCGCAATCTCAATGGAGCAGGCCACCGTCAACGAATCGCAAGTACGCGCTGTCGTGCCGACCTGGGTCGCGGCGCTGGCGGCGCCGTATCGCTACGTGTTATCGCCGGGTAGCGCTGTACGCTGCATGGTCAATTCGACTGCCTGGGTCACTCGATGCTGCTTCTTCGTCCATCTCGTTTTCTACATCGCAACGGTCGTTCTGCTGGTCATGTGGAATGACACGGTTCAGACGCACTGGGTCGCGGATAATAACAGTTACAAACCGGTAGTCGAGAAACTCACGCTCGCGGAAGTTTGGTCGCAGTGGCACCCGGATGGAGACATGACAGAGACGCTTGGCCTGGCCCTCGCGATTGCTGCTGCCTACGGCATCCTCGCTCTCAATATGGCGTGGTTCTTGATGCCCACCGTTCATGCCGATGGTTCGGCGATTCGTTCGTTCCGTCGCGCGTTCTACGCCGTTCTATCGGGGACCGGCATTCTCTGGCTGCTTACGGCGATCATCGGATCGACTTTCGTCGCATTGACAAACCACTTTGAACAAGTCGAGCGGATGTTCATGCGTGGATACGAGTTCGTGATTCCGCTTACGATCCTGTCAGGGTGTTGCATCCTGATTGCCTGGCTTTCCCGTGCGGCTCGATCTGCGGCATTCCCGCCTGTTCAGACCGATTTTCCGCCTCGCTGCGAATCCTGCGGATACGACCTGACTTCCCTTTCGATGGAAGGTCGTTGCCCTGAATGCGGTCTCGTCGTTGCCGAATCGCTCTCCCCTGGGCGTCGTCCCGGTTCGGTATGGCAAGTTGAGAGCGGAATGCTGAGAGGTGCACGGGCCGTCATTCGATGCATCGCAACTCCACGGGATTTCTACAGCCGTCTGAAACTGCGCGTTTCGCCGCAGATTGCATGCCGATTCGTATGGCCGCAGCATCTGATGCTCGGCATTCTCGGCGGCGTCTGGCTGTTCTTGATGCTGGTGATCTACGAGCATTCTACTGATATAGAGCTGCTTTGGAGTCCATTGATCGGCAGTCTGCTCTTTGGATTGTTGTGCTTGTGGCTTCATCGGCTGGTGGGCGGCATTCTCGGCGGCGTCTGGCTGTTCTTGATGCTGGTGACCTATGCGCATGTTACTGCTTCAATGCTGCTTTGGATTCCATTGATTGGCGGCCTGCTTTTCGGCTTGTTGAGCTGGTGGATTCATCGTCTGATGGGCGCGATTGTTGTGACATGGTGGATCGTGCGCGGCTTACTACCGAGTGCGGATTGGGCCAGATCCATTTTTTGTTACGAGTCGTCGTTCGTCTGGGTATTCGCTTTGTTTAACGGATTTCTGTTCAGCACGATTTTTTCCAACGGATCGTGGATATCCGACATAGCCAAGAACCTGGGACTCTGGCACCTTATCGGACTGGACCTTGAACCCATCGTCATGCTGGTCGGAAACGTGATCCTCTTCTGCTGCTGGTTCTATCGCTACCACGTCGCAGTCGCGGCGGTACGATGGAGCAACTTCTGATCGAGCGTACCGGGGGCGTCTAAGGATCGATGGCGTCTTCAGGTTAAGGTAGCGATGGCTGCGGATTTCATCATCACCAGTACCGGCAACCCGCGCGTCAAGGAGGCGCTACGCCTTCGCGGTCGTCGCGGGAGGGCCGAAGGCGAACAGATACTCATCGACGGCGTGCGCGAGATCGGCCGCGCTGTGGATGCCGGGGTAATCATCAACGAACTTTTCTATTGCAACGATCTGCTCGATGGCAGCGATGCGCGAACCCTCCTGAAACGCATCGAATCCACCGGTGCACGAATCACGCAGGTCAATGAGAGTGTCTTCGACAAACTTCGCTATGGTGACCGTACCGGTGGTCTCCTTGCCGTCGCCCGACGACCGAAGTCTACGCTGGCGGATCTGGCCCTCAAGTCCGATTCGCTCGTTGCTGTCGTCGAGGGGTTGCAGAAGCCCGGCAATCTCGGTGCGATTCTTCGCACGGCCGACGCCGCCGGTATAGAAGCCGTCCTTGTCGTCGATCCCGGAACGGACATCTACGGGCCGAACGTCATCCGCGCCAGTCTAGGGGCCGCGTTCTTTGTTCCGCTGGTTGAATTGAGTGCGGAAGATGCCATTACCTGGCTGAAGGGTCAGAACTTCCGAATCGTATGCGCTTCGCCGGTTGCGGAAGGTACCTATACGGAGGTGAACTTCCTGGGGCGTGTCGCCATGGTCTTCGGAAGCGAGGCGGAGGGCCTCACGCGTCGCTGGCAGCGAGTTGACCTCGTACAGGCACGCGTTCCCATGCTCGGCAAAGCGGACAGTCTGAATGTCGGTACGACGGCGGCCCTCTTTTTTTACGAAGCACGCCGCCAGCGTGAGCGATAGAATGAAGAGTCGCTAACATGCGAAGCCGACGGCTTGCGGCTCGTGAAGCCGACGCATTGCAATGCGTCAACTTTGATCCGCGTTGCTGGGTTAATCAACAATAGGAGCCACGCCATGCCGAACATTCCGTTTCCCAGCGATCCTCCGCTCTTCATGCAGAACATGCGACAGGAGTTCGACCGCCTGCTTGACCGCGTCTGGCACGGCGGGTTATCCACGGCGCCGTTGGATGGGCAGGACTGGGCCCCGGCCGTGGATGTGGTGGACTCGCCCGACGAGTATCGCATTCGGGTCGAGGTGGCCGGCATGTCCGCGGAGGAGGTCGACGTATCGATTCTCGACAAGGTGCTGACGATCAAGGGCTGCAAGAAGGCGGCGCCCGCGTTGCGCGAAGACGAGCGACAGCTACGGGCTGAGTGCCGCTATGGCGGCTTCTGCCGTCGGATCGAGTTGCCTGAGAGTGTTCACGACGAGGGTGTCTCGGCGACCTGCAAGGCGGGCGTACTCGAACTCGTGCTCCCCAAGCGAGCCGAAGCGAAGGGCAAGTCCGTCCGTATCACCGGCGATTAGCGATTGCGAAATGTCGAGAACGAGGTGTGTGCTCACAAGCCGTGTGTAGCCACGGCCGCAAGGACATCGGCGACTGCGAGTCCGGCTAGACCTTTTTCCCCTTGGCTTTCATCTCGCGCATCTTGGCCTTCAGTCGTGCCTGGCGTTTCTTGTGTTTGATCAGAGCGAGTTTCTTCTTCTTGTACATGGATCACTACTCGTAAAGTTTGGCCTGTTGTGAATAATCCGACCCCTACAAGATAGGTTGATTAGTATAGAATAGCAAGCGGCCGGCGCAGGCGTGGGAATTACTCGGTCGATTCCGACTTCCCGAATAACGCCGCATGGCGGGCAAAGACCGGCCGATTGCCTGATTTGCATTGACCGGGCCGGGCCCTTAGGATGCCTGTGGCTGGGGTCTTCCTGCACAAAGGGGCACTTGCGTGAGCGGCGGGTCGACGATTCGCCGGACCGTCTGGTTTTCCGGCAGAGTGCAGGGGGTGGGCTTTCGCATGACGGCATGCAGCGTGGCGCGCGAGTTCACCGTGACCGGCTACGTAAAGAATCTTCCCGATGGGCGAGTGGAAGCGGTGATCGAAGGCGACGAGCCGGAGGTTGACCACTTTCTCGCAGAGCTGCGCCGAGAGATGTCGGATGGCATCCGGCATGAGGAGTCGCAAGTCGATTCAGCCACGGGAACGTTCCAAGGATTCGAAATCGGATATTGATGTCTCGTCTCAGTTGAGTCCATGGACGACATGGGTGTCACATCCCGTGCGCAGGATATACCCGTCCAGCGTTTTTGACTGTGACCAGGCGCACTCGGCGCGGGCGGTACGAAGCGGCCGAACGGTCCACCTGCCCGCTCAATCGGGGCGCTGCGGCCCTGCATCCTTTTTGGAGACCCATTTTCAATGACAAGCACGGATGGTCTTGTTAGCGGAACGCTGGAACTCGCGGAGAAAGGTCCTGCCTGGCTGCGCGATCCCGCGAGAAACTACACCGTTGGTCCGAATGATCCGCAACTGCTTCCCGAGATGCCCAGCCGCTTCAAATTGCGCGGCGGAGAGACCATCTCCGGAACGGTCGGCCGCGGCCGCAAGGGCAAGGGGCCGCTCGTCCTGGAACGCATCGAAAGCATATGCGGGATGGACCCCGGCAAGTGGGCGAGCGTCAAGTCGTTCGATGACTTGCCTGTCGTTCACCCGAGCGAGCAGGTACGTTTCGAGATTCCCGGCGGTCCAATGTCCACACGGATTGTCGATCTCCTGGCGCCGATCGGTAAGGGCCAGCGCGGGCTGATCGTTGCGCCACCTCGCACCGGCAAGACGGTTCTCCTGCAGCAGATGTCCGAGGGCATCAAGATCAACCATCCCGAAATCTTCCTCATGATGTTGCTCATCGACGAGCGGCCGGAAGAAGTCACCGAAATGAAGCGTATCGTCTGCAAGGAAGGCACCGGCTGGCAGCGCGGCTCGCCGGAGGTTGTCTATTCCAGCAACGACAGCGACGCCAAGAATCACGCCCGGATTTCGAAGTTGATGATCGCCAAGGCCAAGCGGCATCTGGAAATGGGCGAGGACGTGCTCATCCTGCTTGACTCGCTCACCCGGCTGGGGCGGGCCTTCAATAATATTGTCGGTTCCAGCGGCCGCACCATGACCGGTGGATTGGACATTCGCGCGATGGAGCATCCGAAGCAAATGTTCGGCGCGGCGCGCAAGATCGAGAATGGCGGCAGTCTGACCATCATCGCCAGCGTACTGGTCGAGACCGGGAGCCGCATGGATGATTTCATCTTTCAAGAGTTCAAAGGCACGGGCAACATGGAGCTGATCCTCAGCCGCGAGCTGGCGAACCTGCGTATCTGGCCGGCGATGAACCTCGCCGAGTCCGGCACGCGCAAGGAGGAACTACTCCTGGGGCCGCAGAATTACGAGAAGATGTCCCGGCTTCGTCGTCGACTGATGTCCATGCAGCCGCAGAAGCAAGTCGAAACGATGATCGAAGAACTCGGCAAGCACGAGACCAACAAGGTGTACCTCTCCAATCTGGCGTAGCCCGCCATGCGGGAATTGAACGAGCCCGATTAGCGAGCGCGGGGAATCTAATCCTCCGTAACGTAAACACGGAGTATCACACATGAAAGCAGCCCGTTATCACCAGACCGGCGGTCCGGAAGTGCTAAGAATCGAGGACGTACCCGATCCGAAGGCCGGACCCGGTGACGTTGTCGTTCGTGTCAAGGCGGCGGCGCTGAACCGGCTTGATATTTTCCTGCGCAGCGGGGCCAGCGCCATGCCGGGTTTCTCGATGCCTCACACCGGTAGCTTCGATATGGCAGGGGATATCGCAGACGTCGGTGACGGCGTCGCCAACTGGAAGCCCGGGCAGGCCGTGGTCGTCGATGCACGCGTTACCGGCCCGCAAGCGCGAGGCAAGCTGGACATTCTCGGCATAACACGCCCCGGCGGCTTTGCGGAGAAAGTCCTCGTTCCCGCTCATTGCCTGCGACCCAAGCCGGAGAATTATTCCTATGAAGAAGCCGCTGCCTTTGGGTGCGTCTATCTGACCGCCTATCGCGGCCTTGCCGAATACGCCGCCGTTCGTCCGGGTGAAGTTGTTCTCGTCCATGCAGGCGGCAGCGGCGCGGGTACAGCCGCGATACAGACTGCGAAGGCGATGGGAGCGACCGTCATCGCGACGATGGGAAGCGACGAGAAATGCGCCGGGGCCAGGGAACATCTCGGTTGCGACTTTCCCGTGAACTACAAGAAGCAGGACTTCGCGGAAGTTGTCAAGGATGTCACCTGTGGTCGCGGTGTGAGCGTTGCCTTCGATCCTGTGTGGGGCGAGACGGCCTCTCGGACGCTGGATGCGCTCGCGCTGGGGGCACGGTGGATCGTCATCGGCATGGTGGGGGGGCTGGACGCTTCGCTGAGGGTGTCGAACCTGCTCTTCCGGGAGGTTCGCATTCAGGGCGTCGTTGAATTCTACGCCGAGAAGGATCAGATCGATAAGACCTGGGCCATGGCGCATCGCGGAGTCGTGCGACCGATCATCGCCAAGGCATGGCCGCTCGGCGAGATTGTCGAAGCCCACCGACAGATGGAGCGCGGCGACTTCTTCGGGAAGATCGTCGTGACGGTCTGACGCGCAGCGAACGCATTCACGCGAACGAACCGAGCGATCGACCTACGGCCGAACGTTCACTTCCGTGCCGAGTACGGCTTCCGGAACACTCACCACGGTTCTGCCGATGGCAGATGGCTCCGAAACGGGGTACGGAAAATCACCGCCCGCAAGGTAACCGCCATCCAGCAGGCGATTGAGATCATCGGAATGGAATCGCGGCCGCGGCAGCGTCCAGATGGTGTCAAGGGCCAAGGGAATCACACCGTGGAGCGTTCGCCACGGGTGCGCCAATACGACGTCCTTGAAATTCGGACTCGGTTGAACGGTCGCAGGCATCGGTACGAGCAAACTGTCTGCATGTGTCACGCCGATTGCGGCGAGCATGTGAGCATCCAACGGCGTCGCCGTCGCGCGAAGCTGATCGCCGGAAGTCACCTCTACCGCGGGCGCGGCGTCGGGCGTGGCCGGATGGAATCCTTCGTAGATGCGCGTCTCTCGGCTTGGCAGGGGGCCGTCGCCGTCGGGTGAGGCCTCACCGCCCGTGGCAATATCGGGAGGGGTCAGCCGCGAGCCCGTTCCATCGACCGGCGTCATCGCGGTGGTTCGATTCTGCGTGGAAGTTCCGAGCGGTAGCGCGGGCGAGCCGAGATTCGCTCCCGTTGCATCCGCACTCCACTGCAAGCCGGCTTCGGGATTCGCTGATCGCGCGGCGACCGTGGCCATGGGCAGGGGGGCGGCACTGCCGATGGATCGCGGCGGAACCGGCGAGAGTTCTTCGGCCTGATAGAAATCCGCATCGGTCAGGACGGAAGGAGTCGACGGCGCAGGCGCCGTTTCACCTGTTCGCCGATCAATCGGGACCGGCGACAGATCGTCGATCGCTGCGGGCTTCTGTGTGCTCGATGCGGCGCTGGAAAACTGGTCCGTTTCCACAAACGGATCGCCTTCATGGTGTGTTTCAACAGGGACCACTTGAAGCGCAAACGAAATCGCGATACCCAGATTGCCCGCGCGATCAAGTGCGTCGACTCGGAAGCGAACTTCGTGGTCGAGCGTCTCCGGTGGAAGGGTGTAGGAGATGGTGCCTTCATCCGCGAGGTCACGCTGAAGCTCAACGGCCGGATCGTTCTGTGCCGTGAAGTCGTAGAGCATTCCGATTCGCACCGGGTACTCAATCAGGTGATAGTCCGATGCGCGCCATGAAATGGTCACCGTCTCGCCGACGTGGTACCAGGTCTTCTCCGGCTCCACGGCGACTTCCACATCGGGCAGGACCGTATCGACGTGATAGACGCGCTCCGGGTATGGAAGCGAATGCAGCGCGGGATCCTGTCCCGGTCCGACGAAACGGATTCCGTAGTCGCCGTCCTCATCGACCTCGAGTGGGAAGAACGCCTGCTGGCGACCGAAGAAGCCGGCCTTGTTCCAGTGGAAGCCGTTGTTGTCCGTCCACCACACAGCGACGCGCGGAATCTCTTCGGGCGTGTAGCCCTCGGGTCGGCGAACCAACACGACTTTCTGATTCGTGAAGTAGTGGAGTGGATCGCTGCTGTTGACCTTTGGCTCCGGTACGAGTTCCTGCGGTGGTCGCACGTACTGGGGCGCATCGTAGGCCCACTCGGGGTAGGTGTTCGGAGGATCGAACGGCGTATCCGGCTCGGAGCGAGGCGAGCGATCCTTCACCGTGAAAGGTGACGGCATCTTGTTGCACGCCGTTCCGATGACGAGAAACAACGCCGAGCAAAACAAACGACTCATCCGTGAAGCACATCGCATGGCAAACATCCCTGTTAGCTTGGTTATGACAGGCGAGAGTGTAATAACTTCTGACGGGTTCGCAACGTGTCGCGACGAAAAGTTTGACGACACAAGACGAGCAGGCGCGTGCCCGAAGTCGTCAACTCTTTTCGTCGAGCATCGGTCGTCGAAGTTCATCTTGTGGTGCATGGCAAGACATACTCCTGCCGGGCCCGGCCGTCGCATCGAAGGAGTAAATGGGCGAGTCATGGGGAAGTATCGTCGGAGGCGCAACGGATGCTTAATCGGTTGACGGCTGAGGCGGACCGCACGGCTGCTTTGCGTTTCTAATGCAGCTTCTCGACGATGCGGCGAAAGAAGACAGAACCCGCAGTTTCAGCATTGAAAACGCGGTTCTGCGTGGGGGATTGAGTGAGGAAGAGGTTGCGTTCCGGGTGCGGCATCAGTCCCAGAATGCGTCCGCTGGCATCCGTGAGCCCGGCCGCGTTTCCAATACTGCCGTTGGGGTTCTCAGGATAGACCGGAGGACTGCCGTCTTTGCTGATATATGCGAGTGCGAGGCGACCGGATGCGCGAAGTTGATCCGCTGCCGCGTTGCCGCCCTCGAAGATGATCTTCCCCTCGCCGTGCGCGATCGGGAAATCGAACTCAGCTCCTGCATCAAGCATGACGCAGTGATCGGTCTCAGCTCTGCAGCGTACCCAGCGATCTTCATAGCGACCGGTATCATTCAGAGCCAGCGTGACACGGATCGGGCAGTCATCTCCGGGAAGCAGCCCCATGCGAACGAGAACCTGAAAGCCGTTGCAGATTCCCAGGATGAGTCCGTCGCGTTCGACAAAGCGACGAAGGGCGTCACCGAGATGGTGCTTGAGCTGGTTGCCGAGAATCTTTCCGCTGGCGATGTCGTCACCGTGGGAGAAACCGCCGGGGATTGTAAGCACGTCGAACTCGTCGAGCAGCGAATGCTTCTCAATGAGTTTCTTGACATGAATGCACTCAGGGAGGGCGCCGGCGCTTTGCCATGCGAATGCAGTTTCCTCGTCGCAATTAATGCCCGGAGCACGAAGCACGAGAACGCGGACGTCATTCATGTCAGTTATTCTAACGTGCGAAAGGCGAGGCGAGAAGGGGAAGACAATTCGCAACCTGAGCACGATCGCGCCACGGAGACGATGCCCGGAAGAGCTAGACGTAAACATCTCCAGTAAGTCCGCGTTTTGTTGATTTCGGTACTCGCTGTTACCATGAATGACACGATTGGGTATCGCGGCGCGTTCTGCGTGGAAGAAAAATGTCGGCCATTCGAAACACACCTCCGTTGCTTGGGATGTCATTGGCGGCGTGGGTCGTTTTTTGTGGTGGGTGCGAGCCGCAGCGTGGACACAAAGCTGCGAGCAGGAATTCGACTCCGCAGCGCATCATTTCCATTTCACCGAATTCGACGGAGATCCTCGGGGCGCTCGGAGCAGCCGATCGTCTTGTGGCCGTGAGCGACTTTTGTCTCTGGCCTGAATCCGTTGCCGAACTTCCGAAAGTCGGCGGTTTGTTTGACGTGAACCTGGAGGCAGTCCTGCGCCTGGAGCCGGACCTTGTCATCCTGCGCGGTCAGCAGCGCGGCGTCGAGCAGCTTTGCGAATCAAACGGTATCGGGCTCTATCGAGATCGAACGGAGCGCCTGGAGGATGTCTATACGACGATGCGTGAACTGGGTGAACTGCTCGACTGCGAATCGCTATCCCGGGAAGCTGAACGACAGATGCGACGTCGCCTTGATCGCATCGCATCTGCCGTCGCGGGGCGACCGAAGCCGCGCGTACTGATGATCCTCGCGCGCGACACTTCCGCGATCGGTTCCATCATGACCGGGGGCAAGGACACCTTCATCGACGACATCCTCACGCTTGCCGGCGGTGTGAACATCTTCGGCGACGTGACGGCGGCCTACCCAAGCATTTCGCAGGAGGCGATTCTGGTCGCTCAGCCCGAGGTTATCCTTGAGGCGATGCCGGAGCAGACAAGCTCGCCGGAGCTGGAAGCGAAAATCGCCCGTCAGTGGAGGGAGTTTGGCTCGATGCCGGCGGTTGATCGGGGTCGAGTGTACATCTTGTTCGACGAGAACGTCATGATACCCTCGCCGCGCATTGTCGACGTTGTGGAGAAAGTAGCACGGCTGCTGCACCCGGAGGCGAACCTTGACTGACGAAACTCGCACCGGGCACAGACCGATGCGTCACATCTCGTCGCTTGTACTTTCCGCCGATTCGGTCCGCTTTGGTTTCGTGCAGCGCCCCGACTTTCTGAGAGACGTGTCGCTTCAGGTCTCGCCCGGCCAGCGCTGGGGGATCATCGGTCCCAACGGCGCCGGCAAGAGTACGCTTTTGCGCCTGCTCGCGGGACTCGTGGCGCCGCACGGTGGACGAATCGACTACGAGGGTCGCCCGCTCGCAGACTGGTCGCCGCGCGAGCGTGCACGGCGAATCGCATTTCTGCCGCAGAGTCCGCCGCGCGACGTAGCGCTGACTGCACGAGAAATCGTCCTGATGGGTCGTTATCCGCATCGACAATTCGGGTTGTTTGAGAGCGCCGCGGATTTCCAGATTGCCGAGCGCGTGATGACCACGACGCAAACGCTCGACTTCGCCGGACGTGCCTTGTCGACGCTTTCCGGCGGCGAAGCCCAGCGCGTGCATGTCGCCTCCGCGCTGGCGCAGGAGCCGACGGTGCTCCTTCTCGATGAACCGACCGCCGCGCTCGATCTCTATCATCAGCTCAGTATCTTCGAGATGCTGGCCTCGCTTTCGGCCGGCGGCATGGCCGTGGTCGTCGTTACGCATGATCTGAATCTCGCCGCACGATACTGTACGCATGTCCTGCTGCTGGACGACGGCAGACCTGTCGCAGCCGGAGCACCGAACGAAGTCATCACACCGCACACACTGGAGCCGGTCTATCAGGTGAAGCTGACAAAGCTCGCGGCTGATGGCAGAGACTGGATCGTGCCCTTGTCGCCCGCGGGAGGGGCTCGCCCATGAAGCAGCTCAGCCCGCGTCGTTATGCCGCGCTACTTTCACTGGCGATGGCCTTGCTTCTGATCGTGCTGACTCTGTCGCCGGGTATCGGCAGCCAGTCCGGCTCGGTCGGAATCATCGACGCGTGGCGCTCGCTGTCGCAGGGAAACGAGACGCCGCCGCCGCTTGCCTACCAGATCGGCTTTCGATTGCGCCTGCCGCGGACGCTGCTCGCCGCGGAAGCAGGCATTACCCTGGCGCTCTGCGGTGCGGTCTTTCAGACGCTCTTTCGCAATGCACTCGCCACGCCTTACACCCTCGGCGTTGCCAGCGGCGGTTCGCTTGGCGCGATGCTGGCGATTCGCATGGGTGTCACCGCGTCGATCCTCGGAATCTCCGGGGTGACGTGCTGGGCATTTGCCGGATCGATGACTGTCATCGGGATCGTATTTCTCTTTACGCGCGGCGCGCGACGGCTTACGACGAACGAGCTTTTGCTCGCGGGCGTCACCCTCGGGATGTTCTGCTCGGCGATGATGATGCTTGTGACTTCGCTCTCCACAGTCCGGCAGACGTTTGAGATCATTCGCTGGATGATGGGCTCGCTGGATACGATCGGCCCTCTGCACTGGCGCTCCAACCTGCCGCTCATGCTTCCTGCATGGGTCGTGCTCATTTTTTCCGCAAGAGCGCTGAATCAGTACGTGCTCGGTGAGGAGTTGGCGACGGCCCGCGGGGTCAGCGTGCCGCGGTTGCAGTTCGTCTGCATTCTTGCCGGCTCACTGGCGACGGCATGTGTCGTAGCCATCTGCGGCCCGATCGGTTTTGTTGGTCTCGTGGTGCCGCACGTCACCGCGCTGCTGGTGGGGCGGGATTGTCGAATCCTGCTGCCCATGTCCGCGATGCTTGGCGGCGTCTTTCTGGCGGTCTGCGATTGGGTCTCGCAGTTGGCGATGGTCTGGGCCGGCGCGCTGACCGGTCAAAGTCTGGGCGTGGTCATCCTGCCGATCGGCGTCATCACAGCGATTGTCGGCGTACCTATCTTCCTCGTTCTCTTGCACCGCCGAGCGGTTTGAAGTTCGTGGCAACGAACGGTGAGTTAAGATCACGATTCCGGGGACTGCACTACGAGCGAGGCGTATGAGCGGCTCCTCACTAAACGGCGAAGCCAGGGTCGGGCTGCGATACAAAAGGGGGGCCTTAAGAATTCTTGCGAGCGCGACCCCCATTCGTTGGTCCTAATTGTGCAAGGTCGATGCATCATCGCATTTGCGGTATTGCGTCTGCGACGCTATCTTTCCCTGCTTCGAGATGAATCCTCAATCAGATAGTCAGGTTCCGCCGACAGCGGCAGCGATCAAGCGACGAACGTCGCCGCGCAGGGCTGTGCTCGTCTGTCTTGTGCTCGCGGGCATCGCCACGGCGGGCGCCGTGGCCTTTACACTTGTCGGAACTCTTCCCAAGCGTTTTGCCACGGTTGATGAAGGCATACTCTATCGTTGCAGCCAGCCCAGCATCTCTCAACTGGCGAATCTCAAGGAAAGCCACAATCTGCGGACGGTTCTGATCGTGCGCCGGGGCGACAGTCGACGCGTGCCGGACGAGGCCGCCAGGGCCAGAGAGCTGGGCATGAATGTCGTACACTTGCAGATCGACAGTCGCCGCTATGTGACCGACGAGGAGGTTCAGGCATTCTTTGATTGCATGGACAATACGTCGAATCATCCCGTGCTGATTCACTGTTCCGCGGGGCGTCATCGTACCGGTTACCTCTGTGCGCTCTACCGCATTGAGCGGCAGGGTTGGACCGTCGAGCGCGCACTGGAAGAGATGCGAAGTTTTGGTGGATTCGATGAGGACCCGCCGCATGTGATCGAGCAGCAGCTGCGCAACTACGCGCCGCAGCGAAACACGAAGCGTCTGACGGTGCGCCATCGCGGCGCCACAGGCGATCACCAGCGTTTTTCGGAGTGATTCAACGAAGGTTCACTGCCCGTTGATCCATCTACTTGCCTTTCAAGGCCTGAGGAATCGCGCGTGATTGCGCTTTATCGAATCGAGCCGACCAGTTTATTGGCGGCGGCGGACTCACCCGGCGCCCTGTGGCTGACCCTCAGTATTCTTGCGCAGGTGCTCATCGCGTCGGCGCTGGTTTCCCTCTGGATGGCGATGCGTCGTGAGGGTCGGATCGCCGCACCGACGACTTTCACTTATCTCGGCATTGTGGGCGCGCTGCTGTCGAGCATTTACGCGGCAACCCGGGCGGAGTGGGTGCTTGCGATCGGTCAGGTCCAGGTTTTGATCCTGCTACTTGGTGTCCGCATCTTATCCGCTTCGAGGACAGCCCCGTCACAGCCATACACCGAGCGTTCCCGACTTCCCGAGGTCAAGCCCGATTCCGCGGAGATCAAGCTCACAAACCTCGAAGCTTACCGAGATAGGGATCGCTGACTTCGCGTCAATCGTCAATCCGCTCGAAGCGGTTCGCGCGAGCGCTCGGTCGCCGATGGCGTCAGTTGGGTTGCGCCATCGCACCGGGGGCGGGCTTGACGAATTTGCCGGCGCAGATCCGCTCGCCATTGATCGATGCGGACTCATCGCTTGCCAGCCAGAGAAATGCTTCGGCCCAGTCGGCGCCGTCGGCGGCGAGCGGTCCCTCGGAGCGCGGCTCACCGATATCGACGCAATTGATTCGGACGCCGGTGCTGCGATGCTCCGATGCCAGCAGGCGGGTGAGTCCCTCTATGGCATGCGTGGAGACAAAGTATGCCCCCCATTCCGGGCGGCCGGTTCCGGCGAGGTTGCTGGTCACGTTAATAATCGAGCCGCCGCCCTGGCGATCCATCCACGGCAGAACTTCCCTGCAAACCAGGTAGGAGCCGGTCAGGTTGGTTGCGAGGATATTTCGCCACGGATCAACCGGGTAATTCACGATGGGAAGTTTGGGACCGGCGACGGATGCAGCATTCACAACGACATCGATCCGACCGAATCGACGCACGATCCGGTGAATCATCCGCACGACGTCCTCCTCGTATCTCAGATCGCAGGGAACTGCCATCAAGGAAACGTCGAGCGGCCGAAGGGCTCGCTCCATGGTGTCCACTTCATGAGGGCGACGAACGCTAACGGCCAATTGCGCGCCGGCAGAGGCAAATACCTCAACGAGTCTTCGACCGATCGGGCCGGTGGCGCCGGTGATCAGTACGACTTTTTCTTTCAGCGACACGGCGGCTCCTCTCCCGGTTAGGTCGGCCGGGAACGTGGTTGCGTGCGATTTGATCATATCGACCTTCAACGATTCCTCCAAGAGGCGCGCAGTATTGTGGCTCTCAGCTTGCGGCGCTATACTGCCCGACGAGGGGGAGGAGGGCGATTCTCATGCCTTATGCACAGCTTGCCGAGGCCTCGACTGCGGTACTGGTGGTTGTCGACGTGCAGGAGAAGATGCTACAGGCCATCACGACAAGGCCCGCGGACGACCTTCTCCATTCCATCCTTCGACTTGTTGGGGCGGCCCGAATACTGGAAATCCCGGTCATCTACACCGAGCAGTATCCGCAAGGGCTGGGGCAGACCGATTCTCGACTTCGTCCTGCGCTGGTCGAAGCCGAAGGCCCGCTGATCAAGACGACGTGCAGTTGCTGGCGGGATGAGGTCTTTCGAAACGCGCTGCAGCGGACCGAGCGCGAACATGTCATTCTCGTCGGGCTGGAAAGTCACGTCTGCATTCAACAGACGGCGCTGGACCTGCTTCGTGTGGACTATGTGCCCTACGTGCCGACGGACGCCATCGGTTCACGTCGTGCGGAGGACATGGAACAGGCCGTCGCGCGAATGCGCCAGGCAGGCGTCATCGTCACCACGGCGGAATCGCTGGTCTTTGAACTGGTGGAGCGATGCGATCACCCCCGATTCAAGGAAGTTCTTCAAGTCGTCAAGTAACCATCGGCACGAAGTGAATGTCCTACCAGCACGACGAACTCGATGAAGAGGATGCTTCGCCGGACTTCGACTCCGACGACGAACTACTCGTCGCTGACATGGCCTGCCCCGAATGTCGCCGTCCGGTCACGATCGACACCCAGAAATGCCCCCATTGCGGGGATTGGATCACGCCTGTCTACCCCAATTCCGAGAAACGCCGCCGCTGGCTCTTCTACCTCGCCATCGCACTCATGCTCCTTGCCATGCTCTCCTTCATCCTCTGAGCACCGCATGGAACTTGCCTGGAGCTTCCCGGCACAACGCACAGTAGCATCGCTCAATCCACGCCGACCGTGCCTGTTCCTTCCAGCAACCCACGCATCTGCCGATACAATCCCGAATACTCCCCGCTCTGGGCGATTCCGTTCTCGATCAGCTTCTCCGCCTCTGGATGTCTGCCGAGCCGCACGTACGACATCACCAGCGCCTGATCCGCTACTACCAGATCCATCCCGCCCATCCGCGTCCGCGCCGCCTCCAGAAATGGCACGGCCTCTTCCCATTCTCCCCGAAGCTGGTGCAGACGCCCGACGTAACGCTCCGTCAAGCCGGCCGAGCTCTGTCCATGCGCCAGGAGAAACCTTCCGCGCTCAATACATTCCGCCGCAAGTTGCATATCCTCCGCCGACAGCCCGCCCTTCGAGCGCTCCCGACAGACGAGAACAAAATAGCTGTAATCCAGGTTCCACGAGGAGTACGTTGCGACGCTTCGCAGCGCGATCTGGTAGAGCTTCTCCCCGTCGCGATAACGCCCGATCTGCACCATCACCCGACCGACCATGCTCGTGATCGGCCGCTTCGCTCCGGGATGCGTCGCCGGGTCCTGCCACTTTCGACAAACGTCCGCCACTTCCGAAGGCATTCCCCGCAGCAACTGCTCGCACAACACGTCAAACCGCTCATACGCCTCCGGATTCGTCTTGCGGATAAATGGAATCCGGCACAGCACGCGGATCGTATGCGCTACCCCGTAACGGTCATAAACATTATCCCCCAGCCGTTCCGCGAAGACTTCGTCCTCCGGCAGCTTCGCGAAGGTCTCCGCGTCGACCGCCAGCGGTCCCTTCACCGCTGTCAGTGCCTGAACAATGGCACGCGCGACGAGCGACTGCCCCGCAAGACTCGGATGCACATGGTCGTCCATCAGCTCCCAGCCGATGCATCCGCCCGGGCTTGCCTCACGAAAAACCCGCCGTATGTCGCACAGGATCACCCCGTCCGCCTTCGCCGACTCTCGAATCGCCTGCATCGACCGCTCCGTGCATCGCCACGGCATGGGGTCCATCTCGATCGCCTTCGCAAATGCCGCTGCCGCTTCGTCGTAGCGCGTCTGCTGATAGAGCGCTCGCCCGTGCAAGTAGTGGGCCCGCGCATGCGACGGCGCGAGCGAAAGCACTTCCGCGGCAGCCGCCTCCGCAGCCGACAGATCATCCTTCTTTAATGCGGATTCCGCACGCGACACTCCTGCGGTCACGCGCCCCTGATCCGTTGTCGATAGATGCGATAGATCCTCCGCACCCAGCGGCGCGAGGTCCCGCTCATTGCTTGCCAGCGTGCACACCATGACCGGCACGCCGCGCGCCTGAGCTCGCGCGATGATCTCCCCGATATTCGCCTTCAGATTCCGCGCCGCCGCGTCGCGAATCGGATCATCCGCCGCGGTGTACGATTGGCCCACCATGAGTTCCATCAGGGTCCGTTGGCCTTCCCCTGTCACGCCAGGCCGAGCGAAACTGTCGATCCACTGCACAAGCGCCGAGCGGCGGAGCGAACGGTGAAGCTTCATGGCAGTCGGGGAGTTGCCCGCTCGGTGCAGCGAGGCCACGCCATAAGCGCCGAAAAACTCGTTGTGACCGGAATAGACGACGATCAGGTCGGGCTCGTACTCGAGCGCCTCCGTCACCATGCCCAGCACCGGAAAGCTCGCCACGGCCGTGGTACCGAGGTTGATGACCTCGACGCGACGATCCGGCCAGACCTCGCTGAGCATGGCCTGCAGAAATGCGGACGGCGCGAATCCCATCGGCTGCGGAAACCCTTTGATCGCCGAGCCGCCGGCGAGAAAGATACGGATCGTGCCCTTCGGCTTTGGTGATTCAAACGTGTACGTGTCGATGGAACCGGGTTGGCTCTTGTTGGCAAAGAAGTAGGCCGCCGGCCCCCGTCGGTTGGTGATACAGACTTTCGCATCACCGCGCTGCCCGATCTCAAGAATCGTAGGCGGGTAGCCCCCATGATCTGTGACCGCTCGCAGCACCAGTTCAACGGCGACGATCAGCCCGATCGGAATAAGCATCGCTACGGTAATGAAGAGGAGCTTTTTACGACGCGGGAGCGCCGGCAGCGGCGGGGGGGAGGTTTTGTCTTCAGTCATCTGCGTAGTCAAACCGCGCTTCAAGTTTCGGCTCCTATTGCCGATCAGCGAGAATGATAGCCACCCTCAACGACAAATCGTTGCGTCGTCAATTCCTCGAGCCCCATCGGCCCATACGCATGAATCTTGCTCGTCGAGATACCAATCTCCGCCCCCAGCCCGAGCTGAAAGCCGTCGTTGAACCGCGTCGATGCATTCACCAGTGTACACGAAGACTGCACTTCGTCGATAAACCGCTTCATGTTCGCCGGGTCGTTCGTCAAGATCGCGTCCGTATGGTTCGAGCCGTAGCGGTGAATGTGCTCGATGGCCGCGCCGATATCCGGCACCACCCGACAGGCCAGAATCAAATCTAGATATTCGTGGCCCCAATCGGCTTCGGTCGCCGGCCTCGCGCCGGGCGCGTGCTGACGTACCGTCTCGTCGCCGCGCAGCTCCACGCCGTCGTCCGCCAGCCGCGCCGCGAGCTTCGTGAGAAACATCGGCGCGATATGCTCATGTACGAGCAGGCACTCCGCCGCGTTGCATGTCGCCGGCCCGCTGGTCTTCGCCGTTGCGCAGACATCGATGGCCCGATCCAGATCGGCGCCGGCATCCACGAAGATATGACACACGCCGTGAAAATGCTGCACCATCGGAATCCGTGAATGTTCGTGAACGAACCGAATCAGGTCCGTCCCGCCGCGCGGGATGACCAGATCGATATATTGCTCCAGCCGCAACAGTGCTTTCATCTCTTCTCGATCCGAGGTCGTCAGGAGCGTCACCGCCTCAGCCGGTATTCCTCGCTCTGTCAGCGATGCACGCGCCATGTCCACCAGTGCTCGATTCGACATCGACGCCTCGCGCCCGCCTTTGAGGATGCACGTGTTGCCCGCCTTGAAGCACAGAGCGAACGCGTCGATCGTCACGTTTGGCCGTGCCTCATAGATCATCATGATCACGCCGATCGGGCACCGCACTCGCCGAACCGTCAGCCCGCTGGGGACGGTGTTCTCGCGCGTGATCTGCCCGACGGGGTCAGGCAGCGCCGCCACCTGCCGAAGCCCCTTGGCCATCTGCTGAATCGCCGCATCAGAAAGCGTCAGTCGCCGCAGCTTGGCGTCTCCAAGGCCGGACTTTCGCGCGGCGCTGACATCCTGCTCATTTGCCTGCTTTATCTTTTCGGCCCCGCGCTCGACTCGATCGGCCAGATCGCGCAAGCAGTCATTCTTGACCTCTGTGGCCAATCGCGACAACAGACTCGCCGCCCCCCGCGCCGCCTGTGCCATCTGCTCCATCGTCAAGTTCATCGCACTCCGCCTTCGACGGACTCTCACAGCGAGCCCATAAACGTTCCCGCCACGAACGAGCAAAGCGAGAGAGTTCCCATTTCGACTTTTCGACTTTTCGACTTTTCAACGTTTCGACGTTTTTACAATACGACCATGTCGTCGCGATTGATAATCTCTCGTATGTACTCGAACCCGAGGATCGCCTTTACCTCGCTCTGGTTGCGCCCTTTGAGGCGATCAATGTCGTGCGCCGAGTAGGATACCAGCCCGACGGCAAAGATTCCGCCTTGTTCATCTTTCAAATCCACCCGGGCACCCATTGCAAAATGCCCCTGCACGGCGCGAATCCCTGACGGCAGCAGACTCGCCCCGCGCTCGATGATGGCGGCCTTAGCTCCTCCGTCAACCATGAGCGCTCCCAGCGAACGCGAGCGAAGCGCGATCCATTGCTTCCGCGCGCTGAGTCGCTTCTCCCGCGGCATGAAGATCGTCCCGATCGATTCGCCCCGGACGAGTCGCGGCAAGAGTCCGGATACAAGTCCGTCGGCTACGATCGTGGGTACGCCCCAGTGGCTCGCCAATCGAGCCGCCGCCACCTTGGCGTGCATCCCGCCCACGCCACTGACGCTCTTCGAGTGGCTGATGTGATGATCGACCGACGAGCCGATCTCGACCTGCGAAATCACCGGTCCGGCGCCGCCGTCGCTTCGCAGCCCGTCGACGACGCTGAGAATCACCAGCAGCTCCGCAGACACCAGGCCCGTCACCAGCGCCGCCAGATGATCGTTGTCCCCGACCTTGTTCTCATCGTCCGACAGGGCGTCGTTCTCGTTAATGATCGGCACCACGCCGCGGCCGATCAGTTTCTGCAAAGTGTGCCGCGCGCTGATGAACCGACGCCGGTTCTCGATGTCCTCCGGCGTCATCAGGAGCTGCGCGACATGGATGCGATGTTTCTTGAACGCTTTGGAGAGTATCCCCATCAGACGATGTTGACCGACCGACGCCGCTGCCTGCCGCTCGACGACCTCCACCGGCGGTTGCAGCAGACCCATCGGCGCATAACCCGCTGCCACCGCGCCGGAAACGACCATCACCACTTCCAGCCCTTGCGCGCGCAGCGACGTCACGTCCGCTGCCACGCTGGTGATGATCTTCGGGCGCAGCTTCCCATTGCCGGCGATGACCGCGCTGCCGACCTTCACCACCACCCGTCGCAGCTTCCCAAGCTGCCGAACTCCGTTGTTACTGCCTTCGCTCATCGTCCTTGATGTTCCTTCTCGATCTCTGCCAGCAGCGCCGCCGCGGCCTCGCGCGTTCTTGCAGGGCTCGCGCTGCCGGTCGACTGATACAAATCCACGCGCCGCGCCCAGTCCGTGTCCTCTGAGCCGCCGCCACGCTGCAATTCTTCCGCCACCGCGTGATGCGCCGTCCGCAAGGGCATGCCGTCCAGCACCTTTTGTTCCATCCGCAAGGTCGCTCCAATCTGCCCTTGCGAGAGTGACGCCGTCAGCTTCTCCGAATCGAACTCCAACCGTTCGACGAAGGCCGTCGTCATCGCCAGCATCGCTCGTAACTTCTCTACCGCATCCCGCAGCACCGGCTTGATGCACTGCAAGTCCCGATTGTAGCCGCTCGGCAAACCCTTCAGGAGCAGCACCGCCTGCCCGTGCGCCGCCGACACATGGCAACATTCTCCGCGCAACAGCTCCATGGCGTCCGGGTTCAGTTTGTTCGGCATCATCGACGAGCCGGTGGCGAACTCCCGCGGATACTTCGTCCACGCCAGCGGCGTTTGCGAAAACAAAATCACGTCCGTCGCGAAGGATTGCAGATGCAGCGCCACCTGCGTCGCCAGGGAAAGCCAGTCCAGCGCTTCGTCACGGCAGCTCGTCGAATCCAGTGCATTGATTGAAGGACGATGGAAACCCAACTCCCGCGCTTGAATCTTCCGGTTAATCGGTATCGAAGACCCCGCGAGCGCGCCACTTCCCAGCGGGCACTCGTCCCGCCACAGATGCGTCGCCACCGTCACCCTTCGCCGGACTCGATCCAGCGCCGACGCATACCGCAGGGCCCAAAAACCGACCGTCCCCGGCGCGGCAAACTGCGTATGCGTCTGCAAGGGAAGTACGAACTCGCTCCACGCCTGCGCCTTGCGACAGAAAAGCGCCGCCAGTCGTGCCAGGTCCGTCGACAACTGCACACCCGCATCGATGACGTACATCTTCAGCAGCGTCGCCACCTGATCGTTCCGCGATCGCGCCGTGTGAATCTTCCTCCCCGCGTCCCCCGCAAGCTCCGTCAGCTTGCCCTCGACCCACGTATGCAGATCCTCCGCGTCCGACACCGGACACGCTACCTTCATCACGGCGTGGGGACCGTAGGCGTCTCGCCCGCTTTCACCCACATCAGCGTGGGGAGTGCGGGCGTCTCGCCCGCTTGCACCAACCTGAGGGGCATCCGATGAACCAGCCCGAAGCGCAAGCGAGGGAGTACCGACCCACTCCCGCTCCAACGAATCAATCGCAGCGATGATCGCGGAGTATTCCTCGCCGGAAAGCAATTCAGTAACTTCTGCGCCCGGCCCATTTGGCGTTTTGGCGTTTCGACATTCTGGCGTTTCGTGAAGCGCCTTCGCGTGCGCTCGCTGCAAACGCAACTCATACGGCAACAGGAACCAATCCTGCTGCAGGCACCGATTGATCGACGCGAACGTCGGGTCCAGCGTCCCATCCTGTTTCCAAAGCGCCGACATCGGCCTCCTCCACGAACCGCTGACCGACCTGAGACAGCCAGCTCAAATGAATAAACCCGCCCGCATCGCTGTGCGAAAACTCGCTCTTCTCGAAGGTGGACAGATCCTTTCGGAAGATCGCGCCGGGCGCGTGAATCTGTGCCACATAGGGTCGCGGCGAAAGCTGAATCGTCACCTCCCCGGACAAATGTTTCATCACCGCCGAAGCCGATGCTTCCAGCATCACTCGCTGATCGGAGAAATACTCTCCACGATACAACATCGTACCGTACTGGCGACCGAGTTCGCAGTATTGATCGTAGGTCGGCTTATTCAGCCGGCTTCGGGCAATCGCGTCCATCGCCGTGTAGAGAAGCTTAGCCGCCGGGTTGATGTACAGCCCGCGTGACTTGATCCCCGTGAACCGATTCTCGATCACCAGGTCCCAGGCCCAATCCGCGGTGCGATAGTATTGATTGAGCCGCGTGATGATCTCCGGCAGGGCGGTCGGAAGTCCGTCCATCGCCACCGGGACGCCTTTATCAGAAGCGAGTCGCACGATCGAAGGCGCCGTGTCCGCCGCAGGCCCACTGCGAAACCGCCCGCTGACCGACTGCAAGACATCCGCCACATTGACGAAGGCCTCCGGATCCTCCAGTTCGCTGCCCTCCACGCTCAGGTGCCAAAGGTTTTCGTCGAGACTGTAGTCCTTCGAGAGTGCGAATTCGTCCGCTACGCCAGCATCACGCAGGTACTCGATCATGTCCTTGCGACCGGTCAACTCCCAGCACTTCCACGGCGCCAGCACCGCACACTCCGGCGCGAGCGAACGGTAGGCAAACTCAAATCGAATCTGGTCGTTCCCCTTGCCCGTCGCCCCGTGAACCAGCGTCGCCCCGCCCAGGGCCTTCGCCAGTCGCACCTGTTCGGCCGCAATGAAAGGACGCGCCAGCGCGGTGCCGAGGCGATAGTTTCCCTCGTATGTCGCCGTCAGGCCGATCGCATACGGAATCACCGTCGCGAGCATCTCGGGCTGTACATCGCGAATGACGGCCGTCTTTGCCCCCAGTCGCAGGGCCTTGTTCTTCAGCGCAGGCAGGTCCTCCTGCTGACCCACATCGACCAGCACGGCATGAATCTCGTAGCCCTGTCGCGCAAGCCATACCACGATCGCCGAAGTGTCCAGTCCGCCGGAATACGCCAGCACACATCGCTTGTTATCTTTCATGTTTATCTCCAAACCATTGTGCCAGCCGTCGAAGGGCCACGGCCTGTGCTTTGCGATTCTTTGTCAACACCAAGATCGTGTCATCGCCCGCGAGCGTCGCCACGATGGTCGGCTCCGCGCGCCGATCGATCTCGATCGAAACGCCCTGTGCCTGCCCCGTCGTTGTCCGCAGCACGATCTGATGCGGACCGCAGGTCAGGAAACTCGTCACCGCCGCTGACAGGTCCACCTCTGCCGCGGAATCGGCTGGTGATGAATCGACCACGTACTTGCCGCCCAGCTTTCGGATGCCCAGCTCGAGCAGATCGCGACTGAGGGTCGATTGATCCACGGCCAGGCCTCGGGCCTTGAGCGCCTTGCGCATATGTGCCTGCGTCGCGACGGAGCCGCTTTCGACCAGTTCTCGTATCGCGGTGAGTCGTCGGGCCTTCAGGGGCATGATCAGAGTATAGCATAGTATGGCCAAGTATGCAACATATTTTTAAGCGAGAATCCGGATTCGCCGCTTCGGCAGGCGCTGCGTTTGTCCGCGCGTCCGGCGCGTGCTAGGATCGTCTCATGCCTGACGCAGCCATCATCACGATTTCAGACAGCCGTTCCGCCGGCAAGGCCGAAGACAAGGGAGGCCCCGCTGCGGTGGAAGTGCTCGACCAGCTGGGCTTTGAAATCAGCCGGCGAGAAGTGGTTCCGGACGAAGTAGAAGCCATCCGCCGCGTGGTACAGTCCTGTTGCGAGGATGCCGATCTCGTTATTACCACCGGCGGCACAGGCGTCGCGCCGCGCGATGTGACCCCGGAAGCTGTCGAGCCGCTTCTTGAGCGAGCGCTGCCGGGCTTCGGCGAGATCATGCGGACGATGACATTCTCGAAAACGCCGCTTTCGATTATTTCCCGCGGCGGCGGGGGGGTGATCGGCCGGACGCTGGTGGTCATGTTGCCGGGTAGCCCCAGGGGCGTGAAAGATTGTCTGGAAATCATCGGCCCGGCGATTCAGCACGTCGTAAAGGTATTGCGGGAAGGCCCGCAGGATTGCCAGGGACAGCCGCGATCTGACAACTAACCGCCCGCAACTACCCGCATGATTCCCATCCGCGACGACAATCCCAAGCACAGTACGCCAATCATCACGATCGCGCTGATCGTCATCAATTCCGCGATCTTCCTTACCCAGGTCACCATGCAGGGAGACAAGGCGGAGGCGTTTATCTGGAAGTACGGCTTCGTGCCAGCCAAGCTGGTACACAGCCCGGCAGAATTTGAGGCCGAGTTGCCGGGTCACGCGCCGATCGTACCGGCCGTGGACCGCAATGGCCGTGTTCGCGTTGACATGCACGGCCGGCCGCTGGGCGTTCGCCAGCCGATCCCTGTCGAAGCCGCTGTCGCGCTGCCTGCCTGGCTGAGCATCTTCACCTGCATGTTCCTCCACGGGGGCTGGATGCACCTGATCGGCAACATGCTTTACCTGTGGACTTTCGGCAACAGCGTTGAAGATCGGCTCGGGCCCGTCTTGTTTGTTGTGTTTTATGTGGCGACCGGCCTCGTGGGAAATCTGGCGCATACGTACTTCCAGCAGAGTTGGGTGCCGCTGGTCGGCGCGAGCGGAGCGATCAGCGGCGTCATGGGCGCGTACATCATTCTCTTCGCTCGAGTGCGGATTCTTGCGCTGGTCCCGGCAGGTTGGTATTGGTTCACGATCAAACTGCCGGCGTGGATGTTTCTGGCGATCTACGTCCTCGTACAGAATCTATACCCCGCCTATTTCGGACGAGGCGACCATGTCGCCTACTGGGCCCACATCGGAGGTTTCGCGGGCGGCGCCGCGTTTATCTTCCTCTTCCCGAAGCGGAAACGGCCGATCGTTGCCCGCCGCGCCGGCAGTCAGCACGATAAAGACGATGACGCGGATTTTGTCCTCTGAGCCGGATACGGTCGGGCGGATATTCAACGTAAGATTATAAAATGCAGAACATTAGATTCGTGTCGTGCACTGCGGAATCACCGAACCGCTACCCTCGCGATGACTTGGTGACAGACCGGGCTTGCCTGAACCGTCACAATCTTAGAAACGTATTTTTCGTCGAACGACCAAGCGAAAATGCATTCTTGTCGATGTAGGATGACGCGCGGCGCCTTCGTCGCCGCCCACACCCGCTACAGAGAGCTCGCGGTATCGGGGTTGACGCTTATCGTGTCATTTAATACAAAACGACCTGCTCGGTGAGGACGCACGAACCGGGGGGAGTCCGCAGGGTCGACGTCGTGCGGTTCAGCCAGTTGGTTCCTGTGAGTTGCTGATACATGCCGGGCACGATATCTGAGAATCACTACGATCATGTGGGCCGCGGTGCCGGAGGCGAGGGGTAAGGGCCCGTGTGAGTGGTTGATCCGAATTGGACGGACCCGTTTGAGTAGGGGCAGCGAGGATTGGAAGACTCATGATTCGCGTCCAGAACCTCACCAAGGTGTACGGCGAACGGAAGGCGGTCGATGGCATCTCCTTCTCCATCGAAGAAGGCGAAATCGTCGGCTTTCTCGGTCCGAATGGCGCCGGCAAGACAACGACCCTGCGTATCCTCACCTGCTACATGCCGGCGACGGACGGCTCCGCGACTGTCGGCGGAAACGATGTCTTCACGCAGTCCATGGAGGTTCGAAAGATCGTCGGCTATCTCCCGGAAAGCACACCGCTGGACATGCACAGCAGGGTCCGCGAGTACCTGACCTTCCGAGGAAAGATCCGCGGCCTTGACCGTGCCGCGAGAGAAGTCGCCATCGCCCGCGTCACGGAGCTTTGCTGGCTGGGCGATTTTATTGATCGACCGATCAACCAGCTCAGCAAGGGAATGAAGCAGCGTGTCGGTCTGGCCGATGCGCTTCTGCACGATCCCAAGGTGCTGATTCTCGACGAGCCGACGATCGGTCTCGACCCCACGCAGATTCGTGAGACACGCAATCTCATCCTCGAACTGGCCAAGCGACATACCGTTCTGCTCTCCAGCCACATTCTTCCCGAAGTCGAGGCCACCTGTCAGCGGACCATCATCATCGCCGCGGGCAGGATCGTCGCTTCCGGCTCACCGGACGAACTCAAGGATCGCATCCGCGGCGGATCGCGCCTCATCGCCGAAGTCACCGGCCCCAATGGCGAAGTGCGACAGGAGATCAGCAAGGTGGCAGGCGTCCGCGGCGTGGAGGTGGAGACCGAAAACGGATGGCACCGACTGACCATCGACACGAAGCGCGGCGACGATCCTCGTGAAGAAATCTTCAAGCTGGTCAAGCAGAAGGGCTGGTCGCTTCGCGAATTGCGGCTGGAAGTGGGCAGTCTGGAGGAATTCTTCGTGCAGATCACCGCGCAGCAAATGCAGGAGCAGCGGGCAAGCAAGGAGGCCCGTCCATGATGCGAAACGTGATGGCACTGACCCAGCGCGAGTTGCAGGCGACCTTCTTTTCACCCGTCGCCTACATCGTCGCCGCCGTTTTTCTCGTCGCCACGGGCTACTTGTTCATGGACAGCACGCTGGTGCCCGGTGGCGAGGCATCCGTCCGCGTCATGCTGCAGAGCATGGCCTGGATGATGGTCTTCGCCGTGCCGCTTCTTACGATGCGCGCCCTTTCGGAGGAGTATGCCACGGGAACCATTGAGGCCCTGATGACTGCACCGGTGACGGATGTGGAAGTCGTGCTTGGCAAGTTCCTTGGTGTGCTCGTGTTCTATGTGGCGCTTCTGGCCGCGACGCTTGTCCACGTGATCCTGCTGTTTCGCTACAGCGCCGCCGATTTCAGCGTCCTGGCGTGGGGCTACTTCGGCATGTTGCTCCTCGGCGGCCTTTATGTCTCGGTCGGTCTCTTCGCCAGCGCGATGACGCGGTATCAACTTCTCGCGGCGCTCGTTGGCGCCGGCCTGCTCGCGGCGTTCACGCTTCTGGTCGACTCGATGGCCCTCGTTCAAGGCGGCGCCTGGCGAAATGTCTTCGGCTATATCAACATCCTTTACCGCTTCGAGGACTTCGCCAAGGGTATGCTGGATACCAAAGCCCTCGTGTTCTTCCTCAGCGGCACGGCGTTCTTTCTCTTTCTTACGGTGAAGGTTCTGGAGTCTCGGCGATGGCGGTAGCGGCTAGTCAGAACTCGACGCAGACCAGCGCATCGACACGGCGATTCAGCATCGGCGCCAACGTGACGATTGCGATCATCGCCGCCTCGGCGCTGCTGGTCCTTGTGAACTGGATTGCTTCGATCAAGTTCTACCGGGAAGACCTCGCGTCTTTCGGGAACTACGGCCTTTCCGATCGGTCCCGAAGCGTGCTCAACAGTTACAAAGAGCCCATCGACATTTCGATGGTCTATCTGCCCGACGAGGAAAACGAGCAGCAGCGGACATATATCTCGCGGTTGCAGGATTACTTCGACGAGATGGTGCGTTTCGCAGGTCACGTCAAGGTGACCCTCGTCGCCACGGACACGCAGCGCGAGAAGCTCGTTTCCCGAATCAGTTCGACCTTCGGCTCCGAAGCCGACAAACATCAGGAAGCGCTCGCATCCTTTAACTCGCTGAATGCCGAATTGCAGACCGAATTGCAGCAGAAACTTCTCGCATCGCAGACGCTGATGACCGGCGATTCCTGGCTGTCCGCTTTTCCGTTCTTCGCAAACATTGTCAGCACGTTGCGGGCTGACGTCGAAACCCTTCGCAAGGCGGCCGAGAACATCCGTGAACTGACGCCGGCCGGCGGCATCCCGAAGTATGCCGAGGCAACGACCAAGGCCAAGGAGGCCCTCGGCGAGGTCAAGGGCCATCTGACACTCATTGAGCGACGTCTGGGCGAATTGGCGGAACTCGCCGGCGAAACGACACGGTCGGATTCGCGCTACCTCACCATGCTTCGCGAAGTCGCCGCGGAGGCCCGCTCGCTGGTCGCGTCGCTTCGCGTCACCGTGGGTTCGGAAACGGACCCCATGCCGAAGGAACCTGCGGCAGCGCTCAAGGCCTACGCGGATCGCGGTGTCGAAGTCGGCAAGGGGCTCGAAGCACTCGTGCGACGTGTCGATGAGTTTGCTCGGCGGTATCCGATGGTGACGCAACACCCGAACTGGGCTGCCTCCGTACAGATGGGCCCGCTGCTCACGCGGATGGAAGTTGCCGACGTCCTGCAACAGGCGGGCCAGACCCTCACCAAATCGCGACTGGTGATTCTCGGCATCATCGACTCAGGCGATTTGCAACAACTCCAACGTGCCTTGCTCGATGCTCGAACAAGCTGCGGCACGCTCGAAAAGAACGCATCCATCTGCGAAGAGCTGCTCAACGGCCTGGCCAGCGGTCTGGCCAACCTCGACGCCGCCTCGAAGGAGATGCTTGATGCGGCCCGGAGCAAGACGCTTTTCGCCGGCCGCGTCGAGGCAATTGATCAATCCATCAAGCAGATTGACGAGCTGCCCGAGCTCAAGCTGGGCTCCGTGGCCGATCAACTCAAGCAGCCGAACATCGTGGTCCTTGAGACCGCCGGCAAAATTCGCGTCGTGGATTTCTCGGAAGTCTGGCCCGTTCGGGAGAGCATTACCGGCGCACGTGCCGCCGATGCGCCGAGAACTTTCAACGGCGACAGCGCCCTCTCCTCAGCGATCCTCGCCATGACGCGGCAGGGGCCGTTCGCCACGGTCGTCATGACCTCGTTCGAGCCGCCGCCGCCACAACAGCGCAGCCAGTTCATGCCGCCTCCGCCGCAGAGCTGGGTGCCCTCAACGCAACTGACCGAGCTGCGCAAGCGACTGGAAGCCGCGAACTTCAAGGTGGTGGACTGGAACATGGCCACCAGCCCGGAGCCGCCGCCGACAGAGGAAGGCATTCCCAATGTCTATGTCTGTCTGCCGCCACCGCCGCCCGCGCCGCAAAGCCCTTTCGGCGAAGCGCAGCCGCCCGATCAGATCTTCGGCGAGAGCCAGCGACAGATCATCCGCGGCCTTCTTGAAAACAATGCCAGCGTCCTGTTCATGGCGACGTGGGAGGTTCGCAGCAGCAGCTTCTTTGGCGGCCCTCCTATTACGCCGCCTTACGGTTACGGTTCTTTGTTGGACAGCGACTGGGGCATCACGGTCGACAGCAGCCGCCGCATTACGTGGATCGATCCGGATCGAACCAAGGCCAACAGCTTTTTCGTCGTCCCCAAGCGTTTCATCCACATGCCGGCCAACGGTTTCACCGAGAGTGCCATCGGCAGCCCGATGCGTGGCACGCGATTCCTGGTGACCGACACATGCCCGCTTATGCTCAAGCCGGAGCGGCCGGAGGGTGTGAAGGTGGACACGGCTCTGTTCATCGATGACCGTGAGAATTACATCGCGGCGAATATCTCCCAACTTATCGAGATCATCGAAAAGATGCAGCAGGGAGACAGCCGTGGTGCGGTAACCATCGTTCCTCTGCCGATGAGCGGCCCCTTTGATGTCATGGTGACGGCCGAGCGAATCGTCGAAGCCGAGCCAAAGGGACGGATCGTCGTAATGACCTTCGCCGCAAGTGTGCGAGACGATTATCTGCAGCAACCGGTGATGGCCGATGGCGAACAGCTTCGCCTCGATCCGCCACCGACGGAAAACGCCGACCTGTTCGTCAATGCGCTCTATTGGCTGAGTGGGCAGCCGCACCTGATTTCGCGTGGACCCGTGCCGGTTCCGCGGATTCAGCAGATTCCGAGCTCGGAGTTGATGGCCGTTCGCTACTTCGTCTGGGCCGTCTGGCCGGCGCTGGTTTTCGCGCCGGGCATCCTGCTCTGGTACATGCGACGCAGATAGAGTTGCAGTAGTTCGTGGCGAGTGGTCCGTAACGAGTGGCCAGCGGTCCATTGATAATCATCATCGTTTAGCCGCAACCCGAAAGGGTAGCGCGAAGACCCCGGTGTTACACCATGAATCCGAAAACTACCATTGGTCTGGTTTTAGCGTTGATCATCGCCGTGGGCGGCGTCTGGTGGGCTCAGTCTTCGAGCCGGCCAGAGCTGGACAAACCGTCCGAACCGACCCGCCTTCTGTTCGATCCGCCCCTCGGTGAAGTTCGAGCTTTCGAGATCGTCCATACCGGCAGCGGACAGGCCATCCGCTTTGAGCTGAGTGAGAGCACGTCCGACTTAACCGCGGCAAAGTCCTGGCGGATGACCGCGCCATCACCCGGCCCGGCCGAGCAGCATCTGGTGAGCAGCGACGTCGATCGAATCAAGCGACAGGAATACGTCCGGTCCTACGCGCCGAACGACCCCGATCGCCCGACCGACGAAATGACATCCCTCAAGAGTCCGCTACGTATCGTGAAGCTGACGGACCTCGAAGGGAAGACACACGTCGTGAAGATCGGCGCCACGCAGCGACTCTCGACGCATACCTACGTGCAGAAGGAGGGCGATGAGACCATCTATTTGGCCAGGGCCGATTTGAACGCTGAGATGCGCAGCGGGCTCTCCGACTATCGCGGAAAGCGCGTCATTGAATTCAAACAGGGCGACGCCGTGCGCGTCGAGGGTTCGGGCGAGTTGCGCTATACGCTGGTCAAGAGCGGTGCGAAATGGGTCGTGGAGCAACCCGTGAAGGCCCGTGCCGATGCAGGTAAGATCGGCAGTCTGCTCTCCTCGTTCGCCAATTTGAATGCCGAGCGATTCGTCGACGAACAGCCGACGACCCTGCGGCCGTATGGTTTGGAGAATCCTCGCTTTGCGCTTTCGGTCACGACCGAATCGCGCATACCCAGGGATAAGCCGTCGGCTGAGGCGACCGAGGAGCCCGCAGAGCCGGAATACGATGTGCAGACTTCGACCATTCGTCTGTTCATCGGTGCGACCGTCGAGGAAAGCACCTTCGCGAAGCTCGACGACCCCGCGAGTCCCGCGGTCTTTCAGATCTCCAGCGCGACCGCCAAGCAGATCATGCAATCGCTGGACGACCTTCGCGATCGCAAGATCGCAGACATCGCCACGGCTCGCGCTCAAAAGATCACGCTCCGTGGTCCATCCGGCGATGTAGGGCTGACCAGCGAGAACAACACATGGAAAATTACCTCGGGCTTGCCGGGCGACGCACCACCGGTCGCGGAATTCGCCGCGGTGGACGACGTGATCAAGGCCGTCCGAAACTTGACCGCGGTTGGCTTCGAGTCCGTCGAGTTGCCCACCCAGGGATTCGCCAAGCCCCGTGCCGTTGTCGAAGTGTCCTTTGAAGGCACGGTCGAGCCGGTTCGACTTATCTTCGGCGCCGCCACGCCCAGTGAGACCGGCGTTTATATCAAGAATGAGCGAGAGAATTTCGTCGCCGTGGTGAAGGCGGACACGGTTGATACGTTCACGGGGAGTGCCGCATCCTTCATGGTGCGCGAGCTGCTTCGGGTGGATCAGTCTCAGGTTTCACGGTTGGAGTTGACATTTCCCGAGTGGAATTGCGCCGTGGCGAAAGAGCAGGGAGTCTGGCGTTTCGTGGAGCCGATCGAAGGCATGGCGGAAAGCGCGGCGGTCACCAACATCTTGCAATCCATCAGCATGCTTCGCGGCCGCAAAGCAGTAGCCCTTGCAGCGGAAGCCGCGAAATTCGGCCTGGACAAGCCCATCGTGAAACTGGCCGTCACGGTAGAAACGCCGCCGCCGCCACCGGTCGAGGGTGAAGCACCATCGGAAGATGCCATGCCCCCGGCTCCGACGGTTCATCAATTGCGAGTGACGCGCATGGGGGATGCGGTGTATGCGATGCTCGAATCCGGGCAAGCCATCTGCGAGATCGATCCCAAAGTACTTGAATATCTGAAAGAGGAACTTCTCGATTGCCGGGTCACCGCGATCGAACCGTCGCAGGCGCGCGCCCTTCGATTTACCGGCGCGTCGCCAATGAATTTCGAGCGTGATGGAGACACCTGGCGACTGGCGGGCGAGCCGACCTTTGCGGTCGATGCCGTGAAGCTTACGCAGGTTCTCGATGCCTTGCGAGACCTGCGGGCTGACCGATACGTTCGATATCGCGGGGCCGACTTGAAAGAGTTTGGCCTGGATGCGCCGGCCGTTTCCGTTTCCGTCGAAATGGAGGATGGATCGAGCGTAGCGCTGATGATTTCCGCTCGCGGGCCCTCAGAGGGTGAGCGTTTTGCGGCCGTGGCGTCCCAGGCCGGCAGGGTCTTCGTCCTTGATGAAGATGCCCATGCCGCCTTCACGCTACAAGTGGCGGATTTCCAGCGGCCGGGTTAATCTTTTGCGAAGTGTCCGGTGCCCCGTGGATACTCGTGGGTCCCGAAGGTTTAATCGTCGCCTGCCACGGCGGGCAAGCAGGGTCGTCCCGGCTCAACGGTGAAATCGGCGTCCATCTAACTTCTGGCACCGGCGAGCTGTCGGTGATGCGAGGCGTTCATGCAGATTGAGAGCGGCCCGACCGGCGAACGAAAAGTCCGCACGCTCCTACTCTTCCTTATGGTGGCGGTCTTTTCCGCGTGGTTTGCCTACGACGGCTGGGTCGGCTATCCCCGGTCCAACTACAACGAGCATCTCGGACAGCTTACCAAGGAAGAGCGAGAGTCCGTTGGCGAGCTACCGGTCTATCCGACAGTCAACAAGGCGAAGTGGGAATCCGGCGTCAAGGCCGTCAAGGAGGCATCGGCCTCGCAGCGGCGCAGCGTCCTGGAAGCGCTCTTCGAGGCCAAGCCCTCGTATGAGAATGCCGAAGCGATGTATTACTTCGGACCGGCCTATCGAGTGAAAGTCTCACTGCGCGATGGCTTTCCCGGCGATCCGATGATTGGCTCGCCCGCGACCAAATCCGAAACGTCGATCGAGTGGCAGCTTTACCTGGGGGCAGTCCTGGCCGTTGTGTCGGTTTACCTGTTGTGGTTCGTCCTGCGCGTGGTGCGCACGCACCTCGTCCTGGATGACACCGGCCTGACATACAGCGGCCGGGGGCCGATCCGTTGGGATCAAATGAAGCAGCTCGATATTTCCCGATTCGCCGACAAAGGTTGGGTCGATCTGCTCTACGACGACAACGGCGCCGAAGGCAGGGTTCGACTGGACGAATACCATCTCGCCCGATTCGACGACATCATCGACGAAATCTGCGAACGCAAGGGCTTCGAGAATCCGCTGCCCGTCGACGCGCCCGATCCCGAACCCAAGCAGGCATGATCACGAACTACTCGGAGGCCGCAATGGCAAGGGCCTGGCGCGCGGCGAGGCCTGTTCTTTCGTCGACGCCGCTGTCTCATTAGCAACAACAGGGGCGACAGTCGCTTCACCGACCGTGCGTGGCTCTGCCCGCGACTCGCCGGTGGGATGGTTCATTGCCAAACGTTCGAATCGTCCCTGCATCGCACCGCCGTCTCGTATGACGAGCTTCGGCGCGCGAATATCCCCCACGACATGCCCGGTGGCTCCGATCTCGACGTACTCACTCGCATGAACCGGCCCGTTGATCCGTCCCTGGATGAGGATACGGTTGCCCACCAGCTCAAGGTTCAATCGCGCCGTCGCTTCGACGAGGATGTCACCGGAGGTTGCCAGCCGTTTGCCGGGGTGTGAGCCGACGATCCGCAGATCCTCCAGCGATACCCGAGTCTGACAGTGGGGGCAAAAGACGGAAAGTGCCCGCGCGGTGACCCGCATCATGCCGCGGCAGTGGCAACAGCGCACGATCTTGGTGTTCGTTGGCGTCGCCATAGGGCCAGTAATACTCCTTAAGAGCGACGCTGACGGGCTATCCATGCCAACGGCGCGGGCGGATGCCTTCTTTCCGTGATTCACCGCCAGCCGTCAAGGGCTGCATCTCCCGGCAACGCAAAATGCCGAGCTTGCGGACACAGACTATCATTTTCCGTGGTGCCGGCTGAACCCAAAGAATCCGTCATTCGTTGTATGCGGAGGGTACCCGCGTTGCGCTTCCGTCGCGATTACGAAGCCGCCGGTGGAGCTGGCACTCGGAATATTCCGGATCGCTGCACGATGTATTTTATTGCTTCATCAAAACCGGATTATAGTGCCCATATTACCAGAAGACTTCTTGCGTGTTCAGTTAATGTTAGGAATTTCTCGTCCTTCGTGTTGTAATGCTAACTATATATAGTGCAATATATTGCGCGATTACATACGAGGACGTCACTCGTCGTGATGTGCGTTTTTCCTTGATTTAGATGCCCCAAACCTATAACATGGCCCCTCTTATGGCAAGGACAGCTACAAAACCTAAGAAGCAAACGACTCGACCTCAGAAGGCGGCTGCTGCAAAAGCCGATCCCGCGAATTCGAAGCGAGCTTCGCGTGCCCCTGTGAAAAAAGGCACAAAGTCGCACGAGCAGGTCAATGCGGGTCTGAAGTCTTTACGATCCACGATCCGAACGTACCGCCAGGCGATCGACTTCCTGAACTCTCAGGTGAACTACGAGCGACGGCCTCCGCTCTCCGCCGCGCGAGCGCGGGGGGTCTATACACTCGCCCGAATCAAGCGACTCCTTGCCGACATGGGCAACCCCCAGAAGGCCTTTCGGTGCGTTCACATCGCCGGAACCAAAGGCAAGGGCTCCACGGCCACCATGCTGGCCGCCATGCTTCAGAACAACGGCATGCGCGTCGGCCTCTATACCTCTCCGCATATCAACCATGTGCGTGAGCGAATCATGGTCAACGGAGACATGATCTCCGAGGGCAGCATGGCGAAGCTCATGGCGCAGGTTGCGGCGATTGTCGGCCGTTACAAGTCCGACTCGCCCAGTTACTTCGAGATTCTCACCGCGGTCGCCTTCCAGTACTTCAAGGACAAGAAGGTGGACATCGCCGTGATCGAGGTCGGTCTCGGCGGACGCTTCGATGCGACCAATGTCGTTCGGCCCGAGGTCTGCGGCATCACCAGCATCAGCATGGACCACATGGCCCAGCTCGGCGATCAGATCGAACAGATTGCCGAGGAAAAGGCAGGCATTTTTAAGGACCGGATTCCCGTCGTCAGCGCGCCGCAGGCGCGCCCCGTGAAGCTGGCGCTCAAGAAGGCCGCCGAGCGCGTCGGCGCGCCGATCTTCTTCGCCGGCAACGAGCCGGGCGATCAGATTGAATTCAGCTATCGCTTTGAGTCATCGCGCATCGCCGGTCCCCAGGCGCGCATCTGCGTCGCCACGGATACGAGCCATTTTGATCATCTGGCCGTTCCGCTGGTCGGCGAGCATCAGGCGGTCAACTGCGGCGTGGCCATCGGCATTCTCGATCAGCTCAAGATTCGCGGCTTCAAGATTGATGACGAGGCATCCATCGCGGGTCTTGCGAAGGTTCGCCTCCCGGGTCGCATGGAGCTGATCTGCAGTCAGCCGCGCGTCCTCGTGGACGTCGCGCACAATGCGGCGAGCATCGAGGCCCTGATGCGCGCCATCGGCCAGAACATCTCCAGCGAGACGATGGTGGTCATCTTCGGCTGCTGCAACGACAAGGACGTGCCCGGCATGCTGCGGCAGGTCCAGCTCGGGGCCGACAAGATCATCTTCACACGGATCAACTCGCCGCGCAGCGCCGATCCGGCCGAGCTGAACTCCCTCTTCGCCGAAGTCAGCGGAAACAGCCGCATGGCCCAGGTCGCGCGAAGTCTCAAGGAGGCCCTTGAGATCGCCCAGAAGGCCATCAATCGCGAAGACCTCATCTGCATCACGGGTTCGTTCTATCTGGTCAGTGAGGCGAAGGCCCTCTTCGCAGATCATCCTCATCGCGTGGAGTCCACGCCGATTGGGACGATCTAGGGTCGGGCGGATAGCTGCGCATCTGCTGGTGGCTCACGCCCGCGAGCAGAAAGAGAATCGTCCACACTACCGCCATCATCCCCGGCAGCAGAATGCGAGTCACCGCCCCCGGCAGGATGAAGATCGCCATCAGAAAATACGCCCAGAAGAAAAGCGTCATCGCGAGTGTCGTCCACTTGGCACATGTCGCGCTCACGGGTCGATCGTGTTGCAGACCCAGCCCGAGCACGGCCAGGCCCAATCCGCCGACGAAGCTGAGCACGACGCCCGCCATCGCCCAATACTGATGCGGCGCGGCGTCCTTACGGATCTGCACGACCTGGCGCGCCTCGTCGATGGGCCGCACCTCGTCCTGGATCCGCCCGGCAAACGACCACCAGCAACACGCCCCCAGTGCCAGCACCATGCCCACACCCTGATAGACGAAGCCGGTGGCATGGCAGAAGGCCCGCGGTGAAGGAGCGGCGTTGCCGGGCTCGCCGGCGCCGGGTTCGGATGGAGGTTGCTCAGTCATCATAGAGCAGATGATAAGTGAAAAGTCCTTGATGCGCCGCCCTGCTGGGGGATATAATTCAAGTCGCCTACTCGGGGTCGGAGGAAAATCCATGTCGAAGTCGTCACGTAGCATCCAGCGGGCTGTACGCTTGATCGCTTTCGTCTCGCCGGCTCTCGTCGCGTGCCCTGCCGTGCGCGATGCGGCGGGCGAGCAGGACCGCGTTCCCGAGGGGCTGAGCGCCTCGGAATGGTCGAACATCCTCGCGGCGTACGAAGCCAATCGTCATGCCGTTTTCGCGGTCGAGGGGAGTGCGGGCGTCTCGCCCGCCTATCAGGCGAGGAATCCGGGGCAGCAGTGGCGGACGCGGTTTAATGGCTACGGGTTTATGACTTGTCCGGATTCGGCCGGCGGTCGCGGGTCGAGTACCAGTGGGACGAGTCGCTCACCGAGCGGTACATCAACGATCAACGCGGCCTGGAGCACGGCTACACGGTGCATCAGCGGCCGGATTCGTCCGCCCTCCGGGCGGGGCAATCAGGAGAAACGCTTCCAGTGGCTGAAGCCACTGGCAACCATCGTGCGCCCTCCGTGCGAAAAGCCGACAGCCGGACGGCAGCGTGAATAGCGGCGATGTGCAGGGATTCGTGGACCTGCTGATCATGCCGTAGCAGAGACCGTGGTGAGTGTTGGGTTGTTGCGGGGTCGTTTGCGCGGCGCTGCGGTTGCTCGCTCTTCTCGGCCGGCGGGGACGCCGGCCGCTACGTGCAAGTGCGGGGACGCCGCCTGCTACGCGAGCACTTCACATCTACTGTTCGATGTCGGCTGATGCGATTGCTGCCTGAGCGCAGTCGCGCCCTTCAGTGCAAATTCTCCAGAAAGGACGTCATCGTACTGGCGAAGCGATCGGGCTTTTCCAGTGGGGACATGTGCCCGGCGTCGGCAATGATCTCGATTTGAGAGCCCCGGATGGCGGCGTGCATTGCATGATGGACGTCCGGCGGGGTGATCGTGTCGTGCTCGCCGACGACGATGAGCGTGGGGCAGTCGATCTTCGCCAGCGTCGGCGTGGAGTCAGGTCGGCCGGCCATCGCGCGCAGTGCCGCAATGACTCCTGCGGACGGCGTGCGCGACATGATCTCATGCCAGCGTGATCGCAGATTCTGATCGACGCCCGGTGCGAAGAGCTTGTCGATCATCGCATCGGCAACGGCTCGACTGCCGTTCTCCGCAACCGCGCTGACCATCGTCTCACGTTTTGTGCGAGCTTCCGGCGAGTCGGCAATCGCCTGAGTGTCCGCGAGCACCATCGCCCGCACACGATCGCGGTGGCTACGATAAAACTCAAAGGCGACATACCCGCCCATCGATAAACCGATCAGGACGACCGGCTGCTTTGCATCGACGGCATCGAGCACGGCTGCGAGATCATCCGAATAGCGCGACATGTCGGCCGTCGGTGTTGCATCGCTGCGCCCGTGGCCGCGCAGGTCGGGTACGACGCATCGATAATTCGCGGAGAGTCGCTCGACCGTCGGACGCCACATTTCCCCCGAGAGTGGGAAGCCGTGAACGAACAGGAGCAGCGATCCGCGGCCTGTCGTTTCGTAATAGAGCTCGCAGTTGTGGACGCGCGTTTTCATCGTATTGGGCTCCCGTGGCAGCGCCGGCTCATCTTGCGACAAGCTTGTCAATTTCACTTGCTGTCGCGCTTGGCCTGGTTACGCCTGCCTCTCGCCGACACATGAGCGTGAATTTTCGTGAAATTCGCATTGTCCTGTCGACCGCGCGCTCGCATCGCCCGTGTACGCTCGGATTTCATGCGCAGGGGCTTGCCGCTTGAACTGGCGGCCGCCATGGCGACGATCACGGATGGCTTGCGGCTGACTTTCTGGACGTTCGTTGACTGCGGCTTTTCCGGCGGCTTCTTGTCTGCCTGTGATTCACTGGATCGACGCGCATTCGAAGCGCCTTTGCCACTCGACTTCGCGGGCTTCTTCTTATTCTTCGTCGCGATGGCTCGCTCTTCGGCGACGAGTTCCTTCAGTCGGCTTTCAAAGCGTCCCAACGCAGCGGCGAAGAACGATGACTTCTTCGCTGTGTTCTCATTGCCGAGCGAACGTCGCGAGCTACGCGGGCTGGCCTTGCCGCGCTTCTCGCGTTTCTGCTGATGGGCGAGTTTGCGATACTTGTCCCGAAGCTTTCGCGCTCGACCGATCTTTGCGCGCAGTTGCGCCATGGTGAGCCCTTCCAACCGCTTCAGGGTGCTCATGAAAAGGAGCTGCCATTCGGCCGCCGTGCAAAGGGCCTTGGCTTTCGAAAGATTTACCAGCATGTTGACCTCCATCGTGCGACGCTTCTTCAGGCATCCACATGCCTGTCGTAAGCCGCAAATTCATCGTTGATTACATGGTCGGATTGTAGCGTATCGGAATGGTCATTCCGCCGCAAATTCGCAATGCTCGTTTACATGGCGGCGCTGCGCGCTCATTCAACGGCAGGTAGCTTCCACGAGCCGCGCCACTTCTTCCGCGCAGCCCCAGGAGAGCGTAACGCCGGCCCGACCGTGTCCGTAGTTGTGGATGATGTAACGACCGCGCGAAATCTCCTGAATCTCCAGCCGCACGGACTCATCGGAGCCACCGAGCGCACGCGAAGGCCGCAAACCGGCGACCGCGCGAATTCGTTGACGGCCGAAACTCGCGGTGGGGGAGTGGCCGCAGGCGACGAGCATTCGCCGACAGCGGTCGACGATCGCATCCAGATCGCACGTGCGCGTATCCTCGGTCCACTCGTCGCGCTCGTAGGTGCCGCCGAGTACGGTGTATTCATCAAATGGAAAGACATAAGTCGCGATGTCGCCGCGGCTCTCCTCGACGATGCATTCACGAACGCCGGCCAGCGGAGGCAGATGCACGATCTGTCCTCGGCGCGGTGTGACCGCGGTGTCGGATGCCAATTCCCGAGCACCAAGTCCCGAGCAGTTCACCACGACGTGATGGTTTCGATCGAAGAGCGATTCGTAACTCGCAAGCTTCTCCGTGACGATGCGACCGCCAGGATCTGCGGTGAATCGACGATGCAGCCACGGCAGGTAACGCCGCATGTCCATCTTCGGGACGTTTGCACTTACGCTTTCAACATAGGGCGGGGCCACGTCAGAACTTCGTTGAACGTTCTCGACAAACTCTGCCCACCACGGTAGCGCGGCAAGCGGCGAGAAGAACAACTCACGAAGCGTGGTCATCGAAACGCCGGTTGCCGCACGGTCGTGCTCGGCAAGTTGAGCGAACATGCGGTAAGAAGCTTGCGTCCAGCGCGCTGCGGCGGGGTGACCGTCCATGCGAAACGGGCTGAAGACTGCGCCGGCGCGGTCGGATGTGGTATTCGGCGTTCGCCTTTCCGCGTAGATAGCGACGGAGTGCCCTTGCTCGCGCAGGCGGATCGCGCAGGACAGGCCGACGACCCCGGCGCCGACAACGGCGATTTCATGTATGGACATCTGGAACTTCTTCGCGCGGAGTCGCTAAACTCAGTAAATGCACTCCATCGGATAAATCAATTCGTCCGCCAGGCGAAAGCCCACGGAGTGTAATCCGTGGGCTTCGTGCGATGCCTTCGCAGGCAGCCATTACAGACAGCGAAGGAAGGCCGTCAGGTCCTTCTTTTCCACCTCCGATAGCTTTGTTTCGAGAACGATGTTGAAGAACTCCACCGTGTCCTCCAGCGTCAGCAGTCGGCCGTCGTGGAGGTAGGGCGGGGAGTCTTTGATGCCGCGAAGCGGGAAGGTCTTGATCGGCCCATCCGCCGAGGCCATGCGACCGTTGATCATTCGCGGTTTGAAGAATCGTTCCACACGCAGGTTGTGCATCAGATTGTCGGTGTAGTAGGGGGCCGGGTGGCAGACGGAGCATTGCGCCTTGCCGAAGAAAAGCTGCTGCCCGCGCATCTCGGAATCGGTCGCCTGCATCGGGTCCAGCTTTCCGAAAATGTCCAGCTTCGGCGCCGGGGGAAAATCGAGCAGGGCTTGAAACTCCGCCATGGCGTGAACCTGGCTGCCGCGATCGAGAACGTTTACGCCTTTCTTGGCGGCGATGACCGGGTCGCCGTCGAAGTAGGCGGCGCGCTGCTCGAATTCGGTGAAGTCCTCGACGGACTTCAACGCGCGCTGCGAGCCGAACAATCGCTGCACGTTCACACCGCGGAGCGGCGGCGTATCGATGCGATGACGAAACTCCTGCGGGCGGATGTCGCCGACAAGATGCGTCGCCGCGTTGGTATGGCCGTTTGCGTGGCAATCGAAGCAGGTCACGCCTCGGCTGGCCTTCGCGCTGCGTCGGTCTTCAGTCTGGTTGAACTGCTGCTGCGGAAAGGGCGTCACCAGCAGGCGCAGGCCTTCCAATTGCTTGGGATTCAGCAGGCCGCTGAAGATTTCGTAGTAGTTGTCGATGGTCACCAACTTGCCCTGCGATACATCGCCGAGGTCCGGGCGCGTGGTCAGGAAAATGGGCGGCGGAAACTCCGGCAGGAAGTGATCGGGCAGGTCGTAGTCCAGATCAAAGCGCGTCAGGTCGCGGCCTTCCTGCTTGTTGATCTCGTCGATGTGAAACTTCGGAAAGACCATCCCGCCTTCGGGATGATTCGGATGCGGAAGCGGCAAATAGCCCACGGGGAAGTGGTCGCCGTCCCGGATTTCGTCCGGACTCAACGCGCCAAGCTTATCCCAGGTCATTTGTTTGGATAGTTTCGCGCGGGGCCCTTCCTGAATCGCTTTACCGCCGGACATGGCAACTCCGCGCGCCGGCCGATCGCTCAGGTCGTAGCGCTCGGCGAGAAGCGCTGCGTGCTTTTTCTCGATGGCCGGCTTTTCCGCTTTCATTCGCGCCATAACAGAGCTGAAACTCTCGGTCTGATTCACCGGCGCGTAGCTTGATGGTTTCTTCGACGCATCCTGCGCGATCACGATGCCGCCAATGGCCATGACCCATGCCAGGACGGCCAACGCCCAAAGATGTCTTCGTTGGAAGTGCTTCATGGTATTGCCCTCGTGCTTGAAGAATGGAACTTGATTCGGCGCTGTCCGAAACCGCACGGGCCAGCGCGCCATGTGGATCATAGGCGTCGGTTTCGAGATAGCAAATGCAGCAGGTGCGAGCGGGCACGAAAATTCCTGACAAGTAACAGGGTGCCGTACTCAAATTCGATGGGCATGGCGGAGTCGGGCGGTGCCGTGATAACTGCATCATTCAGGATGCAGGAAGGATAGATGCAACTCGGCGTGGCGCAAGTGGCCCTTGATCCACTCGTCATGCGTCATCGGGCCGAACAGAATGTTGGGAATCGACGGCGGGCCCGCCCGCAGTCGGTCCCATGCTTTGTTGAACCGTGCGAGGCCTTCATCGAGCGAGAGTGGCTCGATGGCGAGCGTGCCGCCCTTTACCTTGGGAATCCTTACGCCCGCCTTGAGCGGCCCGCGAAGGAACCGCTTCTTCATCATTCGCAGGATGAGCTTGATGAACCACGGCGGCCGCAACGGGTTGCCGTCGAAAGAGTAATCCACCCAAGCGGCCAGGTGCCCGAGCGTCTGCCCCGTGGTCCAGTTGCCCGTGCGGCGCAGGGTGCCGGCCTTATCGGCGGCGATGATGCGTTCCACGTCGGCCCTCATTTCGTCCGGCGTGTTGAAATAGAGCGTGCGGCGATCTTTGACTTGCGATGTATCTATCACCTGTGTTGAGTCTCCAGTCCATGTATCCAGCGCAGCGGTCTATCAGCCGACGGCGACTGCGAAACGTTCGCTCAGGCCTCGGCAGTTTCCGGCTTTTTTTTGCGCCCCAGCGCCAGTGCGATGGCCAGGCCGACAAGAAACCAGCCGACCGTCTGTTCGATGAAAGACGCAGCGGCAAAACCCGTCGGAAAGCCGTACCAGTTCCAGTAGGAAACGTCGATCGACAACCAAGCCACGATTCCGATCATCGTGCTGTAGATCACGCGAAGCGTCAGCGTGCTCACACGATAGAGGAGGATCGCCACGAAGAGCGCCGCCAGGACGTTGCTCAGCAACTCGGTGCCCAGCTGCGACATGGTCATCATCTCGCCGCCTTCCGGGTTGTAGATCAGCATCCCGCGAGGGCCGACACGATACTTCTCGATCAGGGCTGCCTCTTCTTCTTCCGATAGTTTGCCTTCCGGCCAGCCGGGAAAGACATACGCCCCGCGCTCGGAAAGCGAGTATCTCAGCGCCGGCATGATCAGTTCCTCGCCGGGCAGACTCCGGAAGACCATTCGGTCAAGCTGAAGCCCCATGTGTGCCGCCGCGCCCCAGAAAAACATGACCAGTCCGCCGACGATCGCCGCCGCGATGATTCTTCCGCTGCTCACGATAAGTCTCCTTGACCAGAAATACTCCCGGCGAGTTGCGTCGCCTCTCATGCCGTACTGACTGCACTCGCACAAGTTGGGAGTGGATTCTAACGAAATGATGTCGGAATTCTACCTGAGATTATTCCTTTGTTCGATCTGCCTCGGCCCGCGTCAGCGTGTTTTCGGAACCATACTCTCCGGCATCCGCACGGCCACCACGCGGCCCTTGGCACACACTTCGCCGTTCGCGGAGACGTCTACCTCGACGACGACCTTCTTCTCTTTGACTTCAATGATTCGGCCGCGGGCAATAAGCGGCACGCCCATCGGCGTCGGCCGCAGGTATTCGACATGCAGCGAGGCGGTGACGAACCGCAGCGGCGGTTCCGTGCCCGGCTCGCGACCCGCCGCGCGATACGCCGCCAGCGCCGCCGAGCCGGTGCCGTGACAATCGACCAGCGAGGCAATCAGCCCGCCGTAGACGTAGCCAGGTATCGCCGTGTGCTCCGGCCGCGGCGTGATCGTCGCCACCGTCTCATCGCCGTCCCACGCGCTGCGAATGTGCAGCCCGCGCTCATTGAGCCGCCCGCAACCGTAGCAGTGGGCGAGATCGTCGGGGTAGGAGTCCTGAATCGGTCCCTCAATCATTGCGACAGGCCCATCCGAACCTGTTCGAGCAACTCCAGCGTACCGTGTTTGTCGCACCAGTGATGCACATAAGCCCAATCGATTGAGTCGCCCTGTACGGCGATGACGTTCTTGGCATCTTCGATGTCTTTCGTGCGCTTACCTTGCTTGGACCATCGCAGCTTGGTGATGATCACATCTTCAGGAGTCGGCAGCCATACAGGTTGATTCGCCACTCGCCCCTTCCTTCGCCGACGAAATCGTTCCTGGTCGTGTGGGTCATCGCTCAGGAGAAAAAGCTCGATCTTGTATTCGGTCCCGCTCCGAATGATGTAACGCGTCGTGCCGGTTACCGTTTCGAACGTTGCTTGAGGATCCATCTGCAAGGGCGGCCTGAGCGCCGCCGTGATCGCAGACAGTGAATCGCCTTCGGCCTGAAGGACGAAATCGGCGTCTACCGTCGCTCGCTCAATACCATGGACGTTTGAGGCGATAGAACCGGTTACCATGTAGCGCAGATCGTGTCGATTGAGTACATCTATGACGGCAACAAGTGCGTCGTCGCTCATCACTGGAGGTTCTCCAGACGCCGGCCCAACTCAAGCCGTTCGCGCAATAATCTCTCAACTTCGTCCTCGGTCGCGTCGGGGTGTTGCAGCCGAATGCCTGCACGCATAAATTCACAAGACCGATCAAAAAGTCTCGGTCCTGCGAGCAGCTTCACCTCGAAGGGTCGTTTGCGCGCCTCTTCGACTTCTTCCCAATACAAATCGTCCGCACTCATGCGGCGGATTCCGTCTTCTGGTTGTTTTGGTGCGACCATGATGTAGATTATACCCTCTCGATCATTGCCCCGAAATACCCACCTGCACATACTCCCGCTGCACGCGCTTTGCCTCTTCATCGTCCGTCACGTTGTCGCTGTGGCACGCGTGCTTCTGTCCGCGATGCGCGAGAAACTCGATCTGCTCCTGCGTCAGGCCCGGGCTTTTCGCGGCCTTCTTCTCCGGCACGAAGCCCTCGGCCTTGCCGCTGGCCCACTCGGTGATCTCCTTGCTGATCCGCATGCTGCACCAGTCGTGGCCGCACATCGCGCAGAAGTCCGTGTCCACGTCGAGGTCTTCGTCGTGGAGCGCCCGCGCCGTCTCGCCGTCGAAGGCGATCTCGAACTGCTTCGGCCAGTTCAGCGCCGCCCGCGCTCGGCTCATGTCGTCGTCCCATCGACGCACGCCGGCGATGCCGCGGGCGATATCCCCCGCGTGCGCCGCGATCTTGTAGGCAATGCAGCCCTGCTTTACGTCGTCGGCCTTCGGCAGGCCCACGTGCTCCTTCGGCGTGACGTAGCAGAGCATGGCCGCGCCGGCCCGTGCCGCCTCGGTCGCGCCGATGCAGCTCGTGATGTGGTCGTAGCCGGGGAAGACATCCGTCACCAGCGGTCCGAGCACATAAAACGGCGCATCATCACAGATGCGCTGCTCGATCTGCATATTCCACGCGATTTCGTGCAGCGGCACGTGGCCCGGCCCCTCAACCATCGTCTGCACGCCGATTTCGCGCGCGCGATGCACCAACTCGCCCAGCGCTTCCAGTTCCGCGATTTGTGCCGCGTCGCCGGCATCGGCCAGACAGCCGGGCCGCACGCCGTCGCCAAGCGAATAGGTCACGTCGTATTCCGCCATGATCGCGCTGATCTCGTCGAAGAGCGTGTGCATGGGGTTTTCCTTGTTGTGGTAGATCATCCATTTGGCCAGGATGGAGCCGCCGCGGGAGACGAGGCCAGTGAGGCGCTTCTTTATGAGATGCAGGTTGTCCTTCTTCACGCCGGCGTGGATGGTGAAGTAGTCCACTCCCTGCTGCGCCTGCCGCTCGACTTCGCGCAGGATGTCGTCGTAGGTCAGTTCTTCGATGTTGCGACCGATGATCATCGAGTAGATCGGCACCGTGCCGATGGGGATCGTGCTGTGGTCGATGATCGCCTGCCGGCACTCAACGAGATTGCCGCCGGTGGACAGGTCCATCAGTGTGTCGGCGCCGTACTTCTGGGCCCACATGAGCTTCTCGACTTCGAGCTTCGTATCGCTCGCGACGGGCGACGCACCGATGTTGGCGTTGATCTTCGTGGTGATCATCCGCCCGATGCCCATGGGGTCGAGCCGCTTCGGCGCGCGCTGACCGCGGCAGTAGTCGGGGTCGTTGATGATTTTCCAACGCTCGCTGACGGTCTGGTTGACCCAGAATGACGAATTACTCATTACAAATGGCGAATCCGCTTGTGCGTGAATCCCTTCTCGCACGCCGCCTTGCGGGAATCCCCTCCCGCCCGCGCTCCCGACAGGCGCCGTGTCATTTCGACCGTTGCCTCTTTCGCCATTCGTCATTCGTAATTCGTCATTCGGCGCAGCGCCCGCGGAGCCGGCCAGATGCCGCACATTCGCCGGGATCACCAACCGCCCGCGAGCGACCTCATCACGAATAAACTCCGGCGTCACGCACTCCCGCTGCGCCACGCGAACCATTTCAGGTGTAACGATGCCCTTACGGGCGGATTGTAATTGAGTCATTAGAATTACCTCGCAAGGTGGGAAATGTCCACCGTATCACTGAAACAACGCACGTTGCCAAAACTCTGGTTGCTTTATCTCCTCGCACCAGCCATTCTGGAGACACTTTTTTACCATTCGCCTGAGCGTTTCAACGGCCTGCTTTGCTATTTCGCCAGGTCGCTTACCAATACCTCCAGCCACATTTATATCTGCCCTAGGAATAGTTTCTCCGTGTGCTATGCGGCTTCTAAGGTCGTAGAGTTTTCTTGCGAATTCAAATTCTTCCTTCTTGCTCTCTCGATTACAAAATACCAGAGCATAGTGCAAGGAAAACCTGAAGCGCAGCTCCCCACGATATTGTTCATTTCCAGTTGCGGCGAGCAGGATTGACTCCATGCCGATGACAGCGTCAAGTAGCTTGTCATTGTGATCTCTGCGTATTGATGCGGATGAAAGCCGTCTACATGCAGACTCCAAACCGGACAAGGGATTTGAATCCAGAAAGTGTTCTACGTGTTCTTGGAATGACTCTAATTCGTTTGCTGACAGTTCATATGTACCCAACGGCACATATTCTTCGCCGCCAAAGCGTGTGCAGCCCTTCTTAACAAGAGGATAAGCGTCGATGGGCTCGATTCTTATTCCAGCCCGACCAACAGCACCCGACTTAAATGTTCTCAGGGCAAGTAGAATACGATCGAAACAGGTGCGCACCTCACTATCGACCTCTGAGTATTTCAGGTATTCTGGATTACTTGTAACGGGTTCATCAACAGTTTTCTCGAGAAGATAGTCAGGAGGAATATACAGGGAATGTCTCGGCACTACCCAACTTCTATCGTCAGCTCGAATGTCGTTATACTCGTCATCAGTAAATCGCCTCAAGGTAACTCCACACGCCGCAAACTTCAGCGGCACTGAATAGTTCTTAATCTCAAAGTTTAATAGGGGCGACCTGCATCGCAGCCTCACTGATACTAGATCCAATCCTTGAAATAGCTTCTCAACTTGCTCGACAATTTGTTCATTGCTTAGGTTCCATGTGCCGAATTCCTCCCTCAATCGATAAAGTAGACTTATAACAAGGCCTCGGCTATCCATCCTGAGATATCCCGTGGAAGGCGTGCCGACGCATTCCCGCAAGCGCGGGTATGCCTTCTCTAGATGTACATCGAGGCCTGACAAGAAATGATGCCAAGGATACGTTCGGAGTAATACCTCCATGTCCTCTTGTTCAGTATATGATCCAATCGACCGGCCCGGCCCTGCTCTCTTCCAGCTGATGCACTGCTTCATCGGGAGTTCATGCGATGCTGAGAGTTCGCGGAAAATCTCCCACAGTCGCTTGATAAACTCATTTCTGAAATCTTCTCTTTCGGACATTTCTGTTTTCCGCTCCGAATCAACTCATCGCCCTAGACGAAGATATACCGGCCATATCACGACGCACCGCGAGTCGGCCGCGCTTCTTGTAGCGGCCGAATCCTTCCACGCCGTTGACAGATCATTCATGATCTGGATCACCGGGTCCGAGCCGCGGTCTTTTCTATACCGCTGCACGGCCGACCAGGACTCCAGATAATCGACATACTCCTCCAGCGTCCACTCCGCGCGACATTCAAACCGCGGCGAGGGCCGAATCTCCTCAAGCGGAAACGCGATCGTTTCATATCGCTCATCGATATACCGTCGGCCGGATTCCCAATACGCCCCGACGACGTCGCGATAAAACCCGTCACACACGGCGTCGATCCGCTCGCTGACGCGCGGCAGCGTGTAACACCACGCGGCCACCAGGCCGCCGGGCCGCAGCACGCGGCGCACGTTCGCGTAGAACGCATCCAGCGGCAGCCAGTGCAGCGCCTGCGCGACGGTCACGAGATCGACGCTGCCGGCTGCAATGCCATCGTCATCTGCCGCCATCACGCGATAGTCAATCCGTTCGTGCGGCGTCGCGTGGGCGAGTTGCTCCGCGCTCGCATCCGTGGCGATGACGCGCTCAAAATGCGCTACCAGTCCAGTCGCCGCCTGACCGTTGCCTGTCGCGCAGTCCCACGCCAACCGCCGCTCGCCGCAAAGACTCGCGAGATACACAAACAGCTCCGCCGGATACCGCGGCCGCGATCGTGCATAACACGCCGCGTGCGCGGAAAACAAGTCCTGAAAGCCCGCCTTCTCTCCGCTGCTCACGATCATGCCACCCCGGACTTGGCCATTGCCGCCTTCCGTCTGGCCGCACCGTCGGCGTCCATCCGCGATACGGGCATGTTCAGAACGGACAGATACGCCTTCCACGGTCCCACGGCATCGGCGCACTGCGTCGCCATGCACCGGGCAATCTGCGCGATGTGGTTCAGATCATGGGCCACCCATGTCGCCAGAAGCTGTTCCAGCGTTACTTCTCCCAGAGCCGGGTGCATGCCCTTTTTCGCCAGTTGCTCAGGTGTCGGGTTCAGCTGCATCAAGGCGGCGATGTTCGCCTTGCGAAGTTGCTCGAATTCATCGAGCAGTTGGTGCAGCGACTTGCCACGGCTTGCTTCAAATTGTGCATATCGATCGTACTTGTCGAACGGCCGCGCCGTCCCGTGCTCCAGAATAATCCGCGTTCGTGCGAGCCAGTCCGTTTTCTCCCCGGTGATCAAGTGACCGACCACGTCGAAAGGACTGAACGTATCCTTGCCGTAATTGCTGTGGATCCACGCATCGCCGAGGCCCGCCAGCATCGCCCGCAAGACTTCCGGTGTGCGCCGCAGGATCTCGACGGCTTGATCGAGATTGTACTTCATCTGTGGGGATTCTCCTCTTCAGTCACGGCGGCCATGTCGGCGTCGAAGCGAATCGGCGCGGCGGAATATTCCGGCAGTGCGGACATCGTACGTCGCCATGCCGTCACCTTTTTCGTCGGCGGGGGCCGTGGAGTTTCGCAGGAGTTCTTGCGATAGGAGGTCGGCATGCGCCCGCTTCCCTACGCACCTCGTTCCGCCATCGCGGACTTCGGTGATCAGGTTCTAAGGGTTTCCGCCACGCGGCGGACTCTCAGTCCGCGTTATCGCGGACACCCCTAGCGAACGGTGGAATCGTAGCCCGTCGCAGCGAGTTTCGCAACGGCCCGCATCGTCGCTGCATCAAAACGACGAATCGTCTTCCGCGTATTCATCCAGTGCGTACCGCACTTCCGGCGTGCGGGCCGCATCGCTCGCCGGAGCCAGTCGCCACGCCTCCTGAGCTTCTTCGAGATCGAAATTTGCAGGATCGTTCAATTCCGGAATGTTCGTGAACGCGATCCGCGTCGGCGCACTGTCCAACACCTCATGCACCGTACCGAGATGCACCGTCTCGCGACCGTAGCGCGCGTTGATACGATCCATTGCCTGCGACAGGCCGATCAGTTTCTGCTCCGCGGGAAAGAGCGGAAGGGTCGCGCCTTCGGCGGCGAGCAGGTTGCTCAGCACCAGCCCGACCTTCAGCGGCCGACCAAACTCGCCGCGCCGCGTCCAGATCGAAGCAAACGCCCCGAGCAGTGAAGCCGTGTCCTGGCAGTGCGTCATGGACGCGCCTCCCTGCCAGAAGCGATGCTCCAGCAGGGCGACGTACACGTCCAACCGGCCGGCGGCATAACCCAGTCGCCGCATCCGACTCGCCGCTTTGCCGAGAAGGCGCACCAGCACGGCATGCGCCGCGGCCTCGTTGCGCAGCTCCGGTGACAATACATGTGAATGACCCACCGTTCGCCGGCGCGTCGGCAGGCCGGGCAGATCGTGGCCATGCAGCGAATACCAGAAACGCCGCCCGACCACGCCGCCCCACAATCGCTCAAGGTCCTTCTCCGACATCGTACAAAGCTGCTCGACGCTGCGTACGCCTTGTCGCACGAGACGCCGCAGCATGCGCGGACCGATGCCGGGCAGATCGTCGAGCTTGAGCCCGTGCAACTTGGCAGGAAGGTCTTCGAGTCGCACGATCGTCAGTCCGTCGGGCTTCTGCATGTCGGCGGCGACCTTGGCCAGAAAGCAGTTCGGCCCCACGCCGACGGAGCATCGCAGGTACTCGCCGACGTCGCATCGGATGCGTTCCTTGATCCGTCCGCCGAGGACCGCCGCCGTCTCGGGCGAATTCTGATTGGACATCAGTCGACAGGACACTTCGTCGATTGAATGGACCGCCGCGACCGGCATGACCCGCTCAACTGCCTCGCGGATCGCATGATGCACGCGGACATAGACATGATGTCGGCCGACGGCGAATTGCAACTCGGGGCACAGCCGCCGGGCCTCGCGCACCATCGTGCCGGTCTTGATGCCGAAGCGCTTGGCCTCGTAGCTGGCGGCGATGCAGCAGGTCGATTCGGCCATCACCGGCACGACGGCCACCGGCCGCCCGCGCAGCTCGGGGCGCATCTGCTGCTCGACCGAGGCGAAGTAGGCGTTCATATCGACGAAGAGATATCTCAGACCCATGCCACGGTCCCTCCTGATCTGCGCAGCGGAGATCACACGAAGCGAAATCGCCCGCCCGCATCGAAATGCGATACCTAACTTATACCTAACAATTATAACGCGCCGGCGCGTAAAGCAATGCCCGGCCGCAAGAAAATGTGGCGGTCACATGGATACACGGGAAAGGCGAGCGTTACCCGTGCAACGGCAGGAGGTTAATGATACTCAGGGAGGAAGATTCGTCGGCGGAAGGGCAGTGGAATGGGCTCGCGCTAAGACGCAGATGAAGCGGCCCGGCGCACCCACATCATGTAATCCAACTCGACGAGCGATCCGCCGAGTCGGCGGATCATGTTCACCGCCTGGGACCGATGATGGATGGAGTGAATGATCGCCTGCATGACCATGTCGCCAAGCAGCGCGTGGAACAAGCTGCCCTTGGAATCTCGATACGTCACTTCGCGCTCGAGTTCGCCGTTTTGAAGTGAGCCCAGGAACGCTGAGCGCTCGGAATACGTTTTCGGAAATCGCTCCGCGATCGCCTTCGCGGATGCCGCCTCGTCTTCATCGGGCCAGGGCGTTTCCGTGCGACCTTGCCATCGCTGTACCCAGACATGTTCGCCCGCGTGAAGGTGGAGCAGCGTTCGGCGCAGGGTGCCTCGACCCATGTCGAAGGGGCGATCGAGCAGTTCATCGGAGAGCAACTCCGCTGCGCGAAGTATCTGCTCGTTGGACCAGTCGTTGTAGCGCAGGAATGCGTGAATGGATTCGAGATCGATCATGGCGGACGGCGGACCTGGCTAAAAAAGTCTGCCTAGCGGGCATTCTGCTGTAAGTAGAGCAGCGTGTCCACCGCGGAGGCAAGCAGGGGGCTTTGCTCCCGCTTCTCGACGGCCTCTTTGAGAATGTTGTAAGCAAGCATCTGCTGCTCGAAGCTGGCCTCGCGGTCGTCGGCGACCAGTGCGGCATGCAGAAGGTGGCAGGCGGCCTGACCGAGCTGTGCCTGCCAGACGTAGTTCTTACCGCTGGCCGTGGTGTTGTCCGGGAAACGTACGTTGATCCGTCCGATGAGCGTGGCGGCCTGCTCGAAGGACTTGATCGCCTCAGCAAGATCGTTGACGGCTTCCGTCTTCACGGCGTCCGTGTCAAACTGCGGTGCCGAACCAATACCCGACACCGACCCGGCCATCAGCGATGCGATTTCGGCGTGCGATGCGGCGGCGTGGATTCGTGCGAAGCGGACCAGCGCCGAATTGTAACCGACCTGACCGGCCAGTGTGTGCAGATAGGCCTCGGTCTCGATGTCCTGACTGACGCGCTGCTGCAGCTCATCCACCTTTTCCCCGGACCGGGCCAATGCGGCAGCGTCGGTGGTTCGCTTCTTGGCAGCCGTGATGGCACTGCGCGTCGCACCGGTTGCATCTTTCAAATGTTTCAACGATTCTTCATCGGCCTTGCCTGCCGCTTCGACATGCGTCGCGGCTTCCTTGAGAAGGCCCTTCAGGGCGGTCGTTTCTGACTGCACCTGTCGGTTAAGTGTCTCCAACTCGCCTTCAAGCCGCTGCGACAGTTCACGCAGCCCTGCCATCTCACGGGTCGCTTCTTCCTGAATCTGCCGAAGGTTTTCGGCCTGCTCCTGGAACTGTTCCAGGCGGAAGCGCAGCACACCCAGACCCGGATCGCCCATTCCGTCCTCATATTGAGGCACGCTGGGCTCTGCGCCTTCTTCGGTGACCAGCTTGGCGCCGCGCAAAGTTCCATACTGAATTGCCGCTGCGTGGGATTCCGCTTCCCGCGCCATGCGGGACAGTTCCTCGTAGCGGCTGCGGTAGGCATCAAACCCAAGTCTGGTTACGTCGAGCGACTGAAGCGCCTCGTGTGCCGCCGACGCGGAATCTTCCAACTGTTCCAGTTCCGTCTCACGCGATTCGATGATCGACCCGATCTGGGCAATGGCCTGCTGGAGCTGCGCGGTGCCGGCTTCCGCGCGTTCAATTCTGCGCTTCACCATCTCGATCAGGGCATCCGGGCTCTGAATCTCCAGCGCCTTCAGGCGGCTGCGAAGGTTTTCAAGCGTCAGCAGTCGCTTCTCTGCCGCGGCCCAGAGGACGGCGGCCTGCGAATTCTCAAACGTCGCACGATCCATCTCCGCGCGCGCCTTCATCAACAGGAAGAGAGCCCGTACACGGTTGGCGTCAAGATGATTCGTCGCCGAGAGGCCGCCCGCACTGGCGGAGCGAAGCGCGTTCATGGCCGTCTCGGCCTGACGCAAAACCTTTTCGGGCGACTTCAGTTCGGTCGAAACCTGCTGGACGACCGCTTCGGCGCTCGGTGTGCCGCGAAGCCCGCCGGATCGATCGGGAATGGTCGTGCCGCGTTGCGTGTCGCGCTGGCTGACAGCCGTCAGCACGCCGGTCGCTTTTTCCAGATCGCGCATCGCCGCGCCGGTGAAGAGATCAGGATGATCTCTGCCGATCTGCGCTGCCGTCGATCTGTCCAGACCGTCGGAGTCGGCAGAAGTGTACATGTAAGAGAGTACGGCCAGTTCGTGATCGAGATTGGCAATGGCTCGCCGGACGATTTCCGCATTCGGAGATACGACATCGTCCAGTCTGCGCTCAGGAGATTGAAGCAATCCGAGATAGAAGGGAGTGCCGGCCAGCGCAATCACCAGAACAATCGCGATGACCAAGCCGAAGATGCCACCAGCTTTTCCGCCCACGGTTGATGTTCCTCGCAATGACGGTCGGCCTCGAGCCGGTACGATGCAGGGCCCGATATCCCCCCAGGCAGGCATGCAACCAACACGTTGTGACTGCTATATTTAACACGATGGCGGAGTAAAGTCAAACATCGGCCGGGAGGGGACCCGCGGTGGGGGAGTTGTATTCACGCGGGGGGTCAGCGCTCGTCTTTTTTACCGGGCTGCTTTGGGGATTCGATAAACTTAAGCGCTTCGCGCAGGGCCGTCGGCGACCAACTGATGACCAGATAGCGATCGGTCACTTTGAGCGCAGGTCCGAGGATACCGGCCTGCAGATACCAGACGTGATCGGGATCGTAGAGGACCTTCACACGGACGAGCACCGTCTTGTTTCGCTCGGCGCGCTCATCCAGGTATTGGCTCCATGCATCAAGCAGGGCGTCGATGGCCAGCTTCACCGACCGGGCGTCGTCTATTTCAATCGCCAGGGTCAGGGCAAAAGGGATCTTCAGCGGGTGCTGAGGATACTCGAAGACCACCACGTTGTTCCCGAAGTGGTTGATGAGACTTCCGCTGATGTCGAGGCCTTTCTCCTGCTCCAGCCGCTCCCAGGCCGTTTGCCATTTCTGAACATTGGCCTCGGACTGCGACGCAACCCATGCACGAGGAACATTGTCAACAAGCCAGCGCGTTGGCACGTGAATAATCGCCATCCGCTTCGCGCCGGGCGGCACGATCTGCACGTGCTGAGGCGAGTAATCCGCAGGGTCACTGTAAGTTCGAACCACATCGCGACCGCTGCTGCGATAGCATCGCCGCACGGTCAGCGCGCGACCCTGCGTGCCGACCGTCCACATGTCATGCGTCATGTGGTCGGCCTTCAGAGCCGCGGCCACGCGCGCGACACGGCCCTCCGCGATGCGGTCGAGCCGATCCCGGAGGCGTGAAAAACCAATGAACCAATGGGCAATCGCCGCGCCCGCCTGGGTGCGCTCCGCCGCGGCACGATACCATTCATCCACGGACATCGACGTGATTTGTCCCTTGTGGGACGACACAATTCGTTCGAATGTTCCCTCGCCGAAGGTGATGACAAAGAACTCACCCACACGGCCCCATTCCCAGATGGCCCACGCTTTGAGCCGTTCATCCGTCAGGCGTTGATAGGTGATGCCGGAAGCCGCGTGTCGAGTCAGTTTTGCCACGTCCCGATTGGTGTAACGGCCCATGACGCGATTCAGTTGGTCGAGCACGACATCGGAATCGTCACCGGTTCGGAAGATGATCGCAGATTGCAATCGATCGAGACGGAGGATCGGCCTGGCGTCGCCGTCCTCGTCGTCCGCGGGATCGACCAGCTTTGCGGAAACATCAATGAGCGCCAGGGCGTGTTCGAACTGGCCCAGCAGCGGCAGGGCGGAGACGATATCGGCATATACCTGGCCCTCACCGGGTATGAGGCCGGCCGCATTCAGCATACCCACAACGGCCGTGACCGAGACGACGAACGGTGCATCCGCAGGGCTTGTGGTCGCCGGCGCAGAAGAGGTACTCAGGAAGCCGTAGGGCTTGGCGGCATACATCACCAGAGAATCCGCCGGTACCAGCTCGGCAATCGAACCGGCCCCAACCGGCGCGGCAGCCATTAGAAGAACGACTAACGCCCATCCGAAGCGCGAACGCTTTCTGCTGGATCGGACAGGTTTACTCGCGCTCGGTTCAATCAATGCGTGCATGGGGCTGACAAGAAAAAACGTAAGACCGTCCATGACTTAACGGATAGCTTACGGCGACGACAGGGGGGTGACAACGCTTACGGAGTCGCGCCCAGGTACCCGAAACAGGAGGCGAGAACTCTTACTCTGCGGTCCCGGCTGCTTCGAGGCCGCGGATCACCGCCAGAATCTCCTGCGGCGAGGGTCTGTCCTGCACGCGCTGCGAGACACGCGTCCAGAGAATCTTGCCGTGTCGACCGATGAGCACATGAGCCGGTATGGCGACATCGTGCTTGCCCGGCCCGCCCCCTTCGTGGAGAAGGCCGTAAGCGCGAATCATTTCACCGGATTCATCGGCGAGAATACTGAAACCCAGCTTGCGACGTTGAACGATCTCGCGCGACTTGGCAGGCGGATCAACGCTGACGGCCAGCAGCCGTCCGCTGCGTCGTTGCAATTCCTCATGAACCGGCTGGAGCTCGACGAGCTCCGAGATGCAGGTCGGTCACCAGTATCCGCGATAGAAGACCAGCAGGGCAGGACCTTCCGCGGTCACTTCCGCCAGCGATACCGGTCGGCCTTCTTCATCCGGAAGTGTGAACATGGGCGCGTCGGCAAGTTCGTCAAGGTGCGGCGCGGCAGGAAGCGCCAACCCCCAGACAAAGATGTAAGTGAAGAGCACGGTGAGCAGGGGGGACAAGGCGCCAATGCCACGCACGAGCAGGCGTCGATCCTGAGCGATCGCGCGAATTCCCAACATGGTGCCGAGTGCCATGAGTACGAAAGCCGGCGCGCCGGAAGAACGCACCCAGGGGTTGCCCATGAGCGCCCTATAGAGAAGGGGGCCGGCGATCGTCACAAAGAGGGCGAAAAGGGCGAGGCCGAGTTTACGATGTTTCGCATGATGGCCGGCCAAGCTTGCTCCGTTGGATTCGAAAGTCGGTTCCATTATCGAAAGGATAGCCGCATTGGGAGGACACTGTCTATAGAATTATGTAATTCCACGATTTGATAATTATGTAGTTGCGTGTACCCCTGGCGCGTGTCGAATCGCGTACTTCAGTCGATTTGCCATTTCCGCCGATGAAGTTTGTACGGACTTGATCAGCCGATCCATCGCGGCAAACAACCAGGCGGAGCACGACCATGTCATCCCTCGCGATTGCCACGACCGTGGAAAATCCTGGCCGGCGGCCGGTACGAAAAGCAAAGCCCACCGGCGGGGCGGTACAACGATCGGTGCACGACAGGCGCTTCAGGTCGAAGCGTAACGGTCAAAAGCCCAAACGCATGGCCGAGGGCGTGGTCACGATGAAGTCCGCGTTTCCGGAACTGTCCTCACCGACCTGCTACGGCGTCGGAATCGCGGTCACTTCGGTTCGCCGGCTTGGTACGGAGGGCGAACTCGTGCAGGCACGACTGGCGCGGCACCACCGCAAGCCCGGTGAACGACCCACCCTTGCCATACTGGAATCTACCGAAGCGGCGGCCGTCGCCAGATCAGCCGCCGGGCTCGGCCATGTCGATCGTGTGCGGATAGCCCGCGCCATGGCTCGCGGTGCGATCACACACCATGAGATCGCGAAAGCCGTAGGACTGAAGACGGGGCCGTTGTACCACCATCTTCGAGCACTGGAGCGAGCCGGGATGGTTACGATCCGAGGAAGGAATGAATACGCACTGACGCCTTGCGGCAAGCTGGTTTTGTTGGCCGTTACCGCGATCGTTGGCGAGGCCGAGAAGGCCAGGTTAGTCATCCACAGTTTCAAGATGAGCCACAAGTCGCCTCCAAAGGCGTCCTCCAGGGCTCGCCGTGCAGTCGCAGCCCCTCGAATGAGAATGTACAAGCCCTGAATCCACCTGAACTGAAGCAGTGACAGGCAGAAATCCGTCGTAGAACCCCCCGCCATCGCACGAAATTCAACGTCCCATAATGAATCTTATGTTGCATTCAGCGGGGGGGGGGGCATGAAAAGGAATTGGCTGCCTGTTGCGGTATCACTGACAGGGTTGCGAGACGGCTAAGCGAAATGGCTATTCGGATTGGCTACCTACGAACAGCGCCAAAGACCGCTCGAAGGTCGATCGAGTCCCAAAGGACGAATTGCCGTGTGGTCGTCTCGTAGCTGTACAGGTTCATTCGCTGGGCCGCTGCATCAGTCACGTAGATCAACTCACTCGTCGAGCTGAACTGACCCGTCACAACGATGTAATCCCCGCCACGGTCGGTCTGGCCGATGGCGTTTGCCTCATTCGTCGTGAGCAGCCCTGCAAGCAGTACGCCCACGAGCAGGATCGTCGCCGTCACGGAGAGCACGCCGATGGCAAGGTTGTTATTCGCGTTTTCGCTCATGGGAATCTCTCGCTTGAAATCCGACGTCGGCCATCGCTATCGACCGCCGCGGAACTCCTTTTGCAGGTCTCGATAACCACCGTAGAGAACCGTTCGGTTGGCCTGATTTCGATTCGGAAGGAAAACGTGCAGCCGCCGCTGGGACAGATCAATAACGTAAACTGCGTCCACACCGTCCCTTATCTGGCCGGCGACGATCACGTAATTCTGCCCAAGGGGCGCGATCTGTGCACGGGCCTCCGGCAACCGCCAGGTCCAGAGCATGAGCGTGGCCAGCAGGACCAGGTTCACCCCAACAAGCAGCACGACCAGGGATCGTTTCGTCATCACGTTACTTCTTCTGCTCCGCGGAGCGCTTGCACGGCTTAAAGCCGACGGCCAGGGATGCCAGCAGAAAGCCCCCCGCCAGAGCATAATGCAGTACCGGGGCCTCGGCCTTCAGCATTTCGATATTCTCCGGCTTCACCGTAGGATCATTTATCTGTGCCGCGACAGGCAGCGCAGCCAAACCGACGAGCATCAGGCCGAGCAGAATCGGCAGCATGCTGCTGCAGATCATTCGCCGAATCGAATGTCGCGCGATCATTTGCATTACCGGATTCTACCCCTCACGTCGGCCCGTCGCAAATACTACTTGCTCAACAAGGCGCCGCCTCCCAGCATTGCTCGAGCTTCCGACTAATCCGCAGGAAGACTTCCTTCGGAATGGAGACCGTATCCCAGCTTTTCGAGAGCTGTTTCGAGTGAAGCGCGTATTCGTTCACCGGGGCCAGCCAGAAGCTGTATCGCCGCCCCGCCAGGGCGAAGGCGTCCTGATCGAAAAGTCCGGTAGCACCGCCGCTGATCCAATACCCGAATGCGAATACGGCGGTAAAGTCCGGACCAAAGACCTTCTGCCACGCCTGCATGTCCCGCACGTCGGCACGAGTGACCCAGTTCTTATGTCGGCAATCGCCATCAAGCCCGGCGCGCACGACCTTTCGCCCCTTGACGTCAACGAGGCACGCAGGTCCGGTCGGCGGATACACGATGTAGTCGAACGCCTTGGCGCCGAGCCGTGTCTTGACGTGATGACGTACATCCTCGACCGCGACATAAGGCGTGCCCCGACGATCGAGGTATTTCTCGAAGGCGATTTCGTAATGGCTGCGCCGCGTGCTCACGCGCCGGCCTCCAGCGTCTTTCTCGGGTCAGCCAGCAGTTCATCGAGTGACACGTCGCGCTCCTGCCCCCCCGCCATGCTCTTGATGCGAACGAGCTGCGGCTGTGCCGGATCGGCGCCCAGGATGAGTGCCATGCGAGCTTGCTTCTTGTCAGCGGATTTCAGTTGCTTGCCGATCGGCTGCGTTACATAGCTGAACTCGGTCGCACAGCCCCCCCGCCGCAGCGCGGACACGACTTTGTGCAGCATCGGCCGCTGCGACTCGTGGGAATCCATAACGAAAACATCGCACCGCCGCGTGGTTGGTTTGAGCAAGCCCTTCTCTTCCAGGAGAAGCGAAAGGACCACGTCGCCCATTCCAAAGCCGACGGCGGGCTCCTTCGATTTGCCGAGCTTCCCCAGCAGGTCGTCGTATCGCCCGCCGCCGCAGATGGCCCGTTCCTTCTCGCTGCGATCGTAAAACTCGAAAACCGGCCCGGTGTAATAGGCCAGTCCGCGGACGACGCGAAGATCAATCCTACAGAATTCTGTAATTCCAAAATTATCGAGAATCGTCATCAGCCGTCGCGTCTCATCGACGGCCGACGCCAGCGCCTCCGCCCCGCCGCCGAATCCACGCAGGAACGCGTCCACCGCGCTCAGGTCGGACGATGACATCAGGTCGCGAAGCTGCGCACTGAGTAGATGCGAACCGTAGGCCGCGTCCCAGCGACGATCGAACTCAACGGGGTCGAGCTTGCCGAACTTGTCCATCAGTGCATACGCCCCGCCGTGCGCAGCTTCCGGTATCCCCGTCGCGCCGAGCATCGCTGCGATCAATCGTCGATTGCTGATGTGCACCGCGAAGTCGGCGGATGTCAGGCCCAGCTCGCGCAAGGCCTCGACGCCGACAAGAATCACCTCGGCATCCGCGATCACGTCCGCCGCGCTGATCACGTCCACATTCCACTGGTAGAACTCCCGCAGACGCCCGCGCTGGACGTTTTCACCGCGAAAGAGCGTCGGGATGCAGAACCACTTGATCGGCTTGGGCAAGGCATTGATTTGCGCCGCCACCATTCGCGCCAGCGTCGGCGTCATCTCCGGCCGCAGGGCCAACTCGCGCCCGCCGCTGTCGGTGAGTCGATACAGCTGCCCAACCAGCTCCTCGCCGCTCTTCTCGCGGTACAGTTCGAGATGTTCCAGCGTCGGCCCTTCGTACTCCTCAAACCCATGGCGAATCGAGACGCGCCGCCATACATCGAAAATATGCCGGATCGGCGCCAGCAGGTCCGGGTACAGATCGCGCGTGCCTTTGACGGGTTGTATTTTCATGAGCGCTGCGGATTCTATGAACCACCGTCCCGTGCGTCAAAGCATCTCGCGGTATAGTATCGCCATGCGCGTCATCGCCGGTCTCTATCGTGGCCGACAACTCACCGCCCCACCGGGTCTGTCCACGCGCCCGATCCTCGATCGCGTCAAGGTCGCCGTCTTCGATTGGCTCGGTTCGCTGCTCGACATGCCGGGCTCGCTCCCGCCGATCACCGTGCTGGACATTTTCTGCGGCGGTGGAAGTCTCGGCATTGAAGCCCTCTCGCGCGGCGCGGCGCACTGCACTTTCATCGAGCTGGATCGCGCCGCCATTGCCTGTCTGCGGCGCAATATCGAGACCCTGCGCATCCCCCCCACCTCGGTACGTGTCCTCAGCGAAAATGCCGAGCGATTCCGCGCCGCCCCCCCACCGCCTGCGACGGCCTACGATCTGATTTTTCTCGACCCACCCTATCACTTGTCGGAGGGCCTTTCACCGGAATCGATCATGTGGCGTCTGCTCAAACGAATGGGCGCCGGCGATTCGATCGCGCCTCACACCCTCGCCATCTGGCGGCATGATGCCAAGGTGACCCTACCGCCCATGCTGCCCGGCGGTTGGCAGTCGTCGGAACGCCGTGTCTGGGGTAGCATGGCCGTCACGATGCTGGTGCGCTCCTCGCAGGTGTCATCGCTATGAGCCCGTCCCATGGCGACAGGTCGTCCGCCGACAACCCGCGCAAGGCCCGGCCGCCGAATCTGACCATGCAGGAAGCGGCCACGCAGGTCGTGCGCACGCTTCACGACGCCGGCCACATCACCTACTTTGCGGGAGGTTGCGTGCGTGACATGGTCATGGGCAACCCTCCGTCCGATTACGACATCGCCACCTCTGCCGAGCCGCCGCAAGTCGTCGCCCTTCTCAAGCGAACACGCCAGGTCGGAGCGAAGTTCGGCGTCGTCCTCGCTCGCGTGGGCGGACACGACATGGAGATCGCCACCTTCCGCCGAGACATGGACTATGTAGACGGTCGCCATCCCGCCGCAGTTCAATTCACCGATGCCCGCGAGGATGCCATCCGCCGTGACTTTACCATCAACGGAATGTTCTACGACCCTCTACGCGGCGAGGTCGTCGATTACGTCGGCGGTCGTGAGGACATTGCGGCCAGGGTCATCCGCGCCATCGGCGAACCGGATCGCCGTTTCGCGGAGGATCACTTGCGGCTCTTGCGGGCCATCCGTTTCGCCTCACGGTTCGGCTTCGAGATCGAACCGGTCACCTGGCAGGCCATGAAGACCCACGCACCGCAACTCGTGAAGATCAGCCCGGAGCGAATACGCGAAGAGTTGGACCAGATGCTCAGCCACCCAGGCCGCGAAATGGCCTTCGCATACTTGCGCGACAGCGGCCTCCTGAAATATCTGTGGCCCACAGCCGATCGATTGCTGCCACGAGCGGAGTACATTCACGGCGTCCTGACGGCACTGCCGCGGGAAGCAAGCTTTGAGCTGTGCCTCGCCGCGATGCTTCATGATGTCCCGGAATTACACGTCGGCGACGTATGCGAGGCCTTGCGCTGCAGCAATGACACCAAACGAATCCTATCCTGGCTGGTTCGACATGCTCACCGCGCTGACGAGCCCGACAAGCTCACAAGGGCGGACCTGAAGCTCCTGATGGCCGGCCATGATTTTGAGGGCTTGCTTCATCTGCTGGCGGCCCGGTCGCGCGCGTCCGGCCGCACAAGGGCGGCTTACGATGAACTCACCCTTCGCGCGCGAGAGATTGCACCGTCAGAGGTAGCCCCCCCGCCGCTCCTGACGGGCAATGATCTTGCGGAGATGGGCGTGGCCGCGGGCCCGCTGTACAAGAAAGTGCTCGATTGCGTCTATTATGAACAACTCAACGACGCGATCGCTGACCGCGAGCACGCACTGCGACGCGGCCGCGAGCTGATCGAAACGATGAATACCTCCGACACAGCCAGACGGCGGCGGAGGCCATGAGCGATAAATTCCGGAGGGTTGCCAGGATGAATCATCAGACCAGACGCTTCACGAGACGGCTGAATGGGTGGGGATTGCGATCGGCCTTGTTGCTCGCCGTCCTCTCCGGCTGTGCCCGCACAGGCGACCCGATGATTCATGAGATGCTTTCGGAGATTTCCGAGCAGAACATCCGCGAACATGTCGAGAAGCTCGCCGCCTTCGGCACGCGCCAGACGCTCAGCGAAACCGAAAGCGAATCGCGCGGCATTGGCGCAGCGCGCCGGTGGATCCGCGATCAATTTGAATCCTACAGCGCGGCAAGCGGCGGTCGACTCCAGGTCGAGATGCAGTCCTACATCCAGCCCGCTGATGGCCGACGCATCACCCGCGACGTGGAAATCGTCAATGTCTTCGCAACCCTTCCCGGCGTCGGCCCCGATTCGGAAAATCGCGTCTATGTCGTCAGCGGCCATTACGACTCGATTTGCAGCGACCCGGCCGACCACGAATGCGACGCCCCGGGGGCGAACGACGATGCCAGCGGTGTTGCAGCCGTGTTGGAGATGGCCCGCGTCATGTCAAAACGGCAATTCAAGGCGACACTCGTCTTCGCTGCCGTCGCAGGAGAGGAGCAGGGCCTCTACGGCTCGCGCTACATGGCGAAGGACTATCGCGAACGCGGCATCAACGTCGCCGGCATGTTCACCAACGACATCATCGGCAATACCCTCGGCCAGAACGGCGTACGCGATCGGGGGCGTGTCCGCGTCTTCTCAGAGGGTGTCCCGGTCACGGAGTCAAATCAGGATGCGCGACAAATACGCCTCGCAACGGGTAACGAGAACGATTCGCCCGCAAGGCAACTCGCCCGATACGTGGACGAAGTCTGCAATCAGTACGTGCCGGGTTTCGGTGTGATGCTCATCTGGCGGCGCGACCGTTTCCTGCGCGGCGGAGATCACACGGCATTCTCCGAGCAGGGCTATCCTGCGATCCGTTTCACCGAAGTGAACGAAGACTATCGCCGCCAGCATCAGAACATCCGCGTCGAAGACGGCGTCCACTACGGCGATCTGCCGGAGTTCGTGGACCACGCCTACGTCGCCCAGGTCGCGAGGGTCAACGCTGCGGCACTGGCGAGTCTGGCCCTCGCACCCGCCCCACCATCAAGACTTCGCGTCCTGACGACGAAATTGGAGCACACGACCACCCTGCAATGGGAGGTTGCCGAAGACCCTGACCTGGCCGGCTTCGAAGTCGTCTGGCGGGAGACGACCGAACCGCGATGGCAGAAATCGCAATTCGTCGGAATCCAGACCGGCTGCATCCACCCGCTCAGCAAGGATAATTACATTTTCGGCGTTCGCGCCGTGGGCAATAACGGCCATAAGAGCGTCGTCGCCTACCCACTGCCTGCGCGAGAATGACGGGCTTCCGTATTCCCCTATCCGTCACATATCCAGTAGACACAAATGGTTATAGGAATCAAATTGGGAAGTTGATATCCGCGCCTTCCGCGGGAATAGAATCAGCAGAACCGCGAGCCGGTGAGGTCGCAACCCGACGTTGGACCTCATAAATCGAGAAATAATCAATCTCCCCATCGTTAGCGAGAAACCATGCGCAGCGACCATCGACGCGACCACTCACGCGCCACCCTAATCATCACGCGCGCAGGGCTCCTCTGCGCGACACTCACTTTGATTCTTGCAGACCGGGGCTTCGCCGACGACGGCGCGCCGCGCGGCGCCGAGGTAAACGTGCTCCGCCTTGTCACGGACGCCTGCCCGGATGCGAAGGCGAGTTCCATCGCCGTCGAACTCCGCATGGATAACCTTCAGCAGCCCGTCACGGGCTTTCAGGCGTTCGTTGAGTTTGATCCAGATGTTCTCGCATTCGACGGCACGGCCAGTTGCTACACCAAGTGCGAGGCGCCGTTCGACGCCCCCTGCGGCGCCGGGCCTTTCCAGCTTCATTTTCCATCCAACATTGCCGGCGCGGGTACTTTCACCGGCTCCCAGCCAGGTCAGTTAAATGTCATCGGCTCGACCAACTTCTTCGGCGATTGCGCTGCTCCGACTCAGGCCGATGCGGTTCTCGCCATTCTCGTGTTTCAGATTCTGGCTGAGAATGATTGTGTTTCGACGAGCGTTCGTTTTCGCAACTACGGCCAGCTCGACCCACACCTCAGCTTTCAGGGTGATACCGTCGAAACCACCCTGATCGACACGGGCCTGGTCACCTTCTTCAGCCAACCCGCCGAACTAAAGTCCGCTCCGCAGAACATCGAACGCTGCGAAGGCGGCGAGGCTGTATTCGAGATCGCCGTCACCGGCTGCGAGCCCTTCGAGTATCAGTGGTCAAAGGATGAACTGCCCCTTACCGACGGCGACGGCGTGTCCGGCGCTCAAACGTCGCAACTGACGATCAGCGCGCTGACGCTGGAAGATGCCGGAGAGTACGCTTGCGTCGTAAACTCCACCTGCGGAGGCACGGTCAACTCCTCAGCCACGTTGATCGTCTGGGCCTCCGGCAGCGGCGATGTGAATCTGGATGGCTTCGTCGACGGTCTGGATGTCCGGCAATTCGTGGAGCACCTCATCTCCGGCGAGCCCGCGTCGGAGTCTTACTGTGCCGCGGACATGGACATCGACGGCCTGGTGACGATGGAGGACATTGAGCAATTCGTGGAACGGTTGCTGATGGATTGAGAGTCTGACCCTCGAGCCGACGCAAGCACGATGCGTGCGATGCGAGTGAATAATGCCGAAGGTGGGAGTCGAACCCACACCCCCTTGCGGGGACCGGATTTTGAATCCGGCGCGTCTGCCGATTCCGCCACTTCGGCTTCGAGCTGGGCCGGTTTCGTAAGTGCCGGCTGCTCATGGCCGTTTTTTGCAAGCAACCGTAGCGTCACCCCGAGTGGGCGACGACGAATCACCCCGCGCAGGTGAGAAGGTACGCAGTCATGCGAACTCCCATCAGGCATCAGCCGGGCCTGCCGTCGATCGCGTCGGACGGAATTGTCCGCAGGGTTTCGCGGCGATCGAATGCTATCTGCACAAACGCCCATCGGCAAGCCACGACACCCGTCAGTCCGGTCAGGCAGCGCAAACCGGACCGATTCAAGCCCGGCGAGGCACTTGCAGCAATCGCTTTTCCGGACAGCGACCCTGTGATTCTCCGAGTATCAAGATCAGGTAAGCATCGCGCAAAAGGTCCGAAAAGTCGTCCGTTGCCTCTTCATTTTCATAAGAAATCTGGTACAATCAGGATGTTGGTTAAGCGACTCACCCCAAGCGGGGATTCTATGGAGGGGCCCCGACCTGCTCCCTCATTTCCGGCGGCCGAAGAGTGTGCCTGCCGGGGCATTCGAGCATGGAGTACCTGCCGGTGCCGCGCGCCGTAAGACCGGCGTGCGCAATCGCTGGCAGCAAACAGGCAGTGAGATTTGTACGTGTGTGGCCCGCCGCGGCCGCGTAAAACAGGATCAGTCAAACCCGTCAAGTTCCGTCAACGAAGGACGAGCCCGAGGAGTGTGAAGATGTTCAAGAAAGCCGGAAATCGAACAACGGCCCTGTCGATCTGTCTCTGTATCGCGATGCTGTTCGGCGCCTGGGCCGCGCCGGCCTCGGGCCAGATCATCGCCTATTGGAACTTCAACGATACGAGCAATCTGCTCGTCGTGTCGCAGGGCGCGGGAACCATGACCCATACGTTCAATCCCGCGAACATAGTCAACTTCGCCGGCAGCGCGATCAACGCGCAGGGTGGCGACCCTGCCGGACAGGCCCTCGCGCTTCAGGGCGGCACGGGTACGGTTAATAACGGCCAATACCTCATCATCGCCGCCGACACGTCCGGCTTCGAAAACATCGTATTGAGCTACGCAACACAGCGGACGAGTACGGGTTTCAACAACAACCAGGTTTCCTATTCGACCAACGGCGGCTCAAGCTGGACGGATTTCGGCGCGCCGTACGATCCTCCGGCGTCCTTCGCCCTCTTCACCTTCGACTTCTCCGGCATCACCGCGCTGGAGAACAATCCCGACGCCATGTTCCGCATTCAATTCAACGGCGCAACGTCGGCCAACGGCAACAACCGAATCGACAATCTCGTCCTTGCTGGCCAGGGCGATCCGACCGGCCCTTGCTGCCTTCCCGGCGGCGTCTGTAACCTGCTCTCGGAAATCGCATGCACCAACGCCGGCGGAACGTGGCAGGGCGCAGGTGGCTCTTGCAGCCCCAACCCGTGTCCTCAACCAACCGGCGCCTGCTGCGATCCCACAGAAGGCACGTGCACACCGGACCTGACGCAGGCCGACTGTGAATTGAAAGGCGGCATCTACAAGGGCCACGATTCCGATTGCGATCCCAATCCGTGCGTCGGCGCCTGCTGCGATCAGGGCGGCAGCACCTGCACGATCCGCACGCCGCAGGAATGCACCGATCAGGTAGGAAGCGGCATCTACCGAGGTGACGCCACCGCGTGCGAGGCCGAAACCTGCAATTTTGATTTTGCCGGCATCCTCATCAACGAAATCCGACTCGATCAGCCAGGCACGGACACCGACGAATACTTCGAGCTGGTCAACATCAGCAACGAAACCAAGAGTCTCAGCGGGCTTTCCTACATCGTCATTCGACAGACCGGCCCCCTGACGGCCAGCGGTCGCGTCAAGAGCGTTACCGACCTGTCCAATTTCTCGATCCCGCCGGGCGGACATTTCCTGGTAGCCATTCCCGCATTCTCACTCCAGGGCGCCACACCTGACCTCGTGACGAACCTCGTCTTTGAGAACGGCGAAAACACCACGCACATGCTCGTGGTCGGCTTCTTCGGTCAGGTCGGCGACATCGTCGACACCAACAACGACTGCAACATCGACAATCCGCTCTGGTTCCAGGTGATCGATAGGGTCGCCCTCATCCGCGCCGACAACCTGCTCAGTGGTCCGTCGACCGTGACCGGCTGTCACTATGGCAGCGGCGATCCGTTCCTTGATACCCTCAAGGACGGCTCCTTCGTTCCCGGGCACGTCTTCCGCTGCGGTACCTTCCCCGGCTCGCCCTGCATCGACGGGTCGAACTTCGGATTTGAAGACTGGTTCGTCGGTCCCTTCAACCCCGCCTTCGGCGACGACACGCCGGGTGCACCCAACTCGCGCTCTACGGGCGCCTGTTGTTCCATCGACAACTGTCTGGATAACTTCGAACGTCAGATCTGCGTCGAAGCCGAAAGTGGAAACTGGCTCGGCCGAGATACGACTTGTGCAATGGACGGGGCTCGCTGTACCGGCGCCTGCTGCACCTGCATCGACCCGCCGGACTGCGAGATGTACTCCTGCACCGTGGGCTTCCCGATTCCCTGCCAGAGCAGCGGAGGTGTCTATCAGGGACCGCTCACGACTTGTCCGCCGGATATGAACGCGGTCGATTGTGCCGACTGCATCACCATTGCAGAAGCCCGGCTCCTGCCAAACGGCACGCCGGTTCGTCTCTGCAGCGTGATCCTGTCCTCCAAGACGGACCTGATCAACTCGGCAGCCAATACCAACTTCCATATTCAGGATGACAGCGGCGCGGACGGCCAGTCGGGTCTTACCGTCTTCGGCACCGCACAGCTCATCGAAGATCAGTTCGGCGGCGCCGTCGAGGGCAACCGCATCGGCATTCAGGGCCAGATCGGCACCTTCAACGGGCTCCTGCAGCTTCAGGACGGCGCCAACCGAGCGCTCGCCCTCGTGAACATCGCCGGTTTCGAAGGCCCGCCCGCGCCGATCACGATCACGGCCGAAGACTTCCAGAACCTCAGCCCGACTGCAGAGAGTTTCGAAAGCGAAATCGTACGCCTGTCTTGTGTTGTCTTCGAGCAGTCAGGCAATTTTGTCGGCGCGACCAATTACAGCGTGACAGACGGTACCTACTCCGTTTCGGTTCGCGTTTCCACCGCCTTCCAGGTCGATATCATCGGCCAACCGATCCCCACGGGGCCGGTCACGCTCACCGGCATCTTCAGCCAGTTCGACACCAGCGTCGGACAGAACAGCGGTTACCAGCTCCTGCTGCGAACCATCAACGACATCCAGCCCGGTCTCGACTGCGGTGACACGGCCGCATGTTGTCTGGCCGGTCCAAGTTGTCGCGACGACCTGACCGAAGACCTGTGCAACGGTCTCGGCGGCATCTTCCGGCCGGAAGATCCCAAGTGCCCCCCGACAGAGGCCTGCCCCAACAATACGGACGTGCGTATCACCGAAATTCGCATCCAGCAACCGGGTGATAACTTCGACGAATACTTCGAGCTTCAGGGTGTGCCCGGCACACCGCTCGGCGACCTGACCTACATCGTCCTTGGCGATGGTCCACAGGGCCAGAGCGGATGGATCGAATGCGTCGTGCCGCTGGCAGGCAAGAAGATTCGCGAAACGCCCGCCGCGGATGGCAAGGGTTACTTCCTCTGTACGGAAAACACCTTCACACTCAGACCGCTGAGCGAGGTGGACCTTGTGCTCACGCCGAACACCCTCAACTTCGAAGTCGACGACAACGTGACCCACATGCTCGTCAAGGGCTTCACCGGCGCGATCAACGATGACCTTGATCCTGACAACGACGGCGTGCTCGACATCACGCCGTGGGCACTCCTCGTAGATAAGGTTGCCATCATCAGGCAGCACAATCCCCCGACCACGACCGAGTGGCACTATGGCCCGCCCGTCGTCGGTCCTTCCGGCGGCACCAGCCCCGGCCACGTGGCACTGTGTCCTTCAACGCCGCCGGAGTGGCGAATCGAGGCCTTCGATCCCGCCGTCGGTGACGATACACCCGGCGAGCCGAACCCCGCGGTGTGTGCCTGTGCCGGTTGCCTGGGCGATCTGAACGTCGACGGTGAACTCGATGCCCGCGACATCCAGCTCTTCGTGCAGGCGATTATCGACGGCCAGGGTGACGGATGTGCCGACATCAACCTCGACGGTTCACTTGATACCGACGACATCGCACCTTTTGTGAGTCGATTGCTCGATAAAACCGTCTGCGGATTGCCGCGTGCCTTCGGCGTCCGCGTCATGACGTGGAACCTGCTGAATTACTCCGGCACGGCTCCGTCAAATCGCAAGACCGCCTACAAGCGAGTGCTGAATCACATCCGGGCCGATGTCATCATCTGTCAGGAAGTGAACAATGTCGCCGGCGCCAACGACTTCCTCAACGAAGTCCTCAACGCATCGGACGGCCCAGGTGGGTACGCCATGGCCGAGTTCACCGACGGCCCCGGCAGCGATCAGGTCCTCTACTACAAGACCGACAAGATTGTCTATACAAACGGCAATCACACTTCGATTGCCACATCACCGCGACCCACCGGCCGCTGGAGACTGGGTGTGGTTGGTAATCCTCCGGATACCGACTTCTACGTTTACGGCATGCACCTCAAGGCCGGATCGGTCATGGAGGATCCGAACAATCCGGCTGACCGTGAGGCCGCTGCCGTGTTGATTCGCAGCGATGCGAATAACCTTCCCGCAGGCACGCAGTTCCTCTACGCCGGAGATATGAACCTCTACACCAGCGCCGAAGGCGCCTGGACGCAGTTCACCGGTTCACAGATGAACAACAACGGGCAGGCCTTCGACCCGATTAACGTTCCCGGTAACTGGAGCGGTAACTGCACCTTCTCCGCTTTCCATACGCAGTCCACGCATCAGGACAATCCGGGTGCGCCGGGCGGCGCCGCCGGCGGCGGACTGGATGATCGGTTCGACTTCATGCTGATCTCCGACGCTCTGCGCGACGGCATCGGCCTGTCGTACATCAACAATTCGTATCGTGCCTTCGGAAATGACGGGAATCATTGCAACATGGATATCAATGATCCCCCGGTCATTCCGCAGGGTCTCTTTATCGCCGACGCGCTCCATTCGGCCAGCGATCACCTGCCGGTCATCATGGACCTTGGCATTTTCAGCCCGCCCGTGGAGTGATCAGCGAACCACGCGAACTTTGAAGTAAGTTCGTGACAGAAGTTTCCAACAAGAAAGCCCAGGGCAATCCTGCCCTGGGCTTTTATTTTACTCGGCAGCTTCCTAAAACGGCAGCAGTTTCGCAATGCGCGGCATCATGTATTGCATCGACTCTTCTTCGGCCGTCCATGTGCCCACGACGAAGGCCCCGTGCGGCGGCAACAGATTCGTCGAGAGCGAGGAATCGTCCTTCTGCCGCGACAAATGCTGCATGTAACGGGCGTGTGCCTCGTAGGCCATCTTGTTCGTCGGATATTGCACGAGCCAGACGACGTTCGGCCCCTGTCCATCGGGCACGCGGTACTTGCCCACGCACATCAGCGTCGTCTCGCCGAGACCCAGCAGCTTGCTAATCGCAGCAGCGTCCGGCGCTCGCGCAAATTCAAACGCCGACAACGGCAAGCTGCCCAGATGCCGCACAAGCCACCGGTGCTCCAGCAGCTCCGAATCGTCGGGCATGGCGTCCATCAGCGCGGGACGATCTTCACGCCCGATGCGGCCGGTGATATGGATCATCAAGCGGATGACCTGCTCGGTCAGCTCGGCATCGTTGGAGATCATCGACAGGCGAACGTAGTTCCGCCCTTGCCAGCCATGCAGATGGTAGCCGTCCCCGCGCACCACGCGCGTCTCACCGCCGACTTTCAACACTTCCTTCGCATCCGCCTGGCAGGTCAGGATGCCGTACGCATCCTCGGGCGTCTCCGTCTCCACGACCAACACTTGTGCATGATGCTCCGCGCCGCTGCTGTGCTTCATCGCATAGGCACAAGTGGCCGCCGAAAGCACACGAAAATGGCTCAGTCGCAATACTTCGCTCGGGGTGACGGCCCCCACAAGTTCCCCCGTAAGAAAGACGCGGATCGGCTCGGACTTTCGCCAGCCCGCGACCGCTCCGCTCGCGGGCAGGCAGGCAGGCGCATCGGCGGCGTCACCCACGTCAGGCGTTGAGGCGGTCGAGGGCTGTGATTTGTCCGCCGACGGTGTTGCCGACCGACCGGAGACTGTCTCGGCCGCGGGTTGAGTCGCCGCAGGATCATCCGATTCCTGTCGGCAGCCCCACGTGAGCGTAACAATGCAGATGAGCCCGATGAGTGGGGTCGGCCGGCTATCGCGCGATCGAAACATGGTGTACCTCCGGGAGGCGAGAAGGTGCGTCGCGAAAAATCCGTCTTTCACAACGCCGGGGATTGTAATCCGCAGTCCGTCGGCGGCAATTCGGTTTTTGACGCCTTCGGACCTCGCATATATACTGATCGGCTGAAAATCGCCTGAATGCAGGGACACGCATGATCATTACCATCGACGGACCGGCCGGTTCAGGGAAGAGCACCGCCGCACGAAAGCTCGCGGCCAAGCTCGGCATTGCCTATCTCGACACCGGCGCCATGTACCGCGCCATCGCCTTCGCCGCTCTACAGGCCGGTGTCTCCTTGAAGGACGCCGACGCCATCGTTCAGGTCGCCGAGAAGTCCATCATCGAAGTGGACTGCGGCCCCACGCATACGCGCGTCCTTCTCAATGGCAACGACGTCAGCGAAGCCATCCGCACCATGGCCGTCAATCAGGCGACCAACTTCGTCGCCCGAATCCCTCAGATCCGGCAGATGCTCGTCGAAAACCAGCGAACCATCGGCCGTCGTCTCGGTTCCCTCGTCACCGAAGGGCGCGACCAGGGCAGCGTGGTCTTCCCGGATGCCGATCTGAAATTCTTCCTCGACGCCAGCATCGAAAAACGCGCCCTGCGCCGCTACCAGGAACTCACCGCCGACGGCGAGGAAGCCGCCTACGAGATGATCCTCGATAACCTGCGTGAGCGCGACGGGAACGACCAGAAGCAATGGGCCCCCCTGCTCGAACCTGCCACGGCCATCCACATCGACACGACCCAGATGACGATTCACGAAGTCGTCGAGCGCCTCCTCGACAGCGTCTCTCGCAAGAACCTTGTCAAGTAAACCGCCTGCCGCGATGCACCCTTTCTACCGCTTCATGCGAATGCTTTCCCAGATCGCATACGCGCTCTATTTCCGCGGCCGCATCTTTGACCTGCATCACGTGCCGCGAACCGGCGGCGTTCTCATGGCGTGCAGCCATCAAAGCTTTTTTGATCCTGTCTGCTCGTGCCTGGCCGTTCCCCGGGAAGGCAGCTTCATGGCCCGCGATACGCTCTTTACCAATCCCTACTTCGGCCGAATGATCAGCGCGCTCAACGCGTTCCCGGTCAAGCGGGGCGTGGCCGATGTCGGCGCCGTCAAGGAAATCCTTCGTCGCCTTCGCGACGGCAGACTGGTCGTCATCTTCCCCGAGGGCACACGCACGACCGACGGCCGGATCGGAACGATCAATCCCAACTCGCTGCTCATTGGCAAGAAAGCCGGCGTGACCATCGTGCCGGCTGTCGTGGACGGAGCTTTTGAGGCCTGGCCGCGTACGCAGCGGCTGCCGAGCCCGCGACGCATTTACACGACCTATGCCGAGCCGATCACGCCGCAGCAGGTCGCTGAGTGGCCGATTGAGGAAATCGCGCGGGTCGTATCCGAGCGAATGGTCCAGGCACTCGAACGATCCAGGGCCCGCCGCCGCCTCGCGGAAACCGGCCTGCGCGAATCTTAGTTCGGGAACGGTCTAGCCCGATCGTCTGTTGTACGCTGTCTCACCCTACTCCGGCTGCTCACCCGCCGCGACGAATTCCGCAGCCATCCCCGACATGACGACGCGCCGCATCTGCGGAACGGCCTTGTCGAAGAACGACTGCACGTAGGTCTCGAAAGCCACGCCGCTGAGCACGTCCCTTTCGACTTCCCGAAGCGATGCCGCCAGCCCTCGGAGATCAGCGGGAAGCGTGGGCGGCGTCTCGTCTGGTCGAAGCAGCCAGCAGTTGTCATGCAATTCAAATCGAGCATGCACCAGCGGGACGTGATCGGCCTCCTGCAGGGTGACCGACGCTTCGGCGCCGCGATGCTTCTGGTTGATGAACTTGACGCGCTTCGAGAAGACCCCGAGGTTGTTGGCGATGCTCGCCAGACTCCACGTGGCGTAGTACGGCACGCCGTAATATTCCTCGGCTTTGCCACGGAGCGATGCATCCGCATCCAGCACTTCCGCGATGGCCTGTAAGAGGTCAATCGTCTGTGCCCGAGCTGGCTGGACAATCATCGGCGCGATCCCGTCGTAATCGCGGCGCTGATACAGTTCGTGCAGCAGCCGCGCCGTCTTCGCCGGACTGTCTGACTGCACACGGGCAACCGTTTGCGCTGCCGCTCCTTCTTCGTGGTCGTCCGAATCCCCCGGCCGACACGAAGCCACGAAAAGCGACAGGACAAGACACCCCGCCATGACTCGGTATGGACTTCTGCGCTGCATACGGGATATATCGGGCAATTCGACGGTCGAGAGCGAGCAGGACGAGTGGCGGCCTGCCGCCCACGGTCGACAACGCATGCCGCCATCTGCTACCATTCGAGCAATCGGGTCCGCTGGGAAAGCCATGAAAGCCGCTTTTAAGATTGCCGTTCTCGTCTTCGCCGTGGCCGTCGCCTGGTACAGCACCCATCGGCCGGTCGCCGCTCTGCATGATGCCTCGCCGTCGCCCCCGACCCCCGCCATCGCTTCGGACCGGCCCTTTCACGGAATGGCCATCCAGCTCCACGGCGGCACGGACGTCTACGAACGCTACAAGGAACTCATCCCGGAGGTCGCCGAGCTGGGGGCGAATACCGTCCTCTTCGTTGTCCACGGCTGGCAGACCCACGGCGGCAGTCTCGACCTCCACATCGACGCTCGAAAAACCGCCGGCGCCGAAGGTCTCGGCAAGCTGTTCGATCTCGCCGCCTCGCATGAGCTTCGCGTGATCTTGATGCCCGTCGTGTTGCTGGAGCATCCGCGCAACAAGGAATGGCGCGGCCGGATCGTCCCCGAGGGTCACGACTGGGATGAATGGTTCCGCCGTTATTCGCGCTTCATCGTTCACTTCGCCCGGATCGCCGAGAAGCACAAGGCCGCGATGCTGATGGTCGGCTCGGAACTCATCAAGACCGAGACCTACACCGATCGCTGGGTGAAGGTCATCGAGGAAGTTCGCCAGAATTATCGCGGTCCGCTGGGCTACTCCGCGAATTGGGATCACTATCAGACGACCAAGATCGGCTACTGGTCGCACCTCGATTACGTCGGCATGACGAGCTACTACAAGCTGGCCACCGGCCCGAACCCCACGGCCGAGGAACTGGATACAAACTGGGCGAAGTTCAAGAAGGAAATCCTGGCGTTTCAGGTGGAAGTGAAGAAACCCATTCTCTTCACGGAGGTCGGCTGGTGCAGCCAGGAAGGCGCCGCCAAAGAGGGTTGGAACTACTACGCCAACCAGAAGCCCACGCAAGCCGGTCATCGCGAGCAGACGCTTCTCTACGAGGCCTTTATCCGCAACTGGGGCCACGAGTCCGGGATCGGCGGAATGATCTGGTGGGAATGGGATCACAACCCCGGCGGCCCCGGCGACTACAACTACACCCCGCGCGGCAAACCCGCCGAACAGATCCTCCGCGCCTGGTTTGCGCGACAATAGACACCTCCAACCGATTTCCAGCATACTGATGGCATGACCGCGACATCGGACAGCCGAGCCGTTCGAGGCGGGCGCGGTTGAAGTTCGGGTGAAAAAAAAGAACGTTGAATTTGCCTGAACAGACCCGGTTTTTGAGGCGGAAATGCGGATTGAGGTTGAACAAAGCTGAACACGCAGAGACCCAGGGGAATGCGGAAGTCGGAGTGCGGAGTGCGGAATGCGGAACTTGCGCGCATGGGGTTGCCTTCTACGGGGATTGTTGCTCGGCGCTCGCGCCGGGAACTACGAATGATGAATTTCGAATGACGAATTACGAAGGGCGGAGCGGGACGCTGCGCGTGCGGCGGCGGATGAGGAGGATGGGGAGTACCCACATCGCCAGGGCGGCGGGTTCGGGGACGGGGGTGATGGTGAAGTTGAGCGAACCCTCGCCACGGCCGAAGGTGCCCAGCGGCGTGGGGTTGATGTGAAGAATCGAAGCGGTGTAGCTGAGCATGTAGTCTCGGCCAGCTACGATGGACGCGCTATCGAAAAGATCGAAAGACCCGAAGGGCGGGCCGATGCCGACGTTTCCGCCGTTTGCCGTGGCTCGTGCAAGGATTGTTTCGGTTTCGAGGTCCCAGACCCTCAGACTTAAGCTCGTGTTTCCAATCACCGCGCTGGGCCAGGCGTATTGCCACATGCCTTCGAGCGTGATGAACGAATCAACAGAGGGGCGGATGAAGATGCGGCCGCTGGTGATCGTCTCGCCCTGAAGCTGCTCAAGGTGATGATTGACAGTGACGCCGAAGCTGGCCTCGTCGCCGGTCCAGGAGAAATCGTAGGAGGCGGTGGCATACGATTGCAAATAGCTGGCTGTATGGCTGTTCTGAAACGGATTAGCAACGGTTGAAAACCCGGCTCCCTGCTGTCCCACGGAATCCGAGACAAGTGTTCCAACGGACCATGATTGAACGGCGAGTGATCCGTCGGCCTCTAGAGCAGAAACCGCGAGCGCGAAGAGAGCGAGACACGCGATCCTCATGGGATACCCCTCAAGAAATCCAAGGCGACGAGCAAACGACGACTTACTCCCATAACCATAATAGCTGCTATAGTAAGGAATTGCAAGTCGCCCGACTTACTCCCATAAAGCGGCTTGACCCACCGCTTGGGGCCGAAAAAGGTGTCAGGATGATTTTTCAGTCTTGTAGGGTGGGCAGTGCCCACCATTGTGTGTGAGTGTGTGGTCGCGTGTTGGCGGGCGATGCCCACTCG
>CAYLOE010000002.1:0-30315 GCA_964385225.1 uncultured Planctomycetaceae bacterium
TTCGAGGCTTTTTCTATTTCTTTTCAACTGCAAACTGATGAAATATCCGGGCTAAGTCGGATTCGAAGCTATCGAATCGGGTTCTGCGACGTGACGAGCCCGACCAACGAACGGAGCTTAGTAGCGGCTATGCTGCCACCGAACACGGTATCGGGGCACAAGGTGCCGACAATCTGTCTGGAAGGTGCAGGCGCAGCCCACTACATGATCTGGCTTGCGGCGGCGAACTCGTTCGCTGTCGATTACCTAGTCAGGCGTAAGGTTGGGCTGAGCATGAGCTACACGATTCTCGACAGCATTCCCATTCCGATGCCAAGCTTAGGCTCGGCGAGCACAAAGCGATGCGTGCAGCTGGCAGCCGGACTCACGTGCAGCGGCTCTGAGATGGTCCAGCTTTGGAAGCAGCTCGTCAGCGACGGTTGGGTATCAGCAGAGCAGAGGTCGATCGAAGACGAAGAGGCGCGTCTTCAAGCACGTGCGGAGGTCGATGCGATCGTCGCGCGGGATATCCTGGGATTGAATGAGGCGGAGATTTTGTTCGTGCTCGAAGACTTTCCGACGGCCGCCAAGTATGAGGTTACACGGTGGGGATCGTTCCGAAGTCGCGAACTTATCCTTCAGCACTTCCAGCAAGCCCCAACCCCTGCTGAGGTCACTGCTCTGCGAATCGATCGCGGGCGAGCGGTGGTGTACACGACACTTCTCCTTCGCACGTGGGCGAAGCCGGTCGCTCGCAACGTGCTTGAGCCGGCGTTGATCCTTATGCTCAACGACGACATACGGAGTGCCGTTCTCGGGAAGAAGTCGCCGAAGCAGCGAGTCGAATCATCGGCGACAGCGAGAATCGTCATAGGAATGAATCACTTTCTCAGCGGCTTGTCGGCTAACGGCGTCGTTGTGTTGCAAGGCGTGGGAGAACAGCAAGCAGTTTCTATCGGGCCGGAAGCGGCGTCGATTGACGTGTTTCCAGACAGCGACAAGGCGAAGGCGACGGAGACGTTAAGAGCAATGTCGGAGATAGATGAATCCAGAGCTATGGCGTACGTAAAGGCAATGCTCGATGAAGCAGGCCAACCTGTTCCCACTTTCGCAGCCGATTGAACCTGCAGCGGACCGGCCTGAGCCGGCCATGTGGATTCGTCGACTGATGATCGTCGAATCACTCGCACCCGACGGGCGAGTGATCCGCGACATTACGTTCCGGCTTGGCCTGAATGTCATTCGCACTGCCGAGCGCAAGGCCGATGAGACTCGCCCTGTTGGCCACAGTGTCGGCAAGACGCTTCTGCTCCGGCTGATCCGGTACTGCCTGGGGGAGTCGTTCTTCAGCATTCGGACCGTCCGCAACGCCATCGCGGAGACGTTGCCGGGAGCGTACGTGCTTGCCGAGATCTGCGTGAATGGAGAGTGGTGGGCGGTCGCTCGACCGATCGGGCAGGACCATTCAGCCAGTGCCTCGAAGGCGATTCGAGGAGCCGACGCCGACGCGATTCGGACAGGGGGCGATGCGGTCGTGAAGTTCGCGGAGTTCGTCGCGGCGATCGAGGCGTTCGCCGAAGAGCGGTTCATCGACATGAGGTTTCCGTCGGCGGGTCATCCGCCGCGATGGCTCGACCTGCTCTCCTGGCTGGCCCGCGACCAGCATTGCCGTATGCGTCATGCTCTGGAATGGCGTGACGCGGAGAGCGAATCCGGCACTGCCCAATTGAGCCGCGAGGACGCCAGCTTGCTGATTCGCATGGTCATGGGGCTGCTGACGGAGGATGAGCGGAAGCTGCGGGAACTGCACGCCGCCCTCCTCGGCGAACAGGCGCAGTTGAACCGGCAACTGCAACTGGCGAAGGACAGGATCGACGCCGTCGAGGCCGACCTGTGCGAAGGGCTCAGCATCGCGGATGACTCGCCGCGTGGGAGCCTGCTGGGGCCTGTGGCGAGCCAAGCCGCGGAAGAGAAAATCGCCGGACTGCGAGGGCTCGTGACTGAGTTTCGCGAGAAGTCTCCGCTCGCCGAGCTTGAATCGAAGGCGAGGGATGCGGCGGTCGCAGTGAAGCTCGTGGAGGAACGGCGTAGCCGAGCCAACGGCGAGCTTGAAGCTGCCCGTGGGGAGCTGCAGCAGTTGAAGGAGGCCGACACCGATGCGTTCTATGCGAGCTTCGCACAGCAGGCACGATGGTGTCACTTGTTTCAGACGAAGGATGAGGCCACGCGACGAGGCTGCCCCGGCAAGTCCGACGAGTTGGTACCGGGGACTCGTGACCCGCGGCATCAGCAACGAATCGACGAGGTGAGCGAGCTGATCGTGGGGCTCGAATCGCAGGTTTCGACGTGCGATCAGGAACTCGTGAAGTGTCAGACGGAGGCCCGGCGGGCGGATGCACGCCAGCAAGCGGAACGAGACCGACTGGACACTCAAGTTTCCAGGGTGCGTGAGCAGATTGGCCGCTTCAACCTGCTGCTCGAACGCGCGGACCGGATCGGGAAGCTATGGGACAACCTTGGGCGTCTGGAAAACCAATTGGAAGGGAAGGCGAAGGCAATCGAGGCTTCGAGCCGCAAGCAGGAGAGGGCTCGCGAGGCAGTGGCGAAGTCGCTCGGCGTTCTCTCTCGCCATTTCGACGGCACCTTGAGGGATCTGCTGGGTGAGGATGCGGGTGGCCAGATCGAGATTGACGCGAGGTTCCTGCATCCGCGTCCGAACGCTAATGTGGCGGCGACGGGAGCAGCGTTGGGCACGTCGGCGACGGTGCTCGGCTTCGACGTGGCCTGCCTCATTGCGAGCATTTGCGGCCTCGGCGGTCACCCCCGCCTGGTCCTGCACGACAGCCCGCGTGAGGCGGACATGGAGGAGGCGATGTATCACCGGCTCTTCGATCTCATTGCCCGGCTTGAGTCCATGTTTGATCAACGGCCAGTTTCGTTCCAGTACATCGTGACGACGACCACGCCTCCACCAAAGTCGATCAGCGAGGAACCGTATGTGCGATTGACGCTTGACGCACGTAGTGAGGACGGATTATTGCTTCGTACGAAACTCTTAGTCTAGCTGCAGAGATCGGAGGTTGCCTTGGCGAGAGAACACGACACACTGCGAATTGCAGATCTATATCCGTATGAGGCCAGTGGTGCCTCAGGCAAAGTCGCCAAGCATCTGCGAACAATCGAATCCCAGAAGTCGTTGGATCCTGTGGAAGTCCTCAAAATTGAAGGCGAGTACCTTGTGGTTGACGGCACGAATCGCGTAATCGCCGCTAAGCAATCGGACTGGTCCGAAGTCCCCGTCAAGTTTGTGGTGCGGCAGCCGCAGGAACTGGGACCGTATCGAGAAGCACTCGATGAAGCTCGGCGAAACAAACGTAAGGGCTTCGAGAACATGCTCATTGGTGGCGTGGGTGAGCGTGCGGACGGCTATCGAGGATCGATGCCAAGTGCAATTGATGAGCTAGTCCTTGAACAAGCGTGATTCTTGGCGCAGGTTGGTAGAAAAAGCTCGAAATGCCTCGGTTTGCAGGGTATAGAGGGACTTGGAAAAAACAGGTTCCTCAACTGCATGGAGGCATTTCGAGTGAGCAAGAGTAGACACGACAGGCAAGTGGAACGCAAGCGGATTCTGAAAAATCGCCGGTGCCGGATTACACGGCGGCTGCGGGAGCGGGTGTGGTCGCCGCGGGACGAGCCGATGCTGACCGCGGGCAACATTCATTATGAACTCTCGGACAAGGCGCGGGGCCTGTCGGTCGGCGGGATCGGGGCGATGCACCTGTTGGCCCGGCGGGTGGGACTGGTCGAGGCCATCGACGAGCGGCTGCACCTGCTGAAGGTCCATTTGCCCTACCATGAGTCCGACCACGTGCTGAATATCGCCTACAACCTGCTGGCCGGGGGGACCTGCCTGGAAGACCTGGAACTGCGCCGCAATGACGAGGTGTATCTGGATGCGCTCGGCGCGCCACGCATCCCCGACCCGACCACGGCGGGGGATTTTTGCCGGCGGTTCGACGCGCCCGACATTCAGGCGCTGATGAACGCGATCAATGACGTGCGCGTGCAGGTGTGGCGGCAGCAGCCGGCGTCCTTCTTCGACGAGGCGATCATCGAGGCGGACGGACACCTGGTGAAGACCACGGGCGCGTGCAAAGAGGGAATGGACATCGCGTACAAGGGAGAATGGGGCTACCACCCGCTGCTGGTGTCGCTGGCCAACACGGCCGAGCCGCTGTTCATCATGAATCGCCCCGGGAATCGTCCGTCGCACGAGGGCGCCGCCTGGTATCTGGACCGTGCCGCCCGGTTGTGCCGCGAGGCGGGATTCAAGCGGGTTCTGCTGCGGGGCGACACGGACTTCACGCAGACGGCGCATCTGGATCGCTGGGATGCGGCGGGGTATCGGTTCGTGTTCGGCATTGACGCGATGGCGAATCTGGTGGGGATCGCGGAAAACCTGCCGAAAACAGCGTGGAGACGGCTGGATCGTCCGGCGCGCTACGCGGTGAAGACCGAACCGCGCCAGCGGCCGAAGAACGTCAAGGAAGCGATCGTCCGCCAACGCGAGTTCCAGAACATCCGGCTGCAATCGGAGCAGGTGGCGGCGTTCGACTACCGGCCGACGTTGTGCGAGAAGACCTATCGGGTCGTCGTGGTGGGCAAGAACCTGTCGGTGGAGAAGGGCGAGGCCGTCCTGTTCGACGATGTGCGCTACTTCTTCTACCTCACCAACGACCGGGCGATGTCGGCGGCCGAGGTGGTGTACGGCGCGAATGACCGCTGCGATCAGGAGAACCTGATCGCCCAACTCTCCGGCGGCGTGCGGGCGATGTGCGCCCCGGTGGACCATCTGACCAGTAACTGGGCCTACATGGTGATGGCGAGCCTGGCCTGGACGCTCAAGGCGTGGTTCGCGCTGGGGCTGCCCGAGCCCGGCGCGGCGTGCGGCGAGGTCGCGCCGCAGGCCCTTGGCCGCTGGAGTGAATCGAATCGACGGCAGAAGCGCCGCGTGCTGCGGATGGAGTTCAAGACCTTCCTCAACGCCTTCATCCGCGTGCCCTGTCAGATCATTCGGGCCGGCCGACGGATCGTCTATCGTCTGCTGGCCTGGAACCCGTGGCAGCCCGTGTTCCTGCACGGCGTCGAGGCCCTGCGTTGTCCGATGCGGTGCTGAAGAAACACAACGATGTCGGGGTACGGACGCCCCGATCCACCCGAGGCCACCGAAGCGAAACGAGAAAGGAAACGATGGAACGAACGACAAGCAGACCGGACTCAACCGACCCAACGGTCGGAAAGGAACCAATCCGTCCCCGCCGCCGTCGCCCCAACCCGCCCACAAAGCGTCGCGACATTCGCTTGTTTAAGGGCTAGTTAGGCGCGTGACGGAGCATGACGACGCCGAGGCTGAAGAGGATCGCGAAACGAGTATGTAGCCACAAGTCGATGTAAGGCTTGCTCCAGGTAGAATGATAATGAGCATCTTCAAACCTGAGTACGACACATATCAGGATGTGAAATCGACGCTGGCGTGGTGGTCCGTGCTGCCTTGGTCGACGGTCGTTCTCGTGATTTATTTCGCTGTTCTGACGGAGCAGCATAGGTCGGCCGTGGGCAATGCGATTCCCGGTCTGCCGGACTGGATAGCAGATGCAGGAATAATCACTGTAGCTATTGTCGTGGGTGGGATTATTGCTCACGTCGCAACCCACGTACTTGAACTGCACGATCACTGGTACGACCGTTACATCGTCCGGTGGCGCGACCGATATGCCAAAGAGAAGATGATACCGGCGTTGATTGAGCCGTATCGTTCCAAGCTCCCAGAGAACGCTGTCGAGCTCCTTGGCCTACAGCCGGGCAGGACGCTGAAGGCCCTCTTTTACCCGTTCGCGTCGGACCGCGATATGAAGATCCGCAAGAACTTGGTCGTCCGCTTTTATGAGCGAATCACGAAATACTGGCTTAGCCAAATGGTCGAGGTTGCCTGCATATCACTCGTTCTGTTCACGGTCACCTACGCGACGATCCTTTGGGAATGGCCCCCTCGTGATCGGATTGGCGGGACCGTCGGGGCTGCAGTGATTGTGTTCGTTCTGGCTCACATCGCTGCGTGGCAGTTACGAGGCGTTGTGTGGGATGCGACTCGGGAGGAGATTCAAGATATTCACGACTCGTACGGAGCGGAGTTTGAACAGGCCCTTGTCAAGTACTGTGCGTCGCATGGCATCACGATACAGCAGCACATCATTACGCCCTGAGTATTCCGCCCAAGGAATGAACGCTAGGCCTGCTCCAATGCTCGGACGGCTTCTTAACAGAATGACCGAATCGAGCAGGCCGAGGTCAGCCGTAGACCTTGGATGTGGCCAGTTGAGGCACTTGGATGTGTTTTTGGAGACGTTCAAGAGAATTGTGCTCGTGGACACGCCGCGGCAGCTTGCAAGGGAACTTCGGTTTGACGGACGGATGTGCACGATTCCCGACTACGTTGCTGCGCTTCCCCGGGCGACTCAGCGTCGGATCAACATCGTTGATTCAGAGCGATTCGTGACGGCGAGGATCGCTGCGGACGCGGTCTTGACGGTTAACACGTTCGACGTGGTTCCGGGCAAGGTGCGAGGCGAAATGTGTTTAGCAGCATTGCGGAATCTTCTGCCAGGTGGGCTATTCGGCGTGATTGCCCCGCGAAACGACACGACCATCACGAGCCGGTGCACCGTTGAGAATCAGTTTCTTGACGGACACGTGTTTGAGCATCACGGCGTGATGACGTTCTTCCGGAACTTTCGACATCATCGTCCGCTCATTTCACGGATTGAGCAGATGGGTGGACGGCTGGTCGATGATATGTCGGTGTACCGGCATGTGTGCCTGTTGTTCGAGCGAATTTGACGGAGCAGACCATGAAGGTGGACACGATACTCGATCAGATTGACCTGGGCTCCATGGCTCTGCCGGAGTTTCAGCGGGGTTACGTTTGGAACCGCGACCAGGTCCGCGGCCTGATGTTCTCGCTCTACCGCAAGCACCCGGTTGGCAGCTTACTCGTCTGGGTGACGAAGACGGAATCCGCCGACGCGAGGGGCGACCAGCCGTTGACACCGGGAACGGTCAAGCTGCTTTTGGACGGACAGCAGCGAATTACCACGCTGTATGGGATGGTTCGCGGCCGACCGCCCAAGTTCTTTGACGGCAACGTCCAGGCATTCACCGGGCTGCACTTCAATCTGGACGACGAAGTCTTCGAGTTCTATTCGCCAACCAAGATGAAGGACGATCCCCGCTGGCTGAGCGTGACCAATATCATGCGAGATGGGGCCGGCGAGACGATGCAACATCTTCTCAAGGTCCCGGATTTTCAGCCGCGTATCTCGACTTATCTGAACCGTGTGAATGCGATTGAGAACATCAAGGCGATTGACCTGCACATGGAGGAGGTCACCGGGGAGGACAAGACGGTCGACGTGGTCGTCGACATTTTCAACCGCGTAAACAGCGGCGGCACGAAGCTCTCAAAAGGCGACCTGACGCTGGCCAAGATCTGTGCGGAGTGGCCCGACGCCCGCGACGAGATGAAGAAGAGACTGTCGAAATGGAGCAAGGCCGGTTATCAGTTCAAGCTCGATTGGTTGCTCCGCAACATCAACGCCGTCGTGACCGGCGAGGCCCTTTTCTCCGCGATGAAGAACGTCGATGCACCGACCTTCCGAGAGGGTTTGCAAACGACGGAGCAGGTGGTCGACCGCATCCTCAACTTGATCGCGAGCCGCCTCGGCCTGGACCACGATCGGGTGCTCGGCAGCCGATATGCCATACCGCTGATGAGCCGGTATCTCGTGCAACGCGGCGGCAAGCTTCTCGACCAGGCCGAGCGTGACCGGCTTTTGTTTTGGTACGTCCACACGATTCTATGGGGACGATACTCCGGCTCGACCGAGAGCAAGCTCAACACTGACCTGGAGGCGATTGAGGACGCGACGGTCGGCGATGCGGGGCAGGCTCTGACGAGACTCACCGAAAACCTCCGTCAGGAGCGTGCGAATCTCAAGCTCGCCGCAAGCGACTTCAGCGGGTCGAGCAAGGGCAACCGCTTCTACCCGATGCTCTACATGATGACCCGCGTGCTCCATGCCCGTGACTGGGGTACCGGCGACGAGCTGACGAACCATCTGCTGGGACATCTGTCTCGTCTGGAAGTCCATCACATCTTCCCGAAAGCCCTCCTGAGAGAGCACGGCTACAAGAGACGCGAGATCAACGCGATCGCGAACTTCACGTTCTTGACGCAGGAAACGAACCTGGAGGTACTGAAGAAGGATCCTGCGGTGTACATTTCTGCATACGAGAAGCGGACGCCGGGGGCAATCGCGAGCCACTGGATTCCCATGGATCCAGATCTTTGGCGGGTCGAGAACTACTTGGAGTTCCTCGAAGAGCGACGGAAGCTGCTGGCGAAGGCGGCGAACGACTTCCTCGAACGCCTGTCCGCCGGCAGCATTCCGATGGTCGTCTCGCCGGATGAGGCCCAGTTCCTGGAGCGAGCGGTTGCGTACGTTCCCGGCGGAATCGACGACGATGACGAAGAAGCCCGACTGGTCCGCTGCAACAACTGGGTGACGAAGCGGGGATTGCCCGCCGGCGAGCTGTCATACGAGCTAGTCGACGACGAATCAGGCAGCGTCATTGCGGTACTCGACCTTGCGTGGCCGAACGGCCTGCAGGAAGGCCTGAGCCAGCCCGTGGCTCTGCTTGTCGGCGAAGGGGAGGACGTTGAAGAAGCGGCGAGCCAGGCGGGCTACCGGTTCTTCTCCTCGCCGCGAGCGTTTCGGCGGTACGTGAAGGAAGAGATACTGGGCGAGATTGAGGTGGAGGCTGCGGACGATGAGTGAAGCCGATGCTCAGGTACCTGCGAATTACAAACGGCGGCCGGGACCTTTCGGCCCAGCGTGGGCGTTGCTGCCCAAGGACCAGCAGCCCCTGACCTTGGACGATCGAACACTGGCGAGTGACGCGATTGAGCGAATGGTCGATCATGGATTCTCGCAGGTACCAGTGACCAATCGGGATGGACTAATCATCGGCGTCTTCAGCTGGCAATCATTCGGCAAGCGTGTCACGGATCTGCGCGCGTCCAAGGTCAAGGCGACCGAGCTTCCGATCCGGGAAGCGATGGAGCCGGCTCGGTTCATCGGGCGAGAGGTATACATTGACACTGAGACCGACTGGAACAGCATCGACTACGTGCTCGTCGGCTCCGACGACAATCTGGTTGGAATCCTCTGCATCGCGGACGTGTTTGGGCGGCTGAACGACTTCGCCGAGGCGTTTGTACTGCTTTACGAAATCGAGCACGAGATTCGCGATCTGATCCTCGATGCGGTCGGCGAAACAGGGCTTCCCAGTCTAATCGGAAGAATGCACATGCCGCCGAACTCGACGCCGCCCGAATCGCTGAAAGAGTTCACGTTCAGCCAGTACAAGTCGCTAATTTGCACGAAGTCGAATTGGCCGACGTTCGAACCGGTGTTCGACAAGTTGCGGGAGCTGGTCGATACGGACTTCGGCGAGGTGAATGAGTTGCGAAACATCGTATTTCACTTCCGCCGCGGGATCACGCCGAAGGATACCGACCGCCTCCGCCGGTTCCGGGACCGGATGCGTTACGACCGCGAGCTTTACGCCCGGGAGCGCGGTGCAACGCAAGTGGTGGGATGATCCGTGGTATCTGGGGTTCACGGTCGCTCACAGTTATTTGACGGCGATGCCGCCGGTGGCTCTCGATGCGATTTTCCTGTAACGGTTTGTTAGACAGGAGGTATTAGAACGTCATCCATCCGAATACGTTGGCAAGTCGAATTGACATCGCCTGGGGGCTGACCTGATAGCGCTCGGCGAGGTCGCTGATGATCTCATTGTCTTCGACGTCAACGCCTTGTTCGGGGTCGATGTCATTCTCGAGAAAACGTCTGGGCATCAAGAGCTCGGCGGCGAACAAATTCGCCTCCACTTCGGATGGATCGACTCCGTTGGATGACTTGGGGCTTCTCAGAAACACCACAGCCGATCGGTCGACATGAATTCTCTCTGCGGCATGAAGGGCCAGATGGCCCAACTCGTGGGCAATGGTAAATCGCTGACGTGCCTTACCATGAGACTTGTTGACACCAATGACGGCCGAATTGGGGCCTTCGCGCAGAAGAAACCCGGAAAGGCCTTCTTCATGCGGCGCCTTCGCAATCGTGGCACCATAGTGATTCGCAATCCGTTCTATGGGGACCGGCGGTTCGGTGATACCATTGTTCTCTAGGAGTTCTTCGACGAGACGCCTGACTAGGTTCCGTCTGACCGCCATTAGCGTAACCTCTTCTTTCGAGTTCGCTGGGCACTCTTCCCAAGCAATCCACCCTGGACAAATCGTCGCTGGTCCACGGGCAAACTCTCCGCGATAGACCTGTTGAATGCGACGTTGTCCATTTCGTTCAGTGGATCCGGCAAGAGGTTTTCGGGACGGACTTGAAGGGCTTCGGCGATTCTAATGAAGGTGTGCAAAAGGACTTTCTGTTTGCCACGTTCAATGTTGGTGATTGATGTTCGTTCGAGGCCGACCACAGCGGCGAGTTGCTGCTGTGTCTTCTTGGGCGACTGCCGGTTGCGCGCCCGCAGAATCTTCTTTCCCACTTCCCGATAGATCGCATCGTCGCTCGAATTCGCTGGGCCATCCATGAATTGAATTATAACACAGGGGCCCAGTGAAAGTCAACAGCACCAACATTATGTCAATGATGCACACGTGACTATAAAGCACGGTGACTGATGTTGACTTTTACCGAGGCGTCGATCACACTCAGCCGCCGTAAGGTGTATTTGGCGCCGCGACCCGGTGCTGAAATCCCTGATAAATGCCGAGGGTCGGCAGTCGATCTGCGGCCGGAATTAAGATGTTGCTGCGAGAGGCCCCAGACAACCGAAGGGTTGGCCTGCAGCGGGAGAAGCGTAATGTCCTGGGATGAAAAAAAGTCGAAAGATCGCGTGGCCAAGAACGATTTCCGCAACGACCCCATCACGGTCGAAGACCTTCACCGCAAGATGGACCTAGGCAATTTGGGGCCGAACGACGTGCGACGGGCGAACGGCGCGCACATCTATGTAGATGTCTCGAACTTCCACCTGGCCGTCGCGGACGCGGGCGGGGACAAGCAGGAACAGCGAAAGCTGGTCAGGGCGGCGAGTGTCCTCCGGCGCATCCAGGGCGAGATCATTGAAGAGGCCGAAGTGGACAAGATTTAGATGCAGGCCGTCCGGCTGCATGCGTTCTGTTACCGGCCGTATGACAACGAGGAGAAGCGCGCCCTGCGGGCCGTCTGCGCCGCGATTTCCCTGAACTCGTACGTGCACGGCGTCTTCAACGACGTGTTTGAGACGGTGCGGGATTTCGAGACCAGCAGCGGAATCGACGAAGGCGCCTTTCTGATCGCCAACATCGGATTCCGCGGCGAGCGGGAACGAATCTCATTGGGGTCCTGCGCCAACGTCGCCGCCAAGATCATTCATGGCCACAACACGCTGACTATCACCGAGACGGTGTACGACCACCTACCTGAATGCCTCCAAGAGCAATTCGAGGATTCGGGAACTCGCGCCGGCGTGCAGACTTATGAAGCCACTGGCTTGCACTGGAAGAACCACCCCGACCTGGCCGACGAGCTGGGCGTCATCTTCAATAACGATAAGTGGAAGCGCCGCACCGAGGAATACCGGGACGCCTTGCCCCTCTCAGATATCGAGATTGAGGGGGCCGACGTTCTGATCGACGTGGAGTTGCTCAGCGAGCGGAAGAACAAGCGCACCGAGGCAATTGTCCTCTATGTGGATCTGGATGGATTTACCCAGCATGTCCGCGATGCTGAGGATGATGAAGATGTCGCGTCTCTGGTGCGGATTTTCAAGATGATCCGCCGGGAATTCCACTGTGTTGTGGAGAAGGAGGACTACGACGGCCTGGTCCTGCAACATCAGGGAGATTGTGTGTTGGGAGTGATGCACCTACCCGCGGGAGATGATGACAAGGGCCGCGACCGGCGGCGCCGAAAGGCAGTGGACATCGCCATCGGTCTTCAGTCCTCGATGAAGCATGCGCTGAACGAGCGGCTGAGGGACCGGGAGGACATTCACGTTGCGGTTGGGCTCGCGGTTGGGAACATCCTCGTCACCCGGCTGGGCAAGAAGGGCAAGCGAGAGGTCGTTTGCCTGGGTCCCGCGGTGGATGCCGCTCAGAAACTGCAGCGAAAGACAGACGGCGAACAAATTCGCATTTCTGAGGAAGTATATGAAGCGCTGAACGACGAGACCGTGAAGGCGCAGTTCACCAAGGAAAACTCGTCCTATGTCGCCACCGGCTTGACGTTCCCCAAGCTGGATCGTCTCCGGGAGGAGGAGGCATCGAAGGCTGGAAAACTGGGCGCATCCGTTTCGGGGGAGCGGGTACGGATTTCGACGAGCGGGAGCGGACAGTCCAAGCCATGGATGGCGATGTAACGATGAACTGGCACGTTGAAGCTCCCGAGCGATGGGCTGGTGAACAAGCCATTGCCAAACGCCTCATGGACGGTGTGCAGGTAGGCATCGAGGCGAGCGGCACGGCCTTCATCGAAGGGAGCTTTTCATTCGACTCTGAACACGGCCATCGATCGGGTGATTTTCGGCTGCGGATCACCTATCCAGATAACTTTCCTTGCCGCAAGAGCCAGCCCAATGTATTCCTGCTCAGCCATCGAGAGATCTGGAAGAACGGACGCGATTCCCACATCGAGTCGAATTGGCGGCTGTGCCTGGGGGTTGGCCTCGACAGCGAGATTGACTTCGAGAACGTCAAGTCGCTAGAGCAACTGTTGAACGTGGTGGCGACCTTTCTCGTTCGGGAGACAATGTACCAGCATACACTGGCTGCGGAAGATCGAACGGGAGTTCGGGCCACTTGGCCGGGCCCCGATCGCGCGCATGGTGTCAGGGGACTCGTGGAATCGATTCAAGAACATGGCGAGCCAGGTCGCAACGATCCATGCGTCTGCGGCAGCGGCAAGAAGTACAAAGACTGCCATTGGCGTGACGTGCGCGACGAGAAGCAGAAGGTGTTCATTGAGCAAGCGCGCGATCGAAGCCGGCATGCAAGACGCGGAGATGTGAAATGAAAGAACGATTCGAGGGAGATGGTGGTCGAAATAACCTGATCGCGGCGCTCAAGGAGCAGCGGCTGGTGCAGCACGATGAAGCCGCTGCACGGGCGCTGGCGGAGCGTGGTGAGGTTGTTGCTTTCCGGGCGGGCGATGCGCTGATCCGTCAGGACGGCGTGGAACTTGAATTGTTCTTCATCTTGTTCGGCACGGTCGATGTTTTCGTGAACGACCGGCAAGTGGAGAATCACGGACCACGGGAGGCTGTGGGTGAAATGGCGGTCGCAGATCGAACGGCGCCGCGTTCGGCCACGGTCAAGGCCGTTGGTGATGTCGTCGCTTGGCGTGTTTCGGGCGAAGAGTTCGAGCGGATCGCAAACCAACACCCGGTGATGTGGAGGTCTATCGCGAAAGTGATTTCACAACGGCTCCGCAACCGCGAGAAGTTCCATCGGCGTCCCAACGCTCGCCCGATCCTGTTCCTAGGATCGTCGGTCGAGGGACTCGAAGTCGCGCGGGAGATTCAATGCCACTTCAAGCATGAGTCATTCGACGTCCGCGTATGGTCAACCAAGGGTGTGTTTGAGCCGTCGCGCGTGCCGATTGAGGAGCTCGTGCGAAACCTCGCCGAGGTCGACTTCGCCGCGCTGGTGTTCGGTCCGGATGACACGGTGGCAAGCCGGGGACGAGAGGTTGCGGCTCCGAGAGACAACGTGATATTCGAGATGGGGCTGTTTATTGGGCGCATTGGACATGAGCGAGTTTTCGTTGTGAAAGAGCAGCGGACCGACTTGAAGATGCCCAGCGACTTGGTGGGCGTCATCCCTCTTACATACATTCAACGCTCTGGCTCGACCTTGGCCGATCAGACTGGCCCACTGTGCCATGAGTTGCGCGACATCATCAGGAAACGGGGGCCAGTCTAGTTCACTTGAAAAGCCGAACTGACGAAGTTGCGTAAAGTCGAACCTGAAAACAGCCATTAGCTAGTCAGCTGACAGGCCATGCTCAGTGACGCAACTCATTACGGCCGATGCGATGTATATAAGCGGTGGCCGGTTACTCTACAGTGTCGAATCGACCATGGCGCCGCACTCGAAGGGACTTGCAGACCTCCGGGTTCGGTATCAGACGTTCGGCACTTGCGGAAACCGGTTTCATGCTGGAAGCCAAAGGATTGCGCATGACATCTGTAGAAGCGATCCGGCGATCGCCCCTTCGGAGAGCAACGACTGCCCCCTCGTCCGGCGGGCGTCGTGAATGGACGAGGTTCGCTGCTCAGCTGCGTGAGTAGAGCGGCAGGCAAGTTCCGTCCTTTGCACAAAGGGCATGCACGCCGCATACAACTGTTTGTAAATGGTTTCAATACAGACGGTTACACCCGAGAGCATGAAGTCTCGCAAGTCGCTTAAGCTGTCGGCACGGCGCGTGCGGGCATCGTCGCGCAGGATTCGCTACAGCTGCCCCTCAACGCCGAAAGTTGGGTGTCGAATCGCGATCGAATTGTCGAAAACGACGCCGCGCACGATAATCCTAGTTGAGAAAGAGTTGATGTGAACTCCACGCCGAGTGGTGTCGACGGGCCCCAAAGCGGCGCCGGCGCAGTGAGTTGCCTTATGCAGCGGCTAACCTCGAACCCAGTACAACAGCTTCGACGGATTCTCAATGACCAATACAGTTTCGGGTCAATAATCAAGGAGCTGATTCAAAACGCCGACGACTCTCGCGCGATCGATTTTCACTTGGGGTGGGTCCCGCACTGGCCACCGGACACTCATCCACTGCTGACAGGCCCGAGCTTGCTGTGCTTAAACGACGGTGAGTTTCGAAAGGTGGACGCGACAGCCATTTGCCGTCTGGATGAGGGGGCGAAAGGAGCCGATTCCGGGACAATTGGCAAGTACGGGCTCGGCATGAAGAGTGTCTTCCATCTTTGTGAGGGCTTTTTCTACGCTGCTTCAGCAGATCAGCCCGCAGCGGAAGGTAGGCCGTTTGTCGAATTCCTGAACCCGTGGCCCGAGGGCGGTCCGCACGATGCTTGGGCAGACACAACAAGGGCCCGGCAGGTAATCATTGATTGCCTGAGCGGCTGGCACCACGAAGCCCGACGCTGGTTCTGCTTGGTTATTCCACTGCGGACACCTGGGCACCTTGAGGGCGCGGAGGCGATTCTCCCAGGTCATTTCCCACGGATCGAGGACTTACTAGAAGCGTACGAACCACACGAACTTGCAACTTTGACCACCCTGTTACGCTACCTCTCGCGGATTTCGATCTGGCGCTGGGACGACGCCGCGCACGCACTCACGCGTGCGACCTATCTGTCGCTCGCTAGTGCCGACACGAAACGTCGCCTTTTTCCTGAACTCGCGCCGGGAACGAAGAATCTGATTCAGGCTAACGTCGTTGGTCACTCGTCTCCCGATCGCGTCGTGTTGCGCTCCTGCGGCGTGGAATCACTCGATGCCTCTCCCGTCTTCGACCAACTCAAAGCCAATCCGCGATGGCCGAAGAATTTCACGCTGAATCCTGTGACGGGAAGGTCGGAGGACGCCTTGGAGAAGGCCGCACCGCACGCGGCCGCCGTCTGGACGATGCGCAGTGAGGAGCCTGGTCAGTTGCGCGTGCGCGATACGGTCTTCCTTCCGCTGTCCAAGGGGGAACGCGAGCGGCTCGCGTGCAAGGGCAATCAGCAGTACGAGCTTTTGCTCCACGGTTTATTCTTCCTTGACGCCGGACGACGTGAGCTGTACGCGAGGGATCCCGAAGACCGCACGCACGCCGCCGACGGACTCCAGGAGTCGTGGAATCGAAACCTGCTGGAGTGTGCGGTACTCCCCTTGGTGCTTCCCGCATTAGAAGTGTTCGCTAACACTTGGGCGCTCTCCGACTCGGATCTTACGAGCCTCACGGCAGCACTTTCCACGAGCAACTTGTTCAGTTCGTATCGGCACCAAGTGTGTTCTTCGAGCAATTGGGTCAGACGGGTCAACTTCGCCAGTGCAGGGCCAACCTGGGGGCTCGTCGATAGCGACAAGCGGTTCTACGAGGTCCCTGCCCTAGCCGGACGCACAGCCACCGCAGTCAGCCTCTTCGGTGCTCTGCAGCCCCTTTGTCAATCGCACGTACTTGTTGAACAGGGGTGCCCACGGTTGACGCGACAGGATGCGGCGGCGTGGGCGGACGCGGAACCTCTTCTGCTTGAACTGTTGAAAACGCTAGATCCGCAAGTGCTGACGACGGCCGATGGTCTGCTGCTTGCAGCCGAATTCTGGAGTCTGATCGGCAATCGCGCGCCAGGGTGTGCAGTGCAAGTCTTCGCAAACAAGCTACGGCGACTCATCGCAGAACACGGCGTACGTGCACTGGAGTCCGTGCGCGATGAATTCGGCGTGTTTCTGGCACAGATCCCAAAAAGTTCATGGGTTAGGCTCGGGCCGCTTGAGAAGGACGCCGCGGGCGTCTTCCGCGAACTGAACGACCTACGACTCGACCATGCGGTTATCCCGGCAGACTTGGCTCCGAATACGGTGACGGGCGACATACTCTCACTCGACGAGGCAGCGACGATTCTCGCCTGGCTGGAACGGACATCCGACAAGCGAAGCGCCGAGCGTACTGCATCAGTTGCGCTCAGCGTCATTGCGGCGACGGGCGGAACGCGCGACGAGAAACTCGCCCGACTCGGAGAAGTACCCGTCCTCTTGGCTCGCGGCAAAGAAGCTGAAGAACGCAAGCTCACTTGGCGGAGGTTGAACGAGTATTTTCACGACGGGAGGCTCTTTGCAGGCGGCTCAACGGACTTACCCCTCTTGCAGGAAGCGCTGCGGGAGCCGCCGCTGAGTCTATACGAGCCCAGATCGTGCGATGCATTCAATATCCTCTTCGACGCGGAGCCCCGCCGCTGTACCCCCGGCACCTGCGTTAACCTTCTGATTGCAAGCCCCGCCTTGAGATCGGACGCCCATCGTGAGCCGCTTTTCCAACGCCTGCTCGCGATGAGTGAGGCTGTCGACGAATCGATGCGCAGGAAGGCGCTACGCTACGTCCTGCATGCGAGTGCGGAAAACACGGGCGACCTTCTGACGTCGTTGCTAACCGGTGAAAGCCTTGCCGCTGGCGGCGTACTGTCTCGTGTCGCACGTGCTGTTCTGGATCGACAAGGACTCGGTTGGCTGGTTGTGCCTGACCGGTTGTGCAAGCATATCAGTGATGTGACGCGCGAAGACCTGGGGCTTAAACGGGTTGACGGTGGAACGCTTACGGAACTGCTGAAGCGGGCGACCCAGAGCGTAGGCGGACTTGCCTGGATGGCTGAACTGAGTCTGTCAGTCGAGGAAGCCGAGCTCGTGCTGTGGGCGCTGACAGACCGGCAGTTATGGCGAACGCTTCCATTGCACAGCGTTTCAACAAACCGCGAGGGTCAAGGTTCTCGGTTCGTCGCGCTAACCGACAGTTATTGTTTCCTTGAGGCCGAAGCGGGCGAAACGCCGTTTCAACGTGTCGCGGAGCGAGTGACGCTGATTCGCCGCCCGAGCAGCACTGATCTACTGAAACGCTACCAAGATGCCGGCATTGAGACGTGGGGGCCGCACGGATGCCTGGCCGTTGCAGTGCATAGCGACAATCCGCCCGACCTTGCCGAAGAGATGCTTGAGGCCTTGGCAGTGGTTCAGGGTCCGCTCGATGGTTCCGTTTTGGAGCCGCTACGCCGGACGCCATGGTTGCCCGGCCCGGGGTCCGCACGCGCTCCGGTCGATGTTGTCGATCTACCTGATGTCGCCGCGGAGTTGGAGCGGTTGCTGGACGATCCGCAGATCGATAACGCCTTCGTGTGTGTGACCCGGCTGCGGGTGGATTGGAAGCGGCATCGCCAAGCGTTGGGCGTACTGCGCCAGCGCGGAATCCTACCAGGGTCCTCCGAGTCGCTCAAATTGCTTGCAATATGCCTGGGGGAAATCGACGAGTTCCGCCTCGGTCAGATCGCCGCAGTCGGCGAGCGTCCAACACGGCTCATCGAGCTGAGTGAGGCGTTTCGCGGTTGTACCAGTGTGTCGCCGGTTTTTTCGCTTCTCGACACGCTCTTTACTTGCTTCAAGGATGACCGGGATCTGGTTGCGGACAGCTTAGCGGGTGGCCTGCTGCGTTCAACGAACACCGCTTCATTGCGCTCCAACATCGAGGGGCTCTGTGACAAGGCCGCGCGAGAGCGAAGCGGAATAGGGTCGTATGAGTATCGAGCGTTGTGCTGGTTATTGGAGACACTCGGCACTCACGCCGAGTTCAAGCCGAGCGATCTGCGCAACCTGACGCTTCGTGCTTGCGATGGCTCCTGGCAGCCGGCTACCAGTCTCTGCTTTTCCGCAGAGGGTGTACCAACGTATTACCTGCTGGATCCGGACGTGGCAGCGGTTTTTCCTGAGCACGTACGCCGACCACCAAGGGACGTGTCAAGGGCCGTTGAACTCGATTCGACGGTTGTGTCGGAACGTGCCGTCTCCTCGGTGGAAGCGCTTATCGAGTACTTCGAGCCTTGGCGTGGTCGCTTGGCTCGGCCCGTCGTGGGCGGCTTTCTTGCGTTGTTAGGCGATGAGCAAAATGTCCGGAGCGAGGCGGAGGCCAGCTTGCATCCTCGCACCGTGCGATCAGTGCGCGAGTCGATCAACTGGGAACCAATTGCGGGCAGTAGGGCCGTCGGAGCTGACGAAGACATCCACGTGATGATGGAGAAGCAGCGCTTTCGGGTTGTCATTGGCGAAGATGACCAGCCGGTGCGCGTCTTCAACCTGATAGGTGAGCAGTTCGAAGCGCGGGTTGGCGGAGACGTATCGAGTCTGTTTCTCGGAAACCTCTTCTTTGCGCCGGCCAAGGGCCGTTGCAAGACTCTCACTGTCCGACGACTGGATGTGACGAATTTTACACCGCGCGCCTTGACCGACATCCTACTCGAATCCAGCCGAATCCTGCTCCGAGATGTGTATTGCAGGCAGTCGACGCGAATCGAAGCCCTGTGGCGCGATCTGTCCGAGGCCACGCAATTGCAACTGGAGATTGTCCAGGACGTGATCCTGGAAAGTGCTTGGGTGGTCCTGGATCAGTTAGGACTCCGACGGATGGCCTCAATTCGCCCCTTGGCCAGACGGCGCGAGCACCTGGAGCGACTCAGGGCCGAAGCGCGGTATGAGAAGCATCCGGAATCGGCACGGGCCGAGATTGACATGCAACTGCTCGGCCTTAACCAAGAGCTCCGGACGCTGATCGAAACCGACGAGACGGTTCAGCGTGAGATGCTTGAGGCGGTTCGCGCAAAGATGACGGAGTTCGAGTACTCGCTGGAGTCGCTCGGATTCGAGCTGTTTCAGAACGCGGATGATGCCGTTGCGGAACTGCGCGACATGCTGGGCCAGTCGCTCGGCAGTGAGTCTCGCTTGTACTTCGAGGTGTGCAGCGCGGAAGGCCGGGACACCTTGACTCTTGTGCACTGGGGGCGACCGATCAACGAATTTCATCGCGGCTCATTCAGTGCCGAGGAGGGACGAACTCGTGGGTACGACACCGACCTGAAAAAGATGCTGCTACTCTCCACCTCGGACAAGCGCGAGCGCAGCGAGTTCGTGACGGGAAAGTTCGGACTGGGCTTCAAGACGGCGTTCTTCGCTAGTGATCGGCCGCGCGTCCTGAGCGGTGAGTTGGGATTTGAGGTGCTTGGAGGGCTGATGCCGGCTTCCCTCACCGCTGAGCTGCGCGACCAACTCTCGCGGCTCATGCTGTCGCGCGATGATTCGCGACGCGATGGCACCGTCATCTCATTGCCGTTGCGGGTTGACGCAAGGCAGATGGAGCGGGACCTTCAGCGATTGATCAGGCTGTTGCCCTTGATGCTGGCGTTCTCCCGCTGTGTGAAACACTGCCAGATTTCGGTGTGCGGTATCGAGCACGAAGCGCGTTGGGTTGAGACGGAACTCGTCGCTCCGGGGGTATTTGTCGGGCGCTGCACAACGGTCGGGTCGCGGCATGAACTGGCCGATGGGGCGCTCGTATTTCGAAGCGGTTCGCTGGTCCTGCTAATTGCACTCGCGCCGGAGGGAGCGCGACCCTTGGCGAGCGAAGTTCCTACGATCTGGGTCTCGGCACCAACAAGGTCGGTAGACGGCTGTGGCGTGGCGGTGAATGGACCGTTTCGCGTGGATGTGGGTCGATCGCAAGTGGCCTGTGAGCGCGATGGCAGCCCGCTGGGTGAGAACGTCCACATTGCGCAGAGTCTCGGAAGGTCAGTTGGAAGCGGACTGATGGCGCTATTCGACGCAATGATGACAGATTGGCCGAGCGTCCGGTCAGTGCTCGGGCTGCTACGAGAGATTTCCGCTGCGGACTTCTGGTTGTCGCTGTGGGAAGTGCTGGTTGGGGCTGGGGCCAGCAAGAACGGGCTGACTCGCGGTGTCGTGTGGGGCGAAGGTCGCGGGTTGCAGCGTGTACTTGAGGTCCGCGCGGCTTTGCCGACCGGGCTCGGGTCCCCGTACGACGGTCTAACGAGCCTCGATCAGGCGTGCGCGGTCGTGGATGGCGTGCTGGACGCGGACGAGGCAGTGTTTCAGTTGGTGGCCAGTTGGCCAGCGTTCAGCAAGCGCTTTGCGCCGGGATCGTTGGTTTCAATTTCAAACTGCGTTGCAGACATCCTCGAAGGGCCCCGAGAGGTGCTCGATCGGCTGCCGCGCGTAACGCTAGAGACCGCGATTCGTGAAGAACTAACCCATGTGGGCGTTGATTCAGCGACGGCGTCGCACATGGGAGAGGTCGTGAACCGTGGAACTCTGAAGGATTGGGACTCCCGGAACGGGCGTGCGGAAGAATCTGAGTTGGCGGCGATTCACGCGCTGCTTCGCGAGCAGCGGTTCGAAGCCGTGAATGGTGATTGGGTAATCGCCCGAGAACTGCTTATCCCGACGTTGGAGTCGACTGCGACCGACGGCAGCACAAGCGAAGAACATCGCCGCTGCGCGTTCGCCCCGGCTGGCAGGATTCTCCATCCGGATTACTCCGGCGCGGCGCTTGATTTCGTATGCGCGTGTCGGGGCGAGATGCATGCCCCGGCGGACGCCCTCGCCACCTGGTTGCTGGAGTCTGAAGATGTGGCGCGACGCCGAGCTGGGCTGCGCTACCTGCTCGAAGGCAGGCTGGCAGCGGAAGTCGGCCAGATTGTCCGCGCAAAGCGGGACGGAACTTGGGTGGCCGAACTGACGCGAAGAGAACTGTCGTCGCTCGGCTTCGATGAGAACGAACAGCTGCGACTGTTGGGGCTGATCGGGGCCACCGGACAAGAAGTGGCGCAGATGTTCCTGATGCCACTGGAGCCAGAGCACGCTGCTCCTGTCGTGCGCCCCCATCGCGTGCTACAGACGATCGCGAAGTGGTGGAGTGAAAACGTGGACGACGAACTCCGCGCCTACAACGCACGAATCTACCCGGACGCGACCTTCCCGATCCGTGCTGGGCTGGAAGGTGATTTGGACCGCTCGGGTTGGCTGCGGTTGTTTCTGCTGGGTTGTACGCGCAGCATGGGACCCTTTACAGACGAACAGCATCGCGACTTCCTGCGATTGTGCGACACGCAAGGATGGATCGAGCGGCTCACTCAGATCGAGCACGACCGGCACGGCTGGCTGGCGTGCTGGAATCAGTACATCGACGGTCAGATCGACCGAGTCCGGTACTTCCACTGGATGAAGAATCTGCTCGGTCTTTCCGTCATCGCGCGGTTCCTTCCGGAGTACGTCGAGGCGTTTCTCGCCGTAGATCGCATGTCGGAGGATTTCAGTCTCGACGAGGTCGCGAATCCCAGGGCGAGTGCGGTGTTCTCCGGGGGTGGTCCCGATGCGCCGCCACTCGGCCAGATCATCGGCGTGGGACAGTGTTTCATCATGCGTGAGCTAGTTCGCCACGGATTGGTCCGCAACCCGGCTGCTCATCGCTGGTGCTTCGTTCCATTGCGTCAGGTGCGCCAGTTGATTTGTCGCATTGGGGGACCGGAGTGGTCGGGGATAGGACCTCTTTGGATGTTCTCCGCGGAGATTCATGCGTTTCTCGCTAAGCACCTGGAGGAACCATCCCTGAACCTCGGCTTTGACATTCCGCTGATGATCGTCGCCGAGCGGCCGGGGCTGTGGCGCGAAATCGTGGATGATCAGCCTCCGGAGGAAAACGCGGAGAGCGGTGAGGAGTGGCAATGAGCGAGCGAGCTTTTCAAGTGGACGAACCCGTGCGCCACCCCGCGTTCGGGACCGGGGCTGTCATCGCGGACCGGGGTCCAACCATCGTTGTCCGCTTCGGGGCTGACATCCGCGAGCTGAAGCGGGGCAGCATCGAGCGTGTCGCTTCGCTTTCTGCGAGACTTGCCCGTCCGGTTTGGGACGTTCCGCTCGAAGTGTTGTCCCACGCGCAGGCAGAGGCCATTCTGTCGGTGAATGACGCCTGGGGAGTCTTTTCGCGGTCGCGAATCGCCCTACTGCCGCATCAATTGTGGGTGTGTCGCGAAGTAAATCGTGAATGGCCGTTTCGCTGGCTGGTGGCGGACGATGTGGGGCTGGGTAAAACGATCGAAGCAGGGTTGATTCTCACGCCACTCATCGCCAGCGGGCGGGTTAGGCGGCTGCTCGTCCTCTGCCCCGCCTCGCTCGTGGAACAGTGGCAGCAACGCCTGCGTACCATGTTTGATATCCGGCTTGCCGTTTATACCCCGGAAGCAGACACACCTCGGACCGACTTCTGGCACACCCACCACCAAATCGTCGTCTCGCTTCAGACGCTGCGTGCCGACCACAAGTGTCGTCACGATAGGCTGGTGGAGGCTGACCCGTGGGATCTGATGGTGGTTGATGAAGCGCACCATCTTAACGCCGACGAGAAGTCGGGCCCCACACTCGGTTACCAACTGGCGAAGAAGCTGGTCGAGCACAAGCGGGTAGTGTCGATGGTCTACTTCACCGGGACGCCACACCGCGGCAAGACGTTTGGATTCCTGTCGCTCCTGCATCTCTTGCGGCCAGATCTGTTTGACCCCAATCAACGGCTCGTCGACCAGCTTCCGCAGCTCCGAAACGTGATGATACGGAACAACAAGTACAACGTGACGGACCTGCACGGCAAGCGGCTCTTTCAGGAGCCGGAGGTCCAGATGGTCACTTACTCCTACAGTCCGGAGGAGCAGGCGTTCTACGACACGCTGACCGATTTCATCTGCCGCGGGCGGGCGTATGCGGCACGCCTGCCGCGCGCGGATCAGTCGGCTGTCGCGCTCGTGCTGATTGCGATGCAAAAGCTCGCGTCGAGCTCGGTGGCGGCGATTCGGCGTGCGATTCGCGGACGGCTCAGGCGGCTTTCCGAAGGCCGAGCTCGCATTGAGGCACTTAAGGCGCGGCGGGCCGTGCTTGAAGCGCTGGATGATGCGGACGCCGGTGATGCGCTATCGGTGATCGATGAGCAGATCGCAGAGTTGGACACCGACGTTGTACTAATGGAGGATGAGGAGCCCGCCCTGCGCGATCTGCTCCGCCTTGCGGAGGCAATTCAACAGGAAACAAAAATTGTTGAACTGCTAAAGGCAGTGGAGACACGGTTCCCGGGCCGTTCCGTCCTATTCTTCACGGAGTACAAAGCCACCCAGTCGCTGCTAATGCGTTCGCTCGGTGAAAAGTATAGCGATGGGGCGGTCACCTTCATAAATGGCGACGGCCGCGCTGACGATGTCTTGCGCGCAGACGGCTGCATCGGCACGGTTGTTGCGTCGCGCGAAGAGGCGGCGGCAAGCTTTAATCGCGGTACGGTGAGGTTCTTGGTTTCGACCGAAGCCGGCGGCGAGGGTATCGATCTTCAATCAACGTGCCACACACTGATTCACGTCGATCTGCCTTGGAACCCGATGCGAATGCACCAACGCGTCGGTCGCTTGAACCGGTACGGCCAACAACGGCGAGTGACCATCCTCTCGCTGCGAAATCCGAGCACCGTCGAGGCGCGCATCTGGCAGAAACTTGATGAAAAGTTGGACCGCATCAACCAGGCGTTTGCCCACGTCATGGACGCGCCTGAAGATCTCAAGCAGTTGGTCTTGGGAATGGCGACGCCGAAACTGTTCGAGGGACTGCACGCCGATGCGGTTGAGGCGCCCAAGGACCGCCTAAGCCAATGGTTTGATGAAAAGACCGCGACACTGGGTGGCACAGATGTCGTGGAAGCGGTCAAAGCGTTGGTTGGAAACGTGAACAAGTTCGATTTCCAGCAGGTGTCAGATGCGCTGCCAAAGGTTGACCTTCCAGACCTGCGCCCGTTCTTCGAGGCCGCATTGACTCTCAACGGGCGTCAGCCGATGTCCGCGGACGACGGGCTTACGTTCAACACCCCTGACGCATGGCGAGACAGTCCAGCCGTTCGGACTCGGTATGAGCGCATGAGCTTTGACCGCGTGTTGGGGATGGAAGATGCCAATCGCCTGCTGGGAGTCGGGCATCGAGTTCTCGACGCCGCGCTGATGCAGGCACGCGAGCGTGACGTACTCCTCACATCTGTACCTGGCGCGATACTTTCAGATCCACTGGTGGTCGTTCGGTTGAGCGACCGGATCACGGAGGGCGCGACACGTGCAGCAGTGATCTGTGGCGTGCTTCAGATCGAGGACGGCTCGTTTCGCATTCTCTCCGATTGGGAACTCCTGAAGATGCTCAATGAGGTGAGTTGGCGCAAGAAGCTCATGCGCGAGTCGCAGCCCCAATCCGCTTTGATCGATCGCGCAGAGCTTTGTATAACTGAGGCTACAAGAATTGCATTGGAGCATGCCGGGACCATTGCACCGTCGCTGCGTGTCCCGGATGCAACGATCGTCGCAGCATTCTGGCCGCATGGTGCTGTGCCGCAGAACCTGCACGAAGTCGAATAACCGGCTTGAACTTGGTGATGGAATCCGGCGGATTGATTACGCGTTTTCTGGATAGACCGGGTCCAAGTCACTCGCCAGCTCACAAAATCGAATGCCCCCGTCTACCGAAGTCGCTTACTCAGTATCGCAGTCGGTTCGAACAGGCTGTGCTCGGCGACCACGACTGGTCGCCTCGAAGACGATCACACTCAGCGTAATGCGACCGAGCCGCATCATCCGACGCGCTGGTATCGCAATACGATGAAAGCGCGGTCGACTCGCAAGTTGGACTTGCTTGATTCAGGTTTCTCGTGTATCACGCTCGGAAGCCGTGTGAGGTGTAGTAATACTGCAGTTAAATTGCTGTAAAACGGCGCACGGCATGAGGAACATGAGCCAGATGCGAAAATCGGTTTGTCCTTGCAGGACAAAACCTTACGCATAAGTGCGGCTCGGACGAGAACTTGCAAAAAACCCCCGGAAATTTCTCATAACCCGGAGGTCGCTGGTTCGAGTCCAGCCCCCGCTATTCGACAATAAGTAACGCAGGATCAGGAAGTTATCGCCTGGCCCTGCGTTTTCTTTTGCGCCCAGTCGCCCCAAATTGTGGCGTAATTGTGGCGTAGACGTGGCGTAACGGTCTCGTGGACCTGCAACGCCGACGCAGGACCCTCCGCTCCAAGAGAGGAGACCTGCGATGGCAACCCTTTATCGACGAGGCAAGACCTGGTGGGCATACACCTGCAGCGGCACGAAGCGGCTGCGGTGGTCCCTCGAAACGACTGATGAGCGAATCGCCCGTCAGAAGCTTCGCAAGATCGAGTACGAGCAGGATACCGGCGAGCTCGAGCTGCCCTCCCACACGCCGATCGACACATTTCTTCAGGCCTATTGCGAGCACCTTGAGACGATTCGCAGCCGCAAGGCCTACAAGAACGACCTTTCCTATCTTCGCATCTTCTTTGGCGCTGTCTGCGAGGCCCTCAAACCGGGCAGCACGTCGAACCGGCGCTTTGCACCCCAGAATCCGCGACCGGTGAAGGACCAATTCGCGAGACTTCACGTGCGTGTCGGCACGCTGGAGGAGCTTTCGCCGGGAATGATCGACGAGTTCATCACACGGCGGATCAAGCAGGACGGCATCGCCAATAAAACCGCGAACCGGCGCCGCGAAATCCTGCATGTGATGTTCAACTACGCGATTCGGCACCATTCGTTTCGCTCGTTGAACCGGCGATTCCCCAATCCCGTGGACGCAGTTTCGCGGCGCCGCGAGGCCGAACATCAGATTCGACACCTTTCGCTGGAACAGATCGGCGAGCAGTTGGAGGCGCTCGCCGGAAATCGCACAATTCAGGCCATGGTTGCAGTCTATATCTACGCGGGGCTCCGCCGCGAGGAGGCTCTCTGGCTGACACCGAAGGATGTTGAACTTGATAACAGCATGATTCATGTGCGCCAGAAGGAGGTCAACGGCGAACGGTGGAAGCCCAAGACTGGACGGAATCGACGGGTCCCAATTTCGACGGATTTGCGGCAATACATCGAAGCCTATGACGATTTCGCGGGCAATACATGGTACTTCACGACGCCTCGTGGCAAGCGCTGGGATCCGGACAACTTCTCGGAGCGGCTACGGACGTTCAACCATGCCGTGAAGCTGGAATGGGGCTGTCTGGACTTCCGGCACACGTTCGGCAGCCAACTCGCGATGAAAGGCGAGTCGCTCTACAAGATCAGCGAGCTCATGGGCAACAGCCCGGACATCTGCCGGCGTCACTACGCCGCGCTGACGCCGGAACTCATGCGGGACACGGTGGAGTTTGGCAGCCGCCTTATTCAACCCAAGCTACGGCTTTCGGTCGGAGAGCGGGCATGAGATCCGTTGGTGGATTTCAAATGGGACGAACCAACGGAGCTCTTGGGAGGTCTTCGACCATGGGGACATAGACGTGAAAAGGCGGGCTCGAAGACCAACTCGCGCTTGTTGAAGCAGGATTTGGTTGACGCGTCTCATACGGGACGATCGATGGCTTTTTGAGGGCAGCATGACTGAGAGTGATTCAATCACACTGCAGCTACTTGCGGAGTACCGCATCCTGACATCGTCCCAGATCGCCTTCCTGGAATTGAGAAGCCGTCAGGTGGTCCGCAGGCGCCTCGCGAAGTTGACCGAAGAGGGGTGCATCGAGACGCATGTCCTGCCGCTCGGAAGGCGACGTGGCCGTCCCGAAAATTTTGTGTTGCTGACGTCGCTCGGTTGGTCGCGACTTCGGGAACAGGGGATGGATCGCCCATCTTGCGCAGAGGTGGATTCTGGCGCAGGCCCGCATGCGTGTCCTCGTCATCACCTCTTGCTGAATTGGTTTCGGCTTCACTTGGTGCAGATGGAGCGCGTACTCCCGACCCTCCACACGGTCTTCCGCGATCCCTCATCGGTACTCGCCACGGATCGAGACCTTGAGGAGTCGCTTGCATTCTCCGGAACGACGAAGACAGCTTCGGGAGCGCCACGATTTCGGTTCCTTCCGGACGGCATCATCGCAATCCACGATCGTGAGTCTGCCAAGGCGCTACTTTTCTTCCTGGAAGTTGACATGGGGACTGAAACGCTGGTTAGCGCACGCCGCCAATCGTCTGACATCCGGGAGAAAGTCCACATGTACCAACGGATCTTCGGCGAGGAGCGATACAAGCGGTACGAGCGGTACTGGAAGTGTCGGTTTAATGGATTCCGACTCTTGATCCTGACCCATGACGAGGCCAGGCTCGGCGCAATGGCAAAACTGGTAGTGCATATGCCGCCGTCTGATTTCATTTGGCTGACAAACGTCGGGGCGATGTTCGAGTGCGGCGCTACGGCACCGGTTTGGGTCCGTGGCGGCCGTCTGGATCAGCCGCATCAGTCAATCTTGGGCCAGCATCGCAGTCGGAACGCGCCCCTCTTTTCGGAGATTAGGGAATGATGAACCTTCCCGCGCCTTGTGTCCAGAAAGGCGGTTGATACCGAAACGGCGATGAGTGGTAAGCCAGGGCTCCGCGAGCCGGAGAGTCGTATCGCAATTCCAGCGCTTTTCGTAGCGCGAAGTCCAATTTCGATACGGCCCATCCTGCCGTAACTCCGGCAGACCCCTCGCGATGCGCCCTGTACCGAAATTCGAATACTGAATAGATATGGTGGTTGCGGCTGTGCCAGGACATCGTTCGATGATTCCCTATTGGCTGGCTTTCGGTTGGACGAGTCGCTTCGGCGCGGGGCCTGTCATCGTCGGGGCCTTTAACAGACCCCTCCTCACAAACTTTCCCCGCCGTGGGCGGGTCGGGCAGCGGCCGTAAAGATCTATCGAAGGGTCCGCCTGGGGGCAAGGCCTCGGCGCCATTCGGGGAAGCTGGCGGCCTCGTGAGTAGCGACAGCCGGCAGTTCAGCGGCGACAGGCTGCGTATCGAGCCGAGGTCGATACGGCAATCGCCGTTGCCCTTCCTCTCTTACGTGTTCCCTAGGCAGTATTGATGCATCGCATGGTGGGTAATGCCCGGACCAACGGGCTTCGGAATGGTACCTCCATCGGATATACTGAATCCATTACGGCCCAAGGGGCAATCGAGCTGAGGGCGACCATGAGCGAAATGGAACGGGCAGCGATGGTGCAGCAGGCGGCGGGCGGCGATGGCGACGCCCTGCAGAAGCTGATTCTGCACTATCACGGGCCGCTGCAAGGCACGATCGAAGGCCGGATCAAGGCCGCGCTCCGACGCTACATCGACGCCGAGGACATCCTTCAGCAGACATATGTCGCCGTTTTTCAATCGATCGAGCGATGCAGCTTCGTCGGTCCCGGCGCTTTCTACAAGTGGCTTGAGACCATCGCCCTGGAGCGGCTGCACCAGACTGAGCGTAACCTGCGACGGCAGAAACGCGACATTGGGCGCGAGGTTCACGACGGCTCGCGCCTGCCCGCTGGGTTTCAGTGTGATTCCTCCTACCCCGATCTGTTCGCTCGCCTGTCGGACGGCGGCTCGACGCCCAGCCGGCAGCTCTCCCGCGTGGAGGCAGCCGCCGTGGTCATGTCTTCCCTTGCCCGGCTGACTGCCGACCAGCGGACGGTGATCCAGATGCGATTTCTTCAGGACCGCCCGGTGGAGGAGATCGCGGCGGCGCTGGGTAAGAGCCCGGACGCAATCTACATGCTCTGCCACCGGGGGTTGAAGGAGCTGCAGGCCCTGTTGGGGACGGTTTCGCAGTTTCTGATCGCTCCTCAGGCCCGATGATCAGCCATTCCAATTCATAATTTTCCTCGTTAGCTCGTAGCGCAAACGGCATTCGTAATCTGGAGGCGGTCTTCTATAGACCCGCTGTAGCTTACGAACGAGTTGCAATGAATTCGAGGCTCTTGTGTGTTTTGGTAGCGCATTTGTTTCATTTACGCCTGGGGCATAATGATGCAAACACTTCGAGTCCTAATTGCTATCGTTATTCCAGTTTACTTCGCCTCCAAGCTTCAAGCCGAGGCTGACGACACTCCCTCTGGCGCTACAAGTGTCTTTAACGACGGTTTTGAGCATAGCAATACAATTGCATCGACTACAGACATTGATTGGTGGAGGACTACGCCAGAAGGAACAGGACAGATGCGATGGAAGGTACGGTCTCTGCCAGGCGGACCTACGCTCATTGCACTTGTTTATTGCACAGCAAATCAAACGAGCGGGTCTCCGTGTGCGGGTTCACCGCCAAGCGGCGGTATAGCACCTGGTACTGTTTGGACCAGTAGCTGGTTCAACGCGACAAGTACGCCCTGGTACTATCTTGTCGTCGCTGGGTCAAGCCAAGGTGTCGGTAACGGCCTCTATACGGTAAAAATGGAATTTCAATGCGCTGACGATTCTTGGGAAGAAAATGATTCTTGTGGATCAGGGCCAACAATTCCGAACCACACAACACTGGGAAATATGATCGCCGCTGACGACGATTGGTTTGTCATGTCGCTCTCACAAGGCGATGCTCTTACTGTAGCCACCTTTAATAATCGTGTAGGCTTTGGTTTGTACAACTCAGGTTGCAATCTAATCGCATCAAGCACGACAGTGGGGAGTCAAAACAGGATCGTTCATCAGATACCATCCGCTGGAAACTATTATATTAAGGTTGCGTCCTCATTATGCGAAACCTATAACATATCTTTCGATTGGAATCCCGCACCGACCGGCTCATGCTGCGCCGCCAACGGCACCTGCTCCGTGACCACGCAGGCC
>CAYLOE010000002.1:30415-337987 GCA_964385225.1 uncultured Planctomycetaceae bacterium
GAACCTGGACCAGCGGGGGAACTTGCAGCCCCAATCCTTGTCCGCAACCGACGGGTTCATGTTGCGCGGCTAACGGAACTTGCACCACCACGACGCAGGCGAACTGCACCGGCACGTGGACGCAGGGTCAATCGTGCAGCCCCAACCCCTGCGCACAACCGACCGGCTCATGCTGCGCCGCCAACGGCACCTGCTCCGTGACCACGCAGGCCAACTGCAGCGGAACCTGGACCAGCGGGGGAACTTGCAGCCCCAATCCTTGTCCGCAACCGACGGGGGCCTGTTGCATCCCCAACGTGCCGTGCCAGGCCAACCAGACCCAGGCCCAGTGCCAGACGCTCGGTGGTAGCTGGCAGGGCGCGAATACGAATTGCAGCCAGTGTCCGGCGACCTGCGGCGACGGTGCGTGCAACGGCGGTGAGACATGCGGCACCTGCCCGCAGGATTGCGGCGCCTGCCAGCCGAACTGCGGCGACGGGCAATGCAATGAGAATGAGACATGCAGTAACTGCCCCCAGGACTGCGGCGAATGTCCACCGACCGCTACTGGTTCATGCTGTGTAGGAAATGGCTTTTGCGTCATCACAACTCTGGCGGCGTGCACGGGTACGTGGGTCCAGGACGGCACTTGTGAGTTCAGCCCATGCGAACAGCTACCACCCGAGCCCGCCCCGAGCCCGACAGTTTCCTTCTGTCCGTTCTTCGGTGCACTGCAAGCTATGCCGACTATGTTGATTGGTTGTTGGCTGCTAAAGCGTCGAAGAACTGCGGCGACGCGAGGAATGCAATCCGTTGAAGATTGACGTCGGTACAACATCGGCCCAGCTTGCCTAACGTGGTGTAGCGTTGATCTTCAGTTCGGTCACACGGAGTCGTCGAGATTGGTTATCGCCGAGGCGGTGCTGAACAATTCTGCGAGTTATTCTCCGTAATCCGGGTTAGAGTCGCCCGGTGATTTATGCCGCGCTGCTCATGATCGGAATCTCGGGCCGGACGCTGGATACCAACCGGGCGGAGTGCGAGGTGTCGCACTCCGTCCAGCTGCGCTGGGTGGGACGTGAAGTTTGACCGGGTCGTTTCCACCGAGTCAAGGCCGACGGTCGCCGCCGCCCGCCGGGAGCATCACCTTCCATTTCCCGCGCCAATACGACTCCGGCTGCGGGTTGGGGTCGTGCGGCAGCTCCCGAAATCGGATGATGTTCAGATTTCGGTCGAGAGTTACCATTGCACCCCATTCGACGAACTTGGCTTTCAGGTCCACCGTGAACCAGGGGCCGGTGCCGTCGACTGCCGAATCAGGCCAGCGGCTGAAGCGTTCGATGCTTCCGACGTCTTCCGGTCGGGGTTGAGCCAGCACCTTTGAGCGATCCGCTTTGAAGGTGGGCAGTTCCGTGGTGGACAGATCGAGAAATGCGTAGGCGTGAATGGCGCGCGACGCGGGGATCGGCACGCGCCACGTGGCCGGCGGAGAGAGGCGCTCGCCTTCCTCCAGCATCTTGCGCGGGTCGATGATCATCACCACCGGCACGATGTCCCACTTCGTGAGTGGCGGCGGATCGTCTTCGTGCGGCTCGTAGAGGCCGTCGAGCTTGTTGTTGAAACCCTGGGCGACGATGGCCGGATGGCCGGGGCCGAAGAAATCAGGTTCCAGCCAGAAGGTCGGTGGCTCCGGCGGCGTCGCTATGAAGATGTTGCCCTGGTGCCAGAGCGTCGCTCGAATCGCGCGAGATTCAGGGTCCACGATGGAAATGCGCGATGGATACAGACCTGCGTAGTTCGAGGCCACGGCGATGATTTCCTCGCCCGGCCGATTGTCCAGGTCGACAGCGAGCAATTTGATGCACGTCCAACTGTTCGTTGGATCGCAGTCCGGCCAAAGTCGGTCCGACGTGAGATCGACGGTCCAGATCGAACTTCCCTTTCCATCGAACGCTTCTATTGTGGCATTCGGCTGCGGGGGCTGCTTCGTGCCGGCGACGACGATCGACTTGCCCGATGCGCCGACCCGCACGGCTGCGGCCGTCATGACGGGATTGGTTTCGTCGTAGCGATGGAGAGTTTCCCATTCTGCTTTACGGCCGAATTTCACCATGACTGCGTTGTCTTTCCCGGTTGCCGCCGTCATGGGCAGTGCGGCAGGTGAAATGAGCCAGGCGCCGCCGGCGAGTGCTACAATAACGAGCGTTGCCAGCGCGGCTGTGCGCACACGTCGTCGCCGTCGCTCGTACGAAGTGACACGCTGCCCGGACTGCAGAACGGTGAGCACTTCCTCGGCCGTGCCGAATCGATCCTCCCGTCGCTTGGCCAGCAGACGCAGCGCGATGCTCGCCAGGGCTGGGTCGCAGTCCTTCCGGATTGAGAACGGGTCTGGAGGGTCGGTGCTGAGGATCTGATGGATCATCGCCGTCGGCGTCTCCGAACGGAACGGCACTTGGCCGGTCAGCATCTCGTAGAGAACAACGCCGGCGGAATAGAGGTCTGTGCGATGGTCGATGTCCTCTTCGCCGCGGGCCTGCTCGGGGCTCATGTACTGCGGCGTGCCGAAGGATTGCTGCGGCAGGGTGAGCTTGGTCTGCGACGAGAGCACACGCGCGAGGCCGAAGTCGGCGATCTTGAGCGTCGGCACGTCATGGAGATTGGGCCTTGGGGCTTGAGTGTTCCGGGCGATTGGGTCAACAGCGAGCGTCTGGATGTCCTTGCCATCATCTGACGGCGATGAAGTGGTCGGACCATCGATCAGCAGGTTCGCCGACTTGATGTCGCGGTGAATGAGCCCGGCGGCGTGCGCGGCGGAAAGCCCGCTGAAGAGTTGGATCATGAGTGAACGAATGATTTCTGTTGGCAGCGGCCCCTGCTCGCGGACTATGTCCGCCAGCGTCGGGCCGTCGATCAGCTCCATTGAGATGAAATGCACGCCGTCGTGATCGCCGACTGTGTAGATCGTCAGGACATTCGGATGGTGCAGGCCGGCGGCGGACTGTGCTTCACGCTTAAAGCGTGCCAGCGACACGGCATCCTCGGTCATCTCTGGCCGAAGCAGCTTCAACGCGACGAATCGGCGCAGTGCTGGTTCGTAGGCCTTGAGGACGATTCCCATGCCGCCGCGACCCAGGTATTCGATGATGCGGTAAGGTCCAAGCTCGGCACGATATTGGGGATCGCTCGAAGGCACGAGCTGGCCCTGACGGACGAGTCCTTCAATGGTCTGATCCTGCCGATGGAGATTTCTGAGCGTGGAAAAGTGACCCTGTAGCTCGTCCGCAATGTCGGGATGTTGCGCGGCGATTTGATCCTGGTCGATTTGCTCACCCCGCGCGCAGCGGTCGTGCAGCTCGGAGAGGATCCTGCCGATCCTCACTTCGCGTGAACCTATCCTGGTTGGCCCGTGATCAGACACATGCGACCCCGGTGTTTGGCCTGCAGCGATTGATGACGCTTCGAACGACCACCTTGCTGTCGGAGACCTCAGGAACCGATGGGACAAATTCGGCATCCGTCCGGATACATCCAGTATATCAGAAAGGCGTTAAGCCGAGTCTGACGTTGCCATGGAACCAGGTTACCGCATTGTCGTCCCAGTGGGGCTGATGAAGAAAACAAACCGCTCCCGGCCCACGCAGACCCGCCAACTTAAATCAGCCGGTCCCCCGGGACCGTCAGCTTTAAGAGCGGGTCCGCTCAGCGGGCCTCCGCGGCGCACGTCGCTGGCGGTTCGCTCGCAGGCGGGCGAACCGTCACAAGCGGTTGCACCGGAGGTACAGACCATGAGAAGCGAATGCGGATATGCGGAAGACGAAGTCGAAGGCGTGCCAGTGTCGGCATTGTTGCACGAGGAGCGACGCAGCAGGTACGGCAGCGTGCCAGGGCTGGACGACGATGAGTTGGCGGACCCGGCGGAGCTTGAGCGGCAGGTGTTCTTTCAAGAGTGGGGGCCGATTCTGCAACTGCGGGCACGGCATGAGCCACGAGGCGTGCGGCCGGCCATCGACGAAGAGGGGCGGCCGGACTGGGGTGCGTTTGGGACCGTGGACTTTGATCGCATGAGGCCCGACTTCGACAGGGCTCAGTACAAGGCGTACAAGCTTCGGGATGAGCTTGAGAACGTGTTCATCATGCTCAGCATCGTGAAGCGGCGATTGCCGGGGCGGGCGAAGTATCTTGTATTGAAGCATCTTCGCTTGGGGCTCATCGAGCTTGAGCATGTCGTCAACGACGACATGCTGGCTTTGGCGAAGCTGTACATGAGAGCCGGAAAGCTCCAGGAGCAGATCGCGACGTTGACGGATGTCAGCCGTGAGCGGCTTCACCGTGAAATGGCGAGGCTACTGACTTAGCCACGCGGGGGGCCCGCCCGGTGTTTTGAGGGCGGGCCTTGTGGGCCGGTTTGCTGGCTACGCCTGAGGGCGTAAGCGGCGGACGACGATCAGCGACTCGGTGATGATTCGATTGACTGCATCCGTGGATGTCGGCGGCTGGATGACTTTGGTGCAGGCCGCTGGGTGGATTCGTTCCGAGTCGCTCTGTTTTTGAGAGCGACTCGGAGGTGCGAACATGTCGTGTAGCAGTACAGGTGAGGGCGGTCCGCGGGTGTTGCCGATTGTGATGATCGGCGAGAAGGCGTACTTCGTGGATGTCCGGTTGAGACAGTTACGGGCGGTTCGTAATCCGCATGATTACATCGGCTTTGTGCCGGAGAAGGTGTGGCCGTGGGTCGTCATGATGCAGAGGGTTGGAGCGGATGACTGACGGCGAGGTGTGGTACGGCGGGAGGGGTTGAAGAGTTGCGGTGGGTTGATGGCGGAGGGTGATGCGGGGTGAGGGATGGCGTGATGGTTTGGGTTGGAGATGCCCCGAGTGGAAAAGGAAGAAAGAACAAGATGCAGATGGGTCGGGTGAACATGGGTTGCGGGGCATGAGAGAGTGCTGAGAGTCAGGTGGCCTCTCGGGCCACCTGTGGTGGGCACTCGCCGGCGCGGCTCGGCCCCCCGTCCCGCGGTCCCTGAGGGGCCCGCGGGGCCGAACGAGCCGACGCGTACGTGAACAGTATACATGAAGGAGTGATTGAATCAGGTCTGCTGAGACTATGGAGGGGTAAAGGCCGACGGAAGCGAGCATTGACAAGGGGTTAGCAATGCGAGAGGGGTGGGAGTATGGTGAGTTGAGGAGAAATGCGACCTTATAGCGTCAGCTCATTTTGCCCGTTCATGGTCGGTCGCGGTCGCGCTGACCAACTCGCCGCAGCTTTCCGCCAGCCACTGCTCGAACTCCATCGCCGCGAGGATCGCCTCCCGATCCGCTTCGGCGGCGCGGGCGAATTCACCCGCCAGCACCCGCGCTTCTTGCTCTGCCTGGGCTTGGATCAGGGCCAGTACGTCTGTCTTAAGAATCGTCAATTCGATCACCTCCGGGAGGTCGGGGAGCGTCCGTACTTTAAGAATGTTGCGCCTCGGCCCTGTTGCCACGCCGCAGTGATGAAAACCGAAAGGCTTAAATACCTGGCTCCCGTTACCACTGGAAAGTAAACCTTTCCGGTGACGCCATGCATCCCAACAAACCCCTCCATCCGCGCCTTTCCGGCACGGGCTATGTTCCGTACTTCTATCAGATTGGCCTGCACTACCTGTACCTCTCGCCGGAGGATCGCCGCCCTCGCGTTACGGCGGAATCTCCCCTTGAGCAGATTCTTCCTTCGACTGATGCCGCCCTCCTTCGCCGGCTCGATCACCCGCAGACGGTCGAGCAGATCATTGCCCGCGGCTACCTGGCGGCGCCCAGGGCCGAGCCCGAGTTCGCCATCCTGCAGGACAAGGTCCACACCTCCTGGCTGGGGCTGGATGATGTCATCACCCAGGTCCGCCAGCGCTACGAGATCTACAGCCGGATCATGCTGCAGCTGGACTACGCCATCTGCGCATCGATCAACGCCATCTACCAGCACGAGGCCTACGTCGGCCCCGGCAGCGCTTCTTCCAAACAGCATTACGCCAAGCACAAGGCCATCCAGGAGGCCTATGAACAGAAGCGCATGGAGCGCCAGTTTGGTCAATGGTTCCGAATGTGATCGCCTTCGCTTTTTCGCAGCCGCTGAGCACGCCAAGGCCATCGGCACGCGAAACCCCTGCGGCCTCTTCGCGACACTCGTCCGACGAAAGCTCTGGCATTATGCGACACTGGATGACGAGGATGCAGCACGGCGGCGATTGCAGTCCGCTTCTCAAACTGCTTCTCGGCCTCGAACGGATTCCTTCAGCCGAAGCCAGCCCTCACGCGAATCGAGGCGCCCCGTGCTGCATGAAACCAACCGCGCTGCGATCCGTGCTCAGATACTTGAATCCCTCTTGGGCTCCGTCAATCCGAGCCGTTTGAAAGAACTTTGATCCTGGGAATGAGATGCGAGACAGCATGCCCAGGACGCTATAATGGCAACTCATGGACACACCCCTGGTTGCCGGTCTTCAGCTAAGCGAACCTACACCGATAGGTGAAGCGCCGATTGCCGTGCAAGTATCCCTGCCGGGCTTGCAGGGATTTCGGCTGCTAAAGACGTTGGGGCAGGGCGGGCAGGGGCGGGTGCTTCAGGCCATTCGGCTCCGCGACAACCTGAAGGTCGCCATCAAATTCATCATTCCGAGTTGCCTGGCGGATGTGCAGTCTCGAGCACGTTTCGAGCAGGAATATCGCACGCTCGAACAACTCGATCACCCCAACATCGTTCGCGTTCTTGATCACGGCTCGCTCGACTCCGGTGAATTGTGGTACGCAGCTGAGTACATCGACGGCGTGCCAGTCAATCAATTCGTCCACGACCTTGACCGCGTTGCCCTGGCCCACGGGGATTCGTCGGGACGTTATCGTTTTCCGCTCGAAAAAGTGCTCGACCTTTTTGTACAAATCTGCCGCAGCGTGGAAGCGGCCCATCAAGCGGGCGTACTGCACCGCGACTTGAAGCCGGCCAACATCCTTGTCGATGCCGATGGGCAACCGCACCTACTCGACTTCGGCCTTGCACGCTCGACGCAGCGTGAAAGCCCCGATGCCGTGACACTTACCGGGATGTTCATGGGTTCGCCGATCTGGTGTTCGCCGGAGCAGATGGCGGCCCGGCCGTCGTTGATCGACGTCCGGACGGATGTCTACTCGATCGGCATGATGCTCTATCACGCGCTGACCGGTGATTTTCCGTTTGACATCAATCAGCCATGGCCGCAGCTCTTTGAGACCATCCGCAACGCCGAGCCGAAGCCGCTTCGGGCGATTCGCTCCTTCATCGACGCCGATCTTGAAACGCTCGTGCTCACGGCCATCGCCAAGGAAAAGGACCGCCGGTATGCCTCCATCGCGGCGCTCCGCGAGGACATCGAGCGATATCAGGCCGGTCAGCCCATCAGCGCTCGTGCCGACAGCCGGGTATATCGCCTCCGGAAATTCGTCCGACGAAATCGCCTCCTCGTCGCCTCGATCGCCGTCGTTGTCCTGCTCACTGCGGGCTATGCCGCCAGCGTGACGGTACTGTATCGCCGGGCGGAAACGCATGCCGCCGACGCCCGGGCCAAGTTCCGCGCCGCCCGTGACATGCTCGACTTCACGCTCTCTCAGATCGACAGCGAGCTGGCCAAACTCCCCGGCGCCGCCGCAACGCGTCGTCAATTGCTGGAGAGGGCATTCGCCCAGCTTGATACGTTCCTGCAAGAGAAGACCGACGATTCCGAATTGCAGGCCGACATGGCCAAGACGCATTCCCGCCTGGCCGATATCGCTCAAAGTCTGGGCCGTTGGGACCGCGCCGCCGACGAAGTCGCCACCGCATTGGAGATACGACGAAAGCTCGCCGCACAAACACCCGGCGACGCCGAAGCGCAGGCCGAATTGTCCATCGCGCTGGTCCGCGTGGGGGATATCGCCTGCGGCCGCGGAGATCGCCAACTCGGACTGGCACACTACGAGCAGGCCCTCCTCATCGATGAGGCGATGGTCGCGGCTCATCCGCAGAGCGTGCGCTGGCTCGACAACCTGAATTGGAGCTATGACCGGTTGTGCAGCGCGGCGATCTTTGATGGCGATGATCCGCGAGCGGCCGGCTACTACGAAAAGCGGCTTCGATTGACCCAGCGGCTGTTCGAATTGGATCCAGCCAGCCCGGCGAGGATACGTTGCCTGCTCGGCGCGCACCTGCTCGGGGCGTCGATCGTGGGGCCATTCGCTGAGGGTTCTGAACACCTGTCGAAGCTGGAACGCGCGGAGCGTGCCGGTCGGCTGGCATCGGATCTGATCGCACTCGACGCAAAGAACCTGGATTATCAGCGCCAGTTCGTCGTCACTCGTCAATTCCAGGCGAACGTCCTGGCGGACGAAGGTCGGCTTGACGAAGCGAGCCAATTGCTTCAGGAGGCACAATTGGTCATCGAGCGGGTGCTCCGTGCCGAGCCGGAGGACCGGGAGTGGATCTCATTCCGTGTAACGACGCTTTGTGCGGATGGCCGATACGCCAGATGGAGCGGCCAACTGGCTGAGGCGGAGTCCCTGCTGCGACAAGCCGTTGAGCAGGCCGAGACACTGGCCGCACGACTGCCGGGAGACGCGCAGTCGGCACACCTTCTGAACGATACCCGCGAGTGGCTGGCCGGTGTGCTCTGGGATTCGGGTCAACATAACGAGTCGCGGGCATTGTATGCCACTCTAGTGGAAGTCTGGAGGTCCGCCGTAGCGGATGCCTCCGCCACCGCCGATCAATACCGGCGGCTGGCCGACCTGCTGCTGCACTGCCCTGCGGCTGAGCTGCGCGACCCGGCCGAAGCGCTGAAAGTCGCCGGCCGCGGCGTGGAGCGCACGCAAGGCCGCTGGGTTCAACTGCTTGCCTTGATGGCGACCGCCCAGCAGGCCAACGGCCAGTTCGCCGAAGCGCGAACGACGGCAACTGAAGCCCTCGCGCTCATTCATGCCGGCCCTTGCCCGCTCCGCAGCGACCTCGAAGAACTCCTCGCCACGCTGCCTGCCCCGTAGCGGCCACCGTCCCCGGCGGCCGGTCTGCCCGTCGCGTCCGCGCGTCCCTGCCGGACGAATTGACCGCCCTTCGTTCGCTTCCTGCCCCGGGCTGTTGGCTCGCTCGGCCGCGCATCTCGCCTGCCTTTGATGTCCGCGGCAGCGGATGGTTGCCCTTCACAGAGCGCAGGTCTGTATAGGGTCAAGGGTCTCGCACGCACGTTCTCGCAGCCTCGTTCCCGGTAGTCGAGTGACTCTCCAGAATTTCTTCCAAATCCCCGCAAAGCCCCGACCACCTTCGCGCTATAGGGGCCAAGAGCGGTCGTCGGTCTGGTTGCCCGCTCTGACGGCCACGAGGAATGCTGTGAATGGCCCCGCCACGCGAAGGAAGCATCAACCACCGCTGGCCGCCGCTGTTCCCGGTGGCCAACTGGCGGCGGATTGTGAAGCGGCTGGGACTCTCGAAGCGCCAGGCCGAGGTGGCCGCGCTGCTGCGCCGCGAGTGCCTGGTGGGCGACATCGCTGGAGAACTTGGCATCTCCCGCGACGCCGTGCGGCATCACAGCAAAGCGCTGTTTCGCAAACTCGGCGTGACATCTCGCGTGGGCGTCGTGCTGCGTGTCGTGCATGCACAGCGAGGCGATTGATCGACACCCTACATGCGCATGTAGCTTGTGGAGCCGAGGTTGCATTTTGTACAGTGGCGGGTTGATTCGAACCGTGGGGGAAGGTCACTTGAACGCAGTCGATTCGGAGGGCAATGGCACATGGTACGACACAAATACTTGGCCACATTGCTGGCAGCGACTCTCTGGTCTGTTCAGGCTTTCGCGCAATCCATCCCAGGCACTGGACTCGGACAGGGTCTTCTAGCATGGTATAAGCTGGATGGAAACGCTACTGACTCAAGTGGAAACGGGCTTCATGCAGTATTAACTAATAACGTCTCGTACGTGCCGGCACATTCTGGTCAAGGTGCATTATTCAATGGAGTGAACTCATACATCGACTTGGGCACTCCTGCGCTACTCAATCTTAATGCCCCAATGACTGTTGCCGCATGGATACGCAGAGACACCGCGGGAACTCATGATGACATTATCTCACATGGACAAGGCGGTTATGTTTTCTATGTTTCCGGCAACAGTAACCGCTTAAGCCTTGTACGACAAGGCGGAGGATGCAGCGGTGGTATCCACGGTTCTGTCATTTCCACAGGTGAATTCTTCCATGTTGCTGCGACTTATGCCAATGGAGAGATGAGGCTCTACAAGAACGGCCTGCTGTCTGTTGTTGGATCTTATCCGTGTAGTTTCGCGAATTCACGCGCCCTTAGGATAGGAGCATGCGTATCGTTCGGCGAGTACTTTAGTGGTGTCATCGATGATGTCCGAATCTACGACAGAGTCCTGGATGACTTTGAGCTACGCTGTCTCTACGAAGAGATTGTGGCGGTTACCATCCAGACGTCGCATACTTCGGCATGTGTTGGCGGATCCATCCAGATGACCGCAAGCATGTTGGGATTTGGACAGGCTTCCTTTGCCTGGAGAAAGAACGATTTACCCCTGAGCGATGGCGGCGCGATTTCTGGATCGGACACAGCAACATTGACGCTGAGCGGAGTCTCATTAGCGGAAGCCGGGGCCTACGATTGTGTGGCGACATCGCCCTGCGGAGCCGTGACGAGTAACTCTATCCCGCTTGCGGTTATTGCATCGGGTAGCGGTGACGCCAACGGAGATTCGGCGACGAATGGTGGAGACATCCAAGGATTCGTGAATATCCTGCTTGGAGGTGGTGGGCCGTCCGCGTCCTTCTGCGCCTGCGATATGGATCAGAACGGCACGGTCAATTTGGCCGATGTGCCGCTGTTTGCCAATGCGCTGCTTATACCATGAATGCACGGTGCTCGTAATTCACAAGAACTCGGCTTCCGCATTGACGTGATCCATTCGTCTAAGATCACATGATCATTGCTTGCATGATGATGGGGGCTCGCTCACCGCGGGAGGATCCGCGCCGACCCGCCCGTGGCAAGCCTTTTCTTGTTCTGATTACCCCGAAGATTGCTACTTGCCGCGCAATGAGTTACGTGATCGCCCCGCCGGGTGCCGGTATAATGGCTGGCGGCAATCCAGCCAGCCGCATGCCAGAGGCGCTTACGGCCGACTGCGTCTGAGGCACGTGCAAGTGTGCCAGGAGAGGCGGCTGGGAGGGACGCGAGGCCGCTATATATGAGCGCAAACACCGACACCACCCTGTTCCCCACGACCCGCTTCACGCTGCTCGCGAAGCTCAACGACCCCGCGGCCAAGGCATGGGATGAGTTCTTCAGCGTCTATGGCCCGGTCATCTACCACCAGCGCACGCCCGGCTCCGCTCGTTTGTGGGTGAATCCCGCCAGCCCTTGATGTCCGCGGCAGCGGATAGTTGCCCTTCACAGAGCGCAGGTCTGTATAGGGTCAAGGGTCTCGCACGCTCCTCTCCGCGGCCATGGCCCCGGTAGTCGAGTGACTCTCCAGAATTTCTTCCAAATCCCCGCAAAGCCCCGACCACCTTCGCGCTATAGGGGCCAAGAGCGGTCGTCGGTCTGGTTGCCCGCTCTGACGGCCACGAGGAATGCTGTGAATGGCCCCGCCACGCGAAGGAAGCATCAACCACCGCTGGCCGCCGCTGTTCCCGGTGGCCAACTGGCGGCGGATTGTGAAGCGGCTGGGACTCTCGAAGCGCCAGGCCGAGGTGGCCGCGCTGCTGCGCCGCGAGTGCCTGGTGGGCGACATCGCTGGAGAACTTGGCATCTCCCGCGACGCCGTGCGGCATCACAGCAAAGCGCTGTTTCGCAAACTCGGCGTGACATCTCGCGTGGGCGTCGTGCTGCGTGTCGTGCATGCACAGCGAGGCGATTGATCGACACCCTACATGCGCATGTAGCTTGTGGTAGATAAGGCGGATTTCGTACATTAACGGATTGGTAAGCGAAACGAAGTTCATCTGATCGTCATAGAAGTCCGCAATGACTTCTTGAACAGCCTTCTGGAGGTTTCTTATGTGTTCGCGCCCCAACGCCATTGAGTGCATCGCCAAGAAGCGCCCGGTCTTTGTCATCGCGGCGGTCATCTTATGGGTCTCCCAATCGGGATTCGCAAACGTCCTGGTGAACGGAGATTTCGAAGCGCCCGCAAACCTGCTTCCTGGTCAATCTCCCGTTGGGCCTTGGGAAGAAAAAAGTCTCGTCGAGAATACGACGGTCCCAGGTTTCGAGTTTCGGATCCACTCAATACCGAGTTGGCTTAACAGCTATGACAACGGCGTGCGCGACGCGGGACTTCGAAGAATACCGTTCTCAGGCTCCGGGGAGTCGCAGTACGCATCTACCAACAATTGGGAGAATCGCATCAGTCAAACCTCATCGCTTTCTGTAATGCCCGGTTATTCATATCGCGCCACAATCGACGTTGGAATGGGGGATCTCAGCAAAGGCGGGAGATTCCAACTATGGGCCGGCAGCCCATCGGTCTCAAATCCCGACGAATTCGAGCCTGGTTCGGTCTTATTGGGTCAGGTAACAGTTGCTTCTACTGGATTTGGCGGATTTACCCCTGACGTTGTGGTGCCATTAAACCAATGGACCACAGTGATAATAGATTACATCGCGCCTGACTCAGGAGGCGTGATCGACAAGCCGGTGACAGTTTCATTTCTTACAAGTGGGGGCTCGGCGGGACCCGTCTTCTGGGACAATGCCACGTTGGAAGCAGAGGCACCGTCAAACGGCCAATGTACGTTTGACTGGCGGCCGCTGGGCAACGGGATGAGCGGCGGCAGTATCTTCACTGAGGTGAATGCCCTAGCGGTGAACATCGATAGCCTCATTGCGGGAGGGGATTTCACCACCGCCGGCGACGTCAGCGCCAATCGCATCGCCCGCTGGAACGGCGCGACCTGGCAGCCACTTGGAACGGGGATGAATGCCACAGTGACTTCCCTGACGGCGAACAACGGCGAACTGATCGCGGGGGGAAGTTTCACGACCGCTGGCGGCGTCAGTGCCAGCCGCATCGCCCGCTGGAACGGTGCGACCTGGCAGCCACTGGGGACGGGGATGGACGGCGATGGTGTTGCGACGGTAAGCGCCCTTACGGTCTACAACGGCGAGCTGATCGCGGGGGGGTGGTTCACCATGGCCGGTGGCGTGAGCGCTAATCGAGTAGCTCGATGGAACGGCAGCTCCTGGCAGCCGTTAGGGACAGGGATGAACAGTGGCGCGGTATCCGCACTGACGGTGTACGACGGCGAGCTGATCGCGGGGGGATGGTTCACCATGGCTGGCGGCGTCAGCGCCAACTACATCGCCCGCTGGGACGGCACAGCCTGGCAGCAGCTGGGAGCGGGGATGAACAACATCGTGTTCGCTCTGACGGTGTACAACAGCGAATTGATAGCGGGCGGCTTATTCACTACCGCTGGCGGCGTAACGGTTAATCGTATCGCCCGCTGGAACGGCAGCGCCTGGCAGCCGCTGGACACCGGCATGAACGGCAGCGTGTACACCCTGACGAACTATTACGGAGAGCTGATCGCGGGCGGCGGATTCACTACTGCTGGCGGCGTCAGCGCCAATCGCATCGCGTGCTGGAACGGCACTTCTTGGAAGCCGTTGGGAATGGGGATCAACGATGACTTCGTGTTCTGCCTAAAGGTATTCACCGGCGAGTTGGTCGCGGGCGGCGGGTTCACTACCGCCGGGGGCGTGAGCGCCAACCGCATCGCCCGCTGGGGACCTTCCTGCCTTCGCGGCGATATGAACTGCGACCAGAGTGTCGATTCGGCCGACGTTGCCCCGTTCGTGGAGGGACTGCTCGACCCCGTCGGGCTGGATTCATGCGAACAATTCACGGCCGACGTCAATGCCGACGGCAACATCGACGGCCTCGACGTGCAGAGTTTTGTGGCCTTGATCATTCCGTGAATGGTGCAGCTCGGATATCGGTGACGCCGGACTGGGCGCGGAGGCACAAGTATGAAAGCGCAACAGTGGGTCTTCGGGATCGCTAGTGTGGCTGTTCTGGCGATCGGTGCAACACAGGCTTACGGGCAGTGCACATTTGGCTGGAGACCGGGAACGCCCAGGCAAATTCCACCCATTCTTGGAAGAACATATAGCTTAGCGGCATGGGATCAGGATGGACCTGGTCCTCAGCCGGAAGTATTAGCGATTGGTGGCGGTGACCCTTTCTCTCTCGCGTTTTGGAGCCAGTCGGGCTGGGAAGTACTCTCTGAAAATCTCGATGGACCCGTCTTGGCATTAACAGTCCTTGAAAATGATCTCATTGTGGGGGGCCAGTTTCTCAGCGCGGGCAGCACATTGGTCAATCGCATCGCCCGCTGGGACGGCACATCTTGGCAGCCGCTAGGGACAGGGATGAGCGGCCCGGTGTACGCCCTGACTGTCTACAACGGCGAGTTGATCGCGGGGGGCTGGTTCACCACCGCCAGCGGCGTGTCGGCCAATCGCATTGCCCGCTGGGACGGCACCTCCTGGCAGCCGCTGGGTACAGGTATGGAAGGCGGCAAAAGTCCAGGTGTTATCGCGTTTTCCGAATTCAACGGTGAACTGATTGTGGGAGGCAGGTTCGCCACTGCCGGCGGCTATCCCTCAGCCTATTGGGCACGTTGGGGACCGAACTGCCCGCGCGGCGACATGAATTGCAATCAAGTCGTCGATATCGACGATGTGCCGCTGTTTGTGGAGGCGTTGCTAGACCCGGACGCTCTCGACACGTGTAGGGCCTACACCGCCAATACCAACGCAGACGTTCATGCTGACGGTACACCGCGCATCGACGGCCTTGACGTGCAGGGTTTCGTTGGACTGTTGGTACCCTGACGTCGTAACAGAGAGGACTCATGGACGTTTCAACTATTTACCCGCGTTGTCGTTCCGTGATTTTGAGGCCGACGGGATGTTCGCGGCTTGCTCGGGTCTTTGCGATATTGCTCCTGTGTGGAACCGTGCCGGCCCTTGGTGGTACAGGAACAATCACACCCCTAGGGCTGCTTCCCGACGGATCATACCCGGCTGTAACTGCCCTTTCGGGCAATGGATCAACAGTTGTCGGCTCGGCGATATCGCCGTCCGGCGGGCAGACGGCTTTTCGATGGACCGCGCAGCATGGTTTTCAGTTGTTACAGCCCCTGCCTGGCGGGTCAGAATCTAGGGCTTGTTCAGTTTCATTCGACGGCCAAGTGATTGTTGGAGGCGCGACGAGTGCGCCTCCGCTCCAATGGCAATGGAATGCGACACGCTGGGCGAGCGACGGAACTGTGCAAGTGGTGAGCGGCCATGAGCAGCTTCCCTTCTCCTTAGCGACGGATATTAGTAATCTAGGGACTATTGCCGGATTCAGGTTTCACTCATCCCAAGGGGGCAATGACGTATACGAGGGGTTTTACTGGCAGAGCGAGATCGGCGCGAGCGCACTTCCGATGTCCGGGATTACTCAGGCGGGGGACGAAGTTAGAGCGATTTCGCTAGATGATTCTCACGTCTTCGGAAACCCGCCCTGGGGTTCTTACGAATATGGCAGTACGGTAGTGTGGACTGGCTTTGCAACTCCCGCACCTAATGTTCCGGGATATATTTCGGACGCCGCCAATAACGGCATTGCCGTAGGCCAGTTAAAGGATTCCGGTGGCCACTGGAAACCATTCCTGTATTCCGCGGGCGGAACAAGCTCTTCTCTCCCCATCCTGCCCTCCGATGCGAGTAGATCGTACTTAATGACTGGAATCGCCGCTGATGGATCACGACTGGTTGGTAATTCAGTCAACAGCTACGAAGAAGCTTGGTACGTCTGCGAGAGTTTCGGCCCTGACAGTAGCCATTTCGGTATCATGCCCCTCATGTGGGCGTCTCAAAGCGAAGTCATTCACTTGGCCAAGTACCTTTCAGAAAATGGCATAGAAATGTCCGGTTGGGTGCTGTCTACTGCTGTTGATATTTCTGATGATGGCCTCACGATCTTGGGAGAAGGCTATTACCACGGCGTTTATCAACCGTTTCTTGTTACGATTCCCGAACCGACAACCACACCGGTCATCGTCATGGGAATGATATTGATCCGGCGCCGTCGTCAACGTCGCCGGCGTCGGCGACATTACTAGCGTGCCTGGCGCGGATCACCCCTGGGCCAATTTCATTTACTGATAAACAAGAAGAAAGACGAGGGACGAAGTATGAACCAGGAACCAGTCAGCTCAGACCTTCAAAATCAACTCGACCGCCGCGCCTTGATCGCGGGCATCGGCGGCCTCGCCGCCGGGGCTGCGCTCTTTGCGCGAGACGCAGTGGCCGGTCCGCTCACGCCTCCGCCGGGACCGATCGGTTCGACGGGTCGAACGGTGCAGGAAATCTACGACAAGATCGCCCGGACGGACATGGGTCTCGCCGAGCCGCGCATCCCGGTGCAGAGCCTGCCCGGCAGCTCGACGGCGCTGCATGTCATCAGCCAGCCGGGGAGCTATTACTTGACGGGGAACATCATCGGCGAGGCGGATAAGAACGGAATTCACATTGAAGCATCGTCAGTCAATCTCGATCTGGCCGGATTTACAATGAGCGGTCCAAATGGACTAATAGCAATCGTTACTAATCCGGGTACGCGAGGCTTGAGCATTCGCAATGGCCTTATTCAGGATTGGCCGCTCAAAGCGATCAGCGCTCGCCAGTCCAATCAGGGCCGACTGGAGCAACTTTTTGTGATGAGGTGCGGTGCCGAGGACCCCGGTGATCCGTACTCAATCCGATGCGGTGAATCATGGATCGCCAAGTCGTGCGTCGTGTCGAGCTGTACTCGCTGGGGCCTGGCCATTGAATCTGGTGTCATTCAGGAGTGTATCGCGCATGAGAATAGCGGGCAGGGGTTGAAAATCGTCCGAGGACTGATGAGTAAGTGTGTAGCGTTCGGCAATTCCGACGCCGGACTATCGGCAGACGAGTCGTGCATCGTTCACGAGTGCTCGGCGTACTTAAACACCTTTGGCATCGTTTGTGGTTTCGGGTGTCTGACTCAATCTAATCTGGTGTACAGCAACGCGATCGGCGTGGTTACCTTGGGCCGTCGATCACGTGTGCTAGGCAACATTTGCTTCTTTAACGGCATCGGGCTCGATGTGCGAGGCGAGGCAAGCACCATAGAGGAGAACTGCTGCGCAGAAAACTCTGAGATAGGGCTTAAAGTTCAAAGCGCCGAGAATATGATTGTAAGTAATACGATGAACGGAAACGGAACGAATGTGAGCATGGCGGCCGGGAACTCTCATGGCCCAATCGTCAACGTCGCCGGCGTCGGTGACATCACCAGCGTGCCCGGCGCCGATCACCCCTGGGCCAATTTCATTTACTGATGACTGGGAGTCGACGAAAGCGATATTGGAGGCATTCCGATGTGTGTTCAGAGATTCATACGCGTGCTGGCAATCGTGAGTCTGCCGCTTGTGGGCGTCGTCACCGTCTTCGCACAGTCGAACATCGACCCGGTCGCGCAGTCATCGTGGTCAGAAAACGCCGGCTGGATGAACTGGCGCGATGCAAACGGCGCTGCCGATGGTGTGCGGGTCGGTGAGTTTGTCCTGCATGGCTACATCTGGGGCGAGAACATCGGTTGGATAAGCGTCGGCGACGGAATGCTTGGCAGCCCGCTCTATTATGCCAACACGGATGACACCGACTTCGGCGTGAACATCGCGCCCGACGGATCGCTTTCCGGGCTCGCCTGGGGCGAGAACGTCGGCTGGGTCAACTTTTCCGGCGGCAGCCTCGCGACACCTGCCGATCCCGCGCGGATCGAGTGCGACGGCCGCCTCGATGGTCATGCCTGGAGCGAAAACCTCGGCTGGATCAACCTGTCGCTCGTGGAGCCAGGGCATTATGTCGTGATCGAGGCCGCGTTTGTCCCGATCACGTGCGATGTCAATCAGGATGGCGCCATCAACGGCCTGGACATTCAAGCGATGGTGGACGGAATACTCAGTGATCCCGACTCATGGCGGCGCGTCTGCTCGGGCGATCTTTTCCCGTCACCCGGGGGAGACGGCTCCTTGTCCATCGACGACATTCTGCCCTTTGTTGAGTGCCTGCTTGTGTCGTGAGTAGGCACAGGACTTGTTCAGACAGCACATGAAGCCGTAGAGGAAGTCAGCCGCCAGCAATAATAAAGTCCGAACTTCACATGGGCACGCGCTACAAGTACATCTGTTGTGCGACTGACTAGGTAACTCAATTCAGAATCTGATTGGTCCATGCGAGGACTGATCCTGAGAGAGACGGTATGATACCTGCATGACTCTGAAGCATTCCGACAGCACCCTCTTCCCCACGACCCGCTTCACGCTCCTCGCGAAGCTCAACGACCCCGCGGCCAAGGCATGGGATGAGTTCTTCAGCGTCTATGGCCCGGTCATCTACCGCATGGCCCGGTATGCCCGACTGAGCGAGGATGCGGCGCAGGAGATCGTCGCCGTGGTGATGCGAAACTTCGTCAGCACCGTGGCCGGGGGCTTCACGTTCGACCCCGATCGCGGACGGTTTCGCCAGTATCTGCGGACACTGACCAACCGTTCGATTCGCCTGTATCGCCGCCGCGAGTTTGAGCGCGCCACCGGGAGGGTGGATCTTCCGCTGGAGAGTGTGGCAGATGCGAGCGGAGAGGTGCCCAGCTCGGCGTGGGAGCAGGCCGAGCGCGAGGAGCGCTGGCAGGCGTGCCTGGAGCGGATGCGTTCGTCGTCGGTCGTCTCGCCGCGTGATTTCGAGGCGTTCGAGGCCCTGGCACTTCGCGGCGAGCCGGCGGAAAAGGTCGCCAGGCGATTGGGGGTCGCTGTCAACCGACTCTATGGCATCAAGCACGCCGTCATCCGCCGCCTGCGGCAGATCCGCGAAGATCTCGACGCCGAACTGGGGGAGGTATGAACATGCACAGCCAGTCTTGCCTGACGACGAAGGAGCTTGAGGCGTTCGCGAATGGCGCGGACCGATCCAGCGGCCTCGCTGAACACATTCAGGATTGCCCGATCTGCCGCGAGCGCTCTGAAAAGCTCAAGGCCGAAGCGGCACTCATCCAAGAATTACAAGCCGCCTCGCATTCGGCGGTTGCCAGCCCTGTTCGCAAGCGCCTGCTGGCGGTCTGCCGAAAGATCGCTGCGGATGAAGCTCGACTCAGCGAGAGAAGAGCATCCGCCGAAACCGACGCTCCGGACTTCCTCGTTTGACCTCCGAAAAAACTGCCCTCAAACTGCCCTCAAATCGCATCGCGGGACGGTAAAAAACCGTGGAGGAACAGAACATCTGCGAGACGCGCGAAGTCGTTGTCACTTCGGAGATTAGGCGATAAACTAAGCGCGCGACAGAGTTTGAGAAAACGGGGGAGATTGAATCCCTCCCTCTCCGTTTTTCGCTTAACAGAACTCAGTCATGCCTGTAATCCTTTGTTATGCGCCGAGTTATACGATTGCGCGTCCGGCTTCTCAGCGAGAGAGTTTGACGCTCTCCGTTTCTTCGAGACGAAAGCACCGAAATCGTTGATTCGACTACACCTGTGACTGTTTCTCGGTTGCTGACTGCCCGCTTGCCCTCAAACTGCCCTCAAATGGACTCTCGGGATGGTCGGTGGCCGTGCTTGTCCTGGTAAGTTGGCATTTACAATCTGAGTACGATATGCCGCCGCGTCAGCTGCTTGTCATTCTGAAGGATCGGTGGCTGCGGTCTCTGAATCCATGAGTTTCTCGCGCCACGGCGCGGCTTCGGTTGGGCGGTTCATCGTTTCGAGCAGCTTGGCCAGTTCGGAAATGACGTCCTGTGTCGACTCGTGCTTCTCTCCGAGCGTACGCAGCAGGCCCTCCACGCTTTCGAGCCGGAGACGAAGCGCGTCATCGAGACGGCCCTGGTCCCGATGGACGTTTGATAACTCACTCATCACGAAGCACGTATGCGGATGATCCCGGCCGAATTGTCTCTTCATGGCATCCAGAACCGGGACCAGACTCGCTTCGGCCTCGCTCAGGCGGCCCGCCCGGCGCAGCAGTTTGGATCGGTCGAAGGCGGTTTTCAGTGTGACCGGGTGCTCAGGCCCAAGCACATCGCCGGCGCGAGAAAGAGAATCGGCCATGAGCGATTCCGCCTCTTCAAGACGTCCGGCGATCATGTACAGGGTTGCGAGGTTGGACATCGTGGTGAGCAGTTCTCGCTGATTATCCTTCTCATCACCCAGGCCGCGGCGGATTTCGATGACGCGCCGATACAGTGAGTCGGCTTCGTCGAGTTTGTCGAGTCGGCGGTACGTCTGGGCCAGCGTGTTCATAATCAACAGCGGGTACATGCCGGTTTCGCCTTCGAGGGCGACGGCAAGGGAAAGTGCTTCGTTGAGGAGCGGCTCGGCTTGGGCGGGACGGTCATTTAGGTTGAGGACTTCAGCCAGCACCAGCGGCGCGTCGATGCGGTGGCGCGGGTCGGCGTCGGGCGTTGTCCGTGAGAGTTCGAGGCCGCGTTCGAGATGCTGCGCCGCAGTGTCGAACGCGCCGAGGTATTTGTAAGCTCGACCGAGCGCGCAGCGTATGGCCAGTTCCACGCGGGGCTGATCGTCGAATCGGCCATCGAGGCGCTGCGACGCGGCGTCGAGAATTTCCCGCATCGTGACATCGTGTCCTCGTTTCTGTATCTCGATGGCCGCGAGCAGGTCGTAGTTGAGAAAATCGCTGACCGCCGTGGCGATGGCCGACTCGTTTCGCGCCACCTCGGCTTCGTGCCGGGCCTTCAACATGCCATACGTGGTCCCGATCACGCCGGATACGAGCAGGATGACGATGGCGACGGCCGCGGCCACGGCGCCGCGGTTTCGGCGGGTGAACTTGCGAAAGCGGTACGCGGCGGATTGCGGCCGGGCAAGGACCGGCTCATCGTTCAGATGACGGCCGATGTCGGCCGCGAAGGCATCGACCGATTCATATCGCAGTTCGCGCTGCTTCTCGATGGCCTTCATGACGATCCAGTCCAGATCGCCATGCAGCAGCCGCGACAGCGTCGATGGGTCGGTGCCGCGGCCTCTTGCCGCGATCGCGCCCCGCTGGCCGGACTTGCGAACGCGCGTCGACGGCGTCGGCGGGTCCACTTCGCGAATCCACCGTTGTAACTCCGGGAGCGACCTGCGACCCAGCGTCGAACGATCAAGCGGCGTCGTGCCGGTCAGCAGTTCGTACAGCAGCACGCCCAGCGAGTAGATGTCGGTCCGCGTGTCGATGTCACGGCCGCCGTCGGCTTGTTCCGGGCTCATGTACTCCGGTGTGCCGATCATCTGGCCCTGTTCCGTCATCAGCGACACCGCCCCGCTTTCGTCATCCAGCGCGCGGGCGATGCCGAAGTCGATGACCACCGGTCGCGGCTTGCCGTCCTGCAACGTTACCAGCACGTTCGAGGGTTTGATGTCGCGGTGAAGGACGCCCTTCTGATGGGCATGTCGAATGGCCTCGCAGACCTGTGTGTACAGCGACAGCCGCGCCCGTGTGTCCAGTTGGTTTTCGTCGCAGTACGTCGTGATCGGCTTTCCATCGACCAACTCCATGACGAAGTAAGACCGTCCGGACTCGGTGATCCCGGCGTCAAGGAACTTCGCGATGCCCGGATGATTCATCATCGCCAGCGCCTGCCGCTCATGCTCGAAGCGGGCGAGGACACGGTGGGTGTCCATGCCGAGTTTGATGACCTTCAGCGCGACGTGCCGGCGGACGGGCTCGATCTGCTGCGCGCAATAGACGCTGCCGAAGCCGCCTTCGCCAAGGAGCGCTTCGATCCGGTAGCGGCCGGCGGCGGCGAATTCGTCGCGGAGGCGCTGCTCGATTTCATTGGCCCTGCCGACGTGAAAGCCCGCGCCCATGGCGGGGGCGTCAATCGGCGCCACCAAGACGGCATCATGGGCCAACATGCCTTCCACCTTGCGGAGCACGGCGGGGTCGTCACATTGCTCGCGCAGCCAGGCTAGGCGCGCGGCGTTCGGCTGTGCACAGGCACCTTCAAAGAGGGACTCGACACGGGCGAATTGTTCGGGCGTCATGCGTGATTGGCGTCCTCTGCGGGCGAGACGCCCGTACTCCCCTTCATTCTGCTGCGGCGCCCAGTTCATCGGCCAGCCAGGCGCGGGCCGTGCGCCATTCGCGCGATGCTTGCGTGCGCGAGATATCGAGCGCATCAGCCGCTTCCTCAATCGAGAGGCCTCCGAAGAAACGCAATTCAACCAGACGTGCCTTGTCCGGGCTGAATGTCGCGAGCCGTTCGAGCGCTTCTTCCAGTGCCAACAGGTCCACATCGGATCGATTAACCGGGCCGGGGAACGAATCATCCAGCGTAATCCGCTCGCCCTCGCCGCCGCGCTTCACTGCATTCTTGCGACGCGCATGATCAACAAGTATCTGCCGCATGATCTTTGACGCGAGGCGGAAGAAATGCGCGCGGTCGGCCACCTTGATCCCGTTGTCGCCGGCCATCCGAAGAAAGGCCTCGTTGACCAGGGCCGTCGGCTGAAGCGTGTGACCGACACGCTCATCTTCGAAATGGCTCGCCGCGAGTCGCCGCAATTCATCGTAGACAAGAGGCAATAGTTCGCGCGCAGCAGCATCGCCGGAGCCGAAATCGGCGAGGATGCGGGTCACACTTCGCGTATCGAGCTTCATTTCCACTGACGCACCCACGGCTCGGGGCCAAACATCTCTATTCTAACCCCGATGTAATATCCAAATGAATATGCTGTAACTTAAGGAAAAACATGCAGTTAGATTGACCGACTCCTCTCGAACGCAGCGGCTACCTTCAAAACGACTGCGCTCCTGGAGCGCGCCGGGGCTGGATTACGCAGTGTGATTGGGATGGCCGGGCGTCGGCCGGAAACGCGACAGTTGGGACGGCGGCGCCCCGCCGTCCACGGGAAACTCGAACAACCGCCGAGGCGGGAGGAACGCAAATCATGTACCTGACAGGAACGGACAATGTGAACCGGAACTCCACGATGGGTTGGCGCTGCGTTGCGGCGTTGATCGTCGCCTCCGCGTTTCTGGCCTGCCCGCGAGTAGTCTTCGCGCAGGGTGTGGTCGTGGCGTGGGGAAGGAACGACTTCGGTCAGACCAACGTGCCTGCGCCGAACAGCGACTTCGTGGCGGTTGCGGCCGGCTGGTACCACAGCATGGGGCTGAAAGCCGACGGCTCGATCGTGGCGTGGGGAAACAACAACGTCGGCCAAACCAACGTGCCTGCGCCGAACAGCGGCTTCACGGCGGTCGCGGCCGGCGGTCACCACAGCCTGGGGCTGAAAGACGACGGTTCGATCGTGGCGTGGGGATGGAACGGCGAGGGTCAGACCAACGTACCTGCGCCCAACAGCGGCTTCGTGGCGATCGCGGCCGGCGGGAACCACAGCATGGGGCTGAAAGCCGACGGCTCGATCGTGGCGTGGGGAGACAACGGCTTCGGTCAGACCAACGTGCCGGCACCCAACGACGGGTTCGTGGCCGTCGCGGCCGGCGGGTTCCACAGCATGGGGCTGAAAGCCGACGGCTCGATCGTGGCGTGGGGATGGAACGTCTCCGGTCAGACCAACGTGCCTGCGCCGAACAGCGGCTTCGTCGCCATTGCGGCCGGCGGGGAGCACAGCATGGGCCTGAAAGCCGACGGCTCGAACGTGGCGTGGGGATACAACTGCTGCGGTCAGACCTTCACGCCTGGACCTGACAGCGGCGTTGTGGCTCTCGCGGGCGGTTGGTACCACAGCATGTGGCTGATAGCCGGCGGCACGATCATGGCGGTGGGATTTAACAGCTTCGGTCAGATCGACGTGCCTGCGCCGAACGCCAACTATCTGACTATCGCTTGCGGCCTGGAGCATAGTCTTGCCATACGATCGCCAGACGGCGCGTGCTGTCTGCCCGAAGCGCCCTGGTGCACCGAGTTGACTTCACAGGAATGCGCGGACGCCGGCGGAACCTGGCTGGGCGCGGATGTCCCCTGCGGCATTGATTCAGACAGCGACGGCGTGCCAGATATTTGCGACAACTGCCCGGACGTGCACAACCCGGATCAACTCGACACTGACGGCGACGGCATCGGCGACGCCTGCGATCCGTGTCCGACCGTGCCCGGCGTGGACTGCGACGTCCTCGGCGACATGAACTGCGACGGCATGCTGGACCTGGACGACGTGCCTGCCATGGTGCTGGCACTGATCGATCCCGACGCCTACGCCGCCGAGTACCCCGATTGCGACATCGCCAACGGCGACATGAACGAGGACGGCGACGTGAACGGGCTTGACATCCAGCCGTTCGTGAATGCCTTGCTGGGTTCGTAACTCCCATTTGCGAATACTCGGCCGGAGGCCCGATCTTCGGATTGGCGCCTCCGGCCGGTTTTCCATGTGGAAACAGCAGTCATTGAAAATCATGGAGCGCGCCGGGGCTGGTTTACGCAGAGTGATGAGAAGGCCGGGTGTCGGCCTGGAACGCGACAGTTGGAACGGCGGCGCCCGCCGCCCACGGGAAACTCGAAGCCCCGCCGAGGCGGGAGGCAGGTAAATCATGTACCTGACAGCAACGGGAAATGTGAATCGGATCTCCAAGATGATGAATGGCATGATCACGCTTCTGGCGGCGGTCGTTGTATGCACTGGCGCTGCGGGCGCGCAGGAGTGCATCGTCACCGTCGACATCGTCCCCGTCGGCAACGCCGGCAACCCCAACGACCCGCTGACGGGTTACGGCGGCGTGGGCTACGCGTTCAACATGGGCAAGTATGAGATCACGGCGGCGCAGTACACCGCATTCCTCAACGCCGTGGCGGCGACGGACACCTACGAGCTGTACAACACGTACATGGGAAGCATTCCCGACTTTGGCGCCAACATCCAGCGCAGCGGCAGTGCCGGCAGCTACACGTACAGCGTGGCGCCGGACTGGGCCAATCGGCCCGTGAACGCCGTCTCCTGGGGCGACGCGGCGCGGTTCGCCAACTGGCTGCACAACGGCCAGCCGAGGGGACCGCAGGATCTGAACACGACCGAGGACGGCTCGTACTTCCTGAACGGTGCGACGAGCAACGCGGCACTGATGGCCGTGACGCGCAAGCCCAACGCGACTTGGGTAATACCGACCGAGGACGAGTGGTATAAGGCCGCCTACCACAAGAACGATGGCGCGACCGGCAACTACTGGCGCTTCCCGACGGGCTGGGACGTTGAGCCGCTCAACACCCTGACCAACCCCGCTCCCGATTTGGGCAACCGCGCCAACTTCTTTGCCGGGGGCTTCTACACGATCGGCAGCCCGTACTGGCGCACCGAGGTCGGCGATTTCGAGAATTCGGCCAGCCCCTACGGAACGTTCGACCAGGGCGGCAACGTCTGGGAGTGGAACGAGGCACACCTCTTTGGCTCGTATCGCGGAGCTCGGGGAGGGTCGTTCTATGACGGCGTCGCCCTTCTGGGCGCGTGGGAAGGCGGCCACAACCTCCCAACGTTTGAGATTTATGACCTGGGGTTCCGTCTTGCCCTTCTATCGCCGACGGAGCCCGGCTTGGCGGACAGCGACGGTGACGGCGTGCCTGACGCCTGCGATCTGTGTCCTGACACGCCGACTGGTACGCTCGTCGCTGCCGATGGTTGCCCATGGCCGAGCGGCGCGTGCTGCCTATCCAACGGGTTCTGCCTCGAAACGACGGAGCCGTCCTGCGGCTGGGTGGATGGCGCCTGGCAGGGCGCGGATCGTGCGTGCGCGGGCAGCCAATGCGTTCCCGGAGATAGCGGATCGATCGTGACGTGGGGAAGGAACGACTTCGGACAACTCAACGTCCCCGTGCCGAACGAGAGTTTCGTTGGTGTCGGCGGCGGGCGCTGGCACGGAATGGGGTTGAAGGCCGACGGATCGATTGTGGTTTGGGGCGACAATGGCGGCGGCCAACACAGCATCTCTTCGCCCAACAGCGGCTTCGTCGCTGTGGCACGGACGCTGGGCCGCCATTGCCTGGCGCTGCGCGAAGACGGCAGCGTGGCCGCGTGGGGCCTCAATGATCAGGGGCAAGCATCACCGCCGGTCGCCAACGCGCCTTTCGTAATGGTGACGGGAGGCCGGCAGCACAGTCTGGCGCTCGATCGCAACGGCACGATCGTCGGCTGGGGGCGCAACGACGAAGGTCAACTCGACGTGCCGCAGCCGAATAGCGATTTCATCGACATCACCGGTGGTGAGTTCTTCACGCTCGGTCTCAAGTCGAACGGTTCGATCATCGGCTGGGGCAGCAACGCGTCCGGGCAACTCAACGTTCCGTCGCCGAACAGCGATTTTGTGGCGATCGCGGCAGGCGCGAACCATGTTCTGGGGCTGAAGTCCGACGGCACGATCGTGTGCTGGGGAAGCAACTCGGCCGGACAACTCAACGTCCCCTCGCCGAACGCCGACTTCGTGGCCGTGGAGGCGGGATGGAACTTCTCGCTGGGCATGAAGGCCGACGGCAGCGTTGTCGCCTGGGGCCTGAACAACTTCGGTCAGACCGACGTGCCGGCGACGAACGACCGGTTCGTGCTGCTCGGCGGCGGCGGCGAACACTTCGGGCTGGCCCTGCTCACCCCGCCGGGCGCCTGTTGTCTTCCGGAAGCGCCGTGGTGCGCCGAGTTGACATTGCAGGAATGCGCGGTTGCGGGCGGAAACTGGCAGGGCGAATACGTCCCCTGCGGCGGCGACACCGACAGCGACGGCGTGGTGGATATTTGCGACAACTGTCCGGATGTTTACAACCCGGATCAGGCGGATTCGGACGGCGACGGCATCGGAGACGCATGCGACAACTGCCGGACCGTAAGCAATCCGGATCAGGTCGACACCGACGGCGACGGCGTCGGCGATGCCTGCGACAACTGCCCGGACGTGAACAACCCGGACCAGGCGGACGATGAACTGCTGAGCGCGACCTACTCTCCGATAGCCGCCTTACGATTTGATGAGGGACAGGGCGCAACTGCGGCCGATTCGGTCGGAAGCCACACTGCAACGCTCACCGGCGCCGCCTGGACCCTCGGCCACACCAACGCCGGCGTATCCGTGAATGGAACGAATGCCGGGGTCGTCATCGCCCACGACCCCGACCTCAATTTTGGTGCGTCGGCAGACTTCACTGTTTCAATCCGGGTGAGGATGCCAACCCATCAGGTTGATATCGCCAACTTGGACAACTCCATCGTTGAGAAATGGAGCGGTGAAGACGGCTACCCCTACGTTATCCGCGTCTATAACCAGACGGAGGGCACGAACTTCGGCCGCGTCTATATCGTGCGATACGACGGCAATGCCGTCTCCATTGCGACATCCACGACGCGGATCAACGACGATCAATGGCACCACATCGCGTTTGTCCGCGATGCGGGAACGATCAATCTCTACCTAGACGGCGTGCTGGAAAGTTCGGCGGCCGACGTGGTTACCGGCGTCACCGCCAACTCCTCGGACCTCTTTCTCGGCAATCGGGGAGGCGCGTCGAACTTCCTGGCCGGCTTGTTGGACGAAATCGCCATCTTTGGACGGGGCCTGACGGCGGCGGAGATCGCCCAGCTCCATAGCTCCCTTGGGTTTGGCGACGGTGTGGGCGACGCCTGCGATCCGTGTCCGGATGTGCCGGGGACCGAGTGCGACGTGCTTGGCGACATGAACTGCGACGGCGTGCTGGATATGGACGACGTGTCGGCGATGGTGCTAGCCCTCCTCGATCCGGACGCCTACGCCGCAGAGTACCCCGACTGCGACATCGCCAACGGCGACATGACCGACGACGGCAGCGTCGACGGCCTCGATGTGCAGGGCGTCGTGGACCTGCTGATTCCGTGACGCAGTGATATCTGCCTCACTGCACGCTCCGGCCTGCCGGTCGACACGACCGGCAGGCCGCCGCGCGACTGCAACGGCGACTGCCTCGTCAACGGAGCGGACATTCAGTGCATGGTCAACGAACTTCTCGGTTCGTGATCCCCGCGAGCGCTTGCGCCGGCCTCATCCAATTTAGGGCGGCGCGTCCAATAGCCGATGCCGATTGATCCGCCACCCTGTCCGTGATCCGTCTGCTGCCCTCAACCTGCCCTCAAAACGCGCCACGAGACGGTAAAAAACCGTGGAGGAACAGGACATCGGCGAGACGAGCGAAATCGTTGTCGCTTCGGAGATGAGGCGATAAACTAAGCGCGCGACAGAGTTTGAGAAAACGAGGGAGATTGAATCCCTCCCTCTCCGTTTCATCTTGCAGGCAGTTCACAAAGTCTTGGAACTCCCGCACTTGCGAAAGTTTCTTGATTGTTGACTGCCCGACTGCCCTCAAACTGCCCTCAAAACGCGAATCAGCGTCGCCGATCGTTTCCGATTTTGGACTGTTCAATGCGCCTGCGTCTCGATTGATGCGTGGCCCATTTCCGCCGGCGAGTGCGACCATCGCTTGCTGGCTGTCGTCGTCGTGCAGGTGGTAATAGAGGTCGAGCATGTCGGACGACGAGTGGCCGAGCCACGCCAGGGCCTTGCGGTGAGCGACGCCGTGATTGGCGCACAAACTGGCGAAGTGGTGGCGGAACGAGTGCAGCTTGAATTCGCGCGGCTTGTCGAACTGGCACGCCTTGCACAAATCCTTGAGCCGAGCGAGCAGCGTCCGTTCGCGGATTGTCGAGAACACGGGACCGGACTTCTTCGGCTTGCCGAGAAGGTCCGCGATACGGGGATGCACGGGGACGAAGCGTTCGTCCTTGTCTTTCGTCGTGCCGTTCGAGCCGCCTCGGCGTATGTGCAGCATGGTCGGCTTTCCGTCCTTGAGCCGAACGTCCTCCCAGCGAAGTTGCTCCACTTCACCGATGCGAAGCCCGGCGTAGCTCATCAGGGCGAAGGCGGTCTTTACTTCACCGTTCGCGGCTTCGATGAGGGCATCGACTTGAACCGTGGTGAAGCACGGCTGCGGCTTGGCTTTGGCTTTCGGAAGCGACGCCGCGGCCTCATCCGGCGTCAGGATGGCGGGGATGGCGGCGAGCGCCGTTTCTATCTCCGGAAGACTCAGTTTCCTGTTCATGACGGCTTGCCCTTGTCCTGACGAGGTTGGTGGTTGTTCGTATGTTCGCTACTAAGCGAACGGTCCAGACAAAAAAACACCTATCGGCTTCGAGGGGCTCGGCCGGCAATCACCGGCCGACCCTCTCGCACGCGCATCCGGGTCAACTCCGGAGCATTGGCCGGCTCGCGAAGCAGGCCTTCGAAGCGAATCGGCATGAATTCGTGTGTTGGATACGCGATCAGCCGCAAGTCCCGGCAGCGGATGATGGCGGCGATCTTAGACACACCGAAGCGCTGCATGATCTGCGGAAGGAACACGGCGCGCCACAGCCATTCGGATCGCACCGTGGGCATCATCAGTTCCGTCAGGCAGTACTCGGCGTCGAGCTGCTCGTCGCGACAGATTGCGTGGAGTTCGCGCTCCAACAGCGCGATGGGCATCAGGAATGCCGCGGCGAAGCGGTCCGCCTGGCGTTCGAGTCGGTTTGCCTGATCGCTCGGCAACTTCACCGTCTCGTGGAACACGGTCGCCTGCTTGCGATGCAGGAGGACGTGGGCCAGCTCATGAGCGCAGGTGAAGCGGAATCGACCTTCATGGTCGATGGAATCGGAGATCAGGATCTCCCGGTCCATTACATAGGCAGCGCCGAGCACGCCTTCGCCGATTGATGACAAATCGGTGACGCCGAAGCGAATCCCCAGCGGATGCTCGATCCACTGATCGACCGGGATGGGCGTGGGCGCCACTTCTAGCCCCAGCGCCTTTCGGCACTGTTCGACGCAGTTCCACGCCGCCCGGTCGGTACGCAGCAGGCCGGGCTTTGGCTCGAAGATGGTGCCGTAGAACTCGGATGCCATGGGGGCCACTCCGTGGATTACGATTTCTTCCTGGACAACCGGTTGGCGAATGCGATGAGGTCATCCCACTGATTCGCCGAAAGCTTTCGAGCCTTGCGGAGCAGTTCGGGCACCTTTTCGGCGGTCACGGCATCCTGGGTCGCCATCTGGCCGACGATGGTGTTGCGGGCGGCCGAGGGCAAGATGAACAAGGACATCGCCGCGGAACTCGGCATCATGCCCAATACGGTGGTGCGCTGGCGCGGGCGGTTTGCGGCGGGCGGACTGTCGGACATCGAATAGGACCGGCCGCGCGGCGGACGCAAGCCACGGCAGCGCGAGGCGGCCGTACGAAAGATCATCGAGACGACGACGCAGACGCGACCGCCGAACGCCACACACTGGAGCGGCCGCTCGCTCGCGGCGACCTTGGGCATCGACAAATCGATGGTGTGGCGTGTGTGGAAGGCCAACGGTCTCAAGCCGCACTTGTCGCGGACGTTCAAGGTGAGCAACGATCCTCGGTTCGTCGAGAAAGTGACGGACATCGTCGGGTTGTATCTCCATCCGCCGGAGCGAGCGTTGGTGTTTTGCTTCGATGAGAAGAGTCAGATTCAGGCGCTGGATCGCACGCAGAAGGGGCTTCCGTTGAAGAAGGGGCGTTGCGGCACGATGACCCACGACTACAAGCGCAACGGCACGACGACCTTTTTGCGGCGATGGAGTTGGTCGAGGGAAAGCTGATCGGCCGGTGCATGCCGCGGCATCGGCATCAGGAGTTCCTGAAGTTCTTGCGCCTGCTGGATGCACAGACGCCGGTGGATCTGGACCTGCACCTGATTCTGGACAATTACAGCACGCACAAGCATGACCGGGAGAAGTCCTGGTTGAAGCGACATCCGCGTTTCCACCTGCACTTCACGCCGATGAGTAGTTCGTGGCTGAACCTCGTCGAGCGCTGGTTCCGCGAGATCACCGCCACGGCCATTCGGTCCTTCATGCTGCCGGTGGGGTTCTCCCATTCGAGCTTGACGAAGACACGCGCGCACTTCGGCGGGAGGACGTTGCGTAGCTGAACGATCGAAGTATTTCCAATGTCGCGTAGGAGGTCCATGAAAAATGAGAGTAGAAAGGAGACCGCAGGAGAGGGCAACGCCCACATCGGGCGAGTGCACTTGGGGAGTAGAAGGTAAGGATTGGAGCGGGAGAGGGGACATGTTTCCTCAGCCGTGCGGCGAATCGGCGTTTTATTCACCGCATTATGTGCGGCAAATAACTTGACTCGTGCGGCGAATCGCCGATATAATCACCGCAGATTATGCGGCGAAACATGCGCTACATTCACGAGCGGCCGGGATGGCCGGAATTCACCTGGGACGGCGACGCCCTTGCCGCCCCGCTAGCGGCGGTGCGCCACAAGCAGGGCCGGCTGCTCGGCCGGATGGAAGTGCTGGGCTTCGAATTGCGGGCGGAGGCCAGTCTGACGGTGCTCACGAGCGATGTCGTGACGTCCTCCGCTATCGAAGGAGAGACGCTTAACCCCGATGAGGTGCGATCGTTGATCGCCCGCCGACTCGGCCTGGACGCGGCGGGCCTTCCGAAGGCAGGCAGGGATGTCGAGGGTGTCGTGGAAATGATGCTCGATGGCACGCGGAACTTTTTGAAGCCGCTTACGAAGAAGCGCCTCTTTGACTGGCACGCTTCGCTCTTCCCGACCGGTCGCAGCGGTATGCGAAAGATCACGGTCGGAGCGTGGCGCCGAAAGGAGGACGGGCCGATGCGGGTGGTCTCCGGCCCGTACGGGCGCGAACGCGTGCATTTCGAGGCGCCGGAGGCGGGTCGCCTCAACTCCGAAATGGCCGCGTTCTTCAAGTGGTTCAACGCGCCGGCGTCAGTTGATCCGGTGCTCAAGGCCGCGCTCGCGCATTTCTGGTTTGTGACGATCCATCCGTTCGAGGACGGAAACGGGCGCATCGCGCGCGCGATTGCTGACATGGCACTTGCTCGCGCCGATGGTACGAAGGATCGCTTCTACAGTATGTCGTCACAGATTGAGGCAGAGCGGAAGGACTACTACCTGCGACTGGAAGCAGCTCAGCGGGGCGACGTGCATATCACGAGTTGGCTGGAGTGGTTCCTCGGCTGCCTGGATCGCGCCATCGGTGGCGCGGAGGCGGCGCTGGGTGCTGTGCTCTACAAGGCGAAGTTGTGGCAACAAATCAACCGCCGGCCGGTGAACGACCGCCAGCGACTGGTCATCAATCGGCTGCTCAACGGGTTCAAGGGATTCCTCACAACTTCAAAGTACGCCAAACTCACGAAGTGCTCTTCTGATACGGCGCTGCGCGACATTCAAGAGCTTCTGGGCCGCCGCATTCTGGTGCAGAATCCTGGCGGCGGCCGGAGCACAAGCTATCGGCTCGGCGAGCCGGAGAATGTCTCAGTTGAGTAAGAGAAACGGCAGAAGAAGCTATGGATTCCGTGAAACTTCCGTCGTGAAATCGGGGCGAGAAGATTTGAACTTCCGACCTCTGCGTCCCGAACGCAGCGCTCTAAACCAGGCTGAGCTACGCCCCGTTGCGTAGTGGAACGCCACATGCTAGCGGCTCTGTCGGGGATTGCAAGTCGGGCGGGTGGGTCGCTCGACCTATCCGGCGAAGGGCTATCGGACGGCTCGTCATATCCGGCGATGGATAATCGGACGGCCGATTCAACGACTCAGCAATGGGCGAACTCTGCCGGTTCGGTCCGTCGAAAGACCGACCCTCTCCCGCCCTGCTTGCTGAAAGAAGTGTCAGCCAACCCCTCGCCTTGCAGGGCTCCGCTTGGAGACTATCATCTACCGCTTGTTGATCGGATGAACGCTTGAACGGAGATTTTCCCGCATGGCCACGACGCTGGTGGAACCGCATACCGGATCGCACGTCGAGCAACACGCCCCGCACAAGACCGAGCAGAAGGTCGTCTTCCGCATCGCGCGGCAGGACCGACCCGGCGGCCCGCGATACTGGCAGAGCTTCGCCGTGGACTACGTGCCGGGGATGAATGTGATCTCCGCCCTGCAGGCCATCGCGGCAAGCCCGACGCCGCTGGGCGCCGGTCAGCCGGTGACGCCGGTGGTGTGGGATTGCAACTGCCTTGAGGAAGTCTGCGGCGCCTGCACGATGGTGATTAACGGTCGCGTGCGTCAGGCGTGCAGCGCGCTGGTGGACAATCTCGATCGCACCGATGCCGGCGAGATTGAGCTGGAGCCGATGGGCAAGTTTCCCGTCATCCGCGACCTGATGGTCGATCGCGCGCGGATGTTTCGCGGGCTTAAGCGCATCAAGGCATGGATTCCCGTGGACGGTTATCACGACGCCGGTCCGGGGCCAGCGCAAAGCCCGAGTGCGCAGGAAGAGGCATATCCGCTGTCGGAGTGCATGACCTGCGGCTGCTGCATGGAGGCCTGCCCGCAGTATCACAGGGTCGAGCTTGAGCGTTATCCCGGCGAGAGCGACGCGGAATACAAGGCCCGCAGCGATGCACAGTACGATCTGGAATTCGTCGGGCCGGCAATCATTTCGCAGATGATTCTCTTCAACACGAACCCGACGGGGGAGATGAGCGCCGGCCCGCGGCTTGAAGGCCTGATGGGCCCCGGCGGCATCACCGATTGCGGCAACTCGCAGAACTGCGTGAAGGTGTGCCCGAAGAATATCCCGCTGACGCGCTCGATCGCCAAGGCGGGCCGAGATACGACGCTGTACGCGATCAAGCGATGGTTGATGAAGTGAGGGACCGAGGGACGAGGGATCAGGGATTAGGGATTAGGGAACAGCATCTGCGCGGCTCTTGATTGCATGACGCAGAATGTAAGCCACTGACCACTGGAACACACTTCTTGAGCGGTTATCCCGACTCGCATCTGTCACGAACGATCGGCACCGGCCGACGGCGATATTTAGTCGCGCTGATTCCTTTTCTCGTTCTGCTGCTGTGGTTTGTCTATCTGTGGTCCGTCAGCGGCGTGCTCACGACGAAGGAGAAGTATCCCGGCGGCGCGATCCAGGCCGAGGGCTATCTCAAGCGAGGCCTGCTTGGCGGATACACACGCCACGGAAAGTGGACGACCTATCACCCCAACGGCCAACCGTCAGGCGAAGGCACTTACCAACTGGGGAAGAAGCTCGATGACTGGGCTTACTGGGACGAGGAGGGCCGACCGACGACTGCTCCACCGCCCGATATAAACGAAAACAGCCCGGCGCTTCGATGACGCCGCCTTAGCGTGTCGATCACGCTTCGCCGTCCCATAAGCGCCACCGTTGGGACGGCGAACTTCGCGCCTCTCTCCTTTCGACCTGAAGTCCGAGCATCATCGTGACGAATCCATTGCGCCGTTTCGCCGCGCCGAGTCCACCGACGCAGATCGTGGATGAATCGGACAGCGAGCGGATTCGATGCGCCGACGACGGTGGAAAGAGGTCGGCCGTATCAGCTGGAAAGAAGCACCGCCTTTGACGCCTGAGTCCGGCGGAAGTGACAGCGGAGGTTGGCATCATGCGATATCGAAGTATACCCCTGGCCGTTTTGTTGGCTGCCGTGGTCGCCGTGACTTCAGCCGGCTGCCGCGATCACATGCCTCATTCCGCGACGTGGCCGGCGACAGGCGACACGATCCCGACGCATCCGAAGCCCCCGGAGGGCGGGTATTACACAGACTGGGATCCGTTTGCCGCGACGCTCGAATTGACGCCGGCGGAAGCGGTCAACCCGGTCAAGACGCAGCATCTGCTGGTGGCCACGGTGCGTGACAAAGACGGCAACCCGCTGCCGAATCGCCGAATCGAGTGGATCATCTCGGAAGGCAGCGTCGGCGGCATCATCGAAGTGGATGAGAGCGGTTGGCGCGCGAGCCGCGGCTATAAGCTGACCAACAGCTTCGCTGTCTCCCACACCAATAATTACACCCATACGCTGACTCGCGGAACGGAAGACCCGTCTGATGACGTGCATCTGACACCAGGGCAGACGTGGTGCGTCATCACGTCGCCGGTTGAGGGCGACACACATGTCATCGCGTACTGTCCGGCGATCTACGACTGGGAGAAGCACAAGGTCTTCGCGGTCAAACACTGGTACGACGTCGCCTGGGAGTGGCCGCCCGCGGCGGTCAATCTCGTCGGCACGCCGCATGAACTCGTGACGCGTGTCTTCAGGCATTCCGACGGCACGCCGCTCGTCGGCTACAACGTCATCTACAAGCTCGTCTCCGGACCGGCGGGCCTGTTCTCGCCGGGCGAAGCGACGGCCGTATCCGCCGCGACGGATCAGGCCGGTCTTGCCAGAGTGACCCTCAACCAGTCACAGCCGGTCGAAGGCGCGAACGACATACAAATCGACATCGTCCGCCCGGATAACGTGCAGTGTTGCAAATCCGGTGGTCACATCTCCACCGGACACACGACGAAACTTTGGATGGCGCCGAAGATCGGCGTGATCAAGAACGCACCGCCGCGTGCCGAAGTCGGCGCGCCGTTCGACTACAGCATCGTCGTCTCCAACCCGGCGCGCATGGGAGCGGACGATGTCTTCGTCAGCGATACGCTCCCGATGGGAATTTCGTACGTGGCAAGCCAGCCGCCGGCCAGCGTTTCAGGCCAGACGCTCTCGTGGTCGCTCGGCCAACTCGCGGGCGGCGGAAGTGTTCCCATTGTGGTCAGCGTGACCGGTATGCAGACCGGCACGTTCCAGAATTGCGTGGACGTCAGGGCGGCTCATGGTCTCTCTGCTCGGGACTGCGCGGAGACGGTGATTGTCGCGCCGCAACTTTCGTTGACCATGAACTGCCAGGGCGAAATGATGCTCTGCGATACCCTGCCGTATCGCCTGCTCGTGACGAACACCGGCGACGGCACGGCGAAGAACGTCATGGTGTCGGCACAACTTCCCGACGGACTGACGACGGAGGACGGACGCACGTCGATGGCATTCTCCGCCGGGACACTCAACCCGGGCCAGAGCAAGGAAGCCACGTTCCACGCAAAGGCGACGCGGCCGGACCACTACGCCGTTCGCGCGGTGGCCCAGGCCGAAGGCGGACTGACTGCGGAAGCACAGTGCCAAACGCGCATGACCTCTCCGCGACTCGTCGTCGCCAAGAGCGGTCCGCAGATGCGTTATCTCGGTCGGCCCGCCGGTTATGAAATTCGAGTCAGCAACGAAGGCGACGCTCCGGCACGGGATGTCGTACTTGTGGATACGATTCCCGCGGGCATGACGTTCGTCGGCGCAAGCGACGGCGGTCGGCTCGGTCAGGGCGGCGTAACCTGGAACCTCGGTACGCTCGCACCCAGTGCGACGAAGAGCGTGACACTGGACATGCGAGCCGGCCAGGTCGGCGCCATGAGCAATACCGCGACGGCACGGGCATTCTGCGCCGAGGCCAGCGCTTCGTTCACGATGAACGTCGAGGGCATTTCGGCGATTCTGCTGGAAGTGATCGACAAGCATGACCCGATCGAGGCCGGCGCCAATGAGGACTATGAGATCATCGTGACCAACCAGGGCTCGGCGCAAGGCACGAACATCCGCATCGTCTGCACGCTGCCTGCCGAGCAGGAATACGTCAGTGCGACGGGTCCGACCACCGCGAGCGTCGCAGGCAAGGTCATAACGTTCGGCGATCTGCCCGCACTGCCGCCGAAGTCATCGACGGTGTATCGCGTAACGGTCCGCGGAACGACACCGGCAGATGTGCGTTTCCGCGTGTCGCTGACGAGCGATCAACACCAGGAGCCCATCGAAGAGACGGAGAGCACGCATATTTACTGATGAGCGGCAGCCCGAGAAGAATCGTGCCGCAAGCGTGGCACGATGGAGCGATGGCTTGGGTTCGCTGAAATGCTTTGATGGAATGAGTACCCGCCGGTCGGGTGCTTATTCGTAAGGAGACGACACTCATGCGTCAGTGGAAGACGAAATTCGCAACCGCCGCCCTGATCGCGGCACTGTGCGTACCGACGAGCCCGGCTCAACAGGGTAAAGACCTTCGCCCGCCGATGACGAAGGCGAAGCCATCCACCCCTGCGAAAGCTCCAACTGCTCCGCAACCCAAGCCCACGCCGCCGTCACCTCCTCCGGAGCAAGCGCCTGCGCCGATGGAATCCTCCGTGCCGCAGCGCGTTGCGATCACGGCGCAACCCGAGCAGCAGCAGATGAAGGAAATTCCCGCGCAACACGTGTTGTCGAAAAGTGTGACCCTACCTACGCCTGTTGCGTCACAGGTTGTCGTGTCATCGGCTCCACCGCCGACCCCTCCCGCGACATTGCCTCGGCGTGACGGCATCCTGCGTACAGAAAGTTATTACCCAAGTGGCGACCGCAACACGAGTGCCATCCTGCTGGAGCGCAGCGTGCCTGCCGAGGTTCGGGTGGGTGAGTCGTATTCATACGAAATCAAGCTCACGAACCTGACGAGCGTTGATATCCGTTCGCTTGAACTGACGGAACAGATGCCGTCCGGCTTCAAGATGAGCGACGCCGTGCCTTCGGGCTCATCCGCGGGCAGCCACGAGGTTAAGTGGTCCATCGGAACGCTCGGAGCCCGTCAATCGACATCAATCAAGGTGACCGGCGCTGCCGACGGCGCGGGTGAGTTGCGATACTGCGCCACGGTTACCTTTCAAACGGAGCTATGCAGCACCCATCGGATCGTACAGCCGGAACTCTTGTTGACGATGAACGCTCCGTCGGAAGTGATTCTCTGCGATCCGATTACGCTCCGATACGTCGTGACCAATCGCGGGAGCGGCGTCGCGCGTAACGTCAAAGTCGTGGGCGCCATGCCGTCGGGTCTGGCCACGCAGGACGGTCGATCGAGCGTCACCTTCGACGCGGGCAGTCTCGCGGCCGGACAATCGCGCGAGTTCACGGTTGCCGCAAAGGCGACTTCAACCGGATCGTTCACCAGCACGGCTCAGGCCAGTGAAGATGGCGGTCTGTCCGCACAAGCCAGCGCGGAAACGAGCGTGATTGTTCCGAAGCTTGTGCTTTCCAAGACCGGGCCGGAGGAGCGATATCTTGGACGACCGGCGACCTATGAGATTGTCGTGTCCAACGATGGCGATGCGCCGGCGAAGGACACAATCATCGTCGATGAACTCAGCAGCGGACACCGTATTGTCGAGACCAGCATGGGCGGGCAGGCCGCCGGCGGGCGTGTGACGTGGAATCTCGGAACGATCCCTCCGGGTTCACAGCAGCGCGTGTCGCTGACCGTCGTGCCCGATCAGATTGGAGCGATTCGCAATTCGGTCAGTGCGAAGGCCTACTGCGCGGAAGCCGTCGCTGAAACGACGACGGAAATCCGCGGCATCTCGGCGATGCTGCTCGAAGTCGTGGACAACGACGACCCGATCGAAGTCGGTGCGCTGGAAACTTATGACATCATGGTGACGAATCAGGGTTCGGCCGACGGCACGAATATCGTCATCGCGTGCACGGTTCCGCCGGAGCAGGAATACGTTTCCGCGAACGGCCCGACACCGGCGACGTTGCAGGGCAACATCGTTCGCTTCGCTCCGTTGCAGCAGCTCGCGCCAAAGACGACCGTGATCTACAAGGTCGTGGTTCGCGGCGTTGAGCCGGCGGATGTTCGCTTCCGTGTCTCCATGACCAGCGACCAGCTTACGACGCCGGTCGATGAGACCGAGAGTACACACGTCTATAAGTGACCATGCGACGGCAAGAACACCGCGCGCACAAGCGGGTGCGAGCATTCTGACTCGCACCCGCGGCAGGTTGTTGACGGTCGCTCAGCTTGACTTGACGCTGATCCGTCTGGCTCTGGCCTCCGCACGCTTGGCAATGGTGATTGTCAGCACACCGTCCTTGTAGGCGGCCTCGACCTTGTCAGGATCGACCGTGCTCGGAAGCTGAACGCTTCGATGGAAGCTGCCGTACTGGCGCTCGACGTAGTGATAGTCGCGTCGCTTCTCCTCTTTCTCCTGCTTCTTCTCACCGCGAATCGTGAGCATGTTGCCCTCGACGCGCAGATCGACCTCCTTCGGGTCGATGCCCGGCAACTCGGCCTTGACGACCACGTCATGGTCCGATTCGGCCAGGTCCAGCCGGGGCCCGCCGAGACCGAATCGGCCGGCCGTATGTTCCATGCCGAAGGGATCCATGAAGAATCGATCGAAGAGATGATCCATCTCGTCGCGGAAGCGCGTGATACCTGACTCCGGGATCGAGCCGCCGCGATTGTCTTCTCGCTTGCTAAGCCATGGGATGATGTTCATTGCAACACCTCCTTGAGAAAAACTCACACTCAAAGTTGTACCACATGAACCAATCTACCGATTGTCGCTTGTTCGCTTCATCCCCTCTTCGTACCTGAAGCATCCGTCGGCTGAACCGGTCTCCGCCCTACGCCTGGGATTTGACCGTGATCTTGCGCGGACGGATGGACTCCGCCTTGGGAAGGTGCAGCGTCAGGACACCGTCTTTCATCTCCGCTTCGATGCGCGACGCGTCGATGCCTTCGCCAATCTCGAAGGATCGACTGAAGTCCCCTACGCCGTACTCGTGAACCAGGAAGGGACGCTCCGTCCGTCGCGAATCGACCCGGCCCTGAAGGGTCAACAGGCCGCGCTCGTAATTGATGTCCAGGTCTTCCGTTCGTACGCCGGGCAAATCGGCGAACAGCAGCAGCTCATTCTCCCGCTCGATGATGTCGCAATACGGAAGGTAAGTGCGCCCCTCGCGCGTTCGTTCCGCCCGGGTTACCGAGTTGTTACGCTTCTCCGTTGCCAGATCACTGACCATGGTTCGCCATCCTTTCATTCGTCAAGGACCGGTGAAGTCCGGTCCACACTTGGTTGTTTACTACCGCGACGAAATTGCCTCAACCTTCGTCGGCCGACGGGAACGCTGTCTGCTGCTCGATCCACATGCGGTCACGTATTCCTGATGTTGATCTTCCGGGGCTTGGCTTCTTCGGCCTTGGGCAGCGTCAGCATCAGGATGCCGTCCTTGAGGACCGCTTCAACACGGTCGGCATTGACGTTGACCGGCAGCGTCAGCACGCGGGCAAACTCGCCGGCGCCGCGTTCCTGTCGGTGATAGGCGACGTTCTCATCTGCCGGAGTATTGCGCCGACCCTTGATCGTCACCTCGTTGCCGACGACGAGAATCTCCAGATCGTTCATGGATAGTCCGGGAACCTCGGCTTCGGCGTAAAGATTTTCGTCGTCTTCCCAGACGTTGACGGCCGGGAAAGGTCGCGTGCGCGGCGTGGCCATCGACACGCCGTCGAACAGGGATTGGAGCAGGTTGTTCATTTCTCGACCGAAACGGTCCGCCGTCGGCAATCCATAGCGATTCGTCATCATCGTCGTATCCTCCTGACTGCGCTTGCGTTCGCGCTGGGTTACCATCCGCCGCCACGCCGATCGTGGCCTGCCGGAATGAAGAAGGGCAACCCGCGTGCCGCAAATGGGCGGAGAACCTCGACGTTGTAAGTGGCTGATTTTCAATGGATTAGAAACAGGCAGCGGCGCGTGCCGATCCTGCAACGGTCAGTTTGTCAGTGACAGGCACTGCAAAAGCGGCAGGCCACGAGGATGAACGGGAGCGGATGGGAATCGAACCCACCAGGCGACGCGAAGCGCCGCCTCAACGGCTTTGAAGACCGCGGGGCCCACCAGGAACCCTGACGCTCCCGGAGGCATCATCGCAGGAAGTTCACGGCTGCGTCAACGGGACGGGATGAACGAAACGCCGAAACGCCAATAATCTTCGCTACGAAACACTGGATCACTTGCTGCGATGATTGGCCAACGGCGATACGACCCTTGATGGCATCCGCTCCCTGAGATTATCGTGGAACTTAGCGCCGTTTTTCGTTCGACTGCAGCGTCAGGCGACACGCTCAAATCGGATGAATATCCTGGAGTCAGTCAGCGGCCTGCCTGCACCGCGCGACGCGGCGCACGTGTCTGCCGATCAGGGGTAGCGCAACAGCTAGCAGGGCCAGCGTTCCCGGCTCAGGAACCGGCACACCCGTGAGCACGCCCACGATGTCAGGCCCGTTGAAGTGGGCCTCGCTGTAGAGCTGAATGCCGACAAGCCCCTGGGAGACGTCGCCCAGATCGGTCAGATCCAGGCCGAGGCCGTAGACTTTTTGCTCGCTGGAGATTTCCAGAGTGTTCAGGGTCCAGCCGGCATAAGTGAACTGGCTGCGCAGGAGAACCAGCCCGCTTGTGTAGGTGTAGTTCTCGCCATCAAAGAGAATGCCTTTAATGCCGAGGTCGCTGTTGCCGCCGCGCTCGAAGATGGCCAGCTCGGGGGTGTAGTCCATTCCGTCCGAGTAGAGCAGCAGGCCGGAGCCAAAAAGGAGGTCGATTTTCCAGGCGACGTTGTCCTCACTGTCGATGATGTGGCTCAGGTTGTTGCCGCCGAACACTTCGCCCAGCGTACCTTTGGCCAGGCCCTCAGCACCGAAAGGCGACGACCAGTCGGCCCGATCGGGATTTGCGGGGTATACGTTTCCGCTGGTAGAGACATCGCGCGGGGCGAGGTCGTTCCATCCGTAGGTGTTGTTCCCGTACATCAGCTTTCCGTCCGTAAACGTTCCGATGTTGGAAGCGTCGAAAGTGGTCGTCGAGCCGATGAAGCCGGCGCTGATGAAGGCCCGGTTGCCCGCGCCGTCGACGCTCGTAACGACATTCTGAATGCCCATGATTGACGCCTGGCTTTCCGGCGAGGCGACCAGTAACGACGCAGCAGACAATCCAAAGAGAACCCGTGTTCCTAAGCGCATGAATTATTCCCCCATAAAGAACCGTTGCGAGAGAACGGCCTTCGTCTTCGGTCGAGACAATCGAATTCAGTTTCCCCCGGAGTTACGCCCCCGTGCTTGTGCCCATCTCGACACCGCTCTCACAGATGCGGCGAGCAGCACTTCATGCCGAAGCGCAGCAAGATAACACTAACAAACCATATAATGAGAATCCGAAGAAGCAAACTGCAATGGACAGATTCTGGAGCGAGCCGATGCACCCGGACTCTTTTTTTCGGTCGATGGTCGTATCGGACCCATTTGAAGTGGTTGAGGACGAAAGCCCCATGTATAAGGACGATTTGGTCCTTCGCCCGACCGCCCGTCTGGTCGTCACTCGCAAGGGGTGATGCTACGGTCGCGTGAAGTATCCTCTAGTCGCGATACCTGATGTGGCAATCCTTGCACGACGCCGCGACGAATTGGAACTGGGCTGAGAGCTTTTGCGGATCCATTCCGTTTTCTTCCAGCATGTCTTCCAGCGCCTGCGCGTGGGCGGCGTTTTCTTGCATTAACACCGCGAAGTCCGCGGGCTTTCTTTGTGCATAGTTGCCTTCGGCCAGCAGCCGGAGCAAATCCGCCAGGCGCGCCGCTTCCGCAACGGGAACCAGGTCCGGGTAATCCTTCGGGACCCGCCAGCCGGCGCCTTCGATTGACTTGAGATGCTCGAAGGCATCGTCGATCTCGATCATGCCGCGCACGAAGCCGGTCGGACGCGAGATTTCGGGGAAGTCCGGCGAGACGCGATCGACGACGCTCGCGGGGATGACCCGCGCGCTCTCCGCGGCGGCGTAGAGGCCCTTGTAGCTCGGCGCGGCGCCGGAGACCTTCATTCGCGCGACGGCCTCTTCGGCGCTGCACCAACCGAGGGATGCGACTACGGTCCCTGCAGCGCCGGCGCTGCGATGCTTTCCATGGTGGCAGTGGATGTAGACGGGGCCACCGGCGATGGCGTCGCGCGTGGCACGAACGAGTTCGAGCTTGCGATCGTCGCTAAAGCCGTGGTAGCCGATGGGCAGGTGGATGTAGCGCAGGCCGCGCGCCTTCGCTCGGGCGACATCGGGCTCAGCGCCGTCCACGCTGATGATGGTCCGCACGCCCAGGGCCGTGAGCGCATCAAAGCCGGCATCACCCACGGGAACACCGCCGGAGTAGTAGCCATCGTGATAGGCGACGACGTTTTGCAAGCCGGGATAATCTCGGGGCTGGTCATCGGACATCAGCGGCGGCGGCATACGATTGGCTGAGGCAGACGCTGCGACGGAAGTCGCAGTGGTCATCGTGCTTTGCTTCTGCATACCGTCCGGTGCGCAGGAGCCGCAAAGACCAACGGCTAAGATTATTACGAGTGAAATTGTGGCGGGCACGCGCGGCATTCATCAGCTCCGGTGGCACGAAATTGTACCACAATCAGCGCGTCCGGTCCGAATCGCCGTCAATCGACTCGTATCTTTCTTCACGATACACTCATTATCCGAATTACTTCGTCGCCGTCGAGCGCAGGTTCTCCTGACCGTGCGATCGTCAGACGGACTCAGTGAGATGGAGGTGAGCATGACCAGCAGGGCGAAGACCGTGAAGGAATATCTTGCAGCGTTGCCCCCGGACCGGCGTTCGGCGCTGGAGGCGGTGCGGAAAGCGATCCTGAAGAGTCTCGACAAGGGCTACCAGGAGGGAATGCAGTACGGCATGATCGGCTACTACGTGCCGCACAGCATCTTTCCAGCGGGCTATCACTGCGACCCGAAGCAGCCGTTGCCCTTTGCGGGGCTGGCTTCGCAGAAGGGTCACATGTCGCTTTACCTGATGTGTTTATACGGCGGCACCGAGCACGTGACGTGGTTTCGCAAGGAGTGGGCGAAGACCGGCAAGAAACTGGACATGGGCAAAGCATGCATCCGCTTCAAGAGGCTCGAAGACCTGCCGCTCGACGTGATCGGCCGAACGGTCGCGCGCGTGCCGGTGAAGGAATACGTCGGGTACTACGAGTCCATGATCAAGAACATGGGCAAGCAAAAGACGGCGAAGAAGACCATCGCGAAGAAGTCGTCCGTCGCAAAAAAGAGAAAGGCGTAAGCGTCCCACTTTCTACTTACACTTTCTGCACCGTTCCTGATGTTCCTGTCTGCTGAAGGAAGGGGCGGAACAGATCCATCGGCAGCGGGACGATCGTCGACGAATTGTGCTCGCTGGCGATTTCGACCATGGTCTGAAGGAAGCGCAGTTGCAGTGCGATGGGCTGCGTTGCGATCATGGATGCTGCCTGGACGAGCTTCTCGGCGGCCTGAAACTCCGCTTCGGCGGCGATGATTTTGGCCCGGCGCTCGCGTTCCGTCTCGGCCTGCTTGGCCATGGCCCGCTTCATCGTCTCCGGCAGTACCACGTCGCGTACTTCGACACTCAGCACCTTGATGCCCCAGGGATCGGTGTGTCGATCGATGATGTCCTGCAGGGTCTGGTTGATCGTGTCGCGCCGCGAAAGCAGGTCGTCCAACTCCGCCTGGCCAAGCACACTGCGCAGTGTCGTCTGGGCGATCAGCGAGGTCGCCTGGAGGAAATTCTCAACCTTCACGACGGCCGCCGCGGCATCGACCACGCGAAAATAGACGACGGCATCGACCGTCGCCGGCACGTTGTCCCGCGTCATCAGTTCCTGCCGGTTCACGTCGATAGTGACCACGCGGAGATCCATCTTGACCATGCGATCGACAAACGGAATGAGTACGATCAGGCCCGGCCCTTTGGCCCCGATGAGCTTGCCGAGCCGAAAGATCACGCCGCGCTCGTACTCGCGAAGAATGCGCAGCGCCTGCGGTAGGATCATGGCAACAAGCAGCAGCAGGACCACCAGCCACGGAAGGTACTCGGGAATTTTGATCTCTTGTTCCATCATGCTCCTCCGGACAAGTGGTTGGTGGGGCGCACGGTGAGGGTCAGCCCCTTTCGACTGATGATTTCCACGGATTGGGACGGGGCGATCGGCACGTCACTGACGACGTTCCAGTATTCACCTTCGATAAAAATCTTCCCGCCGCGCGCATCGATCGGCGTCAGCGCGAGCGAGACCTTGCCGATGAGCGTCTCCGGGCCAACGGCAACCGGCAGTTGTTGAGCGCGCAGTCCCTTTCCGACAACGAACATGAAAAATGCCCCGGTGAGAATGGCCGCGGGGAGTATCAACGTGAGCGGCAGGCGATACATCGGCTCACTGCGATCGAAAAGCATCAACGATCCGATGAGGAATGCAACGAGCCCGCCGACCGACAAGGCCCCGTGCGTCGGCGTGAAGACATCGGCGACGAAGAGCGCAATCGCCACGACGATCAGGGCGATCCCCGCGAGATTCACCGGCAACACCGCGGACATGTAGAGTACGAGGATCAGGGCGATGGCGCCGACGACGCCGGGGAAGATGGCGCCCGGGTTGGAGAGTTCGCCGAGGATGCCGTAAATCGCCACGAGCATCAGGATGAAGAGCACTTCGGGTCGCCAGATGCGCTGAAAGACGCGCTCGCGCGGCGACATGGGGATGTCCATCACACGCACGCCAAGCGTCTGGAGCGTCCTGCCGCCGATCGTTCGGCCATCGATCTGTCGCAACAGGTCGGTCAGGTCGGTGGCGATGATTTCGATCACGTTCAACTTGAGGGCTTCGTCCGCGGTAATGGAGGCGCTCTCACGCACGGCGGAGGCGGCCCATTCCACGTTTCGGCCACGTCGGGCGGCGATGCTCTCGATGAAGCTGACCGAGTAATTTCGCAGCTTCTCCTTCATCGTATCGTCCGGACCTTCGCCGCCGCCGGGGTCCTGAAGTCCTACGGGATGTGCCGCACCGATGGTCGTCGTCGGCGCCATCGCGGCGACATCCGCCGCAAGCGTGATGAAACAACCGGCGCTGGTGGCCGAGCCGCCGGCCGGCGATACATAAACGACGGTCGGAATGGGCGATGCGAGCAAGGATTGAACAATCGTCTTTGTGGAGTCCAGCAAGCCGCCGGGTGTATCAAGCTGGATGATAAGACACTCGGACGCCTGCTTGTGTGCCTCATCGATGGCCCGGGCGATGTAACCCGAAGTTGCCGGTCCGATGGCTCCGTCCACCCTGATCAGACTCACATGCTGCGCTTGCGCGGTAAAGACACCGGCGCCCCAGATGGATAGTCCCAGCAGAATGAAATGAGTCCGCCTCATGAATCACTCGCCCGTCAGAAGCAATCGCGCAGGACCGACATGCAAAAAGCAACTGACTAGATCATGTCACATGACAGGACCTGACAGGAGTATAGCACTGCCGCCTTTGAGCAGCACCTGCTCGGTCAGTTTTTCAGGCGGCGATGGTGTCCCGAAGTATGACTGCTTCACTCCGGCTTGACGGAGTTGACCAGCGTGGTGAAGTTCGCCTCCTGTGCCGAGATGGTGTCCTTCGGACCGACGGCTTTGAAGAAATACGGGCCGGCGCGCGTTTCGACGATGGCTGCGAGAAGGCGTGCCGGACCTTCGATCGGCGCGCCGCCGCTCTGCATCATCATGGGATCGCTGTAAAGACCGGACACGTCGAGCGTGGTGACCGGCAGACCGTTAATCGTGAGCTTCTCGATCTTCGCTTCGCTGTCGGCGACGGGCTGACCGTCCGGGGTGGTGAACATGCCTTTCCATCGCGCGATGTTCATGTCCGTGGGGCCGCCCTGACCGGGACCAAAATGGAAGACGATCATCTGGCCGTCCTGCTTATCGCCCTCGACGCGCGGAATGAGAAACTGGGCGATGCGCATGGTGCTGGTGACGGTCTCGGGCTTCCAGTCGATCGGCGGGTCGAAGTGAAGCCGACCAGCGGGTGCCGCTGCCTCGGCACCTTCGATGGGTGGATGCCCGGGAGGAAGTTCGCCCGCGGCGGGCTGCGGCGGACGCTGGTCGTCGCCGATGGGCGGGTGGCCGGGCGGCAACGCGGAGGCATCGGTCGCCGCGGTCTGGTCCTTGCGGAGGAAGGCGTGAAGATCGTTGGCATCCGCATCGCTGGGCTTGGCTTCGGTTGGAGCCGGGGCGGGCTTGGCGGCCTCCGGCTTGTTGCGATCGCAGGCGCCCATACCGAGAAGAAATCCTGCGACGAGGAGGTATCGAGTGAGCATCATGGTTGGGGCATCCTTGGGGTTGGCGGAATCAAGCGTCATCACAAGCGTATATCCGTGGCGCAGCACAAGGGCAAGCGCTGCGCCTGCCGAGTCAACCTGCCGTGGCGTTGATGCATTCTAGCGGCCTTCGGCGGCGGCGCGAACCGCTACGGAAAAATCGGCTCGACGGTCCGGATGATGGAAGTAGAGAAACCGCCGGAGTGCGTCGGCGCCATGGCAGGTGGTACACGCGTTTGGCGCGGAGAAGGATCGCAGCATCAGGCGGCCGGCGCGGCGTTGGGAGGCCGGCATGGCTTCGTAATATGCGAGTTCATTGGCGGGTAACTCGCGGCCGTGCGGCAGGTGACAGGTCAGGCAGGTGATCTGACCGCGAGGACCGGACACGTCGTTTTCATCAAAGAGCGGCAAATCGCCGCCTGTGATTGCGGGCGGAATGGCCGCTGAGACAATCGGAGGATGGAAGGCCGCTATGGGCGTGCGCGCCGGGCCGTCGGGGCGATGGCAGGTAATGCAGGAGGTACCCTCAGCCCTGTTCAGGATGTGGTGATTCAACTGCTCCCTTGCTTGCGCATCGGGCTGGTTCCGTCGGTGCGCATCGACGAGACCGGGAGCGCCATGCGCGCGATGGCAGGGAGCGCAGGCGGTCACGTCGAGGCCGGCGGCCGCGAGACTTACCGGGTTGTGACCGGTCAGGGGGATCTGAGTAACATCCGTATGGCACGTCGTACAGAGCGATTGCGTCGATGCGCCGGGCTTCATTCGAAGCATTGCGGGGTTGGCCGTAAAGGATGCGTGCGGATCGTGGCAGGTTCGGCAGCCGATGCCGCCGGCATGGTCGGCGCCGGCGTCGAACAGTGGTAGCTCGCCATGCGGCATGTTCTGCTTCATGGTCTGCGGATGATTTGCGGCCAGACTGCCGGATGCACCCCACGTGCTGGAGGCGTGGCACACACGACAACCGGCGTCCACGCCGCCCGCAGCACCGGCAAAGCGAAAGAGGCCGTGGGTTTCGTCACCGTGCGGTCGATGGCAGGAGAGGCAGGGGTCTTTTATCGCGGCGCTCGCGGCAGGCCAGCGATCATCGGCGTTGCGATTGTCGTGCGGCCCGCCGGCAAGTCGAGTCTGTTCCTGATGGCAACTTGCGCAAAGCGCTTGCGTTGTGTCACGAAGATAGGACGGGTGGCGCGGTCCGTGAGGGTCGTGGCAATCCACGCATCGCGCACCGGGATGATTCACCGTGCCGAGTGACTTCTCACCGGCACAGCGGCCCGGCTGGTGACAGGTGATGCACTTGCCGCCGCCGGGGTCGAGCATGCTCGGCTCGGGCGCGCGGGCGTATCGATGGAACATGTGGCACGAGCTGCACGGACCGCCGGATTGCGGCGTCATGCCGAGGCGATTTCGCTCTTCGGGGAAGCTTGTTCTCAAGTCGTGACTGCTGCCCAGCACGTTGGTTTTTTCAGAGTGACAGCGGATGCAGAAGCGGCCGTCGGTCAGATCGTCGGCCAGCATGAAACGTTCGCCCTTGCCGTGGTGAAGTTTGTGGCAGGAGAGACAGACGAGTCGGCCTTCGGCGCCAAGTGCCGTGCCCATGTCAGCAATCGCCGCGGCCTGCTCGGCGTCGACGAACGGGGAGAGCGGGTGCTCGGTGTGGTCGCCATCGCGAAACATCCCGGGGCGCATCTGGTCGTGGCAGGTGATGCAGAGCTGGTTCGACGAGGTGCCCATGACGAGCAGGTGATCGATCTTCGATCCGTGCGGCGTGTGGCAGACCTGGCAGGTGAGCTCACGCGGATTGGGGCCGATTTTGGCGCCGGCGGTGACAAGTTCCTGGGGAATTGCCCACGGCATTCCGCCGATGGGGTGCGTGCCCAGTTGTGGGCCGCGCGTCTTGTCTTCGTGGCAACTGATGCACAACTCACTGGCGACGTTTGATACGCGAAGGAAAACGGCCGTGCGGAAATCGGCATCGAAACGGCCGCCGGTGTGGGCGGAGTGACACGTGCGGCAGGCGACCTTGCCGTCCACCAGTGGAAGATGCGACGGGATGGTCATGTCGGGCGGCGCGGCGATGCCGGTCTGATGACCATGATCGATCCATACGCGACGCCGCGAATCCGCGATCGATCCATCATGACAGGAAAGGCACATGTCGCTGTGACTGACAAAGGGCTCGTCCGCCGTCGAGGGCGGCGGCGGAGCGAGCGACGAGGCCAGGTTGCGCGAGAAGGGCACGATCCACTCGATGTGGCACACAGTGCACGAGCGGGCCTGACCACCGACGATCTGCGTACGTGGACGGGCGGCACGCGGCGAGGGCTTTGGACCGCGTTGAATCTTGAGCTTGATGACCCGGTTCGCCCCGAGTTCGGTAAGGTACAGATGACCTTGGGCGTCGAACGTGATGCCCATCGGTGATTTGAAACGAAGCGGTTCGGCATCGTCGCCACGCAGCACGTCGAGCGGTCCGCCGTCACGATTGAAGGCCTGCACGACTCCGAGCACGCTGTCCGTCACCCAGGTGTTGCCCTCCATGTCGCAGGCCACGCCCTTGGGGCGGTAAATCTGTCCGAGTTCGACGCCGTAGGCGCCGATCGGCTCGACCGGGCCGCCGGCGTCGTTGAAGACGGTGATGCGGCCGTTCATCACGTCGGTGACCAGCGCGTCGCCGCGCGCATTCAGAGCGATCAGGAAGGGATGGTGGAGCTGGCCGGCAGATTCACCGAATCTACCCGCGGCAGTCTGCGTGTTGCGAAGCAGGTCGTAGCGTATGAGTCGATGGTTGTCGTTGTCCGACAGCCAGACGACTTTGCCATCCGGCGAAGCCGCAACGCCGGTAACGTCTGCAGAACGATCTTCACCTGCTGTTTGTGGCACGAGTGTACGATCGAGCGATCCATCGGGCGACATGATAAGGACGTCGTGACGACCGGGATCGGCGATGTAGAGTCGCCCTTGCGAGTCCGCGGCAAGGCCCATGGGGTCGATGAGCTGCTGATCGCCGATTGCCTGAATTACATCCGGCGGTCCTCCTTCCGCGGCAAAGCGGAGGATTCGGGCGTTCGCGCCGTCGGCGACATAGACGCGGCCGTCCGGCGTGACGGCGACGGCCGTGGGCATGTGCATGGCCGATTCGCCCGTGCCGACGAACTCCATCAGGATCTTCCCGGTGAAGGGTTGTTCCTGCGATACGGCAGGTGTGGCGTTGAGCAGGAAGACCAGGAGCGCGATCGGTGGGTAGTGGAGGAAAATCGGCGTCGAAACTCTTACCGGCCTTGATAGCTTCATACGTCGAACGATCCGTCCTGTTTCGCCTCTGTCGTCCGCAAGCGAGAGCGATTATAGGTGATGCACGTTTGGCGTCGATTCATAATTCAATTGCGGCTGTTTTCTTGATCGGGCACGGTTCTTGCATGGAGCCATGGCTTACGAAATCCTGACTAGAGCACTTGTGCCAGGCGGATAACGGCGTCGAATGCGCCTTGATAAGGTAGACATTGGGGAGCTGATATGTCCACGAATGCACCAGGCGGACCCGAAGAACCGATTCACCCTGCCGAGAACACGCCTACCGGCGGGTCGGATAGCGGCACGACGGACCGTCGCGCCCCTCGCAAGCGCAGACTGTTTCGAACCATCGTCCTGCTGATGCTCGCCGGGCTCATTGTCGGCGCGGTGGGCATCGGCGGAATGGAATATTACACCGCGCGACCGAACTTTTGCGGCACCTGCCATGTGATGGATCCCTACTACGAATCCTGGTCGCACGATATTCATGGGGCGAAGCTGGACGTCTGGTGCGTCGAGTGTCACTATGCGCCGGGCGAGCAGCACACCATCAAGGCGAAGTTCAAGGGCCTGTCGCAGGTCGCCAGCTACTTCAGCGGACGCTACGGAGCGAGCCGTCCCCGGGCACACGTCGATGATGCAAGCTGCATGCGGTCGAAGTGCCACGGTGACGGAGCCCATCTCGACAAGAGTCTGCTCATCGGAGAGCCGCGGACGGAGATACGACTCATCTCCGGCTTCGAGACCGAGGTTCAACGGACGCCTACGGTGCGATTCGTTCATTCCAAGCACCTGGATTCGAGCGCGAGGTTGGAGGAAACGGATGCCGCGCTCGATAAGCTGACCGCGAAGCTCAAAACGAAAATGTCGGCGGAGGATTTCGCGCAGTTGGAGAAAGCATGTCGGTCGATCCGATCGGTATCGGAGAGACAGTCGGAAATCGCGTCCGTTCTGACACGGCTCGGCCTCGCACACTTGACGGACGACGCCGTGGAGCTCATGCGGCTGGAACACACCCGGCTGCGACTTGCACAACTTGACGGTATCAATTGCGCGGCGTGCCATTCGTACGACGAGAGTTCAAAGAACCACTTCTTCGTCAATCAGCAGTCCTGCTTTGTCTGCCACTTCACGAACCAGGAATTCAATCGCCACACCGGCGAGTGCCTCCAGTGCCACGAGCCGCCGACGCGAACCATCGCCGTTCACAGTCTGCCGCCGAGCGTGCGCGACGGAGCGACGCCCCCCGCGGATGCCCAGGCGGCCGGCGCGGCAATGATGAACCATCTCGACATCATCAACCGCGGCATCGACTGCGCAAGCTGCCATCTGGACGTCATCCAGGGCGATTCACAGGTCAGCGCGCGCGATTGTGCCCGATGTCACGATCAGCAACGGTTCCTGTCCGACTTCGAACGGCGAGACACTCGGATCGTCGAGGAGTATCACCGTATGCACGTGGCCGGCCAGCGGGCCAAGTGCCAGGACTGCCATCGCTCGATCGAGCACAAGCTGATTGACCCGCAACACGTGGGGACCAGCTCGGGCTTCCTGCAGCCGATCATTCAGGACTGCCAGCACTGCCATCCGAATCATCATCAGGAGCAGGTGCATCTTCTCATGGGTGTCGGTGGGTCGGGTGTCGATCATCCCATGCCCAACGCGATGTTTGGGTCGCGTCTCAACTGCCGAGCCTGTCACACGGAAGAAGGAAGCGATTTCAAGGGCGATGTGCTCATTCAGGCGACGCAGTCGACGTGCGTGGCGTGCCACAGCGACGATTATCGCCAGCTCTTCGATCAGTGGATGAGCGAGATCGCCAGCTCGCTGACGGAAGTGGAGGCGACACTGGAACGAGTCGATGCACAATTGAAGGTGCTGAAGGACTCGGGCGTGACCGTGTCGCCTGAGCATGTCCAAAGAATTGATCAGGCCCGGACGAACCTGCTATTCGTCAAGAGCGGCAATGGAATCCACAATAAGAATTATGCTTTGCAACTGCTCGACATCAGTCTGCGAAATCTCGACGCAGCGATGGCGGCGATGAGCCCGAAGTAGAATCGTCAGAACGTCGAAATCGAGTCAGCTCGCCGTGACACTACGGATGCTCGTGATATGCTTTAGTCTCTCGGCTCGATAACCGTCGGCAAACTGAACGGGCGGCCGGCGTTGATGTGTTCGATCATGCGAAAGACGATCGGAGCGACGAAGTCATCGACGCGAGCTGGTGGATAGCCCAAGGCGGCGAACTTCATAAGCGAGCCCTCGGCGCGGTGGCAATCCGTGCATGACAGCGCGGCATCGCTGCGTAGCGGGTGAACGGCGGCAAGCAATTTTTGGCGTTCATCCGGGCCGGCCGCATCCTTTCGGGCAAACCATTCACGAACAGCGGCCTCCGTACCTGGATGGCTCAGGAGCGGCTGACCGTCGGCCGCATCACGGATGGCGAGCTTTGCGCCATACTCACCACGGAAGAACTTCGGCAGGACTTCGGGCGCCGATTCAAGCATCTTGTCAAAGCCGGCGCTTCCCACGCGGTAGGCACTAAAGTGATCGGCGAGATCGTTCAGCGCGCTGATGCCGCCGGCCTCCTTCGAGGCACGGCGCAGGAGTGCGACCAACTGGCGCTGGTCCTCGGCCGTGGCGGACTTCCAGCGCGCCTTTACATCCGGGCCGGTGACCATTGCGTAGGCCTGCATGATCGCGGGCGTGTCGCGCGTGCCGCCGGAACTCAGATCGTACCAGACGAGCGGTCGCGGTACGTCATCGCCCTGTAAATGGCAGACGCCGCAGTGGATGCTGGTGGCGTGCATGTTGAGAAAGGCGCGGACTTCCTTGCCTTTGGCGTGAGGCAACGGGCTGTGGCACCCGCTGCGAGTGCAATCGTTGAACTTATCGGGCTCGATCCAACTATCCAACCGATGGTAGTGGGCAAGCGGCGAACGCGGATGCTCGGCTGCGTCCAGCGCGGCGAAGGCCGTGCGGCCGGCGCCGATGACATCGCGGTCCAGTCGCGTCGGCAGCGCCGCGATCTGTGGCGGCGCCTGACCGGGAACGGCCAGCGAGACGATCAGGTATCGGATTGACATGTAGGTCAGCCAGGTAATGACCAGCATGAGTCCGAAGGCATAGACGCGCGGGACGGTGCGGCGAAGAAACCGCCCAAAGCTGCGCACGGCATACCATGAATAGAGCGCCGCATGACGCAGGATCGGTCTTGCGCGTTGCTTACTCATAGGACGGCTCCCCTTCGTGCGCAATTCCCATGTCACGGGCGACCTGTTCGATCATCTCGCCGTGTTCTTCGACCAGCTTAACGATGGGGGTTTCACCGTTCATGGTGGCCGTGGAGAGCGGGAAGACCTTGGGAGCGAAGACGACGTTGTAAATATGAAGAATGCCGACATGAATGACGGCGAGAAAGGCCTCGTAAGTATGTGCGATCGTCGCGAGGTTGAAGACCCGACCGGTGAGCAGGTGCGAGCTGAACTGTTCACCCCACAGCAGCAGACCGGTGAGACCCAGGAGCATCGTGCCCCAGAAGACGCCGAGATACTCGAATTTCTCCGCGGGGCTGAATCGACCGAAGAGGGGACGGTCCGTCCGCAGAAACATCAGATAACCCAGAAGCTGGAAGGTCTTCTTCACGTCGGTCGGTGATATCCACATGGGAAGTGCGACCCATGCCTTCTTGTAATCCGCAGCGCCGTGCGGACCGGCAAGCTCCCGCGCCCGGCGGACGAACCCGAAGAAGACGTCCAGCAGATGACCGAGAAAGCCGAGCACGAGCAGGATGCCAGCCCAGTGATGAATGACGCGGGCGCTACCGAGGCCTCCGAACATGCCGATGGTTATGCGGGCCCACGTGTGATCGGCGAATTTCATCGGAAAGCCGGTGAGGACCAGCAGCACGAACAAGATGGTCAGTATCCAGTGCTGAATGCGATGGCTGACGGAGAATCGGGTGAGTTGTCTTTTGCCGCGCGGGTCCTGAAGGATGCGTTTGGCCAGGTGGTGCAGACGCTCCTCACCGTGAACCTTGCGACCGACCATGACCTGGAGCAATTCGAGCAGGACAAGCAGGCAGGAAGGCCCGAAGGTAAGGATGGTGAGCACAATGAAGGTGACGGCGAGCGCGTATTCGATGGTCCCTTGCGATGCGGGGAGATCCAGATGCATCGCGGCCTCGGCGATGCGAGGATCCGCTCCGGGGTGGCAGATGGTGCTCCGGCAGGAGTCTGCCACATTGGCCACATGGACTGACGACGCCGGGTGTTCATGGGGGAGCATGAGGTGGGCGTTTTCACCGGCGCGAATGTGACAGGAAAGGCAGTCCGCCGTGGAGTAATCGCCGAGCAGAGCCGCCTTGCCGTGGAAACTGCGGACGAAGCTGGCAACGGAGTCCGGCATTTTGTGATCGGCCAATACTTGCGGATCGCTATGGCAGACGGCGCAGACCTGGGCAGTTTCCAACGGAGTTCGCGCCGGCTGGAAACGCGAGGCGATGTGGCGAACGTAATACTCGATGTCAGAGCCGATCTTCTCGCTGTGGCAGACGTCGCAACGGTCAAAAACGCGACCGGCCAGGTCCTTGAAGCGCGGAATGGCCAGGGACGGATCGCGAAACAGCGGCTCATCGTGACAATAGAGACAGTTTGCCTGGCCTTCAGCGAGGAGCGGGCCGCGGCTGAAGTTCAGTTTTGAGAGCATCTCGGGATTGTGAACGCCGGCCTCGAGCATCGGCGGAATGTTGTCGTGGCTGAATCGACGTTCAAGCCCCGTCGGGGAGGCGAGGTGGCACTGCCGCGTGCAATCGACCGGCGTGGTAACCAGATGCGGGATGACGGAGACTTCGTCGCGTATATGACAGGCGGTACACGCCAGCCGAGCATGCGGACCGCGGTGCGCGATTGAGTATTGTGGATCGACAAAGTAGATGTGGGCTCGACCGATTGGTTCGTCGAATCGCGCGAGGCCGCGATACTGATGGCAGAGAAGGCAGTTGTCCGGATCGTCGGCGACGAGATCGGCCGTCAAGCTCAATAGGCACGCAACGCCCACCACGAAAATCGGAAGCGGCGCGAAGATCCGACGGCTGCTCAAGGAGAAACCACCGAATGACGAGCCGCGATGAAAGGACAATGCCAAACTGCGGCGCCTCCAGAAAAAACAATTCCTCTTCGATCGGGACAAGAACCGCAACTTCAATGCCGTGACATTCCAGAATCGGTCGCCATTGGACTCGCGGACATTCTAATTGCCAGCCATTACGGACCAAGACAACAGAAGCTTGCCTGCGAAGTCCCGACCCGGACGGTTCTCAAAGAGTGCCCAACGGCTGACTCGGCATTGTGTGCGGGAGAACGATTTCCTGCAAATCGATGAATGATGATCGCTTAGAACGAATTGACTGGGGAGAAAACCCCCGCCGTAAGTTGTTGCTCGTGCATGGATTTTTGCCCTGTCATATGGGGGTTTTTCGCTATTCGTGTCAGCTTACTGCATCCTTGGGGGACTCGAGTGTGGGCCGCGTGTGGATTGGATTAAGCTCCATCTGAGGGGATTCAGCAAGTTAGCGAACATCGCCGAAAGTAATCGTTGAAGCATATGAAGATGGCAGCTATTCTTGTTGCATCAGACGAGGGCTGGCACGTCGCTTGCAGAATAAATCGTCTAGTCTTGCCGGCGAAACGGTAGGCGGGTCGTGAGCTACGCATGAACGGCACATTCTGTATGGAGTGGATGCTGGAATAAATTTGGTCTTGAGCCGCAGACTCGCCCGGCGGCGTCATGGGAGAGCTTGGCATGTCGACGAACTCATTGAAACACTCTCGATCGCGGATGTTGGCCCTCTGCGCCATCGGGCTGCTTTCGGGCTCCCTCGCCATGATGGGACTTGATTGCCCCGCAGCACCACCGGTTATCCCAGGCGGGGGCGGAGATGGACCGGGAACCGGCAACAGCGGCGTGACCGGTAAATACGTCGGCTCGGAGCGATGCAGCCAGTGCCACGCACGGGTTCATGAGGCATGGGGCGAGACCCTGCATGCAAAGGCCCTGGCAACGCTGGAGGCCATTGGCCAGGGCTCCAACGCGGCCTGCCTCGGTTGCCATACCATCGGCTTCGGCGAAGAAGGCGGTTTCGTGAATCGGGCCACGACGAACGCCCTGGCGAACGTTGGTTGCGAAAGCTGTCACGGGCCCGGACAGGAACACGTGACGAATGTCAACGTCGTTGAGCTTCGGCCGCCCAAGGATATTTCCGCGGGCGTCTGCGGAAAGTGCCACACCGGTTCGCAACATCCGACCTTCGAGCAGTGGGAGGGCTCCGCGAAGGCACTGGTCACGGAAACCGTCGCCAACGCATTTGCCGCGGGCAACAACCTGAATAACTGCGGCACCTGCCACTCCGGCGATTTCCGATACCTCTCCGTCTATAACGGAGAGACCGTCCAGAACGATTACCTGAAGGGCAAGACGCGGGAAGAGATGACCGGCATCACCTGTGTCATCTGCCACACACCGCACAGCCGCACGGGCAACGCCGAGTTCCCAGAAGAGGGGCGCGATTATCAACTTCGCTTCAAGCAGGTGCTTAATCCGGTGCCATCGAACACCGTCGAGGACGCGACGAACAAGGAGCGATTCAATCTCTGCGGCCAATGCCACCACAGCCGCGGCCGAACCTGGCAGGACACGGCCCGCGGCCCGCACCAGAGTGTTCAGGCGAATGTGTACATCGGCGAAATGCCGGTTCCGCCGGATGCATCACCTCTCGTGCTGAGCATGAACTCGCCGCACCGGCTCGTCCGCGAGCAATGCTCGACCTGCCATATGTATCGCAAGGACTTTGAGAGCGAGGTCGCCCCTGCGATCAGCGGGCACGACTTCAAGATCAACTTCGAAGGTTGCACCGGCTCGGGCTGCCACCCATCGGGCGCGAATGCTCTGGCACTCAAGCAGACGCTGGAGAACAACGTTAAAGCACGACTGGACGGCATTAAGAACCGACTCGGCGACCCGGCGACCTGGGAGTACACGTCCAACGGCGGGCCGGCCAGCGGCGGGCAGGGAGCGATCACCGAAGGCGTCAAGAAGATCCGCTTCCTCTATCATTACACACTTTCCGACGGCAGCTATGGCGTGCACAACCCGGACTACGTGAAAGCCATGCTCACCCTGGCGGAGAACCTGCTTACGGGGGAGGGGCTTTAGCGCAGGGATACCTGCAGCCAGCACGCGCGCGGCGATGCCGCGCGACGCGCGTCGGCAAACTCATGGCATAACGGGCGGCGCTCGGGTATCGTGATCCGAGACGCCGCCTTTTTCTTCTCGCACATATAGCAGCGGACGGGAGTGCGGTCCTGATATGTTTCGATATGGTTGGCGCGCATACGGTCGGCGACTTGGACGGCGTACCGTTCTGGTCGCGTTCCTCTTCGCGGCATGCGGCGTCTGGAGCGGACTCGTGTGTTCGCCGACGGGAGTGCTGCCACCGCCCAGTCTTCCGTTCTATTTCAATTCCACCGATCCCACGAACGCCGGCGCTTCGTTTCTAACTTCCGCAAGCTGCGCCGCCTGTCATCCGGGCTATTTCGAGATGCACCGCCTGCACGGCCACGCCTATGCGCTGAATCCCGCATTGGGCAGTGCACCGACGTATCCATCCGAAATCACCGGAGCAGGCGTGCCGGATCCGCCGCCGGGGTTCGACTGGTCGCAAATCGCATATGTCCTCGGCGGATTCACCAAAGGTGCGTACTTTATCAATCTCGACGGTTTCCTGATGACAACCGGCGGCACGGGAGCGCCGACGAGATGGAACCTCTCCAACGCCGCGAATGGCACCGTGCCCGGCTTCACACCCTACGAGCCCGGCCTGCCGAACCAGCCGTTGCCGTATGAGGCCTTTCGCAGATTCACGACCGGCGCCATGCCGCAAGACCCGGCGATGCCGCTTTCGCAGGACAACCGGCCGGGCATTATGGGCACCTGGGCGGAGGCGGGCGTGCAATGCGAGTCATGTCACGGACCGGGCTCGAACCATGTGCCGCGGCCTTCGGCGCGCGACCTCTTCGTCGATGCGTCCGGTGCGCAGACATGCAGGACATGTCACAGCGGGCCTCCCGGATTCGAGGAGGGGGCTATCCCCGCATCGGGTGGCTTCATCGCGAGCCGTTCGGAATGGGTGGAACTTAAGGCCAGCGGCGGTCATGCGACCTTCGCCTGCACTTTCTGCCACGACCCGCATCGGTCCACGACCTCCGACCGGCCCAACGCCATCCGCAATGAGTGCAGGGCGTGTCACACGACGGAAAACATGGCCCTGCACGAGGGCAAGGTGTTCACACATCCCAGTGGCTACACCGAAGTGCTCTCCTGCGAAAGCTGCCACATGCCGTTTGCCGGTCGCGTAGCGAGTGCCGCCACGGCAGACATGGTGGGGCCTGTCGGCCGCATGGGCGACTCGCGGACGCACATCTTCCGCATCACCACGGAGCCGATTGATTACACCGGCTTCTTCACGCCGGATGGTTCGCAAGTGGTGCGCGACGCCGAGGGCCGCGCGGCGGTAACCGCGGATTTCGTTTGCATCCGTTGTCACAACGATGTCGCGTTGCCCAACCTGTCTTTCAGTGTGGACCGAGCCAGCGAGATCGCCATCGGCGTGCATCGCGAGTTTTGAGGATTGTCGATCGCTTCGGCCGCTTATTTTGCATGACACTCAATGCAGAGTTGATCGCTGCTGATCCGCAGCGCGGCGTGGGTATCGCGTGGGGCCGCGGAGAAGGCGCCGAGCGGCGTGTTATCAGGGAAGAGTCCCGGCTGGTGCGGGTTGTGGCAGGTATAGCAGGTCACGCGATTAGCGGACAGGGGAAGCAGCGCGGGCTCCATCGTTAAATCGCGAGGCATCGTGCGTGTCGTACCGTTCTCCCTCGACTGCGCGTCGGGCTGGTTTGAGTTGCCGTCGGCGTGAGCGAACTGTCGGGCGAGCATGACGCGGCGGGTATGTTCGCTGACTGTGCGATCCACATGGCCCTGTGGGGAAACGTCCCAGTGGCGCGTGTGGCACGTCAGGCAGAGCTGCGAGCCGTCGGCGTGGAGCATGGGGTCATGGCGTCGCGCGCCGTCTGCGGGAATCGGCGGCGTCCGGATATGGCAAAAGGTGCAGGATTCCTCCATGACACGACCGACCGCATCGAGATGACGGTGCGGACTGACGCGCCATGTCTCGCTCGACTGATGACACTGCACGCACAGGTGCATCGGGTCGGCTGCGTCGAAGGCCCGAAGCATCGCGGGGTTGACGGATGGCCGCCGCGCGTCGGCGTTGCAATGGCGTACGATGTCGTGACAGGTCAGGCAACCGAGCCGATCTTCGACAAGGGGCCAGCCGATCGGCACTGTCGTACTTTCCGTTATCGCGAGGCGGCCGATGGGATGCGACTCAACATGCGCCTTTACGCCGTCGTGGCAGGAGAGACACAGCACATCGGCTGAGGAGCGTGCGGCGCCGGCTAATAGCTGGTGGCGAGGATGAACTGAACCCGCCTCCATCACATGACACGCATTGCAGCTCGTCGCTGACCAGTGCGGATTCGCCACTTGCTCCGGTCCCTTCGGTCGCGCGGCCTCGCGCGCGCGCTCCGCCGAATCGGCATCCGCTGCGGCGGGCGAACGTCCCCATGCATAGACGCGAATCCCCGGTCTGAGAAGCTGCTCGGCGACGAGTACAAAATACTCGGGCTCGAAGCCGTCGGGCAAGACGGGGTCCTGAATCGGGCAACTCGTCGATACACACACGCCGCCGGGCACGGACAGTGTGCCAACGTGGCGGGCATCGCTTGCACTTCGAGCCAACTCAGGAAATGCGAGGAGGGCGCGGCCCTCAGCGTCGAAGGCATGGACTCGCTGGCTCGCGGCATCGGTCACGAAGACGGTTCCGTCCGGGCCGACGGCGACATCCTTTGGGCGGCCGAAATAACCGACGAGGTCACCAGGGCCGCCAATCTGGCGGACAAACTTTCCTTCGGCGTCGAACACCTGCACACGAGCATTGAGTGTATCGACGACGCAAACGCTGCCATCCGGCATTCGGGCCATTCCCAGCGGCGCGCCGAACTCGCCCGGCTCGCCGCCACGTGTGCCGATGGCGCGGCGATGTTGGCCGGTGGCGGCGTCGAAGATTTCGATGCGATGACCGAGGACGTTCGTCACCCAAATTTCATCGCCGACGGACAGCACGGACGCGGGACGGAATCGGCTGCTACTCGGGGATCGCATAGCTCCAGATTCGCCGGGGGACTGCGAAGTTCCCGTTTCGCCGTCAACTGTCCTGGAGCGAAGCAGAGCTTCGCGGTTCCCAGCTTCGCGGTCTCTTTCTTGTCGCACCGGTATCTTGCCGGTGGGCAGGGCGTATTGGAGCTTCAATTCCCCGCTCGGGTCATAGCGATAGACGGCCTCGTTCCTGGCATCTGCGATGAGGATGTCTCCGTTGGGCGCGATCTCTGCGGCGACCGGCCTCGCGGGGCGTGGGGAAAGTTTCGCCAGCTTCAGCTCCGTCGCACGGCTGTCCCAGCGGAGCACTGCCCCGAGGGCCGCGTCGCAGACCAAGAGTCCCCCTCGATCGAGCCCAATGCTGAGCGGCCGAATAAAGGCAAGCGGCGGCTCGGGTTCTTCGCCGAAGAGAAGAATAGAAAGCCGCACGCTGGTGTCGCTGGGCGGCGGTCCGCTTCGAAGGTTGCCGAGCGCAACGACGCGCGGCAACTGCGGAGGCGGCGGGTAGCTGGCGCGTGCCAGGACCTGCCGGACTCGAGCGTCATCCGTTGCACAGGCACCGAGTTGGGTGAGCACAAGAATCAAGAAGCACGCGATGGTAATTGTACCCGCGGCGACGGTGACGAATGCTTGGGATGCCCCGGCCTTCGGTTTCAAGGTTGAGTCTCTTACAAGCGGTGGCAGGCAAGGCAGAGTCGGCTGCCGTCATTTGAACGAACGAGCATGCCACGGTAACGATGCGTGTTGTGCGGATCATGGCAGGAGATGCACTGGACGCGACCGTCCGGCAGCTTGATGCGCCCGTCGGAGGTCACGGCGGATTCCGGGTGATAGGTGTCCTGTGCCAGCGGATACCGCACGCCGACGGGATGACTGGAGAGACTGCCCGTGCCGATCCACGACGTGCCCAGTGGAACCGGCGAGTGGGTCGCATGAGCGAAGCTGAAGACATCGCTGGCCATGACGCCGTCGTGACAGCTCAGACAGAGCAGCGAGCTGTCATCGAGCTCAACACCGAGCGCCTGATACGGTCGCAGCGAGACAAGGTCCTGAGGACGCTTGTCGAGCAACGGAGCGCGGCCGGCGGCGATGTGCGGCGTGTGACAGGGTGTGCAGAGGTCAAGGGGTCGTCCGTCCTCCTGACGGAAGTCGTGTGCGCTGCCGACGAGGCCGCGTGCGAGCAGGTCCTGAATTTCGGACACGGTAGCGAGTCGAGTGGCTGATGTGGCGCCGGCATCTTGAAGGGAATCGGAATCGAGTTCGGCGGAATCCTGCGGTGATGCGCCATTTTCCGCACAGGAGACCACGAGACAGGCGATCAGGGCGGCCGTGCAAAGCACTACGACCAGGTGGCGCAATGGAAAGGTTGCCATGGTTCGCTCGTCCTGTGATACCGGCATCCTGCGGGTGTGTGGCACCGTGCTTCCGGCCGATGGATGTCGTCTCGCTGTCATGCGACGCAAACTATAGCATCGCCGCAAGAAGCTGTTAAGCCCGAGGAAATCAAAATGCTGGACAGCGCGGCCGTTGAGGCGATACTAAGCAGGTCTATCCGAGCTCGATTTGCAAGCGAGGAGATTTTGAAACCAGTCGCCTGTCGCCGAGCGGCTTGATGATCGCGCATGAGGATTCCAACGTTACTCATTTTCCTTGGGGTCTTCTGCGCTTGCTGGGCCAGACCGGTACGCGCGACAGGACGCGAGCCGTCGACGGATGAAGCGCCTCACGAAGATACTTCCGTGCCGGTCGAGGACTCACCGCAGCCGACCCATCCTTTCATGAGTCTCAACGAGCTCACGCTGGAGTTGGGCTTTGACGGCGAGTTGCAGCGCCGAACCGTGCGGACGGACTCGCGCGGGCAGTACCAACCTCGCTTCTCCCAGACCAACAAGCAGAATCGCTTTCAGGAAACGCTGGGCCTGACCGGTAGCGGCAGCATCCTTGATGAGCGCGTACTCCTCTACGACGCGATGATCCGCGGCGGTCTTTCGCAGGAACGATACACGGAAAGCGGCTCGGGGCTCTTCTTCGACAAAACCAAGACCCCGCACGGTGAAATCTTCGAATATGACCTGCGTTTACAGGCGTTTCCGGCGGGCAAGGTCTCGGCGACGGGCTACGCCTCGCTCCTGAATGATCGCGTGCCGCGGCCTTTTCTGCCGAGTCTCGACCGCACGCGCGAACGCTACGGCGCGGGCATTTTCTTCAATGATCCGAAGCTGCCCATGCGGCTGACGTATGATCATCTCTTTGACAAGCTCAGCAGCCGATCCGCGAACTGGTACCTACAGGATCAGGAAGAACAGGGGGAGGACACGCTCCGCTACGAAGCCACCTGGCAACCGACCGACGATCATGCGCTCAGCATCGAGTATGAATACGAACGCCGCAGCGATCGCTACAGCGGGACACAGACACGCTTCGACACGACGCGAAACTACTTCGCGCTGTCCGATGTAATCCAGTTCGGACCGGACAAACGCAGCCGACTGGACACGCTCATCCGTCTTGAGGAGGAGCGCGGCGACCTTGCTCGCAATGCGTATGAGTTCTCCCCGCAGCTTCGCCTGCAGCACACGGAATCGCTCTTTACGACCTATCGGTACCAGTTCCTCAATCAACGATTTTATGAGTTGCAGACCAAGACGCATCGGGGCGACTGGGGAATTACGCACCAGTTCGAGAAACTGCTCACCAGCTCGCTCGGGCTCTACGCCCTCCGGCAGGACTCGGACAACAACGCCGACTACAAGGAATGGGGAGGGCTGACGAACTTCTCGCTGAACAAGGAGAACCGCTGGGGGACCTTCTCGGGCAACCTGTCGTACCTGCACTCGCAGTCGCACTCGAACGACGGGCGGCGACATGGTGTGGTGCTGGATGAATCCGTCACGTTTCGCGACCCCCTGCCGACCTACCTGGCGCAACGCGAAGTGGATCGGTTTTCAATCATCGTCCGCGATCCGAACGGCGTTCGCATCTACCTGGAGGGGCGAGACTACCTTGTATTCCGCACACGGGATTACACGGCCCTGGCACGGATTCCCAACGGGTTGATTGCCGACCGGCAGACGGTGCTGGTGAGCTACACCTACCGCGGCTTCGACAATTTCCGAGTGGATCGCGACCGGATCGATCTTCGTGTGCAGCAGGCCTTTGAGATGGGTCTGACGCCCTACTACGCGATGAGCTGGCAGGATGAGCGGATCGACCCTCAGCGTTACCTGCTCTTTCGCGACCGCAACGTCAACCGCCATCGAATCGGGGTGATCTATCGGCAGCCGCGATGGTCGATCGGGCCGGAATACGAGTTCAACGACGACTCGGTTGATCCGTATCAGGCGGTGCATGTGAGCGGTGACGTGACGCTTCTGCAAAACGAACGGCATCAGGTGAATGCCAGGGGTTCGACATCGTATTTTCGCTTCGAGGGGTTGCGGCCGCTGGAGGCGCGGTATTCGTCGCTGCTCGATCTGGGACTGACGCATCGCTACCTGTTGGGTCGGAATCTGGAGGCGTCGTCCTCGGCGCTGTACCGTTTCCAGAATGACTCGCTCTTCGGCGAGACGCAGGGTGTGGACGTGACGACCTCGATCTCCTACCGGATCGGCCTCTTTACCATCCTTGTTGAGGCGGAGTATGACATGCTGGACCTGCCGACATCGACGGACAATTCGATGGCGTTGTGGTTCAAGGTGCGGCGTGAGATACCGGTCATCGGGAGGCCGCGAGGATGAATCGCACAGCGCCGATCATCATTCTGATCTGCCTTGCCGCGGGATGCCAGCAGCCGCTGCGGCCCGTCTTCGGGGAGAAATCGCCTGCGGTCGAGTGGCCGCGGCGACCGGATGTGCCGCGCATTCGCTACATCGGCCAGCTCACGGGCGAGGAGAGTCTGGGCAAGCCGCGGGCGTGGGACCTCAAGGCGTTGATCGCCGGGCCGGAGCCGTCGGTCGCCTTTTCGACGCCGACGAGCGTGGCCGCGCGAGGTGACCGCGTGTACGTCGCCGACGGGCAGAACCATGCCGTATTTGTATTGGACCTCGACACGCGCGCGTTTCGCACGATCGACAGTGCCGGAGCGAAGACACTTAAATGGCCTGCGGACCTTCTTCTCGCAGGCGACCTGCTCGCCGTTGCCGACAGCATGAACGCGGCAGTTTTTCTGTTCGATCTGAACGGCCGCTATCTGCGGACGATCGGCGAGGGATCGCTCAAACGACCGACGGCGCTCGCGTGGAACGCGACGGCGGGCGAGCTCTGGGTGCTGGATGCGGCCTTGCATGCGTGCGTGGTCTTCGACGAGAGCGGCCGCGAGCTGCGGCACGTCGGCCAGCGCGGCGAAGGCGGCGGCGAATTCAACTTCCCTGCCGGGATGACGTACAGCGACCGAGTCGGCGTAGTCGTCGCCGATTCGATGAACTTCCGCGTGCAGGTACTCAACACCGATGGGCAGCCGCGGCGGATGTTCGGCCGCAAGGGTGACGCGGCGGGCGATTTCTCCATGCCGCGTGATGTCGCTGTGGACAGCGAGGGGCACATCTACGTGCTCGACAATCAATTCGAGAACGTCCAGGTCTTTGATGAAGCCGGCCAACTGCTGATGGCGTGGGGGCAGGAAGGCCGCGGCCCCGGCGAGTTTTATCTGCCGTCGGGCATCTTCATCGACGCGCAGGATCGAATCTGGGTAGCGGACACTTACAACCGCCGCGTGCAGGTGTTTCAATACCTGCGAAATGCGGGATCATCGAACGAAGTAGAATGACGAGATGCACAGAAAGTGAATTCGAAACATGCGGTGCGACGCGATGAACCAATCCGAAGCTCACGTGAGGAACTGCGGCGCAATCCGATGCGCGGCCGTCGCAATGATGGCGGTCGCGAATCTCATCGTCAGCAGTACGACGTCGGCCGATGAAAGCGTGCTCCTCTCGCCGCATAACCTTTCGGCCAGCGGACGTGGGACGGTTCGCGCGCTGAACGAATCCGAAGTCTGCATCTTCTGTCACACCCCGCACAACGCCGATCCGCAGGCCCCGCTTTGGAACCGTTACAACCCGACGACCTACTATCGCATTTACTCCAGCAGCACGCTCGATGCCCGGATGGATCAGCCCGGCGGGGCGAGCAAGATGTGCCTCTCCTGCCACGACGGGAGTATCGCCCTAGGCCTCGTCCTGAGCCGTCCGGCGACGGACCCGATCGTCATGAACCAGACGTTCATGCCCAGCGGTACGAGCAATCTGACGAACGATCTGTCCGACGATCATCCCATCGGTTTTCGTTTTGACCGGCAGCTTTCCAACCGCGATCCGCAGCTTCGTTCGCCCGATCTGGTCAGCGAGCGGATCAAGCTCGGCCCGCGCGGCGAGGTGGAGTGCATCGCCTGCCACGACCCGCACAACAATGAGCTGGGCAATTTCCTGCGTATTACCGACCGCCAGGGCGCGCTGTGCAACACCTGTCACCGCATGGACGGCTGGAACGCCAGCGCCCACGCCCTATCCGGCAAGAATGTTCCCGTGACGCTTACCAACGGTCAGCAGCTACCGTTTGCCTCGATGTCCGACGCCGCATGCAACGCTTGCCACGTCTCTCACAACGCGCCGCACCGCGAGCGATTGCAACGCGCCCGTTCGATTGACATGTGCATGGATTGCCACAGCGGATTTCCCGGGCGCGACATGGCGAGCGTACTGAATCAACGAAGCGGCCACCGGGTGAATCGACTCGCCGATCTGCACGATCCGGCCGAAGACCCGCTGACCATGCGGCCGCATGTCGATTGCGTGGACTGTCACAACCCGCACGCGGTGCGCGAGAACCCGCTCGGCGCCTCGCGGCAATTCGGCACCATCGGCAATCTCATTCCGCCGGGAATGGAGTTCGTCTCCGGCATCACGGCCACGGGAAATCGCACGGAACGCTCGCGGTTCTATTACGAAGTCTGCTTCAAGTGCCACGCCGACAATCCCGTGCCGGTGCAGCAGCGGATCATCCGACAGCGCGACGCCATCGGAAACATTCGTCGGCAACTGCTGCCGACGGCGGCCTCGGCGCATCCCATCCTCTTCACCGCGCGGCGCAGCACCGAAGTGCCAAGTCTGCTGCCGGCAGCGCGGAACAAGACCGTCATGAGCTGTCAGGATTGCCATAACAATCCCGATGCTCGCGAGCTCGGCGGCTTCGGGCCGAACGGGCCCCACGGCTCACGGTTCAGTTTTCTGCTGAATGCAAATTACGAGACGGCGGACTTCACGATGGAGTCGCCGCAGGCGTATGCCCTTTGCTATCAGTGCCACGATCGGACGTCGATCCTGAACGACGAGAGCTTTCAGTTCCATCGTCGCCACATCGTCGATGGGCGGTCACCCTGCAGCTCATGCCATGCGCCCCATGGCGTGACAGGAAGCCCGGCTCAGCACAGCGGCTTGATCAATTTCGACGTGACGATCGTGGGCGGACGCCGATTCTTCAACGACACCGGCCGTTTCAGCGGAAGCTGCACGCTCACCTGCCACGGCGTTAACCACGTCAACTTCACCTACGGCCCGTAGGATGTGCCTGCAAGATGTAATTCTTCTTTCGTGATTCGCAATTCCCTCATCGGCGCTCGACGTCACGCGTAGCTGTGAAGACCGACGATGTAGAAATTCACGAAGCACCAGTTGAAGACCATCATCAGGCAGCCCGCGATGGAGAGCCATGCCGTCCACAGGCCTTTGTCTTTCGTTACAAAGCGCATGTGGATCAGAATCGCGTAGATGATCCATGTGTTGAGTGCAAAGACCTCCTTCGGGTCCCATCCCCACGGGCGACCCCAGGAATAATCCGCCCAGACGGCGCCGAGAATCGTACCGACGAAGAGGATGACGAAGACCATGTTCAGAATGATCAGGTGACTCCAGTCTGCGTGTTGCAGCCAGAGCGGCAGGCCGGTCGAGGCCTTGCCATTGCCCGATGCGCCTGCACCTCCGCCTGATCGCGCCAGCGTCGCCGCGATCGCGGTCCTGTCGCCGGGCAGCGCGCCGGCGAGAATCGGCTTGCGCAGGTTCCAGATGTCGTCCTCTTTGCGAGCGCCGGCGCCTCGACCCGCGCCTGCCAGCGCGGGGACGGAATCGCCCATGATCGGTTGATCTCGCATCACAAGGCCGATCAGGTTACCCGCGGTCCACAGCAGGCCGCCGGCGAGCATGATCCATGCGATACCCTGTGCAAAGCCGTGACTACCGATGGCCAGCGTGAGACACAGCAGGAAAAGACTGGTCAGCGACGCGATTGCGCGCGGTGAAGCACCGGGGCGAGCGACAAGCGCCAGCATCAGCACGGCTCCTGCGGCAGCGAAGAGAAAGGCCCGAGTGGCCGTGGGGTTCTTGACCCATTCCCCGGAAGCATCGAGCGCCGGTGCGAAGACGTAACCGGTGACGACCCACAGGACGACCCCGGCAACGGCACAGATCGCGCCGAATTCCGCCGAGCGGGCGGCGCCGCGGTGGAAGTAATATCCGAAGAGGTAAATGACTGCGATGACTGCTGCGAGGAAGATCATCGCGTAGGATGCGATGATCAGTACCGTGTGAATGCGCAGCATCACGTCGTCGAGAATGCCCATGATCGTGGTCAGCGTGCCGCCGCCGGGGACGACATAACCGGCCAGCACCAGGGCGAGAAAACCCGTCGCATGGGCGCCGATGAGGGCGAAGCGCGTCTTATAGCGAAACTCGAGCAACAGGGCGATGACGATGCCGATCCATGCAGAGCCGACAATGGCCTCGAACATGTTGGCCACGGGAATGCGGCCAAGAATGAACCATCGAAGCCCGATGCCGACCGCGTGAACGCCCAGAGCGATCATCAGCAATGTCAACGAGGCGACCCACGGCTTGCGCCAATTCGTCACCAGGGCAGGTACGGCGAGCAGGAGACCGAGCAGATAAATCCAGTAGCCCCAGGTGAATTTGCCCCATGCGTAGTAGGAGGCCTCGGCCGAGCGCTGCGCGGCCGCGGGATAGACGCCGTCCGCCGCGAGTGTCGGCAGCACATCCGCCAGGCCGTCGAGACTGGCTTGCACTTTGGCCGCGTCGGCCTCGCGCCAGCCCTTCCAGAGCCCGGCCCACTGCGACATCACCTGAACGGCCTGCTGCTCGCTGACGCCGGGGATCGCGAAGTTCATGCCTGCCTGCATCTGCGAGAACATGCCGCCCCGGGCGAGAATCTCCGGCGGCAGATTGGCCTGCAATTCGCCGATGGTGTACCACGGCGCATCGACGGTTTCGTCCGGCGCGGGGACGATACGAGTCATTCGATCGAGGAACTTGGCGACGGCCTCGGCATTGCGCACGCGGCGCATGGCGGAGACCATCGGCGCCGACGGCTCCAGCTCGGTGATCAGGCGCTGCACCATCGGATCGTCCAGCTCGCGAAGTGTCATCATGCCGGTCTCTTGAATGCGCTGGCGGGACGCTTCAGACATGTGCGCAGAGAGGTGCATCCGCACGCCCTTGTCCTTGATGCGCACGACGGGGGCGTCGATGTAAGCATCCCGATTAAATGTCCACTCGAAGAGCGAGGCCATCGGCGAAAGGCCGGGCAGATGCTCCTTGCCGAACATTGCCGACATCGATTCGCGAGCGAAGGAGTCGAGCGTCTTGTAGCGGCCTTCATCCTGCACGGCGATAAGCCGCCCGCGCGACCAGTCGATCTGGCCGTCAAGGGCAGCGGCCTGCTTCGACGGGGCCATCGGCGCCTCGGCGGCGAAGCTCGACGCGGCAAACATGCCGATCATGAAAACAACACTTACCGTCGTAATCGTCGAACGTCGGATACTCATGTGTGCGTCCCCGCTGCGGTGTGGACCGGCTCTTCTTCCGGCCATTCGTCGAATTCAAGTTCTCGCTGCGTTCTCGGCTCAGGTATCCTGACAGAGTTTGCAAGCTCGTAGGAATCCTTCCGACGGCGCAGACGATTGATCAGGATCGGCTTGATGTAGAAGGCGTAAAGACAGCCGATCGTCACCAGCACGCAACCGATCAGCATCGGATAAATCCCGCGCCGATTGCCAACCCCAAGGATGGTGAAGCTCCAGTGATCTCCTGCCGCCCCGCTCTGGAATAACGTCCACTCACCCACGCTGCACGTCTGGTTCGTATACACCGCACCGGGCATCAGCGAGCCGTCGTCGGCCTTCACCAGAAAGTCGCTTCGCCACGACTCGACGTTTCGCCGGCCGGGGAAGAAGGTCACGCTGAGCTTGCCGGGGATAATCGTCGTGCCGAGGTCGCGCTCGAGCCGCGAGTAGATGATTTCATACGTGTCATCCATGCCGGGGATTCGCACCTGAATCGGATGCGGCTCGGCGAGCGGATACTGGCTGAACATGCACCATCGCGTGACGGCATCCGCCTCGTTGCCGCCTTTCGGCGTGAGTTTCATGCGGACCGCCGACATCGAGCGAGAGGCGATGTTCGGTCGGCGGCGCTCGAGCGGCTCCACGACCGGAACCTGTATCGTCTCCGCACTTTGCATGAGGGAAGAAATCGTCATCTCCAGCGGCGCGCCCATGAGCACCACGCGGCGCGGCATGCCCATCGCCAAGGGCGAGATGTTCGCCTCGCCCGACGAATCGTAGACGGCGACCTGCGGCGCGATGTTCGGCCCCGCGGCGATCGTCACCCATCCGGCGGCGCTGGTGCGGTAGCGAAGCACAAGGTTGGGATCGTACGGCCCCTCGCGATGCCTCACGCCGGTTTCATCGATGTCTTGTGATAGATCGGGAAAGCGCTGAATCACGGTTCGGTTGTACGACTTGCCGTCGGACTTCACATCGACCGACGCCATTGGGCTCGAAGCACCTTCAAAGCCGGGTGTCATCAACGGCCAGTTGGGTTGCAGATCCTTGACGGTCAACTCATACGATGTGCCTTCGAGCTTGATGACCTGTCCGGAGATGACGGGAAGCGTTTTCACCAGCGGCGGGTCCTTGACCTCGATGTACAACTCGTGCGAACCGGCCAGCGGGCGAATGGCTTGCTGCATGGCGGACTCGTCCTCAAACCAGCGGAACTCGACCGGAATGCCGCGCGGCATCAGCGAGCGAGCCGGTTCCAGCCCGAACAAGTACTCCTCGATCTTCGTCGTTCCGGCGGCCAGTCGGACCCGCGCGATCGGGTTCAACTTCCCGCGCGATTCGACCGGAATGAGTTCCATCCGCGCGATGTAGGGCAAGTAACCGGTGATCTGAACGTCAAACGGAAGCTCTTTCGCCGAGACGTCGATCGGCATCCGCCAGTCTTCGAGCCAGTCCGTCGGAAGCGTGATGCCTGCGAGTTGAACACTCGGGCTCGACCGCTTCGAAGCAACCGGCATGCCGGCGGCATCGAGTATCACGGAACCAGCCGGAGCGTGGGCACCGCCCACCATCTGCTCGCCTTCATCCAGGAACCGCTCGCGATAATGCGGCAAGTGCTCGATGGGCAGCATTGTGTACCAATCGGAGGCGCCGGCGAAGATATCATCCGGCATGGCCTCGCTCGTCTTTCGAACGTAGATCGCCGCCGTCTCGCTGTCGTAGAATTTTGTAATCGGCCGAGATGGGCTTAGCCGCGCCATCAAACGGCCATCCACAAGGTCCGCATCCTGGCCTGTACCGATGATGAGCGATTTCGCATCCTCGCCCACGCGCGCCGACACCGCGGCGAATGCGGGCCGACCCATCTCATCCGGCGTAATCTTTTCGATCAAAATGCGAATCTCACCGCCGAAGGCCGGCATGGTACTGGACCAGACCTGCCCCGCTTCCGCGAGGACTTCGCCGACCAGCCGTTCCTGCCCACCCGCGACACTGACGATCTGCACCTTCGGCGAAACCACGAGCGTGTCGCCTTCGATCTTCTTCGCGAAATAGACGATCGACCCGAAGACCAGCATGAGCAGTCCGGTATGCACGGTAAGCACGCCAAGATTGACCAAACGAAACGGGATGCGCAGCAGGGTGGCGAGAATCAGCACCGCGGCGAAGAGGACGATCATGCCGCTGAAAATCCAGTGCCGGAAGATCTGCATTTCCGTCATCTCGACGGCGCCGCGTATCTGCGGCAGGGCCGACGCGAAGCAGGCATAGACCAGGATGGCCACCAACAGCCCCACGCCAAGACGAATGCTGGAAAAGAATCGAACAATCGGATTACGTCGCATGTCTGATACCGAGCTTTTCATGGTTCTCGACTCGTGTGAATGAGCGAATCATAGACTCAAACCGTCCATCGGGCACGCCGCCAATGACCGAGCGCAGCATGAAGACTTACCTGCCCGAACGCAGTCCCATTTCACCCCAGCAACCTTCATGCCAGAGCGAACATTCCCGCGAGGTAAGCCCCAAGGGGTACACCGAAAGCAGGTCGAGCGAAGAATTATCTAGATATCGTGCGTTGGGAATGAGGCCCGGATTGCGGGAGGACGCTGCCGGCGGCGCGGCTGAGTTCTACCGCCCCCGACGCCCCCGAGGTGGGCACTGCCTGGAGCGTAACGAGTTGGTGACATCGCAGCGAGCCGGAAATTTCCTCCAGCGAAACCCGTATCGGTCGGCCCGGCAGCTCCTGCACTCGATCGAGCTGGTATTCCCGATGCGTCGTCTGGCCGTCCGCGAGCCCGCGGATGATGCGAGCGTCCTGCCGCATGTCGGGATAGAGAATCAGACTGCGCAAGTCCAGGGTGCGGCCCGTCCGGTTGGTGATTCGCTGTACGACGTGCAGTCGACCGTCTTCCATCCGTGTCAGGACATTGACATCCAGCCCCGGACACTCGACGAACAGCGGCGCTGTGAATACGTGCGGCCCTGCTCCCTGCCCCTCGCCGTGAAGCCGCGCGTGGAGGGTGTATTCTCCGATCGCCTGATTGCTCGGCGGACGCAGCGTCAGGTCGATCTCGGTCCACTTGCCCGGCTGCGCGTGAAGGTTCACCTGCTGCGGCGTGACCTGCCACCCGTGGGGTGGAATAAGCTCCAGTCGGCCAACGAGATTGCGAGTGTAGCTGTTGCGAAGCATGAGTTTGCAGCGATGCGGCTCGACCTGCACCTGCACATTCGGAACGTCCAGATGAAAATCGGCAAACGTCCGGACTCGTGCGGGGTCCACCGGAAGCAGAACGGAAGGCGGGGCATCGACCATGAATCGTCGGCCTTCGGGTGCGTCTTCCACCGACCGCGTCCTGCCCCAGATGTCATATTGCTTTGCATCGGGCACTGCATCCGTCACGATTTCCCGTGGCCCGGCTCCTTCCGCTTCCGTCCAGACCACGAGCGCACCTTCGCCACGCGTTCGATCGGCAAAGAGAAATGCCCGAATGCCGTGATCCAGCCAGACCTCGCCTGTCGGTTTCAGCCCTGCGAGCGACTGGAACAGCGTCCGAACGACGCAGAACGTCTCATCGGGCTGCACCCGCGGCTCGCCCGGGCGAACCGTCCACGGTTGTGTCACGAAGACCTTCTCTGCTCCCGTCTGCAGGGCCGCGACGATCCGTCGCGCCGTCTCCGTGAGACGAGCCGATCGATCAAAGCGATCCTTCGCCAACGGTTCGAGACTGATCCACGTCCGTGCAGCTTCGGTGGCTACGAGATGTTCCACTTGTCGGACGAGCCGATCTGAACCGAACTGCGAGCCGACGGTCACGAGCAGGACATCCGCGGCGGAGGGTGTCTCCGGAAGCTGTGTGACCACGCGTTTCGGCGCCACAATTCGCGGCGTACCCACCAGCGGCTGCAGGACATCGCGAACGTTTGTTACGGCCGCCGCGATCTGCTCGTCGCTCGCATCCTCGTCGTTGTCATCCGGCCCGACCTGCCAGGCCTGAACTTCGTGTCCATAGCGAGCGAGGAGAAACGCGAGATAAGGTCGCCAGCGATCCGGCGAGGATGAAAGCACGTCCAACGCGGTATGTTGCGGATGGCCGAAGGCCTGCAGGAGACTGGGCGGCGGCTCAGAGAGTACACCGACCACCGTTACGCCGCGCGCTCGAAGCGCCCGAATCAGCACGTCCGCTCGTCGATCGCCCTCCACGATCTCCGCATCGTCCATATCGCGCCGCCAAAGCGGCACTTTCACCGCCGTTGCACCGAGCAGGTCAAGCAGTTGATCGCTGATTTTCTGATTCACCGGCGCCGACGGCCCTACGGTCACACCGAAAGCGTTCGACCCACGGCGGGCTGTTGATATCGGCGCCGCAATCCGCACGAAGTCTTCCTCGTGGGTAATCCGCTCGTGCCCCTCAACGTCGACCGTCAGGCGCGCGGTATAAAAACCCGGGGACTTGATGGCCAACGTGACCGCCTGGCTCGATTTCTCCGGCGGCACGACGCGCACCGGTCGTTGCTCCAGAATCTCGCCATCCGCATCCAGCACTTCCAGGTGCGTCTTCAGGCCGCGGCCATCGAGGTCCACGACCCGAGCGACACAGGAAACCTGACGGTCATGCTCGAAGACGTTCCCCGGCGCGGACATGTTCAGTCGAACGCGCGGCAAACGAACGACCGTGATGTCATCAAACCATGCGGCCGCGCGGATATCCTGGCGGCGAATCGGTCGTGGGGCCGTCGGTCCGACATCAGGCATCTCAGACTGCTCGACGTGCACGGAGATGCCGATCCAGCGAGCACGCTCGAAGCCGCCGACCAGTTGCACGGTGACACGCTGCCACGGTTCGTCGTCGTTTCCACCTCGGATTTCGTCGCTGCGATGGCGACTTGTGGTCAGTTCCTGCAGCGCGTGATCAAGGAAATACGCGGTGATGTATGCCCGAGCATGGTTGAGCCCCTGCGGTCGAATCCATGCCGTGACGAGATAATCGCAGGAGGGATGGACGCTGATATCCTTCGCAAGGTAGTGGCACGCCAGACTTCCGCCCGCCAGCGGCAGCTTGAAGGACGGCGGCGCGAGATGCCCCACCGTCTTGTCAAACATCGGTTCAAGAAAGCGCGGGTGTCCCGGATGCGCCGGCGCCGTGAGCTGCTGCCAGTTCATGGGCATGTTTTCGTAGTTGCCGAAACGCTCTTCGTCGAAGTCGAATACTTTGGTCACGCGGTCCTCGATCCGCGAGGAGACCAATCCGGACGGCTCGCGCGAACCGTCGGACGCCTGCGCGGGCCACAACGTCATGAGCGCAAAGACGATCGCGTGTAACAGCATCAGCGCACTCTCTTCATTCGACTCCGATGGCCCGGCTCCATGCGACCTGCAGGACCTGGCTCATCGGTCGTACGATTTATCGGGACGATGCCGTAACAAGTTGATAATGGTCAACTGGATCGATCGCGCTTCGAAGGTACGCCCGATATTCCGGGCGATGTTGCGCAGCCCGCTTGCCCACAGCGTCATCAAGCAAACAGCCGATAAACAAGAGAAGAGACCAAACGCCACTCGCCTTCGGAAGGTGCGAACATGCACGCTCGAAATTTCATCCGGTCGCATCGCATCCGACGCTTCCTCGTCGCGATCTTCACGACCGTTCCGACGTTGGGACTGTCCTCTCCGGACTGTCTCGATAGTGACATCGCCAAGCGTTTCCGCGAAACGAGCGGCCCCGGTGTGGTCGCCGGATTGGGCAACGCCGTTCTTGATGCAGAGAACGCGGAAGTCGGATTGAGACAGGCGGCTGCGGCCTTCTTCCAGGGCCTCGGCGGCATCGTTCAGCCGCGCACCCCTTCCACTCGTGGGTAACTGCGCGAGTCAGTTCATCACTACGTACTAACGGAACTTCTCCTAACCCTTTCCGTAGGGACTAACCCGGCCTACCTGCGGGTGTCTCCATTAAGATGAATCGACCACTCCTCGCAGAGGCGATCTGGGGTTACCAAAGCATCGCGATCTGCATCAAAGTGAGTGGCCTCGAAGGTTCGAGGTAGCGACTGAATTGATCGTTTTGTTTGTCGCAAAGTAGGTCGCACGATTTGCAAGAAGTGTATCGGCATGAAAATTAACAACTTATGGTTTAATGGATGAATCGTCTCCATTCTATCGATAAAGTGATGCGTGTTTTGAGCGTTTTTATGAAAGTTACTCCGTTCCAGATCGTTTCTAGATTTAGGGAACAAATGCTCCGCAGAGCGGTATATACCTTCAGTGCAGGGGCCAGTAACTGTGCGAGCAAACCGTCCACGCTGACGAAGTTTTCAGAATCGGCCGGCTCTCTGTCCCGCCGAGAAAGTGATTGAGTTGACGATGTTGCGAATAACGACAAAGCGGTCTGACCGGCGAGCTCTGAAGAGCTGGATGGCTCCGCCTCCCTACATCACGAATGTCGAGCTCAAGAAGCGCGGCATCGAGGAGGTGTTGTTCGTCAACTGGCCCGGCCCCGCCGCCGGCAGCGGCCGAATCCGCCCTGACGAGGAGACCCTGCTCTTCAAGCAGCTTCACTACTGCGGCTATTGCCTCAGCAAGCTCTACCAATCTGCAAGCAAGAACCCCCGAAGCGTCTCTCCGCGAAAGTACGCCAAGTGGGTCGATCGATATCACCAGATTCGCACGCGGCTCACCGAGGGCAACCTCGGCCTGGTCTATGACCTGATCGGACGCAGCCGATTTGAAGTACTCGACCGCGAGGAGATGACCAGCGAGGGCATGATGGCACTGCTCCGCGCCGTCGATACGTTCGACCCGTGGCGCGGCTATCGTTTCAGCACCTATGCCTGCAATGCAATCCTTCGCGCCTTCGCGCGGGCTGCCTTACAGGACTCCAAGCGCCGCTCCAAGATCTCGGGTCCGTGGGACCCCGATTTCGAAGAGAGCGATGCGCCGGAACGCCGCCGCGACGATCAGCGGGCCCTCTTTACCGAGCGGCTCCAGCGAGTCCTGCATCTGGAAAGCGCGGAGCTGACCGATATCGAAAAAACGGTCCTTGCCCGCCGATTCCCGCAGCAGACCACACGGCGCCGCCAGACGCTCGAAGAGATCGGCCGGCAGATGAGTGTCAGCAAGGAGCGCGTCCGGCAGATTCAGCTTGGCGCGATCAGCAAGCTGCGCAAGGCCCTCTCGGACGACGTCGTTCTTCAGTAACGCTCCAGAAGCGTCGCCCGTTGACAACCCGGCCTCCCACAACTTTTTCTACCCCTCCAAAGCAGGATCTGCCCGTCCAATAGGGATGGGCAGATCCGCGCGCTGTTGCGGCAAGTGCCATGCGCTCCCACAATCCCGCTGCATCACGCCAACCGGCGTGACCGGGAACTCGCGAGCATGACGAGCACACCACCTGAATCTCTCAAGCACGAGCCGCCCTGGCTGACGGCGATGGTTCGTGCCGAGCCGCGGGCGCCGCTTGTCCTGCCGTACATGGCCTACCTGCTCCTGCTGGCTCTCAACGATCTGTTTCCCACGCGCTGGCTTCCCGTTGCCATTGTGCTTCACATCGTGATCGGGCTCTGGGCGACGCTGCTCTTTCGGAATCACTTCCCCCCGCTGGGCAAAGCGCACTGGCTCATCGCGATCCTCGCTGGGCTCGTGGCCGCAGCCGGTTGGGTTCTCGGCCAGCACTGGCTCGGTGAGATTCACGTCGGCGAATATTCTCTGGGAAGTCGGCTGATCTTCTATCCCGGGGAGGCGTCGCCGTACGACCCGCGCGAAGACTTCGGCGAAGGCGGCCTCTTCTGGACGTATGCCGTACTCAAGATCACTCGCGCCTGCACGATCGTGCCGATTGTCGAGGAATTGTTCTGGCGAGGGTTCATGCTTCGGGCATTCATCAACTGGCACCGGCCCGAAACCGTGCCGTGGGGCCAGTTCGCATGGCGAGCGATGATCGGCACGGCGCTGTTGTCCATGGTCCAGCATCCGGACAACTGGGGGGTGAGCATCGGCTGCTGGCTCTTCTTCAACGCGATCTTTTATTGGAAGAAGAGTCTGACCTGCTTGATGATCACGCACGCCGTAACCAACCTCGCTTTATACATCTACGTACTGAAATCCGGAGATTGGCAGTTCTGGTAAACCGGCGGTACGCGACATGCCCGATAACGCGTCCGAATTGACCCGTGCGGATGGCTCGATTAGACTATAGAGAAGCATGGGGAGCGGATGTCAGCCCGAAGCACGCCTGGGCCATCCTGCTGAAAGAATTGACGGTGCCCTAATGATCCGAATCACATTGGTGTTTTTCTTTGCACTGTCCGCGCTGGCGCTGGTCGGCTGTACCCGATCGGAAGAGAAATCTCCCCCTGCCGCACGCGCCACCGGCGATCTGATGCCGATCCCTTCGCCTTCCCTGGACCGTGACGTGTTGATCGATCAAACGCAGGTCAAGGTTGCTGTCGCTCGAGAAGTGCCGTCTTACGAGCCGCTGGAGACGTTTCGCCGGAAGCGCGATGAAGCCCGATCCGAGCGCAGCCAGACGGAAAAATCAGACGACGATACGTCGCCCGCCGCCGAATCGACGCGCGATCTGGTAGATGACGAAGAAGCGCCAGACGCTGCCACGGATGAAGATGCTGAAGCCGGTGATCGAAAGGCCGGTGAAGATGCCGCGGACGAAGCCGACGAGGATATCGACGAGGGCGGAGCAGCTGACGAAGCGTCGGACGATGAAGCACCCGAAGACGAGGCCGACGACGAGGAAGCTGCTGAGGACGACGAAGCGGAGGACGAAGGCGATACAGAAGCTGCAGAGGAAAGCGACAGCGGTGACGCCGGTGCGGGCGATGCAGATGATGAAGACGACGGCGATACCGGCGAAGACGAGGAAAGCGACGACGAAGGTGACGACGAGCCATCCGATGAAGGCGATGATGAGGCCGATGCCGACGATGAAGCCGACGAAGGCGATGCGGTTACCGATGACGGCGACGATGCAGACGACAATGATTCGGAAACCGACGAAGCGGACGACGAGCCAGACGAAGATGAAGACGAATCCGACGAAGCAGAGGACGACTGAACGAAGGCCGCAGCACCATCGGGCCCGACAGCCGGCCGCTCACCCCATAGAAATCACTTCTGCAATAGGCGATGGATAATGGATGCCACGGCCGGATCCGCATCGAGATGCGCTGCATAACGCCGCCACGCCTCGGCACCGCCGACCCGATCACCTGAATACATCCTTACGTAACCCAGCACGAAGAGCTGACTCGCTTCGTCGGCTACTGCCGTCCTTTCCAGTGAGGAAACGTGCGACTCGAATTCTTCCGGTCGTCCGTAGGCCTTGCGAAGATCGAGGCCCGACCGATCCAGATTCGGCGCCCCGATCAACTCTGCTTGAAACGCCGTGGCTGCCTCGTCATACCTTCCCCGAGCGAACTCTGCTAGTCCCAGGCCGATACGAACTCTTGTGTCGTCACAACCCAATACCAGCGCCTGCACGTAATCTTCCCGCGCTCGTTCAAAGTCACCCCGTTGAAATGCGCGGGCACCGCTGCGAAGGGCGAGGTCGATGTGACGTTGTGAAGTCGCCCGACTCGCCGCCGGCGGCGTGGTCGTCTGCGATAGCGACGAGTGCGGTTCCATCGCGGTCGGCAACACGGCGAGACTTCTGCGAAGATCGCGCACCTGCCAGAGGGCGTCGCTCAACGACGTCGCAGAACTCGGCTGCAGTCCGATGTTGGTCTGAACGAGGCCGATCGGGTAGTTGGTACTGCCGGACCCGACCTGCGTGCCAAGAGGTTGCGAAACGCCGGTCGTGAGCGGCGGAGCACCGCTGGGCATGCCTGGCACTTGATACGACGCAGGTGCATAAACGTTGGCGACGTTGGACGATGTCATGGGACCGCTCGGCTGCGACCATGGTTGAGGCGTGTCGCGATAGCGATTGATAAGCGAGGCCTGCTGATAGGGGTCGTATGGACTTCCGTCGCTCATATATTGAAACGAAAGCCCGCGTGCCGCGGTGGGGCGATGGCGGAATCCGCGAAAGTTTGAGGCGGCGCCGCGATTCAAAGAAGCCGACCCGCCGGGCGAAAACATCTGATCCAGGAGCGTCGGCCGCCTGTTATCACTTACAGCGTTGGAAACTGCCCTGCGCAGGAACTTCGGCTGCGCCAGCACCGCGTCGGCCGGCCACAGAAAGACAGCGACTGCCGCCCCAATCAGGGTTACTCGCAACAAAGACATGGCCCTCTCCTTACACTTCATTCTACCTTGCAAAACCGGTCGAAACCACGCGCAACCGGTCTGAATTTCCGAAAATTCGCCGATAACAACCGTATGGCCGAGAAGCACACGATCTCGAAGAAAGCGGTTTTACGCAGGCCCATTTTCGAGTCCGCGGCATTCGGCCGCCGTGCGGCGACAGAACCCCTTTCAGCCATCCGTGCCGTGCTTTTCGATGTGGATGGCGTGATAGCCGACACGGCACGTCTTCACACGGCCGCCTGGCGACGGCTTGCCGCTGAGGCGGATCTACGCTTCGATAAAAAGGACGCCGACGCTCTGCGTGGTTTGTCACGGGAGGATTCGCTGCGGCGGCTGCTGGGCAAGCGACGAATCGGTGAGCAGGCCTTTCGCCAGATGATGGATCGCAAGAATGCGTATTATCTCGAAGCCGTCGAGCAACTGTCGGGCGACGACGTCTTGCCAGGGGCCGTTGATCTACTGACCGGGCTTGCCGAGATGGGCGTCGGCTGCGCCGCGGTTTCGGTCAGCAAGAATGCGCGGACCGTTCTCGAACGGCTCGGCGTTGCTCCGATGCTTCGCGTCATCGTTGACGGTCATGACGCGGAGCGTGCAAAGTCCGGGCTGGATCGCTTTCACCTCGCAGCCGCAGCCATGAAGACGGAGCCGCGAAAATGCGCGGTGATCGAAGACTCCTCGGCCGGCATCTCCCTGGCTCGACAGGCCGGGATGAAGACCGTGGGCCTGGGCGATCGCAGCCGACTCGCCGCGGCCGATCTCGTCTTCGAATCACTCCGGGGCGTCGATGCGCGCCACCTGCTCAAATGGCTGGCAACACCCGCCGAGCCTGAAACAGGCGCCGGCACTCGTGTTGCTCAACATCCACGACGGTAGTCTAATAGTCGAACATGGTCGAACAGGTAGCCATGATCGGCGACGGGCAGATGGCCACGGTTTGCAGCGTGATGCTCGCGGACCGGGGTACGCACGTGCGCATGTGGGGGCAAAATCCTGACCACGTTGCAGCACTTAAGAGCGTGCGCGAGAACCGTCGCTACCTGCCGGGTTTGCGGATCCCCGAGCGCGTTTCGTTCACTTCGGACCCGCAAGCCGTGTTCGCCGGTGCGGAACTGATCATCTCAGCGGTGCCGTGTCAGTACATACGGAGCGTGTGGACGAAGCTGGCGCCGGCCTACCCGCGCGACACGCCCATCGCCAGCGTCGCCAAGGGAATCGAAAACGAAACGCTGCTGCGACCGAGCCAGATCATTGAGGACGTTCTCGGCGGCGCACCGGTGGCGGCGCTCTCCGGCCCCAGCATCGCTGCGGAACTGGCTCGCTGCCTGCCGGCGACCGTCGTGGCGGCGGCGAACGATCTGTCGCTGGCGAAGCTGGTGCAGGAGTCCTTCTCTTCGCAGTGGTTTCGCGTCTATACGAACGACGACTTACTCGGTGTCGAACTCGCGGGGGCGACGAAGAACGTCATCGCTCTTGCAGCAGGCATCGTCGACGGCCTGAAGGCCGGCGACAACGCCAAGGCGGCGCTGCTCGCGCGGGGACTTGTGGAGATCACACGGCTGGGCGTGGCGATGGGAGCACATCGAGAAACCTTCGCCGGGCTCGCGGGACTGGGCGACCTGGTAACAACGTGCGTGTCACCCGTGGGTCGCAATCGATCGGCGGGCCAACTCATCGGTCAGGGAACGCGCATCGAAGATGTCATCGCCGGCACGAATTCGGTCATCGAGGGAATCCCGACGACAAAGAGTGTGCACCAGCTTGCACAACGGTATCACGTCGAAATGCCGATCACCGAATCGATCCACGGCGTCCTCTTTGAGGGCAAGGACGTGATCGCGACACTCAGCGAGCTGATGACCCGAAGACTCAAGGGTGAATAACGAGCCGATCTCATGCTTTCTTTCGTGCGGCGCCTGCTTGTAACGGCGTCGCATGCATTCATTTCGGAGCAGGTGCAGTATGTCCTCGTCCATCGTCACGCCGCTGGGCTTCGGCATCATCGGATGCGGACGGGTGGTCGACCGCCGCGTGGCTCCGGCACTTCGCGAGACGCCGACGGCGCAACTGGCCGCCTTCTGTTCGCGCGATCTTGCGAAGGCCCGGCAATACGCCGACGTACACGGCGCGCTGTCGGCGTATGACTCTCTCGATGCCATGTTGGCAGACGATCGCGTCCATGCCGTCTATATCGCCACGCCGAATCATCTGCATGCCGAGACGGCCGCCGCCTGTCTTCGTGCCGGTAAGCACGTCCTCGTGGACAAGCCGATGGCACTCGATTCCGCCGAAGCACAGCGCATGATCGACACCGCTGAGCAATCCGGCCGGCGGCTTGGCATTCTGCATCAGCAACGATTTCACCCGATCCATCAACAACTGCTGGAGCTGGTCCGCACCGGCCGGCTTGGCCGCATCCTGTCGGCCCGCGTGCAGATGGGCTTCTGGTACAGTCTTGCGGAAAATTGGCGTCTGGATCGTGCGATGTCCGGCGGCGGGCCGGCAATGGATCTCGCGCCGCACGCGCTGGATATCCTGTTGCAAGCGGTCGGTCCGATTCGTTGCGTGGACGCCCGGGCACACAACCTTCATTTCGATTACGACGTGGAAGACTATTGTGCGGCGCGTGTCGAGTTCGTCGACGGAGCGATCGGCACACTGGAATTCTCCTACTGCTCACACCATTACGGGGGCCGATTGGAAATCTTCGGCAGCGAAGGCACGTTCATCGCCGATGGCTCGTTGCAACAGACGGATCGCTACCGGCTGTGGCTTCGTCATGGCAACGACGAGCAACCGATGAAGGAAGGGCCGACGCCATCGTGCTTCAAGCTGCTCATCGAGGATTTCTCACGGGCAATTCGCGAGGATCGGCCACCGATGGTGAGCATGTCCGACGGGCTGGCAGTGATGCGGGTGATTGACGCGATGTATGAGTCGGCGCGGCGTGCGGAGCCGGTCGGAGTCGCGTGAGCCATTCGTCCCTCGCCCATCAAGGCGGACCTTCGACTTGCGTTTCGGGCTGATAGGAGGGTGCGGCCGTGAAATGCGGACTTTACCATCTGGCCCGAAGGATTCGAAGCAATTTGGGCGAGAGGGAGTGCTCGGGGGCTCGTGGACGAATTGGGTTGCCATAGAAAAGGGGCGGGGCCCTTCTTAAAGAGTCCCGCCCTTTTTAGAGTCTGCTTGAACGCCGATCAAGCTAAGCAAGTTGAATTTGCTTAGCCGCCAATCGGCTGCATACCGCCGCCGGGTACTTTCGGCGGATCTTCGTCGACCTGCTCGACAGGTCGATCGTTGCTGTCCAGTGTCGGCCCGCCAAAGTTGACTTTGACGTCCTGCTTTACGGTTCCGCCTGCTCCGCACTTCGGGCAGTGAATGTCACCTTCCTTGGCGCGTCGCTCGGCGATCGCCTGTTCGACGGTCATCTGAAATTCCTGCTTGCACGCTGGGCACACAAAAGTCTGCATCTGACCCATGACGGACGTATCGCCCGAATCAGCGGAGCCGAGGGAGGACCACAAGTAAATGCTGATTCCCAGACCCAGAACAAGAACTACCGGGATTGCAATTTTCTTCGAATTCATATGGTGAAGCTCGCACAGTGAAGGGCCATACACGCCCCCAAGTTTTCCTGCCGGCCGGGCGCGATGCCCGGCCGGCGAGGATGATCGTTCAAATCAGCAGGTCCTTAGAACGGCACGACCGGCTCGGGATAGCAATCGAAACGACCCCATGAACCGCGAGCATCTTCCTCGTTCCACTCGAGGAGGTGCTGGTAGTACGTGCCGTTTCCGAAGCCCACGAAGCCCACGTGGCCGTCCACATACAGCACGTTGAAGTGGGCAATCCGGCGGTGGTTGCCGGTCAATTCACCGGGCTGCACGAATCCCCAGACATCGTTCGTCCAGAGCGTCTGGAAGACGCGTGTTTCGAAGACGAACATGACCTGCGACGTATCGGGGACTCGATTGACGGATCGGCCGTAGACGCCGACGTTTCGGACGCCGCCGCCGATCGCGCCGCCGCCGCCGCTGCCACCGGTATTCCACTGAAGATTGTTCATGCGGAAAGCCACGCCGTTACCCTTGTAGTAAGGCGTTTCGGTCTCAAGCGGATTGCTGCCGAAGCCCGGCCATTCCTGCCAGCCGAAGTCATCTCCGGCGCACTGGAACTCCTGGAAGACACCTCGGTTGCCCGGCTCGGTATTGGAGACGATGCCCTGCGGACCGTAGATGAGTCGATTGAAGGGGCGCGTTCGCGGGTCAAACTCTTGATTCCAGTTGACGAAGTTCATCGTACCGGGGCCGCCGCCGTACTCGGCATAACCTTCATAAATGAAGCGGGCGAATTGCGGGTGGACCGGGCCGATGATGCCGTTCGGATCGTCGGCGGCATAGGCCGCACCGGTTGCACCGATGGATCGCAAGCTCCCCTGGCACTTGACTCTTCGGGCCTGCTGCAGGGCACTTGAAAGGGCCGGAAGTAGAATACTGATGAGCACGGCGATGATCGAGATGACCACCAGGAGCTCAATGAGCGTAAAGCCGCGAGTTGGGCGATTCTTCTTAAACATCTAATCGACTCCTTCCTGCTGGGGTCAAACTAGCCCCACGAACACGCTAACTATCTCAATTCTCACTCAACGGATGGTGGAGGGCATGATTGCAAGGTCGGCCGGTAGGCACCGAGGCATGCTCTGGAGAGAGTGCGCTCTCGCGCAGTCCCCTTACTCCTTGTTGCCCCCATCCACCAGCTCAATCGCTCGCGTCGACGACCGGTGTATACCTAAACCTACCACTCGGCGCAACGAGAGTTTATTCCAGAAGGTCCATTCTGGCTCACCCGACGAAATTATATACGGAACCACCCCGAGAGAAAAGTCAAAACTTGTCGGTTTCAGCATTACCCGGACCATGCCCTGTGAAGTGCCGACCGTGGAGTCGCAGCGGCAAGACGAGCCAAAGGAACGACCATGAACAAGCCGCAGCCCGAGGTTTTGCCGGGCCGATCTGCGGCTAACTCTTTTTTTCTTGGGCATTTAAGTGCGACATTGCGATCTCGGAATCAGCCGAAAAGGACTGCTGATCGGCTTGGAGCCGACCACCTGCTTCGTTCCTCAGGACCTCTGGCGGTTCAGACTCCGCGGTTGACGGCTGCGGAAATCGCCTTCAATTCCGCCATCAGCTCCACGAAGGCGGCGGGGGTGATCGATTGAGCCCCGTCGGTAAGGGCGTGCTCGGGGTCCGGGTGGACCTCAATCAGCAGTCCATCGGCCCCGGCGGCGACGGCCGCCCGACTCATGGCCGGGACCATGTAAGCATGGCCCGTGCCCTGCGAAGGGTCCACCAGAATCGGCAGGTGCGACTCGCGCTTGATCGCAGGGATGATCCCCAGCGCCAGGGTATTGCGAACATACGTTTCATGGGTGCGGATGCCGCGTTCGCAGAGGATCACCAGGTTATTGCCTTCGTTCATCACATATTCGGCCGCCAGCAGAAACTCGTTGAGCGTCGCGCTCCATCCGCGTTTGAGCAGCACCGGCTTTTTCGTGCGACCGGCGGCGACGAGCAGGTTGAAGTTATGCATGTTGCGCGTGCCGATCTGCAGGACATCTGCGTACTCGGCGACGAGATCGACTTGATCGATGCTCATCAGTTCGGTCACGATCGGCAGACCTGTCTCGGCCCGCGCCTTGGCCAACATCCGTAAGCCCGCTTCGCCGAGCCCCTTGAATTCGTAGGGATTGGTGCGTGGCTTGAAGGCCCCGCCGCGCAGGGCATGGGCCCCGGCCTTCTTGAGGTCTTGGGCGATGTGGAGAATCTGCTTCTCATTTTCCACGCTGCACGGCCCGGCAATGATCACGACTTCTCGGCCGCCGATCTCAACGCCTTGTCCGATCGGGATGACCGACGGCTGCGGTCGGACTTCTCGGCTCGCGGCCTTGTAGGGCGCGAGGATCGGCACCAGCCGCTCGACCATCGGCGCGCTTTCGATCGCGGTCATATCGACGATCCGTTCGTCACCGATGGCGGCGACGACGGTGCGGTCGGTACCTACGATGACCTGGGCTTTGAGGCCGCGGTCGCGGACCAGCTCGGCGACGTGGTCGACGTCGGCCTGCGAACTGCCGGGTTTCATGACGACGATCATGGTGATTCCTGAAGTAGGGGACAGTGGTTCGTGGCGAAGCCGAAGGATTGCAGTCCGTCGGCTCGTAAAATCCGCAATCCCCAATTATACCGCGGCCCCACGTAGCCACCCACTCCGACGTCGCCGGAAGCAGATACCTTAAACACCCGCCGCGTCCGCGGCCTGCCGGATGTGTAGAAGACGGTCAGCAGCGGTGGATGGGACCGTGCGTAACGTAACATCTAGCTGTAGGATCGGCATTCATCTGTAGCCGCTCAACCTTCTTCAACCAAGAGGTGTGCCATGACCACGAGACTATTTACTCCTGTCCTTGCCCTTACATGCCTTATCTACTCAACGAACCGAGCGGCCGCGGCGGACGACGAGGGCCCCTCACTGACGGTCTATTCCTCTGCCGATCCCGCGGGCTTCGACCCCCAGCAGTTTATCGCGCAGCAGCGACAGGGCGGCAGCCCGATGTTCACGTGGCAGGTGCCCGGCTTTGGCGTGGTGAAGGAGGTCCGCAAAGTTACGCTCAATCAGGGAACCAACGATCTGCGCTTCACCGATGTGGCCCAGTTCATCGATCCGACCACCGTGAGCTTCCTCGACCTAACCAACCCCGACGGCACCGCCGTACTCGAGCAGAACTTTCAGTTCGACCTCGTCAGCCCTGACAAGCTCATGGAGAAGTACATCGACCGCGAGGTCTCCGTTGTGCTCACCCGCGGCGACGTCGCGGAGACGGTTACCGGCACGCTGCTTTCCGCCACGCAGGGACAACTCGTCCTGCAAACCAGCGAGGGTATTCGCATCGTCAGCGGCCAGGGCCAACAGGTAAAGCTGGGCGAGCTGCCCGGTGGGCTCATCACCCGACCGACGCTTGTCTGGAAGGTCGTCGCGGACAAGGGCGGCGAACACCAGGTGCGTACCACCTATCAGACCAGCGGCATCACCTGGCGCAGCGATTACACCGTCATCCTTAACCCCGAAGACACGCGTGCAGACATCAGCGCATGGGTGACGCTGATGAACCTCAGCGGCGCGGGATACAAGAATGCCCGACTGAAGCTGATCGCCGGTGACGTGCAGCGGATCGCGCCGCGGCGAGACATGTACCCGCGTGCGGCGATGGCGATGGAGGCCATGGCGGACGCCAAGCTGGGCTTCGAGGAGAAGGCCTTCTTTGAATATCACCTCTATACGTTGCCGCGGCGCACGGACATCTTGATGAACACCACGCAGCAGATCACGCTCTTTCCGACGGCGCGGGATGTGACGGTGGAGAAGCTGCTGGTCTACTATGGCCTCTCGGATTTCGCCCAGTGGGGCTACGCCGCTCAGCCCCATATGGATCGAAATCTCGGCAACCAGTCAAACAAGAAGATCGACGTCTACGTCCGCTTCAAGAATGACAAGGAGAGCAACATGGGCATGCCGCTGCCGCGCGGCAAGGTGCGGGTCTATAAGCGCGACGACGCCGACGACACGCTTGAGTTCATCGGCGAAGACCTGATCGACCACACGCCGCGCAACGAAAAGGTGCTCATCAAACTCGGTCAGGCCTTCGATGTCGTCGGCGAACGGACGCAGGTCGATTTCAACATGGACTCCGGCCGCAAGACGATGACGGAAACCATCCGCGTGCAGATTCGCAATCACAAAGACGCGGCACAGAAGGTCATCATCAAGGAAAACCTCTACCGGTGGACAACGTGGGAGATCACCAAGAGCAGCCACGAATACGAGAAGATCGACGCGCGGACGATCCACTACGAAGTCGAAGCGCCAGCGAACGGGGAAAAAACTGTTACCTATACTGTTCGCTATTCGTGGTAATGGTCAGAACTCACAGGAGTGGCACCATCGATCCAACGTCGATTTCTTAACTTGTTCGGTACCGGTAAGGTTGTTACACTTCTGACATGAAAGCACTGCGGCGCAGACTGGCATTGAACGGAATCGGCTCTTCGCCGGGCGCGAGGCAGCCAGCGACACGACTCGGAGCCTATGAGTTAGTCCTGGGGGATGCGATCGAGTGGCTGCAACATGCGCGGCCGCGGTCGATTCACGCAGTCGTCACGGACCCGCCCTACGGACTCGTGGAATATCAGCCTAATGAGCTGGCCAAACGCAAGAACGGTCGCGGAGGCGTGTGGCGTATTCCACCCTCCTTCGACGGCCATCAGCGCAGTCCGCTACCTCGTTTCACGGTCTTAAACGAAACACAGCGAACCGAGCTACGCGAATTCTTCCGACAATTGGCGACGCGGCTCATGCCTATCCTAGTTCCTGGCGCACACGTCTTCATCGCGACGAACCCGCTGGTCTCACACCTGGTTTATGAGCCCTTCATCGGTGCCGGATTCGAGAAACGCGGTGAGGTCATCCGGATCGTCCACACGCTGCGGGGAGGCGACCGGCCCAAAAACGCCCACGAAGAATTCGCCGAAGTATCCGTTATGCCCAAATCCTGCTGGGAGCCGTGGGGGCTGTTCCGTAAGCCGTGTGAGGGGCGCGTGCAGGACAATCTTCGCAAGTGGAAAACAGGCGGCCTTCGACGTATCTCGCATGATGAACCTTTCAAGGACCTTCTTCACTGCGCACCGGCCCGCGGTCTCGAACGCCGAATCGCACCGCACCCCTCACTCAAGCCGCAATCACTCATGAGACTACTCGTTAGGGCCTCGCTTCCGCTTGGCAAAGGCGTGATCCTCGATCCGTTCATGGGCTCCGGCTCGACCATTGCCGCCGCATCCGCACTGGGCCTGCAAAGCGTCGGCATCGAACACAATCCGGAGTATTTTCAAATCGCCGGTACGGCGGTGCCGCGACTGGCGGAGCTGGTGGTGAGGGACCGGAATGGCGAAACAGACTGATTTCGACCCAAGTGTCGCGCTACCTCCGGGGCTGGAAATCGCGGCCATTCGACGCGCCATCGAATACATTGAGAAGGAACTCGCCGAGCTGGTGGACATCTACTACGAGCAAGCAAACGTCTTCAGCGCCATCGTTGGCATCTACGGTACGAAGGCACTCCACGCCGTTAGCAACTACGAGAAACACAAGCACTCTGACACAGCGCAGCAGCGGTTTCCCGATTTGTGTCGAAGGGGCTGTGGGCCGAAACTAAAGCCGACTGATTGCCTGGAAAGCAAAGGGAGCAAGCGCCCGTGGGCGATTCAATCCCATTACGACCATCCCGGCTGGTACATCGTTTGGCGATACCTCGTTGATCCAACGGAATCGCTGGAACCGGGACGGCCCGTCGTGATCTGGCGTGTGGACGTAGTCTACCTTGAAAAGGCGGACTGGAAATATGAAAGGAGCAAGGCAGGAGAAGGTGGAGGGGGACGCACGCACACATTCGGCGTGCAGCAGGCGGCAAAGAAACTACTGGGCAAGGCGGTCTACAGCCGGAAGGATGTTGTTGTCAGACAGAGCAAACCGATTCCAAAAAACGGACATGCCGATTGAACGTGATCGAATTGTATGTGATCGCCTACGGAGTCGAAGTGCCCGCCAACGGTGAACAGACGGTGGAGTACACGGTGCGGTATACATGGTAAGCGGGACGGAATTTCGGATTGGAAGTGGCATCCGTGCGATCCGAAAGCGCAATTAACCAGCCAGGCCGGCGGGCTTGGCCGGTGGGCGGCTGGTGCGCGGGGGCGGGGCGGCGCTGCGGCTGATGGGTTGGGGGTGCGTCTTCAGAATATCTTCGCATAGAGCGCGGAGCGGTTCGGCGACGCTCCATGCCTGCCAGGGGCAGCCGCCGGGAGTGTGCGGCGCGTCGCCGTCGGCCACTTCGCTGATGCTGCCGATACCCGCTTCGCCTAGATGTGCGAGCAACCCATCGAGTAGACCTCGGGCCGTGCGGCGCGAGTCAGTAGTATCGCCGTGTGCGCGAATGAATGCAGTGACGAACGGCCCGAGAAGCCAGGGCCAGACCGTGCCCTGATGATAGGCCTCGTCGCGGTTTTGAATATCGCCGGCGTAGCGTGAGCGATAGTCCGGATGCGAAGCCGCCAGCGTGCGCAGGCCCATCGGCGTCCACAACTCTCGATGGCAAGTATCGACCACGGAGCGCCATCGCGGATCGTCGAGGATCGGGTGCGCCAGACTGATCGCCAGGAGCTGGTTGGGCCGGAGTGATGGATCGACGCTGCCGTCGATGCCGTCGACGTCGACCACGTCGTGCAGATGCCCCGTTTCTGCGTTCCAGAATCTTTCGTTGAAGCTCGACTTGGAGCGGGCCGCGAGTGATTCCCAATGCCTTGCGCGGCGCGCGTCACCGAGTTGATCGGCAAATGACGCGGCGATCCGCAGGGCGTTGTACCACAGCGCGCAAATCTCGACCGGCTTGCCGATCCGCGGGGTAACGGCCCGATCGGGCAATTTGGCGTCCATCCAGGTCAGCGCATAACCCGGTTCGCCGGCGGCGAGCAGGCCGTCCTCGGCAACCTTGATGCCGTGTCGCGTGCCGCGCTCGTGGGCGTCGAGGATGTCGGCGATGACCGGGAAGAGTTCATCGGTGACGAGTGTCCGATCGTCCGTGTAGGCGACATACCTGCCGATGGCATCGATGAACCAGAGCGTACCGTCGGCCGTGTTGTACTGAGGCGACTCACGAAAATCAGGAAAGCGATTCGGGATCATGCCGCCGTCGACATACTTCGCGAAGGTCTGGATGATCCGCCGCGCCTCGGCAAAACGTCCCGGCACGAGACACAGGCCCGGCAGAGAGATAAACGTATCGCGTCCCCAGTCACCGAACCACGGGTAACCCGCGAGAATCGTCTTGTACGTGTCGTCGCGCGTGGCGAGATAGTCACCGCTCGAACGCACCAACGGCTCGATGAGCGGATCCTCCGATGCGTCCGCGGCGAGCGGCACCTTGCCGCGAGCAACGGCCTCGGTGAAGGCGGCCTCCGCGGCCTTCCAGGATCGCTCATTCGTGGAGGCGGTCAGGACGAGCACGGCCGGGTCGTCCGGTCGGAGTGTCGCAGTGATGACGCCCGGCATGAACAGGTCCTGCGTCGAGTCGTAGCCGCGCTGGGCGTCGGCCGACAGCACAAACTGATAATACCAGTCGGCCCGCGATTTGAAGGCGCCGTTGTGTGAGAGAAACCAGTTCGGCCGGTTGCCGGACCAGTAGAAGGCGAGCGAGTCGCCGCGGTCCTCGACATTCGGCGGGCCCATCTCCTGATAGTGCGTGAGCACGTGGAAATGCCGGCTCGTACACAATGGCCGGACCGAAAGCTGCACGGGCCGATCGCCCTCTACGAGACGGTAACGCACAAACGTGGCGTCCTCGCCGTAACCCATGCAGAGGGTCTGCTCGATCATCACATCGCCGGCCCGCCATCGCCAGGTGGGATACGGCTGGGCGGTAAACGTGTCGAGCAGCTTGTATCCCTGCGGGTGCACGGTCTCGATGAAATCATTTGTCGCAAGTTCGTAGGTGAGACCGTCGATCAGGGCGGTTGTTTCCAGCTTGGCCAGCAGAACGTGACGCTCGACCGGCGGCTCCACCGCCGCCACGAGCAGACCGTGGTAGCGCCGGGTGAGCATCTGGTTGACCGCGGCCATCGCGTATCCGCCACGGCCGTTGGTCACCATCCATTCGAGATGGCGCGCAGCGTTCATGTCACAGCAGCGAGTTCGTTCGACGCGATAAAAATCCTGGCCCAAGGTGAATCCCCTGTGGTGCGGCCTGTTGTTACGGACCCCGATACGAGGCCACACGTCCCGCGTGTTCGATGACACCCTAACCTCACCTCGCCCGCCGGGCAACCTCCCCGCTGTGCTTTGGATTCGAATCCTGCCGTTCGCAACCTCTGACAAGCTCGGTGCCTTGCGATATCATCCTCAAGATGACCATCACAACCCAACGGAGCAAGCACGCATGATCGACCAACGCGAGACGATTCGAGAGCAAATAAAGTTGCGACGCGTGAGCGCCATTCTTCGCACCGACGATCCATCCGTCGCTCGAGAGGCGATGAAGGCCGCGGTAGCAGGTGGGTTCCGCATGGTTGAGTTCACGTTGACCATTCCGGGGGCGCTGGAACTGGTACGTGAATTCTCCACGCAGGAAGGGCTACTTGTCGGAGCCGGCACCGTGCTCTCGACGCAGCAGGCCCACGAGGCCGTCGAAGCAGGGGCGCGTTTTCTCGTTTCGCCGGTTTGCGATCCCGAAGTCATCGCTGAGGCGGCTGAACTCGGCGTCGTATCCATCCCCGGCACTTACACGCCGACGGAGATGCTCACGGCGCATCGCTGCGGAGCGGATTTCGTCAAGCTCTTCCCCGCGCCGCATGATGCCGCGCAAATCGTCAGCGCGATCCTTGGCCCGATGCCCTTTCTGCGGATCTTTCCTACGGCCGGTGTCACGCCGGATAACTTCATTACGGTACTCCGCGCGGGAGCCGCGGGTGTCGGCTTCGTCGCCAGTTTGTTCACGCCGCATGACATGGCAAAACGCGACTACGCCGCCATCGAGCGCCGCGCCGCCGGGATCATCAAACTGCTTGAAGGTGAGCCGGTAATGTAAACGCGATCGCCATCTCGACGCGCAGTGAGAAGCCGTGACGACGGCTCGACCTGCGGCGCTCTACCTGCATCGAGGAGCCACAGAAATGATAAGACCGATTCTGCTTCAGCTTGTTCTTGTTCTCTCACTTGCCTTGCCCACGATGGCTGAAGCGCCAGACCCGAAACCGGCTTCGAAGAAACGCGCCTCAACATCGAGCAAGAAAACCACCGAGGCGAACTGGCCGTGCTTTCGTGGTGTCGGCGCGAGCGGCATTGCGGAGGGGTTTGCACTACCTCGCAAATGGGACACGGCGTCGGGCAAAGGTGTGCGCTGGAAGACGGAGCTACCCGGTCTGGGACTTTCGAGCCCGATCGTTTGGGGCGATCGCATCTTCCTGACAACGGCTGTGCGCGCCGAAGGGCCGGAAGAGTTAAAGGTCGGACTCTACGGCGACATCCAGCCGGTGGAGGACGATTCGACGCACTCCTGGCAGGTGATCTGTCTCGACAAGAAGACGGGGGCGGTACTTTGGGAGAAGGTCGCCCACGAGGGTGTGCCGAAGATCAAGCGGCATCCCAAGTGCAGTCATGCGAACTCGACCGCGGTGACGGACGGGCGGCACGTCGTGGCCATGTTCGGCTCCGAAGGTTTGTATTGCTATGACATGAACGGCAAGCTGCTCTGGAAGAAAGACTTCGGTGTCCTGGACTCGGGCTTCTTCTCGGTGCCCGACGCGCAGTGGGGCTACGGAAGCTCACCGATCATCCATGACGGCCTGCTCATTCTGCAATGCGACGTTCAGAAAGATTCGTTCATCGCCGCCTTCAATCTCAAAGACGGCCGGGAAATCTGGCGCACGCCGCGCGACGAGGTGCCGACGTGGAGTTCGCCGTCGGTTTACGTCGACGGCAAGCAGACCCGACTCGTCGCTAACGGTTACAAGCACATCGGTGGGTACGATTTCAGGACCGGCAAGGAAGTCTGGAAGCTCGCCGGCGGCGGAGACATCCCCGTGCCGACGCCGATCGTGGCCCACGGACTGATTTACATCACCAATGCTCACGGATGGATGGCCCCGATTTACGCGATCAAGACGTCGGCGACGGGTGAGATTGTTCTCAAGCAGGACGGCGATACCAATGAACACGTTGCCTGGTGGGGCGCGCGAATCGGCAACTACATGCAGACGCCGCTCGTTTATGGCGACTACCTGTACAGTTGCATGGACAACGGCGTGCTTTCCTGCTTCGACGCACGGACCGGCCAACGGATTTATCGCCAGCGCCTCGGCAAAGGCATGTCGGGGTTTACCGCGTCGGGCGTCGCCGGCGATGAAAAACTCTACTACACGAGTGAGGATGGCGACGTGTACGTAGTGAAGCCGGGCATCGATTTCAAACTGCTGGCGACCAACTCGATGGGCGAACCCTGCATGGCCACGCCGGCGATTTCCGAAGGCGTCCTCTACATTCGCGGGCAGAAGCACCTGTTCGCAATTGAGAACACGCGTAAGACCAAGTCGGCCGAGAAGAAAGCGGCCGAGTAGTGCAGCGGCAGGATGCGCTCGCGGAGCCCGGGGAATCAGCCCGGCGGGGGCAGATCAACCGACCTGTCACCACGAGGCCGAGCGATGCATCCAATTGCCGTATGCCCGATTCTTGTATCGGGCGATGCCTGAAACCGGAGACGACACCATGCGGATGATTCACCTGTGTTGTGCGGTCCTGTTCGGCGCGGGACTGCTGCTCGCTGTCACAGCGTGTCAGGAGCAATCTCGCCCACAGAGCGAGCCAACCCGCAGCGCAAGCGAGGGAGCATCAGAATCGAGGAGCACGACCATCATGAGTGACGCAAGACACACGGACGCGACAGAGGAGCAGCTCGTCAAGTCGGACGAGGAATGGCGCAAAGAACTCTCGCCGATGCAGTACGAAGTTACTCGCTGCGGCGGCACCGAACGGGCCTTCACCGGTAAATACTGGAATCATCACGCCGACGGGATGTACAAGTGTGCCTGCTGCGGCGCGCCGCTGTTCGATTCCGACACAAAGTTCAACTCCGGTACCGGCTGGCCCAGTTTCTTTCAGCCGGTGGAGAACGATCGCATCGCGGAGAAGCACGATCGCTCGCATGGAATGGTACGAACCGAAGTGACCTGCAAGCGTTGCGGCGCCCATCTGGGCCATCTCTTCGACGACGGCCCCGCCCCCACGGGTATGCGTTACTGCATCAATTCGGCATCGCTGGACTTCGAGGAAAAGAAGAAGTAAGGCCTTGCGAATGTGGGCCGAGCACTCTGCCGGTCAAGACTTTACGAATCGGCCCTGTGCGTGTATAAATCCGTTCAGCCAACAATTCACTTCACATTCCGCGAGGAGGCCTGACCATGCACAAGCGATTTTCCAAGCCGAGTTCCTGGCTGACAGCCGTCGTGTTGTTTTTCTTCGCTAGTTCGGGATGCGAGAAATCCGAGCCCGGCAAGGCGTCGTCCGATGCTGCGGCGAAGTCTTCGGATCAGACCGTCGGGGTCGAGGAAGTGATGGCCAAGCTTGCAACCGCCGACGCAATTGACGGCAAGGTCGACAAGGTCATATCGAGGTGCGCTTCCTGCTCGCTGGGCATGGACGGCAGCGAGGAGCATTCACTGGAGGCACATGGCTATACCATGCATTTCTGCACCGCCGAGTGCAAAGATCAATTCGCAGCCGGGCTCGACAAGGAAATCATGGCAATGAAAGTGCCGGCGAAGTAGACCGGCAGGTCAACGCGCCGAAGCCGCGGCGCGCGAATTGCCGCCGACGTCAAACGCAATCACCGTGTGCCGATCGCGAACATAAAGCTTGCCGCTCACCAGCGTGGGTACGGTCCAGGCAATTCGCTGACACGCCTGTATCTTTGAGAGTACCTTCAGCTTTTTCTTCGTGGGCTTGGCGAGGGCGAGGTTTCCGTCTTCGTCCAGAATGATCAGTTTCTTGTCGCTATAGACGCAAGTTGCCTTGGAAAAGCCACGCTGCTTCCAGGCGAATTCGCCCGTCTTGATATCCACCGCGGCGAAGAAGGCCGGGCCGAAGTCGCCGCTGGAGCCATAGACCAGTTCGCCATCGGCGATGGCATTGGCATGATGGATCTTCATCTTCGGGTTGTACCAGAGTTCCTTCGCCGTCCACTTCTCGCCATCCTTCGTGATCTGAATGCCGCGCGCGCCGTTTCCGTAGGCCGAGGAAACGAAGAGGATATTATCCTTGCACCAGACGGGCGTGCTGATGTTGGCGTCGTACTGGGTCTTGTGTTCGCAGTTCCAAAGCAGCGAGCCATCATTCGGATTCAGACCGGAGGCGCCGTTATCACTGAAGGTGACCAGCTGCGTCTCGCCATCGGCGTTGATCAGAATGGGCGAGGCGTAAGTCGGACCGGAGTCCTGATTCTTCCAGGCGAGTGAACCGTCCGTCTGCTTCAGGGCCACGACACCCTGCCCTTCGCCGCCGACCGGGAGGATGATCGTGTCCTTGTATGCCAGTGGGCTGGCACCGTATCCGCGCATCAGGTGGCTGGCGTCGAACTCCTTTCGAAGGTCCTTTTCCCAGATGAGCTTGCCAGTTTTCTTATCGAGACAGAACAACTTGCAGGTGCAACCGATGGAGAAGAGCCGATCACCCACGATCAGCGGCGTCGCATGCGGACCGGGGCCGAACTCCATGTTCATGTCTTTTTCCCACGGCACGTCGTACTTGTATTCCCATCGCTTTTCGCCGGTACGCGCGTCCAGGGCCACGATGACTTCCTGGCCTTCCTGCTCCCACTTCTGCTCAGAAAGCTGCTTGCGAATCGTGTACGAGGTGTAGAGCATGTCACCGTCGGAAAGGATGGCCGCGTAGCCGTCGCCCAGTTCGGCCGTCCACAGCTTGCGAGGTCCATCCTCCGGCCACGACTTCATCAACTTACTGTCCGATTTGAAGTCGCGATTCGGCCCACCCCACTGGAGCCACGCTTCATCCGCCCGTGCGGAGGGCGTCGGCCCGACGGGACCCATGAGCACGGCCGTGCAGGCGAATGCAAAAGTTATGCGCGCGTGGATTATCGTGCGTGACATCATCTTCATACTCCATGCCCCGCCCACGGCGGGTCGAAGGCCATCGTCGACTTGCCTGTCCCGGCTCAAAACAAAATCCATATAGACGCATTATGACGCATTATTCATCATCGTCTTCATCTTCATCTTCATCGTCATCATCTTCGGCCTCGGCCTTCTTGCGCTCTTCGATCTTGCGGGCCGTCTTTTCCTTCTGGCTCGCCCGCTCAGCGTCGGGAACGATTCGCGAGCTGGACTTGATCTTGATGTCAACCGTCATCTCGCCCGCTCCGCCGCCGAATGCACTGGCAGGCCCGACGATCTTGCGCTTTTCCTCTTTCGTGTCGCGAACGACGACCCCCCGCTCGATGTCATAGACTGCATTTCCGACCGAGGAACCCTCGACGGTAGTCTTGGGCTTCTCCGGGTCCGCCGCGTCTTTTGACTCGGCATCCGGCGCCTTGGAAATCGTCGATGTGTACGAAATATGGGCCACCTTGCGACCTTCTTCGGTGGCTACTTTTTCCAGCTTGTACTTGTGTTTGCTGGTGAGCTTGCCGACCTGCGGATCCTCATCCACCGATTCGGCCTCCCACTGCTCGCCGACCTTGACGCTTCGGTTCGGATAGATGAGCAACGGATCCTCGGCCCAGTCATTCCGTCCTCGTTTGTCCGTAAAGATGCGCTTCATCATCATCCAGAACTGATTCACCGAGGCCTTTGCAGATACCTTCTCTGACAGCGCGTCCAGCCCGGAGAAGCCGATCACCTTGCCGTCTTCGCCGATTTCGATCGTCATCGCCTCGCCGATGAAATGCTGATAGATCGCCGCCAACATCGGCGCGGCTTCCGGATCTTCCGGGTCGTCGGTGTCGAACTCCACATTACCCATCATGGGCATGTCCATGCTCTGCATTGCCCGTTCAAACGTCAGCGTGACGGTCTTCTTGCCACCCGAGCTTTCCTTTACTTTTTCGCGAAGGCCGTACAGCGTAGTGAACTTGATCTCCATCGCGCCGCCGGGCATGCCGGCCGCCGCGACCTTCTGCACGACATCCACCTTAAGCTCGGAATAGTGCGGTTTGGACGCGTCATACTTTCGCTTGATCACCACCGACTCGGCCTTCGCCGGCGCGCCGGCAATCGCCGCAATTCCAAGCGAGCAAACCATCAACCTGAACAACCACGAATCATTGAGTACAAAAGACATCTTGATCTTCCTCCGGGTATTCCCGAACCGTTCTGGGAAATGGTGACCGTCTCTGCCCACGTTGGGCCGACGTCCCACCTGCTAGACTGTTGTGTTCTACCGGAAAGCACCACGGCGCGAAAGCCGGACCGGCCCAGCCGGTACGTCGCCGACTGGTAAACGGATCAGACACTCCGATCTCACGCACGAATCAGGTCTTCGACCACCCCATCCAGCAGAGCCGTGGCAGTCGTATCCGGCACGGCCGACTTGATATACGTCATCATCAGATTCAGCCGACGGCGAAACTGGTTGGCCTGCAGGGTGATGCCAGGCGGGGAAATGGCGGAATTGAGACTGTACAGCCGATCGACGTCCTGTCCGCAAAATCGCTCCAGCCCGGCAGTGACCGGCCCCAGAAAGCCGAAGCCCAGTGTAAAGGGCTGGTTCTTCATCCTCGTGAGAATGTGTCGATGTAACATTCGCGCGTGCGGCGCCATGACCGCCATCATCTGCAGATTGCCAAGGTCGATGGCTTGGCGGATCTGATCTCGCATCTGCATATTGAGCAGTGTCGTCGCCTCGTCACGGTCCGCCAGCTCATCTCCGCGGGCAGTCAGTTGGATGAAGGACATGAAGTTCCGAAAGATCGGCTGCGCGCGGCCCGGCGGTCGCAGATTGAGCGGCACGTCCGTCTGAAAAATCGTGCGACCGTTCGTAGGGTGGGGGCACACTCGGCGAATCGCCCGAAAGGCGGCGGCCAACACCATCGGCGTTGCGTTTGCGAATCCACACAGTCGCTTTACGCTCGCGAGTACGGCGTCCGTCTGCTCCTGCGTCAGCGTGCGCAGCGCGATGCCGTAGGGGCGGACCAGCCAGTCGCGTTTGTCCGACGGTGTCATCGTCGCCGGTCGCGCCGGCCAGCGAATGTGGCTGCGAACAACGCGCAGCGCGGCCTGAACGCGGCGCTTGCGTTCAAAGCGGAGCAGATGAGCTTGCATCTCATCGGGCCGCGCACCCTCGAAGCCGGCGGATTGCATTCTGACGGTTTCATGCATCGATGCCGTCGGGAGACTCGAATCGGGGCGAGCGAAGAAGCGATCGATCTCCTTCAGCACATATTCCGGCGCTTTGCCGTCCATAAGTACATGACTGAACCGCAGCAGCAGCACATCACGCCCGTCCGGAAGATGGAGCAAGTGGAACGAAATCGGATCGTCCCGGTCATGGTCCATTGGCTGCTCGAACAGCCGCTCGGCGTATTCAAAGACCGCCGCGTCATCCGAGGCGGTCAACTCGATTTGCTGCAATTCCGGTGGTGCTTCCGGACGATACCGCCAGCAGGGGACGGCCTTGCCCCCTGTATCTTCGAGCCGTGATGTGACAACCGGGTATACTTCGTGCAGCCGGCAAAGCGCCGACCGCAGCGCCGCCGCATCCAGCCGACCGGCAAGCCAGACGTGCGTCTGACATAGGAATCCGCTGTGATCGATGCCGCGCATCCCCTTGTGAGCAACGAACATCAGCCGGTCCGCGGCATTGAGAAACTGGCAGCCGGCCTCGTCAGTAAACGTACTCGTTGGCATCTAATCCGCGATTCAATCCTCGAATATCGTCCCTGGTGATTCCGTTCAGAAGGACGGCTGAAACGCCGTACAGGACAGATCGCCGAGCAGCTTGTGCCAGACGTGGTTGGGATTTCGTTCCACGCTGGTCACGATGTCCTTCATCTTCCGCAATACTTCCGGCGTCTCCTCGTCGTACACATCGCCCTGCAGCAGCTTCAGCACATCGATGCGATACCGCGGATCCTGGATGAACATTGTAAAGAGCACATTCAACCGGTAATACATCGTGATGAAGTCGTACCAGTTCCGGGTGCCCCATCGCAGCGTCCGCTCGAAATTCTCGAAACTCGCACGGCGATAGTCGCCTTTCTCTGCCGCGCGAACGATGTCCGCCGTCGCCAGCCGCGCCCCGTTCAGAGCGATGCTCACGCCGCTGGAAAAAATCGGGTCCACGAACCGCCCTGCATCGCCCACCAGTGCCCAACGGTCGCCGCACACCTGCTTCATCGCGTAGCTGTAGTCGCCCTCCTCCTTGAAAGGACGGACGCGCTCAGACTTCCGCAGCCGCTCGTACAAATCCGGCCGGGTCATCATGCAGTCCCAGAACCACTTCTCGCGCTCCTCGCGCGACTTGGGGAAGTGCTGACGCTGCGTGACGATGCCGATACTCGTGATCGTATCGGTGATCGGAATCTGCCAGATCCACGAGTTTGTGATCGGCAGGAAGTGGATGAAGATGTAATCCGCCTTGTCCGGATACTTGGGATCGATCCGATCGTATCCCTCAAACCAGGTATGAAAGGCGAACTGGTTGAAGACCGGGTCCTTGACCTTAATGCGAAGCTGCCCGCCGAGCAGGGTGTCCCGGCCCGAAGCGTCCACCACCATCTTGACGGTGACGAACATCTCCTTAACGCCCATCTTGAAATACAGACGCGGATACGGCTCGGCATCGAGATCGACATGCGTGACCTTCACGCCCTCATAGACCGCAGCGCCGAGATGGTTCGCGTGTTGCAGGAAGAGCAGGTCGAATTTGCCGCGGTCGACGTGGTATGTGTAGCGACGGTCCACGCCCTCCTGTTCGCGCTCCTCGAAACGGATGTCCGCAAAGTCTCCGGCCGGCAGCTCGTCCCAGTCATGCGAATAGGTCGGGGCCTTCGAGTTGGCCGTCCAGACCGCACCCAGCTTCTTCGGAAAGCCGGCCTTCTCCATCTCGTCGATGAAATCCAGCTCGCGAAAGACGCGCGTCGTCGCCGGCACGAACGACTCGCCGATGTGCGGCCGGGGAAACAGTTCTCGCTCGAAGACGACGCACGGGATGCCGGCCTTTGCCAGATACCCGGCCGTAGCGGCCCCTGCCGGGCCGCCCCCGATGATTCCGACCTCGAAGTCTGCGTTTGTCATGCTGATCATGGCGAAATCACCTCCAACTGCTTCACCGATTCGCCCGACAGAACAAAATCAGGAATCGTCAGTCCAAGATAAGCGGGTCGAAGTCTATCTTCGCCGCGAACCGCTTGTCAATTCGTTCGCCGATGTGCGACGGTCAATCAACACAGGGCACGCGTTGACCGGCAATCTGCCTTTCGCCGGTATCCTGCGCCGCCCCGGATTTTCTCGCGGTCCGGGGAGCATTTATCCGGATTTGTTCCTCCGCATTCGTCCGCAAGGAATGGTCATTGCAAGCCGTGGTCGTCCTTTCATGCATTTACGCGGCCTTCGCTGGCTACTGGCACCATTCTTGCTCATTAGTTACTCGCCGCGATCCCACGATCGCGCGCAGGGAGACTTGATTCGATGAGTCCGCATGCTGAAGCCATCACCGCAACAAACGCCTTCGCGGCCCCGCCGATCGACGCGGCGGACGTGTTGCAATGCCCTGTGCGGACAGATCACCGCATCCTTGCCGTGGGGGCGGAGCGGCAATCTTCGGCATGCCTTTACACGGACGATCAGGCGACAAACTGCCGCACACTCGGCGACCTGTCGGAGCCCGCCATCTATCGCGCCTATCGCGAGCTGATCAGCCGCGTCGAGCACGCTGCATCATTTCGTCCTGATGTGATCGTTCACGACCTGCACCCGCTGTATCTATCGACGCAATACGCTCGCGAACGAAGCGCTGCCGGCATACCGCTTATGGCCGTTCAACATCACCATGCGCACATCGTCAGCGTCATGGCTGAGTATCGCGCCAGCTGCCCGGTCATCGGTATCTGCTGCGACGGCGTGGGCCTCGGCGATGACGGCGCCGCGTGGGGTTGCGAAGTCATGCACGCCACGCTCAGCGATTACGCGCGTATCGGACACCTCGACTACTTCCCCTTGCTCGGCGGCGATGCGGCGGCAACGGATACCTGGCGGTCGGCGTTTGCACTCGTCAAACAGGCGATGCCGGAAGGGGCCAAGGGACCAGAGGGCCGAGGGGCGCGATGTGAATTTCTCGCGGCCTTCGTCCACGTGCCCGCGGAACAGCTTGAAGTGCTGGAGCGACTTGGGTCGTCATCGCTTAACGCGCCGCCGACATCGAGTCTCGGCCGCGTCTTCGACGCTGTCAGCTTCCTGCTCGGCCTGTGCGATCGCAACGACACGCCAGCCCAGGCGGCGATCGCGCTCGAGAAGGCCGCCCTGCCGGGGGTCATCGAACCGTATCCCTATGAAACGACGGTCGGCCCGAACGGAATTCGCATGTCGCTTTCGGCCACGATTCGCGCGATCCTCCGCGATCTGCAGCTTCATCAGAATCGCGGGCGTATCTCGGGAAAGTTCCACGAGACCGTCGCAAGAATGCTTGCTGCCACGACGTTGATCGCAACCGAGCAGTGCGATGTATCGACCGTGGTGCTCTCCGGCGGCTGTTTCGCGAATACACGACTGCGTGATCGCACGACGGAACTGCTGGAGAAGCGGCATCTCACGGTGCTGTCACCGCGGCGCGTGCCGATCGGCGATGCCGGTATCGCTCTGGGCCAGGCCGTCATCGCCGCCGCGCGACTGGAACGCGAGCCGACCGGCAGAAAGGCAGGCCGATGATGTGTCTTGCCGTGCCAGCAAGGATCATCCACTGCGACGCGGAAGACGCCCTCGTCGACATGCAGGGCAATCGCGTTCAGATCAGCCGCGTACTCACTCCCGACACTTCGCCGGGCGACTGGGTTCTCGTTCACGCGGGCTTTGCCATCGCCACGGTGGACGAAAAGGAGGCACGCGAGACCTGGGACTACCTGCTTCAGGCGTACGGCCCGGACCTCGCCGCAGAACTGGAAATCGAGCCAGCGCCCGAGCGCGCTGCCATCGAGACGAAAGGCGCCTCGCCATGACCGCACGACACGACCACTTCGAGAACGAGCGAGATGCCAGCACTACTCTGCAGAAGGGCGGGCGAGACGCCCGCACTCCCCTTCTGATTGAGGAGTTACACTCGAGCGCTGAGCGCCTGCCGCGCCCGGTGCAATACATGGAAGTCTGCGGCACGCACACCGTCTCCTTCTATCGCAACGGTCTCCGCTCCGTCATGCCGGATAACATCCGCCTCATCAGCGGACCGGGCTGCCCCGTCTGTGTTACGGCCCAGCGGTACATCGACGCTGCCATTGCACTTTCACGCGAGCCGAACGTCATCATTGCCACCTACGGTGACATGCTCCGCGTGCCGGGCAAACTCGGCAGTCTCGAAGCCACACGCGCAGCCGGCGCGCAGGTGCGCGTCCTTACCTCCGCTCGGACAGCGTTGGAACTGGCCGTCGCGAACCCTGACGCGACGATCGTCTTCCTTGCTGTCGGCTTCGAGACAACCGCCCCTGCGACGGCCGCGACCCTCATCGAAGCCGCTCGGCGCAACATTGATAACTTCTCAGCGCTCATGTGCCACAAGCTCGTCGTCCCCGCCATGTTGACGCTTCTGCATGACAAGGATACGGCCCTCGACGGTTTCCTCTGTCCCGGCCATGTCAGCGTCATCATCGGCGCATCGGCCTATCGACCGGTCGTCGATCGATTCGCCATGCCCTGCGTCGTCGCCGGCTTTGAGCCCGAACAAATGCTCCGCGGCATTTTGCAACTCGTCCGGCAAACGCTCGAAGGCAAAGCTCGACTGGAAAACATCTACCAGGCCGTGGTTCACGACGACGGCAACCCGACGGCACTGCGTCTGATGAAAGAGGCCTTCGTCAAGGAAACCACACCGTGGCGCGCACTGGGCGAGATGCCCGAGAGCGGCCTGGCCCTTGCGCCGCGGTACGAGCGATTCGACGCGCTCCAGCGCTTCGGCCTCCTGCTGGGCGAAGACGCAGACGACCCCGCCTGCCGGTGCGGCGAGGTGATCCAGGGCAAGGTGCAACCCATCGATTGTCCGCTGTTCGGCCGCGGCTGCACGCCGATGACGCCGATCGGCCCGTGCATGGTCAGCAGCGAAGGCACCTGTGCGGCGTGGTACAGGTATAACCGACCGGCGAACGATCGGGCTCCGCGGGTCGTACGCCCGCGCTCCCCTGAAAACCTGGAGGCAGTGTCATGATCGCGACATTGTCAACACACCGCGGCATCGAACGCATCCTGCTGGCACACGGCGGCGGCGGCGAATTAACCGGCCGGCTCATCGAGGAGCACTTTCTCCCGATGATCGGCAACCCGGCGCTCTCCACCCTGACCGACGGAACGATCGTCCCGGTCGATGGCGTGCCGGTCGTCTTTACCACGGACTCCTTTGTCGTCACACCGCTGGAATTTCCCGGCGGCGACATCGGTCGACTCGCTGTCTGCGGCACGGTGAACGACCTTGCCGTCATGGGCGCGATACCGTCTGCCCTGAGTCTCGGCGTGATCCTCGAAGAAGGCCTGCCGATGGATGTGCTCGATCGCGTGATTGCTTCCATTGCTGAAGCCGCGATGGAGGCCGGCGTTCCGGTTGCGACCGGCGATACCAAAGTCATCGAGCGCCGCGGTGAAGGCGGCATGTTCATCAATACCGCCGGCATTGGCCGATTGCACCCGAAGGCGAAGCTGGACTTTTCCCGCGTCGTGCCCGGCGACGTCCTACTCGTCAGTGGCACGCTCGGCGATCACGGGCTGACGATCATGTCCGTCCGCGCGGGGATCGAGTTCGACTCCGACCTGCGCAGCGACGCTGCTCCGCTGAATGAGCTGGTCCTCCGCCTGCTTGATAGCGGGGCGGACGTGAAGTTTCTCCGCGACCCGACTCGCGGCGGCCTGGCCGGCGTGCTGGCGGACATCAGCGCGCGTGCCAACCTGAGCATCGAGATCAACGAGGCCGCCCTGCCAATCACGCCGACGGCTCGACACGCCGCGGAGATGCTCGGCCTCGACCCGTTGACCGTCGCCAACGAGGGCAAACTGGTTTGTGTGGTGGCCCGCGATGACGGCGCGAAGGTGCTCAAGGCCCTTCGCGAGCATCCGCTGGGTGAAGGCGCCGCGGTCATCGGTCATGTGACTTCTGCCGCGCCGCCGCTCGTGGAGCTGCGCACGCGCGCCGGAGGGCGAAGGATTGTTCAACGACCGTATGGAGAAGAGCTGCCGAGGATTTGCTGAAGGAAAATGTCGAATGACAAATGACGAATTACAAAAGAAAGCCGGCCGCCGCCACCCTATTCTGTAATTCTTCATTCGCCATTCGCCATTCCTGCTGAGGGTACGCCAATGACGACCACGCACAACATTCTACTGATCGACGACGACCCCGATATTCATAGCGCCGTGAGAATGATCCTGGAGCCCGAGGGTTACAAGGTTCAGTGTTCCCTCACCGGCGCCGAGGGCCTGGCGATGGCTCGACGGGCGCGGCCCAGCGTCATCCTGCTCGATGTGATGCTCACCTCGCCGTCCGAGGGATTTCATCTCGCGTATGAAATGAAGCGCGACGAAGTCCTTGCAGGCGTGCCGATTATCATCCTGTCGGCTATCGGCCAGACGATGGGAATGGACTACGCGAAAGAACTGGGGACCGATTATCTCCCTGCGAACGCTTTCGTGGAAAAGCCGTTCGACGCGGCGACGCTGCGTGAGGCCGTGCGGAACGTCCTCAAGTAATCTCTGAAACCGGGGCCGGTAAATTGTCCTCCACGTATCCAACTATGGCGAACGAATCTCATGGTGGCGAACGTGGATTTCGCGCACGTACGCTCGTCTCCTTCGTCCGGCTCAAGTGGTTCATCCACCTGCGATGGGTGATGATCGCCGCGGCCTTCGCCGTCGTCGGCCTCGAACGCGCACTCACCGGGCAGGATCGACCTCGCCAGCTCTTCACCGTCCTGGCGATCCTGATGATCGTCAACTTTCTCTGGTGTGCGCTTTCACATCGCATCCAGCGACTGGCTCATGACACCGCGATCGGGATGGAATCTTCGTATCACGCGGCCACCCTCCTGGCGAATGCGCAGATCGCCGTTGACCTGCTGCTGCTTACCGCCATCCTGCGCTACACGGGCGGCGTCGAGAGCCCACTGGCCATCTTCTACCTCTTCCATATGGCCATCGCCGCTCTGCTGTTGACGCGCCCCCACGTCTATTTTCAGGCAATCTGGGCACTGGCACTCTACCTGGCACTGGCCCTCGGCGAGCTGACCGGTCGGCTCTCGCCGCATCACGCCTTTCTGCCGACGCTCGGGCCGGGCGACTGGCACGCCAACCCCGGTTTTGTCTTCTGCGCCGTTGTCATCATCGCGTGCGGCATCTTTGGCATGCTTTACTTCGTCATGCAGATCGCCCGCCGTGTCGAGTCGCACGAACGCGCGCTGGCGCGTGCGAACGCGGCCCTGCGCCTCTCGCAACAGAAGCTCGTTGAGTTGCAGGCCCGCAAGGCGGAGTTCATGCGTACGGCTGCTCATCAACTCAAGAGCCCGCTCGCGATCGTTCAGACACAGGTTGGATTGCTGCGCGAAGGGCTGGTGCCCGCCAAGGACGTACAGCCGCTTTATGATCGAGTCCTCGCTCGATGCCGCGAAGGCATCACCCAGGTAACCAAGCTCCTCACCTTCGCACGCCTCCAGGAACTCGACACATCTCGCCCCCGTGCGGACCGCGCAACCGGGGACCGCGCTGCTGGGAACCGTGCTGAAGGGGACCGCGAAGCTCCGCTTCGCTCCACCGACGCCGCCCGCATCCTTCGCGAACAATGCGATCGCAATGCGCCCATCGCCGACGAAAAGTCCGTCAAACTCCACTGCAAGATACCCCCTGCCGGTAACTACCACATGCAAGTCGATCCCGCCGACCTCACCGACTGCATCGCCAACCTGATCGACAACGCAATCAGGTACACCCCCGAGGGAGGCGAAGTAAACGTCTCCATCCAGTCAGACCCTGACCAATTCACCATCTCCGTGCATGATTCCGGCATCGGCATGAGCGAGGAAACGCGCGCCCACCTCTTCAAACCCTACCGCCGCGGAGTCGAGGCGATCGCCGCGCAAATCCCCGGCAGCGGCCTCGGCCTGTCCATCGTCCATGCCGTTGTCGAGCGGGCCGGCGGCACCATTGAAGTTAACTCCGCACCGGGTAAAGGCAGCCGCTTCACTCTGATTTTTCCTCGGACACGCTAACAACAGCCCGCCACCCCCAAGGGGGAAAAAGTCCCGAAAACCAGCAAAAGTCCGCAGCTTGCCTCACACAAGGTTAGCCGACAGGAATGCCCGCGGCGTGAGTTGCAAAAACTTCGGTTTTCAGGGCCAAACAGGCAGTCAAATAACAGCTCAAGCGTCCCGAAATCCCCCGACGCTGGCGCGAGGATTGCATCACTCATTGCACAGGCGCTGCCCGCCATGCCGCGGAAACGCGAATGGTCGAGCAGGGCCCGTTCTACGGGAGTCGGTGATGCTCGAAAGAATGTTGACACAACCTGAACTGCTCGAACTCGTGGACGAGTTGGCTCTCAAGCGCCGGATCATCGGCCCGGTCGCCCGCGAAGGCCGTTTCTTTTACGAAGTTGTTACACGCGCCGCCGAGTTAGACCTTGCGTTCAACTACTGCGTTTACGCAACACGGGCCTTTCTCTTCCCGCCGGTCGAAACCCTGTTCACCTTCAACAAGCACGAGAATAACTTCGCAGCCGAACCGATCATCGACGCCAATGCGATGGCCTTCGTTGGTGTCCACCCCTGCGACATTCACGCGATTCGCCTGCTCGATCACGTCTTCGAGCAGGACCATCGCGACGAACACTATCTCGCCCGACGGGCTCACACGATGATCGTCGGCATTGACTGCCCACGCCCCTGCACGGAGGGCGTCTTCTGCGCCGACATGCACGCCAACACGGCCGAAGATGGGTTCGATGTGATGCTCTACCCGCTGCATGACGCCGGCACGCCGAAGGTCGTCTATGGCGTCCTCTTCGGCACGACCGCGGGCAAGGAGTGGTTGCTCTACGGCCGCCGAGGTCATGTACCCACGGCCGCGGACGAGCGCGCCTTCGAGCAGTATCAACGAGAGAAGTTCGCCGCTTTCCCGCGAATGCTGCGAACGCCGGCCGACGAACTGCCCGTACTGCTTGACCACTCGTATGACTCGCTGCTCTGGGAGGCCACGGCCCGACGCTGCTATTCGTGCGGTAGCTGCAACCTGTCGTGCCCGACATGTTATTGCTTCAACATCCTGGACGAAACCGATCTGTCGGGCACGATGGGGCGCCGCGACCGCACCTGGGATGGCTGTCATCTCAAGGGCTTCGCCGAGGTCGCCGGTGGGCACAATTTCCGTCCCAAAGCGGCGTCGCGCCTGCGGCATCGAATCTATCGCAAGGCCAAGTGGATCCGCCAGCGGACCGGCCTGCCCGGCTGCGTCGGCTGCGCCCGCTGCGATCGGGCCTGCACGGCAAAGATCAACTCCGTGGAAATCTACAACCAGCTTGCGGAGGAGGTGTGAACATGCTCGCTCCGCCCATTCCATTCAAACCGACGAACGCCAAACTGTATGTCCCGCGGCCCGCGCGGATTCTCAAGATCACGCAGCTCACGGAAATGGAGAAGCTCTTCGAGCTGGCGTTCGTTGACGGCCATCAGCTGAATCAGCAGCCGGGGCAGTTTGTGCAGGTCTCGATCCTCGGCGTCGGCGAATGCCCGATTTCGATCTGTTCGTCGCCGACACGGCCCGAAACCTTCGAGCTCTGCATCCGCCGCGTGGGCAGCGTCACGAATCGCATCCACGAACTGCGCGAGAAGGACATCATCGGCATCCGCGGCCCGCTCGGCCACGGCTTCGATGTCACCGAGATGCACGGCAAGGACATCCTCATGATCGCCGGCGGCCTCGGCATGGCCCCCCTGCGATCGCTCGTGCAATACGTCCTTGATGAGCGCCCACGCTTCGGACAGTTTCATCTGCTCTATGGTTGCCGCGAACCGAAAGAGTTGCTCTTCACCGAAGACCTGATTCGCTGGCGAGAAAACGGCGACGTGAACCTGTCGCTCACCGTCGACCGTGCCGACGAGCAATGGCGAGGCAAGGTTGGCGTGGTGACAACGCTCTTTAAGGATCTGCCGAAGCTCAGCCCCGAAGACACCAGTGTGGTCATCGTTGGCCCGCCGGTGATGTTCAAGTTCGTAGTGATCGAAGTGCTCTCCCGCCGCATCCCGCAGAGCAGCATCTACTGCTCGCTGGAGCGGAGGATGAAGTGCGGCATCGGCAAGTGCGGCCACTGCCAGGCCAATCACGTGTACGTCTGCGTCGACGGCCCGGTCTTCAAGTATGGCCAACTCAAGTCCATGCGGGAGGCGATGGAATGAAACCGAAAATCGCCATCTTCAGCTTGACCGGTTGCGAGGGTTGCTCGCTGGCCATCCTTGAGCTTGAGGACCAGCTACTCGATCTGCTCGGCGCGGTGGATATCGTCAATTTCCGCGAAGGCATGACCGAGCGCGCGTGGGACATTGATATCGGCTTCGTCGATGGCGCCGTGTCCACGCCCGAAGACGAGAAGGAAGTCCGCCACTTCCGCGAGCACTGCAAGACGCTCGTGGCCATCGGCTCGTGCGCGTGCCTGGGCGGGATTAACACGTTGAAGCACTATCAAGGGGCAGAGGGGCCGAGGGGCCAAGGAGCCGAGGAAGCGGAAGAAATTGAAGAATATCGCCGCTACGTCTATGGCGAAAAAGCCCTGTGGTTCCCGACGACCGACGCGCGGCCGATCTCTGCTGTCGTCAAGGTCGATTACGAACTGCCCGGCTGCCCGATGGTCAAGGAGGAATTTCTCGCCTTCGTGACGAGTCTGCTCAACGGCCGTCCCTTCCAACTGCCGGACTTCGCCGTCTGCGTCGAGTGCAAGAAGCGCGGCACACTCTGCCTTTATGAGAAAGGAATCATCTGCCTCGGCCCCGTCACCCGAGCCGGCTGCAACGCCATCTGCCCGGCCTACGGCTCCAAGTGCGAGGGTTGCCGCGGAATCGTCTCGAAGGAAGCCCTCGTCGCCGCCGGCATCAACCTCCGCGAGCAGTACGACGTCGCCCTCGAAGACGTGCTCGACGACTTCCGACTCTATGGCGCTTATCAAGAGGCGGACCTGCCATGAAAAACGTCACCATTGATGTCAAGCATGTAACACGTGTCGAAGGGCACGGCAACATCACCATCCGGGTGCATGACGGCGAAATCACGCGTCTCGAGCTGGCGATCGTCGAAAGTCCACGATTCTTCGAGGCCTTCCTCCGCGGCCGTAAGTTCGACGAGGCCCCGCACATTACCTGCCGCATCTGTGGCATCTGCAGCGTGGGCCACACGACGGCAAGCGTGAAGGCCATTGAAGCTGCCTGCGGCATCGTGCCCAGCGAGCAGACCGTTTTGCTTCGAAAGCTGATCCTCTACGGCGAGGAATTGCAGAGTCACTTTCTGCATCTCTACTTCCTCGCCGTGCCTGACTACTTGGGTGTCGGCTCCGTAATCCCGCTGGCCAAGACCCATCCGGACGTCGTTCGGAGGGCGTTGCGGATGAAGAAACTGGCCAACGACATCTGCGAGGTCGTCGGCGGCCGGCACATTCACCCGATCGCCCTCCACGTCGGCGGCATCACCCATGTCCCGCGCGACGAAGAACTGCTGGCCCTCAAGCGGCGGCTGGAAGAATCCCGCGCGGACCTCGCAGAGACCGCTGCGATCTTCGCCGCCTTGAAGGTGCCGCAACTTGAGCGACCGACCGAATACGTGGCTCTGAAGGTCATGGATAACGGCGAATACGCCTTCTACGACGGCGACATCGTCTCCACGCTCGATCCGAAACCGACGAAGGCCGCCGACTACAAATCGCGGATTATCGAGTCCGTCGTCGAGCACTCCGCCGCCAAGCATTGCCGATCGCCGAACGCTCCCACCTATGCCGTCGGCGCACTCGCCCGCTTCAACAACAACCACGCTCAGCTTCACACAACCGCGCGGCAGGTCGCCCGCGACATCGGCCTCGAACCGATCTGCATGAACCCCTATCACAACAACACCGCCCAGCTTGTCGAATGCGTCCACTGCGTCGAGGCCGCCATCGAGATCATTGACGAACTGCTCACCCGCGGCATGAAAGTCGAGCCCCTCCGGCCTCCCACGCGCCACGGACTCGGCGTAGGCCTCGCCGAAGTCCCCCGCGGGCTGCTCGTCCACGAGTACGGGATCGATTCGAAGCATCGAATCGAAAGTGCGAACCTGATCATTCCTACGGGTCAGAATCTCGCCAACATCGAAGAAGACATGCGGGCATTGGTCCCGCCGCTGCTGGAATCCGGACTCGGAAAGGAAGAAATCACCCTGAAACTCGAGATGCTGGTCCGTGCCTATGATCCATGTATCTCCTGCGCGACGCACATGCTGGATATCAAATGGGATGAGTCATGACCTCGGCGCACCTACATTCTGAGCCGGAAATTGCCGTTGTCGGCTGCGGACGTTGGCTGCGCCGCGACGATCAATCCGGCCTGCTCGCGGCCGAATTTCTGGAAACCTCCCTGGCACCCAAGTGTCTCGTTGTCGGCACCGAAGCACCCGCAACGGACATTCCCAACCTCCTTGAAGGCGTTCGCCTGTTGATTATCGTCGACGCCGCCCGCTCCGCCGACGGACACCCACCGGGCTCGTGGGCGAGAATGGACTACTGGACGCACAAAGATCATCTGGCTCAGCGCTGCCGGACCGACACGCACGCCCTGAGCGTCGATCTCGCCCTTTCGCTCGCCGAAGCGATGGGCACCTTACCGCAGGATACATGGATTTATGCCATCGCTGCCGAGGACTGCGGCTACGGCGAGGATGTCACGCCCGCAGTTGCCAAGGCCATCACTGAAGTCACCGCCTGCATCGAGACCGACATTGCCGACTATCTCTCCGGCAAGGAGGTTTGCCATGCATGAGTTTTCGCTTGCCACAGGAATCGTGGAGATCGCCTGCGACGAGGCCCGCAAGGCACACGCCGATCGCGTCCGACGCGTCACTTGCCGTGCCGGCATCCTGCGACAGATCGACGCAACGCTCCTGCAACAGGCCTTCGAACTCGCCGCGGAGAACACCCCCTGCGCCGAAGCGGTGCTGGAAGTTGAGGTATCACCCCTTCACCTCGCCTGCCCCGGCTGCGGCCATCGCTTCAGCGCCTTCGACTGGGACTGGGAGTGCCCGAAGTGCCATGAGGACGCAACATGCCTCGAAGGTGGCGATGAATTGGATGTCATTGGAGTAACGGTCGAAGCGCCGGAGGAGGCGCACAACACGCAAAGCATGGCTTTGCATCCTTAACGAAGCAGAGCTTCGTGGCTCGGGCGAAGCAGAGCTTCGCGGTCCTTGTACAAGAATGGAGGCGTCACATGGTCGGCGTCATGAAGAAACCACAGACGGCGGAAATGACTCCCAGAAACATCAAGCCCCCCTACGGCGGCGTCGAACTCCTGCGCGATCCCGTCTACAACAAGGGGCCCGCATTTTCACAGAAAGAGCGTGACGCACTCGGACTGCGAGGTCTCCTGCCACCGGCGCAACTGACGCTTGAACAGCAAGTTGTCCTGGAGTTGGAACACCTCCGCGCGAAGAACGACGACCTCGAGAAGTTCATCGGCCTCGCATCGCTGCAGGATCGTAACGAGACGCTCTTTTATCGCGTCGTCGTCGAAAACATGCCTGAGCTTCTGCCGATCGTCTATACGCCGACCGTCGGCAAGGCCTGCCAGCGCTACAGCCACATCTTCCGACAGCGGCGCGGCGTGTGGATCACCCCCGACGACATCAACCGTATCCCCGAACTTCTGCGAAACGCTCCTTATCCTGATGTCCGACTTATCGTCATCACCGACAACGAACGCATCCTCGGTCTCGGCGATCAGGGCGCCGGCGGCATGGGCATCCCCATCGGCAAACTTGCCCTCTACACCGCCGCCGCGGGGATTCACCCGACGCAGTGCCTTCCCGTCTCGCTCGATGTCGGCACGAACAACTCCGAACTGCTCGACGACCCGTGCTACCTCGGCTATCGGCACCGACGTCTGCGCGGCGCGCCGTATGACGCGCTGGTCGAGGCCTTTGTCGAGGCGGTCAAGGAAGTTTTCCCTCACGCGCTGATCCAGTGGGAGGACTTCGGCCACCATACCGCCTTCAACATTCTCGATCGCTATCGCCGCCGCGTCCCGAGCTTCAACGACGACATCCAGGGCACGGCCGCCGTCACTCTCGGCGGCATCCTCGCGGCCCTCAAGATCACCGGTGGAAAGCTCACCGATCAGCGCATCGTCTTCGCCGGCGCGGGCAATGCCGGCATCGGCATCGCTCGATTGATTCATGCCGCCATGCTCGAAGAAAACATGAACCCCGAGAAGGCAAACGCCGTACAGGCCATCCTCGACTCCCACGGCCTCGTCTTCGAAGGCCGCGACGTGGACGACCCGCACAAGCGCGAGTTCATGCTCAGTAAAAAGGCGATGAGACAGTATGGGTTCGAAGGCGACGGCCCCTTCTCGCTGCTCGACGTCGTGCGCCACTTTCGCCCGACCATCCTCGTCGGCGTCACCGCCAAAGCGGGCACGTTCACGGAGGAAATCGTCCGCGAGATGGCTCAACATGCCGAACGGCCGATCATTCTGCCGCTATCGAACCCGACGTCGAAGTCGGAGTGCACGCCCACGGAAGCGCTCGAATGGACCGACGGCCGTGCCCTGCTCGCAACCGGAAGCCCCTTCGCACCGGTCGAGTACAAGGGCAAGACGCACGTGATCGGGCAGGGTAACAATGCGTTCGTCTTCCCCGGCATCGGCCTCGGCTGCATCCTCTCGGAGACCACCGAAGTCAGCGATGCCGTTTTCATGGTGGCCGCTCGAACGCTGGCCGAGATGGTGACGCCGGAACGACTGGCACAGCACGCGATTTACCCCGATCAGTCGGTGATGCGCGAAGTGAGCCGCCATATCGCCGGCGCCGTCATCCGCGAGATCCGCGACCGAAACCTCGGCCGCATCATCCCCGACGACGCCGTGGACAAACTGGTACAGGAGCACATGTGGTTCCCCGAGTATGCTCCTTATGCGTGATCGGAATGCATGACGCCGACGGATCGCCATCCGTCGGCTTCGAGGAGGCGCGTCATGAACATCAAAATCCTCCGCCGCGTCCTGGAGAAGAACGAATCCTCCGCCACGGAGAACCGGCAGTGGTTCGGGCGGCATCACATCACATGCATCAACCTTCTCGGAGGCGCCGGCAGCGGAAAGACCGCGATTCTTGAAGCGCTTCTGCCGAATCTGAAGAATGAGCTGCACTGCGCCGTGCTCGAAGGAGACCTCGCCACGACGCGCGACGCCGAGCGCATCGCCGCCCTCGACGTGCCGGTCATCCAGCTTCTCACCGACGGCGGTTGCCACCTGACGGCCGCCCATGTTCAGGCAGCGCTGCGCGAGCTTCCAACCGAGTCGCTGGACCTGCTCATCATCGAGAATGTCGGCAACCCGATCTGCCCGGCCAATTTTGATCTGGGTGAACATCTGCGGCTCAGCGTCCTGAGCGTGGCGGAGGGCGACGACAAGCCCGGCAAGTACCCTCTGCTCTTCCGCGATGCGACGATGGCGCTGATCACCAAGGTCGATCTTCTGCCGCATGTCAGCTTCAATCTCACACAAGCCCGGGCGGACCTGCGTCGGCTCAACCCATCGATCAAGATCATTGAGACCAGCGCCCGAACCGGCCAAGGGATGGATGCCGTTTCGGCCTGGATCATCGAGCATGCGCTAAGTCTGTCGGTCATCTGACAGACCCATGTAACAAGGGACTTTCCGAACGGAATCGGTCCTCGACGCGACTTCATTGCAAGGCGAGCGATCGCAAAATCTCATCTCAACTGCGGAAAAATCCCTCGCTGCATCCATTGCAATTACTGATAATACGGCTGTTTTTTGCGATTCCCGCTCTGGTACGCCGCTTGCTATCTCTCCCTGATGGCAGCGCCAGCGCCTGGCCGGACAGCGTTGTCGGACTTCCACAGGAGTATTTTGCCCATGGTCGCCCAAAGCTATCGACTGCCCGTAAAAGACGAACTGGGCTTTTGTAACGTCTTTCTCTCCGCCCTCGGCGGAGACGGCGCCAACATGGCCGGCAAGCTGCTCTTCAAGATCGGCTGCAAGTTCTTCGGTCTCGACGGCGGCTACGATGCCCGTTACGGCTCGGAAAAGAAGGGAACCGCCACCGACGTCACGGTTCGCTTCTGCGACCTGGGCACAACGATTCGTCAGAGCGGCCCCACGCGGCGACCGAACTTCCTCGTTGTGTTCCACGATGACCTGATCGTCCCGCTCGACCTGGGCCGCGGCCTGCACGAAGACGCGGTCTGCATCGTCAACACGATCCAGCCGCCTGCGGAGCTTCGCAAGCAGCTTCGACTGCACAGCGGCAAGATCGTCTGCGTCGATGCGACGAAGATCGCCGTCCAGTGTCGCAGCCGGCTGAACATGCCGCTCGTCGGGGTCCTGTGCCACGAGCTTGGCTTCCCCGACGAGCAGATCACGAAGCTCATCGCCGAGCAGTGGCCCAGGGCAGTGGAGGCGAATCTCGCCGCCTACTCCGCGGCCCTTGCCCATCTGGTCACGGAATCCTTCGTAGCGGATGACCGATTCCCACTCACCGAGCCGACACCGACCTACGGCCCGATCGGCTGGCGAAATATGCTTAACGGCGGAACGATCGACGCGATGAAGTTCACGACCGTCAACCGCGACAACCGCATCGCAGGCCGCGGCCATGTACCGAAATTCGATGCCGCGGCGTGCAACAGTTGCGGCATCTGCCTGACCGTCTGCTCAGACCCCGGCGGCCTGCTCTGGCAACAGGGCCGCATGGAAGGCATCGACCCGCTCTTCTGCAAGGGCTGCATGAGATGCGTCGAGGTCTGCCCCGAAACCAAGAAAGGCAAAGCCCTGACGACGGACTTTGCGTAAGTGCGGAATGTGGAATGCGGAATGTAGGGAGTGCGGGCGTCTCGCCCGCAGCGACAAATAACGGAATGCGCACTGCCCAGTAGTACATGAAGCGGCATTGCCGTTTGGCGGCGACGAAACACGAAATTGGAGTCGATGAACAAATGCCTGCCACACTGGATAAATCGAACAAGAAGACCACCCTGGACCCCGCCGCGCCGCAGCAGCCGTGGATCGGCAACGGCAACGAGGCCGTCGCCCGCGCGATTATCGACATCGGTTACGACCTTGAGGGCTACTACCCGATCACGCCATCGTCCGACGCAGGCGAGGAAGTCTCCAAGGCCTATGCCCGTGGTGAGACGGATATCGCCTTCGTCATCGGCACAAGCGAACTCGCCGCGCTGGGTATCTGCGCCGGCGCTGCCGTGGCCGGTGGCCGCGTGGTCGATGTCACCAGTGCCAACGGTCTGCTGCTCAAGGCCGAGCAGATGCCCGCCATCTCCGGCCTGGGCCTGCCGATGGTTCTCAATCTTTCGACGCGTGATGTGTCCGCGCCGCTGAACATCAAGAACGGCCATAGCGATCTGTACGCCACACTCGGGTGGGGCTGGATGATCTTCATGGCGCCGAATGTCCAGGCCGCGTACGACATGAACGTCATTGCCATCAAGGTCGCCGAAGCGGTCAACCTGCCCGCCATCGTCGCGTACGACGGCTTCCATACCTCGCACGCCAATCGACGCATCGAAGTCTTTGCCGATCGTGAGGACGTGCGCCGCTTCGTCGGCCCGCCGCCCTTCAAGGCGACACTGGAGCGAGGCGGAAGCAAAGCAGAGCTTTGCGGTCCACTGGAGAGCGGCCGCTTTAGTCTGCTCGACGTGACTCATCCGCGGACGTTCGGACCGTACATGAACGACGACCTGATCAATGCGAAAGTGCAGATGGACCTCAAGTTCGATCAGGCGTTCAAACTGATCCCGAAAATCTTTGACGAGTATGCAATGCTGACCGGACGACGCTACGGTTTCGTCCAGCAGTACGGCGACCGTGAGGCGTCACGTTGCCTCGTCGCGTTGAACACCGCCGGTGAAGCCGCGAAAGATGCCGTCGACCACCTTGCTGTACAAGGCGAGCCGGTCAACCTCGTCATCCCGATGGTGCTGCGGCCCTGGCCCGAGCAGGAACTGGTCGAGGCCATCGGCCACGCCGATCAGATCATCGTCGCCGAGCGCGCCAGCCAGTACGGAGCGAATAACTACCTCGCCAACGAACTCGGCGCGGCTCTGCAGCGCCACGGCAACCCCGCCCGGATGATCCAGCGGACCTACGGCATCGGCGGGCTGAACTTCACGATGGACGATGCTCTGACCCTCTATTCCGAATGCGGAATGCGGAATGCGGAATGCGGTACGGGAGGAAACACAGCCGACAATCGTGATGATGTTGGCGACTGGTCATTTCGCGTTCCGAATTCCGAACTCCGCATTTCAAACGGTGACCGCCCCTCGTTCACGTTCGCCCCGCAAAAGACCTACCACGGCGCATGGCCCGGCGACCCGTCCTATGACCCGCCGGACACGCTTGTGCCGCTGACCGTCAACGAATGTTCAATCAACGCCGCCATGGATCATAAGGTCAACCTCAAGGAGCTGTCGAAGATGCCGGTGCGCTTCGACAAGCACGCGGCGTGTCCCGGCTGCGGCATCTTCACCAGCTTGAATCTGTTCCTTCGCGGGATCGACGGGCATGTCGTCCTGCTCTTTAACACCGGTTGCGGCATGGTCGTGACCACCGGCTACCCGCTCACCAGCTTCAAGGTGCCCTACTTCCATAACCTCTTCCACAACAACAGCAGCACTGCCACCGGCGTGGTCGAGATGATCCGTCGTTTCCAGAAGCGCGGCGAACTGCCCGACGAGATTACCGTCATCGCCGTCTCCGGCGACGGCGGCGACGACATCGGGATGGACCAGGTCATCGGTGCAGCATTGCGCAACGACCCGTTCATCCATTTCGAATATGACAACAAGGGCTACATGAACACCGGCGCGCAGCTCTGCTACAGCGGCTTTAAGGGCCAGAAGAACAGCAACGCCCACTTCGGCCCGCAGCAGCGCGGCAAGACAACGCACCACAAGGACATCATTGAAATTCTACGCGGCACCTTCGCTCCATACCTCGCCACCTGCGCCGAATCGCACGGCCTCGACATGATCCGCAAGGCCCGCAAGGCACAGGCGACGGTCCGCGCCGGCGGCTTCGCCTTCGTCAAGACGCTCTCCGTCTGTCCGCTGAACTGGGGCATGGACGAACACGTCGGCCCGTCGGCGGTTGATGCGGCGGTCAACGCGTGCATGCACCCGCTCTTCGAGGTTGAGCACGGCATCACGAAGATCACCGTGGACCCCGAAGCGAGCGGGAAGAAAATCCCCGCAGGCGAGGCCTTCAACAAGATGGGCGGCGCTTTCGCCCACCTGAGCAAGCCGGAATTCTCCGATCTGCTCGCGGAAGTTCAGGCCGAAATCGACCGCCGTTGGACACGCCTCAAGACGATGTCGCAGCACGAACTGCTCTAAACGGGATCGTTTCGAGAGAATCCGTGTCGATGCGCGGACTATAATTCTCCGCGCACGGCGACGTCGCGCGCTATCTACCGACAGGCACAGGAATTGCTGCATGTCACGTGGAGGTGTGCCATGACCAGCCAACTCAAATCCGAATCCATCGGCATTGACCGAATGGTCGAACGTCAACTCCGCAATTGGGAACTCGCGCGTCAGCAACAGTCCGTCTCGGCTCGGCAACCGGGACAACAGGTCGCCGAGTTCATCGCCATCAGCCGCGCCGTCGGCCTTCCCGGTAACGAAATCTGCTCCCTGTTGAACCTGCGACTCGGCTGGCCTGTCTTCGACCGAGAGATTCTCCAGGCCATGTCCGGTGAGAATGCCTGGCGGCAGGAGCTTTATGAGTCCATGGATGAGCGCGACCTGTCGTGGATGGAGGAGTTTGTCCGCGCAATGAGCATGGGTTATGGCGTGCGAGATGACTACTTCAATCAGCTTACCGAGACGATCCTCACCCTTGCTAGAAACGGCCATGCCATCTTTCTCGGCCGCGCCGCCGACCTGATTCTCCCGCGCGGCGGCGGGCTGCGCGTCCGCATCACCGCCACACGCGAACACTGCATCGAGGCCTATGCCAAGGAGCGCGGGCTCAACTTTGAGAAGGCCGTGCGCGAGGTGGAGGAGATCGAGCACGAGCGTGCTCGATTCATCCGCCACCATTTCAACATCGAAGCCAGCGAGCAGGCGCGCCACGATCTGATCATCAACATGGAGGTCTTCAATGCCCACCAGGCGGCGGACATCATCATGACGGCGCTGCGCAGCCGCGGCATCATCGCCTGAACCACGGTGGCATCGGCTCATCGCAGGCGCCGCAGACAAGATCCGAAAGGCAGGCGCGACTATGAAGCGCTCAACACTGAACTACATCGTCGACATCGCAACGCTCCTCTTGATCCTCGCCATGGTCTGCACGGGCCTCATCCTCGCATACGTCCTGCCGCCCGGCAGCGGCGGACGCGGAGGAGGAGCCGCCAGCGTACTCTGGAACTGGTCACGCCACGACTGGGGCGATCTTCACTTCTGGATCGCCGTCGGTCTCGCCGCCATCCTCGTCCTGCATGTCGCCCTGCACTGGAGCTGGGTCTGCGGCATCACCCAGCACCTTCTCGGTCGCACGCACAACAGCTTGAATCCGTCACGCTGGAAACAGAATCTCACCGGCATCGCCTTCCTTGCCTCGCTGATCATTCTGCTCGGCGGCTTCACGCTCATTGCCCGCGCTTCAGTCGAGCAGCGAGAACCCCTGGGCGAACGCCAGCGCAAGGGACAGATGGCCTCTCGCGTTGAAGGGCATGAACCCTCCGCCGCAGGCAAGTCGTCGCAGCGTCTACTTCAAGTCCGTGGCTCCATGACGCTCGACGAGTTGGCCGACGAATCCGGCGTCCCGCTGCAAACACTGCAAGCGAGGTTGAATCTTCCCGATAACGTCTCGACGGACGAACAGCTCGGCCGACTGCGCCGGCAATACGGGTTCACCATGACCGACGCCCGCCGCGCGGCGGGTGGCGATTCCTCCAATGAACACGGCACCGAGGAGGTCGAACCATGAGCAGCGAGGAATTCGCACCCCGACGAGACGACAAGCCGGCCGATTCGACGCCCGAGTCCTATCCGCAGGAGTCGCAGCGAGCCGTTCGCACGCGTATGATTCACGGCGTCGGTCGCACGCGCAAGTGGGACTACGACCACCACGTCGTCCCGCCGATGACCTCCAGCGCGACCTTCCGACTGGACTCCGCCCGTCGCGGCGCGCAGGGCTTCGTGGAGTTCGGCCACCTCTCCGCCGAAGACGAGAAGCATGGCCCGATTTACATCTACGACCGCCTTGATGAACCGACTCGCGGGATGCTTGAGGAAAATCTCGCCGTCGCCGAGCACGCCGAATGCGCCGTCTGCTTCGCCAGCGGCATGGCCGCCATCAGCGCCGCCCTCGGCGTTCTCGCACCCGCCGGTCGCCACATCCTCAGTCATCGCACGCTCTACGGCTGCACCTACTCGCTGATGACCAACGGGCTACCGCGCTTCGGCGTCGAGACCTCATTCGTCAATCTCGTCGAGCCGGAAGCCGTCATCCAGCACATCCGCGATCACACCCGTGTCGTCTATTTCGAGACGCCGGTCAACCCGGATATGCAGCTCATCGACATCGCCGCCATCCGCCGCGAAGTGGACGTCATCAACAAGAACCGCCGCGAGGAACAGCGCGTCTGGATCGTCGTGGATAACACCTTCGCCAGCCCCTTCTGCCAGCGACCCATCACCCTCGGCGCGGATGTCGTCATCGAATCGCTCACCAAGGCCATCGGCGGATTCGGCACCGATCTCGGCGGTGTCGTCGCCGGTCCGAAAAAGCTGCATGACCCGCTCGTGCTTTACCGCAAGGACTTCGGCGGCTGTCTTTCGCCCAAATCCGCATGGCCTCCGCTGGTCTACGGGCTTCCATCGCTTGGCGCTCGCATGGCGAACTATCAGAAGTCCGCGCACCACATCGCTCGATTCCTCGAAGACCATCCAAAGGTCGAATACGTCCGCTACCCAGGCCTGGCGAGCTTCCCGCAGTTCGAACTTGCCAAGCGGCAGATGGTGGACGAGGCGGGTCACTTTGCCCCCGGCTCGATGATCTACTTCGTACTCAAACAGAAATCGTCCGACGACAACCTCGGCGAGCGACTGATCGACTGGATCGCCGAACACTCGTACTGCATCACCCTCGCCGTCTCGCTCGGTCAGATCAAGACACTCATCGAGTGCCCGTACACCATGACCCACGCCGCGCTTCCACCGGATTGCAAAGCCGACGACGGCCTCATCCCCGGCGGTATACGCCTCTCCGTCGGTCTCGAAGACTGGCACGACCTGATCGCCGAACTCCGCACGGCACTTGACCACATCTAGAATTGGTGGCGACAGTTACCAACTGGTACTCCCGAGCCGATGCTAAAATCAGCACCATGTCGCCTCGTGACGAACCACCTACAGACCTCAGCTACGCCCCGCGCGGTACCGCACCGAAACCGCAGATGCCCCAGGACCAAACCGTCCTGCGCGGGCTGACCGGTATCCTGGCCGCGATCGTACTGTTGCCCTTCGCGCTCGGCATGATCGTCATCCTCCTCCTGCTGCTGGGCGGCGGCGAGGGCCGGGCGGGGAGATTGCGATCGATCTTCACCGTCGAGTGAGACACCGCCGCGTGCAGCCGTTATACTTCGGAACTCGGTTTCAACGGTGTCTGGTTTCCTTCCGCCGGCAAGACAAGGGGCGTTCGATGTCAAAGTCTCATTGCGCAGTTGTGATACTCGGCTTGTTGTTCGTTCTGTCCTCAGCTTCCCGCGCCGACGAAGGCATGTGGCTGCTCAACAACCTTCCCACAGAACAGCTTCAGGAGAAGTACGGCTTCGTGCCCACGGACGACTGGGTGCGACACGTCCAGCGTTCCTGCGTCCGCATCTCCTCCGGCGGCTCGGCGTCCTTCGTCTCGGCCGACGGCCTCCTCATGACCAACCACCATGTCGCGTCCGACATCATCGCCGACCTCTCCGACGAGAAGAATAACTACGTCCGCGACGGTTATTATGCATCGTCGCGCGGGGATGAGCTCAAGTGTCCGCAGACGGAACTGTCCGTGCTCATGTCCATTGAGCCGGTGACAGACAAGGTGAACGCCGACGTGACCTCCGAGATGAGCCCGTCCGAAGCGTTTGCGGCGCGCAAGAAGGCCATGGCCGAGATCGAGAAAGAAGCGAAGAATCGCACGGGTCTGATGCCGGAGATTGTCGAGCTGTATCACGGCGCGCGGTACGACCTGTATCTGTACAAGCGTTACACCGACGTGCGGCTGGTCTTCGCCCCGGAGGCGGGCATCGCCTTTTTCGGCGGTGATCTCGATAACTTCGAGTACCCTCGCTACTGCCTCGATGTCACATTTCTTCGGGCCTATGAGGACAACAAGCCCGCACGCACGGAACACTACTTGAAGTGGAGCGCCTCCGGCTCGCGCGAAGGCGAACTCGTCTTCATCGCCGGCCATCCGGGTCGTACACAGCGAATGTTCACCGTCGAGCATCTCCAGTTTCTGAGGGACGTTCGCGTCCCCTTGATTCTCAACGCCTACAACCAGCGCGAGGTTGCTCTGCATCAATTCATGGGCCGCAGCGATGAGAACAGACGAATCGCGAACGAGGAACTCCTCGGCATCCAGAACGGCCGCAAGGCCTACAACGGCATTCTCGAAGGTCTGCTCGACGAGCAGTTACTCTCCCTCAAGCGACAGGCACAGGAAAAGCTGATCGACTTCATCAACAGCGAGCCGAAGCGACAGGCCGAATACGGTGCTGCCCATCGCCGACTTGCCGCCGCCATCGACGCCACCCGTTCGGACTGTCCGGCCTACTTTCTCCTGGCCAATCGCAGGGCGAGTCTCTGCCGGCTGTATTCCATTGCCATGCAACTCGTCCTGGCCGCACAGGAAAAAGCAAAGCCCGACGGTGAACGCTTTGACGAGTTTCGTGATGCCAATCTGCCGTCACTCGAGCTCGGGCTGTTCTCCGAGGCGCCGATCTACGACAACCTGGAACAGTTTCGGCTTTCCGACGGCCTGATCCGACTCGGCCGCCTCCTCGGTGGTGAGCATCCGGCCGTGAAGTCCGCGCTGGGCGGATTGGACGCACAAGGTCGTGCCGCGACGCTCCTGGCCGGCTGCAAACTCAAGAGCGCGGACTACCGGCGCAAGCTCTATGAAGGCGGCAGTTCGGCCATCGCCGAGAGCGATGACACCATGATCCGCTTTGCCCGACAGATGGAACCGATCGTCCGCGAACTTCGCAAACGCTATGAAGATGAATACGAAAGCATCGAGAAGGAAGTCTACGGCAAGATCGCCGCGGCCCTCTTCGAGATGTACGGCGACAAGGTCTATCCCGACGCCACGTTTACCCTGCGGCTCGCCTACGGAACCGTCGCGGGCTACGAGGAGCCGGGCCGCAGCGTCGATGCCATGACCAGCATCCGCGGCCTTTACAAGCTCGCGGCGCAGCGAGGTAACCAGTCGCCCTACGAACTGCCGAAGCGCTGGCAGGATCGCAAAGACAAGCTCGATCTTTCCGTGCCGTTCAACTTCGTCTGCACGAACGACATCATCGGCGGCAACAGCGGCAGCCCCATCTTCAACAAGAGTGGAGAAATCGTCGGCATCGTCTTCGACGGCAACATTCATAGTCTCATCTGGGACTTTCAATTCGACATGAAGCGCGCCCGCGCCGTCGGCGTTCACAGCCGCTCGATCATCGAGGCCCTCGAAAAGGTATACGACGCCGGCCCGCTTGCGGCGGAGATCATGGGGAAGTGAGAATCAACGGAGGATTCCGCTCTTTCGTCTGCTCACGGCACAAACTGCTTCGCAAAATACTTCGCCGTCAGCGGTTCGCCTGTGGCGCGTCGGGTCAGCTCATTCCAGGAATACAGGTTCCCCGGGCCGAAGATGTGCTTCTGCAGATACTCCCCCGCCTCTTTGCGGCCGAAGTAGCAGGACTTTGCCGCGTCAGCGCCGCCGAGGACTTCCTTGGCGATGTAGTGATGCACCTGACACGCAAATAAATCGCCCATCACGTAGCTGTGGTAGTACACCGGCGCCGCCACGACATGCATCTTCGCCGCGTAGTCCGGTCGGCTTACCGTCTCCGGAGGCGGCAGCAGCTGATACTTCGCCTTCAGATCCCACCAGACTTTGCCGAGGTCCTGGTCCGGCTTCTCGTACATCTCCTTCTCAAACCGCACGATCACCTGACCCCAGCGGCTGAAGATGAGCTTCTCCGCGCGAAGCATGTCGCGCGCGGATGCGAGCACCGCCGCCTCCTTGTTCGGATCGATCCCCCGAACTTTGATCAACCATTCCTCCATCTTGCACATCATGCCCTTCATCATCGCGTAACCTTCGGTCGTGATGCTGTGTGCCGGTTCGTGGAGCACAAACGGCACATCCTTCTTGTCGATGTACTTGTCATACACCGCATGGCCCAGCTCGTGCAGCAGGGTGTCCATCCAGTAGGCGTTGTCCTTGAGATTGCACAAGGTGCGCACGTCGCCTGCCCGATCGAGGTCCGTTGAAAACGCGTGCGGGCTCTTGCCGGGCTTCTCGTAGAGATCGCTTCGGGCGATGATGTCGGAGACTTCCAGGCCGATGCTCTCGTAATAGGCCCGCGTCAGCGCCAGAAGGTCCTGCCCCTTGAAGATGTCGTCGAGATTCACCGGCTGTATCTGCGGGGCCTCCTGGAAGAAGAGATCGCCAAAATGCCACGGTCGCAGCTCCGCCGGCTTGATGCCGAAGCGTTTGGCCATCGCACCGTCTATCTGTGCCTTCAGCTTCGAGAAGGGCTCGCGCGTCATCGCATCGAGTTCGTCGAAGAGCCGGATCAACTCTTCTCCATCGATCTCTGAGAGCGACATCTGCATGGCCCAGAAATTACGAAACCCGAGCTTTCGGGCGAGCTGATTCCGCAACTCGACCAGCTCGCGCAGCTTCTTGTCCACCTTCGCGCCGACCTCCATGTAGCCCTTCCACGCTTCTTGCGCAAGCGCCGAGTCTCCGGAGTCGGAGAGAATCTTTCGCACGTCGTTCTCGCTGAGCGGTTTACCGCCCACCTCACTGCGATGGGTGTTGAAGATCTGCTCGACGTCGTTTTCCAGCGCGACGATCTTCTTCTGCAATTCCGGATCGGCCTGACCCGGCAGATAGGTGCGATACATCACATCCAGGATGCGAGCCAGCTTCGCATCGGCCACGAGACCATCGGCCTTCAGACTCTTGAGCTCTTCAAAGACCTTGCGATTGCTGTGCAACTCGATCAACGCATTCTCCGCGGCCTTCTTCTCTTCATACGCCGCGTCGGAGCCGGTTGTGTTTGCCACCCACCACGCCTTTGCCGAACGGATATAAAGCGGCCGAAACTCTTTCAGATAGGCCTCGTGCAGCGCCAGCAGATCGCGCTCGGCATTGTTATGCGCAAGCAGGGTTTCGCCTCGCCGCGAGTCCTCGCCAAACCTCCTCAACTGCTGGCCCTGCGGCTGAGCGGGCGCCAAGGTAACCGAGAGAACCACAACGGCGGCCATCAACAAGATCGTGTTTTTATTACGCATGAATCGTACCTCCTGACGGGGCAATCATGCCCGGTTGGTTGGGGCATAAGCATACCACGAAGGGCAGTGTCGCGCCTGCACGCGTTAGTGCAACTGCACAACACCGCTCGCCGCCAGGCATTTCGTTGGACAGCGCGAACCCGATGCAAGTAGAATGGGTATAGATCAGCACCTTACTCCGGCACGGCGCGCGAGAGGAACTGCCAACCCGCGTCAGCCGGCCGCAAGGGGCGTCTTCACGTTTTCGGCGCGGCATCAGGCCGCGCCAATACCGGCTCATGACGCGCAATCGGAGGTTGAAGCCATGTTCTCACTTGAAGGAAAAGTCAGTCTCGTCACCGGCGCATCCCGTGGCATCGGCAAAGCCATCGCGATGGAACTCGCCAAGGCCGGCTCCGATGTCGCCCTGAACTACCACGCTCATCGCGAGCCCGCTGAGGCCGTCGCCGCGGAGATTCATCAGCTCGGTCGCAAGGCCATCGTCTATCAGGCCGACGTCTCCAAGCCCGAGGAGAACGACGAGATGGTCGCCCGGATCAAGAAGGATTTCGGCGTCGTGCAGATCATCGTCAACAACGCCGGCATCACGCGCGACAAGTCCTTCACCAAAATGGATCGCCAGATGTGGCACGACGTGCTCAATGTCAACCTCACCGGCCCCGCCATGATTATCCATCGCCTCATCGGCCCGATGATGGAGTCCGGCTGGGGACGTATCGTCAACATCACCAGCATCGTCGGCCAGATGGGCAACTTCGGTCAGGCCAACTACGCCGCCGCCAAGGGCGGGCTCATGGCGCTGACCAAGACGCTGGCCCGCGAGTTCTCCCGCAAGAACGTCACCGTCAACGCCGTCGCCCCCGGCTTCATTGAGACCGACATGACCGCCGCGGTACCCGAGTCGAGTCTCGACGTGGTCCGCCAGATGACGCCGATGGGCCGGCTGGGCAGGCCCGCAGAAGTCGCCGCCGCCGTGGTCTTCCTCGCTTCGCCGGAGGCGTCGTTCATCACCGGCGAAATCCTCGGCGTCAACGGCGGGATGTATATGTAGGGCCCACCGCCGCGATCGCTGTGCCGTTGCATGCCGCAATTCGAACTCACGGACGGGCAAGCTCCGCCGGTCTTATTTTCGCACCGTGCTGCGGGCGAAGCGCTTCGCACGCCTCCGGCTCGACGGTCCACATGGCATTTCCCATCATCCATCGGCCGTCGATCTTGAGCATTTCGAAGACGTCGACGCCGCAGTGCGATATTTCGCCGTCGATACGAAACTCGTACGGCGCCCAGACCACAGCCATCGGCCCGCGGATCAGCACGGTTGGCTGCCAGTACCGTTCGGCGATGACTTGTTTCTCGCTGGCGAACAGACGGATGTCCTCCTGATTGGAGCGCCGCCGCAAGTTCCACTGGCCGTCGATCCATCTCTGAGAGTAGGTCATCCCATCGGGCGTCAGGAGACCTGTATAAGTCGGGACGTCACCGGCGGCCATCGCCTCCAGCACACGGTCCACCGCATCGAGGACCGCGGCCACTTCATCGGGTGCATCATCGGCGCCCGGATGAACGCATCGCTGCGTACCGGCGCAGCCCAGAAAGCTCAGCGAAATCAATATCCCCGTCACGCGCTGAAGGTGACACATCCGGAACAGCCGGTGAGAGGACGACTCATGATCGACCAACTATCTTGCCTCCTTCGGGGACAACGTTCGGAGTTCTTCAAACCAATTGAGCACCACGTTTACGTTGACGCCGCCCTCACCGGCTCGTTGTCGCACCATCACGAATCGACGGCCATCGGAACTGACGTCATAGCCGGCCAATCCGGAATTCCCTCGGGATGTAAGGTCGATTTCAAAAAGGGTCTGCGGACGACCAGCGCTGAACGACGGTTCGGTACTCACTCCAACCACCATCATCTTGTTGCCGGATCGGAAGAACAGTTCCTTTCCGTCGCGCGACCAAACAGGATCAGCGCCGCCGTTGGTGGAGATCTGCTCGCGAACATTGAGGGAGGGAAACGGCTGCACATAGATTTCCTCCCTGCCTGATTGATCGCTGACATAGGCGATATGAGACTGGTCAGGAGAAAAGACGGCGGCACGCTCGCGATAGCGCGTGTTCAGCAGCGGTGTTACTTTCTTGTCCACGATGTGGGCCAGATAGACATCTTCACCATTCTCATTCGTGGAGTTAAGCAGAACGAATTGGGCGTCGCGCGAGGCGGAAGATACGAATCCCCGGGGTATGGCTGCCGGCGTCCATTCTGCGACTTTCCCGGAACCGTCCGCGGCGGCAGCCATCACGCTCCACAGTTGCGGTGCGTTGAGTCGAGCGAAGATCAGGTGCCTGTCGTCGCTGGACCAGGCGATACCGTGATTGTCGCCCTCGCGGGTCACAGGTGTGTTGACACCGCGCTGCAAGTCATGCAACCAGATGTCGCAGTTGGGCGCAGGTATGCGGAAGGCAATATGCCGTCCATCGTGTGAAAGTCGGGGGATATCGGCTACTCGTTCGATATTGGTGATGGGCTCTGACTTCCCTTGTCGGTCGACCCACACGAGCGCGCCAAGATCAGAGGACGTTGATTTTGGTACATATGCCAAAGTTCCGTTGGCGGAGACCGTGTACAACCGGACTTGGTAACCGATGCCAGTCCCCAAATCCGAGATTACAGGGAAGGGCGCTCCTGTGATTTCTCGCCGGGTGAAGTCAAACGGCGCCGCTGTAAGAGGCCCGTACCCTAAACGATAGAGGAGGTGCCCGCTCGCGGAATAGATCGGGCTAAAGCCGTTCTCGACGATCCTTTTCAGCGAGTGGTCGGTTAGGTTGTACACACCAATGTGTGTCTCCGAACCGCTGACGACTCCACACAGGATCGTCTCGCCGTCGGGCAAAGCCCAGGGCGTGATGACGTATTCTCCTTCGCGAAGGCCATTGACCTCCAGAGTTTCTATGGGGCCGCCGGACGAATGAACCCGGCCGAATTTGTTGGAGGAGCCGGCGAAGATGATCGTGTCGTCGGGAAGCCACGTGGCTCCGGAGTATCCACCCTGGTCGATCATCACGATGTTTCGGGTGATCCTGCTTGCGAGCGTGACACACTTAAGGATTCCCCGCGTGAAGAAACCCACGCGCCCGCCATCAGGTGAAAAAAAGGGTAGCCATCCACCATCCACGTCGTCGGACAGTGGTCTCGCTTCCATGGAGTCAAGCGACCGGATTCTCAAGTCCTCAACACCATCTTCGGCGACTGCGCGGTACACGATGTGACGCCCATCCGGAGAAATCGCAATGCCGACGAAGGCATCGTTCGGCATCCTGGTTTGGGTCATGGCGAATCGGGTAACCAGCGCGGGCGATCTCGGTCCCGGCCGATTCCAGATCGACATGACGAGGACAACTAAAATCGCACCGCCGACGAAGGCGCCGAAAGTCGCGAACTTCCGTGCCGCGGTCGGCGGTGTCGGTGGAATCTGAACGGGCTCTACGCCGATGGATTCGAGTTCAATTCGTGCGTCGGCAATATCGTGCAGGCGATTTCGCTTGTCCTTCACCAGGCAACGTTGCAGCACTCGCCGAATCGCGGGAGAAGTGCCCGGCGGCAGCAGCAACAGATCGGCCTCCTTGTGCAGGATGGCCCCCAGCGAATCCGTGACCGTCTCGCCTCGGAACGGCATGCTGCCGGTGAGCATCTCGTAGAACACGCAGCCGAACGAAAAAATATCGGAGCGCTTGTCAACCGGCTTACCGCGCGCCTGTTCCGGCGACATGTAACCTGCGGAGCCCATGATCGCGCCGGGAATCGTCGGCGAATTCAAGACGGCTGGCGACGTTGCCGTGGGCGCATCAGGGCTGGCAGGAATGCTCGTCGAGGATTGCACTCCATCGGCCGTCCGCGCCAGGCCGAAATCCAGCACCTTTACCTTGCCATCGGGCGTTACCATCACGTTGCCGGGCTTGAGGTCGCGGTGGATCACGCCCTTCTCGTGGGCCGCTTCCAGCGCTTCGGCAATCTGAACGGCGACCGCGATCGCCTCGTCGATCGGCAACGCGCCGTGCTGCAGTCGATCGGCCAGCGTTTCGCCCCCGACGTACTCAAGGACGAGATACTGCCGACCTTCGACTTCTTCGAGCCCGTAGATCGCACCGATGTTGGAATGATTCAGCGTGGCAAGCACTTTCGCTTCGCGCTGAAACCGGGCGAGCCGATCCGGGTCATTGGCCAATTGCTCCGGCAGGGACTTGATCGCCACCTGTCGATCCAGCCGCGTGTCGCGGGCCAGATACACCACGCCCATCCCGCCCGCGCCGAGCTGCGAGAGGACTTCATACGAGCCGAGTAATTTACCGGTTGCCAGCGTCATGCTGCAATTCTCGACGAAGCGCGGCGAGAACGCAATTCAACGATGAGTCGTCTTTGCAACCCATAATAATCGGAGAAATGAAACACACAAATTCGAGAAGTCGGGTTCAACAGGGTCAAGAATGCCGGAAGCATGCTCGCTGCAGAGTAGTAACGATCGAACGGACGATGTATAATGAATACACGCGACACGGTAGCCCGTTTAATCGATGAATGCAGACCTCGCGCTGCATCCTCAATTCGTAACGAGCCAGAAGCAGCAGGGTGGGACAGAACTGCGATTCACGAACGCTAATGGTGGCTAAGCTCATGTACCGAGCCGCCTTAATTCCAGCATTCATCGCCTTTGCCACGGCGTACGCAACTGCTGAGGAACCCTTGTTGCCGGTTGCGATCGGGTTTACGCCATCGCCGCGGACTGTCGTAGAGTCCGAAGCGCAGGTTGCGTTGGACTCGCACGATGACTGGTTCACACCCGATGCGTTTACGCTCTTCGACCTGGTCAATTCCGCGAAGGGCCGCGTACCTTTAACTGGAGAGATCGTCCCACTGGGGCGCAGCGGGTTGCTGGACGACTTCAACGACGGCAATGACAACGGCTGGAGTCGCTACCACATCACGTCGGTGCCACCGACTTGGGAAGTTGTCGACGGGCGCTACCGCCTCTCGCTCGGCGCACCGGCCTTTATGCAGTCCCTGGAGTACATCCTCTCGCGGTGGAACGATTCGGTCGTAAATCCAAACACCTACCGCCACGGCCGCGTTCGGATGCGCTACCGCATTCTACAGCCGGAGACCGATGTTTTTCTCCTGGTGCGTGGACTGACACCCGCGTTTGGCGTGCAATACTGGAATGGCCAGGCGCGGCTGTCGATCGCCAACCTCTTCAACATGACGACCGCTTCGCTTCCCGTCTTTGCGGACGTGCCCATTGCGCTCTCCATCGGCGATGATTACATGATGGAGGCGCGTTTCGTCGGGGCCGAGCTCTCGCTCAAGTTCTGGCAGGCGAGTGAACCCGAGCCCGCGACCCCTCAGCTCATCACGGAAGATCCGCGCTGGTGGCAGAGCACAGCACAGGGCGGCACGATCGACCTGATCGTGCTCGACTGGTGGAGAACCGAGCCGATCAGCGCCGAGTTCGACGAAATCTATTTCTTCGGCGAGACGGGACCGCCTCCGCCCGTGATCGACCCGGACAGCATCCCCGTCAGTGGCGCCCATGTACCCTGTCTGGAAATACTTGACGCTGTCATGCGATACCGCATGGCCGCGGCAGATGTCCCTGGGGGCTCGCTGGCTGTGATGCACGATGGCGTCGTGGTGTACGAGCGCGGCTTTGGCTGGAAGGACCAAGAGCGAACCCAGGTCCTGCCGCACGACGCCATGATGCGCCTGGCGAGCGTGACAAAACCTTTCACAGCCGCCGCGATTCGAAAGCTCATTGATTCGGGCTTCTTAAGTCTGTCGAGTCGGGCGTTCAATGTCGGCCAGCCGGGCGGCGGGATACTCAACATCGCGCCCTTCCCATCACTCGGTGATGCGCGTATCGGCAACATTACGGTTAATCACCTGCTTCAGCACACCCCCGGCTGGAACCGCAACCTGGTCGGCGACTTGAGTCTAAGTGATTACGCGGCAGCGGCGGCTATGGGGCTGGAAATGCCGACCAGTCGGGTGGACCGGATGCGATTCATCCTTGGGCAACCGCTCCAGTTCACTCCCGGTACACAGACAGCGTACTCGAACATCGGCTATGACATTCTCGGGATGATCATCGAAGAGGTAACCGGAAAGCCCTATCAACAATACCTGCAGGAGGAAGTGCTCGACCCGCTCGGTATCTCGCCGCAGGATTTCATGCAGGGCAGAACTCGCTGGGAGGACCGCAACCCGCGCGAGCCGTTCTACGACGCCCAGTTCAACAGTCCCAGTGTGTTTGATCCCGAAGGCGAATGGGTGCGGCAGCCGTATGGAGATTGGCACCACGAGTCCTACGAGTCCGTCGGCGCATTGATCGCTTCAGCGAGCCCGATCCTATGGCTTCTGAATGAAAGAGTCGTTTCCGGACAAAACATCGGGCTGCCCCGATCACCGAACGAGCCGCAAAACTACAAGGCGGTCCATCTTGGCGGATTCCCCGGGGTAAGCACGGCCGCCGCCCAGCGCGGCGATGGCGTGAACTTTGTGGTCTTGCTCAACAACGTCTTACCCGGCAACCCGGCGTACGACGTGTACTTGCAATTGAACGCAATCTTCGACGCAGGGGCGGTGACGTGGCCAGCCCCGCTTCCCGGTGATCTCAACTGTGACGGGGTCGTGAGCGAACTCGACGCAGATCTTTTTGTCGCATCGCTCTTGGACTCTCCGCAAAGCTCGGTATACCAACTACGTAGTGATCTCAACGGCGATGGCGAGGTAGATGGACAGGACATTCAGGTCTTCATTTCAGCGTGGTTATCGCCCTGAACCGAAGCGTTCCGTCTCCACGCCAATCAAGTCGTCCAGGTGCGCTTTCCTGGAGTGCAGGTAATCTTCAACAAGCCGATCTCCCAACTCGTCGGGGTCGCGTTATAATCCGCCACCCATATGGATCACTTTCATTACGATCACGGTCAGCTTCATTGCGAGAACGTGCCTGTCACGCAGATTGCCGCGGAGGTCGGCACGCCGGCGTATGTCTACTCCGCCGCCACGCTCACGCACCACTACGACGCCGTCGCCCGGGCCTTCGCCGAGCTGGACCCCATCATCTGCTATTCCATTAAGAGCTGCGCCAATCTCCACATCTGCCGGCTCTTGCGCGAACGCGGCTCCGGCTTCGATGTCGTCTCTGGTGGGGAGCTACATCGGGCCATGGCTGCCGGCGCCGATCCCGCGAAGATCGTCTTCGCCGGTGTGGGCAAGACGGACGAGGAGATCTACCAGGCCATCGATGCGAAGATCGGCTGGTTCAACATCGAATCCGAGGCGGAGTTGGAGAATCTGATCGACATCGCCCGCCGTCGTGGCGCGAGCGTGCAGGCGGCGCTGCGCGTGAACCCGGACGTGGACCCGAAGACGCACCGTTACACATCAACCGGCAAGAAAGAGACGAAGTTCGGCGTCGATCTCAATCGCGCGCGTCGAGTCTTCGAGCAGCACGGAGCACGCAGCGCCGGGGAGGGCACAGCTGGAGCTTCGCGATCCCCTTCGACGGTACGCTTGACCGGCATTCACCTGCACATCGGGTCGCCGGTCAACACCATTGAGCCGTACGTGGCGGCGATTCAAAAAACGCTCGCCCTGATCGACGAACTCCGCGCCGCCGGCTTCACGATCGATACGCTCGACATCGGCGGCGGATTCGGCGCGCATTACAAGGGTTCCGAAGCCCCACCGGCGGTGCAGTATGCCGAGCAGATCGTGCCGCTCCTGCGCGGCCGCGGACTGAAGATCATCATGGAACCGGGCCGCAGCATCGCCGCGAACGCAGGCATCCTGCTCACGCGCGTGCTCTACCTCAAGAAATCCGGCGAGCGCGACTTTCTGATCGTCGACGCCGGGATGAACGATCTGATTCGGCCCTCGCTTTACGATGCGTACCATTTCATCTGGCCGACACACCCCGCGCCGCAATTCGTTCCGAACGATCGCGGCGCGGCGGAGCAACTGCCGGGCCTGCGGTTGATGGATGTCGTCGGACCGGTCTGCGAAAGCGGCGACTTCCTGGCGAAGGATCGGATGCTACCACCGATGCAGCGCGGCGATCTGGTCGGGGTGTTCACTGCCGGCGCCTATGGTTTCGTCATGGCCAGCCACTACAACAGCCGGCCAAACCCGCCGGAAGTGCTGGTGGAAGGTGAACATTATCGTGTGATTCGCCGGCGCGAGACGTATGCGGACCTTCTCGCTGCGGAGCAATAACACACACGGTCATGAGTCCTAGTTGTGCAGTGTGGGGCCATAGGATGCGGAATCGCCGTGTCGTCGGCGCCAAGCTGCGAATCCACGGCAAGTCGGCCATTCATGGGGGCATTATGTGATAATAGAGGTAAGCAGGCCGCGCGACGCGGCCCATTGAATGCGCCGGCATATCGGCGTAAAATGCCTATGTTGCAGATGGAGTCCGTTATCGTCGTTTCGCAAATCCACGGAGGGTGGCGCTACGGTTTAGCTCCCGTGGGGGACGACTTAACGGAATGCCGCATAGGCCCGTACCCGCAGACCACTGACCCCTAGCCACAGACCACGACCCCATGGCACGCATCCGAAAAAAACTCGGCGAGATCCTTCAGGAACAGGGCCTCGTCACCAAGGAAAACGCCGACAAGGCCGCCGAGTACGGTCTGAACAATCGCAAGCGCATCGGCGAGGCCCTTGTCGAACTCGAGTTGGCCAGCGAGGAAGACGTCTGCAAGGCACTCGCCGCGCAGCACGGCATGGAGTATGTCGAGGTCTCCCGTCAGACCGTCAGCCCGGACGCGCTGACGCTCATCCCCGAGAAGATCATCAAGAATAGCGTCATCCTTCCCATGAGCGCCGACAACGGGAAGATGAAAGTCATCATCAACGATCCGCTCGATCTCGACACGATCGACATGCTGCGCTTCCGACTCGGCGTCAGCGACGTCATTCCGGTGCTGGCTTCCAAGAGCCGTATCAAGGCCTACATCGAAAAGTATCTCTCCGGCGCCGACCGCTCCCTCGACGAACTCTCCAAGAGTCTCGACGCCTCGGTGGACGCCTCCCTTGACCAGGAGGCCCGAGCCCTCAAGAAGGCCGAGTCCGACGACCCCGACGCGCCGATCATCAAGCTGATCAACATGATGATCAGCGAGGCCGTCCGCACCCGAGCGAGCGACATCCACGTCGAACCGATGACGGACCGGGTGCGTGTTCGTTATCGCGTGGACGGCGTTTGCGCCGAGCGGGAGAACATCCCCAAGCGTTTGCAGAATGCCGTCACCACGCGCATGAAAATCATGGCCGGCGTGGACATCGCCGAAAAGCGCGCCCCGCAGGACGGTCGTATTAAGATGCGCATCAGCGGCAAGGACATCGACTTCCGCGTGAGTTGCTGCCCGGCGGTTCACGGCGAATCGATCGTACTTCGTATTCTTCGTCCGGACGCGGCGGCCGTCGGCATTCAGCAGCTCGGCTTCGAAGCCGATGACTACGCGGCGTTTCAGAAGATCATCTCGCGACCCAACGGCATCTTTCTCGTGACCGGCCCGACCGGCTCCGGAAAAACAACGACACTCTACGCCGCGCTGCAGGAACTCAACCGTCCGGACAAGAAAATTATCACCGCCGAGGACCCGGTGGAGTACGTCTTCCCCGGCATGAACCAATGTCAGGTTCGCGAGGACATCGGCCTGGGCTTCGACAAGATCCTTCGATCCATGCTGCGTCAGGCGCCGAACATCATTCTGGTTGGTGAGATTCGCGACCTCCAGGTGGGCGAGATCGCGATTCAGGCGGCTCTGACCGGCCACCTGGTCTTCAGCACGCTCCACACCAACGACGCTCCCAGCGCAATCACCCGCTTGATCGATATGGGCATCAAGCCGTTTCTCGTGGCCAGCAGCATTCAAGCGATCATGGCTCAACGCCTTGTCCGAGTTCTCTGCAAAGAATGCAAACAACCCGACACTCGGCCGGACCCGTCGATCCTGCGGCTCTGCGGCTTCACCCGGGAGCAGATCGAGGGTCATACGATTTTCAAGCCCGGCGGCTGTTCCCACTGCAACAACAGCGGCTATCGCGGCCGGCAGGGTATTTTTGAAATGCTCTTGATGAATCAGGAATTGCGGGAACTGGCCTTTAACCGAGCCAGCATCACGCAGCTTCGAAAGGCCGCGCAGGCCTCCGGCATGAAGAATCTGCTACATGACGGCCAGAGAAAGATTCTCCGCGGCATGACGTCGCTGGAGGAAGTCACGCGTATCACCCAGGCGGAAGTCGAGGTGTAATCGGAATTCGGCCCACGACAAACGGCCGGAGGCCCACGGAAGAAGTACCATGGCAACGATTCACATTGACCGTATTCTCGAGACCTGCATCAAGAAGGGTGCATCGGACATTCACTTGTCCGTCGGCCGCCCGCCGGTGCTGCGTCTACACGGCCGACTGCGCCAGCTCGAAACCAAAGTCCTGGAGCCCGAAGACACCGTCGCCCTGATGAAGTCCATCACGCCCGACCGCAACCAGCAGGAACTTCAGGAAGAAGGCGGCACGGACTTCGGCTTCGCCTTCGGTGATGCCGGGCGTTTTCGTGTGTCCGTCTTTCGCCAGAAGGGCAACATCACGCTTGTCCTGCGACTGATTCCGACGAAATTTCTAACCTTCGATCAGATCGGCCTGCCGCCGATCATTCGCTCACTCTGCCGCCGCCCTCGCGGTCTGTTTCTCGTCACCGGTCCGACCGGCTCCGGCAAGACGACGACCCTGGCCTCGATGATCAATTACATTAACAGCGAGATGGATCGCCATATCGTGACCGTCGAGGACCCGATTGAGTATTACCACACGCACAAGAAGAGTCTCATCAACCAGCGCGAAGTCGGCAACGACGTACCGAGTTTCGCCGAGGCCCTGCGGCGCGTGCTGCGAAGCGACCCCGACGTGATTCTCGTCGGTGAAATGCGAGACCTTGAAACGATTTCCAACGCGATTCTCGCCGCTGAAACGGGCCACCTTGTCTTCAGCACCCTGCACACCACCGGCTGCCAGGGAACGGTCAACCGAATCATCGACGCCTTTCCCCATGAACAGCAGGACCAGATTCGCGTCCAGCTTTCGACTTCACTGATCGCCGTGCTCTCACAGGCCCTCATGCCGCGACAGCCCTCCGGAATGTGTGCCGCTTACGAGTTCCTCGTGGTGACGCCGGCGATTTCCAACCTGATCCGCGAAAACAAGACTTTCCGCATCGACTCGGCCATCCAGACCGGAAAGAAATACGGCATGCAGCTCCTCGACGATCACCTGTGGTCGCTCTTCGAGCGCAACCTCATCGCCGCGGACGACATGCTGGACCGCGCCCGTCAGCCGGGCGAATTGCAGGAGAAGCTCGAGAAGGCCGGCAAGCTCCACGAAGCCGGCGACGCGATGATCACCATTCGCGGCGACAAGGGAGAGAACGGCGACGAGGAGAAAGAGAAGAAAAGCGGCCAGTAGACAGTGCACCGCGTTGGGATACGAAGACGAACCTCTTACCCCTGGTTACTGATCACTGCCCCACGGGAGTTCGACGATGTCCGCCACATCAGGTAGCGCCAAGCCAGCAGCCGGCCCGACGGCGCCGGCCAGCACAACGACCAAACAGTACAAGGGTCGTCCGCTGGGTCGAATTCTCATCAAGATGGGTAAGGTCAATCGCACGCAAGTTCATGAAGCCCTTGCCATCCAGAAAACCACGCGCGGACCCGTCGGACGAATTCTCATCGACCTGGGCTACATCAAAGATGCGGACCTTCAATACGCCCTCGCCGCTCAGATCGGCATGGAGCCGGTCAACCTCGACACCATCGACGTCAATATCGAGACGATCAAACTGGTCCCGAACCAGATGGCCAACACCTACCGGATCATCCCGGTGGACTTCGACGCAGCGACCAAAACCCTGAGCATCGCCATCGCCTCGCCGGACAACTTCCAGGCCACGGACGATCTGCGCAAGCTGCTCGGCTACCATATTCGCCCACTCATCGGTTCCGAAGATCAGATTACCGCCGCGCTGTCCAGGTACTATCCCGAAGGCGCGCAGGAATCGATAAACGACCTCATCGGCGAAATCGGCAAAGACGCCGACCTGGCGAAGTTCGAAGGACGAGGCGAATCTCTCGACCTGGAAGACCTCAAGGGGCTTGTCGAGTCCAACCCGGTCAAGCAACTGCTCAACCTCGTGCTGCTCAAGGCGATCCGCGATCATTCGAGTGACGTTCACTTCGAGCCCTTCGAAAACGAATACAAGCTCCGCTACCGAATGGACGGCGTTCTTTACGAGATGGTGCCGCCACCGCGATTCCTCGCGATGGCCATTGCCAGCCGCATCAAGGTCATGGCCAACCTGGACATCGCCGAGCGCCGCATGCCGCAGGACGGCCGAATCACGCTCAACATCGGCGGCAATTCCGTAGACCTTCGCGTCGCCGTCCTGCCCACGCTCTTCGGCGAATCGGTCGTGCTTCGTATCCTCGACCGGAGCAATGTCAACCTCGATCTCGACAAGATCGGCCTGCGCGAAGACGACCTGGATGTCGTCAGGCAGCTCATCGATCGCCCGCACGGCATCGTCGTCAACACCGGCCCCACCGGCTCAGGAAAAACAACGACGCTCTATGCCTGCCTCAACGCCTTGAACGACCCCGGCATCAAGATCCTTACGGCCGAGGACCCCGTTGAGTACGACATCGACGGCCTGATTCAGGTGCAGGTGAATCCCGATGCGGGGTTGACCTTCGCGCGAGCCCTGCGAAGCTTTCTGCGACAGGACCCGGACGTGATCCTCGTCGGTGAAATCCGTGACCTTGAAACGGCGCAAATCGCGATTCAGGCGTCTTTGACGGGGCACCTTGTCTTCAGCACGTTGCACACAAACGACGCGCCGTCGGCAGTTGCCCGATTGCTCGACCTCGGTGTGGAGCCGTTCCTCATCACGGCGACGTTTGAAGCGGTTGTTGCCCAGCGACTGGCTCGTCGAATCTGCAAGAACTGCCGGACGGAATATCAGCCGACCGAGGAACAGCTCATGGAGCTGCAGTTGACGCCGGACGATGTCAAAGGCAAGACCTTCTACTACGGCAAGGGTTGCGACTACTGCAATAACACCGGCTATCGCGGCCGTGTCGGCATCTTCGAAGTCATGGTCTTTAACGACGAAATTCGCGAACTCGTCATGAACGGCGCGTCGACCGGCATCCTGCACGAGGCGGCCATCCGCGCCGGAATGCGCCCCCTGCGCGAGAGCGGCCTGCTGGCCATGTACGACGGCATCACAACGATCGAAGAGGTCGTCAAGGAAACGATCGTCTTTACGTAATGCTCGAACGTCGGTCAAACGATTGCCGCGTTGCCGACCCTATTCACCTCGACGAGCGTGGATGATCGCGCTCCACACTTTGCCTGCGGCGGCACGCGCGAGTTGAGTCGCATCTTCATCCACACCCAGCTCCGATGCCGCCAACGCCGACAGCTGCGTCACGTCATACACGACTCGCTCGCTGACTTCGACATCCACAAGCCCCGCAGCGCGAAGGCCGGCCAGGTAGTCCGCTTCGCTGATGGCGCCTGCCACGCAGCTACTATCAAGTGCGGCGCTGGCGCGGATCGCCTCCGGCAGATCGCTGGCGACGATATCCGAAACGCGCATTCGTCCGCCGGGCCGAAGCACTCGGGCAATCTCCGCGAAGGTGCGCGGCTTGTCCGGCGACAGGTTGATCACGCAGTTGGAGATCACCCAGTCCACACTGCCGCTCTCCACGGGCAGTTCCTCGATGAAACCCTTGCGGATTTCGAAATTCGACAGGCCGGCGGCGGAAATGTTGGACCGCGCGCGGTCGATCATCGCGTCGGTCATGTCGACGCCGATGACCCGTCCGGTCGGCCCTACCTTCTTCGCGGCAATAATCAGATCGATGCCGGCGCCGCTTCCGAGATCGAGGACGGTCTGACCCGGCTGCACTTCGCTAAATGCAAGGGGATTACCGCAACCGAATGAATTCTCCACCGCGTCGGCAGGCAGATCGGCAAGCAGGCCGAGATCATAGCCGGCCATCTTCGCCAACACGCCTTTCTGGGTAACTCCGCAGGATGTTGATCCGCCGCAGCAGCTTCCGCCGGGACTCGTGACCGCTCGTGTGTAGGTTTCCTCCACCATTCGGTGAATGTGGGCTTGTGTACTCATCTGCATGTCTCCTTTCGTGATGGCCTGCATAGCGGGTTGTTCGGGCAGCATGATTCGATGGCGTCGGCCATGCCGCGGAGCATTGACACGATGGCCTTGAAGCGAACGACGTAGTGAACCTCTTTGCCCCGCCTTTCCGCGGAAACAATGCCGGCATCGCGCAGGACGCCGAGATGCCGCGAAACCACAGAGAAGTCCGTAGGACAGCATTCCGAGATCTGCGTCACCGTACGCGGCTTCGTGCATTGCGCGAGCCGGCTCAGGATGGCCAGACGATTCGGATCGCACAGCGCCTTGAAGAACACGGAGGCGGCCGGCACGTCGAGGCAGGCCGATTGGCGCCCACGCTTACGCTTGCTTATTTGTGCCATAATGCAAATGATAGATTCGCCCGCGACCCTTGTCAAGTCGCGGCCTGAAAAATGTTTCGAATGCCCAGCCGTGGGCCTCACGACGCCACAAAAACGCCTACCCCGCACTGGCCAGGGCGGCGACGATCTGCGTTCGACAGGCCCGAACCGCGGGCGTCAGGGCCGCAATCATGCAGAGGACCGTGGCCAAGGCCGCGCCGAGCCCCACGAGGTCCCATCGAATCGCGAAGACCGGCTCGAAGCCGGAGAGCGCCGTCGTGAAGGTGTTGCTCGCCACGGCCAGAAGCATCCCCAGGCCGACGCCAAGCAGACTCCCGACAAGGCCAAGCACGACCGCCTCGCCAATCACCATGCGAAACATTTGCCGACGTGTCACGCCGATGGCGCGGAGAACGGCGATCTGTCGTGCCCGGCTTGCGACATTCGCCGCCATCAGGTTCGCCACACCCAGAGCGGCAATGAGCAGACCCACCGCCGGAATGGCCGAAAGCAACAGTGTCACACGGTTGATATTGTCATCGATCTGCGTCTTAAGCTCCCGCGCCGTCACAAACGCCTTCGACGGATGCCCAAGCTCCTTCAACATGCGATTGACGATTGCTTCCTGTGGACCGGCCTCGGGGATCGGTCCCGGACCCATGGAGAAAGTCTGTCGAATGCCCGGCGGCGCGGCCTCCGGGCGCTGGTACACGTCATCCTCGGTCTTGCTCACGACGCGTGAGCGATCATCTTCCGGAAGATCGAAACTAAAAAGCATCATCTTGCCGTAGCGCCGTCCGAAAAGGCGATCGGCGTCATCCAGCGTGCCGAAGATTGCCCCCACCGCGTAAAACTGAAAGAACTCCGTGGCATTAAAGAAGCTGATGGCGATGTCCACACCAGCCGAACCGACCACACCCGCTACGATGAACGTCGCATGCTTCTGTCCGACCCAGATGTCGATCGTATCTCCGAGATGCTTGTCACGGGCCTGAGCGAACTCCCGCGTAATCAAGACATGGCCGCCCTGCTTGAGTTTCTCAATTGCGTCGCGCTCCTCGCCTTCGAGAAATGCAAGTTTCACCGCGCGGAGACCCTCTTCCGGATCAATCGCAAGAAAGCGTGACGACTGCTCCAACACCGAAAGGGATCGGAAGAGCGAGACGCGGCTGGGCTTGCTGAAGCTGAAGCCGAAGTCGTCACAGACGGTGAAATCCTTGATGCCCGGCGTGTCCTTCAACGCCCGCATCCGCTCCAGCGGCAACGAGTCATAGCTGTAGAGCATGGCGTCGGGAAACTCGCTGGGGAATTGCCAGCCCTGTTTGACCGACTGGCCCCAGACAATCAGCCCAACGATCAGCGAAAGACCGACGGCCAGCCCGCAACAGATCGAAGCCGAGCGAAACGGGGCCTTGTCGATCTCGTCGCCAAGAAGTTGCGGGCGAAGGCGAAGCAGGATGGCCGCAACACGCACCGCCAACCGCCCCAGAACGACGACGACGGCCGGCGCAACGAGCGCGCAACCAGCATAGAGCGTAAGCAGGGAAACAATGGCCATGGAATTTAACGACGCTTCCGATGCCGTCGCGACCTGGCGAAGTAGCCAGAGATGAACGCCAAAGAGACCCGCGCCGATCACCGTCGGAATCCAGATCGCCGGTGCGTAGCGAAGACCACCGGCCGCCCGCGCGGCCTCAACGGGCGAGACAGCCACGGCGCTCGCGGCAGGCAGGATCGCGCCGATGATCGTGGTGCCGAGCCCGCCAATACACGCCAGGGCGACGCCCCATCGGCTGATGACCATTTCACCGAGATAGTCGCGGGCCAACTCGATGGTGAGCGCTTGCAGCGCCAGCCCGAGCGGCACCCCGAGGAGCGTGCCGGCGATTCCGAGCGGCAGCACCTGCATGAGCACAACGGCCGCGATCTGCTGCCGCGTCACGCCCACGCAGCGCAGCAGCCCCAGCTCGGCAACGCGCTCGATCACGCCCATGTTCATGGACGCCAGAATGATGAACAGCGCCGTAAGCAATACCACGCACGAAAGCAGCATCATGATAAATTGCAGAAGCCCCTGTGCTGCGCCGAGCTTCTTGTGCTGCGTCTCCGTCGTTTTCACATTCAGCGATTCCGCCGCACGCCCCTCCTTCTCGCGTTGAATGTTGCGCTCGTTGATCAACTCGCGGATCGCCGCGGCTGTCTTCCGGATGGACGTCACGCCGGTGTCGTGCAACATCACGTCGACACCTTTGATCTTGCCCGGCAGGCGCATGAGCGACTCAACTTCTTCCAGCCGTGTCCATGTCATCGGGGCCTGATTCACGCTGGCCCGCCGGCGATCGACGATCCCGATGACCTCAAATCGTCGAACATCGTCGAGTTCGGTCAGCGATCTCAGTACGATCGAATCACCAAGCCCTACGTCAAACTCCTCCGCGAGTAACTTTTCGATAACAATCGCGCGCTCGTCACCCGGCTCGATAAACCGTCCTTCCACCATCATGTAATTGCGAAAGACATGTTCTTTCTCAGGCACGATGCCGGTCACTTCGATACGGACATACCGCGGCCGCGATGATGCCTCCTTCGGTGCCGGCGCGGCGTCCACATACTCCCGCGTACGCACCGTTGTATTCACGACGCCGGGCAACGCCGCGACCTGCGATTCGAGATCGGCGTCGAAAACCGCCCATACCCCCTCTACGGGCTCAACGATGACGTGCGCAGCGCCGACCCATTCGAGCACGACGCGCGTGACACTCTGCCGCACGGACTCGTAGCTGCACGTCACCCAGACGACCACGCCGACGCCCAACGCAACGGCCAGCGTCGTCAGGGCGGTGCGGCCCGGTCTAGTCCGCCAACTGCGAATAGCGAGTTGCAACCAGAGTCGCATCTGCACATCCCCCGGCGTCGATCGTGCCGGTGAAGCGGCCTTGTTTGAGTACATGAACTACATCGGCGTGAGCGGCCGCGGCGGCTTCGTGCGTGACCATGACTATCGTCGTCTGAGTCTCGGTTGCAAGTTGCCTCAGCAACGCCCATATCTGTACGGCGGAGGACGGGTCGAGATTGCCCGTCGGCTCGTCCGCGAGGATCAGCACCGGCCGCACCATCAGCGCACGGGCGATGGCCACGCGTTGCTGCTCGCCTCCGGAGAGCGTGGCCGGCCGATGGCGGACGCGGTGCGAAAGATGAACCATGTCGATCAGTTCGTCCGCGCGTTTCTTCGCTTCGGAAGTCGACGCGCCGTCCACGAGCAGCGGCAACATGACGTTTTCCAGGGCCGTCAGCGAGGGCATCAGGTTAAACGCCTGAAAAACGATCCCGAGCCGGCGACGGCGAAAGAGCGTCCGAGCATGATCTGACAGGGCGGGGATGTCCTGTCCGTCAACAGTAATACGACCCCGGTCGGGCAGATCCAACCCGCCGATCAGGTGGAGGAGCGTTGTCTTGCCCGATCCGCTGGCCCCCATGATCGCGGCGAAACGCCCGCGCTCGACGCGCAACGCCACGCCGCGCAATGCGGGTATGTCCTCGTCACCGAGGCGGTACGTCTTGTGAAGGTCTTCAATCTCGACGACAACTTGCATAATACGAGAAACAGGAGACTCGACGATCGACGATGGACACTGGACATTCCAGAGGGAACACCCCAGACTAATCATGCAATAAAGCTCGATGGCTGCCTCGAGTCGTAGTCTCCTGTTTCCAGACTGCCATGCGAATCATTGTCACTTCCGATCTGCATTACAACGTTGCCCGTAGCCGGGAGCCGACGCAAGCCCTGGCAGGCGAAGTCTGCCGCCGCGGAGGAGACGTGCTGCTCCTGGTCGGCGACTCGGCCTCGACCGATCTGACCGCGTTGGACCAGGTGCTTGGTCTATTCGACGCTTTCTCGGGCGTCAAGCTGCTTGTCGCCGGCAATCATGAATTGTGGACCGTCGGCGGCGCCGATTCGCTCTCGCGTTACGAGAAGGAGCTGGGTGAGTTCTGCAGTAGCAGAGGGGTTCATTATCTCGATGACGCGCCGCTCCGGCTCGACGGCGTCGGCTTCGTCGGCAACGTCGGCTGGTACGATTTTTCCTTCCGTCCTTCCGCCATGCGTATCCCCTTGCGATTCTACCGACACAAAGTGGCCCCCGGCGCGGCCGCGTATCTCGAAAAACATCGTCACTTGCTCGATGACGACGGCGACGTACCGCAGGCCGCGCGAGAAGTCACCAGCCGCTGGATGGATGGCGAGCGCGTCCGCTTGCCGATCGGAGATGTCGACTTCACCCGGATTCTGGCGACAAAGCTGCGCCGTCATCTCGAACAAGTCCACAAAACGGCCGACCGGATCGTCGTCGGCCTGCACCATCTTCCCTTCGCCGAGCTGGTGCCGAGAACGATCATCCCCAACTGGGCCTTCGCAAGCGGTTTTCTTGGCAGCGAACTCTTCGGCGAAACCCTTCTTGATTTTCCGAAAATCTCGCACGTCTTCTGCGGTCACTCCCACCGCGAAATGACTTGCCGTAAAGGAAACATGCTGTGCAAGAGTATCGGCTCAACCTACCGTGCAAAACAATACGAAGTATTGGATGTGTGATGCAAGTGAAACGCCAAAAGATCAAAACGCTAGAACGCCACGAAACCGTTAAAAGAATCAGCACGGCACCATCGCGCCGAACCTGCGACATACGCTTTGTCGTCGCTTGCCTCTTCGCGATCATGAACCTGCACGGCGCAGCACGATTCGCGCGAGCCGAAGAGAACGACCCCCGCCGAACCGCTCGCATGACTCCCGTTGTCCGCGTCTTCCGCGAATGTAGCCCGGCGGTCGTCAATCTCTCCACCACCACGGTCGTCTCGGTTCAGCGCCCCTCGGGACTGGATCGCATGATTGAGGACATCTTCGACCTGCCGCCCTCGCGTCCGCGGAGCTTTAAGAGCCACAGCGTCGGCTCCGGATTCGTCATCCACAGCGACGGATACGTCGTCACCAACGCTCACGTCATCGAACGCGCCACGGAAATCCGCGTCACTTTCTCCGATGGCACCGAACTACCCGCCGAGGAAGTCGCCCGCGATCGGGCAAACGATCTCGCCGTATTGAAAGTCGACGCCCCCAGCCCGCTGCCGTTTCTCAAGCTGGGACGCAGCGACGACCTGATGCCCGGCGAGTCGGTGATCGCAATCGGCAATCCGCTCGGCTTTCAACACACCATCACCACGGGAATCATCAGCGCCCTCGATCGTGAGCTGCGTTTCAGCCGCGATCTCGCCTACACCGGTCTGATCCAGACGGACGCGCCGATCAACCCCGGTAACTCCGGCGGGCCGCTGCTCAATGTGCTCGGCGAACTCATCGGCATCAACACCGCGATCCGCGGCGACGCACAGAATATCGGATTCGCTATTCCCATCGACCAGCTGCACGACCTGCTGCCGTCGATGCTCGACATTCAGCGACTGCGGCGGGTCGAATTCGGCATCCACTTCGACAGCGCCAAATCGAGTACAAGCCCGAAGGGCGTCGTGATCAAGTCGATCGACGCAAACTCGCCCGCGGACAAGGCCGGCCTGCTCGCCGGCGACACGATCCTCGCCATAGAGGGCAAGGCCACGCCGGACTTCATGGAGGCCTTCAGCTTGCTTCGCGGCATCGAGCTCGGCCGCGCTATCAAGCTCGACGTGCTTCGCGGCGATCGCAGTCGCAAGACGTTTGAAGTGCGCATGCTGGACATCCCCCGACTCGATAGCGCCGAGATCATGCTGCGCCACTTCGGCATTCAGGTGCGCGAGCTGTCCCGCGAAGACATGCAGCAGCTCCGCCTGCGCCGCCCGCTCGGCCTTTTCATCGAGGTCGTGCAGCCGAGCACCGAAGCGGCGGGCGCCGGCATCCGTGAAGGTGACATCGTCACCATGTTCGGCCGCTGGCCGGTCACTTCGCTCTCCGCTCTGGGGCAGTTGATCAAACAGGTCAATCCGAACGACCGCATTCCCATTCAGGTTCTCCGCATTCAGGATGACGTGGTCACGCGCGCCGAAATCGTGCTGCGAGCCCGAGAATGATCCGAGTCATCGCATGCCCCGATAGTTTCAAAGGATCGCTCGCGGCGACCACGGCTGCGGAAGCGATTGCCCGCGGCGTTATTAGGTCGAGGCCGGACGCCAAAGTCGATGTCGTGCCGATGGCCGACGGCGGCGAGGGCACGCTGGACGTTCTCGTCGATGCCGAGCGCGGCAAACGTCGGCGCGTCGTCGCGCATGGGCCGCTGGGCGACCGCGTGGAAGCGCCGGTCGGCTTGATCCGACAGGCGTCCGTTGCGGTGATCGAGTTGGGGTGCGTCTCGGGTTACTCGCTGGTGACGCCGGACTGTCGCGATCCTCTGCGTACGACAACCTTCGGACTGGGTGAAGTCATCCGCGCGGCCATCGAGTCCGATGTCGACGAAATCATCCTCGCGGTTGGCGGCAGCGCGACCGTCGACGGCGGCGCCGGCATGATGCAGGCATTGGGTCTCAAGCTGCTGGACAAGACCGGCCGCGCGTTGCCCGACGGCATCGGCGGTGGGCAGTTGCTTGCAATCGACCGATTCGTCTGGGACCGGCCGCCGGACAATCTGGAGAACGTCCAGTTCACCCTTGCCTGCGACGTGCTCAACCCCGCATGCGGCGAGAACGGCGCGGCCGTCGTCTTTGGTCCACAGAAAGGCGCCGACGCAAAGGGCGTCAAGACACTCGACGCAGGCATATCACATTGGGCTAACCTGTTGGAAACAGCGATAGGCCGATCGATCCGCAACGAACCGGGAACCGGAGCTGCCGGAGGCGTGGCACTCCCGCTGCTGGCCCTGGGTAACGCAGTAATCGTGCCCGGCGTGGATCTTGTGAGCCAGGTCGTCGGCCTGTCCGGCAAGCTTGCGGAAGCCGATCTCGTCATCACCGGCGAGGGCCGATTGGACGCACAGTCGATGATGGGCAAGGTCGTAGGCGCCGTCGGGCGCATGTGCCGAACCGCCGATGTCCCCTGTGCCGCCATCGTCGGTATCAAAGGCAACGGCTGGGAAGAGTGCCTGGGCATCCTCGATCGCGTCTACACCCTCGACGCCCCGATGGAGCAGACCGAGTCACGCATTGAGCACGTCGCCGCAACAGCCGCCTCCGAACTGCTTTAGTCAATCCTTCTTCTGCGAGATGCAGTAAAGGAACTTCTGCGTCCGCAGAAACAGCTCGCCATCCGACACCGCGAAGGACGACAGCGTATAACCGCCATCGAGTTGGTTCTTCGCCAGCTCTTTAATTTCCGGGCCTGTCGAGTACACCGTCGTCACCGCGTCTTCGTTGGTAACGTACACCCGGCCGTCGCCCACCAGCGGCGAGGCGCTGTACGGCCCGCCGGTGATCCGCTCCGGCCCCCAGGCCACGCTGCCGTCCGACGCCTTCAGACAGGTCATGAAGCCATTGTCGTGGAGCAGATACAGATACGTCCCGTCGAACGCCAGCGAGGGTACGTCCGGCGCCTTTTTGTCGTCGTAGGTCCACGCAAGATTTGACGTCGTTACGTCGCCCTTGCCGTTTCCCCGCAGTGCCAGCATCGGCCGCTCTCGGCTCGTCGCCACGATCAGGCCGTTCGCCGTCACCGGCGTCCCTACGATGCGATAGTTCGGCGATTTCTCGGGGTTCAGTCCGCCGGCCCGCCAGATTTCCTTGCCGGTCTTTGGATCGTGCGCCGTCACATAATCCGCGCCGGAGATGATGATCGCATCCTTCCCGTTCACCTTCGCGATAATCGGAGTCGTGTACGCATCCGGACACTCCTTCTCCGCGTCCGTCTTGCGCTCCTCTTTCCAGACCGTCTTGCCGGTCTTCTTGTCGAAGGCCGCCACATACGACGGGTTCTCCGTCACCGAACCATGCAGCACCGACACGACGACCATGTCCTCATGCAGTAACGGGCTCGCGGCGTAACCCCAGTAGAGGCCGAATTCGCCGTAGTCCTTCTGCACGTCGCGCTGCCATTTCATCTCGCCGTCGAAGTCGTAACAGGCGAGCTTGCCCGTACCGGTCATGGTCCAGACATGCTTGCCGTCCGTCACCGGCGAGGGCGATGCCATGTTGTGCTTGCCGTAGAGTTTGTTGCCCTTGTCGAGTGTCTGCTTCCAGATCAGCTTGCCGTCCTTGCGCGAAATACACATCAGGAGTAGCTTGTCGCCGCCGGGGCCCTCCATGTTGATGCGCCGAAGTCGGCGTCCAATGCCGTCACCCTCGGGCGCTTCCTCCTCCTTCGATCCGGGAGTCGTCAGAAAGATTCGATCGCCCCAAATGATCGGCGAAGAGCCGGCCCATGCCGGCAGCGGCGTTTTCCAGCGGATGTTCGTCTCTTCGCTCCACGTGAGCGGCAGACGCTTTGCGCTGGTTGTCCCGTTCATCGCCGGCCCGCGCCAGTTCGGCCAGTTCTCGTCACTGTACGCGACTGTCGAGACGCAACAGAAAAATACGAATACACCCATCACCACTCGGGGCATACATGCCACCTGCCAATTACCACTAACAACTGCCATCCTCATTCCCTCCTCAGCGCCTTGAGAAGCGGCGCCTTGAGTGTCGAATGAATCGACCAGGCGCCCACGGCGGCGCCGATCAGAAACACCAGGAAAATCGTGATAGCCAAAGATTGTAACGGCACATCGCCTGAACTCGATAGCAAATGCGGGGCAATCGCGAACGCGGCGGAAATCGACCCCACCGCCAGCCCGCAGGCCAGTATCGCGGTGTGCTCCATGAGCGTCATGCGAAACAGATCCGATGCTCGCAGACCGAGTGCTCGCAGCAAGGCCAGCTCACCGCGTCGCTCCCAGACATTTCGCAGCGTCACTGCGGCAAGGCCGATTGTGCCGAGCAGCAGGCCCAGTCCACCCAATGTCTGAAACGTCGACAGGTACGTATTCTCCACGGCCAGATATGCTGCCAGGCGCGATCGTGTGTCGGAAATCTCCACGCCGAATCGGCCGAGTCCCTTCGACAACACCGACTTCATCGAGGCCGCCTGCTCCGGCGGCGCGTCGATGAGCAGCACGCCGTAGCCCGACGTCGAGGGGAACAAGCGGAGGAATTGGGGCTCGGCGACGATCAGCTCCCCCTGCAGGACGCTGCCGGAGAGCATCCCGACGATACGTAGCCGCGCCTCGTTGCCGCGTTCGTCGTTGATCGACAAATCCTCACCAAGGCCCAGATGCAGGAGCCATCGAACGGCGCTTTCGTCGCCGATCGCCGCGATCGCGCCGTCGGCAAACGTGCGATTCAGCAGCGTCCACGGGTTCGCACGTTCGTCGTCTGATTCAGCCATGCTCCGCGAGAATCGAAAGCCCCCGCGATCCATGAACTGCTCTCGGGCTCCGAGGATGCGTGGTTGGCGCACTTTGTACAGATTCAAGCAGCTCGAATCATCCCCCGGCCGCAGGCGAAATGCCATGATCGTGGCATCTTCACACAACCGCTCAACTTCCTGTCCCATCCCCAGCGACGATCGCCCCTCGGCCGTCCCCGGATCATACGGTAGCGCCGCCGCCGCCTCGGCGATGAGCGAATACCCGCCCGTGCCGCCCGTGCGCGCGGCCGCGTCGGCGTCCGGGCTCTTTCGGCTCGCACCGACCGCAACAATGACGAAGGTTGCCGATGCCACGAGTCCGGCAGCCAGCAAACTGCGCGTCGGCTTGCGGCGAGCGTTTCGCACCGCGAGAGCCCCGATCGTCAGCCGGACAGGACCGACACCATGTTCGCTGGAGGTCCTGGCAAGCCATAGCTGCAACGCCGCAAGCAAGGCGACCAGCATGGCGAAACCCGCGATAAAAAATGCTGCCACCTGCGGGACCGCCTCGGTTAGAAGTGAAGCCGCAGAGAGACCAAAGGCGGCGAGTATGCCGACAAGGAGAAGTCCAATGCTCATTGCGCTCGGGCGATTCTCCCTCGCTCGCGCCTCGAGCTCGTTCGGCGGGTGCGATCCGCGACGCGGCGTGACGACAGCGCCGGAAAGCAAGGAACGCGTAGTACTGCGAGCCAATCCTCGTACAGCCCACAAGATCGAGAGAAGGGCGATGAAGACTCCCGCGAACATGCCGATGAGGACGCTCGTCGGCGTTACCGCGAGCCGCAGGAACGGTGCGTTAACCGCCGCCGACCACCAGCCGCGCAGCCCCGCGAGCATCAGCCACGCATACCCGCCCGCCATCGCCAGGCCCAGCACCGTACCACCCACAGAGAGCATTCCGCCCTCAAGTATGAGCAGCCGCGATACCCTTCGGACGTTCAGACCCACGGCCTGCATCAGCCCGACTTCCACAGCGCGCCGTTCGACGCCGAGGCGAAAGAGAAGTGCGACCAGCATGGCCGCGGCGATGATCAGAAACGAGCTGAAGCCGATGAACAAACTGCCGAAGTCCGTGCTCCCCCCGCCGGCCGTCATTGCCTGCTCCCGCACCGGCTCGAAGAACAGCCCCAATTCCACAGGCCGAACCGTCCGCGTCAGCGCGTCGGAGAATTTCGCGGCATCCGCGTCGGTGATTGCACCGCCCGGCTTCACGATGCGAACGGCCGTCAACGAACCGAACCGAGCATGATCCTGCCCCCACAGCCGACGGCCTGCGTCCAGCCGGATGAACGCCTTCGGCAAGGCCCGATGATCGTCCCAGTACGCCTCGTCGATCGGGCGAATCCGCTTCATATCAAAGGGAAACGGCGGGTCCCAATCCGAAACGCGTCGCGCATCGGTGATGCCTTCGTAGGTCGGCGTAAAGTCCGGGTCGCCCGCCCAGCCGACCATGCGCACGATGCCGACAAGCCGAAACTTCGCCTGTGTCTCCTCAAGCTCTCCGCCGGGCATCGAGACGAAGTAAGTCAACGTGATCCTGTCGCCTACGTTCGCGTCAAGGTCTCTCGCCGCCCATTCGTTGAGGAGGATGTCATCGATTTCGCCTCCCTCGCTCGCGCTTCGGGCTGGTTCCGGCAATACCTTGCTTACGCTGCGGACTGGTTGCGCTTGCCCCTCCGACGAGCCGGCGATGAACTCAAACACCCCCTGCCGTGGCAGTTGCTCCCAATCAATCGCCGTGACCGTCGAGTATGGAATGCTGCGTGGTAATGAATCTCCCGACTCCGATGCGTCACCACGGTCGACCGTGATGGCGTTCGCCAGATAGGTCAGCACGGGAACCGTCGTCGTGCCAAGCTGCTTTGCGGAGTCGATCACCGCTCGTTCAATCGCCGGCTCCAGTAACAATCGCGTGGACTCAACGGACAGATAGCCGTGCCGATGATTGATCCCGATGCGAAGCTCGAAATCGTCCGGCCTCAGATACGCCGCCAACGCCACCGCCAGTGCGTCGCGCAGATCGGCGGCATCGCTCGAAGGATCGCTCGTCACCGCTAACAAGGTGTTCGCACGCCCCGGCTGTCCGAGCGCCTGCTGCAAGATGTCGATCGGCACATATGCATTCCGTGCCGCGAGTTGACTCTGCTCCAGCGAAAACGCCCCCGCGCCGTGGCCGGGAATAATCCGGTCGACCGTCAGTCGCAGTGTCGCAACGGTGTCATCGCGCCGGCCCAGCAGCGTCTCCGTCGGCACCTGCGATGGCTTCTCGAATCGCAGAAGCACATCGTCGCCGATCTTCACCCCCAGCGCCTCGGCCAGCGGCGCATTCAACGCGATCCGCCGCTGCGTCACGTGCGGCGCCGAGTTACCGCTCGGGTGCCCCATTCCATCGTCAAGCGCGGGAGGGGGGACAGAAGCTTCATACAACCCCCAGAACCGTTCGTCGACACCGAGAATCTGCACCCGGTTTGCCCGCGCATCCGAATCGGCATGGTTAATCGCCGCTCGCAATAAAATGATGGGACAGATCGCGCCGATCCGTCCGGCGACGCGCGCATCCGCTGCAATCTCTCCCGCCAATGCCTCGCGAAAGAATCGCCCGCCTGTCAGTGCGTGCTCCACGGGTCCCAGCCGCGCGAGGGCCATGTCGCGCAGACTTGCCCGCATGGAGTCACCGACGAGGAGCGCCCCCGTCAGCGCCGCCGACCCTGCCGCCGCCCCGAGCAGCACGGCCAGACCGGCCCGCCAGTAATAGCGAAGACTGCGGCGGACCAAGGAAAGATTTGTCAGCGTCATCTTGTGATCGTCATGCATTCGGAGTCAGCCGCCCATCGGATATTTCGTATCGCCGCTGCATCCGAACGGAGAGCGCCATGCTATGCGTCACCACGATCAGCACGGCCTCCTGCTCATGATGCATCTCCAGCAACAAGTTCGCCACACCGTCCGCGCTCGCCTGATCAAGGTTGCCGGTCGGCTCGTCTGCGAGGATCAGACGCGGCTTATTCATCATCGCTCGGGCAATTGCGGCCCGCTGACGTTCCCCACCAGATAGCTCCGAAGGCAGATGATCCAGTCGATCGGCCAGCCCCACGCGCTGGAGCAATTCGCGCGCGCGGCCGGTCAACTGCTCCGACGTACCACTCGGCAGCGTCGGGATCAGCACGTTCTCCAGGAGACTGCACTGCGGCAACAGATGATGATCCTGAAACACGAAACCCACGCGTCGATTACGAAAGTCCGCCAGTTCCGGCTCGCTCAGTGTAAACGGGTCCTGCCCGTCGATGTGTAACGTACCCGTCGTCGGCGGCTCCAGCGTGCCGAGAATGTTGAGCAGCGTACTTTTGCCGGCGCCGGACGGCCCGATGACCGCCACGGCATCGCCCGGCGAAAGTGTCAAAGAGATGTCACGAAGCACAACGAGAGGCCCGGACCGTGTCGGGTAGCTCTTTTGGATGCCGTCCGCATGTACGCCGTTTCTCATCGGTTGGTCATCCCTCGAATTCGCCCAAACGCCTCCCACGCGTGCCGTGCCATCACCTCGTCATTGAACCGCTCATGCACCGCGCGGCGCCCTTGCTCGCCCAGTCGCTTCCGCAAATCCGGCTCATCCATCAGCCGCACCACACAGGCGACAAGTTCATCCACATTGCCCGGCGCGTACAGTAGCCCGCCGCCCGTCGCCTCCACCAGCTCGGGAAATGATCCGTGCGCCGGCTGCACGACGGGAACACTCTGCGCATGCGCTTCGAGAACATAAATACCCTTGGCCTCGCGATAAACCGTCGGCACGCAGAAAATATCGCAGGACCGCAGGAACGCCGCCTTGCCGGCGCGATCGACCTCGCCGACCAACTCGACTTCCGATGCGAGGCCGCAACGCTCCAGGTCGCTCATCAGGTCATCGAGATACGCCCGGCTCGTTTCCGGCATGTACCCGGCGATCTTCAGCCGACACAGTCGCCCCTCCGCGCGCAATCGAGCAAACGCATCGCACAAGACGTGCAGCCCCTTCTCCGGGCATATTCGCGCGAGGTAGCCGATGGTAAAGACGCGTTCGGACACGCCCTCGCCTGCGCTTCGGGCTGGTCGGTGGTGGCCTTCCTGCTCGGCGAGGTTTATGCCAAGCGGGACATGATGAAGCCGATCGTCGCGGAGGCCGAAATGCTCTCGAGCATACTCCGCATAATATCGTGTGACGGCGATGAAACCGTCCACCTGCGCCGCACCCTCGCGCACCAGTGCGAAGGCCTCGTCCTGATACGGCTGCGGCAATGCTTCGAGAAAAATATCCTCGCCGGTCAGCGTGCAGACGATCGCCGCGCCGAGCGCTTCGCGCAGCGGTCGGGCAAGCCCGACGAACAGGGCATTGGGCAGATGAATCAGGTCGGGCCGCAGATCGCGCAGTCCCTCGATCAGCTTGTCCAGCTCCTTCCGCTGCGCACCGTCCGCACCCTTGAGGATCGAGAGGGTCAGTGGACCCAGACCTTCCGGCTTCGTGGAACCCGCGCGGCGCATGGCCTTCGTGAGCAGCCGCGGCGAATCAAGCAGCCGATCGACGACGCGCGGGGCATGGCGAAACAGGACGGACTTCTGCTGCAGGAAGACGTTGATCCCGCCGTAATAGACGCGATCGCTGCTGACGTCCGGTTCATCGGTACGGATCGGCGAATAGACAGGAATGAGCGCGACATCGCGTTTCTGTCGGATCAGCGCCGCAACCAGCGTATTGTCGCGCATGCAGCTTCCGCAGTACATGCCCCCGGCGCCGGCGGTGAGATATGCGATCCGCATCACAATCAGCGATTATAGCTCTCGCAAAAGTAGAAGCGGCGTGCGGCACGTTTGTGCGCCACACGCCGCAATGAGAATCTACTTGTTCAGGCATCGGCCGAAGTGATTCGACCGTTGCGCGTTTTCCTCAGCACGCCTGACGCCGACGCGAGCGCCGCAGCATCAGGCCCCCGACCGCGAGCAGGGCCAGCGCCGAAGGTTCGGGCGTAAAGACCGTCTGGGTCTCGCAGGCGTAGCCGAAGGTCAGGCCACCAATCGTGTGCAGGCCTTCCCAGTTCAGAGCGATGTCGCCGCTTGTCGGCGTGGCAAACGTGACCAGGCCCGAAGACGTGCCCGCGAGAAAGACCGGCGAGAAGATGCCGAGGTTGGACAAGTCGCCGGCGAACTCGATGCGATAGAGGTCTTCCGTCGTCACTTCGCCTGTAAAGGAATTGAACGTGCCTCCGTAGGATTCCTCGATCGAGATCGTGATCGGTCCTGTTGAGAGATCATCGCCGCCGAAGGGATTCGGCAGAAAGAGCGGATCAACATCCTGATAGTACGACGAAAAAGACGCCGACAATCCCGCCGGAGCGCTCGGATCGAGGTCGAGGGTAAATTGAGTATTTGAGATGTTCGCGACGCGCGGGCCGCCGAAATCGCCGAAGTCGAGCGTGAAGTTGCTCTCGAACAACGGGTTTTGTGTGGCCGTCAGCGACATCATGCTCGCATCGGCCGAACGCACGGCCGCCGTCAGAGTCAGTGCCAGGGTCGCCGCAACGCTGAGTACACGAAGTGTGACAGTCCGCGTTGTGTTCCGATTAACGAAGCTCATGTACGGGTCTCCTCTTGAACTACTTGATCGATCGACTGTGTCCGACTCGCCGCGGTCGGTGTTTACGGCAGGGCAACAGGTTAAACGCGGATCGTCCGCGACGCCAGTGGTCTTGACCACGACTTTCAGGCCGGATCGTGGCCGCATGAGGTACCGGAGGGGGTTGAAACGCCGTCCAGGGGGCCGGACAGCGATCGAATGCGACTTCCCTCCTGCGTCCGTTTAGAACGGCAAGCACGACGGCAGTTCACGCTTCCGGCAGAAATTCGACGACCCCCGTGCGCCTCACAGGCAGGCACTACGGCGTCGCGCCTTCACGGCGGCCGAAACAATAAATGACTCCATCATCCGTCCCCACGACAATGCAGCCCTCGGCAACCGCAGGAGACGCCAGAACCGCCGAGCCCGTCTCAAAGCGCCATCGCTCCTTGCCGGTCGCCAGATCCAATTCGTACAGATTTCCGTCCGATGAGCCAACGAAAACCCGCTTGCCCACGATGGCCGCCGAAGACTCCACCCGGGCCTGCGTAGGAAACGACCACCGTTCTTTGCCGGTCTTGCGATCCAGAGCGTGAACGATTTTGTCGCGTCCTCCCACGATCACGAGTTCCTCGCTCACTGCGGCGGATGCGAAATAGGGAAACTGGCGATCCGGGTTTTCATAATCCCAACGGCGCTCGCCCTTTCTCCAGTCGATGCCCAATACCTGATTGCCGAAGGTGCCCACAAATACCATATCCCCCGCAAGCGCCGCCGACGACCCGGAAACGCCGCCCATCCGCACGGCCTTTTCCGCGGTTCCATCTTGTAGTCTGACGACGTGCAGATTCTCATCGCAGCCGGCCACGATGACGAGATCGCTTGAGATCGCCGGCGTACCGTGGATGCGGCTCTCCGTGGAGAACTTCCACAGGAGCTTTCCATCGGACAGCGAAAGGCAATAGAGCGAGCCGTCATACGACCCGAAGACCACACGGTCTCCGCTGCAATTCGCGGAGGAGATGATCTCCGCCTCGGTCTTGAACTCCCATTTCTTCTTACCGTCGCGGCGATGCACCGCGCGCATCACGCCGTCTTCATCGCCGAAAAGTACAAGGTCGCCGCTAACCGTGGGCGAAGAGCGAATGCCCGCTTTGGCCTCGTGCTTCCACCGGAGTGAACCGTCCGCACGATTCAGCGCGTAGAGGTTTCCATCATCGCAGCCCACATAGACCACGCCGTCCACAATTGCCGCAGAGGATTGAATCGAATCGCCCGTCTCAAACCGCCACAACACACCCAGTCGATCCGGCAGCTTGCCCTCCGCGACACCGGTCAGCTTCGAATTGGCCCGAAACATCGGCCAGGAATCGCTCGACCAGCGTGGCTCGTCACCCGATGCCCACGTCGCACCGGCGAGAGCGAGAATGAGCAGGACGCTCTGTACCCATCGCGAAGCCATCATCCACCTCAGGCGGGCTTGAACCGCAAGACCAGCGCCGCCCCGGCCGCGGCCATCAGAATGCCCACGTAGAACGGCATCGAAGGCGCTTTGGCCGGCTTGTCCCAGATCATCGTGACGATCACGTTCATGATCGGAGCGCCTGCGAAAACCAGCGGGGCTACGTAGATCGGCTTGCCGCCGGTGCGCAGGGCAAAAATCACTCCCAGTGCTCCGAGCGCTCCGAAGACCCCGGCCAGCGTGGACATCGAGACACCCTTCATCGGAAACACTGCCGGCTCGGCCTTGTTGGCGATCAGTAGCCCGGGAATGAGTACGGCCACGAGACAATACGCCAGCCCGACAAAGAGAAACGCCCGCAGCGGCCCTTTCGGCTCCCCGAAACCAAGCTGTCCGTGGTGGATCGTAGGCACGTACGCCCCCCAGGAGACGACAGCCACGAGAATAAAAAGGTATGGGAGAAGTTGTTTCATCGAATCACTCCGTGAACAGTGGGCGGTGGTGAGTGGTCAGTGGCTCGTGCCCGGTGGTTGGTGCTTCATGGTCCGACGAAGCCGACGGATTGCAATTCGTCTGCATCGATCCGCAATCCGCAAACTAAAGTCCATAATCGTGCGTCGTACAATGCTCACGTCACGGTGAGCCCGCTATCCATCTTCGCCCGGATGTCCGGCGGGATGGGAATCGACTCAAACCGCCCTCCTTCGAACGTGCGGCAGCAGACCGCCTTGGCGCGCCCGCGAGCCACCTTCTGCCCGGCGAGATAGAACAGCACCTCGTAGGTCATTGACTTATCGCTCAGGGTCATCATTTGCAGGTGTAACTCGACCTCATTCTCAAACCGCAGCGGGGCGAAGTACTCGCAGCTAACGGTGATGCGCGGCCAGCTCACCGTCCCCACGGCGTGCGGCTGGATGACGCTCATCCCCAGCGAGCGAAACCAGGCGTGTTCCACCTCTTCCATCCAGCGGAAGTAATTCGAAAAATGCATCACCCCCGCCGTGTCCGTCTCGGCGAACTGCACGCGTCGAGTCAATTTGAATTCAGCGAGCATCTACGGCCATCCCAAAAAACTTGCGGACGGTTGCCTCCGACGGCGGCCGCGACAGCAGCGACCCGATGACCAGCGCGAGCACCGCGGCCCCCATCACAAACACCACCGGCATCATTCCAAACACGTGGTACTCCTTGTCGGTTGCCAGCGTGTCCGTGCGATAGGCCTGAGCGAAGAATGTCATCCCTACGACCGCTGCTGTGATGATGCAGGCATAAGCCCCAACTTTCGTCATTCGTTTCCAGTAAAGCGCTCCGAACACCAGTGGCGCCAGCGCCGAGAAGCCCGTAAAGCACCATACGCCGAGGGCAAAGACGCTGGTATTCGCCAGCCATTGCGAGAGCAGGTAGGCCACGATCACCACGGCAACAATGAACGACCGCCCAATGAAGAGCTTTTGTCCGTCGGTCATCTTATCATGGCCGACATAGTGGCCGACGATGTCGTTGGTAAAGATGCTGCCGAGACAGATGAACTGCGAATCCAGACTGGACATGATCGCCGCGAGAACGCCCGCCGTCAGCAGTCCGCCCATCACCGGCGGCGCGAGCTTGTTCACCATGATCGGCAGCACGGCGTTTTGATCGGCGCCGATCGGCACGAGCAGCTTTCCGTCGGCGCCTACCGCCGAGGTGGCCCAAACCCCGATCAGGACGCATGGCAACCACGTCAGCATCATCAGGAGCGGATGCGCCACCACAGACAGCTTGAACGTCTTCGCGCTCTTGGCGGTCAACCAGTGTTGGAAGAGATGCGGAAACATGGCCACGGAAAACGGGATACCGATGTAGGTGAAGAAGACCAGCGGCGTAATCGCCTTCGGCTTTCGCGGTTGAATCGTCGACCGCCCGGCCTCATAGTCCGCCATCTTCTCGTCATAAACAGCCAGATCGGTGTCCGTGGCTTCCAGCTTCAAGTACGAAGGGTTGTACTCCACGACCTTCTGCGTCGCCGCACGCGGGCCGCCGAGCTGATGAGCAATGACGCCGAAGGTCACGATGCCCAGAACGATGAAGATGATCGTCTGCACCGCGTTTGCCCACGCCGCGCTGCGAACGCCGCCGTAGAAGATGTAAACCAACACAACGAAGCACATGATCAGGCCGCCGAGCCAGAACGGCACGCCTCCCTTGGTCGCCTCGAAGGCCACCGGAAACGCCCCCGCGGTGATCTTCTCAATCGCCCGCGAGCCGCCAATGATCCCCATCAGAACATACGGCACCACCAACCCCACGAGCGCCGGAAAGAGCAGCAAGCCGACCTTGTCCGATTCAAACCGATCACGAAAAAACTGGATCTGCGTCAGGTAGCCGTACTGCTTGCCAAAGGTCCACAGCTTGATGCCGACGAGAAAAAAGCAGACGGAGTGAAAGATGCCCGACCAGGAAACCATCAGCCCATACACGCCAATCCCGCTGGCGAAGGCCTCGCCGCTCGATCCGATGATGGCGAAGCTGGTCATCGTCGTGCCGAAAAGCGACATCAGCAGAAGGAAAGAGCCAATGCCGCGCGACGCCGCGAAGTAATCCGCCGCCGTCCCGCGGAAGAGCCGGCCGGTGAAGACGCCGAGCCCGATCAGCATCGCCATGTAGGCGATCAACACGATGAAGGCGATCAGGCCTGCGCTCATGAATGCTCCGGTGTGGTACCGCGCCTGTGGACGGTGTCCTTAGGATCGCGGTCATTTGATTTGCGTGAAGCGGATTCGCCGGACAATTCGTCTAGCAGATCGGCATCCCTCGGCCAGCAGTACCAGACGGCCAGGAAGCCGACGATCGCCGCGGCCAGCGAGATGCATACATGATGGAAAAGCCCGATGGGGATGAAGCCGAATATCAGCGGCTCGTGCGTGTGCCACCACCAGAAATCCTGATGCAGCACGACCAAGAGCGGGATGAGCAGATAGACGAGCTTCTTCATGAAGTCGGCAATGCCTCCTCAAGGCGAATCGATTCAGGGAGGGCAATCTGGTGTCGCATGACCTCAAACACCTCGGCAACCTCGTCATTGAAAACGTCGCCGATGAGAATTCGCGTAATGTGATCGCGATACTCCGGATACTCGGAAACGAATCCCTTCATCGAGAAGTTCGGATCATAAAAGGCGTACACAAGCTGGCGAATCCGCTGCATGCCGTCCGCAAGTCGCGTGCCATCGCGACCAAGCCGCTCGGCGGTGACGTCATCCGCAGAGAGTGCCTCATGTATGGCATCTGCGGCATACTCTCCGCTCTTCATCGCCAGCATAACGCCCGACGAATAGATCGGATCCAGAAAACCGAAGGCATCGCCCACCAGCATCCACCCGCGACCGGCGTAGCGTTTCGAGCGATACGAAAAATCCGCCGTCGTATAAATCTGGCTGATCCGCGTCGCGGCACCCAGCCGCTTCGCTGCGCCTGGGCAATGGGCGATCTCCTCATCGAGGATCGCACCCGGATCATCACCGCGACCGTTATACAGATAATTCGGCGGGGCCACCACGCCGACGCTCGTCACGTCGTTCGCCAACGGGATAAACCAGAACCAGCCGCCCGGCTCTGACGTGCTGACCACCAGCGTCGCCCCGGCGTTTCGCCCGCTGTCGCGCTGAGCGCCCTTGTAATAGGCATAAATAGACGCATTCTTCAGTTTCTCGTCGCCGTATCGCAGCTTGAGCTGGCGCGAGAGCAGTCCGGTCTGCCCCGTCGCGTCCACGATCACCTTCGCAAAATACGCCTGCTGCTTCCCGCCGACGACAGCCCGGACGCCCATCGCTTGATCGCCGTCGAAAATCACTTCCCGCGCGTTCGCCTGCTCGATGACCTCCGCCCCGTGTTCACGGGCATTGTCCAGCATCATCTTATCGAAGCGGTCGCGCTCAACCTGCCATGTATAAGACCATTCGCCCGGATCGCGATCGGGAAAAAAGAAAGGCGCCGATTCCTTGCCGGTCGGCGTGATGAACTGCACGCTCTCCTTCACCACGAAATCGGACTGCTTCATCTTCTCCAAAAGGCCCAGTCGTTTGAAGGTAAAGTAGGTATTGGGCATCAGCGATTCGCCGATGTGATGCCGCGGAAACTTCGAGCGTTCCAGCACCAGCACCCGACGCCCATAATCCGCGAGCAGCGTAGCGGTCGTCGCGCCTGCCGGTCCGCCCCCGATGACAATGCAATCGTATCTTTCGCTCACGTCCAGCTACCCCTCCCCCGCTACGACTTCAAGCAGCTCAATCGCCGGCGCCTCGTCGCAGAAGATCGTTCCCAGCCGTCCGTATGCGACGCGTAGTTCGGGTCTGCAAAAATCCGCCAGAAGCGGACAACCCTCGTCAAAGCGAAAATACCACCTCGGTTCAATCCGTCGCAGCACATTCGCCTGAATCAGCACATCGCCCAGCGGCGTCCTGCGTTCCAGGATAGCCGCCTGCACAGCTTCGGTAGTATAGCGTAGGTCGATCCTCACGAGACCTGCTTCAACCACACGACCGCTCCCGGCGAGTGTAAGAGTGATATGCCGCTGGTAAAAGTCGCCGTTCTGCCGATGGTCCAGCACCTTCAGTTCAATCTCGTGACCAAAATGCTGCCGCAGCGTGTCGGTCATGTGATCGTTGTGAACAAGGAGCGATTGAATCGCCTGCGGGAGTTCTTCCGCGGCGACGTGTCCGGCAGAGGGCAGGATTCGACCCGGCCCTACAAACGGTGTGCAGAAATCACCGAGGGCCTGCTCGGGGTCGTCGTAGGCGTGAAGTTCGGATCGCACGTCAGTCACGTGTAACGGATATCCCGGTAATCGCTTTCAAAAAATCGCGGTAGAAGCGAATCCACGCGCAGCAATCCTTCGCGACTCAGTCGAAGTTCGCCCGCGTCCATGCGGCCAAGCACGCCCTCTTCGCGAAGAAGTTTCCATGCTTCGGCAAAACGCGCGACCACGTCCGCGTCGAACTTTCGCTGGAAATACGCCGGCTCGATGCGGCCGGTCTTCAATTGCAATATCAGCTCGCGAATCAGCAGCGAGTCATTCGTCACCGCCAGTGCCCTTGAAAGCGGAAGCTCGCCGCGATTCACCCGGGCGATGTAATCCTCCCATTGATCCGCATTCTGAAAATGAACGCCGTCAAAATGCGAAAACGAAGCAACGCCCGTGCCGATCATATCCGCGCCATGCCACAAACGGTCGCGATAGATGAATCCCGCGTGGCGATCCTTTTTCACCAGCGTGTAGCCGCTGGAGATTTCATACCCCGCGGATTCGAATTGGGCGAAGGCGTAATCGACCCATCGTCGCTTGGTCGCCCAGTCGGCCACCGGCGGCGCCTGCCCCTCCTTCTGAAACTCCCGCGAGAAGACGGCGTTGAACGGCAGCTCCAACTGATAGATCGTAACGCTGTCGGGATCAAGGCGAACGGCTTTTTCGACCGTGTCCTTCCACTTGTCCTCCGTCTCGCCCACCATCCCGGCGATCAGATCGATATTAACCTGCGGAAAGCCCACCTCGCGCGCCCACTGATAGGCCTGATGGATCTCCGGTGACTTGTGTGCCCGGCCGTTCATTTCCAGCACCTCGTCGTCAAAGTGTTCGATCCCGAGCGACAAGCGCGTAACACCGATCTCGCGAATGGTCCGCAGCTTGCTCTCCTTGAGCGTGCCCGGCTCACACTCGAATGTTACCTCTCGCGCAGCGTCCCAGTTCCAGTGTTCGCGTATCCGCCCGATGAGACGCTTGAGCTGCTCGTTGGAGAGAAACGACGGCGTGCCTCCGCCAAAGTAGACAAACTCAAATTGCCGGCCGGCCAGTGCGCTGCACCCCGCATAGAGCGAAACCTCGCGAGCCAGCGCATCGGTATAGACATCCACCTCGCCGGCGTTCTTGTCGGTATAGACGCGAAAATAGCAGAACTTGCACCGCTTCCGACAAAAGGGAATGTGCAGGTAGAGCCCCAGCGGGACATCACGACGCGCCGGTCCTTCCAGAGCCGCCAGCGCTACCGGCACCTGTTCCGCGCTCCATGCCGAAAACGGCGGATAATTCGCAATGAAGTAGCTGCCGACTTCGGTCGGCTCCCGACGGCTGCGCTCGTCCGATTTGTACTGAGGAAGTTGAACCATAACGGAAGGATTCGCGGGCGGTTGGAGTCTCTGCCTGAATCCTCGCAACGAGCCACATGAGAATCGCAGGCGAACTCCATCATTCTAGTCGCTGCGATACAAGCTTCCAACCGCCCTGCAAGAGCATGATCGGCAATCATTCGCCCGATGAGCGGTCCATCAGCTTCGCCTTGAAACGCAGTTCGGCCTCGATCGCCTCCGGTCGGGCCGCGGGACGCGCCAGTCGAAACCGATGGAATTCTCCACGCAGGATTCCCTCAACGTTGCCGGATTCGATCTTCTCGATCTTCATCTTGGTAAACCGTGGTTGATAGACAGCCAGCGGGGTAAACACCCCGTTGCCGTGAAGGTCGAGCATGGAGCCGCCGGCAAAATCCACCTCGGTCTCCATCAGTACCTTAAGTGACGCCGTGTGGACGAAGGCGCCGAAGATGAAGCGAGAGCCGTCCGGTGCGACCCGGCTCGTCGTCAGCGACAGTGCGGAGGCCTTCGGATCAATCGCGTCCGGCTGCCAGACCAGCACGCAATTGGAAAAGGTGATCTCTCGGTCAGCTTTGAAGCGTGCCGTGTGCTCGAGGTCGATCTCCATCAACTTCGATGCCGCGGACTCGCCGTCGTCCGGCGGCGGCGGGATTTCATCTTCGCAACCGAGTGAACCGAGCAGGATGATCGCAGCGAGCAAGCTGCACGTCGCAAGTCTCGACGCGAGCCATCGAAGCGGCCGCATGCTGTCGTGAACGTCGTTGACACAATAGGTTGTGCCGAGCCGCGAGGCGAACATCATCGGTGCAGTATCACGCGACGGAGTGATGGAATCAAGCTCCGATAAGCACGCAACGCGAAGACATGCATTCGCACGAATAGAACAAAACATTTCTGGACCGCTCAAGCGCATGGGGACCAGTGCCGATATGGATCGTGAGGCTGTGGGTCTTCCGCTGTTAAGCGGTAGCAGCCTGGCTTGGAGGATCGGAGTAACGGCGAGCTCCGATCCTCTTTTTTTGCGCGCATTTCCAATCGGCATTTCCTGCACCGCACGCGCGATCTTTGCGCATTCGCACAGAATTCATGAAAACGTAGCGCCACCACGACAGGGTCGAACTGCGTTGTCGCGCATGAAGAACTACGCCTCGCGGTTGTGAAGACAAGCGCCAAACGAATATTGTGTGAAGGAAGGGCCCCACTCGCGCGGCAGACGGCTACGTTTCTAATTTGAATTTGAAATGCGCATTTTTCACGCACCCCGCAGTCATCCTCAATCATCGCGGTCAGACCTCGCACCACCTGTGCGAAGACTTCGAACAAACTCCGCCAGTTCCGCGATGCTCGTCTGATTCGGGCGATCGTGCTCAAGGCCGAGAAATTGAAGGCCGAGCCCCATTCGTTTCGGCCCGGTCATCAGGCAGTGTCGATACTGCGCTTCCGCGGACATCGGCGGCAGATTCGGCTGATGCGTGAGCTCTACCCCAACCACCTCGCCGACGCCCAGCCGAGGATTTTGATCGCTGCGAATATCCACGAGCACGCCGCCGAGCGATACATTCGCCGCTCGCCCGGAACAAATCGGCCAGCAGGGCGAACCCTCGACCGGCAATCCACCCTGCCAAAGCCGCACGGCGATGAACTGATCTTCCGGGATGATGATACGCTGATAAACGCGCCGCTGTAGTTCTCGCATCTGTTGCGGAGATCGCACAATCAGACAATCCGTCTTCTGCCCATCGGCACCCTCGTCGGACAGCCGCATTAACACGCGGCAGACGAAGACACACTTCTTGTGACCCCGACGAAGCGAAATGCCCAGATCATCCCCCGCCGCAATCTCCGGCTGCGCGCCACCGTCGGTGACAATCGGATAGAGAATCTTGAGTACGTTGCTGTTCGCGTCGTATTGAATCAGGTGCGAACGCAGATTGCACCATCGACCCTCAGAAAGAATCGAAGCGGCAATCGAGGTCTGACGCTCGGAAGCCCACGCCAGGATCGATCGGGCAGTCTGCTCGTCGAGGGTGGCGCCGTGGTTCATGCGAGTGCCTCGGCCTCCCGATCGACGTTCAGATGTCTGGTGAGCGCCAGCTTCAACGCATCCATCGCGAACGTCTGATTGGGCGATGCCGCGAACTGTACGCCCAGGATGGTGTAATCCGTACTGGCCGGCGTCTTATTGGAGACGGTCGCGTTCAGCACGAAGGGTTTCTCATGGCCGGGAAGCTGGAACGTGACGCGAAGCGAATCACCCACGTTCAGCGCCGCGGCCGCACCATCTTCAACCCGGCACGCAAGCCCTTCGATGCTGATGTTCAGCAGATTGGCCGTGTAGCGGTGCGGGGTGCCCGCTCGGTTCCAGTCGATCGCCACCTTGGACGACGGAGCCAGCTTCGCGCGAACGAATCGCCGTCGATCGAGTACGTGAATAATCCGCGGCCGGACCATGGCCAGCGAGCGGGTTTCGCCCCACTGCGGCGCCGCCGTGATCTCCGTAGCAAACTGATATCGGTGATCACTATACACGCAGACCTGACAGGTCGCGTTCACCAGGTCCGCCGGATTCAGAGTGGGGCGACCCGTCAACTCCATCAGGATCGCCTTCTGATCACCGGAAATGAGAAAGCCGTTAACCGTATGCGCAGGGTACGACGGCAACTCCAGAACGACCTGCGCCTGCGTGCGAATCGCGGTCTCCAGGGCGCGCTCGGATCGCTCTGCATCCAGCTTGTGAATGGGTTTCATGTCATGTGCCCTCAATCGGCGAGAAAGCAACCAACAACGCCTTGCTTGTCCCTCCCCGGTGGACGCTTCGACATCTCAGCGCGCTCCATGCTCCGGCCGGAAGACAGGCCCGAAAACCTGACGACGTACACGATCCGGCGATCTGTTCTCGGCTTGCTCGATGAAGGACTTGATGCTCAACAGGATATGTGAAGACAGGCCCGATCAACCCCCCTGGCCACGAGAAGGCGTAGCCCGACACCCCTCGCCCGCGACCGTTTCTTATCGGCTCCCCCGCCTCGCTGAACCGACCTGAAGAACAGCCCGGTGATGCAGTATTCCGTGGGACGGGCTCTAACCGCCATGACTTCTGAGCATCACGCAAGCTGCAGGATCGCTTCTTCACACGCAGGGTATCGATCGTCGGCAGGCGTCTGCTGGTAGCCGATGATTACAAAACCGCATCGCTCCAACACGCGGAGCGAGGCAACATTGGCCCTGGCCACTCGTGCATACAACGGGCGAATCGTGACTTCCTCGAGCAGCAAGGCAAGAGCTCGCGTGGCGATGCCCCTTCCCCAGTGCGCTTTCGCAATCCAGTACCCGACCGAGTCTTGCCCGTCCATCCTGAAGCACGAGACATGGCCGACAAGCAGATCGTCCGCGAGGATCGCTCGGGCGACGATGCCTGGGTCGCTGAGAATCTTCGCCCAGTGCGCGTTGAATGCGTCGGCATCGCGCGGATTCACGACTGCCATGCGGATCGCGTCGGGATCCAGTTGATGCTGGAACAGCGCGGGAAGATCGTCCACTTCGACAGCTCGCAAACGGACTTCCTTTGGCGCCATATCGGTAACATGGCTGGTGGCACGGCTGGACATGTCACGATCCTAGCGAAACCGTGAGCGGTCGGTCATCCCTGTGCGCCGGCGCCCCCTCGGCGGGCGTGGCTCGATTGATGATGCCTGCTACAAGCCGATGACCAGCTCAACAAACGCGGCAATGTCGTGGGCGTCGGCGTGGCCGTCGGCGGTGATATCCACATGTTGCAGCGGACAGCCCGGCCATAGGGCGGAGTGAGCGACGGGGTCGAGGAGTGCGACAACGAACGGCTCCACATCGGCAAGGTTCACCATGCCGTCGCAATTTGCGTCGCCTCGCAAGGGAATCGCCATCTCAACAAACGGATCGCCGGCGATCGTGGTCATGTCAGGGGCAATGCCCAGACCAGCGGGCCAGGTATCAACTCCGGGAAGCCATTGATTGCTGACGTGGCCGCTGGTCTGCACGATGAAAGCAGCGGCGCGAAAAGTCGTGCCGGGCGATTGCGAGAGACCGACGTCGGCATAGGGAATGAGCAGGTCGAAGCCGCTGGTCGCGGTGTCGGCGCCGTCGATGACAAATTCGGTAACGCCGTACAGGTTGTCGTTGAACATCGCTACCTGCAGACCATTGGAATTGCTGCCGCCGGTCAAAGTCCCGGTTCCGCTGCCAACCTTGCCGGCGCCGCGAAACGTCTTCACGCCGGAGCCGGCGGACGGCAGCATGACCTGATCGACATAGATATTGCCGGCGTGGCAGTTGATATAGAAAAGATGATTCGGCGCGAAAGGCGAATCGAACCGCATGCCGGTGAGCTGTTGCAGGCCGGCCGGCGGAGGCGAGAGGCCGCTGAGGTTCAGGATGTTCTGCCCGCCGGAGGTGGTGTCGAGCAACAGTGCGAAGGCGGTGCCGTTGGCCGCAAGGTTCCCGGTGACGGCGACGCGCAGTCCGTCGGACTGTGGCCGGATGAAGAGCTGATTGAGTTCGGAGACGTTGTCACCGAGGCCCGTAGGGCTGTTCTGTGTGGCTGCGAGCGAAAGTGGACCGAGTTCTTGCGGAATGTCGCGGCCGTCGATCTCCGCGGGCGGCACCGGCGTCGGCTCGGCGTTGATTTCCAGAATGCGATAACTGTACGCAGGCATGCTGAACGAGTATGCGGCCTTGTTGGCGTCGGTGAGGTTCGGCAGGAATTCACCAGACAGGATGTCGCGGACAGTCGTGCTGCCGCCGGGGATCGTCAAACCGGATAAGTTGAAAGTCGTGTTGGACGAGGTGTTTCGAATGCGCATGGCGACGAGCAACGTCTGCTCGCCCGGCTGGTGGCGAAGGAAGGCCCAGGTGCGATTGTTGCTCGCGCTGACCGGCAGGTACGCTCCGCGGCGCAAGGCGATGTGGTCCTTGCGCGCGGCGATGAGAGTGCGATAAGTCTCCAGGAGCGAGCCGGGGACGCCTTCCTGTTCCTGGACGCTGCGGCCGTCGTTGTTCTGCGAGAAGCGATTGGCCAAGGACTGCGGATGCAGGGCCCAGTAGTTGGTCATGGGTGGGCCGTCGACAGCAAACCACTTGAACGGCTCGCGCATGGGAATGTCGTTGGCGTCGCTGCCGTAGTTGGCTTTGACGCCGAGCATGCCGATCTCGTCGCCGTAGTAGATCATGGGCGTGTAGGGGAGTGTCAACAGCATGACAGCGGCGAGTCGGGCCTTGGGCATGCCTCCGCCGATGGCTGACGCGAGCCGGTCCACGTCGTGATCGCCGACAATCCCCATGAAGGTCTGACCCGGCGGCGTGTTGGCAACGGTGTAAGCCATCGTGCTGTAAAGCCCGTCAGTATTTTCGCCTGTCAGGGCGTTGCGTGCAGCGAATTCGAGTGGCTTGGTCATGGCCGAGTCGAAAGCCATGAGCAGCTCAACACCGGTGATGCCCCAGTCGGCCTGCTCGGCGAAGATGAAGGCGTGCGGATTAACGCTGCGCAGGGCCTGCTTCCACGGCAGCCAGAAATCAATCAGGTTGTATCCCCAGCCGTTGGGACCGCTCGGGTATCGTTCCCAGACGTGATCGAGCCGGTAGCCGTCGATGCCGTCCGAGGGGTCGCCGTCGCCATTCGGGTCGAGCCACCTCTGGGCCCACTGGGTGACGAGCGCCGTTGGATTGGCATCGTTGAGGTTCCAGTGGATGAAGCCGACGCTGCTGCCGTTCCAGGTGGAATAGACCGAGCCGAGGTATTGCGTGTTGGCACCATTGGTGAAGGCCAGCCAGTTGTCGTAGGGGCTGGCGGGGTTGCCGTGGGCGTTCTGAAACCACGGTGAGTCATGGCTGATGCCGTAGACCACGAGATCGACGAAGACCTTGATGTCCCGCGCGTGCGCTGCCTGTACGAAGGCGAGAAAGTCGGCCTCCGTGCCGAACCACGGATTGATCTGATCGGCCGGGCCATGCTGGTAGCCGTGGTAAGCAGGAGACGGGAAGATCGGGTTGATCCAGATGGCAGTGACGCCGAGAGATTCCAGATAGTCGAGCGAGTCGGTAAGGCCGCCGATGTCGCCGAAGCGGTAGGTGTCGCTGTTCGAATCGCGCCAGGCGATGGGCATGATGTGATAGAGTACATCGTCGCGGATATCGCGGACGATCTGCCCGGTCGCAGGGGCCGGCACACAGGAGAGCGAAAAAAGGACGATAAGCAGAGCGGCGAGTCGGGTCTTCATCGGTTCCCCTTGGAGGCAGATATACGGAGTGAAACCTTCAAGCCGGCGACCATCACGATGGGTCGGAAGATGGACCCAGTGTAGCCAAATCAAGACCCAGGGTCAAACGATTTACCATTGAACGGACATCGTGTATCGTGAACACGCGATGCCATCGTGTATGATCTTTCGTCCTCGCCGGTGCGTTTTCATCGGCGGGCTGATTCGAATCAGAGAAGCCGGAGACGGCTGATTCAGTGCCACAATATTGGCACATACCGATGATCTCACGGGAGCGAAGTGTGAACCGGAAGCTGCTACTATTCGGGTTGTTGACGATCGCCTGCTGCCTTCACTGCGGGGCGCTCGATTCGCTGATCCTCCGGCCGTCTGCCACGATTCGCCGCCTGCCGACGGATTTTGGTTACGCCTACGAGGCCAAGACGGTCAAGTCGCCGGCCGGTAACGAAATCAGTCTCTGGCATGTCTCCAGCACCTTCGAACGCAAGGGAATTATTGTCGCCGTTCCCGGAAACGACGCCAACAAGAGCCGCTACGTCGTAAGTCTGCCGCTCTTCGCGGACAACGGCTGGGACCTGATTCTCGTGGACTACACCGGTTTCGGTGAAAGTCCCGGTGAGGCGACCTTGCAGGGGCTCTTCGATGCCGCCTACGGCGCGATGGATTATGCGAAATCGCAGTCGGACGTCGTCGTCGGCTACGGTATCTCGCTCGGCACGGGCGTCCTGGCGCGCGTCGCTGCGGATCGCGAGCTGACGGCCTGTATTTTCGAGAGCACAATGGTAATCCGCCAGGCGGCCACGCTCTTCACCCGACATCACGGAATCTACCTGCCGATCGTCGATTTGGCCGATCTGATTGCGACGTTCGGCACCCCGCCGGAATTCGACACCAAACACTGGATTACCAAGATCAACGCACCCAAGCTGTTTCTCCACTCACCGGAAGATGCCGTGACACCTTTTGACGGTGCGTGGGAAGTCTTCAAACTGGCCCCGCAGCCGAAGCATTTTTTCGTGACTCAGGGCAACCATGCCTTGCAGGTTTTTCTGGATCCTGTGCTGTATCGCAGCGTGGTTAACGGATGGCTGGACGGCATTCTCAATCATAATCCCATCGTCAATCAACAATTCGATGAGTTGCTGGAGGAAGAAATCCGTGCGGCCTTCGAAGCGCTGGGCCTGCCGCCGCCCGAGCCGGGGACGTTCGGTAGGTAGACCGCACCAGTGAGCGGTGCAGGGTGTCAAGATCATGTTTCGCCATGCAAATCGGTCGCGCTCGGAAAGTTACGGTGCAAAGTTAGTCAACAGATGCACCAATTTGAGTTTCGCGGCAACAGGCCTGCTTCTTATGCTGATTGCGTGGGGCTGCGCCGCCCCCGGAGAACCCGTTATCAGAAACGGGACGGATGCCCTGGCGATGCTCCAGGAGGGCAATGCGCGTTTTGCGCGCGGCGCCGAACTGCACCCGCACACGGACGCGCTCCGCCGGCATGAACTTGCACAACAAGGCCAGCATCCCTACGCGACGATCGTGGGCTGCTCGGATTCGCGCGTGCCGGTGGAAATCATCTTCGATCAGGGGCTTGGCGATCTCTTCGTCATCCGCATCGCCGGAAATGTGATTGCGACCGATGAGGCCGGCTCGGTCGAATATACTGTCGAGCACTTGCACACGCCTCTGATCGTCGTGCTTGGGCATACCGACTGCGGCGCGGTCACCGCGGTTGTCAAAGGCAGCCATCTTCTCGGCAACGTCCCGCGACTGGTCGAGCACATTCGTCCGGCGGTTGAGCTGGTGCGATCACGTCATCCGGACCTGTCTGACGAGAAGCTCGTTCCGCTGGCCGTTGAGCAGAACGTTCTGCACAGCATGGAGGACCTGCTGGTACACAGTGAGGTCATACACGATGCGTTGATGGCCGACCGGGTGAAGGTCGTGGGAGCGGTCTATGACATCCACACCGCGAAAGTCCGCTGGTTGGGGCCACACCCCGAACAGGCGCGGCTGCTCAATCTGCCGATCACTCCACCGGCGGAGCATTGAACCGGCGCGACACTGGATCGCACACGTTTCTTCGTGCGCATGCATCCAGTATGGAATAAAAAAGCAGGAGTGCGCCACCCCAGAAGATCGCTTCGTACGGCAAGACGTCGTGATAAGTCTTGCCCCAATTCGTGGATCGCCAGTAACTCGGCGGTGGGCCTCCGCGGCGCAGCACAAATTTTGGCTTGGTGCCGTCCGGCAGCGGGTCGATGGACAGCAGCCCTGCGATCCGAAGCCCGCCGCAAAGGAGGATGATCGCAGCCGTGATCCACAGCGGCGGCGAGCGAAGCAGTCGTCGCTCAGCACTTTGCGGGTACGCGGGTCGGACAAGCCGGCCGGCGCCACCCACATAAAGCATCGTGCAACCGAGACCGGCGCCGATGAGATTGTAAATCATGTCATTCAGATCGAGCTGGACATTCCACGTGGGATGCGCAACGTAGAACTGTACGCATTCGTCCGCGACCCCAATGAGTGCGGCGTAGAAAACAGCGTGACCGAAACGGCGCGTCAGCGGGAAAATGAGTATCGCCAGCATCGCATATTGCGGAAAGTGAACGGCCTCGACATCGGTATAGAAGAGCCACCGCCACGAAGCGGCCATCCATGCGCCGGTTGCGGCCAGATAGAGCAGCTTGATGGATCGCTGCGACGTCGGGCGAAGTGCATGCCAGAGAAATCGACCGAATGCCGCAACCAGCAGTAAACCCGTGATTTGCACGACGAGGTTGACGCGCTCGCGCGTGAATCGTTCATAGGCGGCAAGTACGATCTGCTGAATCAGCTCGTGGGTCAGAATGACGAGCGCCGAGTAGACGACGACGAGCAGCAGCGTTAAGCTGCGCCGCGCCGCCAGCCATTCGAGTAGTCGGATCATGGGTCGTGCGTCGCTCTCGTCGCGCAGGCCCTCTCGCCGAGCGACAGGGTCTTGAATGGCTCCTCGGCCACGAACCAAGGGTACTGTCACGGGCTCGATCCCCGCAACCCGGCTATAAAAGTCGTTTCCGCAGGGCGGCAGGTCGAGTGTGAAAGGTAAGATCGGCCGGGCCGTTTATAGGGATGAATTCAAAACCCCCCTCGGACAAGGCGAGTTGAAAGGAGCCATTGCGATGTTGTCTCGGATTAGTCGAATCGTCGGCATGGGTGCCTGCGCGGTCGCTCTCGGACTTTGGGTCACCGCCGAGTCATCGGCGTCGGAGCTTCGGCGTCGCGGCATGGTCGGTGTGCAGCTCGCGCCGCCGCCGGCTCCCGAGGGTGACGAAGGCGGAGTGGCCCCGAAGGGGGCATTGGTGGCGAGCGTGGTGCCGGGCGGCGCGGCCGAGGTGGCCGGCCTTCAGGCGATGGATATCGTCATCAAGATCGGCGATACCGAGCTTGAATCGGTTCCCGATTTCACGCGGGCAATGCGGGACTACTACGCCGGCGACAAAGTGCCGTTCACGATTCTTCGCGGCAAAGAGACGCTGACGAAGGAGATCATCCCGATCGAGCGACCGCGAGAAACTTCGGATCTGTACGAAGTCGCGTACGACAACGTGGAAATCAAGAACCCTCGCAAAGCGGATGGGCCTCCGCTGAGGTTGCGAACGTATGTGACGAAGCCCAAAACCGAGGGTAAGCGCCCCGCCGTTCTCATCCTGCCGAGCCCGACGCCCAACTCGATGGAACTGGGCCCGCAGATGGCCAATCACCCGTACCGAAAGTTGATCGACGCCCTGACAAAAGCGGGAATGGTCACGATGCGCGTGGATCGTGTCGGCGTCGGTGAGAGCGAAGGCGAAAACGTGATGGATACGGACCTTGCAACGGATGCCGAGAGCTTCCGCGCCGCGGCGAAGAAGCTCGCGACCTACAGCTACGTCGATTCGAGCCGCGTCTTCATCTACTCCATGGGAATGGGCAGCGCCATCGCACCGCTCGCGGCGAAGGATTCCGGCGTGCGCGGAGTGGCGCTGTACGGCAGCACGATTGCCCGTGCTCCATCGGTCAGTCTGCCCGAGGCGCTGGGCCGGATGTGGTGGCTCTACGACCCGGACGACAAGCGCCTCGACGAAAAGGTGAAACTGACGACCGAGTACATCAAACTGTGTGAAAAAGGAACCAAGCCCGGCGAGGCGATGGACAAATGCGAAGGCCTGCGAGAGGCGATGGCGCGCTTCGGCCGTCAGGGCGCGCGGGACGATCAGGTGGCCGGCATCCATCATCCCTATTTCATGAACATCTGCGAGATGGACTATGCAAAGGCATGGGGAGAAGTCAGCGCCGAAGTGCTCGTACTCTGGGGCGAGGCGGATTACCAGGCCAACCGTGGCGATTCGGAGTTAATCGCACAGGCCGTCAACAAGAAGAATCCCGGCCGGGCGAAGTTCAAGGCGCTGCCGGAGTGCGATCATGTCGGCAACAAGGCCGACGATCAGGAGGACAGCTTCCTGACCGGTTACTCCGCTGGCGAGTTTAACCCTCTCATCGTCGAAACGCTGACCGCCTGGGTGGAAAAGGTCGGCAACAGCAGGACCTGACCCGCGATGACCATCCGGGCGTGTCCGTACAATTGCCGCTCGACACGGCGCGGCGCGCGCGGAATACTTCCCCCTCGTGAAAAGTCGGCGCGACAAAAAAGCTACATCGAGTCACCGGCGAATCGATCCCGCGGGAACATTCGTCCAGTCAACGATGCCTGCGCAGACCGGCGCGCTCGCACGATGGTTGCCGGCGCTGCTCATCGCGCTATCCGCCGTCGTAGTCTATTGGAACACACTCGATTGTGGTTACGTCAACTGGGATGACCGCGGGTACGTGGCGGGCAATCCATTCGTCACCGGCGACGGCGGCCTGACCGCGATCTGGCTCGATGTCTTCAACGAGAAACCGACGAAACAGTATTACCCCCTCGCGTGGTCTTCGTACTGGGTCGAGTACCGCATCTTCGGCGATTCGCCGCGCGCCATCCACGCCACGCAGATCGCACTGCACGCGCTGACGGCTGCCGTTGTATATTTTGTCATGCTCTGGCTTGGCGCGCCGTTGTGGGCCGCGACAACGACAGGCCTGCTCTTTGCCGTTCACCCGATCAATGTGGCCTCCGTCGCATGGATTGCAGAGCGCAAGAACACGCTGTCGGGATTGTTCTTCTTTCTGTCGCTGCTTCTATATCTGCAATTCGTTCGACGACAGGGAACTTGGCGCTATGCCGGCTCGCTGGCGTGCTACGGCCTGGCCCTGTTTGCGAAGACGGCCTGCGTCGTACTTGCACCGATCCTGCTTGTCACCCATCGCGTGATCGAGGGCCACTGGTCGCGCCGTAGCGTACTGCGGACGCTTCCGTTCTTCATCTTTGGCCTGATTCTGGGACTGGTGACGGCGCGATTCGAGTCGATCCACCGAAAGAGCGGTGAGCCGATTGATCCGGCGATGCGGCCGTTGGTAGCCGTCGCGGCCGTCGTGCATTACGTTCAGAAGACGATCATCCCCATCGACCTCATACCCATTTACCCACGCTGGGCCGAATCCTTTGCGGAGCCACGATACGCAGTCTCACTTGCACTCCTCGTCGCGACCGGCATCGTGCTCTGGCGATTTCGAAGGCGAATCAGCGCGCTGGCATGGTGGGGGATGGCGATGTTTCTGATCGCACTCCTGCCGACGCTCGGGTTCGTGCAGTTCAATTTTCTACAGTTCTCCTTCGTGTCAGATCACTTCATGTACCTGCCGTCCGCGGGCCTGTTTCTTATCGCGGGGTTGGCGATCCATCGGCTTGCACGGGTGGGCACGGACAAGGCGTCGACATCGCGACGGAACCTGGCGGGCATCGCGGTTGCCGCGCTCGTCATGCTCCTGGGTTGGCGTACGATCGAGCAGAATCGCGTCTGGACGGGCCCGGTCGAGTTCTGGGAATACACGCTGGCACGCAATCCGGATTGCTTTCCCGGTCATTTCAATCTGGGCAATCACTTCATGCGCGAGCGGGAGTATGAAAGGGCGCTCTTCCACTTTGAGCAAACCGTGCGGATCGACCCCTCGCTGATCGTCGTCCACCGTTCCTGCGCGAGATGTTGCAAGAGTCTCGGACGCGTCGAGGAGGCCGTCGAACATTACCGGCGAGCCGCCGAAGTAGAGCGTCGCAAGAGCCCCAAAACCGTCAGCACGCGTGTCGAGTATGCAGACTATCTGCGATCACTCGACCGCAGGGATGAGGCGCTTTCGATCTACGAATCCGTCCTGTATGCACGACCCGACCACGAGGCGGCGCGCCGAGCAGTCGAAGCAATGGGCCCTTCAGGCGGCAATTCTTCATACTCAAAGTAGCGAGGTCGGATCGACCACGGTCTCCAGAGCGAAGCCGTTCGCCCCGGCGGTCGCGGCCGTGGGTGTGGCGAATGCGTCGCCAGGAACGCTGCCGCCGTTTCCACCGTTGCCGCCTGAGGGCCCGCCGCCTCCGCCGCCGAATCGTGACACGGCGCTGACACCCGGCCCGATCGAGCCGGCCGCACCACCGGCGACATTCACCGTGCCGCTGTTGGTGATGGTTGGCGCGAGCATATGGACGATCCCTCCGCCGCCTCCGCCGCTGGGTGCTTCGTTGCTGTCGCCGTCTTCGCCGTCGCCGCCGCGCGCGTTCACCGTTCCGGCGTTAGAGACCGAAGTCATCGAAGCCAGCACGATGAAGCCGCCTCCGCCTCCGCCGCCCTCGCCGCCGTCGCCGTCTGCTGTCAAGGCGGCGCCCACGGCGTTGGTGATCGTGCCCGCCGCGAGAATACGCACGGAGCCGCCGCCATCCGATCCTTTGTTGTCGGTAATGTTGCCGGGTTGACTGTCAGTTCCCGCTGCCGCACCGCCGCCACCTGCGACCGTGCCGACAACGAGTATCTGACGCGCTTCGAACTCACTGATGCCGAAGCCCCCGCGGCCGCCGAGTCGAGCGGAACTGCTGTCGCCACTTTCAGACGCCTGCGCGGAACGCGTGCCGAGCCCGGCGACCGGATCGACATTGACCGTTGAGAGGTTAACTCCGGCGTCATTCAGTCCGGCGAAGCCGCCATCGGCCCCGGTGCGCACGACAAGATTCCCGTTGTTGGTGAAGGTTCCCGTGCAGCGGATGGTCATTCCGCTGGGGAGCATGAGCGTCGCGCCGGCTTCGATGGTCAGGTTGGTGAATTGCAGATTCGTCGGGGCCTGCGCGGCGTCGTTCCAGTTTTCGTCGCTGCTGACGACGCGGGAACCGGCCGAACCGTTGCCATAGACCAGAGGAACCATCTGCGTCGGCATGTTGTTGTCCATGTTCATCGGGCAGCCGCCGGCGAAGACGCCAAAACTGCCGAGAACGACAAACAACATGACGAGGAAAGAAGGACGATTGCGAATTGCACATTCCGAAGAGGTATTGCATTGCATGTCGCGCTGCGCACGGGGGCCGACTTGTTCGGGCTGGTAGCTGATCGGCGTCATGAGTTCACCTCGATAGGTAACGGAGTAGATTCGATCGACGAGGCATTCATCTGGTTATCCGGCTGTGATTGACATTGTAACGCCGGACATGTTGCCGCGGCGAATACAATTGCAGGAAGGGCCGAGTCGCACGGAACGACTCGACCCTTCGCTGCTCGCGAAACCTCGAACTAGCGCCGGCTTCGGTTCAGGCCCATTCCGCACAGGCCCAGGAAGCCGAGCATCATCGGCATGGCCGACCCGATGCCGCACAGCCCGCCACCGGCCAGGACCTCGTTGCCCTGCGGCGGAAGATCGTCCGCATCATCGTCATCCTGATCGACGTCGTTGTCGCCGTCTTCGTCGGCATCGTTGTCCGCACCGTCGTCGCCGTTCTCGTCGTCTTCATTGTTGACCTGCTCAAAGCCGCTGCCGGCAAGAGCCAGCATGAACGGGCTCGGCTGCGTGTCGCTGAAGATTCGCAGCTCGGCCTGTCGTGCGTTCGCTTCGGACGGCGTGAAGGTCACCGTGCCGGTCACGGAACCACCCGGCGCGATCGACGCGCTGAGCAGGGTCGTACTGAAATCGGCCGACGCCGCACCGACGATCGTGACGTTTGTCACGTTCAGCTGGGCATTGCCGGTATTGCGAATTCGCAGCGACCGGAGATCGGACTGACCCAGTTCCACATCGCCGAAATCGACCGTGCCGTTGTTCGCGGTTACCACGTCATTGATCGAGACTTCGATCGCTGGGGCCGCGGGCTGCACACCGGTACCGCTGAGGATGAAGCTGAAGTTCGGCTGCGTCGGGTCGTTGTTCGGCAGCGTCATGACGGCCGGCCGTGCGCCGGCCGCGCTCGGCTGGAAGCTGATGCCCAGCGACGCGGTGTTGCCCGACTGCACGGGGTTGCCGATGAGCGTGAAGCTGTAGTCGCCTGCGCCCGGTCCGGCCAGCACGATCTGTCCGATCTCCAGCGCGCCGGGGCCGCCGTTTGCGATGGAGAGCGTCACGTTGCCCGTGCTGCTGATATTGACTTGGCCGAACTGCACCGTCGTACCATCGAAGACCTGCTGACCGGCGGCGATATTGAAGACGCTCATCGACGGCGACTCGACCGGCGCTTCGATCGCCGAATTGCTGACAGTCAGCTTGTAGCGCTGCACGTCGTTGACGTTGTCCGTCGAGTACACCTCGGCGAGCATGTAGCCGGCCAGCGTGTAGGTGATCGGCGGGTGATATTCCGATTGTCCGGCGGCGTTGAAGTCGATCTGGGCCAGCAGACTGAGCTGACCGGTCTGAGCGCTGACGCGCCGCCAGAGTCGCAGCCCGAGGTTGCGGGTGGCCTTAGCGTTCACCAGAGCCGCTGTGCCGCCCTGTGGCCCCTGCTCGTAGGTGGTGCCGGCCGGATCGACGCGAATGGCGATGGGCACACCGGCGAAGGCCGTGAAGCCGTACCAGTCCGATTCGCCGCTGCGCTCCAGCGAGACGTCGTCGATCTCGAAGACCTGCACGCCGCTGGTGCCTGGGCTGTTCAGCGGGCCGCCGACAAACGCTTCGCTTCCGTAGCCCTCATTCGGTTCATAGCGGTCGCCGTAGATGAACTGTGCGCCGCGGATGTCATCCTCCTGCGGGCCGTCGAAACCGGTGGCGAGGAAGGGCTCCATCAGCTTGGTGCCGTTGGCCGGCTCGACATGTCGAAGGCCCAGGCCGTGGCCGTGCTCGTGCATGAGAACGTTTCGCAGGGCGCGGAAGTTGTTCGTATCACTGCAGAACTGGGCGATATCCAACGAGTCCATCACCATGTCGCCGCCGAACTGCGGGTAGAAGTTGACCGCCAGGGGCGTGCCGAGTGTTCGCATCGAGATCCGCACGTCGCCGCGGCCGACCACGCCGGGACCGCCAAGCAGTCCGGGCGAACTCGGAAACGCCGCGCCGTCATCTTCCACCTCGACATAGGTGATATTGGTCAGCTCGCTCCAGCGATTGAAGGCCTGGGCAAAGGCAGACTTCCAGGCGGCGCGACCGCCGGGGAAGTTGGCGTCGAACTGGGCGAACAGATTGCTCGCCTCGGGCGTCGGGTTAGCACTCGTCGCGATCAACGTGCCATCGGGTACGAAGCTGTAAGTGATCGTGAGACGCTGGCCCACGGCGACAGAACCGTCGGTCGCGGTAAAGCTCCAGCGACTGCCCTGGGTTTGAAAGGCGTCAAATAGCTCATCATCCGGCAAGGCCGACAGATCGATAATGATTTCCTCGACCGTCGCGCCGGGATCGTACATCACGCTCATCTCGGGCAATTCGACGCAGCGGCTCTCATCGCAGAGACCGTTGCAGGGAGTGCCTGCGTCCTCGTTATCGGCGTGGTCGTGCGGCTGGGCTGCGAAGACGTTGATGGCATGCGGCTTCGTAACCAGCGTGCGAATCCGCTCTTCGCGGCCTGCCTGCTGAAAGGGCTTCGACTGAGCGACGAGAGGCCTCGCCGCCGCAACGGTCACCGTCACGGTGAGCAGCAGCAGCCGCAGCGCGGCCAGTGCACTCAAGGCATTCCGATTCATCGTGTGGTTGAGTTTCGCGGTCATGTCTGTCTCCTTCTCGGTTCGAGGTTTCCCATTCGGCCGGCCGGGACCTGCAAGGCGAAGGGCTCGTTTCGCACTCGCAGGCCCCAACTCGTTGAGCCGGCCTATCTCTGTCACGAACCAGCGGGACGGACGGACCGCGAAATGGGAAGAAAGTTTCGAATGGGGGGATGGAATCGAGGTGATTCGCCCTTAAGTATAGTCAGAATAGTTAGTTATAGAAATCGATGGCGATCCGTTGCCTGTGGAACGCGATGGTTTGACTCGACCAGAGACGTGATTTCTCATCACCCGAGAGGAGTAACGATACGGACACTCGCAGTAGGCGATTGATGACGATCGAGAAACTCTCAGTCGTTTACAGGATGACGTCTAGTCCGAGTCGCTGAAGGTACTCAAACGTGGGATTGTAATACGCAGGATGCCGCGTGGGATCTGTTTTGCTTCCCTGCGGAACGACGATAACCATACCCTGGCGTGCGCGTGTCAGTAAGACTCGGTATGCATTCTTCAAATACGTCTGGTGTTCCGGCTTTCGAATCCGATTCCAACGGTCTCCGACGAACGAGAAGTGCTTCCAATCATCCTCGGCATACCGGAAGTCACCATCCCAGACAACACATGCCCAATCAAGTTCAAGGCCTTGGATATGAAACTCCGTGGCAACAGCTTCAAGGTAGTAGGAGGATCGCACGTCCTCTTTGCCCTGAAGAAACCAATGAATCGGATTCATCGGAGAACGAACATCGATCGCGTGTGGCTTTAGTCGTTGCGCTTGTGAGGAAACAACAATACCGAACCGCTCGGACCCTCTTGCCTGGCTTCTTAGCCATTGCTTTGCTTGATTCAAGTCCCGAGTTAGTACGATCGGGTAACGCCCCCTTACCTCTGCCAACATGTTTCGAGCTTCCGCTTCGTTCCGATCGAGAAGGTGCTTGACCAAACCGGATACGCTCTCAGCACGAAATGATCGCATCGACACCGCTAGGTGAAGGTTCTCATTGTGGTGAACATTGCGCCGCCCTTCAAGTTTCGCTAGGACATCGCCAGCGCCGTATTCAGTCTCATGGAGTTGGGGCGAAATGTGAATGTGCCACTGCGGAAAGCTGGAGACGAGCGAGTGTATCCACTCGCTGATGCCGGCTTCACCCGTATTGATTTCCTGACCGCCACCAACGAGGCAAACAATTACCGCCCAATCAAGATGCCGATCAAGACACGAAATAAGGAATGCTGGCTCTGATTGGGAAAAAGTGGGGCGCTGCCTTTTCTGACGCATGAACTTGGCGGTCTGCTCCAGATTCCATGCTCGCTGTGCTTCGTCGAAGAGCGCTACATGCTCGATTGGCGGACGCGAAGAATCAATCAAGCACTCATCGCGAAAGTGATGAATGTTCTGGACGAATAGCTTGACCTCACTCAAGGCCTGCTGTTTTCTAATCTTGAAGTCCTGGAGAGCCATTCGCCGTACTTTGTCCCGAGCCAAAGCCTCTCGAAGAATACTTACCAAGGGGCCATTTCCAGAGAGAAAGACGCTGTAGAGCTCGTTGGTCTTATCGATATGCTGGGTTGCAATGTTCAAGCCCACCAAGGTCTTGCCCGCGCCGGGCACACCCGTCACAAAGCAAATCGACTTACGTGATTGTCCTTTTGATGATTCAATAATCTCGGCGATCGCATCCGAGGTCAGCCCAAGGTTGATTGCGCTTGCGTCATTCCGCGAGATATCACTTACAGAATGTCCCCCATACAAGGCAATTGCGGCCTCGATGATCGTCGGTGTCGGACAATAGCGGCCTGTTTCCCACGAGTCGTGATCAATTATCGAGCCATTACAGTAATCTAAGACTCGTTCAATAGTCCCTTCCAACCTGTCGGGCGTAGTATGGATCGGCTTCAACAGCCCATCGTTTTGTGGTGTGAGTTCGATCTCTGCTGTGGGTTCTTGAGCGCAGGTGGCGACTAGTATTGGAGCGATTGGCTTGTCGTGGCTTGGCTCGTGAAAATTCTTCAGGTCAAGTGCATAATCCATAACCTGGTCAGTCGCGCTTGCCGTGAACCGAGTATCACCGACCTTGAACTCAATCACAATCAACATGTGATCAATGAGCGCGAGTACATCGATTCTTTTTCCAAGGCGGGGAATGGCATACTCGAAATAGAGTTTGCCTCGGCCCCGGTAATTGCCGAGGGCCTTGCGAAGAACGTCGATTTGCGCGAGCCAAGCGTCGCGCTCCGTGAGTTCGATAGCGAAGCGTCCGCTTCGTGTCATTTTGCCAAGCACGGCTTCGGGATTCGCATCCAAAAAATCACTGATCGGCGAACTGTAATATGCACGGGCAGTCACGAACATGTACTCCGAGACCGGATCGAAACATAGCTGCGATTGCTTGGCCGCTATTCTTACTGAATTGCCGAAGGAATTACAGGCTCGATTAGCCTGTTCCGTTTGAACCCGAAGTGTCCGCGCACTGGCCCACTCAAGGCATTGTCCCAATAAGGCCCCTCGTAGACCTAGTTACCTACACAATCACCGCCGCCATCTCTCGGCGGCGGAGGATCAGCACGGCGATCGCCATGACCACCAGCCCTTTGGCCAGCAGATACTTCCATGCCGTGTCCAGCAGCGGCTTCCAGCCGATCGCCTGGCCTTCCATCAGCTTGTTGACCGGGTCCAGGTCGCCGATCGACAGGGCGAAGCCGATGCTCTCCACCGTCAGGCGACGCACCTCGTAAACAAGCGTCCGATCGTATTCGGGCGGTGCGTATTCCCTGGTCACGGCCAGGGAATCGGCGACGAAGCCCATCGAGCTGCTGATAATGTAGAGCGTGAGCACGATCAAAGCGCCGACCGGAAAGCTGAGAAACGTGGACGCGCAAACGCCGAATGCGGCCAGACAGGAGATCGGAATGAGCATCGCCATCGCCGCCTGGAGCAGCGCCAACTCCCACGACCCCACACGGTAGAGCACCTGAAGATCGCCGTTGGGAAGATCAAAGATGGACTCGATCTGACGCGGGTCAATGTTATGAAAAGTCACGATGACCGTGCCATCCTTCTCAACGCCCTGCTGGGGAATCTCGATCTCGTTGTAGGTGTTGATCGGGTACTGATCGATCGTTTCGATGTACGATGCGGTGCGCGGATTGCCCAGAAACCAGCGACCCAGAAGGTTATCGGTTTCAAGTGTGATACCGCCGACTTGCGTGGCGATCGGTTGCCGCGGCGCGCGAATCTTAAAGCGCAGACTCATGACCCAGTCACGCCCCTCCTGCGGCGGCGGGCCCTGCATCTGCCAGACGCGCATCTCGCCCGGGCTGATCGAGCAGTAGCGGCCCGTGATTTCCCGTTGAATCTGTTCTCGGATGCGCCGGTCGGTCCAGCCCTCGGGGAGTCGACCCTGTTCCTGAAGGGCCTGGTAGGTCTCCTCGATGTCCTTGGTGAAATCCGGAATCGGCGCGGGGATAATCGTTCGGGCGACCAGCACCTGTCGGCGAAGTTCGTCGAAGCGGCGAAGGTTCACACGCGTGGACTCGGGAAGCCGCAGCAGGATGTCGCCGATTTCTTCATGAGTCTTGCCAAGTTGCGATGCAAAGGCGCTGATGATCGGGCTTTCCATGCCCTCTTTGCCGACGCCGCGCACGTCGTCGAGTGCGGCGACGGTGGCGGCGGCCTGCGCCGGTGTCAGACTGCCGTAGGTGATCAGGTCGTTTTCCATGCTCTTCTTGAAGTTCGACACCGTGGCAAGGGTGCCGACGTAGGTCATCCCGACGGCCAGGCCGAGCAGGGCAATGTTGAGCACCATGACACCGCACCACTTGCCGGCGACGATCTGCCATCGCGGAATCGGCTTCGAAACGATGCCGTAAATCTGCCGCGAGGCAATCTCGACGGACAGACTGCGACAGGCGAAAAGGATCGTCAGAATCGCCAGGAGAAAACTCGTCAGCCCGAGGGAATAGGTGATGAACATCTGCACCTTTCCCTTGATGGTCCCGTCGCCATCGGCCGTAAGCCAGAAGATGGGAATACTGATGAGGATCAGCAGGGCGAAGCCCGAGGCGATCTTGGCTCGCAAACCTTCGGCAAGCGTCGTGCGCATGACGGCGGTGATTCGCAGACCCGCGCCGCGCAGCTCCCAGCCGCCGACCTCTCCGGACTGCTTGCTGAACGCCTGCTTGATGACGTAGACGAGCGTCACGAGGCCCATGAGCGAGCCAAACGTGAACATGATCATGAAGAAGCTGTTTTCGTCCAAGGCAGTGGCCGGTGGTCAGTTGAGGGTAGAGGTTCTGTTTAACCGCGACCCGATCGGGGAGCGCGCGTCCGACCCATCTTCAAAGATTCGTCATGCTCATTTCTTCGAATCCGTATCCTTCGTCTCGTCAGGGGGTGGTTCCTTCGGGGTTCCGGCCTTGAGCAGGCGATCCAGAACGGCCTGATCCGGCTTACGTTGCGGAATCGGCGCTTCGACCGGGCCTTGCGCCTTCGGCGGTTCCTTGCTCGCGTGATCCTCTTTTCGACCGGCAAGACGGGAGACGACTTCGGTCTGAATCCGGGGCGGCTCGACGGGTTGCGTCTTCGGCGGCGAGGGCTGTTCGGCCGTGTCGTCACGCCGTCCCGCGTCGACGAGCGAATCGATCAACGTAGCGGGCGTACCGGCGCCGCCGAGAAACTCCGAAACGCCTCGGCTGCTCTCCGCGCCGCTGGTTTCCAGTTTCTCACGCTGTGCCTGACTGACCACGCGCAGGAAGAGCGCCTCCAGCCGATCGGTCGGATGGTGAACGCCCATCACGCGATTGCCGGATTGCTCGATGATCTGACGGACTTTCTGAATGGTCTGCTCATCGAGTCGGTCGGCGGTGATCTCCGTCACGTCGCGCCGTTCGAGCAGGTCGCCCACGGCGCCCATCGCCTGGCATCGGCCGCCGTACATGATGGCCACACGGTCGCAGACATCTTCCACGTCGGCGAGCAGATGGCTGCACAGAAGCACGGTCTTGCCGCGCTCGCCGAGGACTTCAATCACATCCTTGATCTGCCGCGTGCCGACCGGGTCCAGGCCGGTCGTCGGCTCGTCGAGAATCAGCAGATCAGGATCGTTGATGAGCGCCTGGGCCAGACCGATGCGGCGCGCCATGCCCTTGGAGTACGTCCCGACGGGGCGACGCCCGGCGCGCTTGAGGCCGACCATATCGATGAGCTGCTCGGTTCGCCGTCGGCGTTCGATGCGGTCGAGCTTGAAGAGCCGCCCATAATAGTCGAGCGTTTCGTAGGCGTTGAGATATCGATACAGGTAAGACTCTTCCGGCATGAAGCCGATGCGTGACTTGACGGCGGTATCCGTGGGAAGCTTTCCAAAAACGCGCGCCGCGCCGGACGTGGGATAGAGCAGCCCGAGCAGCATCTTGATCGTCGTGGACTTGCCCGAGCCGTTCGGCCCGAGAAGCCCGAATATCTCGCCGGGGTGGATTTCCAGGTCGACATGATCCACGGCGAGGACTTTGTCGCGTCCCCAGAAGTCCTGAAAGACTTTCGTGAGGGCGATGCACTCCACGACCGGCTTAAGGCGGGTGTCTGTGTTCATCAGGGTCCCATCAGCACCGGCGCCGGACGGACCGCGTCGCCCTTGCCGAGTTGCCGGCCGCTGCGCCTCGACTCGATTTGCGATCGATCCTGATCGGTTTCCTGGCGACTTTCCGAAGCGCTGACGCGCGGAATCTTCAGCCAGATTCGTCCGCCGCGCCCCTCGGGCGGCTCGGGGACGAAAATCTTGCCGATTCGATCGCTGGCGAGCGCCTCGGCGTAGGTTTCTTCGCGAAGTCGATACATGAAGATCTTCGGATGTCGCAGATATTCGGGCAGCAGTCGGCGGAACTGGTCGTAATCGCCCGCGGCCTCCTTGACCATCTGATCCTGGCGGATTTCTGCCGTCTTGATAATCGCCTGAACTTCGCCGCTGGAACTCGCGAGGAGCGATTCGACCTCTGCTCGTTGGCTTGCAAGTTCGTCGGTCAACTCCTTGATCGAATTCGCATCCGACGGATCGCTCCTCGAGGTCGCCTCCGACAGGCGAAGCATCAACTCGAATTCCTTTTCCACCGCGGTGGCGAGCGGGGCATACTTTTGACCTGCGGTCTCGAGCAGGAGCCGCTGGGCTTCAGCGCCGGCGCGGGTGATTTCCGATGACTTCTCGCTGAAAGCGGAAAATACGCGATCGAAAATTTCCTGCACCTGGCGCGGCGGAAGAATGGCTTCGATCGTGCCGCCTGCCTTGGGAGCCAGCACACCGCCGATCGGTTCAACCGAGATACCGAGTGAACGCCCCTCCTTCTCGAGCGCAGCCAGCTTGTCGCTGATGCCCTTTGCCACGTCCTGCAGGAAAAGGTCCTGGCCCGTTCCACGGATCTCCAGGGCTTCGCGCCGGGCGGCCGTTTCAATCACGGCGTTGCGGGCGATGGCGCGAAGCATCGTGTACTCTGGATAACGCAAATACTCCTCCGACCGAACGGTCGCGCCCGGCGCCGGCGCGGGCAAAACGTTCGTCAGATAGTCGACAGCGTCGGTGATCTTGTACTTGACGACAAGTGTGGCGTGGAGAATGTTCACATCGCCGGTGATGAGGTAGTCATCACGCAGCGGACTGAGGTTGTCGTACCGATAGCCCTTGATGCCGCCCGTACGCTCTTCGTCGGTCAGCATGAACATGAAGTCGACTTTCAGCTCGCGCTCATTCGTGGGAACGACGACCCATCGCTCAAACGGATAAGGCCATGACCAGTGCCAGCCGGGCGTGCGAATCGGATCGGCGGCGGCGCCATCCGCGCCGACCACGCGGCCGTAACGAAGGATGACCCCTACTTCGTTCGGCTTGACGCTGAACCAGCCGCTCAGAAAGTACAGCACGACAAGTACCAGCATGACCAGCTTGAGAATGCCGAAGCTCTTGCGCAGGGCGTCGGCGAGCGACTGGTTGGCCGGATCGAACCCGTCCATCGCAGGCGGCGGCGGGTTCGGCGGTAGAGCGGATTGTGGAGGGATGGACGTCATGCGTTATTCGTTTCGCGCTCCGGCCTCTGGTGTGAGGACTTCGACATTCGCTCCGAGTCGATCCTTGACCGCGTGATTGGTGGCTGCGTCGACCTCGACCGCGCCGGACTTGAGCGAGATGGCCGCGTCACGCAACATGGTGAACGGCTCAAGCTGGCTGGCATCGAGCACCAGCGTGACCTGGCCGCCGCCCAGAATTCTCTGGAGCGTCTCTTTCTTCTTGAGGAAATTGCTCAGTTCGAGATTCTCCGCGAACTTTGCGTAGTACTTGGCGGCCTCGGCATCGCCGAGCCCTTCGATCTTCTTCGCGTAGGCCTCGGCGCGGGAGATGATCATCTCGGAGATTTGCTCCGCCGTGCTGCGAATCTCCTGGGCCTTGGCCTGACCCTCGGCGGTCAACTCCTTGATGGTCGCCTCGCGATCGGCCTTCATTCGAGTGAAGACCTCCTTGGTGACGGATTCGGGGATGCCGAGCCGCTGAATGCCCACACTGACGATCTCAATGCCATAGTTGGTCATCGCCGGTTCACGAATACCGGCAAGAAACTCTGCCTCAATCTGTGCGAATTTCATCTCCTCCGGGTCTACGTTTACCAGGTTGGAAAGCGGGTGAGTCCGCAGAACCGTGGAAACGCGGTTTTCGAGAAGGTCGCGAATCTTCCGGGCGGCCGCCTCTTCGCGACCGATGGTCTTAAGAAAACGCTCGCCATCCTGCACGCGCCAGGTGGCGTAGGCCGTCAGAACAATTGTCTTCTGATCCTTGGTGCCAAGCTGGCGGAACTCCGTATCGAAGGATCGCAGCCGGGTGTCAAAGGTGTGAACACGGTCGATCGGCCAGGGCAGCTTGAAGTGCAGGCCGGCTTCTTCCGGCGTGATGGTTTTCTGAATCTGATCGAAACGGGTGACGATGGCTGTTTCCGTGAAGCGCACCTGAAAGGCACACATCATGAAAGTCACGATGAGCACCAGAATGGCGGCCACCAGCAGGGTCGGGAGGTTTCTCGTCATGATCTTGGTCCTTCGAATGCTGCCGTCAATCCGATTGGAGCGCGACGGGCAACTCGGTCTGACTATTTGCTACGGATTTCTTCGCTTCTGCTCCATGGTTGCCACTTCCTGGCTCAGCGCGTCGAACGTATCCGGCGGTCGCAGGTCGATGTCATAGACGACCGTCTCAGGATGCTCGAGGGCGATGATGTATTTCCGCACGTTCCTCAGTGAATCTTCGAGCATCTCAAGATACAGTCGCAAACTGTAGACCTCCGGTGCAACGCGGAAGGCCGCGAGTTGGGTTTCATACCGCTCGGCGGCGGATTTCTGCTCGAAGAGTCGTGTGAACGATCGCTGCGATGCTCTCGCCGTTCGTGCGCGGGCTATGCCTCCGACACCTTCGCGAAGAAGCCGCTCGACTTTCTCGGTCTGGGCGGCAAGGTCCGGTGAGCCGGCCTGCCGAAGGCGGTCTTCTTCGGCGATCGCGAGAGACAACTCCTCCCAGTTTTCGCCGGCGCTGCTGACGCGTATCCAGGCGGCGTCGCCTTCGGCGGTCTTGATCGTCGCGTCACGCAATTCCAGCGCGCCGACCACATCTTCATAGGTCTTGGCCACTTCCTCATCCGGCGGCGGATGCACTCCGCCGATGCCGACCATGACAATCTCAACGCCCAGTCCCTTGCCGTCGTAGCCGGCGCGGTCGCAGGACGACTGAATACGCTCGTGCAGCTCCTGCGCGGCACGAACGCCGCCGCTGCCCAACAGGTCCAGCACGTCGGCCTGCGCGGCATAGTGTGTCAATTCGCGGAACGAGAGGTCGTCGATGATGTCCGCCACGTCCTGTGCCTGGCTGTAGAATCGAATGACGCTCTCGTCGTCATTTCGGATTCGCCATTGCACCGGCATGTTCATGCTGAGCAGATTGATCGGCACCTTGGCTGTCTTGGATGCGGCGCGATCCGCCACGAGAAGCTGATACTCCTTCTTGTAATGGCGAACCGTCCAGAGAATGGCTCCGCGCCGCTGATCACGAAGGTCGTCATCGCCCTCCTCAAAGCCGACCTCAAGCCGGCGTACGCGATCAACCGGAATAATCCGTGCGCGATCCAGCGGCCAGGGCCATGTCAGATGGACGCCGGCCTTGGCCGTCTCCGGACGAAGTCGACCGAGATGCTCGATCACCGCCTGATGACCCGGCGGCACCACGACGATGCAGGTCAGTAGCAGAAGCACCACGGCCTGCACCAGCAGCAGCGGCAGCACGGCGCGGCCCATCAACTTATAAAACCAGGTCTCGCTGACCTTGAAGCCGAACTGATAGTCGATCGTGTTGGCCACGCTGCGAAGGATGCCCACCGGCTCGCTGAACATTCCCAGCAGTCGGCTGTCGTAGAACGGGCGCTGTTCCTCGCCGCGAACACGCGGACGATAGAAATCGAGCACATAATTAATGAGCGTCTCGATACCCATCAGTATCAGCACGACGCCGATGCCGCGGCCGACCCAGATTTCAAACCGATCGAGCCCGGTGATGACGCAGAGCAGCGCAAGGGCCGTCACGAGACACGCCGCGCTGGTGCCAAACAGGTAATTACCGCCGGGACGCAGCAGGCCCCAATGGGCGATGCGGCTCATCCCCAGGGCGTAACGCGAAAGCATGAAGCAGATGAAGGCAATACCGGCACAGAAAAACAGCAACACCGTCGGGTGCAGCACGATCTTCTCAGCCATGTCGCGAATCGGCGGGAACTGAAAGGCCCAGGGCCAGATGGCGGCGCCGGCGACGATGTGATACGCGGCGACGATCAGAGCGAGAGTGGGAACCAGAAAGCGCTCGATGGTCCGCATCCGCCGGCCCATGGCCAGCTTCTCCATCTGATCGAGGTCTTCCTCTTCGAAGATGGTCGCGGCGCCGCCGAGTTTCTCCTGGCGCTCGCGCTCGATGGCCGCGAGCTCGAGCCGTTCCTCAGCGACGAGCCGGAGCTGATGAAGCTGTATCAGGGTGATAAGCCAGATGCCCACGGCGCCGAACGACTGGAAGCAGACCGCCCATACCGAACTGGAGCCCGTCCAGATGGCAAGGATGGCCAGGACCACTCCCGCCAAAAGGGAGAGCACTCCACCAATCGCTGCAACAACTTCGCCTCGTCGATCCATAAGTAGTAGTCAGCGGCTAGTGGCCAGTGTGGAAAGCCGGCGGCTTTCGCAATGGACGGCTTCAACAACACGCAATCCGTCACCCACTATCCAAAATCGAAAATCCACGAAAGGGGTCCAAGCCCTTTGTCGTGGAATCCCGTATTGTAGGTGACAGGGCCGTGGTGCCAAGTACTGCACTTTTCGCATAAGATGGCCCGACAAAAAAGGTCCCTCGGATGCAGGCCATCTGGATCGGGCCGCGAGCCCATGACCGCAGACCCGTGGTATTCATGAATCAACTGTTCGGCATCGCCAAGAACACGCTGCTCCAGACGATCCGTCAGCCCATCTACGGAATCATCGTGCTGGTCACGCTCGGCGGCCTCGCGCTCGCGCCGGCCCTGACCGGTTGGACCCTGGATGACGATAATAAGCTCCTTCGAGACATAGGATTGTCTACGCTGCTGATCCAGGGCTTGTTCCTGGCTGTCTTCGCCGCGTCAAACGTTCTGGACACCGAAATTGAGGATCGAACCGTCCTCACGGTGGCTGCAAAGCCGGTCGCTCGATCGATTTTCATCCTCGGCAAGTTCTTCGGCATGCTCGGCGCACTCGGCATCGCCCACTACCTTGCAGGAATCGCCTTCTACATGATCATGCGGCATGGCGTCCTCCAGAGCGCCGCGGAGGAAGTGGACATGACGGTCATCGTCCTCGGGCCGTGCGTGTTCATCCTCGTCGCCGTGGCCGCGACGGCGCTCAACTATCTTTATGACTATCGATTTCTCCCCACGCTCCTGGGCCTCGCGCTGCCGGTGCTCACTCTCAGCACGGGGGTCCTCCTGCTGATCAATCGAGATTGGAAGCTGGACACCTACGAGAGCACGCAGCCCATCGAGCGGCTCCCGAAGTCATGCGAAGACCCCGCCGTCTTTCGCGGCATCATCTTCTTCCGACCGAACGAAGGCCGCCTGCATCTCGAAGGTCATCCGGGAGAATTGGTTCGCAACAACTGGAAAGGACCCGTCAGCATCGAGGAACAGGACTACATCCGTGACCTGCACGATACACCGAAGTGGCGGCAGGATGTCGACTTCCTCATCGAGAAAACCCGAAAGCAGCAAGGCACAGAAATCTTCAAGGCAGGCGTGCTAATCTTCTTCGCGGTCATGCTGCTCGGAAGCTGCGCACTGGCAGCGTCCACGCGAAGCGGCGCCCTCACGACCTTTCTGATTTGCCTGATCGTGCTCTGCGCCGGGCTTTCGTCCGATCAATTGCTCAAGCCGCACGCATCAGGGGAGGATGCAGCACTCTGGGCGAAGGCAGCGTACCGACTCGTGCCCAATTTCCAGGTCTTCTGGATGGTGGACGCCCTGAGCGAGCTGCGCGTCATCCCGTGGGGCTACGTCCTCTCCGCCGCGGGCTACGGCGTGCTCTACACCTTCGCCGTCCTCCTGCTCGCGATGGGTCTCTTCGAAACGCGCGAAGTCGGATAGCCCCTCCAATGCCCATCGCTCACTTCGATTCCACGGCCGATTCCTTCGCTTCCGAGGTTTCCTTCTCTGCCGAGACGGGCTCCGGCACCACGACAATGCGAATCTCCCGATCCTGGGTCATGTACTTCTTCGCCACGCCGTGAACCTGCTCGACTGTGAAGTCGTTGTACACTTCCGGCAGCTCTTTCAATTCGCTCAAGCTACGCCCGCGATAGGTCATTTCGCCGAGCTGGTTGCGCCAGAAATTGGGCTCCTTGATGAGCGTCTCAACGCTCGTCACAAGCTGCTTCGCCGCCGTCTCTACTTCCTCCTCCGTCGGACCCTCCGCGGCGAATTCGTGCATCATTTCCAGCACGCTGTCCGCCAGGGTCTCCGCGTTCTCCGGGTCCGTCGGCGCTCCCGCCATGATCATGCCCAGCCCCGGCATGGTTCGCGACGGCTGGCTCTGGCAACCGATGCTGTAAACGAGTTGCTCGTCCTCGCGCAGCCGCTTGATCATTCGCTCGCTGAGGATCCGCGTCGCCATCGTCAGCAGCCGCCGGTCAACTGTGTCGCGCTCCTCGCAACCCACAAACCCTGCCATCACCATCGCCTTCGGTGTCACCGTCTCATACTCGATCGTTTTCTCATACGGCCCCGATCCACGCTTCAACTTTCGAAGACCATCCAGCGCCGTAAAATCCGACGATCGCTCCGGAAGCGCGCCAAGGTATCGACAGACAAGCTCCATGGCCGTATCAAGCTTCACGTCACCGACAACCGTCACTTCGACCGCGGCCTTGTCCGTAATCCGGCGCAGCCAGTTCTGCGCCTTCTTCGCACTGAGGCGGCCGATCTGCTCGGCATTCAGCTCACACAACCGAACGTCGCCGGCAAAGAAGACTTCGTCCAAGGCCTTGCGGAGTTGGCCCTGAACCATCGTGTTCATCATTTCCAGACGTTGAAGTCGCAGGCGCTTCCAGTTGTTGAATGCCGCTTTCTCAACACGGCCGTCCGTCAACAGGGCATACGCGAGCTCCATGCCGAACTCGAGATCGCCCGGCGAAGACGTAAAAGAGATCGTCAGCGTATCCGCACCGATGTTGCCGTTGAACTGCACCTTGCGGCCCGTCATGAGGTCGCGAATCTGGGTCGAATCCAGCCGTGACGTCGCCGGACGATTCAACGCCGCTTCCGCCGCCTCGCTGATGCCCCGATTCTCCGCCGTCTCCTCGATCGAACCGCCAGGCAGAACAATCTGCACCATCACCTCGTCCTTCTTGTAGTCCATGAAGCGATGATGCACGACGACGCCGTTGGACAAGGTCGCCGTGGTAATCCCAAGCTCATCGTCGGTGGTCTTCGATGCGACCTTCCCCGGCTTCGGCTTCGAGGCAAGCAGGGATTCGGCTGCACCGGACGACTTCGGCGCCGTGGACTTCTTCGCCCAGGCCTCCGCCGCCGCTGCGAGGACGTCCTCGCTTGTCGGAAGCACCAGCCCTTCCTTCTTCTCGGGAATCGCCAGCACGTAGGTGTACCCTGCACCCGTAGCGTTTCGACCTTTCGACGCATCCCCGCTGCCGAAATTCTCCACGAAGATTCGATGAATATCCTTGGCCGTCGCCTCCGAAAGAACGCGCCGTGTCAATTCGAGACTCTGTTCTGCCGACAAAAGCGGTTCGTCGCGGCCGACGTCTCGGCTGATTCGATTGATCAGCCGATTGGCGTCCATCGTAGGCTCACGTTCGACACGCTGCTCGGCATTGGAAAGAAATTCCTGCCGCGCAAGCTCGAGTTCACGATCAGTAAATCCGTGCTCGATAGCCCGGTTGATCTCCAGAACCACTTGATCGAGCATCTTGTTCCAGTCCCCCGGCTCGCCAATGGCCATGCCGCTGGGAAGAAGGGCCTCACGGAAGAGTTCGGAGACGTTGACGTTGGCCATGCGGAATGCCGCTTCGCCACGATCCACCAGCTCTCGCAGCCGACGACTGACAAGCCATGTGCCGATGTTTTCAAGCTCGTTGAAGCGATAGTCGTCGTACGTCTTCATCGCCGGCCGACCGGTCCGGAGACGCATCAACTGAAGCTGGCACATCACCTGCTCGGGGTCCGTGAGCACAAACGCACGAGCTTTCTCGATCGGCCGAAGCTCCGCGCCAGGCGGCGTGCGAGCAGGACCCCGCGCCTTGAATTCGGCAAATCGCTTCTTGATCTCTCGCTCGATGCGATCGGCCTTGAAGTCGCCGATCACAATCAGCGTCATGTTTTCCGGCCGATACCAGGTGTTCCAGTAGTCCGCGAATTCCTCACGAGGAAACTCGGCGATTTGTTTCTCGTCGCCGATGACATCGTGGATGGCAATCCGCGTGCCCTCGAAGACGCTCTTCATCATCTGCTTCTGGATGCGCTCCATCGCACTCTTGCGCGCTCTTGCCTCCTCAAGTATGACTTTTCGCTCCTTGTCGATCTCCTCTTCGAGAAGCAGGAGGCCGTCCGCGTAGTCCTGAAGTATGGTCATCGCCTTGTCGATCGTCTCTTCCTTCGTGTCCGGCATGAAGAGCTTGTAGACCGTCTCCTCGTAAGACGTGTGAGCGTTGGAATCCGCCCCGAAGCGCATGCCCATCTTGCTCATGTAGGGGATCAACTCACCGGGAGGGAAGTTCTTCGATCCGTTGAAGGCCATGTGTTCGAGGAAATGCGCAAGACCGTTCTGCTTCTGCGTCTCATTCAGCGCGCCGGACTTGATGTGGAGAAACAGGGCGATACGGTCCGGCGGGTTCTTATGCTCGCGGATGATATAGGAAAAACCGTTGTCAAATTGACCGTAGCTGTTGTTGGGGTCCTTAGGCAGCGGGTCGCCTGCAAGGACCGACAGCGGCACAACAAGAATCAGACATGTTAAGATCCCACAGATGGGTAACTGGCGGCGAGTCATAAATCGTCCTTTCATTATCAATCAACTGGCAGTGACGCGTCCGATGAGCCAAAGCACCCGATGACGGTGTCGCTCCGGCCTGTAAACAGGGATTCTCCCACCACTCGTGCAGGATTACCAGCCCTCATTTGAACGTGCCGCATCGGGATATCTCACCGCGGATTCGCGATGGCCGGCAGATTGGCACGGTCCAACTGCGGAGATTGGTCGAGCATCTGCAGCACCCTTACAATGCCCCCGAGTCAAACTCAGAAGCAGGAGCGTCGCCTTGATATCCATCCAGAATCGACCCGTCATACATCGAAGCCGACGCAGGGTGCTCGGCGCGACCCTGCTGATGATCCTTGGCATGCCGGCGTGTGCCAAGCCCCTTCTGTTTGTTCAGGACGCCGTCGTCGGTCCTGATCACAGGACGCGACTGGTCGCGCACCTGGCGCGCGAGACGATTTTCGGAGTGCCGAAAGACATCGAGCATGCGCCGGTTTCCTTCCATGCCGGTGATCGAGCGCTCGGTGTCGCTGATACCGGGGAGAATGGAACGGCCATGCTGGAATGCACGTTGCCGGATGGAGAGATTAATACGATTGAAGCCCGTGCGAAAATCAGCCGGACGGAACTTCGCGCCGAGGCCGCCGTGCATGTTTGGCGAGAGGATCGCATCATCCTCGTCGTGGACATCGACGATACAATTTCCCAGACAGACGTCGATGATCTGCTCTTCGACGAGCAGGATGACGACTCTCGACCGCTCAAGCATTCACCGCGGGTAGTGCGACGACTCGCCGAGGACTACCAGATTCTTTATCTGACGGCTCGGCCATCGTTCCTGCTTGATAAGACGCGGCAATGGCTGTCGGACAACGACTTTCCGAATGCGCCGGTCCTTGTTTCGTATCAAAAGCGTGATCTGCTCCGCCAGGGCGCGTACAAGTATCGTGCCCTCGCTGACCTTCAGAAGACCTGGCCGCTGGTGATGATCGGCATCGGAGACCGCACGACCGACGCCGAGGCCTACGGCGCGAGCGGAATGCTCTGCCTCATCGTTAACCCGAACAAGAAAGACAAGTTCGGCCGGCATGCGGTAATGATGTCCGATTGGAAGGCGATCGATGTATTCTTCGCGACGAACCGTGTGACCCTTCAGGATCCCGAGCGGCTGCGTAAAGCTGTCGCCGGGGAGTTGCCGCTTCTTCAAACGGTCAGCCCTTATCAAGCAAACAGGAAGTAAACTCGACGATGAAGCAAGGGCTGGATTGCGTTGGGCGGCGTCGATTGCGATGGCTCTGCAGTGGATGAACAGGAGGAAGTGACGCATGAAACTTCGACGACTCGGCAATACCGGCATCCATGTCTCCGAACTGTGTCTCGGCGCGATGAACTTCGGCATGGCCGACTGGGGCGTGGATGAAAAGACCAGTCAGGAAGTCATCAGCGCCTACTTCGACGCAGGCGGTAACTTTATCGATACCGCCGACGTTTATTCCAAGGGCATCAGCGAAGAGATCTGCGGCCGAGCGATTCGCAATCGGCGCGACCGAGTGATCCTCGCCACGAAGGGGCACTTTCCCGTGGTAAAGCGCTTCGGCGAACCGCCCGAGCATGAGAACGCCACCGGCTCCAGCCGCCGCCACCTGACGACCGCACTGCATGACAGTCTGCGACGTCTCGGCACGGACTACATCGACCTGTATCAGGTTCACTGCTGGGACGACCACACACCGATCGAAGAGACGCTCAGCACGCTGAATGATTTCGTCCGCTCCGGCAAGGTGCGCTACGTCGGGCTCTCCAACTACGACGCATGGCAGATCGCCGAGTGCCGCCAGCTTTGCATGCGATGGAACTGGGAGCCGTTCGTCACGGCGCAGATGCAGTACAGTCTGGTCTGCCGCGACATCGAGACGGCGGTCGTGCCGGTGTGCCAGCGCTATGGCATCGGCATTCTACCGTGGAGCCCGCTGGGCGGCGGCGTACTCTCCGGCAAGTACGGGCGGGACTTTCGCGGGCCGAAGGATTCGCGATTTGGCGAAACGCCCGACGAAGCAAATGTGTGGCGCAAACAGTTCATCAACGCGCGGAATCTTGACATCGTCGACGCCGCCAAGACCGTCGCCGCGGAACTCAAGACGACGCCGACAGCGGTGGCCCTCAACTGGGTGCTGAATCGCCCTGCCGTCAGCAGTGTGATCATCGGCCCCAAGACCGTCACCCAGCTCAAAGACAACCTCATCGCCTGCGAACTGCAACTCGCACCGAACCAGCTCAAGCGACTCAACGAAATGAGCGCCCTGCCGCCGACGTACCCGCACCAATTCATCAGCAAGACGGCGCGCAATTGGGGGGAGTGCGGGCGCCCCGCCCGCCCAGGGTAGCGCGGCCGTCCACACCACAAGGGGAGTGCGAGCGTCTCGCTCACCGTGGGGAGTGCGGGCGTCTCGCCCGCACAAACCAACCCGAAGCGCAAGCGATAACCGCCTGGCCGCCCAAAGCAGCGGCCATGCCACCCTGCCGCTCATGTACCTCGCTTGTTCTTCAGGGTTCGATCTGCTGATGTTCGACTCGAAGAGTTTCCGCGGCCCGAGTGAAGACGCACGCGTCGAAGCCGAGGGATTGGGCTAGACGCAAGCTCTGTTCCACCCACGAGGGGTTCGCGGCGATTTCGCGGCGCGTCGGCCGATCAATCTGCCGCCGGAACGCACTGGCGATGACGGGGATCGGATAGTCGCTGCCCCAGAGAAGTTTTCCATGAAGCTCGCGGCGTTGCGCAAGCTTCTTGAGCCAGCCGGTGCGGCCGAAGGCGGCGAGGGCGGAGATGTCGGCGTAAAGCGGGGCATCAGCAAATTCGCCAGTCAAAGCGTCGAGAAATGCGCGGCAGCCGGCAGCACTCTGCCAGAAGAACGACGGCGTCGCCGCGTGGGCCACAATCACCGACGGCATCGTTCCCGCGCTGCGCAACGAACGCAACACGTTCAGCATCGGACGTGGATCTTCAAACTCCATGTGCTGCCGCGAGAGTGACATTTCTCCGCCGTAATGGATCAGCATCGGCACGCGCAGCGCCGCGGCTTTCTTCAGAAACGCAACCGTACGCGGGTCATCTGCACCGATATTCTGATGAATCGGCAGCCACTTGAGCAGGACAGCCCCCGCCGCGGCGACTTCCTCCAGCATCTCGCACGCCCCCTGTCGATAAGGATGAATCGACGCACCGAAGAGAAATCGGTCCGGCCGCGCCGCACACATTGCGCGGACGAGCGAGTTCGAAGCGTAGAGATCACTGCCGAGACGCTGTCCACGCTTTGCCGAGCCAATCACATTGCCGCGATCGTCGTAATATTCGTCGAAAGCCAGCAAGACGAGCCGATCCACGCCGGTGGCCCGCGACCAGTGCAACTCGTTCACCGCCTCGATCTGTCGATCAAGCTCGTCACCACGATCAAGCCGCGGGTTGATCTTCAGCCAGCGGCGTACAAAGTACCACGCCGCTCGCGCGAGCAGGCGAGGCGAAAGGTAGCTGTCATATCCCGGCGTGCCGACCGCGCCGTCGCTTTCGAAGGAAAACCTCGGTATCGCGCGATCAACGCGGCGTGCGGAAAGGCCGACGTGGCAATGAACGTCTATAATCATTCGTGCTCGCTGGTTCAGAACGCACGGTTCCTCATATGCCCCTCGCGGCAGTATAACCATCCATCATGAATACGTACGACGCAGACGTCCTCATCGTCGGCTCGGGCTTCGGTGGCTCGGTTTGCGCACTCCGCGCCGCGCAGGCCGGACTGCGCACCGTCGTGCTGGAGCGAGGCCGGGCCATGTCGCCGACAGTCTTCGAGGACATGGCCGCCGGTCGAGCCCCGAAGCTACACACTGCCAACTCACCGGGCCTCGTCGATATCCCGAGGATCAGCGGCTTGTCGGCGGTGGTCTCCAGCGCCGTCGGCGGCGGCTCGCAGATCTACACGGCGGTGACCATTCCACCGCCTGCGGAAATCTTTGACGACAACTGGCCGACGGACCTTCGTGCCGAATCGCTCGCGCCGTGTTTTGATCGTGTGGCGGAAATGATCCGGCCTTCGCCGATCCCGAAGCCGCTGTCGCGCACGCTCGAACTGGAGCGCATCGGCCGACGCATCGGCGCGACCGTCACGCGCTTACCGCAGGCCATGGACTGGCCCGATGATCCGTCAGCGATGTCGCAGTGCCCGCCGGAACAGGATCTCTGGAAAAACCTGACCGATTGGCTTCAAGGCGGCCCCGTGTGCCGCAAGCGCACCCTGGATCGTACCTACCTCGCAGCAGCCGTTGCGGCAGGCGCAGAGATTCGCCCGTTGCACGAAGCCCGTGAGATCATCCCTTCGCGAGACGGCTACCGCGTCGAGTATCGCTGTCGGAATGTAGATGAGCGACACGAAGGGCGGTTGCATGCGCGCCGTGTCGTGCTCGCAGCGGGGGCAATCGGCACCGTCCGGCTGTTGTTCGCCGGTCGAGACGTTTACAGGTGCCTGCCGAATGTGAGCGGCGCGCTGGGTGCGCGGTTCTTCACGAATGGCGACATGGGTGCGATGTTGATTTGCGATGCGGATCACGTGCCGCGCGACGCCGGCCCCCCTGTGACGGCATGGCTCGATCACTGGAACACCGATCGTTTGTATCTCATGGAGATCGGACACCCACCCCTGCCGTCGATGCTTCTCCGCGCGGCCGCGCTCTTCGGCGCGGGGTACGTGTCTCGATCACAGGCGGATACGGGCTGGGTCTACGGCGTGATGGGCGGTGACAACGTGCCGGGCCGGCTGACTCACACCGGCAAAGGTCGATTATCGTACCAACGCGGCAACACGTTTCCGTCTCCCTACGAACTGGGCGTGCAATCTCGACTGGCGGACCTTGCGGAAGTCGCGGGCGCCAAGCTCGTCGTCCCGCCGAATGCGTTTCTCTCGCGCTTCGCGGTCACGGTGCACCCCCTGGGCGGCGCGGCGATGGCGGACAAGGCGAATCGCGGCGTGGTAAACAGCTTCGGCGAGGTGTTCGGGCATCCGGGCTTATTCATCGCGGACGGGAGCATCCTGCCGACGTCCATCGGCCGCGCGCCCTCCATGACCATCGCCGCATTGGCCGAGCGCGTCGTGAGCCGCCTCGTGGAATCATGCTGAACATGCTGACGCGCTCAACCTTGCCGCTTTTTGATGCCTACCCCGCGCTGCGCGAGCGCGTCGCATGGATTCCGATCGGCGACTGGCCGACGCCGATCCTCCGCGCAAAGTCTTTCGGAAACCGAATGAGTCTGCCGCGCTTCTATATCAAGCGCGAAGACCTGTCACACGCCGAATGCGGCGGCAACAAAACGCGCGGCCTCGAATTCCTTCTCGCCGATGCCCAGCGGCGCGGCCTGCGTACCATCCTCACCTTCAGCTCTGTCGGCAGTCATCACCTCTGCCGAACGGCATGGCATGCACAACGCCTCGGCATCCGCACCGTAGCGATCGTGCTGGATCAACCGAATGCACAGTACGTTCGAACGCATCTCGCATGGGCCATGAAGTCCGGCGCACGCTACGTACCCGCGAATTTCTTGACGGCACTTCCAAAGGGGCTGTACGAATGGTTCCGTCGCGAGAACCGAATCGACGGCCGTTTGCCGTACCTGATTCCGCCGGGTGGGACATCGCCTCGTGCATGTCTGGGGCACGTCAGCGCGGCGATGGAACTTGCAGAGCAGATAAAAACCGGCCTGATGCCTGAGCCGGATTACATCTTTCTGCCGATGGGCAGCTTGGGAACGGCGGCGGGGCTGACGCTCGGTTGCAAGCTCGCGGGATTGCGTTCCCGTGTGGTCGGCGTCGCGGTTTCCTATTGTTGGTATTGTACGCCGCGAAGAACGGCGCGACTGGCGCGGCGCACGCTCGCGTTCATGCGGCGGCTCGATCCTTCCGTGCCGAAAGTGAAGATCGAGGCGAACGATGTGCAGGTCGTCACCACGGCGCTTGGCGATGGCTATGCATGTTTCACCCCTGAATCGGTCGCTCTGGCCCAGACATTGCGCGAGGACGAAGGACTCATGCTGGACGGAACCTACTCCGGCAAGGCGCTCGACGGCGCGCTCCAACTGATTCGCGGAGCCGGGCTGTCCGACCGCATCCATCTGTTCTGGCACACCTACCAGCGCCTCCGTTGCACGCTTCCGGTGAGTGCAGCGGAGTCAGCGCTACCGACGGGATTGCGAAAGTATTTTGAATCGCCCGCGCAGCCCTTGGATGAATGGTTCGATAGGTCCGCAAGGGTCGACGACGAACGCAATCGCGAAGGAGTCTGATAACCGTCCCAGCCGTTCCGCAAATCCTGCCTTACAGCCATCCAATGGACTGCATCGGTGGTCCGTTTTTCTGCGTCAGCAATCAATCTCTGACGCGGCGAATTTAACTCTTCGCTGTCGATCCGTTCAGTCGCGGATACCCAACTTCAGTCTGCCATTCCTCGATCCGACATCTTGAATGCTTCATTCCCTGTGCGGGCTCGATGCTGACACGGAATCGGCAGCGGATTATCAGACGACCAGTCCGAGGATGTGCTACGGTCAGCATCCCGGGAAGTTACCGTGCTGAAGGCCAGGAAGGTGGAATCGGCATGATGCAGCCGGGAAGTGGATTTGGGAGGCCTCCTGCCGGGAGGAAAAAACCCGTGGATCCCAAACAGCACAAGTCAGGAGAGCCCGTCAAGGTCCGGATCAACGAAGGCCGCGCGCATGCGCTGCTCGACAAGATCGATCAAAGGCCGGGACCGGCCGGGTCAGAGCGCCGGGTCGAGGAACGACACGCCTATCGGAAGGCGTGCCTGATCGAACTGACCCAGCCCACCGGAAACGTGGTGACTCTCCGCGCCCCCACACGGAATCTCAGCCGCGGTGGCCTGGCATTCCTGCATCACAGCTTTCTCCACGTCGGCACGAAGTGTCGCGTGCAACTCGTGAACACAAACAATCGACCGGTTCGGGTCGACGGCACGGTCTCGCGCTGCGAGTATCTCGAAGGCGGTATTCATCATGTCAGCGTTTGCTTTCTGCAGCCGATCGACATCAACGCATTTTGCGGCAAATCGCTGCCGCCGCGAATCCTGCTGGTCGACGACGACCCGCAGATACGACGACTCGTCCAGCTTCACCTCAAGTCAACCGCCGCAGAAATCAATGAGGCGGAAAACGGGCAGGAAGCGCTAGCCATAACGGAGTCGCAGATCTTCGACTTGATCCTTATGGATGTCGAGATGCCTGTCTTGGATGGGATGGCGACGCTCAAAGCGCTCCGTGAACGAGGATACACCGGTCGCATCATCGCGCTGACCGCGCTGACCGGCGAAGGAGATCGCGAGCGGCTACTCGAAGCGGGCTTTGACGCTTATCTCGGCAAGCCGGTGAGTCGCGAAGCACTGAATCATCTGATCGCGCAAGCCGACGAGCAGCCCTTGTTCAGCACGCTGGAAGATGCCGACGGCGCTTCGGAACTCATCAATCAATTCGTCAACGAACTGGGTGGCCTCGTCAGTGAGATCGAAAAAGCCCTCGCCGGGCAAAATCGAGACGCGCTGGTCCACCTCACGCGCACCCTCAAGGGCAATGCGGGAAGCTACGGCTTCGAGCCGATCTCGCTGGTCGCCCGCCAGGTGGAGAGCCAGGCGGTCCAGGGCGGCGATGACGCGGATCTGACGCGGTCGGTAAGGCAACTGACGAGTCTGTGTAGACAGGCGAGAAAGGCAAACTGAGCGGGCACGGGGGCCTCCTCGTGCAAACGCGCCTGAACAGCGCCCACCGCTTCAGTACATCACTCTATTCGGCCGGGCCGGTCAGGGTTCAGGATGCAAGCCCCGTAGCACCCAGCCACCCAATCATCCAGAGGCACAACCTTCTACCGACGCTTCCCGCACACCTCAAATGCGTGAGTTGCAGCGATCGGCATCGGCAAAAACTGCGCACGGCCATCGACCATTTCATGAATTGAACGACGCCGATCAATAAATCAATTCGTATGCAAACGCTTTTTGCTTGAAATCTTCAAGCGATTTTGTGAAACTATCAGGTGCCGCTTGATACGACGGTCCGTCGTCAAGTGCTTGCTTTGTACGTCGCCGGGCGGGAGACGTGAGATTCAACTCACACGCTCAAGAAAAGTCTGAATGTATGGCTGGAGGGTCTTGAAGTGGGGGCCGCGGGTGCGCTGCATCGCGCGTTCGCGTTACAAGTTGACGGCAAACCCTCGGGGACTCGCGTCGATCCCTGAAGGATTTCCGCATAATCACGGAGAACAGGACCATGAACCCACGTAACAAACACCTCCTCTTGATTGCAGGTCTTTTGACGGCCTTCACCACGGCGACCCTGCAGGCCGCGCCGGTGACGAGCTTCTCAACCATCACCAGCGGCTCCCATGTGGTGATTACCTTCGAGCAGGACGGCGATGGCAACACCTTCCCGGTAACCACCAGCATCGTCCTTCCGGAGGATGAGTACGCGGCGGACGGCGTGACCATCCTCGGCAAGCCGCCGCTGGACGCCACGCAGGAATTCCGCATCGTGCGGGACAACGACTCGTGCTTCCGGCTCGTACAAAACATCAACGGGAATCAGCCCTACGGGCTTCCCGCTTCGCAGACTGCGGCGATTGTGTTCGACCCGCCGGTCGATGCATTCGCTTTCTCCTTCGTGGCCATTCAGTTTCAGTCGGCCACCTTTACCGCCAGAGACAGCGACGGCGGAGTACTCGAAGTCGCCACCATGGGCCCTCCGTTTACCCAGGCCACCGGCGCCTGCGGCTTTCTGGAGTACGGCATCGTCGGCATCTCATCCTCGACGCCGATCGCACGCGTCGATATCAACGCCTTCTCGGGCAACATCGATCACCTGCATTTCACCGTGAACGATGTGGTTGACACCGACGGCGACGGAGTGCCCGACGACGAGGACAACTGCCCCGACGACTTCAACCCCGATCAACTGGATACAGATGGGGACGGCCTCGGCGATGCCTGCGATCCCTGCCCCTACGATGCCGACGATGACGCCGACGGCGACGGCATCTGCGGCGACATCGACAACTGTCCGGATGTTTACAACCTCGATCAGGCGGACCTCGATGGCGATGGCGTGGGCGATGCCTGCGACGATGACATCGACGGCGACGGCCTGTCCAACGACAACGAGGCGATCTTCGGCACCGATCCGTACAACCCCGACACCGACGGCGACGGCCTGCTCGACGGCACCGAGGTTGACATGGCCATGGGCAGCGGCTGCCCCGATCCGCTTGTCTGGGATTCCGACGGCGACACGATTTCCGACGGCGATGAAGTGCTCGTCCTGGGCACGTCGCCCTGCAATCCCGACACCGACGGCGACGGCGTGCCCGACAATCTGGACCCGTTGCCGCTTCAGCCCGGCGTCACCAGCGGCTACCTCGAATCCGCCCTGCACAATCTGGCTCAGGATATCCTGAACCTCAATCTGAACCTCTTCAACGGCCCGAACGCGAACGCCAACAAGGGCCGACGCACGGCACTGGCGAATCGTGCTTCCGATGCGGCGAACCTTATCGCACAGGGAGATTACGCCGGTGCAATCGACGCCCTGGAGAGTCTGTACAACAAGATCGACGACGTATTCCCACCACCGGATTGGCTCCACCCGTCCGCGGCGAAGACGGCCCTTGCAAATTATGTGCAGGTGCTGATCCTGTTGATCGAGTTGTCGATGTAACGCACCGCGAACTTCAGCGTTCACACACCGAAGCCCACGGATTGCATCCGTGGGCTTCCTTTTTTGCGCTCACGCCGATTGAACGTGGAGGATCGGCTTCGACGGGTTCATCGAGAAAGACCAAGCTGCACCGTGCCGCCACCCTTGTGCGGACATCGCTCCGTGTTGATGCAGCTTTCCGGCAGCCGAAGCCGCGCAACCGGCTCGCCGCCGAGGAGATGGCGATCCAGAATCTCCTCAACGTCCTCCATGTGAACGAATCCGTACCACACCGATTCAGGATACACGACGACGGTCACCCCGTGTTCGCATTGATCGAGGCATCCCGCGCTGTTGATGCGGATGCGCTTCTTCAGCCCGCGGCGCTCGACCAGCTCCTTGAGCTTCTCGCGAATGGCCGCGGCGTCCTTGGCAGCGCAGCACCCGCGCGGATGCTCCTCGGCGCGGACATTCGTGCAGACGAAGACGTGTTTCTCGAAGGCGGCCATGCAGAGTTCTCCACGCCGGGAATCGGTCATGATGATACGATCGACGGAGTAAGAATGGCAAGAATGGGCCGATTCTTCGTCGATTTGCCGCAGATGGCATCTCTCGTTATACCTACGGCCCAACGCGTGCGAGGGGATCGCCGCCTTCGCGAGATTGCCACGAGGTCGGCCCATGAGCGAATCAATCCCTGTCACGAAGGTGAGCCCCTCGGCGAGATACCAACATCCGCCGGGCTATCGTCGACGCCGCGGTCAGAACTGGTTCCTCCTCGGTCTTACATACGCCTCCTATTACCTCTGCCGATACAACCTCAGTCCAGTCGCGCCGGAGCTCATGCGCGATCTCGACTTCTCTCGGACGCAATATGGCTGGATCAACACGGGACGCGACGGAGCTTACGCCGTCGGCCAGATGATCAACGGCCTGTTCACCGACCGCATCGGCGGCAAGCTGGCCATGACCATCGGCGCGATCGGCACAATCGTGATGAACCTAACCTTCGGCCTGGTGGCCTGGTCGAGCTTTGTCTGGCTGCTTCCGATCCTGATCTTCGTTCGCTCTGCCGACGGCTACATGCAGGCCTTCGGCGCGCCGGGCATGATCAAGATCAACACCGCGTGGTTTCGTCGACAGGAACGCGGATCATTTGCCGGAATCTTCGGCGCGATGATCAACATCGGGGCCGTGGCCGCAGGGCTGTTTGGGAGGTACATCGTCGCCGGCGTGAGCATTCCGCTTATCTTTTTCACACTGACCATTCCCAAGATGGACTGGCGATATATCTTTATCATTCCTCCGTTGATCGTGGCCGTCGTCGTCCTCATGATGAATCTGCTTGTCAAGAACAATCCCGAGGAAGCGGGTTTCGCGATCGTTCACGATGACGAACCGAAAGATGACTACCCCAATGAGAAGGTTCGACTCTCGGACGTCTTTCGCAAGATCGCCTCGAACAAGGTCGTCTGGATCGTCGCTGCAGCATACTTCTGCACCGGCTTCGTCCGACGCGCCGTCGAATCCTGGTGGGCCGTCTATCTTCACGAAGTATGGGACGCTGACAAATCGTCCGGACTCTATACCGCGTTCGTCTGGGGATTGCCGGTGACGGCAACGATCGGATCGCTGATGTCCGGCTACATCTCCGATTTGTTTTTCAAAGGACGACGCGCACCGGTCGCAGCCGTGCTTTATATGGCTCAAGTGTGCTTTACCCTGGTGGCTTTGATGCTTTCGAACATCGAGGCGGTATCCGGCGCGCTAGCTGTGACCATCGTCATCGGCATCAGTATGATGTGCAATTCGACGCATTCCATTCTCGGCACGGCCGCAGCCATGGACCTGGGTGGACGCAAGATGGCCGGATGTTCTTCGGGAATCATCGACTCGTTTCAGTATTACGGCGCCATGCTTTCCGGTGCGGGTGTCGGCATGCTCTTCGATGCCTTCGCCCAGCGCGCTGCAACAACGCAGGAAGGGGTCGTGGGAATGGATCCACGGATTTGGTTTGCCTCCATGCTTCCCTTCGGCCTCCTCGGCGCCGGCCTGATGGGTTATCTCTGGCTGCGACACCGTCACTCGGGAACCGCTGGTACCTGATGCCCCTCGCAACGCAGACGAGTTACGGCCGCACAACGATTCTGGCGTCGCCGGTCATCGCTTCCGCCAGGGCCCTGCTTCAAGCTTACCGTCACGAATTCGGATCAATACGCATCCATCGTCCGCCGTGCTGTAGTATTCCCGCGGGGCAGCGATCGCGTCGATGCCGTTCGTCGTCATGTAGCGCCGCTGACCCGTCGAGCGAATAGCGACGCGGGGATCGACCGCCCCGATAAAGGCCCGCGTGTTGTGGACGACCCCGCCGTGATGCGGCAGGGCCAGGACTTCGGCGTTGATCGATAATTCCTGTGCGGCGTGAGCGGCCATCAGCCGCGCCTGACCGGCCTCGATGATGTCGCCGGCCAGCAGGATCGTTCGTCCTTGATACGTCAGGCGCAACACGGTCGAAGCGTCGTTGGGTTCAAAGATACGACGCTCGGCAAGCGGCGGTGGCTAGATGCTCTCGACGTGGACCGGCGCGAACTCCTCGAAGTCCCTCGGGCCAGCCGTCATTTCGATGGGGATGCCGCGTTCGCGGAGCGACTTGAGCAGATGCCACGAAGCGCTGTTCTCACGGGCGAATCGCTCGAAGTGTTCGTTGATAACCACACGACGGACTCGAAAACGCTCCGTGATTTGATCCACGGCGCTGAAGTGGTCGAAGTCCGTGTGCGAGATGAAGATCGTGTCAATCTCGCGAATGCCGCGATCATTCAAGATTTTCTCTGCCACGGGCGCCGCGTCGAAGGCCGAGCGCGTACCGAAGTCGTAGATCAGCGCGCGGCCGTCGGGCAGCTCGATGACCGTGCCCGTGCCGTCGCCAACGGCGAGCATCCAGACGAGAAGCGAGCCGCGTTCGATGCGCGCCCACCGCGGCGGCATGAGCCACCAGGCGGCGAGGACGATGACTAGTGCGGCAAAAAGCAAACGCCGTTGCAGCCAGTGACGGCGATAGCCCCAGACCCAGAGCAGCACATAGACCACCATCACCCATGCGCCAGATGGCGCATGGCCTTTGACGATTGACATCGGTAGCTTTGCCATCAGCTCCACACTGCCGAGCATGCCGTCCGTCGTCCATGCCAGCAGCGGGCCCATTACATGGGCGCTGGATGGCAGAATCAGCCCGAGAAGCACGGTGACATACCCGAGGCACACGGCGGGCATGGCGAGAAACCACGCGACGTAGGCGCCCAGCCATCCCCACGGGGCCAGCATGTCGAAATGATAACTCGCCAGCGGCGACGTAATGATCCACTCGGAGATGGACAGGGCAAGCGACTGCGCGAGCAGGATGCCGATCCAGTTGCCGGCGCGATTGTGAAGCCCGCGCTTCTCGGTGAGCAGGGTGAGCTGCATGCGGTTCGGAGACATGTTGAAGGCCCGAGCGACACGCGGCAGGTTGCGATCAGCAAGCCAGTTGGCGGTGGCCTGCGAGACGAGCGGGCAGAAATGCAATAGCCCGATGGTAGCGAGAAACGTGAACTGAAAAGCGGGGCTGAAGAGATCCGCGGGACGGATCAGCAGGATCAGCACGGCGGCGAGGGCAAGGGCGTTGACCGAATTGTATCGTCCGCGAAAGTACGCGGATGCGCAGGCGAGAACACCGACGATGCCGGCGCGAAGGATCGACGGACGCGGCTCAGCGATGAGCACATAGGAGACGATGAGCGCTGCGACGAGCAGCGCCGTGGTGCGGTAATAGAGGCCCAGCGTGCGTGCGATGACCCAGCCGATCAGGGCGAGCCAACCGACGTGCATGCCGCTGGCCGCGAGCAGATGGGCGTTGCCGGTCTTGAGGAAGGCCTCGTTCATCGCGCGCGGTACGGCACTACGCTCGCCGAGGACCATCGCGGCCATCACGCCTGCTCCGGGGTCAGCTTCCTCATACGTGTGATCGAGCAGATAACCTCGCAGGCGTTCGCGCACCTTCGCGAGCATCAGACGCCGGCCGCTGCGTTTCGGGCGTGATACGACGCAAACGGACTCGCCATGATCGCAACTCAGCCCCACACGGATACCCTGATGGCGCTGCCGACGCGCCCAGTCGAAGTCACCAGGGTTTCGAGGGCGCTCGAATGGATACATCCACCCGGTCATTTCGACGATTTCGCCGACGCGAAGTCCTAGACAGGGCCCTTTGATAATCACTTCGACACGGCCCGACACGGCGATCGGTCCATCAACTCCCTTCAGTTCCGTCGCGCGCAGCAGAAAGCGAGTCTTCGGGCCGATGCTATAAGCCCGTGGGACCGTCGGATCGGGCTCATGGATTTGCGGCACGGAGATGATCTCGCCGCGCACGCGCGTCAGGATCGGTTCCGTCCGGGCAAACAGGGCGACGTCGTTCGTCGGCAGCAGGCGATCGGCGAGGGTGTGCCGCAGCGATCCCAGGCCGATCGACGCGATCAGCACGGCGACCCATGCGGACGAGTATCGACGCCCAGAGAGTGCCAATAATGCGACACCCATGATCCCGATCGTCGTGGACACAACGACCGGCATCGGAATCCGATCGTCCAGCAGAACCCCCAGCGCCAGGCCGACCGCCACGGGCAGGAGTGGCGCGGGAATGCGCCGCGCGCTCCGGGACGATTCGCTGAGCAGGTCGATCTGGGCGAGACTTACTCGTGAATCAGCGGCCATAGCGCGCGATAGACGGCAAGAAAGGCGAGTTGAGTAATCTGTGCGACAGCGTGCAGGGATTCACGGGTTTGTCCTCCGAGGCGACGGGCCATGAAGACTGCTGCGAGATAGGCGACTCCGAATACAATCAGGCCGGCGATCACTCCGACGAGATAATTGCCGTCCCGCGCAAAATATATCGCGCTGATTGTGAGCGGAAGCAGGGCCCAACGCAACAGCGTTCCGGGGCGAATCCCATCGCAGAATGCCACGGTCGCGGCATCCGCTCCGCGAGCCGTTCGCCCCACACAAGCCGCGACGAGCAGGCCCCAACGGCCCCAGATCGGTGCGAGAAGCAACGGCCGGTACACCGGTGCAGGATACAGAAAATTGAAATGAGTCCGCCACCCCTGCGTGGGCCACCACGGTGTCACCACGGGAATGCTGACAATAAACACCCACTGAGCGAGCACCGTGAACAGGAGCATCAACACGACGGATTCAGTCAGTGGAGCGCCGTTCTGCGATGTAAGCGACGACGTTTGAGACAGTCGCCCCGTGACACGAGACAGTCCTCTCACGAGAAGCGCGCCGGTGAAAACGCACTCCAGCAGCACGATCGCCAGCGCGGGGACCACCCGCACGCCCGCCGTTTCTCCGTAGACGCGCCAGGTCAATCGAAACAGACCCACCCACACGAGCCCGACAAGAAGGCCCAATGGAACGATCCATCGCGGCGCTGCGGCGTACATTGAAGGGGATAGTCTCTTGACGTGCCCGCCCATCGGAAAAAGCAATTCGGCGGCAGCGAGGACGCCGCGCGAGGCGGCAACGCTCGTTGCGGCCGAATCGACTTGTGTCGTTCGTGAAGCGTGAGCATCTGAGTCGTTCGATGTGTGTGGCGGCGCCATGTATTCAGGGTTTTGTGGCCAATGAACAGCCGCCCGAGCGATCGGGGCGGGCGTTCCATGTATACTATGATCAATGCAACGGCTACGATACGGGCAGCGAGTTTGGGTCGTCGAACAAGCTGATCAGGAGCTTCTCCGGAGCATGACACACGCAACCAACAAGCCGGACACGACCCGCAGCCGCCGTGAGCCGTCAAACAGAGGGTTGCGACTGTGCATCCGCACGACCTGTCTGCTGGTCATCGCCCTGCCGACGGGTGCATCCGCCCTTCAGGACGTTCAGATTCTCATGCAGCAGCCGGCAGCACGGCTCGTGCCGGACTACGCGTCGGGCGAAGAAAACCGACTCAATCCCGTCGTAGATCGTGACGCCGAACGCTGGCTCGACCGAGCGGCCGAAGCTGCGGAACGCGAAGACTGGAAACTCGCGGCGGATACCCTGAGCCGCGTCATCGATGAATACGGCGACCGCACAGTTTCATCCGATGACTCGCAGCGATTCTTCTCGGCCGCAACCGTCGCCCGTCAGCAGTTGATGCAGTGGCCGCCGGCCGGCGTGCAGGCCTATCGCGTTTTGTATGACGCAGAAGCCCAGGGGCACTACCTCGCCGCAAAAAAAACGCACGACGTCGACAAACTCCGGCTGATTGCCCGGAAGTATCCAATGACGACGATCGCCCCGGAGGCCCTCGACCTTCTGGCCAACTGGTTGCTGGACCGCGGCGGCGGTGGCGAAGCTCTCGACGTACTGGCACAGCTGGAAACGCTTCCTCACAACAAGGTTTCGCGCTGGAAGATTCTGGCTCGCCGCGCCGTCGCCTACGCGATGGCCCATCAGCCCATTCGGGCGGCTGCAACCATCGAGGAAATCAGAACCCTGCTCGAAAAGAAAGATGCGTCCATACCCGCCGATGCCGCGGACCGTCTCGAACAGGTGGCGAGCTTCGTCGCAAGCAGGCAACAGCTCGACAGCTCTGAGCGCGCCGATCTTCCGCTGCAAAGCTGGCCGTGGCTCCTCGGCCCGTCGCATCTTGCCGGTCGAATGCAGCCGACCAACCCGGCAGTCACCCAAGACGAGTTCTGGCGCGATGTTCTTCCCGGCACGGAACGAATCGACCTGTCACTGGTCAATCAGCTCATGGTCGAGCGAGGCCGACCACCGGTCTGGCAGTGCGTCAGCGATGGCCGGGCGCTTTTCGTCACCAGCCCCGAAGGTGTCATGGCGCGCGACCTTGCGACGTTTGATCTGCTATGGCGATCCGTGCCACGAGCCCGACCGCGCGACCTGTCCGTGGTGCAGTTTCGCATGAACGTCGGAACCCTCGACGGAGACAACCGCGATCGACTCGACGAGCTTTCAACCGTCACTCTGTTTCATGAGTATCGCGGCGCGGTCTCCTACGGCCACGGACTGGTCTTTATCATCGAGCAGCTCGGCGCCACGGGCGAACGTTTCCCTACGCGAAAAGGTATCGTCGATCCCAACGACAACTACGGCATCGGCGGACAGAGCGAACCCAATTCGCTCCGCGCCTTCGAGGCCGACACCGGCCGGGCCGTCTGGACGCGAGGACGCGGCGGCGCGGCGGACGACGAACTGCGGTTCGTACACTTCTACAGTCCGCCGGTCACCTGCGGTCCGCATTTGCTCTCCGTCTTTCAGGCCGGGTCGGATTTGAACCTGGCCGTACTCGATCCGAATGGCAAGCTCGTTCGCAAAGTGCTGCTCGGCAGCGCCCGTACGGGCCTCTTTCCCATGAACGGCGTCCTCCAACCGGCGGTCCACGATGGAACAGTGTACCAGCCCACCGGCGCCGGCATGTTGATCGCCCTCAACGCATTCGACTACTCACTGCGATGGCTCGCAAGCTACGACCGCGCGGAATTCGTCGTTCGCAACAGACCCGGTCGTGATGTCCCGTGGGTCGGACGTGGTCGCTCCGCGGCACAACTTGACGAATGGCTGAGCACACCACCGATCATCGCCGCGGGGCTCGTGGTCGTCGCACCGCACGACAGTGACAAACTTCTGGCATTCGATCGCCAGACCGGCCAACTCGCATGGAGTCATCCGCGCGGGTCGCTGCGTTACCTGGTCGGCGGAGACAATCGATTCATCCTCGCCGCCGGCACGACCGTGGCGTCCATCGACGCCGCGAATGGCCTTACTCGATGGCACAATCAGGACTACAGCCCCACCGGTCGGCCGGCACTCTGCGGTGACGACGTGCTCGTGCCGACGCTCGACGGTCTGGTGCGGCTGGATGCACTGACGGGCGAGCAGCGCGGCATGCTCCTGCCGACCAGCCAGGCGCTCGGCAACCTGCTCGCACTCGACGGAGCGCTTTACAGCGTCACACCGACGAGCATCAGCAAGTTTCCTGACGTGCAGCAGTCGCGGAGGATGGCGCAGCAAGCCCTGGAGCGCGACCCGGAAGACCTGGGCGCGACACTGCGCCTCGCATGGCTGGCCTCCATCGAGCGCCACTGGAATGAAGCGCTGGAGCTGCTGGATCGCTCCGAGAAATTGCTGGAGGCCCGTGCGGATTCCGACATCGCCGCGCGCGTGGCGCACCAGCGGGTGGAAGTGCTGCTCGGTCTCGCTGCTGAATCGCCCGCCGACCAGCGTGCCCGCATCATTGAGCGCGCCGCACAAAGCTCCCAGCGCCCTGACGATGTGATCCGAACCTCCCTGGCGATGGCGGAGCTTCGCGTTGAAGAAGGCCGCGTCGCCGACTCATTTCAGCAGGTAGTTTCCCTGCTGCGCGAATTGGGCGACGAACCGACCGCTCTCGAATCCCATCTGCACGCGCGAGCATCCGTGATCATTCGTGAACGGCTCTCCAGTCTCTGGCAACGAGCGCCCGACGCGCAGCGTGAAGAGATGCTCGATGGCCTCAAGACCAAACTCGCCGAAGACATGACGGCGGCGCGGTACGGCGAATTGCTCAGACTCGCGGACGGACTCGTGGCGGGCTCGACGAGCAATCAACCCAACAGTGAGGTTCGCGACGGTCGTCTGCACGAACTGGCAGCCGGCCTGGACGTACGGCTCGGCAACTGGAACATGGAAGAAGGCGATCCGGAATCCGCCGTCTTTTTCTGGGAGCGCGCCGTGCGCCGTGCTGCATCCAGCGCAGCAGGCCGGGAAGCCCTCGGCCACCTTGCGATTGCCTACGCGGCGGTCGATGCGGATTGGCCGGCCGCCCCGGCAGAGTCTGCTCGTGTTCTTGAGCTATTGAGAAAGCATCCCGCCAAAGCCGAGATGCCGGCGTCGCTTCGTGTTCAACGCACAGACGCCAACGAAACATGTCAGGCCTTCGTCGCGCGCGTGGAGTCGCTTCTGCCTTCCGCCGGCGTCGGCAAGACATCAACGATGCCCCGCATACTCGAAGGATCGCGGCGGCTGGAACTGACCGGTCAGGACGAAATACCCAGCAGCATGGCGCTGCGCGACACCGCCTCTTTCTTCGATCCGACCGCGCGCCCGGACCGGTTCGCAGGAATACTGCCGATCGTGAAACTCAGCCGTGTGATCGGCGTACAAACGCAGGGCCAATCCTCTGAACGCGCCGCCTGGACCAACGACCTGGGCCAGGTAGTTGAAGATCAGGAGGCCGTCATACGAGAATGGAGCATTCTGAACACGCGACCCGCGGCGATGGCCGGACGAGTCGCGGCGCTGGCCTCCGGTGGACGCATTTCCGCGATCGGACTGATGAGCGGCCGGATGATGTGGCCGAGCATCTTTGTCGATCCCGATGGCGGCGCGCTTCCCGATCCGCCGGTCGCCCATATCGACGGAATCCTGATCCTCGCGACACATGCCAACACGCTTGTTGCCATCCCCGCGCGACAGGGTGCGCGACCGATGTGGCGGCGGCAGTTTTCCGGCCGACCGATCGGGACGCTCGCAATGGTCAATGGCCACGTCGTCGCTATCGACGCAGCGGGCGAGGTGTTGACGCTGCTGGATCCCTACAGCGGCCGGGTTCGACGTCAGTACGGCCTGCTCGTGCCCACGGCGCAGTCGCAAAAGGAAACGCGCGTGCAGGAAGCGCTGAAAGAGATTCTTCGCGTCGCGCGCGGTGGCGCGGATGAGCAAGAAGCTGATCCGATCGAAGCGGCGGTCGAATCGCAACTGGCCATCGTAGGGGGCACGGTATGCCGCAGCGGTTACTCTCGTGTCGTAGGGCGCGACATCGAAACCGGGCGGTCAATCTGGGAAGTACCTGTGACAGGTATGATCAACGGCGTACTGGCGCTCAACGATCGCTACGTGGGAGTTTGCCACGGGCGCAATCGCATGACCGTCGTGGACGCCGGCAACGGGGCGATCGTGACGGAGATTCAGGCCAAGGGTCTGCTGATGCCTCCGGAGGACGCGGTCGTCGATCCGCCGCCGGCTTCGCTGGGGTCCGCCGGCGAACGATTGATCGTGTTTGCCCGTACAACCGGCGACACTCCGCAATACGTCCTCGCGTGTTTCCCCTTGAAGGAAGGCGAGCAGGGATGGCGGCAGGATTTGGGTCCGCTCGCCACGGTGAGCCGTCGTATGTTGCGCGCCTCGCCGGACTACATCGCGGCGGTGGCTTACGAATTTCGCGCAGACAACCGGATGGCTCAGGCGCGACCGTGGTGGGTTCGCGGAGCGCCGAATCTCGCCGCGGCGCGGCTGTTTGTTTTCGACAAAGGCGGCCGTCGCCGCTTGATTGAAAGCCCCTACACCTTTGAAATCGCGAAGACGGATGACCGCTCGTATTCAGGATTGCTCTCGGACGTGGTGATCTTCGACGACCGCATCGTTGCGATCGGGCCGGATGGCTACTATGTTTTGCAGGCAAGCGAGGATGCGTCGGCCATGGAGCGACCAGCGCAGAGCACAGACACGGCCGCAAGACGCATTGAACGAGGTGAACCATGACGACAAACAGGACGAGCCGCGTTCCCAGCCGCAGCCGGCGCAGGTATACGCGGACACACTGCGCGCGGGTGCTTCTCTTGGGCGCCGTCATGGCCGTACTCTCCGGCGGTGATCTTCGCGCCGCGCTACCGCCACAGCATCCGCCGCTCGTGGACGAAAAAACCGAAGAAGCCATCGAGAAGGGCCTGCGCTACCTCGTGTCGCGGCAAAGTTCCGACGGCTCCTTCCGTGAAACCGGCGGCATGGGCAGTTATCCCGTGGCGATGACGGCGCTTTCCGGCGTGGCACTCATGGCCTCGGGGAGCAACTCCACGCAGGGCAAACACGCGCCGCAGGTTCGCAAGGCCCTGACGTTTGTCGTCCGCTCCTCCCAGCGCAACGGCCTGATCTGCCGGCCGGGCGAGGAGGAATCCCGCTCGATGTACGGCCACGGGTTCTCCATGTTGATGCTCGGCGAAGCCCTGGGCACCGAGGAAGACCCCGAGCGGATGGAGCAGATTCGCTTCGCACTGCAACAGGGCGTCCAATTAATCGCTAAGTCGCAAAGCCGATTGGGTGGTTGGTTGTATACACCGGATATGAACGGCGACGAGGGATCGGTGACGATTACGCAGGTGCAGGCATTGCGATCCGCGCGGAATGCCGGTGTGGCCGTTCCGAAAAAGGTGATTGACGAAGCAATGAAGTATCTGGAAAAGTCGATCCAGCCCGACGGCGGAATCGCCTATCGCGTCGGAATGACCGGCTCGCGGCCGCCGATTACCGCCGCCGCCGTCATGTGCTGGTTCAACGCGGGCGAATACGACAACCCGCTGGCCATCAACGCGCTGCGCTACTGCAAGAAGACCATCGGCTTTGGCCCGGGCGGAGAGGGAACGTGGGGCCATTGGTTCTACGCCCATTTTTATATGGCACAGGCGATGTACCTCTCCGGCGAAAACGACTGGAACGATTACTATCCCAAAATTCGCGATCGCCTGCTGGCGACGCAGGATGCCGACGGATCCTGGCAGGGAGATTCGGTCGGGAGAATTTACGGCACGGCAATCGCCCTCGTCATCCTCCAGTTGCCGTACAATAACCTGCCGATCATGCAGCGATGACCGACGGATCGGTCTCACGATGCGGCGCGGGGGCTTTTTCGACCGCCGATTCTCATCCTCGTGCATGAAGCGATCGATCGCGGCTTCGTCAACCGAAGGACGAAGCCCAGGTGGCAAATACAACGTCTGACTCCGAAAGGAAGATCATGGCTGAAATGACCCCTTCATCGACTCCGAGTGGCGACGATCTGGCCGCGGCGAAGAAGCTTCAGGATGCCTACCGAAAGACACGCGGCGAACTCTCGAACATTATTGTCGGACAGGACGCCGTCATCGAGGAAATGCTCATCGCACTCTTCGCCGGCGGCCACTGCATCCTCGAAGGCGTCCCCGGCCTCGCCAAGACACTCATGATCTCCAGTCTGGCCCGCTGCCTGTCGCTGTCGTTCAATCGCATCCAGTTCACGCCGGACCTGATGCCCAGCGACATCACCGGCACCGAAGTCATCGCCGAGGACCGGTCGACGGGCAATCGCGCCTTCAAGTTCCTGCCGGGGCCGATCTTCGCCAACATCATTCTGGCCGACGAGATCAACCGCACGCCGCCCAAAACACAGGCGGCCATGCTCGAATCCATGCAGGAGCGGCAGGTTACCGTCGGCGGCGTCCGTCATGCCCTGGAAGCCCCCTTCTTCGTACTCGCGACGCAGAACCCGATCGAACAGGAAGGAACGTATCCGCTGCCCGAGGCGCAGCAGGACCGGTTCATGTTCAAGATTTACATCGGCTATCCCAGCTACGACGAAGAACTTGAGATCGCCACGCGCACCACGAGCGAGGCAGACACGAAGGTGGAAACCGTGCTCAGTGCGTCGGACATTCTCGAATTGCAAAAGCTCGTACGGCGAGTGCCGGCCGCGCCGCCGGTGATGCGATACGCCCTGGACATCGTGCGGCGCACGCGCCCGGCCGATGCGTCCGCGCCCGAGTTCGTCCGCAAGCATGTCGCATGGGGCGCCGGGCCGCGCGCGGTGCAGTTTCTGATCCTGGGCGCCAAGGCGCGGGCCATCCTGCGAGGAAATTACCACGTATCCACGGACGACATCCGCGCGCTCGCCGCACCGGTCCTGCGACATCGGGTCATCACCAACTTCGCCGCGCAGGCCGAAGGATACACCGCCGACCGACTGACACGCGACCTGCTCGACCAGACCGACCCGCACGGCAGCGGACTCCTCAAGGACGAGCGCGTTAGCAAGGCGATCAGCGGGTAGTCTCGCAGCGATCTTGCGCGATCGGGTAACCATCTGCCACGATGTGAGTGTACGTAAGTAGTCCGTGAAACAGCCCTGGCGCCACCCCGGGTGGATGACAACGAAGTAAAGATGCCCACCGGAGAGAAAAATTATCTCAGACCCGACGTGCTGGCTCGAATCGGCGGGCTGGAATTGCGCGCCCGCACGGTCGTCGAGGGCATCATCAGCGGAATGCACCGCAGTCCGTACCACGGCTTCTCCGTCGAGTTCTCGCAGCATCGCGAGTACGTCCCCGGCGACGATCTGCGGCACCTCGACTGGCGCGTCTACGGAAAAAGCGACCGATTCTACGTCAAGCAGTACGAGGAAGAAACAAACCTGCGGGCCCACATTCTCGTCGACTGCTCGTCGTCGATGCGCTATCCGGACCACCGTCAAGATGCCGGCGCCACACCGCGAATGACGAAATTCGACTACGCGGCCACACTCGCGGCGAGTCTCGCCTATTTACTCGTCAATCAGGGCGACGCCGTCGGGCTCATGCTCTTCGACGATCAGGTACGGCTCACCATGCCGTCGTATTCAAACTTCGCCCACCTGCAAGCGGTCATCGCTCAACTTGAAAGCGCCCTGCTGGAGCGCCCGACGGAAGCGAAGGCCGTGTTTCCCCAGCTTGCCGCTCAGCTTCATCGCCGCAGCATCGTCGTGCTGGTGTCGGACCTGCTCGCGGAACTCGACGACGTGATCCGCGGCATCGAGCGATTGCAACAAGGCAACCACGAAGTCATCGTGATGCACGTACTCGATCAGGACGAACGCGAATTCCCCTTCCTCGAAAACACCCTGTTCGAGGGACTTGAAGCGCCGGACCTGCAACTGCTGACCGATCCACAATCGCTTCGGACAGGATACATGGAGGCGCTCAATGCCTTCCTGACGGAGCTCCGCGCGGCCTGTGTGAATCGTCGCGTCGAATACGTGGGGCTCTCCACGGCGGACCCGCTCGACGTGGCCCTGCGCGGATATCTGGCAAAGCGGGCGCATTGGATCAAGGCGAGGACTTGAGGTTTCTGAATGTGGTCATGGCTCTCCAGCTTCATGATGAATCCGGCCCTGGCCGTCGGCACGGCGGCCGTGGCGAGTCCGATTCTGATTCATCTGCTCTCCCGCAGGCGTTTTCGTCGCATCCGCTGGGCAGCGATGGATTTTCTGCTGGACGCCCAACGGCGCAATCGTCGTCGCGTGCGCATCGAACAGTTGATCCTCTTGATGCTCCGCTGCCTGGCCCTCTTCCTGCTGGCGATGGCCATGATGCGGCCCTTCATGCGGCCCAGCGCCTTGGCCGGCCTCACCGCCGCAGGCCGCACCGAGCACATCATCCTGCTCGATGATTCCTACTCCATGGGCTACCGAAGTCCCACGGGCAGCGGTACAGGCCAGACCGTCTTCGCGAACGCCAAACACGCCGCCGTGTCCATCGCGCAGGGCGCATCGGAAGCACGAAGCGCCGACACGCTGACACTGCTCACGACGAGCCGCCCGCGACAACCCCTGATTGCCCTGTCGAGTCTGTCGGAGGCGAACCTGCGACAGTTGTCCGACCATCTCGACGTGCTGGCCCCCTCGCAGGCCGCGGCGCGGATGTTCGACGCCTTCACCGCAGTCCGCGACATGATCCGTTCATCTCCCACACAGGCCAACGTCACCGTCTACGTCATAAGCGACATGCAGCGGCACGACTGGCTGAACGAAGCGGATACCAACGAGAAGACCGCGCGTTCGCCCGCCGCGCCACTCGCGGAACTGCAGGAGGAAGACCGCGCGCCGCGGCTCGTGGTGGTCGACGTCGCCACGGACGAACGCCCACAAAATATTGCCCTTATCGAACTTCGCCGCGATCAACCGCAGGTCGTGGCAGGCATCCCCACGCGCTTCGAGGTCGCCGTGGCGAATTACTCGCCGAACGATCTGACGCAGGTCGAGCTGAGCATCCGTGCCGGCGATAGCACGCTCCCGCCCATCGCGCTGCCGAGTCTGCCGGCCGGTCAGGTAGCTCGTGAACCGATTGAGGTCTCATTCCCCATGGAAGGTTCGAGTTTGCTGGCCGTTCGACTGATGGGTGCGGCGCAGCACGGCGACGGTCTGGCCATGGATAACGAGCGTTTCGTGCCGGTGGAAGTTGTCTCAGCGATAAAAGTGCTCATCGTTAACGGCAAGCCGAGCGGCGATCCATACAGCGACGAGGTCTATCTGCTGCGAACGGCTCTGCGCCCCGACGGCCGCGTGGCCAGCGGAAACGAAATCGACGTCGTCGATGAACAGGACATCGAAGGGCTTGATCTCGATTCCTACGCCGTCATCATCCTGGCCAATGTGGATCGCCTGAACCCCGGCGCCGTACGAAAGCTGGAAGCATTCGTCACAGCAGGCGGCGGCGCGATCTTCTTCGCCGGTGATCAACTCGACGTCGCGTCATACAATGAGCTACTACATCGCGGCGGCGCAGGATTACTGCCCCACGCATTGGGCGAGGTCATGGATGCACCGGCAGGCGCGAGCATCACGATCGCCGAGTGGGATGCGTCGCATCCGATGCTGCGAACCTTTGTCGAGGAATTGGCATCCGTGCTGCGCAGCGTCAAGGTGTCCACCTATGTCAAGATTCTGGTCGAAGATTCGGCTGATCCGGCGCCCCGGATTTCACCGAACGGCGAATCGCCCGGTGCAACATCGACACAGCCATCAGATGTCGCGACGCGTAGAGTACTCGTCCGACTAAGCGATCCCGATCGCTCGCCGCTCCTCGTCGAGCAGACCTTCGGACGCGGCTTGTGTCTTTTCGTGGCCACGAGCGCCGACCTGGAATGGACCGACTGGGCTTCAAACTTCAGTTACCTGCCCATGATGCTCGAACTCGTGCAATACGCGGCGCGCCCCGCGCCGGCTCCGCCGTTGGCGGTCGTCGCTGCGCCGCTGCGATGCAGCATCGATGCGATGCGATTCAGACCGCAGGCGCGCGTGAGAACGCCGGCCTATCCGGTCGAGGCCGAGGTTCCGTTGACCGGTCACCACGACGCCGAGCATCTCGTCTTTCAGTTTGACGAGACCCTGCGCTGCGGGGCGTATCAATTCGAGCTGACGACGGCCCGCGGCGAAAGTGTCACGCGATTCGGCGCGGTCAATACCGAAGCGGCGGAGTCGAATCTCGCACGGGCATCGCGCCGCGATCTGGAAGCATCGCTCGTCGGTATTGAGTTTCAATACGTCGAAGGCATCGGCGGCGTTTCCGGTCAGGCGTCCGCCGCACGAATCGAAATCTGGTGGCCACTGCTGATTGCGGCGATCGTGTTGTTCATGACCGAGCACGCATTGGCGTGGTGGTTCGGAACGAGAGGGTAAACGCGATAAACGCCGAAGCGCCGAAGAAGAATTAAATGACGAATCTGATCGCACAAGCCATCCCCACAGAGCGCATCGAGACGCACGTGGAGCTTGCGCGCTGGTCGTCGGACACCGCCCTGCTCGTCGGCGCCCTGCTGACTGCAATCGGCGTGTACGGCATCATCTGGCTTTATCGCCGCGAAGTCCGAGGTCAACTCAGCGCGAAGTCGCGCGGTGTGCTCGTCGGCCTCCGTGTCATGTTGCTCGTGCTGCTGGGGCTCATCGCCCTCGAACCCGTACTGGTCAACTACGTCCATCGAAAGATCAGCGCCTACACCCTTGTCCTCGTCGACGAATCCGCCAGCATGGCGCTCACCGATTCCTATCGACATCCGGCGGACGCCCAACGTGTGCAAAAGGCCCTCGGCGAAATTCCGCCTGACGGCCTCGTCCGCGCGGAAGTCACCGAACGCCTGCTCACCGCGGGCAGCGGCGGGCTGCTTGGCCGGCTCGCGCAGAAGAACGATCTCGTCGTCATGGCCTTCAGCGATCGCGCGCGCCCCGCCTTCGCCGCCGCCGTACCGGATGCGACATCAGACGACGGCACTCGAATCGAAGAAACAACTGCCCCATCCCGTGCCGACGGCCGGATTGGAGGACAGCCCACCCGTTGGGATATCCCGCTCGGCATCAACCCTGTCGGCCCTGCGACCGACATCGGCGCTGCCGTCCGCGCAGCTCTGGATTCCGTAGGCAGCTCACCGATCGCAGGCATCGTCGTCGTCTCGGACGGCGGCTTCAACAAGGGCGAGCCGCCAGACACAATCGGCCGGTTGCTCCGGCAGCGCGGCATCCCACTCCATGCCGTAGGCATCGGCGATCCCTCCAGGCCGATCAACGTCGCCGTCACCGACATAAGCGGCCCACGATCCGCCTTCAAGAACGATCCGTTCAGCGTCACCATTCGTCTCAGCGCCCAGCAGTTGGAAAATCAATCCCTGCAAGTTGAGCTGCTCGAAAAAACAGCAGGCAGCGCACAGGTCGGAAAAATCGTCGAACGTCGCACCGTTCGAGTCGACGCCGACGGGCGGGTCGATCCGATGGTCTTCGAGCGCAAAGTGGCCCAGCCCGGCGCAGTCTCGTACGTCGCGCGAGTGCTTCCCGTGGAATACGAGGCCATCCGCACGGACAACGAAAAGGAAATGCTCCCGGCGGTGCAGATTCTCGACGACAAGATGCGCGTGCTGCTGGTCGCCGGCTCACCGTCCTACGACTATCGCTTCCTCGCCCGCATGCTCGAGCGCGACGTGACGGTTGATCTCTCCACGTGGCTGCAATCGGCGGATGTCCGCGCCGTCCGCGATGGCAACACCATCATCACCGAACTGCCGAACACAACCGAGCAGCTCTTTCGATACGACGCCATCCTGCTGATCGACATTGATCCCGAAGAACTCGACCCCACCTGGGGCAGTCTTGTGGCGGCGCTTGTTTCGGATCATGGCGGCGGTGTTCTCTACGCGGCGGGCAACAAGTTCGCCGGGCGTTTCTTCCGTTCCCCGAAGACAGCGTCGCTCGTGGAATTCCTGCCGATCGTGCCTGAGCCGGACGCGGAAATCCTGCTCAACGAACTGGGGCAGTACCAGACCCGATCCTGGCCGCTCCTGATCCCCGAGCAGGCCCTGTCCGATCCGATCCTGCGACAGTCGGACAACCCGATGGAAAACCGCGCGATCTGGTCCATGCTGGAAGGCGTCTATTGGCACTATCCGGTCCGTCGCGAGAAGCCGGTGGCGGTGCCGCTCATTCGACACTCCAATCCGCGCATGGTCAGCAGCTACGGACCGCAGGTCCTTCTGGCGACGCAGTTCGTCGGCAGCGGCCGCTCGGCATACCTCGGTTTCAATTCCACCTGGCGCTGGCGTCGCCACGACGAAAAATACTTCAACCGATTCTGGATTCAGATGGTGCGCTACCTCGTCGAAGGCAAGCTGCTCGGCGGGCGAAGCCGCGGCATGATCCTCACACCGAAAGACCAGTTCGAAATTGGCGAAACCGTGCCGATCACGGTCCGAGCCCTCGACGAACGGCTCGAACCGCTCATCGCGCCGGAACTGGAGCTAACCGCCACACCATCCGACGACGCCGCGGAGAGTGAAACGGGAGCTTCGCGGTCCCCCGACACGCAGCCGCTGCGTATTCCCCTTACGCCCATGGTGGGCCGCGAGGGCTACTACCAGGGCCGCTTTATCCCGTCGCAGGCCGGCATGGTTCACCTTTCCGTGACCCTGCCTGCTGCCGGCATCGTCACCGCGGACCGCTTGCTCGAACGAGATATCACCGTGAATCCATCGCTCATCGAAATGCGCGAAACAGCAATGAATCGCGCGGCGTTGGAGCAACTCGCCAAGGCAACCGGCGGCCGCTACGTCGAGGTCGACGAAATACATGAACTCGCGGAATGGATTCACGACAGCAGCCAGACCCTCGTAAGCCGCGAACGCCCGCGACCCCTCTGGGACAACGGCTATGTCCTGCTGTTTCTGACGGCTGTAGTCTCCGCGGAGTGGATCCTCCGAAGAAAGGCAAGATTGCTGTAACCCATGTCTCGAATCGACGTGCATCCTGACTTCCGCCGCACCGTGCTCTCGCCGCTCGAGCGTCTGGGCCGATTGCTCAAGCGACAGGTCGTCCTGCAGGGACTCTGTCGATTCGTGGCCGTTCTCGTCGCGATGGCCATCCTCCAATTCACGCTCGACATCCTTCTCGTCCTCGGCGTCGGCCCGCGCGCGGCGCTGCTGGCCGTGGTACTCGCAATCGCCGGGTATCATCTCTGGCAATACGTCCTCAAGCCCGGCGCGCTGCGAGTCCATGTCGACGACATAGCGGCGCTCATCGAGCGGAAGAATCCATCGCTTCACGACCGCCTCGCCTCCGCCGTCGCCTTCGCCACGGCCGGAGAGGTTCGCCCCGAGCGAGATTCACCTGCGATGGTGCTGGCGCTGTTGGAGCAATCACGTTCATCGCTGGCCGGCATCCGCCTGATGGATGTATTTCACCCGACAAGGCATCGGCGATTTCTCGCACTCGGCTTGTCCACTGCGGCACTCGCCGCCGTATTGACTGCCGCGTTTCCCGAAATGGCGGCAACCTACGTCGCTCGCAATCTCACCCTGCGGGACGTCCCCTGGCCTTCGCGCGTCACACTCATCCTCGAAGGTTTCGTCAATGACAAGCTGCGATGGCCCATCGATGACGACCTCTCCCTGGTCGCCACGGCGACCGATCGCATCCCGCCGGGCGTGCGCGCCGAGTTTCAATCTCCAACCGGCGAAAGCATCCTCCGCCAGATGGCCCGCCGAGGTGAGAACCAGTTCGTTCTCGACTACGGCCCGCTGCAACAATCCATGCGGGTCCGTTTTTCGATCTGGCGCCTCGGCGTCGATGAACGAACGCGTTGGTACAGCATCGAAGCCGTGGAGCGGCCCGCCGTACGCGATGTAACCATCGAAGTCACGCCGCCGTCCTACTCCGGCCTTGAACCCTTCACCCTCGCTACCGGCCAAACGTCGGTCGACGTTCTTCGCGGCTCTTCCGTCTTCATTCGCGCCGACGTCAGCAAAGCGATCGAAGAAGCCGCCCTGCGAACCGCATTCGGCTTCGTAGCGCCGGGACAGATCGTGTCCGAACGCCGCGTGAGCGCGAGCTTCATGCCATCCCAAAGCGGCACGTATTACTTCGATCTCAAGGATGCCGACGGCCTCAGCGATACGAGGCCAGTGACCTATGCCCTGCGGCTGGTTGCCGATCCTCCTCCGAAAGTGCGTCTGACCCTGCCAGGCGCAGGCGAGATGCTCGTGCCATCGGCGATTCTTGAGCTTGCCATCGACTGCGAGGACAACCTCGGCATCGCCACCGCTGAGTTGCTCTACGCCCTTATCCAGGGTCAGGACTCCTCCGCTGGAGTATCGCCCGTCAGCGAGCCGCTGCCGAATCTCGAACCCCGACAGATGCGATACTCCCTCCGCGAGCCCTGGCCGCTGTCCGCGCTCACCCTCCAGCCCGGCGATCAAATAACCTTGCAAGCCCGCGCTAGCGACTATCAACCGGTCACACCAGTCGACTCACAATCAACCACCGACCCCAACTCTCCGGACCGTAGCTCCAGCGACAAAGCCCCCACACCAGCCCGAAGCGCAAGCGAGGGAGTAACAACGGCCTCACCCACAAACACCGGCGAATCCGTCCTGTACACCTTCCGTATCGTGACCGCCGAAGAACTCGCCGCGGAGCTGTCTCGCCGGGAGAACGAGTGGCGACGCGAGTTCGAACAGATCATCAAAGCGCAGGAGCTGATCAACGCCCGCTCGGCAGAACTGCTGAATTCGGCCGATGTCGAGGTTGCTTCGGCGACAACCGCCTTGCGACTTGCCCAGGAGGAGCGCAGCCAGCGCCAGCAGGCCGGCCGTCTTCGCACGGTGAGCCGCCAGTTCGAGCAGATTCTCGCGGAGATGGAGGTCAATCAGATCATGACGACCGTGGCCCGACGACGGCTCGATGGCGGCGTGATCGTCCCCCTTCGACAATTGATCAATGCGGACGTACCGGCCATTGCTGAGCGATTCGAGCAGCTTCGGCAGAAATATGAGCCCGATTCCGCCGTTGAGCTGGTATCGGCACAGAATGAACTCGTGCGATCGATGTACGCCATCCTTGCCAACATGCTAAAATGGGAAGGATACGACGAGGCCGTGTCGCTGCTGAGAGACATCATCCGGCTTCAGGGCGACGTCAATCAGGACACGCAGAAACGCCTCCAGGAAGAACTCGAAAGACTCCTTGGAGAGGATTCCCAACCCGACGCCGCCGAGGATCGGCCATGACCACAGGCCAGAGTATTCGATATCGCAACCTGCTGCCCGGCGGTCATCGCTGCGCGTCGCCGACTGGCGCCGCCGCTTCAGGAGGCAATTCGCATTTCCGATGTGACGACGTTTCGACATTGCGAAGCTTCAACTTTTCTTGCCGCTACCCGAAATCCAACACACAAAAGCGAACGCTCCTGCTTGTCCTGATGAGTACCTTCGTATGGGCAGCGACATCCGCGTACTCCCAGCAACCCGCAGCCGAGCCCGATCCCGGCAGCAAAAAGCTCTCGTTGCCCGAGCGGCAGGCGATTATTCGTGACCGTGTCGCCCGACTGGAAGACCGCATGTTCCAGCTCAGTCAGGCGATCCGAAAGGCCGAGCCGGAGAAGGCGGAGCAGCTTCTCGAATCCCTCGGCGCCGCCCGTGGGATGATGGTCCGCCAGAAGATGGAAGAAATCGTTCGCAAGCTCGATCAATCGCAATACGCCGACGCGACGGATACACAGAAGGAAGTCGCCGCCGACTTGCAGGCCCTCTTGCGAATGCTCCTCGAAGGGCCCGAGAAGCTGGAAGACCGAAAGAAGGAAATCGAACGGCTCGAAGCGCTCAAACAGCAACTCGACGGCGTCATACGCGAACAGCGCGAGGCGCGTCAAAACGCCCAGGCCGCCGCGGGCAAAACCGACGAAAAACTCGACGCCGCAATCAACAAGCTGGAAAAGCTCTTCGAGCAGCAAAATGCCCTCTCCTCCAAAACGGCCCGTCCCGGCGCGGAAATGCAAAAGACCGCCGATGAACAGGAACAACTCCGAACGGAAACCGAGTCGCTGGCGGACGATCTTCGTGCCGCACAATCCGAGCAGTCCGGTTCGCCCACCGCCGACGGCACGATGTCCGAAGCCGCGGAAAAGCTCGAAGAGGCCGCCGGAAAAATGGAAGACGCTGAGCAGCAGATGCGCCAGGGCAACCCCGACCTCGCCAAACCCCCGCAGGAAGAAGCACAACAAGACTTAAAGGAAGCACTCGAATTGCTCAAAGAAAAGGCGAAACGCGACACCGAAACGCGCAAGGCCCAGGCCCCACTGGATAAGCAGGCAGAAAAACAAAAGGAAATCACCGAAAAGACCAAGCAGCTCGGCCAGAAGATGGACCCATCGCCCGGAGGTTCACCCTCTGAATCCGGCCGGCAGGGTGAACAGAAATCCGGCGAGCAGCAGGGCGAAGAAGGTCAACAGGGCGGCCAGAGCAAACCCAAGTCCGACGAAGAACACAGTGAAGACGAACACGAATCCCCCACGCCCGGAGCGCGCGATGTTCAGGAAGCCGTCCCCTTCCAGGAGGAGGCCGAGCAAAACCTCGACCAGCAGGACCCGAACAAGGCAGAGCAAGCCCAGGGCAAAGCGCTGGAAAAACTGGAGCAGGCCCGAAAGGAGTTGGAGGAAACGCTGGAGCAACTCCGCAAGGAACAACAGGAAGAACTCCTGGCCGCGCTCGAAGGTCGATTCAAGGCCATGCTCGCCCGTCAACTCGAAGTGAATAAGAGCACCGAGCGTCTCGAAGACCTCGGCGTCGAAAACTGGCGGCGTGCCGATCAACTCGAACTGGCCGACCTCTCACAGAAGCAATCCTGGGTCGGAGAAGAGGCCGACCGTGCGCTCTACATCCTAAAAGAAGAAGGCACTACGGTCGTCTTCCCACAGGTGGTCGAACACCTTCGCGACGACGCCGCTGAAGCCGCCCGACTGCTCGCCGCGGCGACGACCGGAACGGCAACCCAGAGCATCCAGGCGTCCATCGTAAACACGCTCCGCGAGTTGATCGAAGCCATCGAGAAGAAGCAGGCCGAAAGCGAGGGCGGCGGCGGTGAAGGCGGTGGCGGCGGCGACAACCAGAACCAGCCGCTCCTCCCCGCATCGGCCGAGCTCAAGCTGCTCCGCTCCTGCCAGGTTCGCGTCAACGACGCCACGATTCAGTTCGAAGTTGAGTTGTCGGCTGCCGACCGGGAATCCGATGTATTGAGAGACCGCCGAGAGAAACTGGCCCGCCGCCAGGAGCAGGTCCACGAAATGGCCCGATCGATGCACGAGGCCCTCCGCCGAGCCCAGTAATCCGCGTTTCCAATGCCGATTGCCCGATACGCCCGCAACCCCCGGCCTTCGGAAATGCTATGATGATAGGTAAGGAGACATCGACCATGACCCGTCTTGTGCTGACTTTCTGCCTGACAGCTTTCTGGAGCACCGCGATCGCTTCTCCAATCGTCGCGCCCGCGTCGCCCGAGCAGCCCGCGGCCCTGGAAGTACCCGAAGAGCCGATGGAGCCCCGCCCGACGGTCGATCAGGTCATCGCCGGTTTTCTCGATCAGCTCGATGCCAATGCCGACTACGACGCCGAGGTGCGCCGTTTCGTACGCAAGAGCGCTACGGAGATAAAGGCCGCCGCCAAGCGCGACTTTCTCAACAGCGCGATCGCCCTTCTGTCAGACGGCTTCCAGCGCGGCCTTGATCTGCTTAACGACGAAAAGATTTATGAAGCCGCGGACGTGCTCGAAGCCCTGTCGCATGACGACGATCCGTATCTCGCCGTAGCCGCAGCGAATCAGGCCGCCACGGCCATGATGGACATGGAAGCCGTGGAGCGTTGCCGGGAAATGCTCGTTCGCGTGCAGGAAACACACGGCGACATCGAGCAGTACACCCTCCATCCGGATCAGTTCTACTTTATGCTCGGCTACTGCCAGATTCACAATCTGGACTACGAAGCCGCTTCACACACATTCACAAGATTTCTGAAGCGATATCCCGATGCCCCCGAGCGCCTTCGCGTCACCTCCACACAGATTCTGATGGAAATCGAGCGCCGCGTCCCCGGACAGCTCGGCGACGTGCGCGACCTGATGAACTTCGCGCGCCGGCGAATCAACCGGGGCGACGTGGATGAAGTCGTCGTAACCCGCCAGAAAGAAGCCGTCGATCTTCTCAGCGCGATGATTCAGGAAGCCGAAGACCGCGAGAAGAGCCAGAGCAACTGCAAGCAATGCGGCGGTGGAAAGTGCAAAGGCGGTCACGGCACTCCCAAGGGCGCGCAGCAACCCGGCGGCGGCGCGAAACAGTCCTCCCTGCCCGGTGGTGACTCGCAGGTGGGCGAACTTCGTCGCACCCAGGCCCGGCCGGGCGAAGAATGGGGCCGCATGCCGCCGCGCGAGCGAGAAGAAATCCTGCAAACACTTCAGCGGCGATTCCCCAGCCAGTACCGCGAATTGCTCGAACAGTATTACCGCCAGCTTTCCAAGGATGCGCCGCCCCAATGACCTTCCTGTTCGGCCTTCTTGCCTGTTTGCAGTTCGTTGCATCGCCGGATCCATCCGGCGCCGCGGCTGCCGCGCAGCCGTCGAGCCCGACTCTGGAATACGAAACCGTCGAAGGCCGCATGATGGAAGTTCGCCTGTGTTCCATCAGCGATGGTATCCTGCACTATACAAAGGATGACGAATCCGGCAGGGTCCGCGTGAGCGATCTGGTTCGAGTGGCCGTTACCGATCAACAGGATGCGTCAGCCGATCATCGCATCGCGGCGAATTGCACGCTCTTTCTCGCAGGCGGCAGTTCAGCGAATGCCCGGCTGTTGCCCGATGCCGGCGACGATCGCCGTATCCGTGTGGACATGGGTCTGCCCGAAGCAATGGAAATCCCGCTGACGGCCCTGCGCGCCATTCGACTCACGACCAAGCCGCTCGAACTGGCCGAAGAGCAACTCGCCTCGCGGATGACGGATCGCGACGCAGGTCGAGACTTCCTCATCGCCGTCCGCGATGGCCGGCCGGTCGTCGTCCCCGGCGCGCTGGAACGATTGACGCCCGATGCCTGGAGTTTCCGCGTCGGTGACAAACTCCAGACGGCCCCGCTCGATCGCGCCTATGCCATCGTGCTCGGCACTCTTAAAGACGCGAGCGCGCCCGGCTCTGCATCGGTTCGCCTCGACGCCGCGCGTAGTCTGGTCGGCCAAATCGCTTCCGCCGACACGTCCGAACTTTTGCTGGACGCCGGCCCGCTGGGTCGCGTGCGCATTCCCTGGCACACAATCGAGTCCATCGCCCTTCGCAGCGATCGCATCGTCGATCTCTCAGAGCTTGAACCGTCCCGCGTCGAGCAGCGATCCCTTTTCGACGCATCCTGGCCGCCGCAGCGAGATAAGAACGTCACCGGCGGGCCGATCCTTCTCGGCGGCCGACGCTACGACCGCGGCATGGGGGTCCACGCCTACACGGCACTTTCCTACGATCTGGCCGGACAATTCGAGCAGTTCACCGCGGTCATCGGCATCGACGACGCCGTCGCGCCGCACGGCCGCGCGATCTTCCGTGTGCACTGCGACGACCGCGTCGCGTACGAATCCCAACCGATCGGCTCGGGCCGGCCGACGACCATCAAGGTCGATCTGTCAGGTGTCAAGACGATGACCCTCATCTGCGACCCCGGCGATGATCTCGATTTCTCCGACCATTGCAACTGGGCCGCGGCGAGACTGATTCGTATCAAAGCGGACGCCATTCGTTGACTCGGGAGGGCTCACTTGGCCGTAACCCCTCTGGTAATCGGGGCCGTCCTGTTGTTATCAACGTGGACGGCAAACGGAAACAGCGCCGCCGAACTGGCGCGCGTCACCGCCGCTCAAAAGGCCCGTATCGAAACCATCCGCAGGATCTCCCCGTCCGTCGCCTGCCTCTTTGCCAAAGGCAATCTCTCCGGAGGCGGCTCCGGCGTGATCATCGACGCAGAGGGCTACGGCCTGACGAATTTCCATGTCGTCGCGTCCATGCTCGCCGATCGCAAAGGCGAAGCAGGCCTCAACGACGGCAAGCTTCACGAAATGGAAATACTGGGCATCGACCCCGGCGGCGACGTCGCCATGTTCAAGATCAACGAAAAGTCCGTGCTCGGCTTCGCCCCGCTCGGCGACTCAGACACCTTGCAGGTTGGTGACTATACACTGGCACTCGGAAATCCCTTCGGTCTCGCGGATGATTACACGCCGACCGTCACCCTCGGCGTCATCTCCGGCCTCCACCGCTACCAGCCCGGCGTCCGCGGCGCGCTCGTTTATACAGACTGCATTCAGGTCGATACTTCGATCAATCCCGGCAACTCCGGCGGACCGCTCTTCGATCTTGGTGGCCGCGTCATCGGCATCAACGGCCGAATCTCCATCGAAGAACGCAGCCGCGTCAATGTCGGCGTCGGCTTCGCCATCACCATCAATCAAATCAAGCGCTTCATTCCCATGCTTCGTGCCGGTCTGCCCACACCCCATGCCTCCGCCGGCTTCACCGTTGTCGACGAAAACGGCCATGTCCTCGTCGACCGCGTGGCAGATGAACGGCCCGCAAGCCGTGCTGGTCTGCGTCGCGGAGACAAGCTGCTGCAGCTCGACGGAAGAGAAATCGACAGTGCCAATCATTTCCTCTCGATCCTCGGTACCTATCCCGCCGGCTGGCCCGTCGAAATCGTCCATGAACGCGACGGAAACGTCATGCGATTTCGAATGCGCCTCGATGCCCTGCCCCTGCCCAAACTCTTCGGAAAACTGCCCGACGGTGCACCGCCTCCGATCGATCCCTACGCCACGCACCCCGCGACCGCACGGGCAAACCGACAGGCCGTTCGTCGGGCATTTCGTCTGTTTCGTTCGGCGATCGGCGGCAATGCCATGCTCACAGGCGTCGCATCGGTTCACGCATCGGGTAAGCGTGCCATGACCGCGTCGCCGGCAGATGATCCACGCCCGGTCACATGGCAGGTCTCACTCGCGGAAAGTGTGGTGGTCGATCTCTCGCAATCCGCCTCCGCGGTCGAACAGGCCATCTTCGCGGCGCTCCTTCGTGCCGAGGAAGCCGCTGATCGTGAAGGATATCGTGTGACAGGGGCTGACGAAGTGAACGGCCGCATCGCCGTCGTCCTTCGCAGGTCACTCAGCGACGAGTCGGCCTACCGCGTTGCCCTCGACGACGAAACCGGCCGATTACTGGCCGTCGAATTCCGTGACGAGAAAACCGGCGCGACCCTGCGCTATGAATACAGTGACGAACGGCCCGCAGGCGTACTCAAGTTGCCGCATACCCGCCGCGTGTACCACGACGAGGTGCTCGTCGCGGAAGACCATTTCGAGCGGATTCAGGTTACATCGAAGCCATAATGAGCGCGACCCAACGAACAATCACGATATCTCGCTTCGCAAACGACTCCCTCGCTTGCGCATCGGGCTGGCTGCTGGCAGCGATCATCGTGGTGAGCTGCACGATCTCGTCGGCACAGGGCCGCGACACGATCGCTCCGATCATCGGCAATGCCGCCGACAGCGTGGTCAAGCTCTACGGCAAATCCGCCGGCCGCGAGCACGGCTACGGCACCGGCGTCCTCGTTTCAAGCGATGGCCGAATCGTCACCACCCTCTCCCTGATGGTCAGTCTCAGCGGTGTCAAAGCCGTGCTGTCGGATGGCAGTCAATTCAACGCCCGGCTGGAGCGCGTGGACGAAACACGCCAACTGGCGTTGCTGAAAATCGAGGGGGCAAAGCTGCCGCACCTCACGCCGCAGCCCAGCGCGCACCTGTCACAAGGTGACACAGTTATTGCACTCGGCAACTGGTTCAAGATCGCCGAAGGCCACGAAGCCGTCTCCGTCTGCAAAGGAATACTCAGTTTGCGAACCCTGCTGGAAGCCCGTCGCCTCGCGCAGGACTTCGACTACCAGGGCGAGGTGCTCATCATCGATGCCATCACCGCCAACCCCGGCGCCGCCGGTGGGCCGCTACTCGACGCGGACGGCCAATTCGTAGGCCTCGTCGGAAAGGTCATCGAGTCCGTCCACACAAACACCCGGCTCAATTACGCCCTCCCCGGAGAAGAAATCATCGCCTTCCTCGCAGGCCCGAGCGATGGAACAGCCCGAAACACAAGCGGAGGAGTGAATCAGCCCGAAGCGCAGGCGGGTGATGGCGACCAGTCAGCCGCATCCCTCAGCGATCATTCGAAGAAACCCTACATCGGCGTCAAGCTTGCCCGACTCGGCTATCGTCACGTCTCCGCGTACGTCGAACGCGTCCGCCCGGGTTCACCCGCGGCCAAAGTCGGCATCCAACCCGATGACCTGATCCTCGCCATGGACGGCCGCCGAATTGCGGACGCCGAGGCCTACGAAGAAGCCGTCGCCCGATTGCTTCCCGGCCAGCGCGTCCAGTTCACCATCAAACGCGGCCCCGATATCCTCGCCGTCATGCTGACCGTGGAGGCCGAGCCATGAACCACCGCAAGGCCCGCCCAAACCAGCCCGAATCGCAAGCGAGGGAACATCACCGAACGATGACCATTCCCGTCATCACCCTGCTCGCATTCGCGCTGTTCACCGCCACCCTAGCATCACCCCTCATGGGTGACGATACGCGACCCCTCACCAGTAACGACGCTCGTCAATTCGAGTCCGCCCGCGCCCACGCCGTCCGCAACGCCGTCGAAGCGGCATCACCCTGCATCGTCACCATCGAAACCGTCGGCGGCGCTCAACCGCTCCGCGAAGGCGTGGCCCGCCCTGTCGAAGAATCCTTCCGGATGGCCGACGGACCCACTACCGGTCTCATCCTCACGCCCGACGGTCTCATCCTCGCCAGCACCTTCAACTTCGCCCGTGACCCCTCGATCATCACCGTACGGCTCACCGACGGCCGTCGCTTCGTTGCAAAGCTTCTCGCGCGAGACCACATTCGCCGCCTCTCGCTCCTGCGCGTCGAGGCCGAAAATCTGCCCGCGGCACAATGGGCAAGCCCCGACGAAATCGAAGTCGGTCAATACGCCATCGCCTGCGGCATGGGACTCGGCAGCGCGAAGCCCTTCGCCTCGCTGGGTATCGTCAGCGCCGTCAACCGTCGCAACGGCCTCGCATTGCAGACCGACGCCAAGACCTCGCCGATCAACTACGGCGGCCCTCTGGTTGACATCGACGGACGCGTACTCGGCCTGATCGTGCCGATGGCCGGCGCTGGAGGAGGCGCGCTGGCCGGCGTACACTGGTACGACAGCGGCATCGGCTTCGCAGTCACGAAGACCCGGATCGACACGGTGTTGGAGCGGCTTCGCAAAGGCGAAAACATCGAGCCGGGAAAGATCGGCGTGTTGCTGACCCGGCAGGAACCCGGCGCGCTGGATGAACTCTTTGAAGAATTGTTCCCGCGTTCAGGCGGCGTGCGCATCGCATCCATCGCCGACCCCTCTCCCGCGAAGGATGCGGATCTGGCGGTCGACGACATCATCACGGCACTCGACGGCCACCCGATCGGCGACATCGCCGATCTTCAGCGCAAGCTCAGCGACCGCGCCGCCGGCGAAACCGTGACGCTTTCCATCAAGCGTCGCTGGCGCAGCTTCGATGTATCGCTCGCCCTGGCCCGCACCGCCGACCTCGGCCGACTCGACCGTCCGCAGCCAGAACAGCCCGAAACCCCCGATCCCAACTTGCCGCCCGATACCGAACCGCCACCGACAACACAACCTGACGCGGATTGAATTGGAACATGGGGTCAGATGTGTTGCAGCGTTTGACGCTTCCCCGCAACGGCCGGCATTCCCGTAGCAGCCGGCGTCCCCGCCGGCCGAGGCCCACCAACAACGCAGTTCAAGCGTACACGCAACGAAAACTGTTAAACTGAATCAACTCACAAAGCCAACAAATGACAATCCGCTGCCTTCGCGTCGCTCAGCGACCCACTCCACGAAACGCATCCGGAAGAAACTCAATCAGATCGCTCGCCATGAGCGATACCTGCCCGCGCCGCTTTGCCGCGAGATCCCCCGCCGCGCCGTGAACATGCACGCCAAACACGGCCGCCTCGATGCCGCTCATCCGCTGTGCAACCAGCCCCGCAATCACACCGGTCAATACGTCGCCGCTGCCGCCCGTCGCCATGCCCGCGTTGCCCGTCTTGTTCACATAGAGATTGACGCCGTCGGCGACCACCGTGCCCGCCCCCTTGAGCACCACGACCGCGCGATAGTCCGGATGCTCCTTCCCGCCGGAAAGCATCCGCGCCGTCCGTACGGCGAACCCCTCACGATCGGCCTGCACCTCGCTCGTCGAAACGCCGTGCATCCGCGCCAGCTCGCCCGGATGCGGCGTGATAATCGTACGAAAATGCAGCGCCCGATCCCAGCCCGCCGATTCGCCATCCGACCTGTGCATCGCATTCAGGGCGTCGGCATCCAGCACCACCGGCACGCGTGCATCATCCCCGAAGGCGTTTGCCAGTGCCACGAGTGAGGCATCAAACGCCGCATCCCCGCGCCCCAGCCCCGGCCCCATCGCCACGACGGTCGGCGCCGTCGGCTCGTCGAGCATCCCTGCCTCGCGCAGATAGTCCATCGACGCGAGCGGATCGATTCGACCGTGTTCATCCTCCGGCAGCGGCATCGTCGTCGCACAGGGGCACAACATCGCCACGTACAGCTGAATCGACCGCGGACACGCCACCGTCACCAGCCCCGCACCACCGCGAAGCGCCGCATGGGCTACCAGCGACGGCGCGCCGATCATCTCCCGCGAGCCGCCGATGACCAGCACGCGCCCGAACGATCCCTTGTGCGAATCCCTCGGCCGCTTCGGCAGTCGCGGCAAGCTGCAGATGCGGCGAAGCGAAGACTTCGCTGATTGACCTTTTCCTTTGGCTCGCTTCTTCAACGCGGCCTACTCCTGTGTCGGTTGATTTGCCTGCGACTCGCCGAGACGATTGATCTTCGCCGCCAACGCGCCGGCGCCGAAGCCGTTATCGATGTTCATCACGGCCACGCCGGTCGCGCACGAATTGAGCATCGTCAGCAGCGGCGCCAACCCGTGAAAGCTCGCGCCATACCCCACGCTCGTCGGCACGGCGACGACCGGCGCCTCAACCAGCCCGCCAACCACACTGGCCAGTGCCCCCTCCATCCCCGCGGCGACCACCACCACCCGCGCGGCCCGCAGCTGCTTCGAGTGCGCCAGCAGCCGATGAATCCCCGCAACGCCCACGTCGTAAAACGATTCGGTGCGCTGATCCATGATCTCGCAGGTTACGCGGGCCTCCTCAATCACCGGCAGATCGCTCGTCCCCGCACAGACCATGGCGATGACGCCGGTCGATGGCCGCTGTGGCGACTGACGAAGTGTGATACACCGCGCGGCGGCCTCGTACTCCGCTCCGGCATGAACGGTATGTACCGCCTCGTACTGCTCCGGCGTCGCCCGGGTGGCCAGCACATTCCCCCCCACGGCTGCAAGTTTTCCGAAAATGGCGACGATCTGATCCGTTGTCTTACCTGGGCAGAAGATAACCTCCGGGAAGCCGCAGCGCATGGCCCGATGATGATCGACATGGGCAAAATCGATCGACTCGAAAGGCAGGTGTTGCAGACGCTCAATGGCCTGGTCGACGGGAACCAGCCCTCCGCGAACGTCTTCCAGCAGTTTTTTGAGGATTTCCGGCTGCACGATCGGGCTCAATGCCTCCAGCGAAGAAATGGGCTGAGCGACCTCATGCGCAGGTTGGTACGCTTGAAATTCGCCAGCCCGGCCATTTAGCGTAATCCTAGCCGTCTTTTCCGGTCGAAAACAGCCCCGGAGGTTTGACCAGAGGGGAGGATCGAAGGTATACTTGGTTTTGCAGGGTCACTTCTGACCCGAACCGGGGAATGACCCCTTCTGGATTCCCGGTTGCTGATCTCGGCCGTCTTGCTGAAACAGACTGATGCCCTTGCCGCCCAAGAGGTCCGCCGAATGGACGAGAAGCAAATCGCCGGTCGAAAGCTCATCGATCTCGTCGAGCCCTACCTGAAACGGGGCGATTTCGCCGAGCTGGCGGAAACCCTTCAGGACGAGTGGAACGCCGAATGCCTGTCCCTCCTTCTCGATTCGGATGATCCCGAACTGCTCCGAGTGGTCGCCGTCTGCATCGGCCTCATTGGCGAAATGTCCGCCTGCCCGTCCTTGATGCCGCTGCTCCACCATGGCGAAGTCCACGTCGTCAGCGCCGCAGAAGATGCCCTCTGGTCGATCTGGTTCCGCGCCGGCGATCCGCTGGCCCGCCGCGTGCTGTCAAAAATCGCCGTGGACATTCGCAACGAGGAGACGGAAAACGTGGTGGCCATGCTCTCCGACCTGATCCGCACACACCCGACCTACGCCGAGGCCTTCCATCAGCGAAGCCAGGCCTACTACATCGTTGATAATTTCGACGCCGCCCTTCGCGACGCCCGCCGCGCCTTCCAGCTCAACCCGTATCACTTCGGCGCGCTGGCAAACGTCGCTAACTGCTATACCGCCCTGGGCCGATACACCGAGGCCCTTGCTACCTATCACGAAGTCCTTCGGCTCTATCCGCTGATGCCCGGCGTTCGATCGGTCGTCCATCAGATTCAAAAACGACTCAAACCCTCCGAGCAGCCCCCGTTCTCGCTCACCCTCGTCAGCGAGCCGGACTGATCCCGCCCTCGCTCCGATTCGTCGGGCAGATAATCCGCAAATAGCGAAAATCGTAGATCCCCGTGGTATGTCCGTCTGCCCAGGTGATTTGAATCGCGTAGTTGCCCACGAGCTTCGCATCCGCAAACTCGGCGGCACGATCAATATTCGTCGGCAGAATGGTCAGCGACAGCGAGCGTCCTTCCGTCTGCTGCTTCGCCTCGCGCTCCGTGCGGCACGATGCACAGGGACATCGCTTGCGAAGATAAGCCAGTGGAAACTGGCTCACTTGCCCGTCGGCCCACTGCACCTTCAGCCCTTCGCGACGATCCAGATGCAGATCGACCGGGCGAAACTGCTCAGCGGCAATCGGCTGCCGCAGGGCCAGCTCAATAAGCTGCTCCTCGGTCATCGTTTGCTCACGGTTGGCAACCGGGTTGTCCTGGTGCATTCCATGATTCATCTGCGTATCGCTTGCTACTCCTCGCCATCGTATGATAGCGAGACAGCGAGCAAGGTGCCCACCATGGAAATCAAAGCTGCCGCCGCCGTGGATATCCCCGCCATCAGCGAAATCTATAACCACTACGTTCGAAACGCGACCTGCACCTTCGCCACCGAACCGGAAGGCCCTGCCTATTGGGACGCGTGGCTCGCGGAACACGGAGGACCGTTTCCGGCGCTCGTGGCGACTGACGCCGGTCGTGTCGTCGGCTGGGCCACGCTCTCACGATGGAACAACCGCTGCGCCTATCGCTTCTCCACCGAGGATTCGGTCTATATCCGACCGGAATGCCATCGCCAGGGCATCGGCCGCGCCCTGCTCGCGGCGCTGGTCGACCTGGCCCGAAGACACGGACATCGAAACATCATCGCACAGATCGCCGACCATCAGACCGCCAGCGAAAAGCTGCATGCGGCGCTGGGTTTCCGTCTGGTCGGCTGTCTGGAACGAATCGGCTACAAGTTTGATCGCTGGATCGACGTCGCCATCTGGCAGCTCCGACTGGATACCGACGCGCAATCACCCATGCCAACGCCTGCGCCGCATGACGACTGAACCTCCCAGCTCGATGTCCGTACTGGATGTCCGCCCTGCCGTGGCGTTCGAACAATTGCATCGCGCCGGTTCCACGAACATCCCACTCGAAGAACTTACCCGACGAGTCCACGAATTACCCCCGCGAAACATTCCCGTGACGATCTACGACGAGAATCCCACTCGCGCCCGCTGGGCCGCCTCGCGTCTGCGTGTGCGTGAGCGCACCGTCGCAGCCGTCGTCCACGGCGAAGAATGGCTCACGCAAGGCCCGACCCAAAGCGGCAAGTCCCTCGTACGTCTCTGGCGGCCTCACGCCCTGCTGGAGGAGGCCGTAATCATCGCCCGCCAACTATGGGGACCGCAAAGCGCTGCTTTGCCCGGACCGCAAAGCGCTGCTTCGCCAGGCAAGCGTAGCGATGCTTCTCCACCCAAAGCCCTCGACATCGCCTGCGGCACAGGCCGCGATTCAGTCTTCCTTGCCCTCTCCGGCTTCATCGTCGAAGCGTGGGACATCCTTCCCGATGCGATGGAGCGTTGCAATGAACTCGCCGCGCGAAACGGTGCAATCGTCAAAACCCAATGCCGTGACGTGGAACAGGATTTATCCATCCCCTCGGCATCCTATGATCTCGTCTGCTGCTTCAACTTCCTGCACCGACCGTTATTCTCCACCATACAGGACGCCCTGCGCCCCGGCGGTCTCGTCGTCTACGAGACTTTCGTCGAGCCACAGCGATCGCTCTTCGGCAAGCCCGGCCGACCGGCGCATGTCCTGCAATCCGGCGAACTGCTCGCCGCTTTCTCCGCATGGGAAATTCTGCTTTACCGAGAGGGTCTCACCGGCCCGAGGCGAATCGCTGCATCACTGATCGCGCGGCGACCGTAACCTACCAGGAACGCACCCAACGGCCGATCCGAACATGCCAACCTACGACGGCTCGAAAACGCTCAGCGCGGATCCGATGAAGCCCGCGTCGTTCCCAAGTTCCGCAATGCGTACCTCCGAGGGATCACCGAATAACTCGGCCCCGAGTTGGTCAATGGCTTCCATCACCGGCCGGAGCAGCAACTCGCCCGCCGCGCTCATGCCCCCGGCCAATACGATACGCTCCGGGTTAATCAGATGCTGAACATTCAAGCAGCCGACGGCGAGATAGCGGCAGGTCTCCTCCCACACCTCACGAGCCAGCGCGTCTCCCGCTGACGCTGCCTCGACGATCCGCTCGGTCGTCAGCACCTCGCCACGATCCAGTAGCTCCCGCAGATTCGACGTTTCGCCCGACTCGATCCGCTCCGCCGCCCGCGCGACCGTCGCCGTCGCCGATGCGTAGGCCTCCAGACAACCCTGCTGACCGCAGCCGCAGCGCCGCCCGCCGACGAATATAATCATATGGCCGATCTCGCCGGCGTTCTCAAAGGCCCCGCGCCAGAGCCGGCCGTTGAAGACCATCCCGCCGCCAATGCCGGTGCCGAGGGTGATCATAACCATGTTCTGCACGCCGCGCCCCGCCCCGCAGCGAAACTCTCCGAGTGCCGCATTGTTGGCATCATTATCCAGCACGATGCGATAGCCCGTCGCTACGGAAAGGCGCTCGACGATGGGCACGTTCCTCCAGCCCGGCAGATTCGGCGGAGCGATGACCGTCCCCTGTGAACGGCTGAGCGTCCCCGGTACACCCACGCCGACAGCTTCAATCAGCAATCCGCGCGAGTTCGCATCGCCGGCCAGCCGCTGAATCAACTCGACAAGCCGCTGAAGCACATGATCGACACCGCCCGCCGCTTCGGTATCAAGCGACGCTGTGCTCAAAACGGTCCCGTCTGCCGAGACCAGCCCGGCCTTCAGGGCCGTGCCGCCGACGTCCAGTCCGATCGCCGCCGTCTGCGTCTGCACAGTCATACGTTACCGCCGTGGAAGGTTGAAGAAAAGCCGCGCATTTTCAGAAGTGCGTGCCGCAAGCTCCGCCACTTCCATACCGCGCTCCCGAGCGATGCACGCAGCGGTATGCACCAGATGCGACGGCTCGTTCGGTCGCACACTCCGCAGCGGTTCCGGCGAAAGGTACGGCGAGTCCGTCTCAAGCATCAGCCGCTCCTCCGGAATGAGCCGAGCCACACGGCGAAGCTCATCCGCCCGCTTGAAGGTCACCACGCCGGTCAGAGAAATCCAATAGCCCGCAGCCAGGATCTGCCGGGCCTCCGCCTCGCTGCCGGTGAAACAATGGAATACCACATTCGGCGGCCGCGGACAATCCGCAAGCAAATCGAGCACTTCCTGATGGGCCTCGCGGCTGTGGATGACGATGGGCTTGCCGACTTCGGCGGCAATTTCCACCTGCCGGCGAAAAACCGCGAACTGCACTGCGCGATCCGAAAAGTCATAATGAAAATCCAGCCCCATCTCGCCGACCGCGAAAACATCGTCACCTCGTACGAACACCGCGAGCGCCGCGTCCCAGCCGGCCGCAACCTTGCCCGCTTCATGAGGATGAATACCGCAGACGACATGCACGCCGTCGTATCGACCGGCCAGTGCCCGTGCGCGCTCCGCGTCGGCAAGGTCCGTGGCGATGGTCACAAACTCGGTCACACGCACCGCCTGCGCGCGAGATATCACGTCACCGATCTGCGGCATCAGTTCATGCGACGTGAGATGGCAATGCGAGTCAATCAGCATGGGACAGTAACCAGTAGTCCGTGGCGATGCGGGTGCGAGCGTCACCTTTCGCACGTATCCAAATACTACGATCAACCGTTCGGAATGAATGCCTCGATGATGTGGCGAATCCCCGGCGCTCCCCCTTCGGGCAATACCACGCTGACGGCATCGAACCGATAGGCGCACTCCGGATGCCGATGCGCCGCCAGCCAGGCCCGCGCGACGCGATAAAGCTGCCGCTGCTTCGAAGGCGTGATGTTCTCCTCCGGATCGGCCGCTGCGTCGGTCGCTCGCGTCTTGACCTCGACAAAAACGACCGTGCCCTCATGAAAGCAGACGAGGTCCAGCTCGCCCATCGGACAGGAATAATTACGAGATAGGATGCGGTAGCCGCGCGATCGAAGAAACTTCTCGGCCGCCTTCTCCCCCGCGGCGCCGAGCAGTTTGTGATCGGTGCTCATGGAACAGGTCCGTTACGAACCAGCGGCGAAGCGGGTCTAGACCGTGACGGCGACTTCCGGCTCGCGGCTTGACGCCTTCTTCGTGCTGCCCTTGGCGCCCTCCTTCGGAGCGGACTCCTCGCTGGAGCCGCCGCTCGAAACGCGCTCCCGAAGCTTGCGGGCCTTGCCGACGCGATCACGCAGATAATAGAGTTTGCCTCGCCGAACCTTGCCGTGTCGTACGACCTCGACATGGGCGATTCGTGGTGACTGAATCGGAAAGATGCGCTCCACGCCCTCGTTGTTCACGATCCGCCGGACGGTGAACGTCTCGTTCAACCCGCGTCCGCGTCGGCCGATGACCACGCCTTCGAAGGGCTGCACGCGCTCCTTGTTCCCCTCGACGATGCGCACGCCAACTCGGACCGTGTCGCCGATCTCGAACTTCGGGCGTTCCTTCTTGAGCTGACTCGCATCCACTGCTTCGATGTATTTATTACGCATCGTACGATCTCCCAACCATCTATGTCGGCGATTCCTGCTATGCTTCTTTGCGATTCGACTCCGACGTTCCTGCCGTGTCCCCCAACAAGTCCGGCCGCCGCTCCGCCGTTCGCTTACGCGCCTCGGCCAATCGCCACGACCGAATCTTCGCGTGGTCGCCCGAGAGCAACACATCCGGCACCGTCAGCCCCTGATACTCCCGGGGGCGCGTATAGTGCGGATACTCCAGCAGCACTTCCGAGTCATCCGCCGCTGCCCCCTCGGGCCGGACGCTGAACGACTCTTCCTGCGAGGAGTCCTCATGTCCTAGCACGCCCGGAGCCAGGCGGACCACCGCGTCCACCACCGCCATCGCCGCCGCCTCTCCACCGGAGAGGACATAGTCGCCGATCGAGATTTCTCTCGGGCGAAGCAGCAGCCGAATTCGGTCGTCTAACCCTTCGTAATGCCCAGCAATCAGTAACAATCGCGGGCACGCGGCCAGTTCCTCGACCAGTCGTTGCGTCAGTCGCTCGCCCTGCGGCGACAACAACACGCGCACCGCCGGGGTCGGCGCCTGCTTCTCAACGGCCTCCACCGCGTCAACCACCGGCTGGCACATCATCACCATTCCGGGGCCACCGCCGAAGGGCCGATCGTCAACCTTGCGATGCGGGTCCTTCGTGTAATCCCTGATATTGTGACAAGCAATTGTCACCAAGCCGGCCTCGCAGGCCCGGCCCAGCACGCTTGTGCTGAAGAACGGCTCGCACGCCTCGGGAAACAGCGTGAGCACGTCAATCCGCATGGCACTTCGTCACCGGCTGGTTGCCGATGCCACACTTCAGGGCAACGGCGACGCACTCATGCAAGACGGGCAATTCGCCGTGCGGTTACTTTCGGGCAACTCCCTGCTTCCTCAGGAGCGTGCGGACCGTGTCGGACGTCTTCGCGCCCTGGCCCAGCCAGTATTCGATACGCTCCTTCTTGATGACCACCTGCTTGGAAGGGTCCTTCTCAAGCGGATCAACGAAGCCCAATTCCTCAAGGAAACGACCCGTCGTTGCCGACCGCGAGTCCGAAGCACGCAACCGATAGAACGGTCGATTGCGTCGACCCAGCCGCACCAATCTCAACGTAACCGCCATGTCTGCCTCTACTTCTAGAAAACCCTACTGTCGTATGTCGAATCCATCTCCGCCGACGCCCGAGCGCCGTACGCGCCTGTACCATCCTGGCAAGCGACGGAGAATCCCGAATCATATCACAAAAACCGGCCCCTTCAACACCTGCAACTGGTTTGCCTCCCGAAAGCATCTTCCCTGGCATCCAGCAATCAAATATGCTATAACCATCTATAGATATTGGAGTTGCCGTCGTGCCCAATGCCCCCGACACCCCCCTGAAGGACCTGATCGACGTCGCCGCGGGCCGTCGACCGGCCGATCTCCTGCTCACAAACGCCCGAATCGTTAACGTGATTTCACACGAAATCATCGACGGCAACCTCGCCATTTTCGGTGAGCGGATCGCAGGAATCGGTGACTACAAAGCCGAAAAGACGATGGATCTTGCCGGCTGCTACATCTGTCCAGGCCTGATCGATGCGCATGTTCATATCGAGTCGTCGATGCTTGCCGTGCCGGAGTTCGCCCGAGTCGTCGCGGCGCACGGCACCACCTCGGTCATCGCCGATCCGCACGAGTTTGCCAACGTCATGGGCGCGGAAGGAATCTCGTTCGTTCTTCGCAGCGCCAAGTACGCGCCGATCGATGTCTACATCATGCTCAGCTCCTGCGTACCGGCCAGCCCACTCGAGTCCGCGGGCGCGGAGCTGACGGCCGAAGACCTCGAACCCTTCATGGCGAATCCGTGGGTGCTCGGTCTGGCGGAGATGATGAACTACCCCGGCGTCATCGCCGCGCAGCAGGAAGTGCTCGAAAAAATCACCATGGCCGCCGAATCCGTCATCGATGGCCACGCCCCCGCCGTCGTCGGTCGCGACCTCACCGCCTACGTCGCATCAGGCATCATGAGCGACCACGAATGCGTCCGCGCAGAAGAAGCAATAGAGAAGCTCCGCCGCGGACTGTTCATCATGATCCGCGAGGGCTCGCAGACGCGCAATCTCAAAGCAATCCTGCCGATCGTCACACTCGCCAACGCCGAGCATTTCATGTTCTGCACCGATGACAAAGATGTCCGCGATCTGCTCGAAGAAGGCCAGATCGACTTCTCAATCCGCAAGGCGATTCGATTGGGCATGGACCCGATCCTCGCCGTCCGTTTGGGCACGTACAATACGGCTCGATACTTCGGCCTCCGGCGCCTCGGCGCGGTAATGCCCGGCTACCGCGCCAACCTTGCGGTGGTGGACGACCTCAAGAGCTTCCGTGTGACGCACACTTTCCACCGCGGCCAAATCGTGGCGGAGAATGGCCGATGCATCGCGCCGGTGCATGAAGCCGAGCGCCGCGCGCCCCTTCGCAGCAGCATCGACGTCCACTGGATCGAGCCGAAGGACTTTATCATCCCCGCGCCGGCCGGTGCGTCAGCAACGAGTCCGCCGAAGATTCACGTCATCCACGTGCTGGAGAATCGCATCGACACCGAGCGAAGCATGGAGCCGGCGTCAGTACGCAACGGCCAACTCGTCGCCGACCCATCCCGCGACCTCGCCAAGATGGTCGTCATCGAGCGTCATCGCGCCAGCGGCGAGATCGGCCACGGTTTCGCCCGGGGCTTCCTGCTCCGAAGCGGCGCAATCGCCTCAAGCGTCGCCCACGACGCTCACAACATAATCGTCGTCGGTATGTCCGATGAAGACATGCACACGGCAGCCGTCCGGCTCGTGAAGCTGCGCGGCGGTCTCGTCGTGGCGAATGAAGGCAAGGTTCTCGCGGAAGTACCGCTGCCCATCGCAGGCCTGGTAAGCGATGAACCCGCCGAAGCCGCCGCCGAGAAACTTCGCGACCTGTGTAAAGCCGCCCGCGATCTCGGCTGCCCGCTGGAACAGCCCTTCATGGCCCTGTCGTTCCTGAGTCTGTCCGTAATCGGCAAATTGAAACTGACAAACCACGGCCTGATCGACGTGGAGCAGTTCAAGGTCATACCGCTAACCGTCAACTGATGAACAGCCGAATGCGAGTCCTTCAGCTATCCTTCTCAATCCACTTCACTAGATACTTGATCACTTTTTCATCGACGTTGCCCGCCTTCTCATACTCTTTCGGCGTACTCATCCCTTCGCCGGGGAAGAACAGATGGCTGCACTGCTCAAACCACTTGAACGTCACATTTGATCGATCCCTAAGCTCGCGCTGGTAGAGATCAAAATCCTTCCGCGTCACCTGGTAATCGCGTCCGCCTCCGACGATCAGGATACGACACTTCAACCCCCGTGCGATCTCAAGCGACCGCCCCGCCGCATCGGATAAATCATTCCAGTACGAGACAGGCACGTTCAACACCGTCGCGTTCTCGTCGAGTTCTCCGTTGCGAACCTTGAGCAGCGTCGCGAGCGCTTCGTCATAAAGCTGTCGGTTCTGCGCCTGGTTCGGCATCGGCAGCGAGGCAATGTAAGCAAGCTGTTCAAGCAGGACATCCGTCAGGTCTCGCGCCGTGCCCGACAAAAGCACCGCGCCGGCCGCCTTTCCGTCCTCTTTTGCAATTTGCGGCGCCAGCGTCGCACCCAGACTGTGCCCGACGACGTAGACCCGTTCAGGATCAACTCGCGGATGCTCGCGCAGAAATTTAATTGCCGCCACGGCATCATCAACAACCTCCTCGCGCACCGTGATTTTCCCTTCCGCCGCCAGCCGCAGCCGATACGCATAGGTGCGCTTCTGATATCGCAGCACAGCGATGCCTTTCGAAGACAGCCCCGCCGCGAGGTCTCGAAACGGTTTGTTTGGCCCGATCGTCTCGTCTTCGTCGTGCGGCCCCGATCCGTGAACCAGCACCACCGCCGGCACGCGATCCGCACTCTTGGGCAAGGTGATGACACCCTTGGCCTTCCACATCTCCTCGCCGAAGCTCACACGCGCTTCCGTGTAACGCGCCGGCCGATCGTACTTCGGCGGCTGGTAAGCCCCCGGACCCGGTTCGTTGCCCGCAGATGCTGCCGGCTCGATCCAGAATCCGCTGATGCGCTCCCGCTTGTCGAACACGATTTTCAGTCGCAGCGAATGATGCTCGAAGCTCGCATGGAGATAGACAACATCAACACCCCCCGCGCTGCTTGCTCGCGCTTCGCCAAACGACTTGAACGCCCCCGCCTGTTGCTCCAGATTTCGCCACAACGCACGAAGATGATCCGGCGAAAGCGCTTCGCCCATCTTATCGTCAAACTGCGCAGCCGCTTCAACAACCTCACCGGCGGCAAGCTGCTCACCGAACCGACGCGCCTTTTGCACCTTTCCTTCGCCCTCCGGCTGCATCTCCGCTGCGCCGCCGGCCGCAACAAGACACACCAAAAGAAGGGTGATTGCCGCCGCACTTCCGCCGGTTCGCTTCGTCCTCATCAAGTCGCCTCCCATGCGCCGCATCGCGCGATTATTTCCACGTTTCGCTGCTCGTTCATGACGTCTTCGAAATAGAACGAAAGCCTTCCCCGCCGCTTACGCCATCATCGCCCGCCAATTCACATCCGCGATCCAACATTGTCAACGCCATTTCCAACCTGCTCGCACGAATATTCCGCTCGGGCTTGACACGTCGATTACAATCCAAAGATGTACCCGTCGGGAATGTGCCGGTATCTACCCCATCCTGCCCACCGGCCGCCCGTCGCATCTCGCCGCCCGAACAGGAGAAGACCATGAACTCGCAAGATGCCCTCACCTCGCTGGCGGCCGCGTCCGATGAGACCGAGTTCTACACCCCCATGCCGCCGGGCTACAAACCGGGCAAAACGAAGTATGTCGGTGTCTTTGGCACCGTCATGTCCGGCCTCGGCAAGGGCATCCTCGCCAGCAGTCTCGCAAAGGTCATCAAAGACAAGGGCCTCACCGTAGCCCCCATCAAGCTCGAGGGCTATCTCAATCTCGATTCCGGCACGCTCAACCCATTCCGCCACGGCGAAGTATTCGTCCTCGACGACGGAATGGAATGCGACATGGACCTCGGCACCTACGAACGAATGCTCGACCAGAACATGACGCGCATGAACTTCTCCACAAGCGGACAGATTTTCTCCGCCGTCCTGGAGAAGGAGCGCCGCGGAAGCTATCTCGGCCGCGACGTGCAGATGATCCCCCACGTCACCGGCGAAGTGAAGAGCAAGCTGCGCCAACTCGCCGTCTCCAGCGACGCCGACGTAGTCTTCGTCGAGATCGGCGGCACCGTCGGCGACGTGGAAAACGCCTACTACATCGAAGCCCTTCGCCAACTCGCCTTCGAGGAAGGCGCCGGCAGCACCTGCTTTGTCGCACTCACCTACGTCCTCCAGCCGCCCGCGCTCGGAGAACAGAAATCCAAAGCCGCCCAGTTAGGCATTAAGCAGCTGCTCCAATGCGGCATCCAACCCAACATCATCGCCTGCCGCGCCATCCAACCCGTCTCAAACAAGGTCCGCGAGAAGATCGCCCTCTACTCCAGCGTCCCCTTCAACCGCGTCTTCTCCATGCACGACCGCGAATCCATCTACGTCATCCCCGAGATGATCCGCGAAGCCGGTCTGGATAAAGCCGTCGTCGACATCCTCGGTATCACCGACCGAGTCCACTCCGAAGCTGAGGAAAAGGCCCGCTCTGTCTGGAACGACTACCTCGTCGGTCTCCGCGGCGCCCAGTCCACCGTCACCATCGGCATTGCCGGAAAGTACACCAGCGTCCGCGATAGCTACGCGTCCGTCATCAAGGCCCTCGAACACTCCGGCGCCCGCTGCGGCGCGAAGGTCGAGATCGACTGGATCGAAGTCAGCGACATGCCGCTGGAAAACGTCAGCGAGCGATTGGCCCATCTCGACGGCCTCATCGTCCCCGGCGGCTTCGGCGCGCGCGGCGTCGAAGGAAAAATCTCCTGCATCCGGCACGCCCGCACCAGCGGCCTCCCGTACCTCGGCCTCTGCTACGGCTTCCAGCTTGCCGTCATCGAATTCGCCCGAAACGTCTGCGGTCTCGAGGGCGCCGGCTCGACGGAATTCAGCGCCGAGTGCAAACACCCGGTCATCGACATCCTCCCCGAACAGAAGCAGATCGAAGGCCTCGGCGGCAACATGCGCCTCGGCGGCCACGATGTGGTGCTCAAGAGCGGCACGCTCGCCTCCCGACTCTTCAACGGCGCTCCCGAAGTCCGACTGCGCTTCCGACATCGCTACGAGGTCGACCCGCGCTACATCGACAATCTCGAAGGCGCCGGCCTCGTCTTCTCCGGCAAGGCCCCCGACTTCCTCATCATGCAGGTCCTCGAACTGCCGCCGCAGGTTCACCCCTGCTTCATCGCTACACAGGCCCACCCCGAACTAACCAGCCGCCCCCTGCGCCCCGATCCCTTCTTTCTCGGCCTGGTGAAAGCTACGTTGGAAAGGGTGTCGAGCGTGAACACGGGGAATGTGAGTGCGGCGGTATCAAGCTGACTTGCAAAAAGGAGACAACGCAAACTTGTGGGTTTTCGATCCCGGTGCTCACTTAGAGCGGTTCCTGGGCTAGAATAACAGTGAATATTGAATTGAAGGGTACCCCTGATGGTCCGCACCGTGAAAATAGAAGCTGACGTCTCGAATGACAGGGAAGTAAACATCACCCTGCCCGCTGACGTGCCGCTCGGGCCCGCCGAAATCGTTGTCATCGTGCGCTCACGAAACGGCGACCAACGGCACTGCCTCGGCCAATTGGCGAAATCGGAATTCTTCGGCATGTGGCGCGATCGTACTGATATCCCGGATAGTGCGGAGTATGCTCGACGCCTTCGCGAGGACAGTTGGAAGCGGTGAAGAGGATCGCGTAGCTCGACACGGATGTCCTCGTCAATTGTCTTCGCGGTACACAAGCCGCGGACCAATGGATCAAATCCGTACGTGATGATCCGTTCGAACTGCCGGGTATCGTTGCGATGGAACTCGTTTCTGGTTGTCGCAATCAAGCCGATCTGAAACGAATTCAGACGTTTCTGACTCAGTTTCCCGTAACCTGGCCGGAGGCGCAGGAATCGCAACTCGCTTACGATCTACTTATCGAGCACCGCCTACGGGACGGACTGACGATTCCCGACGCCTTGATCGCGGCGATGGCCCTGACACGAGCCGCGACGCTCTACACCTTCAATCTGAAACACTTTTCGCCAATTCGGGGGCTCCAGGTTGCCACGCCCTACGTGCGCCCCTCGGAAGCATCCTGAATCAGACGATCGTTTCCGTCGTTCGAGACTCATCAGATGCACTTCCTTTGATCAGCAACAAACGCTTTGTGTCGAAGCCCATCCGATGCTAAACTTTCACATGAAGCAACTGGACTTTACGATTGCCTTAAAGCTTGAGGAGAACATGCTGCAATGAAAATTTCCATCACCTATTGCGTACAGTGAAACTACCTCCCCAAGGCCGCCAGTTTGGCGGAACTCATCGAGGAGGAAATCGGCGTCAAGCCCGAGATGATCGAGGGCTCCGGCGGTATTTTTGACGTCAAAGTCGACGGGAAGATGATCTTCAGCAAGCACAAGGAAGGCCGCTTCCCCGAACCCTACGAGGTCATCAACCAGATCAAACCGAAAGCGTAAAAAATGTCGAATGTCGAATCACAATTGACGAAAGTGCTTTCCATCACGTTATCCGTGGATCATGCGGTATCCGTCGCCGCGCCCTGTTGTAATTCGTAATTGGCCATTCGTCATTCAGGTATTCCCGTGCCGCCGAAACTTGTTCCCTATGCCCTTCCCCCGCGCGATCCCGCGTGGCAACTGCAGCGCGCCCGTGAACTCCTCGCCGAGTTGAACGAGCGCCGAAGCTGCCGCGATTTCGCCGCCACGCCCGTATCACGCGAACTCATCGAACAGGCCATCGCCGTCGCCCACTCCGCGCCATCCGGTGCGAATCGCAAGCCCTGGCGCTTCGTGGCCATCGACGATGCCGCGATCAAGCGAGAAATCCGAATCGCCGCCGAAGCCGAGGAGCGAGAAAGCTACGACCATCGCATGCCGCGCGAGTGGCTCGACGCCCTGGAGCCCATCGGCACCACATGGGAGAAGCCCTTCCTCGATGTCGCCCCCTGGCTCGTCATCATCTTTCGCATCGACTGGGAGGAAACCAGCGGCAGACGCCTCAAGAACTACTACCCGATCGAAAGCGCCGGTCTCGCTGCCGGCTTCTTCCTCATGGCGTGCCACCAACTCGGCCTCGCCACCCTCACCCACACCCCCAGCCCCATGAACTTCCTCCGGGATGTCTGCCGCCGTCCGGAAAACGAAAAGCCATACCTCCTGATCCCCGTCGGCTATCCCGCCGAAAACTGCCGTGTGCCGGATCTCATTAAAAAGCCGCTTTCGCATGCACTCCAGTGGAATCGATAACTCCACGCTTCCTGTCCAATCCAATCGCCGACCAATTTCTCCCCACATATAGCAAATCGGACTTGGTTTCCTGCGAATCTGAAATCACCCGGTCAAAGGCGTGCAACACTCACGGCACGTTTGCGTTACAATGGTCAACAGATATATGCCGGCAGGGCCGTCGGCTACTCACGCTCGATGGTCCACCCGACGACGGCAAGTTCGCCATTTGATAAACGGGCCGACCATGCAAAACGATTCAGCGCATCACGTAACCCAGCTTCTTGGCGCCATTGCCCGCGGAGAAGTCGACGCCCGTCGCCGGCTCTGGACGCTGGTCTACGATGACCTGCGAGTCCTGGCGCAGGCCCACATCGCCCGCGAAGCTCCCGGCCGCACCCTCCAGCCCACCGCCCTGGTCCACGAGGCCTACCTGCGTCTCATGGCCGGTGCAGAGAACCAGTTCGCCTGCCGCCAACATTTTTTCGCCGCCGCCGCAAGTGCCATGCGCCGAATCCTCGTAGACGACGCAAGGAAGAGAGCAAGACTCAAACGCGGTGGCCGGGGAGTAGGGAAAGGAGGCGGCGACCCGAAGCGCAAGGGTGAAGAAAACGACACCGATGATCAGCCCGCTGCGCCGTCTCCGCGCGCCGCCGAGCCCGCGAAGCGGATATCTGATTGGGAGCAGGCCGTTTTCGACCATGACCCGGACGGCCTGATCGATCTCGACGACGCCCTCGAGCGTCTGGAGGCCCAGCAGCCCGAGCTGGCACAACTCGTCAATCTGCGATTCTTCGCCGGGTTGTCGGTCAATCAAACCGCCGAAATCCTCGGCATCGCCCCCCGTACGGTCGATAGCCGCTGGCGTTTCGCCCGCGCCCGGCTGTACCAGATGCTCACGGATGGCAGGAGCACGGACTGAGAGTGCCGGCATGTATGGAAGCGGAAGACGAGCGACATCAAGATGATCGCCGAACGATGGCAACAGGTGCAGGAACTCTTCGAAGCCGCCGTCGGCCTGCCACCACAAGAGCGCAGGGCGTGGCTCCGCGAGAAGTGTGCGCACGACGATGCACTCCGCCGCGAAGTCGAGGCGCTCCTGACCCACGACGAATCAGCCGACGAGTCCTTCCTGCGACCGCCGCCGTCCGGACCAGAGTTCGACAGTGTCCTGGCCGGCGAAGGCCCTGATCCCCTTCTCGGCGCGACCGTCGGCGCGTACACCATCCAGCGCGTCATCGCCACCGGCGGAATGGGCACCGTCTACCTGGCCGAGCAGTCGAACCCGAAGCGTGACGTGGCCCTCAAGATCACGCGCAGCGGACTCTGGTCGCGCTCCGCACAACGGCGCTTCGAGCACGAGTCGCAGTTCCTCGCGCGACTGCAACATCCCAACATCGCTCAAATCTATGAAGCCGGCGTGGCGGACGTGAAGCCGTGCATCGTGTCCGACGCACCAGACAGGCAATCCGCCGGCGCAGTGCCGATCACCGTCCCCTATTTCGCCATGGAGTTTGTCCCCGGCGCTCGACCCATTACGCACTATGCCGATGAAAACCGACTCGACCTCCGTGCTCGAATCGAGCTTTTCCTCCAGGCCTGCGACGCCATCAACCACGGCCACCAGCGCGGCATCATCCACCGCGACCTCAAACCCGCGAATATCCTTGTCGGCTGCGATACGCCGCGAGAATCAACGACGGGCAATCCACAATCCGAAATCCAAAATCAGAAATCTGCAATCGCTTCCTCCACTCGGCCCCTCGGTCCCTCGGTCCCTCAGCCCCTTGTAAAAGTCATCGACTTCGGCATCGCCCGTGCGACGGACAGCGATGTGACCGTAACAACGATGCAGACCGAGAGCGGCGCATTGATCGGAACGTTGGCGTACATGAGCCCGGAGCAGTGCGAGGGCGACGCGCTCAACATCGACACGCGCAGCGATGTGTACGCCCTGGGCGTCATCCTCTACGAACTCCTCTGCGGCCGCATGCCGTACGACCTGCCGACGACGTCGATGATCGCCTCGATCCGTGTCGTGCAGGACACGCCGCCCACCCCGCCGCGCACGGTCTCGCCGAAGCTGCCACGCGATCTGGAGCGCGTGCTGCTCAAAGCATTGGAGAAAAATCGCGAAGCTCGCTACGGCAGCGTCGCCGAACTCGCCGCCGACCTCCGCCGCTTCCTCACCGGCGAACCGGTCAGCGTCCGCGCGCCGTCGCTCTGGACCACCGCCGCCCGCTGGGCACTTCGACATCCGCGGGCCGCAACGGGACTGACCATGGGGGCAATCGCTGCGATCGCTCTTCTTTCAACCTGGTTCGCCATCTGGCTCTCCGTAAATCGGCCGCATCGGCTGGAACTACTGAGCGGTGGTAAGCGGTTTAATGACAGGCACGCGCTGTTTCAGAACGGCGACGAAGTGCTCTTGAAGACAGTTGCAAATCACACGCTCGCAAGATGGGCGAGCGAAGTGCCGGGCAATATCAGCTTTGCAAAAATGCTCCAGCGGCCGCCCGAACTCGGCAGTGGCCGGATCGTCGTGCTTGGCTTCATGCGAGACACTCACGAACGTGCGGGAAAACTCTTCGCACACGCTGCCGAAGGACCATACGACAAGCCGCTCTGGTTGCTCGACGTCGAGGAGCACGAGCTTGAATCCATGAAATGGCCAGAGAATAACCATGCCCTGGATCGGGTCTATTCGGCTGAGAAGTTCTGGTTCTATGCCGGCTGGGTCGGCGACATATTCGACACGCAGGAACATCCCGGCCCGGAGATCATCGCACAATTCGCATTCTCTAGTTACACGCAAAGCGCGCTGCGAATCTACAACTTAAGTGGCGATCTGCTCTTTCAAGCATGGTTCGACGGTCAGATCACCGGCGTTTGTTGGATGAAGGAGTCCGGCCTGCTGGTCTGCGTGGCGACAAAGGGAGACTACGATGGCCATAAGTATGGCCTCGATACCTCGTCGAACCACCCCCACGTCATCTTTGCAATTCGCCCCCGGCCGGGCGAAATCACCAATCGCTGGATCGTTCCGAATCGCGACCTTTACGACGAGGAGAACCCGCCGACATGGACGCTGGACCGCTACCCGGTCGAGTGGTACAAGCTGCCCTGGACCGACGATCCGGTGAAGCACAAGCAGCCAAGTCTCGCAGTTGAAAATTCAGCCAGTCCTTTCGATGCCATGATCGAGCCACGGCTGCAATTGAGTATCAGTGATCTCGACGTGAAATACATTAACCATTTAGAGCCATACACCTTTGCCTTCACGATCGACGAGAACGGCAGGATCATCGAGCGACACGGGCTCGCCGACGACCACCGATTTGCACGCGAAAACGAGCCGCACCGCTACCCGGACCCGAAGACATACTACCTCCGCGACTGGGATGATTTCATTGCGGAGCTGAAGTCAAAAGGCAATCTCGACCGCCCGCGACCATGACGCGCGCCGCGCGTTGCCCGCCGGGCTGATTTCGGATATAATCCGTTGCCGCGTGACGGGATTCATGGCATCCGGCGCGGGTCCGCGCCCGAAGGTCAAACATGAAACGAAACATCAAGGCGTTTGTTTACCCCGACGACGACGGCTACGTGGTCGAGATTCCTGACGTGCACGCCGTGACCCAGGGCGACACCATCGAACAGGCGCTGGCCAACACCAAAGAGGTCATCGTCCTGGCCCTGGAAGGCGAAGACCCGGCCGATTTCGGCCTGGCGCCCGATCCGTCCGTTCTCGTTACCATCGAATTGGGCCCGCTCTCCCATGCCATCTAAGCTTCGCAGACTCAATGGCGAAGAGGTGCTGCGCATCCTCGGGCGTTTCGGCTTCCGGCGCGTCGCACAGCGCGGCAGCCACGTCAAGCTGCGCCGCATCGCTCCTGATGGCAGCAAGCAGACGCTCCACGTTCCGTTGCATGACGAAATGCGCACCGGCACGCTTCACGCGATCTACCAACAGGCCTGCAAGTACGTGGACGAGGCCGATCTCAAGACGAACTTCTACTCAGATTCGTAAAGAACACAGCTCGTTTTCACCTCGAATGCGGCGCAACCGACGCGACCCGGCCGCTGCAGTGCTGCCGCTGGACGCAGGCGGACTTATCGCCCTTCTTATGGAAGCTGGTCTCGTCGATGATCCCGATGCTGTGGGGATCGCTGTGCTGGGCTTCCCCACATAAAGTAGACACGTGGTTATGAGAGTTTACGCCGCGGCTTCGTAGTCGGCCGGGCTTTGGTAGCCCAGGCTCGAGTGCAGCCGCTGGCGGTTGTAAAACACCTCAATCCATTCAAAGATGGCCTTCTTGGCCTCGTCCCGCGTGGCGTACCGGGCCTCGCGGACCAGTTCACATTTCAGCGTGGCATAGAAGCTTTCCATCACGGCGTTGTCATAGACTTCACCCCTGCGGCTCATGCTGCACACCATCCCATGTGCCGCCAGCATCTGCTGAAAGGCGCCACTGGCATACTGGCTGCCCCGGTCCGAGTGATGCATCAGGCCCGCCGAGCTGATGGGGATGCACCTGATTTACGACGTGGCCCACAACATCGCCAAGATGGAGCCGTATGACGTGAACGGCCGCGCGCCCGAACTCTGCGTCCATCGCAAGGGCGCGGCGCGCGCCTTCCCGCCAGGGCACCCCGAGCTTCCGCCGCGCTATCGCGGCATCGGTCAGCCGGTGCTCGTGCCCGGCGACATGGGTCGGGCAAGTTATGTCCTTGTCGGCCGTCCCGGCAGCATGGAGCACACCTTCGGCAGCAGTTGCCACGGCGCGGGCCGCATGATGTCTCGCGGCGCCGCCATTCGCGCCAGCAAGGGCCGCTCGATCCAGCGTGAGTTGCTCGACCGCGGCGTGATCGCTCGGGCGCGAGGCCGCACAGGTCTGGAAGAAGAGCAGCCCGATGCCTACAAGGACGTGCAAGCCGTCGTCGGCGTGCTGCACGAAGCGGGGATCAGCGCGAAGGTCGCACGGTTAAAGTCCATCGGTGTGATTAAGGGATGAACACTCTCATATTAGAAAAGCGCACTTCGCCCATTTCCATTTGGTCAATGTCTCGGAGTTGGGACAAAAAATCTTCCAAGAAAAGTCTTGACCTCTAGCGGGGGGGGGGGGTAGGATTCTGATCATGATCGTACTTGCTGATATAATCTGCAAGTAGTCAACGGGCCTCATTCAGAAGGAGGAATTTATGAAACTGCGTCCCTCACTCGCACTTCTGCTCGTTGGCATCTCATGCCAGGCAGCTCTTTCTCAAGTTCAAGATTCGGCCGTTGTTTCAGCGACGAAGACCGATGTGCGGGCCGCTGAGAGAGCGCTGCGTACCAGTTCACTGGATAATTTCAGCGGAGAAACGCATTTTGAGATGCAGATACATTTCCCCGCCGTGAAGGAATTGAACCGCGATGCAAAGTCCATCGTTCAGCGTTGGCATATCATGACTCCCAATGGCGGAAAGTGGCTGCGAGGTACTGTTACGTGGGTTGAAAGTGAATCGCCATTCAACCAAGTTGCGTTCGGTGAATCGGCCGACGCGCTGTGGTGGACCATTGGCCAGAGTCTATGTGTCTATCACAAGAATGGAATTGAGAAACTCCTCGAAGGTGAACATGCTCAGTCCATTGCGTCGTCTGAACAGCTCGTCGTGCAGGCCAGAAACAAACTTCAGACGATCATGGCTGCCAGAGGAATTCAGGGGGCTACGAAGAGGGCGACTCTCAAGAATGTCCAAAGCCGATCACAAGCACTTGATGCCACAGTCGAACTTGACGGAGCTACGCACGAGATCGTGTTGGAATCGCGACATCCGCATTGGGTGATTACATCCATTTCACAGACGCGGCGATCGGTACTGCTGAATTGGAGCTATGGAGATTTCCAGCGTGTAGGCGACCGCTTAGCGCCTGGCTGGGTACATTACCGCTCTGAAAATCCGTCACGCGGTAGCGAATCGATACTATATCGAGACATCAAGATCAATCTGCTCGACTCGGCTGACGTGATAGGCAGGGTAGAGCTCTCGCCCGATACGCGATCCTCCGACCTTCCACGCGAAGTCGTCGTGAGAGTAGATTACAAGAAAGATCAAATCCTATCGACGGATCTCGTACACTGACGGGGTTTTTGCATTGAGTGAATTGTCACAAGTGCGTCCAGGCTCGCGGCTGTTCCTTGCCAACTTAAAGAGGTGAAATGTGAGGAAGTCACATCTACTATTCATCGTTGTGGCGGCAATTTCGAAATACACTAGGTGTAATTTCATCCGGAATGGTCCAGGAAGCCGCGGGTCAACCTGGTCCGTCGCCGCATCCGAATTGCAAGAAGACGGACATAGGTCCAAAATGTGGGACTGACGTAGTATTGTCAAGTACGCAATGCGACAGCAGCGTTAGTTGCGCTTTGGAAGAGCATGTGTACGAGCCGATGATGAACTGCTCCGGCGGTGGCCAAGGTGGCCTGAAACTTTGCTGCGCTTCAAACTGTCGCGTGCAGAAGATCACACGCGCTTGCAGTGACAATGGCGATTGCATTGTGCTAGTGGGCAATCTCTTCGAGGACGTACTGCCATCCAGTCGAGCTTGCGGAGAGCCTTGCGGCAACACGACATCGCAGCCGAGTGAACCGGTAGACCCCACGCCGTAATCATGGTCATCTCACGCAGCGGAGATGTTCGCCATCTGCCGCATGAGTTTTTCCTGCGTCGCCTCTTCGCGCGGTAGTTCGCCGACCAACCGGCCCTGGCAGAGCACAAGTATTCGCGTTGAGAGGTTCAGCACTTCCGGCAAATCCGAGCTGATGAGCAGTACCGCGTGGCCCTCGGCCGCCAGCGCGTCGATCAGCGCGTGAATCTCCGCCTTGGCCCCCACGTCCACCCCGCGCGTCGGTTCGTCGAGAATCAATACGCGGCACTTTCGCGCCAGCCACTTGGCCATTGCCACCTTCTGCTGATTCCCGCCGGACAGGCCCGCGATCGGTGAATCCACCCCCGGCGCGCGAACTCGCAGCTTCGAGAAATACTCAGCTGCCAGCCGCCGCTCGCCGCGACGGTCCAACAGTTGCCGGCGCCGCAGCCGATCCAGCACCGCCAGCGTCAGGTTCTCCTTGCAGTCCATGGTGAGCACCAGACCCTGCCGCTTGCGATCCTCGGGCACGAGCCCGATGCCGCGTGCGATTGCCGACTGCGAATTGCGAACATCCGCCGGCCGGCCGGCCACCTCGATCGTCCCCCGCGCCGCCGGCTCAATACCGAAGATCGCACGAGCGATCTCGCTTCGCCCCGCGCCGACAAGGCCGGCAAGGCCGACGATTTCGCCCGCATGCACATCGAAGCGGATATCTTGAAACTTCCCCGGCGAGGTCAGCCCGCGGACACGCATCATCACCGGCCCGCGCTGAGCGCCGACGTGTTTCGGAAAGTACTCCCCGAGCGGCCGGCCGATCATCAATCGCACGATTTCGTCGGGGCTCGTTTCGCTCGTTCGCAGCGTGTCGATGCAGCGCCCATCGCGCAGCACGGTGACTCGATCGGTCAGCCGCATGATCTCCGAGAGTTGATGCGAGACGTAAATAATCGTGGCGCCGTCGGCCTTCAACCGCGCGATGATCGCAAAGAGCCGCTCCGCCTCCGCCGGCGACAAGCTGCTTGTCGGTTCGTCGAAGATGACGACCCGTGCCTTCTGCCCGACGGCCACGGCGATCTGCACAAGCTGCTCTTGCGCCGTGGAGAGTCTGCTCATCGGCGTGCGCGGGTCCATCAAGAGCCCCACGTCGGCCAGCCGCGCTTGCGCTTTCTGTTCCATGTCTCGCCAGCGCACGAAGCCCCACGCCGCCGGCATCTGCCCGAGAAAGAGATTCTCCGCAACGGACAGATTCGGACAGAACGCCAGCTCCTGATGCACGATCTGAATGCCTGCCCGCGCCGCATCGAGCGGCGAGTCGAACGTCACGGGCTGGCCGTCGAGTAGGATTCGCCCGCCGTCCGGCCGATAAATGCCCGCCACCAGCTTGCCCAGCGTGCTCTTGCCCGCGCCGTTTTCACCGACAAGGGCGTGGCACTCGCCGGCGGCGACGTCGAACGTCACGCTGTCCAGCGCCGTGACGCCGGGAAACCGCTTGGTGATACCCTCGAATCGAAGGATTGAATCGCCCATCGGTCCTCACTGCGTCTTGATGAGTCTGCCGACGATCGCCGCCGCAGCAATCAATCCCAGCGGCACCAGCACCCAGGCGAGCGCGATTCGCTCCTTGCGAACGAGCTCCCGCAGATCGAGCAGCTTCCATTCAAACATGCCTCGCCACGACTCGTCACCCACCGCATACTTCGTGAAGGCCTCGCGAACTTCCCGCAGAGGAAGGTCATCGCGCACCGATTGAAAGTGCGTGTGATCCGATCCCTCGCGATACTCCAGGACGTAACCATCCTTCGGCGTACCGCTGGTCTGGAGGTAGATTTCTTCGCTGCGGCTTAGTATGGCATAAGCGTTTTCTTCCCCGTCAAGCGTGTCCAGGGCGTCATCGATCTCCCATGCCTGGGGGTCTTTGTAGCTGCTTCCGTTGGCGAGTTCGAGTTGCATGGCTTGCCTGTCGCATGGCTCGCGCAAGGCGAATTTCTTCGACGAACTATTTCTTCCCCAGCCACTTGTCCCAGTGCTTCCCATATGCCTCCACATTCTCCCGCGTCACCTTGTCCAGCTCCGCCATGTCACGCGGCTCCTTCGGCGATGCGTCGTTGTGCAGCTTCTCGATGAGCAGTTCCACGCTGCGATAGCCCCAGTGATACACGCGCTGGGCCAGCAGCGACTGCACAATTCCGCGCTCGACGTACTTAAGCTGCGGCGGTAGAGCATCGACCGCCACGATCTTCACGCGACCCGGCTCCCAGTTCATCAGCGCATCCGAAAACAACGGCCAGCCGCCCACCATCGCCCAGCCGACAATGTCCGGGTTCGCCGTCTGTACCTCCTGCACTTTCGCCGCCGCGTCCTGCGCCGTCTCACGGTGATAATAAACGTCTGCCAGCTTGAGGTATGAATGCTTCGCCAGCTCCTCGCGCACGCCGCGCACCCGCGCCTGGAGATTCGGCGCTGTCTGATTCCCGCCGAGGATCGCGATTCTTCCGCCCGACGGCCCGATGAGCCCTGCAAGCTCCTTCATCACCGCACGGCCGCATTCCACGTCGTCGATGCCGTGATAGACGAACCGCTTGCTATTGGGTGCGTCCGAATCAAAACACGCCACCAGCACGCCACGATCCACTGCCTTGTTAATCGCCGGTGTCACCTTCGAGGCATCGGTGCAACTGATCGCCAGCCCGTCCACGCCGGCCACCATGAGTTGTTCGATAAAGCCCGCCTGCCGCTGGGCGTCCTCGTCCGCCGGTGTCCGCCAGAGAATCTCGATATGGATGTCGTACTTCTTGCCCAGCTCTCGTGCGGCGTCCTCCGCACCGACGCGCGCCGCGATGAACACCGGATTGCTCTCGCTCTTGGCAATTAGGCCGATCTTGTACTTGATCGGCTCGGCCTGCGCCGCACTCAATGCCAACCACACCGACAGAGCCAACGTACACAGGATGGTTCTCATTTTTCACTCCGATTCATGAGGCGATACCGACGGATGGCAATCCATCGGCTGCCATTCAAGCCGGCACAAGCCGCCGCTCGTTCATGGTCACGCTAATCCGGTCGAGTACCACTGCCAGGATGATAACCGCCCCCTTGATGATCTCCGTGTAATTCTGATCGATCTCAAGAATGACGATCCCGTTAGCGATGAGCTGAATCACGATCGCCCCCAGCACCGCCCCGAGCGCCGTGCCACGCCCGCCGGACAGACTCGCACCGCCCACCACCGCCGCCGCGATCACGTCCAGCTCATAACCGCGCCCCGTCGAGGAGTCCGCCGAGCCAAACGTGCCCAGTGTGATCACCGCGGCAATACCTCCCGCAAGACCCGCCAGCGCGAAGACGAGCACTTTTACCCGCGAGACGCGAATCCCCGAATACATGCTCGCCGTCTCGTTACCGCCCACTGCGTAGGTGCTTCGTCCCGAGACCGTATGCTGCAGAAAGACATAACCCGCCAGGCCAACCAGCACGACAATTGCAATCGGCACGAGCGTAAAATCACCCACCGTATGCCGGAACATCTGCCCGAAGACTTCAGGATAATCCGTCACCGCTTGCGCCTGCGTCGACACGAACGCGATCCCCCGAAAGATGGACATGGTTCCCAGCGTGATGATGAATGGATGCACCTTCAGCAGCACGACCATCAGCCCGTTGGTCAGGCCGCACAGCATCCCCACGAGCATCGTGACCGCAATCGCCGCCGGCACCACCCACAATGGAGAGGCGTCGGGATAATTCCCAGAGGGACCCAGCCATCGCAGAAACATTGCCCCGCAAACTGCCGCGAGACAGTAGATGCCCCCGATGGACAGGTCGATGCCGCCGGAAATGATGAGCATCGTCGCCCCGACGGCCATCACGGCCGTCCACGAGCTGTTTTTGAGGATGATGTCGATGTTCATCGGCTGCAGGAACTTGTTGACCTGCACCTGACCCGTGACCCGACCGGTCTCCGGGTCTCGCACTCGCTGCGTCACCGTCCCGCCGAAAGTCGCGAGCAGTGTGCCCAGGGCGAGGATGACCAGGATCAGCCCCGCCTCCTTGGCTCGAAACATGCCTGTCAGACTGAATCCGCGCATGAGGAACATGAGCTTACGAAGCTGCGTCCGGCGCCGCAAGCAGGGCTCCCGACGGCTCCGGCCTTACGCGGAATCTGAGATCGAACGGGTCGGCAAGCACGCCGCCACCCTGCCCGAAACGTGGCGGGCGATACGCACTTCAACCAACAGGCACCGGCTACGGACGAGTGCCAAAGGCATGTCCCTATTCCGCGGCAGAGGAGAGCGGCGTCTTCTCCGGGTCGATTTTCCGCGAAGGCAGGGTATCGGATTGAGATTCCTGCATGATCTTCGCCGCACCGACTTCCTCAAAGCGAGACAAGTCGGTCCAGAAAGTGCCCTGGCCGGCGAAAATCAGTCGGATCGACTGCGGCTCGAAGTTCTCCGCGAAGGTGTAGAGGTTGTAGGCCATCGGGCTGCCCAGGGCGTTGACCAGCATCCGGTAGCCCTCGGCTTCCGCTTCCTTCTTCATCTTCTCGACGTCCGTACGGGCCTTGCCCAGGATTTTCGTTCGCTGGGCATCGAATTCGGCGACCTGCTGCTGAATCGTCGCAACGGCAAGGGCCGAATGCGCGTCCGTTTCGGCAGCTTCTTTATCACCTTCGGCCTGGATGTTCGCCACCTTGACCCGCGTCTCCGCTCGGATCGTCTCGCGGGCAATATCCACCCGCTTCTTGACTTCTTCAAGCTCGGCCTTCGCACTCGCCGCTTCTCGCTGCTTCTCTTTGGTGATCTGATTCTCAATGGCGATGAAGCTCTGCTGGATCGTGCGTTTCAGGTCATCGGTGACCGAATCGGCGCCGGGGACCGCCTCCGGGCTGTGAACCTCGATTTCCCTGACCAGTGCGAGGAGTACCTCGATATTCTTGGCTCGACAGATGCGCTGAAGTTCCAGCGTCATGTCGCGCTGAAACAGCTCGCGCTTCTCACCCTGGATGAAATCGCGCGCTGCGTAGGTCGAACCGATATTCCGGCAGATCGACCGAAGCTGAGGACCAATGACCTTCTCCAGCACGCCGTCCACGTTGCCGAATTCGTTGATAATCTCCGCCGCATGGGCCGGGTCGATACCCCAGATCACCGTGACGTTGACCTTGATGAGGTAACCGGTGTCCGACGGGAAGGTCAGACGGAAGTCCTCGGTATCGCTGATCCTGTCCTGAGAGTACTCATTGAAGCCGATTTCAATCAGCGTCACTTTCTGAACCTTCGGATTGATGAAGTAAACGCCCGGCTGGAGTACCTCGCGGAGCGTACCGCGCTCACCGGGCTCGGCCAGCGGCGGCACCAGACTGATCATCTCGATGGATTCGTGATCCTCGGATAGCCCGGCCGGCGCGCGCTCGGCGCCAAGAAAGCCCGGCGTCGTGGCAGAAGTCGGCTTCTCACCGAACATGTTCGTGACAACGCCGACGAAACCGGCGGGGATGACCACCGCCGGCTGAAGCTCAACCTGGTAGATATACGGATTGAGTTTGTACGTACCGGGAGTGAGCAACTCGGACAAAATGCCCTCGTATCCCGATTCTCGCGTGACGACCACCTGGCCCGGCGGGCGCGTCTTGCCGACGCGGCGTGTCACCACGCCGACCTGCGGGAACTGGCCCTTGAAGACGTAGTTGCCTGCTCGGGAAACGTCCCGTTGGCGCTGACTGTGTGAATGAATCCATTCCCACGTATTCGGATCCCCCGCAGGGATAATCGTCAGCGGCTTCAGCTCCCAGTCCCAGACAATGGGGTTTCGAAAATGACGGCCGGGGCCGAGTACTTCTTCCTGAATACCGCGCTGACCCGGCTCCAGGGCCACCATCTGACCGGAAGGCAGCGGATCGCCCATCTTGCGGATGAGCACGGCGCACATGTCCTCCGGGACATAGATGCGGCAGGTGAACCAGGCGAGCGCCAGCACCGAAGCCGTGGCAACGAAGACGAATCCAATCAACAATGGAACGATACGACGGGTCATCGCTTCCCTCCCGCCGTCGGCCGGCTGCGAACGGACTGAAGCTCACGGAAGACATCGCCAAAAGGCCCCTCGGTGTCCGTCAGGATGGTCTGAATCGAAGGCGCCACTTTCTGATAGAAGAACTGCTGGGCGTAGGCGTTTCCGTCTCCGAAGGCCTCGACGGCTTTCGCCAGCGGCTCGGCCCGCGCCTGATACTCAAATAAAATGACATCCGCAACCGCCTTGCCCCGTGATCGAAGGGCCGCGGCTTCCTTCTCCGCCGCCTCCAGATTCAACCGGGCAACCTCCAGTTCTCGGTTGGCTCGCGTGATGGCCACGCCCTTGCGCTGCTCGGCTTCCTTGACCACCGTCACCACGTCGCGACGCATTTCGCCGATCGACCGGTTCTGGTCCTGCAACTCCTGCTGCTCGACAAGTTGGGCCTCGGCGATGGCCTCCTGCATCTGGTTCGTATAACGCTCGATTTCCTGGTCGGCTTGCTCGCGCTGGCTGATGAGCCGAGCAATCTCCGCCGGTGGATGGATATCTCGCACCAGAGCTGAACGAATGTCGATGCCCTGCGACCAGCATTCCTGTCGAAGTTCCGCAAGCATCTTGTCCTGGAAGGCCGTTCGCGTGCGACCGCTGATAAACTCCCTCGCCTTGAGCTTGGAGCCCTGGATACGGGCGATGCTCCGAACGTTCGGCAGGATGATCTTTTCGAGGATATTCTGCTTGTCACCGTAGGCGACGGTGACTTCGGACACGTGATCGGGGCGGATGGCCCACTCGATCGTGCCTTCGATGGTGATCGTGAAACTGTCGCCGGAAGGGAAGAAGATCGCGTCCTCGGTCAGCATGTCATGCTTCTGACTGCGAACGTCCACGATTTCGATCTGCATCAGGTAGGGGTTGTAATACTCGAGGCCCGGCGGAAGTGTCCTGCGCTGAACGCCCTTCTCGCCCGGCTCGACGGTATAGGTGTTTTTCTGTTTCGCTTCGACGCCGCTCAGTAGCGTCACCACGCCCACATGCCCTTCGGGAATCAGCGCCGCCTTGAATCGCTGCACCTGATACGCGTAAGGATTGACGTTGTGCCGACCGGGACCAAGGATTTCCGCTACGGGGCCGCGTTCGTCCGGCTCGGTGGCAACGGTCTTCGGGAAGGGCAGCGGCTCTCCGTACTGTCGAACCTTCACGCCCACCTCGTTTTGATCCAGCAGCGTCGCCCGCACCTTGAGTCGCTTGTAGAAATAAGGGTTGAAGAAGTACCGACCCTCTGTGTAGATGTCGTATTGAATGCCCTTGTAGCCCGAGCGGATGTCCTCCGCCTTTTCGCCGGTGACGGAGGCAATGCGCTCGACGAGCGCCGGGTAGAGGATGACCTGATCGCCGATTGCATCGCGAAGCTCGCGCGGCACGTCCTTGCCGGTCTTGTTGACCAGCACCAGGATTTCGTTGGCATTCACTTCGACGCGAAGGATAAACCACACAAAACCCAGCACCGCGACGACAAGCGTCAAAAGCGAGCCGGCGATCAAGCTCTTCACCGGTAGAATCTGCCGTGGAATCGACGGTCGTATTCGGACCGGCCTGGCTTCATGTTCCGACATGGCGAGGACTCCTTATGTATCTGGCAACTGACGAGTAGCTGCAACAAGTGCACGATCAGCACGAAGTTCGCACTTCGTCTCCGCCGATCGTTGTTCCGGCGGCTCACGAAATCGCTTTGCCGCAATGTGCACAGAACCGGGCATCTGCCATGTTCGCATGTTGGCAATGCGGACAAGCCCTGCTCTCGCTGCCGCCCTTGCGGCGAAACGCGCCGCGGATGAATACGATGCCGCCGACAAGCAGCAGAATCAGCAGCAACAGGACGACGAATGTCACGGGCTGAACAATCATGGCCGTGCCTCGAAAATGGGTTCGATCCTTCGAGGATAATATATCATCCGAAGCTGGCGAGGGCTGTTATAAACCAGGAGCGCGTTTCGAGCCACCCCAACTCGCTGTCAAACCGGAGTTGCGGATTGCGTCCACTGAGACGTGATCTTGATGCCACGCCGGTGAGGCGCCGGCACCCGTAACTGTATTGAATCAACGCGGTTTCGACGTTAGAATCCGCATTGTGTTCACGCGACGGAGCGCTGCAATTATTGTGTCCTGCCTGATGCTTTCCGGCTCCCAGGTCGTTTGCCGCAAACCGGATTCTCCGGACCCCGATGCACTCGTGGTCGGTCGACCTGTTCCCGCCGCCATGGCGAAGGAGCTCGACGCCGCCGGCTGGCAGGAGCGCGTCGGCCCTGATCTTGGCATCTGGGTATCCGCATCGCGGCAGCTTCTTGTTGGGATCGAGGATCTCCAAGTCGTCTTCGTTTACACATGTTCGACCGCGGCCAGGGGCCTGGGTAGCCGCGCCAATTCCTATCAAACGCCGACCGGCTGGCACGAAATCGACGATCGCATCGGCGATGGCGCTCCCCATGGCGCGATCTTCGTCGAGCGAAAGTTCACCGGGAAAATCTGGGTTCCCGAACAACCGACAGAGAAGGATTACGTCCTGACGCGCATCATGTGGCTGCGCGGCCTCGAACCGGGCCTCAATGCCGGCCCCGGTATCGACTCCCGAGAGCGCTATATTTACATCCACGGCACGCCCGCCGAGGACAAGCTCGGCACGCCCGCCTCAATGGGTTGCGTCCGCCTCTCAAATCGCGATGTGATCGAAGTCTTTAACCGTACCGTCAAAGGCACCCGCGTCCTCATCACCGAGTGGTAGCCGCCGTCGCGCTCCCTGTGCCATGCTGTGCAGCGCGGCTGCTTTGGAGAGCGTGCATCCATCAGGGACAATCCTGAAAGAGCATCGCCATTTTTTTATTTCAATCGCATCCGATACAATGTCGCCATGCAGGACCATCTGAAGTCGATCATCGACGCCTACGACGCCAAAGCGCCCCTCGAAACGGCCCTGACCATCCCCGCGCCCTGGTACACCGACACTCGAATTGCCGATCTCGAACGTCGCGCTGTCTTCGGCGGCTCATGGCAAATGGTCGCGCGCCTTGACCAGCTCAGTGAGCCCGGCCGATTCGTAACCGCTGTTGTCGCCGGAGAACCGATCGTGGTCGTACGCGCAGAAGACGGCTCGCTCCGCGCCTTCTTCAATGTCTGTCGGCATCATGCCGCCGCCGTGGCCACCGAGCCGGCCGGGCAATGCACCATCCTGCGCTGCCCCTATCACGGCTGGTCCTACGGACTCGATGGCGCCCTGCGCGTCACGCCGGACTTCGAAGGCGTACGCGACTTCGACAAGTCGGAGCACGGTCTCGTGCCCGTTGCTGTGGAGTCGTGGGAAGGATTCGTCTTCGTAAACCTTGCCGGTGCTGCCGGCGCTTCCCTGCAAGCGTATCTTGGCGAAATCGTGCCACATGTGGCTAAGCTGAACCTCGACAAGCTGCGATTCTTCGAGCGGCGCAGCTATACGTTGAATTGCAACTGGAAAGTGTACGTCGATAACTACCTCGACGGCGGCTATCACGTTCCATACCTGCACAAGAGCTTGAACACCGTCCTTGATTACAAAGACTACAAGATCGAATGCTTCGAGCGCACCGTGTTGCAGTGGAGCCCCATGAAGCAGGGCAAGGACGCCCAGACGGCGGCCGTTCGCCGCGGCGAAGCGGCCTACTACTGGTGGATCTACCCGAACTTCATGATCAACTGGTACGAAGGAATCATGGACACCAACCTCGTCCTGCCGCTGGGCGCAGACCGCTGCGAAGTCATCTTCGACTTTTTCTTCGACGAACTGAGCGACGCCGCCGAAGCCCGAAATCGCGCCAGTATCGCCGTGGGCGAGCGCGTCCAGCAGGAGGACATCGACATCTGCGAGGCCGTCCAGCGAGGCCTCGGCTCACGCGCCTACATTGCCGGCCGACTGGCCCCGCGCCGCGAAGCGGGGGAGCAGCTTTTTCATCGGTTGTTGCATCAAGATCTTACGCGCGTCTCCGCAGAACCCCGCTGACGCGGAGCGGTCCTCTCGATTCCGATGGTCCGGGCTGAATAATTTGCGGCTGCTACATCGCGCGAAGCGCAGCGGTCGCGGCTGTCAGTGTTCGGTCGACGGCATCCTCTTCGTGGGCTGCGCTGATGAACCACGCCTCGTAGCCGCTGGGCGGCAGGTGGATGCCACGGTCGAGCATCCCGTGGAAGAAGGCGGCATATCGCCGCTGATCCGCTGCCTTGGCGTCCGCAAAGTTTCGTACCGGCTTATCCGTCAGGAATAGTGTCAACATCGACCCGACCCTTTGAACGACGCCGGGCGTATTCACCTCACGCAGGATTTCCTCCAGCCCGCGTTGCAGCGCCTGTGATGTCTTCTCAAGTGCCATGTATGCGGCATCATCCAGCGCCCGCAGCGTCGCCAGCCCGGCGGTCATCGCCAGCGGATTGCCCGACAGCGTCCCCGCCTGATAGACCGGGCCGGCTGGAGCTACCAGGTCCATCAGCTCAGCCCGCCCGCCGTACGCTCCGACCGGCAGGCCGCCACCGATGATCTTGCCCAGGCAGGTCAGGTCCGGCGTGATGCCATACATCGCCTGCGCGCCGCCGGGCGAGACGCGAAAGCCGGTCATCACCTCGTCGAAGACGAACAGCGCGCCGTGAGTGGCCGTCAGTTCGCGCAAACCGTGAATAAATTGATCCTCACCGGGCACGACGCCCATGTTGCCCGCGATGGGCTCGACGAGGACCGCCGCAATCGCGTCACGATGCGCGGCAAAAAGTCGTTCGACCGCGGCGAGATCGTTGTAATCCGCCGTCAGGGTCGTCTCCACGCTGCCGCGCGTGACGCCCGGCGAATCCGGAAGGCCCAGCGTGGCGACCCCGCTGCCGGCCTTGACCAGCAGGGCGTCGGCGTGGCCGTGGTAGCAGCCGGTGAACTTGATGATCAACTCGCGACCGGTGACGGCGCGAACCAGGCGCATGGCGCTCATTACCGCCTCGGTCCCGCTGTTGACGAATCGAATCTTCTCGATCGACGGCATCCGCGCCGTGATTTCCCCGGCCAGTTCAATCTCCTGTGGGCAGGGCGTTCCGTAGGAAGTGCCTCGCTCAAGGCACACCATCAGGGCGCGCACAACCTCGGGATGGCCGTGGCCCAGAATCATCGCCCCCCACGAGCCGATGTAGTCGATGTATTCGCGGCCTTCAACATCGTAGAGCCGACTGCCCTTCGCCCGTTCGATGATCCGCGGAGTCCCGCCCACACTGCCGAAGGCGCGCACCGGCGAACTCACCCCGCCCGGCATGAGCGAGCACGCGCGCTGCCAGAGTTTATCCGTGCGCGTTGTCATGGGAGTTCTTCAGCAGGTAGTCCGCTGCATCCTTCGCGAAGTAGGTGATGAGGATATCCGCGCCGGCGCGCTTGATGGCGGTGAGCGTTTCGAGCACGACGCGCCGCTCGTCGATCCAGCCGTTGGCCGCCGCCGCCTTGATCATGCTGTATTCACCGCTGACCTGATACGCTGCTAAGGGTACCTGCGGCCAACGCTGTCGCACCGCCGAGATCACGTCGAGATAAGCACCTGCCGGCTTGACCATGAGCATGTCGGCCCCTTCGGCCACGTCTGCATCCGCCTCGGCCAGCGCCTCGCGCGCGTTCGCCGGGTCCATCTGATGGCTGCGACGATCGCCGAACTTCGGCGCGCAGGCCGCCGCATCGCGAAACGGTCCATACAACGCCGAAGCATACTTGACCGCGTAGGAGAGGATGGCCGTCTGATGCTGATCCTTCGCGTCCAGCGCCGCACGGATCGCGGCGACCTGGCCATCCATCATCGCGCTGGGGGCGACCACGTCCGCGCCGGCGTTGGCATAGGCCACGGCTGCCTTCGCCAGAAGCGGCAGCGTCTGATCATTGTCAATCCGCTCCTCGCGAACGACGCCGCAGTGACCGTGATCGGTGTATTCGCAAAGGCACACGTCGGCAACGACGATCAGGTCGTCGCGGGCCGCTTTGATACGCCGAATCGCCGTGGGAATCACCCCGTCGCCGTCGTAGGCCCCGCTTCCGTGCGCGTCCTTCTGTGACGGAATACCAAACAGCAGCACCGCGGGGATGCGCCGCGCGGCCACCTGTTCGATCTCGCGCTCAATATCTTCCAGCCGATGCCGCGCCACGCCGGGCATGGATGCCACCGGCCCGGCATCGGCATCGTTCTGCACGACGAACATCGGGTAGATCAAATCGCTTACCGATAGCGCCGTCTCCCGCAACATATCACGCAGGCCGGCTTTTCCACGGGTACGCCGAAGCCGTCGATAGCGTACGGTGTCCCCGCCTGCCGAGGATCGCGAAAAATGTTCGTTCATGTCTCCACCTCACAACTGCGGAAATACGCCTCCAACGCCTCCGCCATCCCCTCGGCGCGATGGTCCACGGCGACGACGCTGACGGGCAATCCCGCTCGCCGCGCCGCTGCTGCCGTCGTCGGTCCCAGGCACGCAACGACCACACCGCGCGCCGACAGGCCCACCTCGACAAACTGTCGCACGGCTGTCGGGCTGGAGAGAACGATGATACCCGCCTCGTAGACGACGCGCGCAAGCATTTCAGCAGAGGGTCGATGCGGCACGTTCCGGTACACGAGCAGCTGATCCACCTGCGCGCCGGCCGCAGTGAGTCCTTCCGAAAGCTCCGCCCGAGCGTGATCGCCGCAGGGCAGCAGTACGCGCCGGCCGGAAACATGCGAACGAAGCTGCTCGACCAGTGCGGCAGCGCAGAAGTTTGTCGGGACAAAATCGACACAAAATCCATGCTCTGACAATTTCTGACGCGTGGTCGGTCCCACGGCCGCGATCCAACAATTCGAGATCGCCGCGGTAGCGATGAAATTATTTTGCATGGCGCGCACGAAGCCGCGCGCTCCGTGAACCGAAGTAAAGACCAGCCAATCGTAGGTGTGCAGTTGCGACAGGATATCCTGCGCCGCGCCGTCGGTCTCATACACGATATCGATCAGCGGGCACTCGATCACCGACGCGCCGCGATGCTCCAGCGCCTCCCGCAGGTGTTGATTGATCGTCGTTGTACCCGTCACCGCAACGACGCTGCCGGGCAAGGTCGCTTTCGATTTGGCTGCCATCGATGGTGACTTGGCGAATCGCGCGACTTCGCCAATGACGGTGACGACCGGGGGACGAAAATCCGCAGCGTCGGCACGATCGGCGATCGTGGCGAGCGTGCCGGTAACGACTCGCTGCACCGATGTCGTGGCCTGCTCAATGCACGCAGCAGGCGTCGACGCCTCACGCCCCGCAGCGAGCAACCCGCTGGTCACATCGCGCAGCTTGCCGCGGCCCATCAATACGACGAGCGTATCCATGCTTGCCAGCGCGGCATAATCGAGATCGGCTGCGTCATCGGTGTTGCCCGTTCGTGCGGTGACAACGGCGAAGTTCCGTGCGATGCCGCGATGCGTAATGGGGATGCCCGCAGCGGCCGGTCCGGCGATAGCGCTGGACACGCCGGGGATGACCTTGCAGGAAATGCCGGCATCGTGGCACGCAGTGAGTTCCTCATAGCCACGGCCAAAGACGAAGGGGTCGCCGCCCTTGAGACGCACAACGCACCGCCCGGCCTGTGCGTGCTCAACAAGCAATGCGTTGATCTCGTCCTGCGTGAATCGATGATCGCCCGGCGCCTTGCCGGCATCGATGATCATCGCGTCGGCCCGCGCCTCACGGAGCAATTCTTGTGGGATGAGTCGGTCATGGATGATGACATCGGCTTGTCGCAGAAGATCAAGGCCGCGCACCGTGATAAGCCCCGGATCACCGGGGCCGGCGCCGACCAGATAGACGGTGCCAGGTTCGGGCTTCATCGCTGCGGCTCCAGGTGTGGTTCGAGTACGGCGCTGATTTGTACCATCGCCGCCTCTGCGATGGCGATGGGATCGACTCCGGCGGTTGTTACATCCTGTCGGAAGCGACCGTCGAGCGAGAGCAGTCGAGCGCGGAGCGTGATGCGACCGGCTTCGCAGCGAGCCAGAGCCGCGGCGACGCGACTTTCGCTGAATTCAAAGGGACGCAGGAACTCGAGTTCCGCGGTGACGGCCGCGCGCGTGGCGGAATGATCGAGCGATCGGCACAATTCCAGCATGTGAGCGTCATCGGCGCGGCACTGTATGACCATCGCTCCCTGCGCGGGTGCAGGCAGAAAGTCATCGAGCGAAAGCGTCTCCGTAATCTCATTGAGTAATCCAAGCCGCTCCAGGCCGGCCGTTGCGAAAAGGGCGGCGTCAAACAACCCGTCACGCACCTGCCGCACGCGATCATCCACCGGCCCGCGAATGGGTCGAACCCTCAGACCAGGCCGAATTGCCAGCAATTGTGCAACGCGCCGAGGACTGCTCGTGCCGACGACGGAACCCGGCGGCAATTTTCTCAATGACAATCCATCGCGTGAGACAAGCGACTCTGTCACCGAACCGCGCGGCAGGACAGCGGCAAGCGCAAGGCCGGGCGACTCCGCGACAGGCAGGTCCTTGAGACTGTGAACGGCAAGGTCGATCTCCCCGGCGATCAGTGCCGCTTCGATTTCATCCGTGAACGGTGCATCGGACGGAAGATCACGGATCGCTCGATCGAGAACGCGGTCGCCAAGTGTGGAAAGTTCGACGATCTCAACATGCACACCCAGGGTGCGAAGCAAATCAGCGACATGGTCCGCCTGCCATCGTGCCAATCTGCTCGCACGCGTGCCCATTATCGCGTCACGACAATGCAATCTTGCGACCGAGTTGCCACTTAGCTCCGAAGGAGCGGAGGAATGTAGCCACGGGCGCAAGCCCGTGGAAGCCGATCCATCTCGTTTCTCCCGCTCCGGAGGAGCGGAGGAGATCTGCGCGCGTGGTCGCCCATCCGTCGCAGCTGCCGCGGCAAGCGAAATAATGTTTTCAACTAGGCGAGAGTCCATCCCGATTGCTCTGTCACAAATCACGTGCCGCCCGGGCAGATTGACTGGAAAAGGGGGGCTTGCGTCAGGCGCAATCTTGAGACCGAGCCGCGCGGGAATGTCTTTCGTCGCGTGCGGGCCGCCGCTGATGAGAAACGGCAGGACGAGGACGTCGTCGCGCGACACTCGCCTGGGGATTTCCTCCACGCCGGGCGACTCATCGAGAAAGTACGCGGCGACTTCCCCGAAGCGTCCGCGCTCGCGCAGCGATTCAACCAGCCGCTCCGTGGCGATTCGGCTTTGCGGGTTTCGCTTTGTACCATGTCCGATGACCGCCAGCGCGGCGGTATCGACGCCGATGGCAAACTTCTCCGCAAGCTCGATCGCGCGCGCCTCGACAAGCCCGACCATCTCCGGATGCACGCCGACCGGCTTCGTGATGGTCAGTTCCACCTCCGCGGCCCGTCGATTTTTCGCCAGCTCCGCCGGCAGAAACTCGTCGCAGTAGTAGCCCTCGCTGGTCATGACCGGCACGACAACAATACGCTCGGCGGAGAGTTGATCGATGACCTCTGCAAAGGTCGGCCGCCCCTGATGAAAGGCAGCGACGACCTCGTCGAACATTTCACGCGCAGCCAGCGTCACGGCCCAGGCATGCAACATCGCATTGGCCGACGGTTCATGGCGACTTCCGTGGGCCGCGAGAATCAGCGCCGTACGACTCATGCGGCGGCCTCCTGTTTGAGTCGCAGAATGCGTTGATGCAGCTCGCGCCGCTTTGCCCGCGTCGGCGGTTCGTCGGCGGTCCGCAACGATTGCAACAGATTCGATATACGTGGCGCGGCGGCCCGGCCGCGCAGCCAATCCGTAAAGCGCCGGATTGCTTCGTCGATGATTCGCTCCGCGGCGAATGCATCTTCGTCCGACTCCGCACCGTGCAGGCCGAGCGATTCGAGATCGCGCTGCGTAATACCGGGCAACGTCGCCACGACAGGGTCCACGTTTCGCGGCATGCCGAGGTCCACAATCGTCAGCGATCTTGTTCGCTCAAACCAGCCCGAAGCGCCCGGGGAGTGCGGGCGTCTCGCCCGCACGAACATCCCCGCCTCAATCAACGGCCGCGAAGTCGCCGCGCAGCCGATCACCGCATCCGCCGTCGCCAGCAATCGCGGCAGTGAGTCGACACCAAACCCCTCCCCGTGAAACTCCGCGGCAAGCTGCTGGGCGCGGCGCACGTGACGACTGACGAAACGCAGTCGGACGGTTCGCGTGTGCCACAATTCCTCGGCCACGTTGCGGGCCAGACCGCCGGTGCCGAGGATGAGGATCGTCGACGGAGATGATACGTCCTCGCTGGCGCTTCGGGCTGGTTTCTCCGAAAGTGCCATTTGAATAGCATCGACGGCAAGTCGCGCGAAGCAGCGACCGTGGCAACCAAGCGAGGTCTCCATTCGCACTCGGCGTCCGGCATGAATGGCCGTGCGAAAGAGGGTCGAGAGCATCGGGCCGACGGCGCGAAGCCGTGTTGCCAGTTCGAAGGCGCGGCGCACCTGTCCGAGAATTTGATCCTCACCGACGATGCGCGAATCGAGTCCGGCGGCGACGCGCAGGGCGTGGACGGCGGCGTCAGTGCCGGATCGCATGTTCAAGTATTCACGGAGCGTTGACGCGGGCTGCTTGAGGATGGGTCCGAGCCATACCGGCCAGTCGAGCTGACGCGCCGGTGACACGACGAGATAGATCTCAAATCGGCCGCAAGTATTCAGGATGAGGGCTTCGTCGGCAACGCGCCGCAGTTCAACGAGCAATCGCGACAGACGCTCCGGGCTGGCGGCAAGTTGCTCGCGGACGTGCAATGCCGCGGTCTTGTGCGTCGCACCGAGATAGAAGAGCCGCTCGATCATGGCAACACCGTCAGCGAAAGCGTTCCGGCCGTCGGTTGCTCGGCCCCGGTGATCTGCGAGCGCGGCGCCGCGTGACCGGCGAGCCGCTGGTAGAAATCGCTGAGTCCCTCGTCGCCGGTTCGCTCGCGCACCCATCTCTCCAGGAGCGGTCGCAGCGCAGGCACGAGTTGGTCCGTAGGTACGTCCGCCGCAAAGAGATCTGCCACGCGATCGCCGCCAAGCCCGCCGCCGACATAGACGTGATACACGTCCGGCTTGCGACCGACGAAGGCGATATCCGCCGTGTATGGTCGTGCGCAGCCGTTAGGGCAACCGGTCATTCGCAGCGTGATCGGCACGTCGCGCACACCGAGCGAGGCGAGTTCCGCTTCAAACGCATCCACGACGGAAGGCATGAGCCGCTCGGACTCCGACATGGCGAGCCCGCAGGTCGGCAGCGCGGGACATGCCATCGAGTAACGCCGCGCGGCGGAGAGGTCGTCCATCCGTTTCACGCCGTGGTCTGCAAGCATTCGCTCGATATCATCAATCGCCGCTTCGGTCAGGTCCGTGAGCAAAACGTTCTGATTGGGCGTCAGTCGCAATCCCGGCCGGTACCTCTCAACGATTGCGCGCAGGGCCGACTTTGTCCGCGCAGCGGTGTGGCGCCGGCTTCCAGCCGGTGAGTCGCAGTCGACGATCCGACCATTCTCGACAAAAACGCCGTAGAAAAACTTCCCGTCGCCCTGCGCATGTCTGCCAAGATGGTCGTGATACGCCGACGGTGGCAACGGCCGCGACGGCGCAAGTGTGAAGGACACGCGGCCGCGGAACTCCTCGGCGAAGCGATCCATGCCCCATTCGTTAATCAGATATTTAAGCCGCGAATGTCTCCGGTCGGCACGATTCCCGTGGTCACGGAAGATGGCCGCGACCGTCCGCACGGTTTCCACTGCGTGCTCCGGCAAAACGTACCCGAGCGGCGAAGCAAGTCGCGCCACCGTGTCCGCCTTGCCGTGGGTCATGCCCATTCCGCCGCCGACGAGGACATTGAACCCAACGACCCGGCCGCTCTCGACAATCGCCACGAGGCCGCAGTCGTACGAATAAATATCCACGCAGTTGTCGGAATCAAGGGAGATGCCGGTCTTGAACTTCCGCGGCAGGTAGGTGTCGCCGTAGAAGGGTTCAGCATCCTGCGTGTTGACGACCTCGTCCTCATCGAGCCAGATTTCGTAATACGCACGGCTCGCCGGTCGAAGCTGCACGGCAATCTCGCGGGCCGTCTCGCGAAGCAGACGATGCGGCTCGTCGTCCAGCGGCGCGGGACAGGACATGACGTTCCGCTCCACATCGCCGCAAGCGGAGATCGTGGTCAGCAGCGCCTTGTTCACCTCGGCGATGGTTGCTTTCAGATTCTTCTTGAGCACGCCATGGAATTGGAAACCCTGCCGCGTCGTGACGCGCAGCGAGCCGTTGCCGTGCGTGTCGGCCAATTGGTCGAGCGTGAGATATTGATCGGCCGTGACCACACCGCCGGGAATGGCCAGCCGCACCATGAAGATGTAGGCCTTTTCCTGGCCGCTGTCGCGAAGGGCTCGGCGCTCGTCGCGGTCATCCTGCTGATAACTGCCGTGAAACTTGAGCAGCGTTGCGTCCGCCTCGTCAAAGTGCGTCGCCTCGCCGGCCAGCGTTTCCTTGATCGTACCGCGCAGGTGCCTGCTGCCACGCTTGGTCGCTTCAACCTTCGATTCCTTCTTGTCGCCCTGATCCGCCATCGACTATGTCCTCATTTCAATCATCCCGTAGAACCCGGCAGCACGGGCGAAGATGCCCGCCCGAACCAGCCCAAATCCGCCTGAACCAGCCCAAATCCGCCCGAACCAGCCCAATCCCGCCCGAACCAACCCAAACCCGCTCGAACCAACCCAAACCCGCCCGAACCAACCCAAACCCGCTCGAACCAACCCAAACCCGCCCGAACCAACCTGAACCAGCCCGAAGCGCAAGCGAGGGAATGGCTTGCTTCATTGCGCCATTCTCAAATCCCGTCCCCATGCAGGCCGCACTCTTTTTTCGCTCTTCCTGCCCAACGCCCGTCACGGCTGTACTCGCCCGCCGCAAGATGCTCCACGGGAATCGTACAGTGCGTACAGCCGACCGTCGGGTATCCTTTCTCATGAAGTTCGTTATACGGCACATCGCGATCCTGGATGTAATTCCAGACATCGCGTCGACTCCAGCCAGCCAGGGGGCTGAACTTGAGTACGTGATACTTCCAATCCCATTCCAGAACGCGAATGCTCGCCCGCGTTTCGGATTGGCTGCGTCGCAGCGCCGTAATCCAGACATCGACGCCGGCCAGGGCATCGTACATCGGATCGACCTTGCGAATGCGGCAACAAAGGTCGGGGTTCGTCTTCCATAACTCGGGGCCGTAGGCCGTTTGTTGTTCCTCGGGCGTCACGGTGGTGCCGCGATTGACAATCGTCAGATGGGGGTATCGCTCGATGAGCCGGTCGCGAAGGCGGTAGGTCTCCGGAAAGAAGAACATCGTGTCGAGGTAGAAAATGGTGAGCGGCATACCGTGCCGCGCATACATATCGATCAATGCGCAGCCCTCCATCCCGAAGGACGTGCTCATCTCCACGCGCTTGCCGGCGAAGTGCTTCAGACTCCATTCAATGAGTTCCTGGGGGCTGCTGGCCTCACCGACGCGCGGCCGCCGAGATTCCTGAACGATGGGCAATCCCACGTGACCAACTCCTTAAGTACCTGATGGCAACGGCAACTCCGTCTTGCCGCAAGCCGACGCGCCGGCGCAAAAGAAAACGGCTCCCAGGAACCTTCCTGAGAGCCGTTCGATACACATCGTCGCGTCGTTCGCGCTTATCCGCGGTGTGCAGCTGCCCTCAGGAGATTCCTCCCTTGCCGATTCGACAACAACAGGGGCAACAGCAAATAGACTGCGGACGAACCATGAGCCCCGCCCAGAGTGGCCGGATCCAATCGACAAACTGGCTGAAAAATCGACTCATGATTCCATCCATGGTAGTGAACCGCCCGCGACGGTTCAAGGGCTATCACGTCGGCGGTCTGATAATAGTTCGCAGACAGAAACGGCCGCCCGACTGCCTCGGCTGGTCTTCCGTGTGGGTTTTGGACGTGCATCGCCGTGATGAACGCGGTAAACTGCCCTCGCGATCCACGCAGCCACGGACGACGCGCGGTACACATCTCGCCGAGCCGCGTACGGGGGAATGGATTCCATAGGTATATCCCAAACAGGCGCATCCGCGCTCACCGAGGAGTCCCACTATGCAGGGCTACGTTCTCGTCTTTCGACCCGGTTCCAGTCGGGGGACAATTCTTTCGGATGGCGGCGAGGCCTTCGCTTTCTGCGACCCATCGACCACCGCGAGAATCGAAGGAGGAGACGTGGTGGCCTTTACGCCCGAGCCCGGAGCTGTTGACCGTGCCTCCCATACTCGGCTTGCCCGCGAGGTTCAGGTCGTTCGGAAGTGGTCCGGCATGACCTGTCCCTCCGACGGGCCAGCCGGCCGACTCCTCTTCAAACACGTCCAGTTTGAAGGACGATCCAACTGATCAGAGCGTGCCGCAAGGCCTTCCTGGGCAGTATGGGCGCACTACAGCATGATCCGGGATACCCCCCCCGCTTGAGCGATTGCGATGCTCGGGACTATACTGCGCAGCCGAAGACAACGCGGCGGGCGTGTTGCCGTTGCCCGACCAGGGAGACCCACACCATGAAAAGACTTCTCGCCATCCTGCCTGCAATCGTCACAGTCCTGTCGACGGTCGGCTGCCAGAAACCGACGGAGGTTATGGAATTCGGTACGACCAGGGCCGACCTCTTCGGTGTCCCTGCGGAGTATCGTGCATTGCACGTGGCCCTGGAGAAGGAACTCGACCATCCGATCAGCTTCCCGGCACAGTCCAGCGGTCAGGCCATCGGCGTTCAGCTCGAACACGGCAACATTGAGTATGCCATCCTTTCGGCTGCGGAGTACGCGGAAATCGAAGACACGAGCAATATCACGCTACTGGCCACGGCGATCAACCCATTGGGCAAGACGACGCGGCAAGGCCACATCGTCATTCGGGCCAAGAGCCACCTCAAGTCCATTTCCGATTGCGCTGGGAAGCGATTCGCCTTCGGCCATCACAAAGACGCCGTAACCGATTGGGCCGTCCGCGATGCGCTCGAAAAAGGCGGCGTACCGCTCAACAAGTTGCTGCCGGAGTTAGTGCCGACGACGGTTGCGGTGCCGATCGAGGGCCGCTTGTATGCCGGCGATCGTGTGCCGACGCTGGTGGTGTGGGACCTGACAATCAACGCCGGCGTGGTGGATGAGGTGGTATTCGAAAAGATGCCGGAGTCCGGCGGCAATCCCATCACCGGTCCGTCAAAAGACCAGTTGGAAATCGTTGGCCATACGGTGGAAGTACCGGAAATGGTGATCGTGGCCGGTCCCAAGGCCGACAAGGAAGTCACCGACAAGCTGCGCCAGTACTTGCTGGCGGAAGCGAAGAACAACGCCAAGCTCTGCGATCAGCTCGGCGTTCAGGGATTCGCACCGCCCGACAAGGCCGCCTACGATGCCGTCCGAACCCTGCTCGCCCGCTCCTAGAGATGCAGGGATTGCATCACGCGCAAGTACGTTTAGGGAATTCCGAAATCACTGACCACGAACCACTGACCACGACTTCATGGAGCATTCAGCGGTGACGACCCCCACGGACGGCGCCGGCGTCGCCGCACCACGACGACGCCGTCGCACGCGCGACGAACCCCAGTGGGTCGGCTTCTCCGACGAACAACTTCTCGAGATGCGTTTCTGCGATCTCGGTCTCACAATTCGCGATTCCGACCTCGCCGTTTATCTTCGCGATCTCTACGCGGAAATGGCCGCGCAACAGCTCGTCTTTCGTCCGCATTTCTGGCTGTCGGATGAATGGTTCACGCCGGACGGTGTGCCCGGCGTGGCCATCCCCTTTTATCTCGCCCATCCCCGACTGATGAAGCTGGAAGAAAGAATGATGCTCGAAGTCGAGGGCGGCACGCGGGACTGGTGCATGCGCATCCTCCGCCACGAAGTCGGCCACGCCATCGACAACGCCTATCGGCTGCATCGACTCAAGGGCTGGCGACAAGTCTTCGGTAAGGCCTCCGTGCCGTATCCCGATTATTACATGCCCCGCCCCTTCAGCAAGCGCTACGTGCTGCACCTCGACTCCTGGTATGCCCAAAGCCATCCCGTCGAGGATTTTGCCGAGTCCTTCGCCGTCTGGCTTACCCCCGGCTTCGACTGGCGAACTCGCTACAAGGGCTGGCCGGCCCTGAAGAAGCTGGAATACGTCGATTCGTTGATGAAACATGTCGGCGTCCAGATGCCGAAGCTCAAGCGCCGGACGCAGGTGGATCACATTCGCAATCTGCGAACCACCTTGAAGGAACACTACGACGAGAAACGCGCCCGGTACGGAAGCGACTATCCCGATTTTTATGATCGCGACCTGCGGCGGCTCTTCTCTGACGCGCCCGCTCACGCCGGCAATGAATTGGCCGTGCAATTCCTCCGCAGAAACCGCAAGGAAATCCGCCGTCTGGTCGCCCGATGGACCGGCGAATATCAATATCGAATCGACCAGGTTCTCAGGGAGATGACCCAGCGTTGCCGGGAGCTCAAGCTGCGGGTAGCCCACGGCGAAGACCAGACCCGCATGGAAGCTGCAATTCTCCTGACGGTTCAGACGATGAATTACCTGCACAGCGGTTATCACCAGATCGCCCTGTAGGGCGGCGATGCGCGAATGGTATTATGAAGAAGCTCCGCGTCCTGGCATTGATGGACAAGGACCTGATGCCGCCCGATTCCATCGACGGCGTCAGTGACAAGGAGATGTCGCCCTGGAAAATGGAGTACGACGTCCTGACCACGCTGCGCGAGCTCGGCCACGAGGCGCGCCCCCTCGGCGTCGGCAACCAGCTGGGTGTCATCGATGAAGCACTCAAGGAGTTTGAACCCAACGTCGTCTTCAATCTGCTCGAGGAGTTTCGCGGTCGCGGCACCTATGTCCCCTACGTCCTCGGCTACCTTGAGCTGATTGGCCGACCCTACACCGGCTGCAATCCGCGCGGCCTCGTCCTCTCAGATAACAAGGCGCTGACAAAAAAGCTCCTCCGATATCACCGCATCCCCCTGCCCGATTTCTCCGTCTTCCCCCGCGGTAAGGTCGTCCGCCGGCCTGCTCGCCTCGCCTTCCCGCTGATCGTCAAGGCCGTCGCCGAACACGGCTCCGTGGGAATCTCCCAGGCGTCGGTCGTGAATGACGATGAAAAGCTCAAGGAACGCGTGACCTTCATCCACGAGCAGCTCCAGGCCGACGCCATGGCCGAGGAATACATCGACGGACGCGAGCTCTATGTGGGCGTGATTGGCAATCATCGATTGCAAACCCTTCCCATCTGGGAAATGCACTTCTCCAATCTGGCCAACGGCGCGCTGCCCATTGCCACCGACAAGGTCAAGTGGGACCTGCGCTACCAGCAGGAGCGCGGCATACGAACAGCCGCCGCCGAGGGACTGCCCGAGGAACTGGTCCGACGAATCCAGAAACTCTCCCGACGCGTCTATCACATTCTGGGACAGAGCGGATACGCCCGACTCGATCTGCGTCTCACGCCCGACGGCAAGGTGCACTTGCTCGAATCGAATCCCAATCCGAACATCGCCTTCGGAGAAGACTTTGCAGAGTCCGCCGAAGCCGCCGGCATTCATTACAACCAGCTCATACAGCGAATCCTCAATCTCGCCCTGCACGATCACGAAAAACGGCATGCCTGAGCCGCGCCGATCACGCAGATTTCTCAGGATGACAAAAAAACCCATGGCCGACAACACATCGGCCATGGGCGGGGAGTTTGTCATCAGAATTACTTCTTACCTCTTCACTTCTTACTTCAGAGCCGCCGGCAATCCATCGGTTCCGACGCGCTCAGCGACGCACCAGCGGCCTCACGCTTCAACTGCAACCGTGCAAGTGCCCGGCTGCGAACCTGGCGCTCCTCCTCGTGGCGAACAAGTCGCTCCTGAATGACCCGGTTGAGCACATTGAGCAACTCGCACTCCGAGAGCGGAATGGCCGTACCGTAGCGCTCGACGGCCTCAGGGCTGCCGTCCCAGAGCTTGACGAAGTACTTCGCGGGCTGGTACTCCGGCAAACTCGCGAAGCGCAGACTCTTGTAGCCCGTGAAGAACTGAATCAACGAACTCTTGCTGTCGATCTGCATGGCCTCGGGCATTCCGCGCGAAAGCACATTGAACACACAGCCATTGCCCGTGTGATCGACGTAGTTTCCTCGAATGACTTGCCCTTTCTTTAACATGGAGCGAAGCCGCAGGAGATTCCTCGTGGGGAAGTGTCCCAACACGTATTTCAGGTCCTGCACGATTCGCTCGGCGAACAGGGGGTTTGGAACGTTCATGAATGATCCCTCCACTATAAATCGTTGAAAGTGATGAAAAAACCCCTCCGAAGGGCGTATTATCGCACCTTCCGACAGGTATTCCAAGCGCAACTTCCATTTGTTAATCTTTTCACAGCCCAACGGGATTACAGGATGCCGCGAAATTACGCCGGTTTACGCAGCAGCGTGAAATGAGCGAATAGGTTTTTTTCCAGGTCCATGCCGTTCGGTCCCTTGTCCCACCCAAACGCACGAGCCATCTCCCGAACCGCCTCGGAATCATCCTTGTCGAACTCGACGAGGGCAAATCCGGCTTCCTGCAGCATCGCCTTCGGGAAGGGGCAGCGACCGTCTGCCCACGGAATGTACGGCTTGTCCGGAGGTGCCGGCGCCGGACTGATGTTGTAGATCATCACATGGCCGCCCGGCTTGAGTGATGCATAGAGCGAGGAAACAAATTCATCCTCGCCGACGCCGAGATCAATCAGCATCCGCGGATCAACCTCCCGCTCGGGATGCAGATAGCCGTTCTTAAGCGTGTTCTTTGAGATGATCAAATCGTAGGATCCACCGACGGTCTTCTTCGTCGCCGATTCCCCGGGCCAGCGGCCATGCACAAGTGTCACTTGTCCGGCACGCTTGCCGGTCGCTTTCACCTTACCCTGGTCTTCCGGCAGGCAATAAATCGCAGACAGGAAGGGATCGACATCCACGCCGACGGCGTCGGCTCCACAGGCCGCAAGCAATCGCAGGTGCCCGACGGTTCCGTAGCCGTAGTCGAGAATCCGCAGACCTTGCGCATCCTTGATGCCGGCCTTGCCAAGCACGTCGAGCAGGCGGACATAGGCCAGCGGCGTGCCGTACTTCGTGTTGTAGTACAGCGAGTCCGTGACAGGGATGGCCGTGAGCTTCTCGCGCTGCGCCTCGGTAAGCTTCGACACCGACCGGTCGTCGTGGTAATTACGCTGCTCGTCGCGATGCAGCGTCCGCGACGACGGAATCGGCAAGTGTGCGACGGCATTGAGAAACTCCCGTGCGATTCGAGATTCGACCAGCGGCCGGATGGCCTCCGCTTCTTCACGAAGCTTCGCCAGGGCCGCAGAATCGGTCGATTCGGCGTCTCCTGCCGACCCGGCACACCACGCCGGCATCGAGAAAATTAGAACAGTCGCCGCCACAGGCGCGGCTAGCCGTGATCGATGCGTTACGCTCCACATAACCGATCAACCTCCGACTTTCTGAAGGATCACGATGTTCCGCTCGTTGCGGCACGTCTGAACCAGTTCAAACGCCTCACAGAAGTAAACGAAAGTCCGCGGCGAATAGAACGCGACATGTGTCGGGTCACGTGGGTAATACCAGTCCGCGAAGGCCGACGGCCCCTGGTGAAACTCCGTCATCACGGCCAGATAACCCCCGCGACGGATCAGTCCGAGGATACGAGCCATCGCCTGACCCGGCGTGGCGAAATGCTCGAAAGTCTCCGTTGAGACAACGGCGTCGAAGGGGAGTGACAGGTCCGTTTCCGGTGCGAAGTAAGGATCGTACCCCGACGCCTCGTAGCCCCGCCGCCGGAGCAGCTCAACAAGCACCGGCCCCGGACCGCTGCCGTAGTCGAGCACGCGTCGAACGCCGGCGCAATGCGTCGATACGAGATTGATGAGTACCTCGAATCGGGCGACGTAGCCGGCGTTGTCAAGCGTGTTCTGATGCGTGGCGTAGCGGGCTTTCTCGGCATCCGCGCTTAAGTGCCAGCAACGTGGCACAAATATCAGATCGCATCGCGGGCATTGGTGAAAGCAGCGACCGTGTGCCTCCATCAATCGGGGTGCGCCGCCGCCGCAGAGCGAACAGTTCTCGGCAGCGTTCGACGTGTTGGCGGCTGAGTTGGTCATTCCGTTCGAGTTCCTGTCCGCAGCCACTCATCATGACGCGAAAAACGCGCATTCTCGGCAGGTTATTCGAGAAATCCGGGCTTCTCGACGTCCTCGGTCGGGTCGTGCCGTCACCCAACCGCGTGAATCAACTGAGGGCAGTATAAGGTCCGAAAACTATCTTATGAGCAAACTCAACCCCGTCAGGGAGTTGCATCTGAACACGCCACGATACACAAGTAAAACGCCGGTTTTCGTCTAACCGGACCTCCGGTCGAACCTTAACGAAACCACAATATTTCGATAAGTTTTCGTTGACACCCACTACATCTTGGGGTATTAAAACATTTGTCCTCAAGATGTCGTCGAGGATGACCCGAAAATCATTTCCGAGTGCCTGCTCGAAGCGGGGCCGTTCGCGGCCTAGGCGCAAGGGGCTGCTGTCGGAATGGTCTGTCGTTTCTCGACAACGGTAAAGCACGGGTTGGACTGCAATTAAGTGAATCATTCAGCCGTAGGGCGACGGCGTGGGCGTCGGCGGCTGGTTTAACGTGGCGCAGCCGATCGGCAAGCAGCTGGCGGCATTATTCGGGAATTCGGTGGTAATCATGGTCACGCTCTCGACGGATCGAATGAAGCTAAGCGACACGGAGGTCGCACAGTCTTCCCGTTACGACCAGTTCGGTCTGACGGAAAACGCGGCGCGGGTCCTCCGCGCACGCTACCTGGAGAAGGACGAATCAGGACGCTGCACCGAAACGCCGGACGACCTCTTCGACCGGGTCGCCCGAACCATTGCCGAGGTGGAGGTCACATACGGCGGAAACGAGGCCTGTCGCAGCGAGTGGAAGACACGCTTCAAGCGACTCATGACCTCCCGCAAGTTCATGCCCAACAGCCCGACGCTGATGAACGCCGGTCGGTCGATGGGCATGCTCAGCGCCTGCTTCGTCCTTCCCGTGCCCGACTCGATCGACGGAATTTTCGATTCGATCAAGCACACGGCCCTCATTCAGAAGGCCGGCGGCGGTACCGGCTTCGCCTTCGACGCCCTCCGGCCGACGGGGGACTACATCAAGTCCAGCGGCGGCACGACCAGCGGCCCGATTTCTTTCTGGCGGGCCTTCTCCGAGGCGACGAACGCCATTCAGCAGGGGGCTTTCCGTCGCGGCGCGAACATGGGAATGATGTACGTCCATCATCCCGACATCGTGAAGTTCCTCTACGCCAAGCAGGACCTCGGCCAGTTCACGAATTACAACATCTCCGTGAAGATCACCGACGAGTGGATGGAGGCCTTCCTTAAGAATGCAGATACGCCGCACCTGACGCGCAATCCTCGAAACGGCCTCGAGTTCTACATCCCCCGCGATGTGGTCATTCAGTCGTACAGCATCAAGGACTTGATCCCTGTTGAGAAGTACGACGGCGTCACCCCGGTATACACCCGCAAGGACATCTGGGAGATCATCATCAAGCACGCCTGGCAGACGGGCGAGCCCGGCGTGGTCTTCATTGATCGCATCAACGACGCCAACCCGACGCCGCACGTCGGCCGCATCGAAGCGACCAACCCCTGCGGCGAGCAGCCGCTGTTGCCGTACGAGGCGTGCAATCTCGGCAGCATCAACCTCGGCTTGTTCATCAAAGACGCCTGCACGCCCGAAGCGCAGGTGGATTGGGACGCACTGCGCGAGACCGTGCACGAGTCCGTCCGCTTCCTCGACAACGTCATTGATGCCAACAGGTACCCGCTCCCGCAGATCGACGACATCTGCAAGGCGAATCGCAAGATCGGCCTCGGCGTGATGGGCTTTGCCGACGCGCTCTACCGGCTTGGTGTCGCGTACAACTCCGAGGACGGCATCGCCTGGGGTGAGCGCTTCATGAAGTTCGTCGACGACGAAGCCCACAACTATTCCGAGAAGCTCGCAGTCGAACGCGGCAGCTTCCCCAACTGGGCTAATAGCGTTTGGGACACTCGGCATCACCGTCCGATGCGGAACAGCGCCGTGACCACGGTCGCCCCCACGGGGACGATCAGCATCATCGCGGACTGCTCCGGCGGCGTGGAACCGATGTTCAGTCTTGCCTTCTATCGAAACGTCCTCAAGGGACAGGAGGAAGGCAAGTCCCCGATGATCGAGATCAACGAGACCTTTGAACAGGTCGCTCGGCAAAGGGGCTTCTACAGCGAGGGACTGATGGAGCAGATCGCCACGGAAGGCACCCTCGCTCACCTTGAAGGCATCCCGGACGACGTCCAGCGCGTTTTCGTTTGTGCCCACGACATCACCCCGCCGTGGCACATCCGGATGCAGGCCGCTTTCCAGAAACATTGTGACTCCTCGATCAGCAAGACCATCAACTTCTCACACGACGCCGACCCGGCCGACGTGGAGAAAATCTACAGGATGGCCTACGACCTGCGATGCAAGGGCGTCACCGTCTATCGCGACGGGTGCCGCTCCAGTCAACCGATGGCGCTGGCCGACTCCGAGAAGAAACACCAGGATATGAAGGCCAAGTCGCCCCAGCCCGTCAGCGAGGTGATCGAAGTGAAGAAGGAAGGCGAATCCGCTCGCATCACAACGGAGACGAACCTGTTCGGCGAACGCGTGACCGAGGTCAGGAAGCAGCCGGCCCTTGAGCCGCGAGAGCTCCCGTCGATCACCAGCGGCATTCGCGTTCGCCAGCAGACGCCCTTCGGCAACATGCATATTCAGATTACGGTCGACCCGCACCAGGAACGCGAACACGAAGTCTTCGCCCAGCTCGGCAAAGGCGGCGACATCGCCACCAGCGATCTCGAAGCCATCTGCCGCATGATCAGCTTGTGGCTCCGCGCCGGCGGGCGGCTGACCCATGTCATCAAGCAGCTTTCCGGCATCGGCTCTTCCTTGCAGATTCCCACGAAGGACGGACGCATCATGTCCCTCGGCGACGGCCTCGCCCAGGGCCTCAAGAAGTATGTCCGTGCCAAGGAACGCTACGGCCTGCGGTCGCTCCTTCTCGGCGAGGTTGATCCAAGCGAGCTGGAGAGCGGTCGCGTTGCCAAATCCGGCGGAAACGGAAATGGAAACGGCAAAGGAAACCACGATCGTGACACTCACGGTAACGGCGGTCACGATGCGGCCGGCATCGAAAGAACCGGCGGCGACCTGACCCTGTCCGCCGCGACGCGACTCGGTGAACTCGTCGGCGTCGTAAACGCCCCGCGAGATTCATATAAGCTCAAGTGTCCGGAGTGCAGCAGCGTCCTGGACACTGGCGAAGGTTGCACCAAGTGCCATAGCTGCGGCTATGCACATTGTTAAGGATCGAGGCGAACGAATTGTCCAGACAGTCGTAGCGACGGCTGGCGTCCCCGCCGGCCGAGGAACACGAGAGATCGCAACATCTGCCGGAGCCCGTTCACGCGAACTGACTTCAAGCGCAGACGACAAGGAGATTCAACTGTTCATCCCTGACGAGAGCCATGCTCTCGTGTCTTAATCAGGAGCCGAAAAGAGGCACGGCTTCTTTCCCCTCCGGAAAGCGTCGAGTATTCCTAGCGAATCTCGGCGCTTTCTTTTTTGCGCACGTGCTTCCCTAACGCTAAACTACGTACCGGTTGCCGATTCGGAGCGGACGGTATCCTCGTTGACGTCGCGCCGCAGCATTCCGGGAAAATCGCCATGCGCCGTGCCCTCGGGCCCATCCTGCTGATTCTCGTCGTAGCACTCGGCGTGCGCCTCGAAGCGCGGCGGACGGCCGCCGTCTTCACCGATTCCGGCGTGCTGTTCATTGATCCCGATGATTACATGCGGCTCTACCGCGCGAGAGAAATCCTCGAAGGCCGCGCAGGGCGCATCGACCGAATGCCGGAGATCAACTGGCCCCTCGGCGGTCGCCTGCACTGGACTCTGCCGATGGATTACCTGCTCGTCGCCGCGACCAAAATCGTTGGGCCGCTGGCGGGAGGCAGTCCGCAGGAGCAGCTCGATCGCGTCGCCGCATGGCTGCCGGTAGCGATAGGGGGGCTGTACCTCGCGCTCCTCATGCAGAGCTTGGCCCGTGCCTGCGGCTGGCCTCCGGCGATTCTGGTCGGCCTGCTTGTCGCGGTCTCGCCGCCGTTTCATCGGGCCTTCGCCCTCGGCCATCCCGATCATCACTGCCTGCTCGAATTGCTCTTTCTACTGGCCGTCATGCGCTGGCTGCCCGCGAGGCGAGCCGACGGCCGCGGCGGAATTCCCTCGCGCGGCGCCGCGTTGGGCAGCGGCCTTTGCATGGGTCTGGCCTTGTGGGTCGCGCCGCAGGCGATGGCCGTCTGGCTGGCGATATTAGTCGGCGCCACGTTTGCCACCTACCACGCCTCGCCGCTGGCTCGCGCCGTCTGGACGCTGCGCCGCTTCGAGTGGAACTGCGGCGTCTTCTTCATGGCCGCCGCGGGCTACTTAGCGGAAAACTGGCCCAACCTGTCCGCCGCCGCGATCGATCGGATCAGTGTCTTTCATGTGGCACTGACGCTGGTCGCCCTGATGGTGCCTTCCGGCGTTGCCTCCGCGCCGACGGGCGCGGCGCTCGGCGTGCGCCTGCGCGCCGTTCGTTCCTGGCTCTGGCTCGCCGCAGGGCTGGCGATGATGGCCATCTGGCTTGCGTTTCAGCATGACGATGTCTTCGAAACCGTCGCAAGACCGGAGTTTTACCGCTGGTCGGAACACATTGTCGAGCTTCAGCCGCTCTGGACACGCACCGGTGATGCCTTCTCGCCGGCACAGATGCACGCCTGGCTGGGCTTCCTGCCCTACGGCCTGGTTGTCGCCCTGCCTTTCTTCGCGCGGAACAAGCAGATTCCCTGCGGTACCAAGCTGACGCTCATCCTCCTCGCCGTCGGCTTCACCGCGCTGGCAATCTGCCAGCGCCGCTGGCTGGACCACGCGGGCCTCGGTCTCATGATCGTCGTGGGTGTCGGCTTCTGGGAATTCGTCGGACGGCTGCTCACGCGCGCCGGTGCCGACAAGCTTATAGCGCAGACCGCCATCTGCGCCGTCATTTCCGTCGCGTTGGCAGGCCCCGGTGTCGTCACCACGTGGGAACGCTCGAATGCCGGTCCGCACCCGCTCGATTTGCGCACCGCGATCGTCGCCGGACGCCTCGTCGAATACGAACAGAGTCAGCCGGCCACCGCGGATGATCGTCGAGCTATCCTCTGCGATGATTCCGAGGGTTCCATGCTTCTCTACCGCACGCGCCTGCCGATCGTCGCCGCGCCGTATCATCGGACGATCGACGGCATCGTGGAGGCGGCGCGGTTTTACGCAGAGCGCAATGAAGCCCTGGCGGGCGAGCAGCTGGACCGTCTCGGCGTTCGCTATGTGATCGTCCCCTATCGCGCACACGAGCAACTGATGAACTTTGAGCGGATCGCCTTCGACGAGCTGCGCTCCTACGACCCGCCGATCGAATCCATCGACGCCCACGGCCTCCTGCGCCTTGAATTGCGCTACCGCCCGGAGATCGCCAGGACCATGGCCTACCGCTTGGCGATGCAACCTGGCGCGCCGCCCGCGGGCCTGGAGTGCATCGCCGTCATCCGGGAAGGCGCCCAGACGACGGATGGATACTCCGGCCTTGTTTATAAAGTCGTGCCCCCGCCGCGTCCGGAGAGCGAGTTTTGACTCGCGTTCGATATACTGATGCCACATGGATGTGAACGTGCCGCAAGGTGAAGTGGGCATCAAATCGCCTCTGCCCCAATGGAGTTGTGACCACTTCGGCCGATGGCAGCCGATCGTTAGCACGAGTGGAGTCAGCCCGTGAATCCCGCCGCCAAAGAAATCGCCGACCTCCGCGAGCAGATCCACCACCACGACCACCTCTATTACGTGGAGGGCCGGACGGAGATTACCGACCGCGAGTACGACCGACTCTTTGCCCGGCTCAAGGAGCTGGAGGCGGCGCACCCGGAGCTGGTTACGCCGGACTCGCCGACCCAGCGCGTGGGCGAAAAGCCCATCGAGGGCTTTCGCCATGTCACCCACGCCGCGCCGATGATGTCCATCGACAACACCTACAACGAGGGCGACCTGCGCGAGTTTGATGGTCGCGTCTCACGCGGCCTGGAGGGGGCGAAGTCCGAGTACCTCGTCGATCCCAAAATCGACGGCGTCTCGGCCACGCTGCGATATGAACGCGGTGCGCTCGTTCTCGGCGCGACGCGGGGCGACGGACGCACCGGCGACGACATCACCGCCAACATCCGCACCATTCGGGCAATTCCCCTCAAGCTGCGCGGGCGCGGCTGGCCGGAAGTCATTGAGATTCGCGGCGAAGTCTACTGGCCGCGAAAGGCGTTTGACGCGCACAATGAGAAGCGCGTCAAAGACGGCGAGGAGCCGTTCGCCAATCCACGCAACGCCACCACGGGCACGCTCAAATCGCTGGATTCCGGATCAATCGCCGACCGCGGCCTGTCCTTCATGGCCCACGGTTTCGGCGAGATCGTCGGGGCGAAGTTCGCACGTGCGAGCGAATTGTTTGATCGTCTGCGCGAATGGGGCATCCCCGTCAGCCGGTACATGAAGCAGTGCAAGGACATCGACACGGTCGTGCGTTTTGTGCATGAATGGGAGCACAAGCGGCACGATCTTGAATATGAGACCGACGGGCTGGTCATCAAGATCGACCGTTTCGACCAGCGCGACGTACTCGGGGCCACGAGCCGCTACCCGCGCTGGTGCATCGCCTACAAGTACGCCGCCGAACAGGGCGAAAGCAAGCTGCTGGCCGTCGATTTTCAGGTCGGCAAGCTCGGCACGATCACGCCGCGGGCCGTCATGGAGCCGGTGCAGCTCTCCGGCACGACGGTGCGGCACGCTTCGCTGCACAACTTCGACCAGGTCGCGCGGCTCGACGTGCGCATCGGCGACACGGTCATCGTGGAAAAAGCCGGCGAGATCATCCCGCAGGTGGTGCGCGTGGTGGTGGAGAAGCGCCCGCGCGATGCGAAGCCGATCAGGCCGCCGACGAAGTGCCCGGTCTGCGGCGGCGCGGTGGAGAAAGACGAGGGCGGCGTCTATATCCGTTGTATCAATCCCTCGTGCGACGCACAGATCAAGGAGCGACTGAAGTATTTCTGCGGTCGGGATCAGATGGACATCGAAGGCGTCGGCGAGGCAATGATCGAGCAACTCGTCGATCAGGGCTGGGTCCACTCGTTTGCGGATTTGTATCAATTCGTCGATGAGGCAAGCGCAAAGAAGCACCACTGGCGCGAGAAGCTCGCCGGGCTGAAGTTCGAACAGGAACGTGTGATTAAGGGCGTAAAGAAGTCGATTCTGGTGCCGCTTGGCGAATCACGGACTGCCAAGCTGCTCGAAGGCATCGAGCGCAGCAAGAGCCAACCATTGTCGCGTGTTCTGACAGCGTTAAACATTCGCCATGTAGGCGCAAGTACTGCAGAGATTCTTGCCGAACACTTCGGCGAAATGGAAAAAATCGCCGAGGCATCGGAGGAGGACTTGAAACAGGTCGAAGGCGTAGGCCCCGAGGTGGCCGGTTCCATCCGCGAGTTCTTCGCCAGTATCGCCGGGCGCAAGGCATGGCAGGCCCTGCGCGACACCGGCGTGAACATGAAACAGGAGCGCCGCGAGATCAGCGGCGCGCAGCCCCTCGCAGGCAAGACGGTCGTCGTGACCGGCACGCTGGAGAAGTATTCACGCAGCGAGATCGAGCGGCTCATCAAAGACTTCGGCGGCAAGACGGCAAGCAGCGTCAGCAAGAAGACCGACTTCCTCATCTGCGGCGAAGATGCGGGGAGTAAGCTGGAGAAGGCGCGAGAGTTAGGAGTGAGGGTCGTGTCGGAGGAAGAGTTCTTGGATTTGACCGGCACTTCGTGATATGATGATTCGAAATAATAACAGGTCCTTGAAGTGTTAGGAGGCACGGCGATGACCCCATCTACAGATTTTGCCGTTGTCGACGTAGAAACGACCGGTTTCGGAAGAGCTGATCGCATTATTGAGATTGCTGTTCTGCGGCTTGATTCAAAAGGCAAGATGCTTGACCGATACGTCACGCTCGTTAACCCTCAGCGAGACGTCGGTCCTACCTTCCGGCACGGCATCACTGCCTCGGAAGTATTGCGTGCTCCCGTCTTTCACGAAATCCTTGGCGACGTTGTCTCCATACTTGCAGACGCCGTTTTCGTGGCGCACAACGCGCACTTTGACATGCGGATGTTGAGATACGAATTTGATCGTGCTGCGTTAGATGTTCCGCCCATTCCGTGGCTTTGCACGATGAAACTTGCAAGGCGGTTGGACCCGACAATCGTGTGCCTCCGACTTGCGTATCTATGCCAGCATTTTGAGATACCCCTTACTCAAGCCCATTCAGCAGAGGCCGACGCCAAGGCAACCGCCGAACTTCTCTGTCGTGCAATAATGGTGCTTTGCCATGGCCACGGATACATTCTAGATCAACTTGGCGTCGAGGGGACACAGGTCAACGGACAACAATGGCCGAAAGTGAACACGACCGCCCGCGCGTTGATACGCGAGCACGCGAGGACAGCCATTGAAAACGAGCCCTCGCGAATAACACGACTGTTGCGGATGCTTCCTGCATTCAATGATGCGCCGATGAATGCAGACGAGTATCTTGACGTGCTAGATAAAGTTCTCGAGGACCGACGAATTTCTGATGAAGAACTCGATTTGCTAAATGAGGTAGGAACTATACTCGGTATTGACCGCCAGACCGCAGAAATACTACACGCGGGGTATTTTCGACGTTTGGCCCAAGCTGCATATGCAGACGGGTGTCTTTCGGAATTCGAAGAGCAAGATCTGAATGACGTCCAGAGACTCTTAGCGCTGCCTGACCGATCCGCAAACACGATTCTTCAAGAGGTTGCTCAAGCTGCAGTTGTTCGACAATCCGATGAGGATTCGCAATTGTCGAATGAAACACACCTCGTTGGAAAGTCGATTTGCTTTACCGGGGAATTGAATCGGTTAATCAACGGAGCCCCGGTTTCGCGCGATCTTGCAGAAAGAATCGCTCTCGAGCGCGGAATGATCGTTCGCGATAGTGTGACGAAGAAGCTCGATTACTTGGTGGTTGCCGATCCGGATAGTATGTCCGGTAAGGCCAAGAAAGCACGTCAATACGGGATCCGCATTATAGCGGAGCCAATTTTTTGGAGCATGATGGGTATGTAGATGTTTTCGAATCGCCGCAACCCTTGCAGGAAAGCTCGGACGGCGATGCTCGCGTACCCTGGGTAAATCGCCATTGAGACGACCCCGTACCAAAGCCACAGGCACATGCCTGTGGTTTATTGCGAAACGCATGAACCGCGATTGATCATCACACGATGTTCACGTCACAACGTTGCCCGTTACCGCCGCGCCGCTTCTCACCGCCGGGCCGCAAGGAAAATCCGCAGGACGTACCAGAACATCAGCGCCACCGACGCAAACAGTTGCAGCGCCGCGCCGACGTGGCGGTCTTCGGGGTAGTGATGAATCACGTTCGACGTGTCGTACAGAATCGCCGCGCCGGCGAGGACGATCATCGCCACGGAAAAAAGCGTCCCCAGGGTAAAGCCAAAGAGCACGCTGGCGACAATGGCCACGATGGCGCAAATACCGGCCCACATCAGAATGCCGCGCAGGAAGGAGAAATCCTTCCGCGTGCCCCATGCGACCAGCGTAAGCCCCATGAAGCCGATGATCGTGCAGAGTGCGGCGCTCTGAATCGCCCCCGGCGCGTACTGCTCGGCAAGATACAGCAGCGGCACGAAGATCAGCGCCTCGGCGACGACGAAACCGGCCAATGCCAGATACTGCGCAGGCAGCGAGGCGGACATATTCGCCACGCGCGACGCCAGCCAGCTTACCAGCACGAACCCACCGAGGACGACCAGCCAGCTTGTGCCCAGCATGGCCGTGGCGATCCGCTCGGCATAACCACCCTGAAACAGTGCGACCTCGATGGCCACGAAGAGCAGAATCGCCCCGAACAGGTGCATGTACGTCTTGACGACGAAGGCCCCACGGTCCAGCACAGCCGTGACCGGCACGCCGTACTCGCCGGTTTTCGCGTCAAACTTGCTCGCCTCGGTCATGCGATATTCGTTTCGCTGCATCGGGTCGTTCATGGCCCATTCCTTATCAATTGGTGACGAAGGTTCTCAGCCCAACCTCATTATTAGCCAGTGTAGTCGGCATCGACGGGTCTGTCACCCTTGTATCGGCGGATCGGCCGTCACTTCTCGCGGCCACACGGTTGCCGCGAAGCGCCCGAACAATTAGCATCCCAGTCAATCGAAACGGGGTTGCCGCCCGATGTTCCACCCACGGCCTGAGAACGTGTAACGCAATGACAGACCAGTACTACGAAGAACGCCTCAAGAAGCTCCAGCAACTCGCCGCACTCGGCCAGGACCCCTATGGCCAGCGTTTTCCCGATGTCCGGGCGAATGCCGACATCCGCGCCTTCGCCGAACGACTCAGCATCGACGCCGGTCAGACTGACGACTCCGCCGGGGTTCGCGCTGCCGGTCGCGTCATGCTTCGCCGCGTCATGGGCAAGCTGGCCTTCCTGACGATCCGCGACTGGACCGGCGATCTGCAGATCGGCGTCTCCAAATCGAAAGTCGGCGATGCCGGCTGGCAGGTGCTCGAACTGATCGACCTCGGCGACCTCATCGGCGCCGATGGCCTGCTGGGCCGCACAAAGACGAACGAAGTCACCGTCTGGGCGGAGAAGCTGACCCCGCTCTGCAAGGCCCTGCGAACGCCGCCGGAGAAGTGGCACGGTCTGACCGACGTCGACCTGCGCTATCGCGAGCGTTACGTCGATCTTTTTGCCAACCCCGAGGTGATGCAAACCTTCCGCTGTCGAAGCCGGATCCTCGACGCCGTCCGCCGCTATCTGACCGGGCAGAGCTTTCAGGAAGTCGAGACGCCCATGTTGCAGGCGGTTTACGGCGGCGCCGCGGCTCGGCCCTTCGTCACCCATCACAACACACTGGACATGGACCTGTTCCTGCGCATCAGTCCGGAGTTGCACCTCAAGCGGCTGCTCGTCGGTGGGATGGAGCGGGTGTTCGAGATCAACCGAAACTTCCGCAACGAAGGCATCAGCACGCAGCACAACCCCGAGTTCACCATGATGGAGTGTTATCAGGCCTATGGCGATCTCTCCGACATGATGAACCACGTCGAGGGAATCTGCGTAAACTCCATCGAAGCCGTCGGTGGCGGCTTCAAGCGGCGCTTCAAGGATTACGATCTGGACTTCACGCCGCCCTGGTCGCGCAAGACGTACTCCGATCTGCTGCGCGAACACGCCGGCATCGACTGGCGAGACCCCGCCGCCGTCCGGAAGAAGGCCGAAGCCCTCGGCATGTTCAAGGTCCAGCCGCAGGGGACAGACGCCCGAGCGGAGGAACTGGACCCCGTGTTGCTGGCCAACAGAATCTTCGAGGCAACCGTTGAGGACAAGCTGATCCAGCCGACGTTTGTCGTTGAATATCCGGCAGTACTCTGTCCGCTGACGCGCCGCAAGAAGGACGATCCCGAAGTCGCCTTGCGCTTCGAGGCGTATGTGGCCAGCATGGAACTGGGCAATGCTTACACCGAACTGAACGACCCGGCGATTCAACGCGAGACTTTCACCTCCCAACTCGCCGGTGAGGGCGACGAAACGATGCGCGTCATGGATGAAGACTTCATCAAGGCCCTTGAATACGGCATGCCTCCGGCCGGAGGGCTCGGCGTGGGCATCGACCGACTCGTCATGCTGCTGACGAATTCGCCCAGCATCCGTGACGTCATCCTGTTCCCCTTGCAGAGGCCCCTCGGCAAAGATTCCGCCGTTGAAGTGTCCATTACAGGCAAGGAATAGGCGTGCGATCCCGAACGGCCGCGATCCTGTTTACCCTCTTTGCCCCGATCACGCTGCCGGCATACGCCCTCTTTCTGGCCTTCTCGAATCTCCTGGGCGGTGCGTTCTACATTGTCATCGAGGCCTCGCTCTCGCCGATTCTGCGCAGGCCCATTGCCCTCACGCGCGCACAAATGGCGATACTCGCTGTTCCGGTGCTGCTTGTTTCTCCGCTCGTCACCGCCATCCACATGTGCCTCTGGCTCCTGCGGCTGGTGCTCGGATGGCTCGCCTGGCTCGGACGATGGCAAGCCGGTGTGACCGGTCGCTGGTCGTCACGCCTCGTCGGCGGCGCGTGGTTTCTCGTCGCCCTCTGGACAACCGTGACGTGCATGAACGCCGCGGTCGGCGCCGGATGGATTGGCAAACCCATCGATGGACGCGAATTGTACGTCGACGGGATTCTCCGCGCGCGATCGCTCAGCGACCTGCCGCCGGAGGCGCAAGCGCGTCGACAAGCCCTCATGACCGATCTGACCCTGCACAAGGAAAAGGTCCATCCTCAATGGGATTACGTCCTGAACTTTCTGCAGGATGACACGAATCTCCTCCGCTGGATGAGAAATGATCCCCTGCGGCGACAATTAACCAACATGCCGTGGTACTTCCAGCCGGCACAATTCTCCGAGGATGGCCTCGATCACAGCGCTTTGTTGCTCGGTCCGCTCCTCTTCGTCTGGATGCTGCTGATCCGCTGGCCGGGACTGTTCCGTGTGCTGACGAATCTCCCCGCGCGCGTGCTCGGGCTGATCGTTCGCCTCGGGATCGCCGCGTGGGCGGTCTTTTACCTGATCACCTGGCAGCCGCTGACGCTCTACTATGGCTTCTGGTTTGAACCGGACGAGATGTCGCGGAGCTTTGCAGCGGCCAGCCCCGCCCATTGGCTCGGCTTGAATTATGAAAACTGGGTCCGCCCCGAGTGGTATCTTTTCAACGCCGGCCTCTGGCTTATCCTTGTTGCCCTGCTCGCTTTCGGTTGGTTCTTCGCGTGGCGCGCGGCCCCGCTCCTGGGCTGGCCGAAGTATTACGTCGCCTTCCTCGCCTCGCGGCTTCTCCAGCGAAAGCGCATCGCCTTTTTCTCCGTCGGCGCGGTGACGCTCTGTGTCGCCATGATGATCATCGTCATCAGCGTCATGGGTGGCTTCGTCGACAGCATCCGACAACGTGCTCACGGACTCCTCGGCGACCTTGTCATGGACGGCAGCGCCCAGGGCTTTCCGTTCTACCAGGAATTCATCGATCGAATCAGCGCGCTCAAGGACAAGCAGGGGCGGCCGATCGTTGAGCAGGCGACACCGCTGGTTCACTCCTACGGCATTCTTCAGTTCCCTTCGACACGCAAGACGACAGCCGTGCGAATCTGGGGCGTACGTCTCGACGAGTATCTGAAGGTCAACAAATTCGGCGATGACCTGTTCTATCAACGTCGTTACGGCGGAACCGAGCTCGGCCCGCGGCAACAGCCCGTGTACGGCTTCGATGCGCGCGGCGTGGCCGTCCTGCCGCCGGAGATGGAACGCAACTACCAGCAATACCTCGAAAGTCTCCCGCCTGCACAGCGCGAGGAGGAGAAAAAGGCCTTCGGTCGCGACCGCGGCGATCTGTTTCCCGGACCGGGCATTTTCAAAGGTCCGGAAGAGGAAGCCGGTTACATCGGTAAGGAGTATCCCGGCGTCATTGTCGGCCGAAGCATCCTGTTTCGCCGATTGCCCTCCGGCGAGTTTCGTCGAAGCGAAATGTACCCGCGCGGCGAACACTGCTATCTGACCGTTCTGCCGATGACCCGCGGCGGCGATGTGAGCCCGGAGATGCTGAAGCCGTCGTTTCGATACATCGACGACTCCCGCACCGGCATCCACGAGATCGACTCCCAGAATGTCTATGTCGACTTCGACGTGCTTCAACGGCTGTTGTCCATGGAGGCAATGGAGCTCGCCGACGGCAGCGGAATGACCGGCGCGCGCTGCAATCAGATTCAAATCAAGGTGCGGGCCGATCTCGGTGAAGACCGCCGCATTCTCGCTCAAACCAAGCAGCTCATCTGGGACGTGTGGGAAGCACTTTTGTCGGAGGCGCCGGGCGACGCATACGAATTCGACATGCTGCGCCAGGTGGACATTAACACGTGGGAGGAGATGCAGGCCGGTTTCATCTCCGCCATTGAGAAGGAGAAGTTCCTCGTTCTCATCATGTTCGGCGTCATCAGCATCGTCGCCATCTTTCTGATTCTGTGCATCTTCTACATGATTGTGCAGGAGAAGACCCGCGACATCGGCATCATCAAAAGCGTCGGCGGAAGCGCCGAAGGTGTGGCCGCCGTCTTCCTCGCATACGGCGGCGCCATCGGCCTCGTCGGCTGCATCCTCGGCGCGCTGCTCGGCACGACCTTTGTCGAGCACATCAACGATATCCAGGACTGGCTGGCGAAGCTGAACCCCGAGTGGCGCGTCTGGAGTCCGGAAACCTACTCCTTCGACAGAATACCTGACGTCTGGAAGTGGTCCGAGGTAATCTGGATCAGTGCCCTGTCGGTCCTCGCGTCCATCGTCGGCGCCGCCTTCCCCGCCCTCCGCGCCGGCCGCACCTGGCCCGTGGAAACGCTGAGGTACGAGTGATGGAAGTACGTTCTGGATTTGAAATCTGATGGGTGAAATTTCAAATTCGTGGTGCTGCATTGCGGATTGCGAGAAACTCGAATGACGATTCTCCGTTGCGAACACATCCACAAGAGCTACTCCCTCGGCCGAACCGAGCTGCATGTCCTGCGCGGCATCGACCTCTCCATACCCCGCGGGCAGTTCGTCTCGATCATCGGCAACAGCGGCAGCGGCAAGAGCACGCTTCTGCACGTCCTCTCAGGTCTTGACGTCCCCCAGCGCGGGCAGGTCTATTTCGAAAACGAAGCGATCTTCGAGCCCGAGGGCATCCGCAAGCTTCCTCGCGGCCGCGACACCGAAGCCGACGAACCCTTCGCTCGCAAAGGGCAACGCGAGGATGCCCCGGCGACCGGTCGCACAGGTCCGAAAGGCCCCTCTGCATCCACGACCGCCACACTCGAACCTCGTCGCAATGAGCTGCTCAACTCCGCCTTCGGATTCGTCTTTCAGTTCTACCACCTGTTACCGGAATTCAACGTGCTGGAAAATGTGCTGCTTCCCGCAATGGTCGGCCACTCCATCGCCGGCTGGCTCGAGCAGCGCGTTCGGATCGAAAATCGCGCGCGAATGCTGCTCGACCGCGTCGGTCTCGGCGATCGCCTGAACCATCGTCCGAGCGAACTGTCCGGCGGTGAGCGTCAGCGCGTTGCCATTGCCCGCGCGCTGATGAACGAGCCGCGGGTCCTCTTCGCGGATGAACCCACCGGCAACCTCGATACCCGAACCGGCCGGGGAATCTTCGACCTGCTCAAGACACTCAATGAGGCCGGTCAGACCATTGTCATCGTGACGCACGACCGCGACCTGGCAGCGGAGACTCACGCCGTTGTGCAGTTGGTCGATGGTCGTGTAAAATAAGTGGAGTTGTTTCAGCGGCCGGCCTGACCTATAGTGTGGCGACGCGGGGCATCGTCCTCGTGAGCGTTCTTCGGAAACTCCAAACCACACGACGGAGGGCACTGCCATGACGACATTCGCCAGAACCCCGGAGAAAGTGCGGAGCATCACCCGAGACATTACTCCCCAGAACGCCGCTCTCGAGGATAAATCCATGGCCCAGGAATTCGCCCCCAACCCAAACCTGAAGATCTGGATGGATGGCAAGCTCGTCCCCACGGCCGATGCCCACGTAAGTGTCTTTTCCCACGGCTTGCTCTACGGCGACGGCATCTTCGAAGGTATCCGCGTCTACAACGGTCGAATCTTCGAATGCCGAGCGCACATGGATCGCTTCGCCCGCGGCCTTCGGGCTATTCGTCTCGAAATTCCATGGTCGATGGACCAGATCGTCGACGCGATGAATGACACCATCCGCGCCAACAACACGGTGGACGGTTACATCCGCCTCGTTGCCGCACGCGGTCCCGGCACCCTGGGCATCCACCCCTTCCGATGCATCGCGCCGAACGTCTTCATCATCTGTGACAAGATTCAGATGTACGGCCCGGAAATGTACGAAAACGGCATGAAGGTCGTCACTGCATCGTCCATTCGCAACCACCCGAATGCGCTCTCACCGCAGCTAAAGAGTTTGAACTATCTCAACAATATCCTCGCCAAGATCGAGGCCATCGACGCCGGCTGCCTCGAAGCCGTCATGTTCAACCACGAGGGCTATGTCGGTGAATGCACAGGCGACAACCTCTTCGTCGTTCAGGACGGACGACTTCGCACGCCGGCCCCGCATTGCGGCCTGCTTAACGGCGTCACGCGCCGCCTCGTTCTCAAGATGGCCCAGAAGCGCGGAATTCCTACGGAGGAAACCACGCTCACGCGAACCGACCTCTACTATGCCGACGAAATGTTCATCACCGGCACCGGCGCCGAGGTCTGTCCGATCATCGAGATTGACAATCGTCCCGTTGGCGATGGAAAGCCGGGCCCGATTAATAAGCAACTGATCGCCGACTTCCGCGCCCACATCAAGAGCGGCGAAGACATGCTGTAAGTGGAGCCGGTTCGGGGTTATTCCACCGAACCGCCCTGCGGGTTCTGTCCGTCCAATACGTCCGCCAGCGTGGTAAACGAAACCGATTCCAGCAGCCGGTGCAGGCGATGTTCCATTCGATTGCGGAACATGGCTTGCGTCATGTGTCGACCGAGCGGAACGCGCAGTCCCTCTTCCTTGTGTTGACTTATGCCGCCGACGTCCAGTTCATAGGGGTGCAGATAAACCACCGCCGGTCGACTCTGGCGATTGATCCAACGAATCGCCGATCGCGCCACCGCCCCCGGCAACAGACGAAAGTATCCGCCGCCGCCCACGGGCCAGTTCCGCCCGAGCATTCGAATCGTCGCCGGCGGGCATTCAACCAGGTCGCAATTTGCCCAACGGTGGATCGTCGCCGGCGCTCGGGCGATTCCATAACGCGGGTGACGAATGGGAAAGATGCTCGAACTGTACCTGAATCCAAGCTTCGACAGGATCGGGCCCGCCCACCGCGTCGACTCCACGATGGAAAACGCCGGCGCCCGATAGCCGGTCGGCCGCTGACCGGTCAAATCCGTCAGGATGTCGATGCTCAAACGAACATCACGCTCGAAACGCCGTGGGCTGATGGTGGTGAGCAGCTCGTGCCCGTGTCCGTGCGAGGCGATTTCATGACCCGCTCGTTGAACATCGCGAATCAGCTCGGGAAACCGCAGCGCCACTTTGGTCAGCACGAAGAACGTCGCCCGAACATGATGCCAGCTCAGCAGGTGCAACAGGCGGCGCGTGTTCTCCACCACGCGGCCGGAAATCTCGTGATCCGACCCCATGACCGCAACCGGCCAATCTTCCAGATCAATCGTCAGCGCATTGACGATGCGCCGCCCCGGCTGCATCGTGGGCTCGCGCAGATCCTCGCTGACGCGCAGATTCGACCGGTCCGCGCTCTTCGCGGTATCTGCAAGCGGACGATCCATCACGCGCGCCGAGTCCATTCAGCACCCAAACCCCTGATGCCCTTCAATTACATCGGCTGTTTGATGCAGCGTTTAGAAATCGATCGGAGTTGCTTCGACGCCAATCTGCACCGCCTCGGGCTGCGGCGTGACGACCACCACGGTTGCATGCGTGAGAAATCGAAGCGCCGTCTCGCAAACCGCCTCTCGCTTTGCCGTGCAGACCTCCTCCAGATAGGCCACGCCGTCGCCGACTCCCATGCCGGACAGCTCGTCAAAAGCGTCCCGACGGGCGTAGTCCTGCGGCGTCTGGAGTTGCTCCAGCTCTGCCGTGAGAATCATCGCTCGGGCACGATCCAGCTCCTCCTCGCCCAGGCAACCGGAGACCAGTTCGCCGATCTCGCGTCGGACGACCTCGTAAACCTCAACGATCCGATCCGGCTCGAATGCGACAACGACGCCGAAGTAGCCAGGCAGCATTCCTGACAAATGCGCGCCGGATACTTCATAGGCCATGTCGCGATCCCCGCCGCGCAGGGCCGCGAACAATCGACCGCCGGAAAGCGCGTAACCCGCCAGCGCCGTGCCCAGAATGGCGAGCGGGGCGCGAGCTTGTCGATCAATAACGCTGCACCCGGGAAAGCCGACGAACATTGCCGCGACGTGTCGATCCTCTACGGCATGTTTGACGAAGAGTCGATCAGACTTTGACGTGGCGCCGATATCAGCAGGTATGGCATCGGCATCTTGCCGGTGAGGTGTGCCGGCGGCATCCTGCCTCAGCGAAGGCAGCCCACCGAAGCATCTCGACACGACCTCCTCGACCTTCTCCGGTGAAACATCCCCGGCAATCGATACGATGCCTCCTCCGTTAAAATGCGACGAATGAACCCGCCGCAGGTCTTCCGAGGTGAATCGCGAGATATTCTCCGCCGTGCCGATCGTCATCAGACGATACGGACTCCGATCGAAGAAACACCTTCGAGCAAGCCGCGCGAGTTGCGAGCTCCATTCGTCGTCAATCCGATGGATGGCATCCAGGATTGAAGGCCGAACGCGATCGAGCTGCTCCGTCGCCAGCGCCGGCGAGAGGATCGTCTCGGCCGTCAATTCCAGCAATGCTTCCGCGTCCTGCGGCAACGCGACAAACTCTAGCCCGATCGTATCCAGCCCGCTGCCGCTGCGCAAATAACTCCCTTTTTGCTCGAAGGCGGCGATCATCTCGTCGGCGCTGTGCTGCGCCGTGCCGCGTGGCAATACTTCTGCCAACAGATTAAAGATCCCGTTCGTCGATTCATCCTCGGCGCGAAGTCCCCCGGGAAACGATGCGCTCATCGCCGCAAATCCGCTGCCCGCCATCTGCCGCCAAACACATCGAAGACCGTTCTTCAGTTCGAATCGTCCGGTCGTCGGTGCGGCATTTGCCGACAGCGCGCCGCTGCGATGCCGTGCCCGGCGACGCGGCAGGACCGTCGCCATGGCATATCCCGAGGGCGTCAGATACTTCGTCGCCACGCGCTCCAAATCGTCCCGAGTGGTCGCTTCGATCGCGGCGAGATATTGATCGCTGTAGTCAGCCGTGCCAAAGGCGAGATAGTCCATGCCGATCTGTGAAGCCAGACCGTCAGCCGTTTGCCGTGCCGACAAAACGCCGACGACGTTCTGTCGTTTCGCGCGATCAAGCTCCGCCTCGGAAATCGACAGGCCGCGCTTTCCGGTAAGTTCCGTCACAATGGCCCGTTCCACTTCATCGAGTCGTTTTGAATCGAGCTGCGCCGACACCCGCCAGGTGCCGGGGCTGTGCCAGAAACTCTCGTGCCCGCCGGAAAGGTCAAAGACCAGTCCACGGTCCCACCGAAGCGACTTCACCAGTCGGCCGCCGTCGCCTTCCGTCATCACGGAGCTGAGCAGATCAAGCGGCGCATCGTCGGTTGATCCTTCGCGCAAGGTCGGCCACGCCATCGCGAGCGACGCAGACTCAACGCCCATGACCCGCACGGCCTTGAGCGGCGACCGAATCGGCGGCGGATCCGAGAGTGCTGTCGGCGGCGCTGTCGGGCCTTCAAATCCTTCAAACGCGCGGATCGCTTCCCGAAGTCCTGCATCCGGGTCCAGTTTGCCGGCTACGACCAGGACGCAATTCGACGGCGTATGCGTCGTACGGTGATATTCGAGCAGGTCTCCGTAGGTCAGCCGTGCAAATGCGTCGGCACGACCGATGACCGGATAGGCCAGTGGATGTTGTCGGTAGACGATGTCGTTGATCATCTCTTCGAGCTGCGTACTCGCGTCGTCCCGATCGCTCTCCCATTCCCGTCGAACCACGCCGAGTTCGCGATCGAAGACCTGCTCAGAAAGGGTCGGGCTTACCACCCAGTCCGCAATCAGGTCCAGCGCCGGGCGCAGCCGGCCGCTCTCAACCGTCGCGTGATAACACATGTGATCGACCGAGGTATAGGCGTTATTGAGACCGCCGATCGAATCGCCGAACGCCATGATGGCTTCCGCCGTGCGCGCCTTCGTGTCGCCACCGGTGACGACATGCTCAAGCAAATGCGTGATGCCGCTGCCGGCCCATCGCCCCTCCAGCGCGCTGCCCGCGCGAACGTACAGTCGGACCGCTGCCACCGGTGCGGCATCAAATCGTTGAAGAATGACGGTGAGCCCGCTGTCCAGAACGCCGACGAGGCGCGTGAGTGTATCCGAGAGGCGATAGGCCTCACCGACCGCCCGTTTCCGGCCCGGCTTTCGACTCATGGCCTGCCACATCCCCAAAGTGTCGGAAGCTGATCATTTCACGGTTACGAGCCGGTGATACCACCGGGCTGACCGGGATATTCCATCGATTCCGGCGACGCGTCGCCGGCATGTCGCATGCGAAGCAGACACTTCACGCGGGCGATCAGGTCCATCCGGTTCACCGGCTTGGTCAGAAAGTCGTTGGTGCCGACCTCCACGCCGCGTTCCACGTCGCCGACCTCGTTCAGGGCCGTGACCATGATGACCGGGATATCCTTCGTGGCCGGGTCCGACTTGATTTTCTTGCATACCTCGAAGCCGCTCATCTTCGGCATCATGATGTCGAGGAGAATCAGGTCCGGCTTGTCCACGGCCACCTTCTCAAGCGCCTGCATGCCGTTCGTCGCCCGAAGCGTCGTGACCTCCGGCAACTCCTCAAGGTACGCCTCGAGCAGTTCCAGGTTCTGCAAATTGTCATCCACCACGAGTACCTTGCTCGGCGGCAGGGGGGCGCTGTCAGCCACGATCAATCTCCTTCGGTCGGCAAAGGCAAAGAAACTCCGCAAACAGGCGTGTCGCCTGCTCTGCGCGCTCCGGTTCACCTGCTCTAATTGCGGCAACGCCGCAACGGAGAGGGAGGGATTCGATCTCGCCCGAATTCTCAACCTCTGCCAGAGTCTCAGTTTATCGCCCAACCTCAAGAGCGACAACGACTTCGCGCGTCTCGCCGATGTCCTGTTCCTCCACGGTTTTTTACCGTCTCGTGGCGCGTTTTGAGGGCAGGTTGAGGGCAGTTTCGTGCATGTAAGCATTCATGCGAACGATCGCACTGCCGCCGCCTTTGACACACCATAGCCGCCACCGAACAGGGACTCAAGTACCTGAGCACGGATCGCAGCGCGGTTGTTTTCATGCGGAACGGGGCGCATCGATTCGCGTGTGGGCTGCTCTCGATTGAGTGAATCGGTTCGATACCGAGCAGCCGACTGAGATGCAGACCGCAATCGCCGTCGCGCGGCATCCTCGTCATCCAGTGTCGCATAGTGCCAGAGCTTGCGGCGGACGAGTGTCGCGAAGAGGCCGCAGGGGTTTCGCGTGCCGATGGCCTTGGCGTGCTCAGCGGCTGCGAAAAAGCGAAGGCGATCACATTCGGAACCGTTTACCAAACCCGCGTTCACGGCCTGTTGAAAGAGTTCTCGAAGACGATGCGGCTCTCGGAGGTCTTCGGCCTTGACATGTCGGAGCGTGGGCATCCGTACCCTGCCCTGCTTTGCGAAAGCACCAGCCGGTCCGTGCCCGGGTTTCTGGTGTTGATCAAATCTCGAAGAGAGTTTCTTGTCTTTATATGGGGGTGCTGATCCGGTGGCGGAAAGCCGCAAACGGGGTGATCGTTCTTCAGGCGGACTTATGTCGTTTCTCGACCACTCAAGGTTAATCCGTGCCCGCTGACCGAAGCGGTTGAGATAGGTTTGTCCGCGAACGACCGGCACAAGCCAGCCGATCGCGATCAGGTGTTGTCGAGCGGTCTTGACGTTTCGAAGACTCACGTCGAAAACCTCCGCGATCCAGGACGCCTTGCACGATCCCTCCGGTTCGCAGCGGCCGTTTCGGTAGTAGAGGCAGCGAAGCAGGTGGGCCAGGATGGTTGCAATCACGACGCGACGCGCGCCGCCCGCGATCAGACGAACAATTCGACGCGGCACCGGCACCAACCGCCGATGATTCGCAACTTGCTCGCACATTCGGAGCAGATCGTCGTCCACTGCGGCTTCGTCGCACTTTGGCATGGTGATGCACGAGTCGCTCCATTTGACAAGCCCCGATTTTTCGAGCCGAGCGACCGAATGGCGCAGATGTTCGCCCCCTGCCCCACCGACCAGCGACCGGATTTCCTCGATTCGGTACTTTGGCCGGATGCCCTTCTGAGCCACGCAGCGCCTCGCCACGAGTTCGTGGCACGCAAACCATACCCGGAGGTCCACCAGGCGAAGATCGCCGCGCCTATAGGCCGCCCATGCCCTTAAAAGCGATGTCCCTGAAACCAGGCAGAATCCCCCTGCGGGTTTACGCGGCGCTTCGACCGCGTCTGAATCCCGTTTAGCGTTCATCGAAAACTCCTTCGGATACACGAAGAGCGACCGTCCGACAGGCAGACGCATCAGGGCGCACGAACCCTGTGCAGCGATGAAGAATCCTCTTGACGGGAGCCGATGACGCGGGCTAGGTTGAGTTTGCGAGATTCAACCGGCTTCGCAATCTTCGGCTTCGCTGGGGATTCTCAAGCCACGAAAACAGGCGACCCAACGGTCGCTTTTTTCGTTTCTGGCATGTCGCGTTACGTCATGGCGCTCTTCCAGTTTTGCACGGCATACGATGGGTTCTCCCCACTTTCGCGCCGATCAATCCAGCTCTCGCACGGTCGCAACTACCTGACAAGACACAATCTTCTGCATGCACTACCGAATCCCCGCATGCCGGAATGCGGGCATGCCGGACAGCAGGCATCCCCGCGGGCGGGCGGACCGGCTTGCGGGCATGCGGGCACGACCTCTCACGGAAAATCCCATCTTGTTCAAACACTTGAATCGTGATGGAACGGAGGAATGCGGGCACGCGGGAGATCGGGCCATCCCGATAGCGGGCTTGCAGCCATGCGGGCACGCCCGCAGGCGGGAGATGAATGCGGTGGAGACAGCATGACGAATTTGAATCAGCAAGGCGTGGTGATCGCCGTTGGGAACCAAAAAGGCGGAGTGGGGAAGACCACCAACACGGTCCACATCGCGGCGGCACTCGGGCAACGCGGGTTTCATTGCCTGGTGATGGACCTCGACCCGGCCGCGGGCGCCACCAAGCACCTGGGCGTGCCGGTCAACAGCTTCGCGGGCACGCTGGAACTTCTCACCACTGACGAAACCATCGACAGTCTCGCCGTCGCCGACAAGATGCCGCAGAACGTCCACCTGGTTCCATCGCGGCCACAGCTCAGCGAGATCGACAACCTTGTCTCCAAGTACGTGGACCGCACGCGGATCCTCGAACGTCCCATCGAAGAGGCGAGGGCGAAGTACGATTTTATCTTCCTCGACACCGGCCCGTCGGCGGCCTTCACCACCACCGTCGCCGCCTACTCGACCGCCGAATGGTTCTTGCTGTCCGCATTTCCGCATCCGCTCTCACTTGGCGGCTTGACCGAAGCATTCAACGACATCGCCGACGTTCGCAAGCACCGAAATCCCGGCCTGGAAGTATTGGGCGTCGTGTTCACCAACGTCGATGGTCGAGCCACGCGGCTTCGCGGCCAACTGGAGGCGGTCGTCAACGAAGCGCTGCCGGGCAGGCGCTTCGATACGTCGATCTCGCAGGCCGTGATCCTTCCCGATGTCTCGGGCCGAGGTAAGACCCTTTTTCAATTCCCGAAGTTCGAGAACATTCCTGTTGCCATGCAGTACCTTCGGCTTTCCATCGAGGTTGAGCATCGGGTCAGTCATCGTGACGCGTTCCTGCAAGGTGTGCTTGATGCGCCGCCATTCGCGACGTTCGGTATGGAAGCGAATGAATCAGAGCAGCCGCCACAGGCGATGGCCGCGAACGAGTAGGTGAGGGGACATGGCCAAACCACTTCGCACGCCTCCGCCATCTTCATCAGTCGCCAGGCTCTTTGACTTGGATGCCGCCGCCCGCGCCGTCGCGGCGCCGGCCGCTGCGATAGAACCGCAAGAAACTGAGCGCGCGTCCGGCTTGGAGCCAGCGGTTCAGGCGCGAGTCGCCCCGGCGCCGAGCCATGCGAGCGCTACGCCCAACATCAAGCGCGAGTTCGTTTTCACGCCGGCCTCCGAGGCCACCTTCTCGCAGCTTGTCGAGACCTACCGACGAAGCACGGGAACCAAGCTCACCGCCAGCCACGTCGCCCGTGCCTTGATGAAGGGCGTCGCGCACTGCATGGAATACCTCGAAAAAGAGGCCCGGCGGATCGGTCCGCTCAAGCTGCCCTCCAACGCGCGCGGACGAGAATCGGAGCGGGAGAGATTTGAGGCCAAGATCGCCGATGCCTTCATCGCCGGCATCCGTTCATCGCCGGCCATGGACCGCGAATGAGGCCGTCAACCATGGTATCCGCCGGCGTCCGCTAAGCGTTGTCCGGCCTTGATCGATGCGTCAGCCGCGACACCCGTTAGGCGTCGGCTCGTTGCCCCCGCGCTTGCCGTGTGCTATCCTATTGGTTGAAGGCCATGCAGATCACGTTTGACATTCCGGAAGACATCGCCGACCGACTTCGGGCGGAAGCGGGCGGCTCACTGGAGCAGAGCGCCAGGGAGTCGCTGCTCATTGAGGCTTACCGCCGCGGGTTCGTCAGCGTGGGTCGGCTCGCGGAGATGCTTGGCATGGGCGTCATCGAGGCTGACCGCTGGCTGGCGGAGCGGCAAGTGCCGATCAACTACACGCGCGAAGACCTGGAAGCAGACCGGCAAACGCTGGACAAGCTCCTTTCGGAAAACAGGGGATGATTGTCGTCTCCGACACATCCCCCATCCATTACCTCATCATCATCGACCGAATTCACCTTCTGCCCGACCTGTTCGGCAGCGTCGTCATTCCACCGGCCGTCGCGTCCGAACTGTCTCACGCAGCGGCGCCCGCACAAGTTCGCGAGTGGATCGCCAAGCGTCCCGGCTGGCTTGAGATTCGCACCCCAACCGTGATTGCTCCCAAACTGCCCCGCCTTGGAGCTGGGGAAACGCAAGCCATCAGTCTCGTGCATGAGCTTCACGCCGATCTGCTTGTGACCGACGATCTGGACGCCCGTCGTGCCGCCGCCGCGAACGGCATCAAGGTAACCGGAACGCTCGGTGTCGTGATCATTGCATCGCAGCGCGGCCTGATCGACCTACCCGAAACGCTTCGCCAACTTCAGGCGACGACCCTGCGATTGCCCGAGGAGTTGCTTGACGCGCTGCTCGGACCCGACAGCAAGGATTGAAGACGGCCCATCCTCGGGATTGTGCCCTCTAGCCCCACTTCACGGCCAACGAGTAGTTGAACGCTCTCCCGTCGGCTCGTCCGGCTTGCTCACTTTCTGATCGCGCCACGTCCGGTCCGCTCCCGGCTATCGCCGCCGGTTCGGGCTTGCATCGGTCGCGCCAGGCACGCTTCGCTCTTCGCCTACGGCTTCGGCCTGTCACGCCCGCTGCCGACAGCCCGCCCCTGGAGCAGCCCGGCCGCGTCGCTCTTGTCCGTCCGGTTCGGGGTTTGGTTTCCCACGGTTTGTGAGGAAACACAAACCCCTAACACGGAGGACAAACCATGAAAGCAGAGCAAGCCAAGAAACTCGCCGACGAAGCCCTCAACCAACTCATCGCCGAAGTGGAGCGCGGCGGGAGCGACGCCTTCAAGGCATATCTCGCCACGATGGCCCGCTTCCATCATTACAGCTTCGGCAACTGCATGATGATCGCCATGCAGCGGCCGGATGCGACGCACGTCGCCGGGTTCAATCGCTGGAAGGAACTTGGACGCTTCGTGAAGGCGGGTGAGAAGGGCATCGTCATCATCGCCCCGATGCTCCTTCGCAAGAAGGCAGAGGGCGCCGACTCCGCCCAGGCCGATGAGCAGGATGCCGAAAAGCTCCTACGCTTCCGGGCCGTCTATGTCTTCGATGTCAGCCAGACCGACGGTAAGCCGCTGCCGGAGCTGCACCGCGTCGGCGGCAATCCGAACGGCCACACCGACCGGCTCAAGGACTTCATCGCCAACCGAAACATCGCCCTCGAATACTCCGATGACATCGGCCCGGCCGACGGTGTCTCCAAGGGCGGCAAGATCGTGGTTCGCACGACGCTCACCCGCATATTTCATCAGTGCTTGCCGAAGCAAGTTGATGGCGTGATGAGCCGGA
>CAYLOE010000003.1:0-225661 GCA_964385225.1 uncultured Planctomycetaceae bacterium
GCTCATCACGCCATCAACTTGCTTCGGCAAGCACTGATGAAATATGCGGGCTAGCAAGCTCCCGCTTGACACAACTGCGCCCAAGATTTATGACACGGTCTGGAGAAATGCCCCCGCATTGTGTTGAGCATGGACGCTGGCGGCATGTACCGGGGGCCGTTTCGATGGCCGGGGTCCTACCGAGGCATACGATCATGTCGGGCGAAAATCGAAGCCCTTCTAACCAAGAATCTGTCCACACTGTCATTCACAAGGAGTATCGAACGATGAAGCGAACTGTCACGGGTATGGTCTTGAGTCTTATCTTGATCCTGGTGACCGGATGTGGCGGCTCAAAGTCACAAATTGCCCGAGTGGAATTCAAGGAGCAAGTCGAGCCCAAGATGGCTCTGAGCGAGCAATACATGCAGCTCGCTGTCATGAATGCAACCATGGAGGGATCGACGGGCGAGTTCGACCAGCAGAAGTGGTCGAGCATGACCGCCGACATGATGCAGCACTATCTCGAGCAGGCGCGGGAGCGGAACAACATGCCATTCAGACTCGTCGATCGCGAGCATCTGAAGCTGGCGATGGGTGAGAAGGACCTGGCCTCCGCGGGGATTACTGACGGCGGCGACGCCCTCGGCGCGGCTCAGGTCAAGGGGGCCAACGCCATTTTGACAAGCAAGGTAACGGTCAAGATCGACAAGCAGGTCGGCAAGAAGCGAACGATTGACGCGATGTCGGTCTTCGGCGGCGGCTGGTCACGCGGCGGCTTCGGCGGCGGCGGCGTCAACTCGTCCGAAGTGGATGAAGAGGCCCGAAACATCACGGTCACTTGCCAGTTCCAGCTCAAGGATGCGGCAACGAACGACATCATCGTGTCGCACAATGCCATGCCCTCGCAGCACTACGAAAAGACCAAGTCGGGCTTTTTCTTCGGGTCCAGCAAGACCGAGGCGGATATGACGCCGCGCGACGCAGCCATCGGGGCCATCATCGAACAGCAGGCCAAGGAGTTTCTCTGCAAGTTCATTCCGGTCGTGTTCGAGGACGAGGTCTGCGTCGAGCACTCCAGCAACGAGGACAGCGCCGCGGGCGTGAGAGCGCTCGTTCTGGAAGACTACGAAGCAGCCCTGAACAGCTTCAAGCAGGCCATCGCGGCCGATCAGAACGATCACAAGTCCCTCTTCGGTGCGGGCGTGGCGTGTGAGAAACTGAAACGCTACGATGAGGCGAGAAAGTACTACCGACTGGCCCAATCACTCAAAGCGGACAATCCGGATTACAATGGCGCCGTGCAGCGCGTTTCGCGCACCGGCTGATGCTCGTATCGAAGTGAACAGCGTCCTGAGGCGACAAATTTTTTTCAACCCCGGAGGCAAGAATCATGAATCGAATCGGAAAATCTCTGCTGGTCATCGTGGCGATCGGGCTGGCGATACCGGCACTGGCCGTCGCCCAGGACGCGCAGCGTGATGCGCAGAACAAGCTTCTTGCCAAGCGGGCGGCCGAGGCCGACGCCTATCGCAAGCTCGGCGAGACGGTGCAGGGCCTGCAGATCACTTCGGAAACACACGTGCGCGACTTCGTGGCGGAGTCGGATCAGATTCGCACGGAATTCGATGGCTTCGTTCGCGGCGTTCGCTTCGGCAAGCCGAAGTGGGACTCCGACGGCATGTGCAGCATCGAGGCCGAAGTCACGGTGGCGAAGGTCATCGAGGAACTCCGGCAGATACACTCTCGCCATTACAAGGGAAAGACCCTCAAGGCCGAGGACTTCGAGAGCATCAAGCGATACATCCAGAAGGACATCATCACCGTCGTCGGCATGGGCGCGCCGAGGCCCGAGCTTCCGCCGGATGTTCCCGGCGGCGATCTTCCCCTGCCCGCCGGCTACAGTGCTCCCGAGCCGGTCATTCCGGCGATCTGGAAGTCCATTCCCGTTCAGGAACGTCTGATGGCCCAGCGCGCCGCCGAGCTCGACGCCAAGCGCAAGCTCCTTGAACGAATCAAGGGCCTGCGGGTGACCAGCGAGACGCGCGTGCGTGACTTCGTCGCGGAGTCCGACGTGATCGACGCGGACGCCCAGGGAACACTGGTCGGCGCCCGCCAGGTCGGCAAAGCGTACTTCCATGATGACGAGTTGATCGTCGAGGTCACGGTCGAAGTGCCCGTTGAGTCGGTCATCACGACGATCAAGACTCTCCATGAGCGCCACTACAAAGGCGATCGCGTCACCGGCAAGGACATCGAACACGTCACCCAACACATCAAGAGCCAGACGTTCGACGCCGTGGGCATGGGCGTTCCGCGTCCGCAGGCCATTCAGGCGGTCGCTTCCAGCATGGCGACGCCGATACCCGACTGGGCGGCAACGCCGGTCAGCGCGGAAGGCAATGGTGTGCCGCCGGCCGACAAGGCCGGCACGCCGCAGGGTCGCCTGATGGCCGCCCGGGCCGCCGAGCTTGACGCCAAGCGCCGCCTCGGCGAGCGGGTGATGGGTTTCCATATTGATTCAACGACCACCGTCCGCGACTTCGTCACCGAACACGACCAGATCGATACGCAGCTCAATGCGTACATGCAGGGCGCCTACGTCAAATCCACGCGATACGACAACGAAGGCACGGCTACCGTCGTCGTCGAAATGCCCGGCATGAAGATCTGGGAAGTCGTCCACACGTACATTCGAGTTCAGAAAATGCGGTAAGCCCACGAACGAACCCTAAGCTACAAAGGATATGAACTTATGTTTCGCAAACTGCTTGTGCTGGCCTTCGTGATTTGCATCGCCGCACCGATGACCGCCTGTTCGGAAAATGAGTACAAGACGACGACGGAAACCCAGGAGCAGCGGGAGTCCGCCCCGCGCGACACCTCCCCGGGCACGATGATCGTCGAGTAATCTTCACGGGGAATGATTCTATTTGAACGTCCGTGTCGTCACCCATCGCGGGTGACGACACGCCACGCGTGGGTGATGACTTGATCGAGCGACCGATCCCGCGAGCTTGCTCGTCGTCCGGCCCACGGACTCACGTCATGGCAAGATGAGCATCGCTCGGATTGGCGGGTGTATTCATGCGTAACCTTCTTCGCATCGATCGATGGTTCCGTCGGTATGCCAGCACAGGGGGCCTGTGGCGAGGCGGGCTGCTCGCCGTGGTGATGCTGACCGCGCTGATTGCGGGAACCATCTCCTGTACGAACGATCAAGAGATGATCGACCGGCATCAGGAGGCGCTCGACGCCGAAGAAAGCGAGCACTGAGGCCCCTGGCGACGCGTTTGCCAGACGACCCATTCGAGCGGACGATCCCTGTTGCTGCGAGAGATTCCACTGCCCTGATATCGAACGAGTGACTCACCCGCCCAAAATGGCATAGACTCGATCTGTCGCGCGAGAGACCTCAGGGACCGAGCAACAGATTCAGGAACGGCTGAACATCCCGCCCATCGACCAGCATGTCTTCATTGACATCGGCCGCACAGAATTCGTCGGTGCCGACGAAGAGTTCGGGATTCAACGCGACGACGACAAATAGCTCGATGTCGTCTATGTCCGTGAACTTATCACCGTTGACATCGCCGGGGCGTCGGTTCGGGCAGGGGTCGCACTCGTCGCCGACGCCGTCGCTGTCCGTATCCTTCTGATCCGGATTCGTAATGTCAGGACAATTGTCGCAGGCATCGCCCACACCGTCGCCGTCGATATCCTCCTGATCGGGATTGGCAACCTCCGGACAGTTGTCGCAGACATCTCCCACGCCATCGCTGTCAGCGTCTTCCTGATCGGGGTTGAAGTCGTCCGGACAGTTGTCGCACGCATCACCGACACCGTCTTTGTCTGAATCCTCCTGAAGCGGATTCGAATCGAACGGACAATTATCGCAGGCATCACCCAGGCCGTCGCTGTCGGAATCTTCCTGGCCGGGGTTGGCAACGTTCGGGCAGTTGTCCACGTCGCCGCAAACGCCGTCTTCGTCGATGTCATTGTCAGGATCGAACGGGCAATCGTCGCAGGCATCACCCAGGCCGTCGCTGTCGGTATCTTCCTGTCCGGGATTAGCATCGTTCGGACAATTATCGCAGGCGTCACCCACGCCGTCCGTATCCGCATCTTCCTGACCTGGGTTGGCCATGTCCGGACAGTTGTCACACGCATCGCCCACGCCATCCGTATCGACGTCCTCCTGACCGGGATTGGGTATATTCGGGCAGTTGTCACAGGCGTCACCGATACCATCCGTGTCGGCGTCCTCCTGATTCGGGTTCGCAACGCTCGGGCAGTTGTCGCAGGCGTCACCCACGCCGTCCGTATCCGCATCTTCCTGATCCGGGTTTGCCACGTCTGGGCAGTTGTCACACGCATCGCCCACGCCATCCGTATCGACGTCCTCCTGACCGGGATTGGGTATATTCGGGCAGTTGTCACAGGCGTCACCGATACCATCCGTGTCGGCGTCCTCCTGATTCGGGTTCGCAACGCTCGGGCAGTTGTCGCAGGCATCGCCCACGCCGTCCGAGTCCGCGTCTTCCTGATCGGGATTTGCCACGTTCGGACAATTATCGCAGGCGTCGCCGACACCATCGCTGTCGGAATCTTCCTGGAAGGGATTGGCGACGGACGGGCAGTTGTCACAATCGTCACGGAAGCCGTCGCTGTCCGTGTCCGGTCCGACGTTGGGGCAACTGATGATCCGCACAAGGGTCGTCGCGGAGATGTCGCCGGTGCTCTCTCCGAAGTTACAGTCGAGTACGCGCGTTTCAGAAGATGCGCCCGCCGTCGGTGCCAAACTAATCGTCGTTCCGCTGGAGGGTGCGAGCACTTCGAAGCGCAGGGTGGTGGCGATGTTGCCGGGCGGAGGGTCCGCGAAGGTTCCTGCTCCGGAAGTGAATCCGAAGTAGATCGCCTCGCCGTCGGTGATGTCCGTATTCAGGCCGTCGGGGTCTGCGAGGAAACCGTCGAAGAACCATGAGTAATCGGAGTTCGCATTGGTTCGACCGAGCAGCCGGAGCACGGCGGGGTCATAATGGATGATCGCCTCGACGGAGGAGAAACACTCCGAGACGTCGCCGTCGGCCTGAAGCCGTAGATCGACCAGGATGATCGGCGCGCCGCCGGTCTCGAGCGGCGTGACAATCAGCGGAGGGGCGAGTTGGATATCCACGTCGGCATGAGCCGCAGCAGGGCCGAAGCCCATGAGCGCCGCCCCGACGACGAGAACGAGTACGATACGATGCGCGAATGAGCCCGACCGGGAACTCGACCCGCTTTTGCACTTAAACATAGAGCAACTCCCCTCCCACCGCCGGCGCGCTATGCGCGCCGGTGGAGTGGATATCCAACCGATCGATCACTGGATCGTCAGCAAGCTCGCTTCCGATCTCGCTGACGACCACATCATCGCCGGCGGCGCGAGCGTGCTCTCGCCGCGGCGAAACCGACCAACGTCAGGGCCGCGCCAAACGCCGATCCCATACCGCAGGGCGGAGTGATCGTCGTAGGATTGTCCGCGTAATACTCCTGAAGATCCAACTGATTGACTTCGCAGTCTTCGTTGATATCCCAGCGCGGTCGGCCGTTCTCACGAACCGGTATGCCGAAGTCGTTGAACGGACAGACGTCGATGCAATCCGGCACGCCGTCTTTGTCACTGTCCAGACTGTCATCCTCGCCGCAGCCGCAGATGCCCGGTTCGGTCTTGTTCGGGTCCTTCGGGCAGCCGTCGAGGCAGTCCGGAACACCGTCGCCGTCAGAATCCGTATCGGGAACGTCGCATCCGCACGCGCCCGGCTCCGTCTTGTTCGGATCCTTCGGACACTCGTCGAGGCAGTCGGGCGTACCGTCGCCGTCACTGTCGACATCGCTCACACCGCAACCGCAGATTCCCGGTTCGGTCTTGTCGGGATCTTCGGGACAACCGTCGATGCAGTCCGGCGTGCCGTCACCATCGGAATCGGTGTCGGGCTCGTCGCAACCGCAAACGCCGGGCTCGGTCTTGTCGGGATCCTCGGGACAACCGTCGTTGCAATCCGGGGTGCCGTCGCCATCGGAATCCGTATCGGGTACGCCGCAACCACACTCGCCGGGCTCCGCCTTCTCCGGATCTTCGGGACAGCCGTCCTCGCAATCCGGAACACCGTCGCTGTCACTGTCGTCGTCACTCACACCGCAACCACATGCGCCAGGGGTTGTCTTGTTCGGATCATCGGGACAACCGTCCTCGCAATCGGGGACGCCATCACCGTCGGAGTCCGCGTCGGATTCGCCGCAGCCGCAAACGCCCGGTTCGGTCTTTTTCGGATCATCGGGACAACCATCCTCGCAATCCGGGGTACCGTCGCCATCGGAATCGGTGTCGGGTTCACCGCAACCGCAGACGCCCGGCTCGGTCTTGTCGGGATCTTCGGGACAACCGTCGATGCAATCCGGGGTGCCGTCGCCATCGGAGTCTGTATCGGGCACTCCGCAACCACACGCGCCCGGCTCCGTCTTGTCCGGATCATCGGGACAGCCATCTTCGCAATCAGGGATGCCGTCACCGTCGGAATCCGCGTCGGATTCGCCGCAACCGCAGATTCCCGGTTCAGTCTTCTTCGGATCGTCGGGACAGCCGTCTTCGCAATCCGGAACGCCGTCGCTGTCGCTGTCGTCGTCGCTCACACCGCAACCACATGCGCCAGGGGCTGTCTTGTTCGGATCATCGGGACAACCATCCTCGCAATCGGGGACACCGTCGCCGTCAGAATCCGCGTCGGATTCACCGCAACCACAGATACCGGGTTCGGTCTTGTTGGGATCATCAGGGCAGCCGTCTTCGCAGTCCGGCGTTCCGTCACCATCGGAATCGGTGTCGGGCTCGCCACAACCGCATACGCCCGGCTCAATCTTGTCGGGATCATCGGGGCAGCCGTCTTCGCAGTCCGGCGTGCCATCGCCATCGCTATCTGTGTCGGGTTCGCCGCAACCGCAGATACCCGGCTCGGTCTTGTCCGGATCTTCCGGGCAGCCGTCCTCACAATCGGGGACGCCGTCGCCATCCGAATCGGTATCGGGCTCGCCGCAGCCGCAGATGCCGGGCTCGGTCTTGTCCGGATCTTCCGGGCAGCCATCTTCGCAATCGGGGACGCCATCACCATCTGAATCCGCATCGGATTCACCACAGCCGCAGATTCCCGGCTCGGTCTTATCAGGATCATCAGGGCAGCCGTCTTCGCAGTCCGGTGTGCCATCGCCGTCGGAATCGGTATCGGGTTCACCGCAACCGCAGACGCCGGGTTCGGTTTTATTCGGATCGTCGGGGCAACCGTCTTCGCAGTCCGGCGTGCCGTCGCCGTCAGAATCGGTATCGGGTTCTCCGCAACCGCAGACGCCCGGCTCAATCTTGTCGGGATCATCGGGGCAGCCGTCGACACAATCCGGCGTGCCGTCGCCATCGGAATCCGTATCCGACTCGCCGCAACCGCAGAAACCTGCTTCGGTCTTCTTGGGATCGTCAGGGCATTCGTCGCAGGCGTCGCCTGTGCCGTCGCCGTCGCGATCTTCCTGAAGCGGATTGGCCGCATTCGGGCAGTTGTCGCAGGAATCCGGGAAGCCGTCGCCGTCGCTGTCTGCGCCGCCGGCCAGACAATCAACAACTTTCACGACTGCCACTTCGGACACGTCGCCGGTGATGTCACCGAAATTGCAGTCGAGAACGCGCGTCACGCCCATGGTTCCGCTTGTGGGGGCCAGGGAGATCGTGGTGCCGTCGGTCGGTGCGAGGACTTTGAAGCGGAAGGTCGTCGCGATGTTCCCGGGAGCCGGGCTGGCAGAAGTTCCAGCGCCGGAGGTGAAGCCGAAGTACAGCGCTTCGCCGTCGGCGATGTTGGTATTGATTCCATCCGGATCTGGAAGAAATCCGTCGGTGAACCAACTGAAATCGGAATTTGCGTTGGTTCTCCCCAGGAGTTGGAGAACGGCGGGATCGTACTGAACGATTGCTTCGACCGAGGAGAAACACTCGGCCGAATCGCCGGTCGCCTGCACGCGCAGATTGATCAGCACAACGGTATCGACGTCAAGCGTGGTCAGGGGCACCACGGTCAGCGGCGGACTAAGCGATACGTCCACAGCGGCCTGAAGTGGAGCACTCCAGGACAGGTGGAGCAGGGTGAAAAGACAGAGTGCAAGTCCGGCGCAGCGCGCGCGGAAACCTGTAGTGACCTGGGGGGGTCTCGTCGTGTTTGACATCATGTTTCCTTTTTCTCCCTATTCGCCAGGGCGCGTGTGAGGTCGCGCCGTGGTCACGGATTCCCCCAGGTTTCATAACGGACAAGCGCTGCGGCCTTCTGAATCAGAAGACCGCAGCGCGGGAGAGCACTCTTATCGACGCGGCATCGTCGCGCCAGGTTACCGCGGTCGGACGGCCTTCACAGGCGTCGCCGGGGTCAGGGACTTCATGCGACCGGAGAGTTCGTGCGTCAGACCATGCTGCCGCTCGAAAATCTCTACGTCGCGGTAATCAAACACGCCGTCGTTGTTGAAATCGACGAACGGACCGACCTGCGGATCAAGCTCCGTGACCGGAACGGAGACACGCAGGGCTTCCAGCGGCATGGCAAACTTCCCGGCCTGCTGGACGCCGACCGGATCGCAGACGCAGGGCACCGGCTGAATCGGGAAGCCGGCCGGCGAGTTGAAGAACTGCAGGTCGAGAGCATCCACGAGGCCATTGAGACTGAAGTCCGCATCGCGCGTCGCCGGTGTCGGCGTAAACGGCCCGCACGGCAACGTGACGGCCGGCTGGCTGAACTGCAACAGGAACCACGTCAGGTCGTTGATGTCAACGTCGCTGTCGTTGTCCGTGTCGCCGCCGATCAGAATCAGCGTGGACGCGGTCTGGAACTCGGTTCCGTTAATGATCAGGGCCTGGGTGTCGTACTGCGTATGCTGCTCATCCTTTGCACAGATGGCGTCATAATCGCCGCACGGCACTTCAAAGACCGCTGTACCCGTGGCGCCCGGCAGACCGCCGGTGAAGACCACATCCACATAAACCGGGTCGCCGCACACACCGGACGACTTAGGCACGAACTTGATGCAGCGTGTGCGACTGCCGGCTCCGGCATTGACGCCGCGGAGTTGGACCGTCGCCCGGATGGTGTTGGTGAAGGTTACTTCCACGTCGTAGGAACACTCGGCGGTGTTACCGCAGATATCCTCCGCCGTGCAGGTCACCGTGGTGATGCCGACCGGGAAGACACCGCTCTCGTGCGAGCAGTGGACCGGGATGTTGAAGTACTTGCTCCGATCGTTGACCTCACCCTTCCCATCGCCCGGAACCGAGCAGTTATCGCCGGCGAAGAGTTCAGGCAGTTCAACGAAGGCCTCGCACTGACCCGGATCGGCGCTGACGACGATCGGCTCTTCCGGACAGTTGACGAAGAACGGCTCCGATTCGTCCGTAATGGTGGCCGACGCCACGCAGGAATTCTCGTTGCCGCAGCAGTCACGCACGGTGATCGTGATGTCGAGGTTCGCCGGGCAGGTCAGCAGATCGCAAACCCAGACCGCGCCCTCGATGAAGTACTGCCCGTCTTCCTTGCCGGGATAGATCGTGTAGGACACACACTGATCAATGTACTCCATGTCTCCGCTGGCACAGATGGTGATCGGGCAATCTTCGCCCTTACCGCCGCCGTTGCCACGGGGATTGCCCTTGTCGAAGCAGCAGGAGTAATAACCGCTGTTTTCGACGCCGGCATTCCCTCCGAAATCGCAATTGCGGGTATCGATGCACTGGTCGAAAATCTCCGCGGAGAAATAGACGTAGGTGCAACAACCGTACTCGACTGCGACGTCCTCGGCTTCGCAGGATACGAAGACCGGCGGATCGGTGTCGCTCAGGGTGATCATCTGCTCGCAGGAGCTGACGTTGCCGCAGGTATCCTCCGCGAACCAGGTGCGGATGATATGCGGCGGATCGGGCAGTTCCTCGCTGTCCTCGAAGTAAACGCTGGACACGTTGGAGCAGGCATCATAGACCTCGGGCATACCGGTAATTTCCAGCATGTCCGGAGTCTCCATGCAGCCGAGCTCGATGTCCGGCGGACAGTAGATGACAGGCGGGGTCTCGTCACGTGCCGTCGCCGTCAGGACGAGCGGCTCTCCGGCGAGACCGCAGCAATCGCTCGCCGTGATCTCGATCAGCATCGTGGATTCGCAGGCATCGAATGGCAGTACCACCATGGCCGTACCGACCACTTCGTAGCCGCCTTCAATTTCCAGGATGGTCGTGTTGGCAATCCAGCCCGCGCCTTCGATCTTCTGCACGTTAATGGACTTGTCATCGACGCAACAATCAAGGATCGTCGCGCTGAACTCAACCGGCGCCTTGCAGTTGTCGTTGACGGCCATCGGCTCGGGATCATCGCCCGTAATCGACGGCGCCATCGTGTTCTGAACGATGATGACCTGCTTGCAGGTGGCGGTGTTGTCGAAGGCATCGCGGGCTTCATAGATCCGAACGATGATCTTCGGCGCATCGCACCCATCGCCGAGACTGATGAATTCCTGCTTCAGCGTGACTTCCACGTAGCCGCAGTCGTCGGAAGCCGAGCCGCCGATTTCCTCGAACTCTTCGAGATTCGTCGCCGGCGGCGGAACCTCCGCCATGCACTCGTAGTAGCCGTTGATCGGGCAATGGATCACCGGCGGAACCTTGTCCACGAAGCAGAGCGTCTGGACGCAGCTGTTGGAGTTCTTGCAGGCGTCCGTAGCCGTCCACGTGCGGAAGACGCACGGCGGATTGTCCTGAACTTCGTCTTCGTAGCTGATGACAATCTCGCCCTCTTCGGTGCAGTTGTCGGTCGCCGTGGCGAAGCCGGTCGCCTTCGGGTCGATATCCGCACCGCAGGGCAGTTCGAGGTTGTCCGGAGGACACTCGATCGCAGGGCCGTCCTTGTCGGCGACTGAAGTCTCAAGGTCCTCGCTGTTCGTGTTGCCGCAGCAGTCGGTCGCATGGACCGTCACCACCACGTCGGCCGAACATCCCTCGAGGTCGAACACTTCGACGGTGCCCTCGACTTCAAGACAACCCTGGAAGTCGCTGACGGTGTACTGCGGCTCGCCGGCCGAAGCGCCGTTGACATTGACTTCAACGGTCACGGCATCCTTGCCATCAATGCAGCAGTTGTCACAGATAAAGGCATGGAAGCTCACCGTGGCGGTGCACTCCTCGCCGACGTTGCCATAGGCCTTTCCGCCGATCGACGGAGGCGTCGTATCGACGACCTCGATCGTCTGGACGCACTCGGACGAATTCTCGCACTCGTCGGTCGCCGTCCAGGTTCGCGTGATGGTGTACTCCGACGGACACTTGCCGGGAGTGATTTCGTCCACGTAGTCCACGGCCGGCTGCGTGGTGCAGTTATCCTGCGCCTCAGCGTAGCCCGTGTTGTCTGGTGAAGTCGGATCGCCCTGACCCTTGCCGCCTCGGCCGCTGGCTCGCGGAACGGTCACATCGAGCGACGACATATGAGCGCCCGGACCGTGATCCTGAACCACGCCGCCAATCGTTAACGTGCCCGGCGGAGGCAACAAGCGCGAAGCTCTCGGCTTGTTGTTCTCCGCGGCGCAGAACAACTCTTGCGGCACACAAACCGGATTAATGCAACAGGTATCAATCGCACAGACTGACCCTGGCGGGCAGTTGCCGTCGAAACATGTCACCAATGTATTACAGAGAACGCTGCCGTCCACGCAGACGCCGCCAGCCCCGGCCCCGGACAGACTGGCACAGACGCAATCGGGATTCGGAGCGCACGGCACGAACGTCTTACAAGTGGCTGCGGCGCACTCGGGCGCATCACAGATGCCGCTTGAGCAACTGATGTCCGCATTGAAGGCCCCTCCCAGATTGCGACATTCAAGTGCCGTCGTGTCGATACACTCGTTCGGCCCCAGGCAGCAGGAACCGAAACCTGACGGAATGTTGGTTCCGTCGCATTCCACGACCGTATCCTTCGGGCAGAACAGTTCCGGAGGCGTTTCATCACGGAGCGTTGCATAGGCGACGCATGAGCCGCCTTCTTCCTTGCCTCCCTTACCGTTATCGCCTCGCGGCACCTGGCCGCCGCTGTGATTGCCGCAGCAATCCACGGCCTCGACGATGATCGCAATCTCGGCCTCGCAGCCGGGACTGACGGAGTACGTCACGCTGCCGCTGATCGAAACTTCGGTCGGGCTGATCTGCTTCGGCTTGCCGAGGTCGATACCCACGAAGCTTGCACTTCCGGATACGACTTCCGCATCGATGATGAAACCGCCGGTGTGAATGCAGCAGTTATCCGTCGCCGTCGCGGAGAAGGTCACGACGCCTGTGCAGTTCGAATCGAGCGGACCGCCCTCGGCCGCGCACGATGTGACGACCGGTGGTGTATTATCAACGACATAGATCGTCTGCACGCACTCGCTGGTGTTTCCGCAGGCGTCTGTCGCTGACCAGGTGCGCTCGATCACGCGCTCGGCCGCGCACTTACCAGCGAATTCCTCATCCTCGTAGGTCACTTCGACTTCGCCGCAGTTGTCGGTCGCGTTCGCGAAACCGGTGAACTCGGGATCGGTGGAATCGTCGCACTCGACGTAGACCGTCGACGGACACTGAAGATTCGGGAATTCGGAATCAATCGTAAAGGGACCCGTGTTGACCAGATTGGTCGTGATCGGGTCGCCTTCGAAGCTCAGCGTTGACGGCAGGACGCCACAGAGCACAAGTTCCATACCCTGCGTATTCAGACATTCATCCTGCCCGGTTACCGAGAAGACCAGAATGGCGAGGAGCGCATCGCCCTCGCGCGGCGCCAAGCCCGGGCCCCACGGCTGGGTGCACGGATTATTCACATTCGGCGGAATCGCCACGCCGCCGCTGATGCCCAGCAGCGCCGTATCGACCGTACAGGAACCCAATGCCTGGGCGATGTTGCTCGGGACATGCAGCGAGAACGGACCTTCGCCACACGGCGGGTCCACGTCGCCCGGATCACACTCGGTATAGCAGCTCGCAGCGCCGTTGTAGGTCAACACGCTGGAGTCGTACTCGATGAAGGCCGAGAAGCCGGTCACCGGTTCGAGCAGGTTTCGCATCCAGACTTCGACCTGAATCTGGCCATTCACATTCTGAACGCAGGACGGGATTTCAAGGTGAATCGCGTTCGGAGGTGTCGGATCGCAGACATCGCCGACGCCGTCGCTGTCCAGATCGGTCTGGTCGGGGTTGAAATCGAACGGGCAGTTGTCGAGGCAGTCGACAATGCCATCCTTGTCGCTGTCGAGATCATCGGCCTGGCCGCAGCCGCAAAGGCCCGGCTCGACCTTGTTCGGATCTTCGGGGCAACCGTCGCAGGCATCGCCTACGCCGTCGCCGTCGGTATCCAGCTGATCCGGATTATTAACACTCGGGCAGTTATCGCACTCGTCGCCGACGCCATCGGTGTCTGCATCTTCCTGGCCGGGGTTGGCCTTATCGGGGCAGTTGTCGATGCAGTCCGGGATGCTGTCACCGTCGCTGTCAAGGTCATCCACCTCATGGCAGCCGCACAGACCCGGCTCCGTTTTCTTCGGATCGGTCGGACAACCGTCGCAGACATCGCCCACACCGTCCATGTCCACATCGGCCTGATCCGGATTGAAATCGTCCGGGCAGTTGTCGCAGGCATCACCCACGCCATCGGAATCGCTGTCTTCCTGACCGGAATTGGCAACAAACGGACAGTTATCGACGCAGTCCGGAATGCCGTCGCTATCGCTGTCGCCGGTCTCGACTTCGCCGCAGCCGCAGATGCCCGGCTCGGTCTTCTTGGGATCCTCAGGACATCCGTCGCAAGCATCGCCGACGCCGTCGCCGTCTGTATCTGTCTGATCCGGATTGAAGTCATTGGGGCAGTTGTCGCAGGCATCGCCTACGCCGTCCGTATCCGCGTCCGCCTGATCGGGGTTGAATTCATCGGGGCAATTGTCGCAGGCATCACCGAAACCGTCCGAATCGGCGTCCGCCTGATCGGGATTGGCTACGTTCGGGCAGTTGTCGCAGACATCGCCGATGCCGTCCGAGTCGGAATCGGCCTGATCGGGATTGAAATCATTGGGGCAGTTGTCGCAGGCATCGCCTACGCCGTCCGAATCAGCATCTGCCTGATCGGCGTTCGAATCGAATGGACAGTTGTCGAGACAGTCAACGATACCGTCGCTGTCGCTATCGAGTGTGTCATCCTGACCGCAGCCGCAGAGGCCGGGCTCCGTCTTGTTCGGATCGTTGGGACAACCATCGCACGCATCACCGACGCCGTCGCTGTCAGAATCGGCCTGGTCGGGGTTGGAATCGTCGGGACAGTTGTCGCAGACATCGCCTACGCCGTCGCCGTCGAAATCTTCCTGATCCGCATTGGCCACATCGGGACAGTTGTCGCACGCATCGCCGATGCCGTCGCTGTCGCTATCGAGCTGGTCGGCATTGGAATCATCCGGACAATTGTCGCAGGCATCGCCTACGCCATCGCCGTCGGAATCTTCCTGGCCGGGGTTGTGGACGAAGGGGCAGTTGTCGCAGGCATCAGGAATGCCGTCGCTGTCGCTGTCGATGCCCGGAGGCATGCAGCAGACGCGGGGCGAACTGCTGTTGCGGGCCATCGGCGTTCCGTTGGTGAAGTCGAGGTTGTTGTTGTCTGTCTCGGCGCAGCCCTGATCGTTGCGGATGGCCGCGGTGGTGACGAGCAGGTTCGCGCCGGTCGTACCGCCGCCTTCAAAGCAGTTGGCCGTGGCGCCGTAGCCGACGAAGTCCACGGTCGCGGCTTCTCCGGTCGGGCAACTCGTGCCGGCAGTGATCGTGGTATTCGTGTTGCGCAGCGCGACCTTGCCGGCGCCGGTGCTCAGACCAAACGCGCCGACAACGTCGGGCGTCGGGAGTGCAGCGCCGTTGGCACCACCCGATGCGAGCTGCACGAGGTAGTAAGCGCCGGGCATGATCGTGCCGGACAAGTCAACCCGGCTCCAGGAAGAGCCGCCGGCCGTCGTTCCCTGCACGGACCAGCCCGCCAGGCTGATCGGCGTGTCGCCGCGGTTGTGCAGCTCGACGAAGTCATGCGTGTAGGTTGATGTGGCGCCGGAGCCGCCGCCTCCGTACACCTGGCTGATGACCACGGTGTTGGAGATGGCCTGGGCGTTCTGCGCCGCGGCCAGCATGGCGACCAGCGCCAGCATAATGGAACATCCACGAATTGCGTTTGTGACGAAGCGCTTCATAAACCTCTACTCCTCGAAAAATGACTTCGCGGCCGGAGGCGCCGCCAAGCGGCGCTGCGAGGCCTCCTTATCGAAGCTTCCCCCTGCTTGTATCAGGACGAATCATCCCCTCGCTTGGGATGTTCACGGCATACGTATTAATCGCCCGAACGGGTAAGTGTGGATCGACCACGGCTTCATCTTCCCCCGAACTGGCAGCAAGACCTTGTTCCTTACCTTTCGAAACAAGTTCCGCGATCGGCACCGCAGCTTCCCTATCCACTGCGCCGATCTACGATTATGCCACAACCCCAGCGTCCGAATCAATGGCTTGATACCGGAATTCTTGATACTTGATGAAGCGTTTGCATTCGGTGCACGCCGTTTTTTCACCCCTGACCGACCACGCGAGAGCCCAATTCAGAGCAAACGATCTCAACCTCGCTGACTACATCGCGAGCTGCCTCGATCGATCGTGAAACCTGCAACGGCAGCAGCGATCTCCAGTTACGAGGGTACGGGCGAAATTATTAAAGGACGTTCGGTAGACCCTCGCGTCCAGGAGCTACCAGCAAAAGGGTGCGGACCTGAAAGTTTGCAAAACTCCGTCATGGTCGCCGGGGCTTCGCCATGATGTGGTTCTAGCTGAAATTCGCCGTGGTGATCCCCCCTACCCGAGCAAAAGTGCTTGACGCCCCTAGACTAATGGAATATGCTGTGTGTGGATCAGGGCCTGTATGGGGGAAAGTATCGACGCTTCGCTGGTGCCCCTCGATATGGAACGCATCGACAATCGACAGTGACCAGGAACCGCTGGTTGGTTTCCTGTACGACTTCTCTCGCAATTTCTTCTCTCGCGGAGGCATTGAAATGGCCAGTCATTTTCGTTTCACGCAGTACCTGGGGATCCTTGTGGTGGCCGTATGCGTCACGGCATGGTCGGCTTCGGCTTATGCCGGTGGCCCGTGTGCCGGTGGCGCCGACGAAACCGTCTTCTATGAAGATGCCGATGGCGACGGCTTCGGCGATCCTGGCGGCGCAACGTGCAGCGCCTGTGATGTGGCCGACTGCGTGGCCATGGACCCGACGATCAATTGGGTCGACAATGCCGACGACTGCGACGATTCCGATCCCGGCGTCACACAATTCACCTTCTATGAAGATGCCGACGGCGACGGTCTCGGAGACCCGGGCGGCGCCACCTGCCTCGGCTGCACGACCGGCGATTGCGATCCGGGGTCGGATTGGGCCGACAATGCCGATGATTGTGACGACACGGACCCCGCGATTGGTCTGCCGCAGACGTGGTACGAAGATCTCGACGGCGACGGCTTTGGCGATCCGGGCGTGACCTGCGTCGGCTGCCCGGCCGATTGCCCTGGGTTTGTCGATAACGATCTCGACAACTGCCCGAATGATCCGGACAAGACCGATCCCGGCGTCTGTGGTTGTGGCGTTAGCGATGCGGATACCGACGGTGATGGCACGCCCGACTGCAACGACGGCTGCCCGGACGATCCAGACAAGACCGATCCCGGTGTCTGCGGTTGTGGCGTCAGCGATGTCGATACCGACGGTGATGGCACGCCCGACTGCAACGACGGTTGCCCGAATGATCCGGACAAGACAGATCCCGGCGCCTGCGGTTGCGGCGTGGCGGATACGGACTCGGATGGCGATGGCACACCGGACTGCAACGACGGTTGCCCGAATGATCCCAACAAGACGGCTGCCGGCGCCTGCGGTTGCGGCGTAGCGGATACGGACTCGGATGGCGATGGCACACCGGACTGCAACGACGGTTGCCCGAATGATCCCAACAAGACGGCTGCCGGCGCCTGCGGTTGCGGCGTAGCGGATACGGACTCGGATGGCGATGGCACGCCCGACTGCAGCGACGGCTGCCCGGACGATCCGGACAAGACAGCACCCGGGACAGCCGGTTGCGGTAATCCCGAGCCGACCGATCCGACAGACCCACCCGCACCTGGTCCGTCGCCGGACTGCGGAACGTGTGGTGCCGGAAGTGCGGCACTTCTGCCGCTCATGCTCTTCGGCCTGGTCGGCATCCGTCGCCTTCGACGCCGCTAACCACGGTCGGAAGCGACACCATCAACCACCGTCGGGCGCCACCCGCGGCAAGTAACACACCAAAGGCCCGTGAGCAACTGCTCGCGGGCCTTTTTCTTTGTTGCGTTGGAATGGTTGCGGCCGACTCATTGTGCCAACGACTTCTCGTATGTCTCAGCATTCCACGAAACACGTCCGCACGGCCGGGACGGCCGTACCACCCAAACTCTACCAGTACCTGCTGATTTGATCGTCCTGCTGAAAAGCTATAAAATTGCTCCATTGAAGACTTCTTGTCCGTGCGCCGCACAGTCAGAAGGAATCTCGGGTATTCCGGACCGCCAACCATATCCAGGCACTTTGAGCGCCATCGGTCGTCGCGTGGACCCTTGACACGATGGACGCGCAAGACGCTTGAACGGCAACGGCCGCGACGTCAGTCTGGGAAAACCCTGGAAGTAGCTCCGCCGAGAGCGACATGGTCCAACTCGATGCTTATCGATAAACGCATTCCTGCGACCGCAGCAACGCCCTCGTCGCCCGTCGAGAGCGTGTCGGCCGATGTCTCCGCGCCACGACTTGACGGCTACGAGGTCGTGCGAATTCTCGGTGAGGGTGGTCAGGGTCGCGTTTGGCTGGTCACACGTACCCGGGACGGATACCGAGCCGCCATCAAGGTGTTGCGGTCGCTTGACAGGAAGAATGAACAGGCGCTCGCACGTTTTGAACAAAGCATCGCGACGCTTTCCGCTCTCGATCATCCCGGCATCGTGCGGAGCATCGAGTACGGCGAACTGCCGACCGGCGAACGATGGCACGCGACGGATTACATTCCGGGCCGGACTCTGCTCGAACACATCGACCAACTCGATGTGCAGTTTCGCCACGAGCGCGGCCGTGAATCGCGATTGCCCGTGCAGTCCGTCATCGAGCTGTTCATCCAGATCTGCGACGCAGTCGAGGCGGCCCATCGAGTCGGTGTCATCCACCGCGACCTCAAGCCCTCGAACATCATCGTCGACGACGAGGGACGACCGCATCTGCTCGACTTCGGCCACGCGACCGCGCCCGAGGGCGCGGACATGGCGAACCTGACCATCTCGGGCGAGTTCCTCGGCACGCCCGCCTACGCCTCGCCGGAGCAGGTCCTCTGCCGCCCCGGAACCATCGACGTCCGCACCGATGTCTATGCCATCGGCGTCATGCTCTACCAGTGCCTCACCGGCACATTCCCATACAACGTGAACGCCTCACTCGCCAGCACCTTCGAGCAGATTCAGTACGCCGATCCCACGCCGCCGCGCGTCCATGTGCCGTGGATCGATCGCGATCTGCAGGCCATCATCCTCCGCGCCCTCGCCAAGCAGCGTGAGCAGCGCTACCAAAGCGTCAGCGACATGCGAGAGGACCTGGAGCGTTACCTCCGCGGAGAGGCCGTCACCGCGCGCGGCTCGGGCACCGCCTACCTGCTGCTCAAGTTCCTGCGAAAGCATCGCGTCCTGACGGCCACCGTCTCCGTCGGCGGGCTTCTGACGATCCTCTACGCCGCCTCCATGACTGCCCTGTACCGCCGCGCCGCCAACGCCGAGGACGCCGCCCTGCGTCACGCCGCCGAGGCCCGGGAGAAGTTCTCCATCGCCCGGGAGACGCTGGACTTCGTCGTCTCCCAGATCGAGACGCGCCTCGATCGCGTCGCCGGCACGCGCGACCTTCGGCGCGAACTCCTGCAGGACGCCTACAACAAGCTGGCCGACCTCACCACCTCCGACAGCGACAATCCTGCTCTGCGCGCCGAACTCGCCGCCGTGCATCGCAAGCTTGGAAACATCGCCAAAGATCTCTACCTGGCGGATGACGCCGCCCGCCACCGGGAGACTTCGCTTCAAATCCTTCAGGAGCTTGTCGCGCAGCACCCGCACAACACCGACTACCTCGAGTCCCTTTCCATCGCCTATGTCCTCGTCGGCGACGTGGAAAAGTCTCGCTTGAACTGGCCGGAAGTGATCCGCCGTTATCAGCAGGCCCTCGCCATCGATGAAGAACTGGTCGCCGAGCATCCTGAAAATGACCGATACCTGGATAACCTCGCATGGAGCTACGAGCGCATGGCGGGTTGGCCCTGATGCGCCGATGCGGTGCTGCGATGTGAGTACCATCGGAAACGCCACGCCGCCGCGCTGGAACTGGTCGCTCGCGATCCGGACAACCCCGTTCGGCTGGACAACCTCTGCATCAGCCACATCGTGCAGGCCCGACTGATTGGTGATGCCGATCGCGCGGCATCCGTAGAGCATGTCCGCCAAGCGCGGGAGCTGGCCGACCGGATCGTCGCCGCCGAGCCGCTCAACGCGCAGTATGCCTTCACCTTCAGCCGCGCGTCCTTCCTGCAACTGGAAGAACTCCTTCGCGTCGGCGACGTTCAACCCGCCCGGCCGATTCTCGAACGTCTCATCACCGTGGCCGAAGACATGCATCGCCGCGATCCCGACGGTCACTGGGGGCGCGTACTCAAAGAACGCCGTGATGAAGCCCGCCTCGCACTCGCCGGGCTCGAGGACATCCCCGCTGTCGCCGGGTCAGACCTGCGGCACCTGCTGCCGGACCACGGCGAAATCTCGGAGGACTGCGCCGCGGCGTCAGGCGAGTGACCCGAAGCGAGTGACCACGAGGGAGTATCCTCACCACCGGCTCCCGCCGCCGCGCGGCCCGCTTCATCAGCCAGTCCCAGCCCCCAGTCACAGCCCCGTGGCACTTTCTTCGACACTTATTTTCATGTCGCACACGGCTCCTGTCGGCAACAATTCACAGTCATCCAGCTCGCGATAACTCGCCGCAATCACAGCAGTTAATCCCCATTCCTGCGCGTGCCGCTCATCCGGCCTCGCATCGGTTCAACCGCATTTCGACCCGCCGCGCCGAATTTTTCCGAAGATTCGCCCGCGACCCTGCCTATTCACGGGCAGGGAGGGTGCGCGGTGCATCTTCAAGTCTTCATACCCGGCATCGCCGGGCATCGATCTGTCATCGGGGGCTGGCAGGGAGGTTGTGGATACATGAACGCTCGATGGCTGCTTTTACTTTGTGTCTTTGGCACGGTTGCTCAATCGGCAACCGCCGAACTGACCCTTCCCATCTCCCCTGCAGCGGCGGGAAGCGACGGCGTGCTCAACGTCGTCTCGGCAAACCTGGAGATCGACTTGTCGCTCGCCGTCACCGGCACATGGGACATGGCCAGCCCGGAACTCGGCAAAGGAGTCTACGACCCCGAGCAGTGGATGGTCGTGTTCAAGTACAGCAGCGTGAATGTCGCCTCGGGACGGACGGTGACGTTCAAGAACCACCCCAGCCGCGCGCCGGTCGTCTGGCTGGTCTCAGGCGACACGGGCATCGACCCCAACGCAGGGAACGTGACCATCGCGGGGACGGTGGATTTGAATGGAAAGAATGGCACCACCAGCTTGGTAAGTGCGGAGCCAGGACCGGGGGGCTGGCGCGGAGGCCGGAGGTCAGTACTATCTCCCGGAAATACTGAGGGATCTGCCGGGCACGGGCCGGGCGGGGGAGGATACACCAGTTCAATCTCGTTTAGTGGTTCAGGTGGCAGTTATGCCACAGTAGGCGGCGCAGCCACTGAAGCCCTGCGCGGCAAAACATATGGCAATGCAAGTATTATCCCCCTTATCGGTGGATCAGCGGGTGCAGGAGGCAGACATACCGGTACTAACAACATAGGGGCCGGCGGCGGCGGCGGTGGGGCGATACTAATTGCTGCATCGTCACTCATCTCTCTCAATGGCCTCGTGTCTGCGACTGGTGGCAATGGGGCGAACCCAGGTACTAATGGAGGTGGCGGCAGCGGCGGCGCAATTCGTCTCGTTTCAGACACTATTCACGGTGGCGGCGCCCTACGCGCGAATCAAGGCACTTCGAACGCCAATTGGGGCGGCTTTGGCCGTATTCGCGTCGAGGCAAACGATGCCAGTGGGCTTGTTGATCCTGGCGTTCCGCCCATTGTATTCGGCTTCCCCGGTGATCCCGTCGTCGTCATTCCGCCACCGGAATCGCCGAAGCTGACCATCATCGACATCGCAGGGCAGCCAACGCCGGCCGACCCGCTGGCCGCGTTGGAATTCCCCGTTGCTGATGTGTCGCTGGCCAACCCGTTTCCCGTCACGGTGCAGATCGAGGCCCGCAACATGCCGCTCGACTGGGTCGTGACGCTGCGGTTGATCCCCAAGCTCGGGGCCGATTCGCGCCTGCCGGCAACCTACGTCAGTGGCGACGAAACGCTCTCCTTCTGGGAAGTTAACGTGCAGTTCTTCCATGGTTTCTCCGCGCTTCAGGTCCACGCCGTCGCGCCGAACCCCTAAGCAAGGAGGCAGGACCATGACGATCTTCAAGCCCCATCGCCGGGCGGCGCTGGCCTGCGGCCTGCTCATGGCCGCGATCGCGCCGGCTGCCGCGCGACCGGCACACGCCCAGACGCAGACCGACGCCATCTCGCGCGAGGTCTCCGTATACAACGACCTCTCTTCGACCATGCAGACCGACGCCGTCTCCCGCGAAGTGAGTCTTTACAACAATCTCTCAACACCGATCGACATGCAGACCGACGCCGTCTCTCGTGAAGTGAGTCTCTACAACAATCTTTCACCACCGCTCGACATGCCGACGGATGCCGTCTCGCGCGAGGTGAGTCTGTACAACAACCTGCAATCGACCAGCCCGACAGACGCAATCTCCCGCGAGGTCTCCGTCGAGGCGGTCATCCACTGCACCGGCGACTTTGACGGCGACTTCGCCGTGACCACCGCCGACATCACGGCGTTCGTCAATGTCCTGACCGGCGTCGACACGCACCCCGCCCGCCGCGACGCGGCCGACATCAACTGCGACGGCGTGCCCAACGCGAAGGACATTCAGCCGTTTGTGGATGCGATTCTGGGCTTGTAGCCGTCGGGTTCAGCGATCTGGCTTCGGGGCTGCAGAGCCCAAAGACGCCGCGCGCGGCAGGGGTATTTGAAATCATGTGACTCTCGGGCCGAAGTGTCGTGGCGGAGTGGGCGCTCTCGCGGTGTGTGGCGAGCCGATCACATCGCGGGGGTGAGCCCACTACCGTCGGGGCGAGGCCCGGCGGCCTCGCTGGAGCGCAAATGCCAGTGCAATCGCGGTATACTCCAGTCGACTGTTCGGCGGCCAATGAGATGACGTCACGTTCTCGAGCGCACGCAAGCATGGCATCACGATTCGACAGCTCATCCGACAACACGCCTGTCTCGCTCATTCTGCGCCTGCGCGAAGGCGCCGAGGCCGAGTGGCGCAAATTCTGGGAGATCTACGGCCCGCTCATCTATCGCCTCGCACGAGGTCGCGGCCTGAATCATCACGACGCGCAGGACATCGTCTGCGAAGTCATGCGCGGGCTGCACGCCCGAATCCGCCGCGGGCTCAAGGTCGATCACGGCAAGGGCCGATTCCGTAGCTACGTGGCCCGCTCGGTAGCGAGGGCCACGGCACGCTTTCGCAGGCAGTTCAAAAAGACAGGTTCGGACGTAAACGCTCGTCCGCTGACATCGTCCGCCGAGGACGGATCCGACGGCGACGTCGCCGCTCTGGAGCGCGGCGAACGCATGCGTTACTGCCTCTCTCGCCTGCGCGAGTCGCCCGACGTGCGCCGGCGGGATTTCGAAGCTTTTGAGCGAAGCGTCATTCTCGGCGAATCGTCCGACAAGGTCGCGAAGCGATTCGGCATCTCCCGCGGCAGACTCTATGGGATTCGAAGCGAAATGATGAATCGGCTGCGGGTCATGTTGACCACACTCGATCAGGAACTCGGGGAGACCTAACCATGAAACTCAGACTTCGCGGGTGTCCTCGAGCCGATGAACTTGTCGCGTGTGCGGCCGGCGATAAGGTCTCGCCAGACGTGTCGCGCCATGTGAGTCATTGCGATATGTGTACCCAGATCGTGGAGAATCTGAGGCGCGATGCAAAGTTAATCAATGAGCTTCGCGCCGCGGCGAATTCGGCCCTGGACGAAACGACGCAGCGCGATGTCATCAGAGCATGCCGCGCGGCCCTTGAGGATGCGTCCGACGCGTGAGTGCCCGGCGATGGATGTCGCCCGCAGGCAGGGGTGACGCCGTGGGCGACGAACACTCCTTGCATGTGACGGCCGAACACTTCGAACGTGCGTTGACCCCTGCCAAAAAACCGGTGCTAAATCCGGTGCTTCACGTGCAGGAATCGTCGGGCATTGCGAGCAACGTCAAAAGTGAAAACCGCTCGGACGCTACCGAACCCGCGTTTTCAGAGTGCCAGATAGGTGTCACTATTGGCCCCCAAGGATTCGAACCTTGACAAACAGATCCAGAGTCTGTCGTGCTACCGTTACACTAGGGGCCAAAAAGATTTACGGTGAAGTTTAGCCCGATGGACCACCGTGTCAAGCATGGCGGCGGCGGGGGCGGCGGAACGAGTCCGTTGGCCGTGGTGGCGTTGCCTTCGGACCGGCTGCCGGCGTTCGTGTGTTTCTCCTGACTAAGTCTCTATGCCGAAGCTACGAAAAGTACGGAGCGAATGTTACCGGCCGTCGTGATGCGTTCTTCCTTTCGGCACGAAGCGCGAGGACGGCTCAAGCGTGGAGGGCATCCTCGGGCTGCGGTTCAGTCGCAGCTGGTGCAGGTTCGAGGTCGACGTACGTCAGCGGAAACGTTCCGAGAAGCTTCGACTGGTAGACCCGATTCGCGGGGCCGAGCGGCCGAGCGGACTTTCGCACGACCCACGTCCCGCTCCACCGATCGTGAAACGCCTGCCTGCGTGGATTCTGCGGGCACAGCAGATAAGACACACCGAAGAACGACACAAATGGCACGGCGAGCAGAAACCTCTTCACGAGCACCTTCCATTCCGGCGGCGCTCCCGCTTCGTTTACAAGCCGGACCCCCATCAGGCGGTAGCCGAGCGTGCCGCCGGGCAAGCGGCGCAGTCCGATGTGATACACACAGGCGAAAACCAGAAAGCCCGTCGACAGCGGCACCTGAACGGGTCGCATGTACTCGTTGATGCGCGCCTGGCGGTCGTGCCGCTCCTTCGCGGTCGTGACCGGCATCTTGAGCACGTCCATCGGCACATACCGGAATGCAACGGCGTAGTTCACCACAATGACAACAAAGAGGATCGTGAGCAGGTCCGTCAACGCCGCGCCGATTCGTCGCGCCATCGAGGCGTAATCGGATTCGAGATAACAGATCGCGTGAAATTCCTCGGACATGCCGCGGAGTATATCCCCACGTGGTCATCCTCCAAGCGTCGCTTATCGGGTTTCCGCCCTCCCAGACGCGGTTTGGAATGTCAGAAGTGCCGAGGAAATCTCGCCGATGAGAGATTGGCTCGAACCGGCTGGGTTGAATCCAGTAGATAGAATAGACTAGAATCCATGAGTTGAAGGGCGCGGCGCACGCCTTGACCGCCCAAAAACCCGGGAAACCGCCGTGAAGATCGCACTCTCTCGAACCGTCTTCTGCCTTTCGGCGTTGCTGGTTCTTATCTTGTGCACCGACGCACTCGCATGGGGGCCGGCGACGCACGTCAAACTCGCTTCCGACGTGCTTCTGCAACACCTCTGGATGCTCCCGACCGCGGTGGCGGCGATCATCGCCCGACATCGACGATATTTTGTCTATGGCAACGTCGCCACGGACACCGTCTTTGCCAAGAAGATGAGCAAGGTCAAGCAGGTCTGCCATCGCTGGTCCACGGGTTTCTCCTTGCTCGAGCATGCCGAGTCCGACGCCGGTCGTGCCTTTGCTTACGGGTACCTGTCGCATCTCGCCGCGGATACGGTGGCTCACAACAAGTATCTTCCCCGGCAGATCGCCGTCAGCCGATCGACCGTATCTTTCGGACATCTCTACTGGGAGATTCGGGCGGATGCGCGCGTGGAGAGGCCGTACTGGAACCAGCTGCGGCGTTCGCTCTGCGGCAAATACCCCGAACCGGAAATGCTGCTGCAATCCAACCTTCAACGGACGCTTCTCTCGTACAAGACCAACCGACTGCTCTTCAAGCGGATGAATCTGCTGGCCTCGGAAAACTCCTGGCGAAGAAGCGTTGAATTCTGGGAACGGCTCTCGCGCCACGCTCTGGACGGCGAGATCGTATGCAGCTACCACGCCGAATCCCTCGGACGCATCATCGACCTGCTCAAGAAGGGTCCGGAATCGACCGTCGTTCACGAAGATCCCAACGGCAACTCGGCACTGGCCTACGCCCGAGCCCAACGACGTCAGCTTCGGCAGATGACCCGCGCCGGCATCCCCTGCACCCAGGTCATCCAGGAAGCGACCTGCGGTCATGCACCGGTTCTGCATGAGATGCCGACGAAGGCAGCCGTGAGCCATTAGCCAAGTCATTCGCAGTGAGCCGTTTGGATCGCCCCCATTTCGATCCTCAGCAAAGGATGGGGCGTGCACGCAATGGGTCATTCTTTCCTCGCTTGGCGGCTTCATGCTTCGAACTTCAACCCTGAAGAAGAATGCGTGCTCGATGGCGCGGAGGAAAACGCCAAAATTTGGAGACGCCAAAACGCCAAAAGCGGAGGGGGCATTGGCACACATCGTCGAAAAAAAATTGTGATGTTGAATTAAGCTGAATTCCCTGAACTTTACATCGCTCGCGGCGCGCGGAGCGTGGGGGCCGGTCACGGCTTACGCCCGGCGCGGAGGCACCTCGTTGCATATAGACCTAAACTTGCTCCGCGTGCGCGCCCTTCGGGCGAATTCTGCATTGCGAAAAGAGGTCAAGGGACCGAGGGATCAAGGGCGCAAGGGGCCGAGGGCGCGGAAGGGGCACGCTTCGCGGGCGAGCGGTTCGAGATTGGCGCGGCGGTGCGAACGACGGAACAGCGGTCGTGGTGGGTAGTGCCCATCCTACAAGTCCGAATTGCGAATGATGAATTACGAATGACAGAAGGGGAGGCGGCTCGCGGTTGTGTTGGGCAGTGCCCACTCTACAAGACTGAAAAATCATCCTGACACCTTTTTCGGCCACCTTTTTCGGCCCCTGACAGCTTTTTCGGCCCTGACACCTTTTTCGGCTCTATACGGCACTGCTCCAGCGGGGCAACGGGTTGTAGCCACGGGTGCAGCGAAGCGAAACCCGTGGATGATTTGTCGTTCGTAACTTCTCCGCCCTGAGGGGGCGGCGGAGGGGTGGTCGAGCATGTCGATGCGCGACTTTGCCTGCCGACGCCTGCCTCCGCCCCTGCCGGGGCGGGTTGCCGAAGCGTTTCTGTTTCCACGGGTTCCGCTCTGCGGGCTGCGCCGCGCGTCGCTCCACCCGTGGCTACAATCCGCCGCTCCTTCGGAGCTACAGCAGACACCGGTTGACGAATTATCGAGTTCTCGAGTTGCCGAGTTGCCGAGTTGCCGAGTTGCCGAGTTGCCGAGTTGCCGAGTTGCCGAGTTGTCGAGTGGTTGGAATGCATTGCGTTGTCGCATTAGGAAACATGCGCGTGCGGTTAGAAGGAAGGCGTCGAGCAGAGCGCGGAGACGGTAGGGAATCACAAACAATGTCGAGTGGGCATCGCCCGCCAACACGCGACCACACACTCACACACAATGGTGGGCAGTGCCCACCCTACGAGACTGAAAAATCATCCTGACACCTTTTTCGGCCTGACACCTTTTTCGGCCACAACATCGCGCAGGGTCACACGCGTTCATTTCACAATCTCCTTATTGTTTATTTACAAACAAACTCGCGCCTAGAGAGAAGTGGCCTCGCAACCCAACGGCATAGCTCAGCGTTTAGTTTGCCGCCAACCTGCTAGAGAAAATCCTAGGAAAACCAATACCAGTGAGCTCGGCTCTGGGATTAAATCGGCCTGCATCCCATCGACGACTACATAATCGCCCGTGTATGTCACCGTCTTTACGGGCGCATTAAAACGCCAGCCGTGCCACATCAAGAGACCGTCAAGGGGATAGCCCTGCGCTGCAGAACGTGTATACAGGAAACTGCTTGTGCCGATTAAGAAATCCAGTTCATCATAAAAACGGATTTCCACGGGCGAAGGGTCGCTACCGAACAACGGATTGGAGTCTGTCGCCGCACCCCAATAGGAACCGAATTGCCTCGCAGGTGTTTCGAAGACAAGTGTTACGGTACCGTCTCGTTGATTGAAGCCCATGCCCTGGTTACCGTCGACCACTTGAGCGCCGCCTGATGTTCCCAGCGAGAACGAATAGCGATAAGTGTCATAGATTTGCATGCCAGGCCCGGAGATCAGCGCCGCCCCGCCCATGATCGCGGTGGGGTTCGTCAAAAACAGCGGCGTTTCGCCCCCCGGATTCGGATGCACAAACGACTCCCAGTCCTCTGTCAACTCACCGACGAACGGGCCGATCTCGGTGATGACGCCGCCGCGGACGGGGGTGAGCAGGAAAAGAACGAAAGCGAATCCACAAAGAATCGTGCGGCACGAAGACATGTCATTATCCTCCCGGCGTCTTAAGAATCGCCATCGAAGACTTCTCGCCATTTTTTCGGACATTCGCTGGCCCCTGCAATTATCGCAAATCACGCAAAGTCCACGGCTTGCGAGCGACGGTACCTCAACGACAAGATTCCTGCCTCCCTACGAATCATAGGCCCGCCGCTTGGGGCTTGGGGCTTGGGGCTTGGGGCTTGGGGCTTGGGGCTTGGGGCTTGGGGCGCTGGCCTCCTCATTAACAACCCACCCGGCCCGGGTCATCAACCATTATATCAATTACATCCGTCGAGTGTCACGACCAAGCCGCCCTGTTTCTCCGGTGTTGCGAGCCCGCTGCGCAAGGGATTGGGCTACGCGTGCGATGAAAGACACGGACACGGGAAGGGATTCCCGATCGGTGTGCGTGCGAGCCGGAGAGCCGAGATGGCTGCAAGGGGTTCTTGTGCCGGCGGCTCGAGGATGGAGGGCTTGGTCACTCGCTTCATGCCGCGCGAGAAATGGGGCGAATGCCCGCTCGATGAACGGTGCGAATGCTGTGGCGAACGGAATAGGGCGGCAGGGCGAAATTGTGCCAAACTCCGGTCTGGCATCGGTTTGGGTGGGGAAGTAGAATACAGGATTCCAGACGGGGGTGGTCGCGCGGAACAGGATGCCGCGCGGCAAACGGCACGGTCCGAAAGCGGGCCGGGCGCAACTGCACGGAGGCAACGGGCTGTCATGCTCCTGAAGAAACTCACCGCAACGGGCTTTAAGTCCTTCGCCGACAAGACGGAGTTCGAGTTCGGCCGGGGAATCACCAGCATCGTCGGGCCGAACGGCTGCGGCAAGTCGAACGTCGTCGACGCCATCAAGTGGGTGCTCGGCGAGCAATCGGCCAAGAGTCTGCGCGGCAAGCAGATGCTGGATGTGATTTTCAACGGCTCCGGCACGCGCAAGGCCGCGGCGATGGCCCAGGTCGATCTGACCTTTGACAACAGCGACGGGACGCTCTCGGTGGATCAGACGGAGGTCGTGGTCTCGCGCCGGCTGTATCGCAGCGGCGAGAGCGAGTATCTGCTGAACAAGCAGTCGTGCCGCTTGAAGGATGTCCGCGAGCTGTTCCTCGACACCGGCATCGGCATCGACGCCTACAGCGTCATCGAACAGGGCAAGGTGGATCTCCTGCTTCAGGCGAACCCGCTGGAGCGGCGACAGATCTTTGAAGAAGCCGCAGGCATCAGCAAGTACAAGGTCCGCAAGCGCGAAGCCCAGCGAAAACTGGAGCGGGTGAACCAGAATCTTTTGCGCGTGCAGGACATCATCGAAGAATTGGAGAAGCGCCTGCGCAGCGTCAAGCTCGCGGCGGGCAAGGCGCGGAACTACCAGCAGTACACGCAGCGCCTTCGCGAGCTTCGCAGCCGCTACGCCCTTGCGGAGTATCACCGACTGCGAACGGGCGAGCAGGAGCTCTCGCGCGAGGCGGACGGCCTGAGCGACGAAGCGACGCGGATACGCACGGAGCTGTCGAATAACGACGCGCGAACGAGCCAGTCGAACGTGCGCATCGTCGAGCTGGAGCAGGAGACCTCGCAGACCGAGGGACGGCTTCTGACGGTGCAGTCGCAGATCACCGGTCAGCAGGAGCGCATCGCCGCCGCCGAACGTCGCATCGCCGATCAGACGGAGCTTCTGGCACGTTCGCGCGATCGGCTGGCGGGTTTCGATGAACAGATGGCGTCGCTCGACGGCAAGCTGTCGCTGCAGCGTGAACTGGTGGAGTCGCTCGAAGGCGAACTGAAGTCGCTCCAGCAAGAACTCGCCCGCCTGCAGGAAGAAGACCGCGGCGTCGCAAGCGAGCTGGTGGAGAAGCAGCGCAGCCTTGAGGACGAGAAGGCCGGCATCATCGACCTGCTTCGCCGGACGAGCCAGCTCAACAACGAGATCCAGGGGCTGAACCTTCAGCACGAGTCGCTGTCGAAGCAAAAGGAAAAGCTCGACGAGCGCGACGCGGCGATTGCCACGGAACTGGCCGAGGCGATGTCGCGGCAGCAGCAGCTCGACGGACGGCGGATTCAAATCCTCGATCTGATCGAGGAGCAGACGAAGACGCTGGAAGACACTCGAGCAAAGCTGACGCAGGCGGCGAACCATCGCGCGACGCTACTGGATCAGATCGCCGCAGCGAAGGAGTATCGCAGCGGATTGGAGAGCCGTCGGCAGCTGCTTTCGGAGATGGATCGAAAGCACGAGGGCCTGCTCGCCGGCGCGCGGGAGATCCTGGAGCGCCGAGACGCCGGCGCGCCCGATGCCGCAAGCCAAAATCCGCAATCCGAAATTTCCTTCGACACCGCGGCCCCTCGGCCCCTTGGTCCCTTTTCTTATGTCCTCGGCGCCGTCGGTGAGTTGTTTGACGCCGATGTCGCCCACGCGGGCATTGTCGAGGCCGTGCTGGGCAACTTTGAAAAGTATCTCGTCGTCACGCGGCGCGATCTGCTTCTGGCGGATCGTGACTCGCTCAGCGATTTGTCCGGCCCGGTGCGTGCCTTTTGTCTTGATTCCGTCAGTCCGCCGATCGGCGGGCCTGATCTCTCATCGCAGGAAGGGTTTGTCGCCCGGCTGATCGATTGGGTGCGCTATCCCGACGGCTGTACGCAGCTTGCACGGTATCTGCTCGGGCGGACGTACGTCGTGGAGTCGATTGAACATGCCCGACGGATGGCAGCGCTGGACAGCGGCGCGCGGTTTGTCACGCTCGACGGCATTTTGTGGGATTCGGACGGCCGCGTGGGCATGGGGCCGCTCGGTTCAGCCGGCGGACTCATCAGCCGGCGCAGCGAGCTGCGCGAGCTCGACAAGCAGCTTGGCGAGGTCGCGGTGCGGATCGACGCGCTGTCAGCGGAATTGCAGCAGAGCGAATCCGAAGCCGGTCATCTTGAAGAAGTGCAGCACAATCTTCGCGAGGCCATCGGCGAAGCCAACGCGCAGCGCGTGGAAGTCGGCGCGCAGCTTGCAGCCGTGGAGGACACGGTCCATCGCCTGAGCCAGGAGCGGCCGGTGATTGCGTCGGAGGTTTCCGTACTGGTGAATCGCCTCGGCGAGATGCAGGATCGCGAGGCCGCAAGCCGCGAGAGTTTGTCGGCGCTTGAGATACGCAATCGCGAAGGTGAACAGGCCGTCGCGGAGCTGACGGCGCGGATCGAGGCGCTCTCGGCGCAACGGCAGACGCTTGCAGAAGCGATTACGAATGCCCGAGTGCGTACGGGTGAACTCTCGCAGAATCGCAGTGCCGCGGCCGCGGCCGTGGCGGAACTCTCGGCGAGCCGGATTCAGCTTCAGTCGGATCGTGACAAGGCCGATCGCGATGTGACGCTCGCACAGGAGCGGATTGACCAGTCGCAGTCGCAGATGGCCGACGCAAAGCAGACGCTCGCCGACCTGACCACCGAGCACGAACAGCTCACGGCAACCTCGCGCTCGTTGCGAAATCAGCGCGACGAGCTTCGGGCGGAAGTCGAGCGGCTCTCGGCCGAGGCCCGGCAGCTTCGGCATGATCTGGAGGGCACCGAGGGACAACTGCACGAGCGACAGATCAAGCTGCAGGAAGCCCGAGTGCGTCTGGAGGACTTGACGGCCCGCGTGCTGGAAGAACTGTCGGTCGATCTGGCCGTTCAGTACGAGGGCTACACGCCGGATCAGGAAGAGGACTGGCCCGCGGTCGAGGCGGAGATTGAGGAGCTTCGACAGAAGATCGAGCGGCTGGGCAATGTGAATCTCGACGCGATCACTGAGCAGGACGAAGTCGAGCAACGGCTGACCTTCCTCACGTCGCAATCCGACGACCTGAGAAACAGCGAGAAGCAGCTTCTGGAGTTGATCGAGAAGCTGAATCACGAGTCGCGCCAACGGTTCCTCGACACGTTTAACGCCGTCGTGCCGTACTTCCAGAGCTTGTTCAAGCGGCTCTTCGGCGGCGGCAAGGCCGAACTGGTGCTGATGGATCCCAACGACGTGCTTGAGTGCGGCATTGAGATCACCGCGAAGCCGCCGGGCAAGGAACCCAAGAGCATCAGCCAGCTTTCCGGCGGCGAGCGCACCATGACGACGATCGCGCTGGTGCTGGCGGTCTTTCGCAGCCGGCCGTCTCCGTTCGTCCTGCTCGACGAAGTGGACGCGGCGCTGGACGAAGCGAACAACGTGCGCTTCAACACGATCATCAAGGAGTTCACGGAGCTTTCGCAGTTTATCGTCATCACGCACTCGAAGCGCACGATGAGCATCGCCGACGTGCTCTACGGCGTCACGATGCAGGAAGCGGGCGTCTCCAAGCGCGTCAGCGTCCGCTTCGAGGAAGGCGAAGCCGCTGCCGTCGCGTAATAAACGCCAAAATACTCAAACGCCCAAACGCCCTCATTCGTAAACGTCCCCCAGAGCCCGTGGCAGGCCTGCCACGGGCTTTTTGTGCGCGTTTTGTATCGTTTGCCTGTCCCGCTATCATGTTGGCTCGTTCATCGATCGCCGAAAGCGGAGCCGGTCGCCATGTTCAAGTCACAGTGGCCCAATGTCACCCTCATCCGTCATCCCGTCGTGCAGGAACAGCTCACCGTTGCCCGCGACAAACGCACCGGCGTCGAACAATTCCGCCGCCTCATCGGCCAGATCGCGCGGTTGATGGCCTTCGAGATCACCCGCGATTACCCCAGCAAGCCGCGCGCGGTCGAATCCCCCATGGGCCCTTGCAGCGGCAGCGAGCTTGCCCGCGGGCTTACGCTCGTGCCCATCCTCCGCGCCGGTCTCGGCATGGTGGACGGCATCCTGGAGTTGGTGCCGTCGGCGCGTGTGGGCCATGTCGGCATCTACCGCGACGAATCGACGCTCAAGCCCATTACGTACTACTGCAAGCTGCCGCCGGATATCGCCTCGACGGATGTCATCGTGATTGACCCCATGCTGGCGACGGCCGGTTCGCTGAATGCCTGCATCGACGTGCTGAAGACTGCCGGCGCAACCAGCATCAAGGTACTCTGCCTGGTCTCCGCGCCCGAAGGCATCCACGCCCTGCGCGAGCGCCACGCCGACGTGACGGTCTATACCGCGGCGGTGGACGAAAAGCTCAACGACCGCGGCTACATCGTCCCCGGCCTGGGTGACGCGGGGGATCGGTTGTTCGGGACGGCGTAGTACGGGTTTGCGCGATGAACCGGCTGTCGCCCACCACGGCGTACGGCTGTTGCAGGGTACTTTGGGGTCTCTGGTTGAAAAGCACCCCACACTTTTTTCTTCATCCTGCGATGCGTGGTATCATCTGCCGCGCGCGAACGGAATCGACGTTTTCGAGAACAAGGTCTAGAATCCTTTGGGTTCCGGGCGGTGTTTACTTGATCGACAACTGGGACATGTATCACCGCTCGCTGGGCGAGGTTCATTGCGCGACCAACGTAATTCGTATCGCACAGGATAGCGGACCGTACGATGACTGGTGGAACCACCTTCCGCCTTAGTCAAGGAGCATCGCTCATGAATCGGAATGTGAAAATCATGATCGTCGGTCAGGTTTTCGTCGGGCTTGTGACCATGCGGGTGTGCGCCCAGACTGATCAACCGGCGACACCGCTCGAAAGGGTACTCGCAAAGTATCCGAGTCGGGAGACGTTACAAGCTCGTGTCGACCAGTTCAAAGCAACACACGCAGATGCGTTCCTGGCTACCGCCGCAGATTTCGATTTGGCCATTCGCTCCATGGTCGGGCTGGATTTCCCGGCGGCGACCGATGGTACATCGCTGCACGCTTCACCCAAGCCGCAGGAGCTCAGGAGAATCTATACGCGTGACAAATGGATGGACACGATTGCGCGGTGCCGGGCGAAGGGAACGCCCAACGCGCTGGAACGAGCAAACTTCTACGAGCAGCATCTGGATGACATGTCGTTCGAGCGGAATGAGGCCTTTCGAATGGTGGCACTGGAGGTTATCGCAAGCGACTGGCAGGATTGGTCGAATTGGACGGCTCCAAAGCTCGAGGATGTTCGCAGCAGAATACCCGATATCCATTGTATCTACGCGCTGAGGGAAATCTGGCCGCACAAGTCTGTTGAGGATCGAGACTTGGCAAGAGATGTTACAGGAGTACTGCTTCAGGCGTTGCTGGAACCCGGCCGTCGGTATGAGTTTCGAAGTGAAGCAGATAGAGTCATAACATATAGTCTCGCTCTCAATCCCGATGAGGACATTCTGCTGCTATGCCTGTCGGAATTGCTCAGAAGCCAGAATCCCATCGAAGACACGCACTTGCTCGGTATTGCTTCAGCCGTCGATGATCGCTTGCCCCGCGACCGCCGCCGCGTGCTGTGGATCGATTATTTGGACGCCCCGGTAGCCATCGTGCGTGAAATGGCGGTGGAAGGAATAGGCAGTTCCATTCGCAAGCACCGGCCGGGCGAAGATCCACGGCCGGAGGACGAGGAGTTGGCGAATCGGTTGCGACAGATTTCTCAATCCGATCAGAACAAGGGCGTGCGGCGGATGGCCAAGACGCTGGTCCGTGAGTACGACACCAGCGACACCCGACCCACACACGGCCGCGGCGGCGGCCCGAAGCCACCGTAAAGGGTCACTCCAATCGAAGGCGACCAGTACGATCTGACTGACATCGTCCCCGGCCTGGGTGACGCGGGGGATCGGTTGTTCGGGACGGCGTAGTACGGGTTTGCGCGATGAACCGGCTGTCGCCCACCACGGCGTACGGCTGTTGCAGGGTACTTTGGGGTCTCTGGTTGAAAAGCACCCCACACTTTTTTCTTCATCCTGCGATGCGTGGTATCATCTGCCGCGCGCGAACGGAATCGACGTTTTCGAGAACAAGGTCTAGAATCCTTTGGGTTCCGGGCGGTGTTTACTTGATCGACAACTGGGACATGTATCACCGCTCGCTGGGCGAGGTTCATTGCGCGACCAACGTAATTCGTATCGCACAGGATAGCGGACCGTACGATGACTGGTGGAACCACCTTCCGCCTTAGTCAAGGAGCATCGCTCATGAATCGGAATGTGAAAATCATGATCGTCGGTCAGGTTTTCGTCGGGCTTGTGACCATGCGGGTGTGCGCCCAGACTGATCAACCGGCGACACCGCTCGAAAGGGTACTCGCAAAGTATCCGAGTCGGGAGACGTTACAAGCTCGTGTCGACCAGTTCAAAGCAACACACGCAGATGCGTTCCTGGCTACCGCCGCAGATTTCGATTTGGCCATTCGCTCCATGGTCGGGCTGGATTTCCCGGCGGCGACCGATGGTACATCGCTGCACGCTTCACCCAAGCCGCAGGAGCTCAGGAGAATCTATACGCGTGACAAATGGATGGACACGATTGCGCGGTGCCGGGCGAAGGGAACGCCCAACGCGCTGGAACGAGCAAACTTCTACGAGCAGCATCTGGATGACATGTCGTTCGAGCGGAATGAGGCCTTTCGAATGGTGGCACTGGAGGTTATCGCAAGCGACTGGCAGGATTGGTCGAATTGGACGGCTCCAAAGCTCGAGGATGTTCGCAGCAGAATACCCGATATCCATTGTATCTACGCGCTGAGGGAAATCTGGCCGCACAAGTCTGTTGAGGATCGAGACTTGGCAAGAGATGTTACAGGAGTACTGCTTCAGGCGTTGCTGGAACCCGGCCGTCGGTATGAGTTTCGAAGTGAAGCAGATAGAGTCATAACATATAGTCTCGCTCTCAATCCCGATGAGGACATTCTGCTGCTATGCCTGTCGGAATTGCTCAGAAGCCAGAATCCCATCGAAGACACGCACTTGCTCGGTATTGCTTCAGCCGTCGATGATCGCTTGCCCCGCGACCGCCGCCGCGTGCTGTGGATCGATTATTTGGACGCCCCGGTAGCCATCGTGCGTGAAATGGCGGTGGAAGGAATAGGCAGTTCCATTCGCAAGCACCGGCCGGGCGAAGATCCACGGCCGGAGGACGAGGAGTTGGCGAATCGGTTGCGACAGATTTCTCAATCCGATCAGAACAAGGGCGTGCGGCGGATGGCCAAGACGCTGGTCCGTGAGTACGACACCAGCGACACCCGACCCACACACGGCCGCGGCGGCGGCCCGAAGCCACCGTAAAGGGTCACTCCAATCGAAGGCGACCAGTACGATCTGACTGACATCGTCCCCGGCCTGGGTGACGCGGGGGATCGGTTGTTCGGGACGGCGTAGTACGGGTTTGCGCGATGAACCGGCTGTCGCCCACCACGGCGTACGGCTGTTGCAGGGTACTTTGGGGTCTCTGGTTGAAAAGCACCCCACACTTTTTTCTTCATCCTGCGATGCGTGGTATCATCTGCCGCGCGCGAACGGAATCGACGTTTTCGAGAACAAGGTCTAGAATCCTTTGGGTTCCGGGCGGTGTTTACTTGATCGACAACTGGGACATGTACCACCGCCATTTCGGCGAGGTTCACTGTGGAACCAACGTCATTCGTGTCGCAAGGGAGTCTGATCCCTATGACGATTGGTGGAATCATCTGCCCTGAACATGGGTGGAGGTGTTGACTATGAACAAAATGATCGTTGTTTTTGTGGTGTCGCAAATTGTTTCATGTGGGCTAGCGCTCGGCGAAGAAGATGAACTGGAGTCGGCGTGGAATGCGGTGGTTACGAAATACCGCGCACCTGACGACCTTCGTCAGCGGGTGGACACTTACAAATCCGAACACGCTGCCGAATTCGCCGCGGCCAAGGCCGATTTCGAACTGGCAGTTCGTTCAATAGTTAGTTTGGATATTCCGCTGTCGCCTGATCATAAACGCCGGCAGGTGATCAAGAAACGAGAGTTGCCATCCCTCAAGTCGCGAGATTCGCTCTTGCGATCAATCAACAGCTTCCGCTCAAATGGTTCTCCAGACGCACTCCAATGTGCAGACTTCTGGGAATCTCATTTTGAGGACGTCGTGATCGGTCAGACGCCGGCGCACCTCTACGTTTACTTCGATTGTCTCTTGAACGGATGGTATGATTGGTCGCAGTGGACGACGCCTAAACTCATCGAAGTTCGTGAAAAACATCCTGACGTCTATCTCATGTACGCTGTGAGAGAGTCCTTCTATGCCAAGCTTGCACAAGAAACCTACAACCTCCTAAGAGATGTTCTTCCTCAACTCCTCATCTTACTGGAGGATCACACCATTGGTCCGAAGGGGTGCGCCGAACTCGAAAGTCTACTTGAATACATATGCAGCGCTGAGAAAGATATGGATGTAATGAAGTATTGTGTGCTGAAGTATATTGCAGGCGGCGGCGAGCCATACTTATCGGTCGCCGGAATTGCTGGTACTCAACTCAATCATGAGCAGCGTCGCGAATTCTGGGAACCTTTTCTCGTAGCCCAAAATGAGCAGGTTCGATTGCGCGCCGTGAGCGGCGTCGGCGACACGATACGCAAACCGCGGCCGGGCGAGGACCCGAGGCCCGAGGACGCCGCTTTGGCAGAACAGTTGCGCCAGATCCTCCAGAACGACCCCAGCCTGCGGGTCAGGGACCAAGCCCGCTACAAGCTCCGCCTCTACGACAAGAGCGACACCCGCCCGACCCACGGCCGACTGGGCGTCCCGAATTCACCGTAAAGGGTTACTCCAAGCGAAGGCGACCAGTACGATCTGACTGACATCGTCCCCGGCCTGGGTGACGCGGGGGATCGGTTGTTCGGGACGGCGTAGTACGGGTTTGCGCGATGAACCGGCTGTCGCCCACCACGGCGTACGGCTGTTGCAGGGTACTTTGGGGTCTCTGGTTGAAAAGCACCCCACACTTTTTTCTTCATCCTGCGATGCGTGGTATCATCTGCCGCGCGCGATGCCTGCTTTTCTTGCCAACCTGTTGATGCAACTTCCTCGCCCCGCGGCGCGGTGGAGCCGGCGCGTCGCGCTGGGCATCCTCGTCGGGGCAATGGGCGGGCTGGCCGCCGTGGCGATGGAATGGGGGCTGGAGCACGGCTCCGAGCTGATCATCCGCCGCTTCGCGCCGGACCTGAGCCAGCCGAAGATCGCCGAGGGCAACTGGGTCGTCCTCCTGCTGCCCGTACTGGGCGGGCTGGCTTCCGGACTCTTCGTGCAGGTGCTCTTTCGCGAGCCAACCGGGCACGGCACCGATCTGTACGTCCGCGCCTTTCATCAACGCATGGGCGAGCTTCCGCTCAAAGGGCCTGCGGTCAAAGGCGCTGCCGCCGTCGGCGTGATCTCCTGCGGCGGATCGGCCGGTCCCGAGGGACCGATCGCCGCGCTCGGGGCGGCGCTGGGCTCTTCGGTCGGGCGCATCTTCAACCTCACGCCACAGGAACGGCGCATTCTGCTCGTCGCCGGGTGCGGCGCGGGCGTCGGGGCGATCTTTCGCTGCCCGCTGGGCGGGGCGCTGTTTGCCACGAGCGTGCTCTATCGCGAGGAAGAATTCGAGGCCGATGCCATCGTGCCGGCATTTGTTTCCTCGGTCGTGGCGTATTCCGTCTTCATCGAGTTCTTCGGCCGCCAGCCCTATATGCTCTACCACGACCCCAGCGGGCCGCTCCTGTTCAACTCCGCGATCGAGCTGTTCCCCTACGCCCTGCTCGGACCGATCTGCGGGCTCGTCAGCATCCTGCTGACCGTGTGCATGCAGTTTGTGGATCAGAAAATCCGACCGCGATCACCGCTGCCGGTCTGGCTGACCCCCGCGGCGGGCGGACTGGTCGTCGGCGCCATTGCCTGTCTCCTGCCGCAGGTCATGGACGGTCGTTACGAATTCGTGCTGAACTCGATGAAGGGCTTCAGCGACCTTCCGGTCAGTGCGTGGTGGTGGGTTGGATTGTTCGGCGCGATCCTCGTCGCCAAGTGCTTCGCCACGGCGTTCACCGTCGGCAGCGGCGCGTCCGGCGGCATCCTGGGGCCAGCCGTGTTTCTCGGCGGCGTGAGCGGCGCCTTTCTCGGCGCGCTGCTCCACGTGCTGTGGCCACAGGTGCTCCTGGACAATCCGCAACTGCGCGAAGCGCTCATTCCCGTCGGCATGGGCGGCGTTCTCGCCGCGGGCATGCGCACACCGCTGGCGGCGATCGTCATGGTCAGCGAGATGACCGGCAGCTACGGGCTGATTGTGCCGCTGATGGTCGTTTGCATGAGCGCCTATGTCGTCGGTCGCGCCTGGGGGCTTAACCCAGAGCAGGTGCGCAGCTCGGCGGATTCTCCGGCGCACGCCGCGGACGCGATCCTTCATCTGCTGGAGGCATGGAAGGTCCGCGACATCATGCAAAAGGACTGGCCGCACACGGTATCACCGGCGACTTCGCTGCCTGAGCTGGTCTCGCGCATCGCACCCGGCACGCGACCCGTGTTCGCCGTCGCCCAGGGCCGTGAGCTGCGCGGCATGATCTCGCTGCCGGACCTGCATCGTTTCATCGATCAGCCGGGAATGGCTGAAGCGATCATCGCCGTGGACATGATGACCGAGGAACTCATGACGGTATCACCGGAACAGGACGGCTACGAAGCGCTCGAGGCGCTTCGCCGCAGCGGGCACGATGTTCTGCCGGTGGTCTCGGACGATCCGTCGCGGCGCTGGCTGGGAATGTTGACCCGCGAGCGCATTTTCGAAGCGCTCAAGACGCGAATCGGTGAGACACAGAAATCCGTCATGCGCGAACACGCCGGCCTCGCGGCCATTGAGCAGGAAGGCCAGTTGCAACAGCTGGTCATGGGTGTCACGCCGATGCGCAAGGACGTGATCCAGCGGTTGCTCGTGCCGATGGACGCCGTGGGTCAGTCGATCCGCCAGGCGGATTTTCGCCGCCGCTTCGGGGCGCAGATCATCGGCGTCGAACAGCCGGATGGTACGTTGCAGTGCCCGCCCAATCTCGATGAGCCGCTCCGCACCGGCCAGCGGCTGTTGGCGATCACGCCCGACGTTCAGTCGCCGCCGGCCGACGGTTAACAACCCTTTCAGCCGCGACCGATATCAACTTGCCGCGCTGTCGCCGTCTCATGTCTTCTCGGTCGTGCGCAGACAAACGAGCTAATTTGCGTTCGACCCGGCGAATTCGACGGGCATAGAATGAAGCATCCCCCCCGGAAAGGACAGCTTCATGCCGCGCTCGGACCACACACACGTGCAGCCGTGCCTTCGTACGCGCTTCTCCGTCGTCCAAACCTTCTGCATCGTGCTGGCCACCCTCCTCGGCGTATCGACCGCAACGGTCCGCGCCGATATCGACGCATGGTATGAACTGGTCAGCCCCGTCGGTCCGGGCACGGGCATCGTCAGCGTGCAGCAGGGCGGACCGGGACAGCGACTGATGATCTTCGTCGAGGATACGACCGAGCCGATCACGGCCCTTGTCCGGTTTCACGTCTTCGCTCCGCCAGATGAACCTTTCTTCGCGTATTCGGTGGATCTGATCGCGCCGGACGCCGACAACGTCGCCGTCAACGATCTGATCTTCGAGATGGACCTCGGTTTCGCCTTCGTCATCGAACTCAATGCCGGACCGGGCACGATCATCTTCAGCGCGTCGGACTTCTCATTCGATTTCGATATCTTCGGCGACCTCGAATTGTTCACCTTTGAAATGGAAATCACGCCGCCGGTCGAAGATGATATCCTGCTCTATTCCGGAATCGGCGTGGCCGAATGGGCGAACTGGGACGGCTCCATCCCGATGATTCGTTTCGCCGACGCCGACCCGCTCATGGGCAACTCGGGCGAAGTGATCGAAACCAACACACCCAGCATTCTCATCGCCCGCGCCGTGAACGAGCCGTCGGATTGCAACGGCAACCAGCATCCCGATGAGAAGGAAATCACCGACGATCCGTCGCTCGATTGCAATCTCAACGGCGTTCTGGATTCGTGCGAAATCACGGAGAACTCCGCGCTCGATTGCAACGGAAATGGCGTGCTGGATTCGTGCGAGTTCGCCGCCGCTGCGACACCGGACTGCAACGCCAACGGCGTGCCCGATAGCTGCGACATTGCCGGCGGATTCAGTCTGGACACCGACGGCAACGGCATCCCCGACGAATGCCAGCGCGTCTCGGCGTCCGCGTCACAGACGACCGATCCGAGTCAGCAGCAGGTCAGCGATACAACGCGCAACGGCCCGGCGCAATCGCGGCTGATTGACCGTACCTGCCTGCGAAACTTTCTGCGGATCGCCTTCGGATTGCCGATCGAGGGCGGCCCCTTGACGCCGGTGGCCGCGACGACGCTTCTGGTGTTGAACGTGAGCGGCATCCCGCTCGCAGCGGTGCAGGCGGTCTTTGAACTGATCTCCATGCCGGTGCGCGAAGCGATCTTCGAGTTCACCTATGCGATGCTCGATCGCTTCCTGCCCTGACGCTGCGATGGAAGCGGCGTGAATGGAAATGCTCAACCGGCCGGAACGTCGCCCAGGGAGACCCGCGCTCCAAATCCCGCGGTGTCGTCCGCATCGAATGCGGAGGCAATGGAGGAGTCTTTGGAGGCGTTCGGCGCATCGGCCTGATCGCGATCCGCCTCGGGTCGATACTCGGGAACGATCTCGCTGAGGCGTCGGCGCAGTTCCGCGGGCGACAAGTTGTCGGCATCGGACACGAGTCGATCCATCAGTGCACAGACGCGAGGCCAGTCCTCCTTGCGGTTTCGCCAGACGTAAATCTTCTCGTGCGTCGTCTTGCCCATGTCCTCACCGGTGACGCTCAGCTCCTCATAGAGCTTCTCGCCGGGCCGCACACCGGAAAAGACAATCTCGATGTCCTCGCCGGGGCGAAGACCTGAAAGCGTGATCATTTCCCGTGCAAGATCGACGATCTTCACCGGCTCGCCCATGTCGAGCACGAAGATATCCCCGTCGCAGCCCATCACGCCGGCCTGAAGGACCAGCTGACTGGCCTCGGGAATCGTCATGAAGTAGCGGGTCATGCCGGGATCGGTGACGGTGACGGGGCCACCGGCGGCGATCTGCCGGGCGAAGATCGGAACCACGCTTCCCGATGATCCGAGCACGTTGCCAAAACGTACGGTCATGTACTCCGTGCCGGCGCCGGCTGCATCACCCTCGCCCCTGCGGCCCAACTGCTGAATGTACATTTCCGCGACGCGCTTCGTGCAGCCCATGACGCTGGTGGGGTTCACCGCCTTGTCCGTCGAGATCATGACGAAGCGGTGCACGCCGAACCGCTTCGCCGCGTCGGCAATCTGCTTGGTGCCGAGGATGTTGTTCTTGATTGCCTCGCCGACGTTCAGTTCCATCAGCGGGACGTGCTTGTGCGCCGCGGCGTGGAAGATCACCTCGGGCTTTTCCCGCTCGAGAATGCCGTCCACGCGATCGCGGTCGCAGATGTCGGCGATGTAACAGACCCGATCGACGTCCGGCGCGAGCGCCGCAAGTTCGCGATCGACTTCAAATAGATTGTTTTCCGCACGCTCAATGAGCACCAGCCGCGCGGGCTTGTATCGAAGAATCTGTCGGCAGATTTCCGAGCCGATGGAGCCGCCGGCGCCGGTGACCATGACGCGCTGACCGGCGAGATGGTCGCGGATGCGGTCCTCGTCGAGTTCGACCTGCTCACGACCGAGAAGGTCCTTGATGTCTACGTCGCGAACCTGGTTAAAGGTGACGCGGCCTTCGATGACCTGGGCCATGGCGGGGATCGTTCGGAAACGAACATTGAGCCCCTGCAACGACTCGACAATCTTGCGGAGCTTGCGCTGCGGCGCGCTGGGCATGGCAAAGAAGAGCTCCTCAATCTCTTCACGATGACAGATCGCCCGCGCCTCGGCAATCCGCCCAAGAACCGGCACGCCATGAATCTGCGCACCGAGCTTCGAGGCGTTGTCGTCGAGGAAGCCGATGACGCGGTAGCGCTCGACGGGCATGCGCAAAATCTCTCGAAGCAAGGCCTCGCCGGTATCGCCGGCGCCGATGATGAGACAATTCCGCTGGCCTGTCGAGGCGATCGGGCGTAGTTCCTCGTGATAAAGTCGGAACAGAATTCTCGCGCCGCAGATCACGGCGATGGTCATGCCCCAGTCCAGCAGAAACGTGGACTGCGGAAATATGGAAGGCGGACGATCGGGTACGGCATAGAGCGCCCAGGTCTCCAGAAAGCCGTGGCCCCGGGTGCGAAAGAAGACCTGCTCCAGCACATAGAAGACCACGACGAAACAGAAGGTGCTGATGTGTGTCGCCTTCACGACAGCGAGCATGTCGCGCATGCCTACATAGCGCCATGAGCCCCGGTAGAGCTTCATCCGCGCGAAGACGATCACCTTGATGAGGACGACAATCGGCAACAGCGGCACGAAGAAGGGCTTCACCCAGTCGCCGAACGCCTTGAAGTTGTAATGCAGACCGAACGCGCAGAAGTATGCAAAGGCGAAGAGCAGCACGTGCGCAAGGACGGACATCACACCCCGGGAGACGGGCATGCGCCGCATCGGGCGGGCATCGACTCTGGAAAGACTATCGGGCATGATGCAACGCGTCGCGGACCCAACGGACCGCGAACGATTCTCCCCTCATTGGTATCCGATACCGCCCGCCGCACAGAACGACGGTTCGTTCGATTCATACTCTTGTCGGTCCGTCAACGTCTGCAAGCCAGTCCGGAGTCGTAAATGTTAACGGCTTGCCGGAGTTATCGGTCAAATGTCCCCAGGGCGGGCGCCGGCTCCCGGGTGGGAGACGCTTCGGCCTTCGGGGTTTCGATGAGCCGCTTGAATTTGTCCAGAATCTCAAGGGTCGTCGTGTCTTTGGACAACTCCCTCGCCTTGGTCAGTGCAGATCGGGCCGCTATGAGGTCCCCATTGCCGTAGGCGTAGAAGGCGACCAGGGCGAATCCGGCGGGCTGGTCCGGCGCCTGGTTGGCCACGGCGTTCATCACGCTCAGCGTTCGTTCGAAGCGCCGTTCGTCCGTAAAGAAGGCCGACTTGTCCACCTGCAGATGATCCACGGTTTCCGATCGGCGAAGCGCCAGGAGCAGACTGGAATAGGCGCGGTTGACGTCGCGCCGCTCACCGGCCGTGAGCACGTCCGCGAAGAAAGCGCGCGGGTTATCGCGATTCACCTCGCGATCCATGTCGAAGTATCCGCGGGCCTTCAGATAATTGCCGTTTCGAAAATGCGCCTGTCCGATCGCGTAGTAATCATCCGCCTTCTGCGACAGCCGATCGGAGACCAGATCGAGGTACTCGGCATGCGACATCGGTACAGGCGTCATGGTCGGGTCGAGCGCGACGGATGGCTCCAACAGCGACTCCGCAGCGCCTTCAGGCAATTCAGCGTACGGATCGCTCTGCATGAGCTTCTTGCCAAGTTTGGACCGTACACTCAAGAGGTTACGCTGCTCCAGCATGATTTCCGCCGGCGATAACTGGCGACGCTGTGATGCGAGTTCATATTGCCGGCGGTAGCTCGGAGAGGTGTTCGCGAGTATTCGCTGGAGCTGATCGCGCCGTGTCACGACGCCCTGATAACGAGCAATTTTTTGATCCGTGGTGGAAAGCGGGTCCCTTCCTCCGGCGACGGAACCACGCGACCCCACGGTTCCGACCCCCTGCCTGCCGAGTGTCGCGTGCCCGCGGCGTGACTGGCCGTTGGCCACCTCGCCGGCAACAGCGAGTACGACGATCGCGACAAGTAGGCGTCTTCCCGTTTGCATCAGACCAATCCCCAACTTCATGAAAAAGGGCATGTTATGATATCGGCCGTCCGGTGGGGGGTCAACCAATTGGGCTCCATTGCATCGTGTTCCGGCCACAAATTCACAGGCCGATTGGGCCTGTTCGGCGCCAGAATAACTAGGGCAGGGAGCTGCCAATACGGCAAATCAGCGCCCGATGCGGCTTTCGATCGGAAAACATCCCACACCCTCCGGAAACTGACCGTCTGCCTGGTCGGTCTCACCATGTATTATACGAATGACCCCGGGGGCGGAGTTCCCGTCGAATGGCACGAATCTCAATGCTGTCGATCTCGCTTGCGGCCAAGTGTCGGCTGCTCTTCGGCCTGGCGGTGCTATTAATTATCGCCTCCGCGCTCTTCGTGCCCTGGGTGCGGATGAAAGACCTCGTCCACGAGACCAATATTCAGGTGGCTCGGCAGATCGGTCGGCTGGCGTTGGCCCGAACCGATCTCGAATCCGGCAACTGGACACCGAAACAACGTGCTCTCGAAGCGTGGTGGCTTGGCGGTTCCTCCCGATATGGCCTGCAGGGCCCGACGCCGCGGCTCATCGAACTGGCCGATCCGGCCGAGCCCAAAGCCCCCGCCTGGGTCGATGACTACATCGCCGATGCCATCAACGAACTGGCGCGGAATCCCGGTTTGGAAGAAGCCCGCGCGACGGCCGTTACCCTGGGTCCGGATGTCGTCTATCGGCTTGTCCTGCCGGTCCGCTCTGCCGGCGGCCGATATCCGCACGGCACCCTGCTTGGCGCCGTGGCCGTGGAATACCCCTCGCCCGATGCCCGTTTGAACCTGCTCATCAATCTCGGTCTGAGTCTCATGGCCGGCGCGCTCGCGGGAATCCTCGCCGTCCTTGTCTTCTACCTGATTACGCAGAAGCTGATTCTCTCTCCGGTGCGTGAGCTGAAGCGCGTCGCCGAAAGCGTCTCGCAGGGCGAGCACGGGGTGCGAAGTCGGATCGCAACCGGCGACGAATTCGAGGAGCTTGCCCGGGCATTCAACGCGATGCTTGCCCACTTGCAGGCGTCGGAAAACGAGTTGCGTACGATCAACAAGAGTCTCGACACGCGGCTGGGCGAACTCGCGGAGCGCAACGTGGCCCTGTTTGAGGCGAACAAGCTCAAGAGCCAGTTTCTGGCAAACGTCAGCCACGAACTGCGCACGCCGCTGACGTCGATCATCGGCTTCGCGGAGCTGCTGCGCGAGGCGGCCAGCGCCGAGGGCGGACGCATGCTGCGTTACTCCGAGAACATCATGTCCAGCGGGCGCATGCTGCTGGGCATCATCAACGATCTGCTCGACCTAGCAAAAATCGAGGCGGGCAAGATGGAGCTGCACCTGGGCCAGGTGGACATGGTCGAGATGTGCCGAAACCTGACGGACTTCATGCGCCCCCTGGCTGACAAAAAGAGTCTGCAACTGGTCGCTAACATCGCAAGCGAAGTGCCGACGATTCACTCCGACGGCGGGCGAATCCAGCAGATCCTCTACAACCTGCTCTCCAATGCGATCAAGTTCACCCCCGACGGGGGACTCATCGAACTGAGTCTTTCGCGAAAGGATGAGGCGCACATGACGATTTGCGTGCGCGACACCGGCATCGGCATCCCTGCGGAGGAGCTGGCCGGCGTTTTTGAGAAGTTCCGACAGCTTGACGACTCCATGACCCGCGAATTCTCCGGCACCGGCCTGGGCCTGGCGATCAGCAAAGATCTGGTGACGCTGCTCGGCGGAACCATCGAAGTCGCCAGCGAAGTCGGCAAGGGCTCCAGCTTCACGGTAACTTTGCCGATCGCGCACGAATTCGAATCCGAAACCATCACGACGAGCGGGATGAGTTTGACGGATTAAGTGATCAGCTCAAGAAGGCGAGAGGAATTCGTAAGTCTGGCATCACAAATATCAAATCTGAAATCTCACATCTGAAACCTGTCAAAGCACATCGGCTGCAAGCGCCGATGTTATTCCTGTATGAACGACAAGACCCGGGCTTCACTGGAAACAACGTCCCCTGCGGCTTCTCACCGCAAACCGCTCTTCGCAGTCCTCAGCATCCTGCTTGCGCTGGTGCTCGCGGATGTCGGCGCTCGCATCCTTGACCTCGGACCTGCCACTTACGCTCCGCGACGTTTCGAGCCGGGTGGCGGCGTCCCGTTTACCTCGATCCACGTCTGGGGCAAGCCGCTCCTCGTTTATCAGCCCGACACGGTCTTCGCCTCCATCTACGACCCCGCAGGGGACCCGCGCGGCTACCTCGGTGAGGAGGGTCGCGTCATCTACCGCATCAATGCTTTGGGCTTTCGCGGCGAGTCGGTGGACATCGAAAAGCCCGAGGACGGCTTTCGCGTCGTCTGCCTTGGCGATTCCATCACCTTCGGTGAAGGCGTTCACGAGGAGCACACCTACCCTGTACGTTTGCAGGCCCTTCTGGCGAAAGCGCTGCCCACGCGTCGGGTCGAAGTGGTCAACGCGGGCGTCCAGGCATACGGAACGCTCGAGGAAGAGCGATTATTCTTCGCCCGGTGCCTGCCGCTGGACCCGGACGTGGTCATTCTTCAATTCTTCCTGAACGATGCAACAGAGTTGTCTGAGACGATTCGCCAGAACGAAGCGAACACGCGCGATTTCGAACCGTCGTGGCCCGGTCGCGTCAGCCGCATCTGGGAAATCGCCGAGCGGCGCATGCACGCCGGTCGCCTGCAGCGCGATTACTTTAGTGTGACGCTCCAATCCTTTGAGTATCAATCCTGGGCCGCCTGTCGGGAGGCATTTAAGCACATGGCTTCTGAATCGCGGCGACGGAAAATCCGTCTGATCGTCGCGATCTTTCCCATCCTCTGGGACCTCGACGGTGTCTATCCTTTTGAAGACCTGCACGCCAAGGTAGCCCAGGCGTGCAAGGAGGCGGGTTGCGAAGCCGTGGACCTGCTCGATGTGTTTCGCGGCATGCCGGCGGATTCCTTATGGGTGCATCCGACGGATCATCACCCGAACGAACGGGCACACCAACTGGCCGCTGAACACATCGCCCGCTACCTGCTGAAAGGTACGTGAGCGCCGAGGCGCAGAAACGTTCCTCGAAAACGTGGATGGACCGATAGTTTCGCGCGAGACATCACTCCTGCGCAAAAATTGGCGGTGAAATTGTGGATGCGAGGATATAAGGATTGTAGGCAGCGGGCGCGCCGAGTTTCCACTGTTTATCGGCACCTGTGGCGCAGAAAAGATTTTCTGCTTCTCCGTACTGAAATCCCGCGCGTTGACCGATCGTGGGGCTGTATAATTAGGTGACTCCCGAGCGTATTCGCCTCGTTTGTGGTCAATCAAGGAGTCCGACATGGCTTCTCTGGACCTGCGAAGAATCCTGGCTGGTTGGAGCTACGAGGCCAACCAGATCACCGTCCGCAAGATCACCGGCGACGACGGCACGGTCAAGATCCAGATGCGTCTGGACCTGGGCCTGCTCCAGATGGAAGTCTCCGGCCGGCCCGACGGGGCCCAGCCCCACGGCTGCGAGTCCCTCCTTACCTACCACGAGAAGCGGATCGAAGAGCACTCCGAGAAGAACGGTACGGAACTGGGCTTCGAGCTTAGCCCCGCCGAGTGCCAGGCCCTTCGCGAGGAGTCGCTGCAATACTACCACCGCTACCTTGCGGAATTCGTCCTTGAAGACTTCGAAGGCGTCGAACGCGACACGGCGCGAAACCTCCGCGTCCTCGATCTGTGCCGCAAGTTTGCCCGTGAGGAAAATGACCGATACGTCCTCGAACAGTATCGCCCGTATCTCATCATGATGTACACGCGGGCACAGGTTCACCTGGCCCTGCGTCGCGGGGCCTTCAAGACCGCCATGGCCCGCGTGACGGCCGGGCTCTCGCAGATTCGCGAGCTGCTCATCGCCGCAGAGCAGGATGAGCTGTACGACGAATTGACCGAGGTCTCGATCCTGACCTCGCTGCGAAACGAAATCGCTGCGCGCCTTCCGGCTGACCCGATGCAGAAACTCGAGGGCGAGTTGCAGAAGGCCCTGTCCGAAGAGCGCTACGAAGACGCCGCGGTGCTGCGCAATCGCATGGAAGCCCTGAAGAACCGACACGCTACCGCGCCGACGCGTCGCAATCGAAGAAAGTAAAATGCGCGTCCGGTCGCCGAGGGCCTCCGCGCGAGCCGGGAGGCCTTACGGCGTCGGGCGATAAAGATGCGTGTTCACAAAGTTCCCCACCCGGTTGCCGAGAACAATCCCCTCACTCTTGTCGAACGACCAGTGTATCCCGAGATAGATTCGGCTTTGCCCGTTCTCCTCTTCCGCCTGTGAGAGTGACGTGAACGACCGCGGCACGAGCGGCCGCGCGTTGCCTTCATGGTCCAGGGTGACGCCGTTCAATTCGTCGGAGACGAAGGTGAAGGCGATGTGGTCCGTGCCGAAAAACTCCCGCAAGACCTGAAAGAGCGACCCGCCGAAGCCGGCATGACCCGAAGGATATGCCGGGAAGGGTGGGGTAAAGTTCGGTCCGGCGAGATTGCTGGCCGGCGCGCCAAGCGGCGTGAAACTCACGTCGCCTTGTGTCAGTGGGTTGTTGTCACCGAGGCCGCTCGGGCCGGCGCCGGGATCAGACTCGCGAATGCCGGTGACTGGCCGCCAGTAGTCGTAGTGATACTTGGACTCCCATATGGCGATGCCCGCATCGGCCATGGCGACATTCACGAGTGCCAGCAGCCGTGCCATCTCGACGATGCTGAGACCGCGGTCCGTAGCGATCTGCACGGTAATCTGATTGTACAGCCGAGGCGGAGCGCAAAGACTCGGTGTTCCGTCGTAGGCCCAGTAGATGCCGATCTGCGTCTGTTCCGGCGTGCGGATCGTCGGCGTGGTGATGCCGTCGCCGCCGTACTGCATCGCTTCGTTGTATGCAATCGCATACTCCGCGCCATCGATCGATGGCGGCGGCGGCGCGCGAAACTGTTCCGCACGGGTCAAGACAAACGGCTTGACCAGAGGCCATTCATCTCCCAGCGGATCCTGACCGGGATTCAGCGGATCGACCCGCCAGCGCCCGGGTTGATCACTGAAGACGTACGGTAGATCAAGTTCCGAGCCGTCGTTCTCTCGAAGCGCGAGAATGGCGGCGGCGGTCTGTTGTCCCAGTGCGATACCGTTCTGCTTCTCCGCTCCGTCGGGAATGGAATCCAGGTCTTCCGCAAGCTTTGCGGCGAAATTGGGGGCGTGCGATGGAAAGAGTGCCAGCAGCGTATCGTGCGCGGCCTGACAGATGGCTGCCCGCATCGAGGTATTTGCCGGGGCCGGTGGGGTACCCGTGTAGCTCTCGTAGCCGCCGACGATGGCGTTGACCGCTTCAAACATGGCAATGTGCACAATGGCCATCGCCCGACTGGAGCGCGTGGGGCCGAGCTGATGGCCGAAGACACGCGTGTCGCCCGGTTTGGTCGGTGTGTGATCGAGACCGCTGGCGTCGACGGCGATGTGGTTCCACTTGAGAATCCAGCTTTGCGACGTTGGATTGAATTCGTCAGGAAGCAGGAACCAGGGGATACAACCGCCGAGCGAACAGAGAATCGTTACGGTTAGTGCGCAGGTGAATCTTCGCATCTTAGTGACCCCGATGCCTGAGGTGATTCTCATGAGAGACTCGATCGTCGAGCCCGCCATCGACGATCGATGGGCTTCTCCATCAGAATCGCCCCAGTTCGCTCGCTATTTGATCATACCTTTGCATGGCCGCAAGTGGAATGCAACTTGGACACACCGCGATCGTCCGGTATCGTTACTCTCGGAATCCAACGGGTGATAATCACCGAATCCGCCGCCGCTGCCAACGGATGCGCGCGGACGATCTCGGGGCGGACCGATTTATCGACTGGATAGGAACGGGAGGTGGGCTGTGGGCGATCAAATGACAACCCTCGCGGCGCTGCGAGACGAAATCCGGGCGTTCGTCAAGGAGCGCGACTGGGAGCAGTTCCACAACCCGAAGAATCTATCCATGGCCATCGCCATCGAAGCGGCGGAGTTGATGGAGCACTTTCAATGGTTGGAGGCCGGCCCGTCGCACGATGTGCGCCGGTCGCCGGATGACATGCAGCAGGTCCGCGAGGAATTGGCCGACATCCTCGCCTTCACGCTCTCCTTCGCCAACGCCCTCGACATCGACATCACCACCGCATTCCGCGAGAAGATGATCAAGAACGCGAAGAAATACCCCGCGGCGGAGTTCCAGGGACGGTTTCGCAGGTAACGGTGCGAGCGCCGAACACGAAGATTCCGCATTCCACGATCCGGGCTCCGCGCGCGTTTCGTACTGCATGATTCGCAGTGCGTGTTCCGTGTTCCACAATTTGATAGTTCGAACTTGAGGTCTCAAATCTCAGATTTGAAATTTCAAATCTGAATCTCTGATCTCAAGTCACAACACTCTGATCTCAGATTTCAGAATTCAGACCTACGCCCCCTCATACTCCGCGTACGTCTTCGCCGTTTCCCACACGCGCACACGGCGGAGCTTCGCCGGGCTGACCTTGGGCTCCAGAATGTCCCAGATCACGCGGGCGATGTTCTCCACGGACGGGTTGAGCGATGCGAACTCGGACGTATCCGTGTTGAGATGCTTGTGATCGAAGCGGTCCACGACCTCGCGCTTCACCAGCGACTCAAACGCCGGCAGCGGCATCACGGCTCCGGTCTTCTCGTCAACAGGCCCCGCGACGGTGACCTCGATCTGATAATTGTGGCCGTGGCCGTTGGGGTTGTTGCACTTGCCGAAGACGCGGCGGTTGTCCTCATCGGACAGCGCAGGCACGTGCAGGCGATGAGATGCGGAAAACTCGAAGCATTGCGTCAGTTCGATCATGTCGGGCCTCTTTTCATCGATGGCATAGGAAAGATAGGGCGTGGCCCACATCCGAAGCGTTTCCAGGTGACATATTGCCGGCACTTTCGGCGCGACGATCTCGCGGATGCCGGCCAGCAGCCGCTCGCCGGTGAGGCGCACGCCGACCTCACTGAGCCGCTGCGCCGCCTCGGGTATGGCGTGCCGTCGAAGGAGCATGTCCAGCTCCTGAATGTTCACGAGATAGCCCGTCACCGGGTCCGGTTTGCCGGAGACAATCACGCGCAGAACCAGGTACGGCGCGACGCCGACCGCCGACGGCCAGCCGCCCCAGGAATTCGTCACCGGCAGCGCCCCCTCGAAGCCGCTGTCGCCATGCGCTCCGCGCACCCAATCACGGTCGATGGTAAAGCGAATCTCCCGCATGAGTCGGACAAGTCGGCAGGAAGGATTCGCCGGGATTCGTGCGGAAGTCGACATGATGAGAATTGTAGAGGCGGAGGCGAGATCCGCCCACTGACGCCGACGGATTGCAATCCGTCGGCATCAAGGCAAAGCGCACGCACTTCGTTTATAGCCGGATTCGCTGGAAATTCAGCCAACCTGATCGAGCCAGCAGAATATCCTGCGTGTAGGTGTCGCTCGCGTCGGTGGAAGCCATGCGTCGCACGGCGAACGATACGACGTCGCCGGGTTGAAACGTCTCGGCTGGAATCGTGCCCGCGACGACGTTTGCAAGATCGCCCGCACCGGTCGGGCCGACGACAACGTTGCCGGCGTTGCCCTCGATGATTCCCGCAGCCGTATCGCGAGCAATGTCCCAATCCACGCGGAGCGACAGATCGCCCGATGCGGCGGCCGCGGCCTGCACGGGCACGATGACATCGACGGGCTCGGAGACATCGCACGCGTCATCGATCATCACGGGCAGTGAACGCCAACCGCCGTCGTTGGCGTTGGTCACCTGTGCGGCGTAGAAGGCGCTGGCCGTGTCGGCGTTCGTGGCGAGCTGCGTGGCGGTCATCGTGCCGACGTTGTACTGCCCGAGAGCGACGACACCGTGGAACGTGAGCCGGCGCATCGGCCGCGCCGCGCCCGCGAAAGTGTACTCGGCATGGGCGGGATCGAATCGGATGTAGTCCGTGACGGAACCGATCATTCGCGGCCCGGCGATGAGCGGATCGGGCGAGCCGAGCTGTACGAAGATCGGCCAGGCGCGATAGGCGACCTCGTAGAGAACGACGCGGTCATCGGTTTCAAGGAAGCGTCCCAATAGCGGCAGCAGGATGACATCGCCGGCGGGCTCGTGAAAATCCAGCCGCGAGCGCACCACGTCCATCAACAGAAACGCGCCATGTGCGTCGTCGTCGCCGAGGCGTGCGTTTTGTCCTGCTCGCAGCATCTCGGCGGCCACGATGATGGTGAAGCGCGGACCGCGGCGTGCGTCCGGCGTTTCCGGTGCGGTCGATTCATCGACGAACGTAACGTATGCCGCGGGGAGCCGCTCGCGCCGGATCGCGCTCGACAGGGCCGCGCGGTAGCCACCGGAGAACCCGCGCACCGTGGCGAACGCCGGCTCGCCGGAGACGGTCGCACTCTCCAACCGCGCGACGATGGAGTTTTCGATATCGCCGAGTCGTGACATAATACTGGCACTCACCGTAGGGTGGGCAGTGCCTACCCTATTCAGAGCTGTTCCAATCCGTCGCGGGTCATGAAGCGCCGCGGACCTTCGATGCGGACGACGGCGCCACGGGACGAATTGGTCCGCGGCGCCGATTCAGCCGGCAACTGCACGAGGCCCGATGCCACACGGCCCAGCCAGGTGATCGCCTCCTCGCGGCGGCGCACCACGTCGGCCGGAACCGGCGGACGACGACCGTGAAGCCGATACGCGACGAGGTCGAGCACAAACGACCGCAGCACGGCCGCAAGTTGTGGCTCGCCGGTCAGGTCGATCGGCACGGCGTAGCGCGTGGCGAGGTAACTGTTCGCCTCGCCCTCGGCGCCAAGCCGGGCCTCCTCGACCTTCGCCAGATCCGCCGTGCCGTTGCCGGCGTCGTCGGTGAGCTGAACGTAAGCCGAGGAACCCAGCCGGGCTTCGATTTCGGCGTTGGTGACGTATGCCATTGTGTTGGCACTCCCATGAACTTGCGGGCGAGACGCCCGCACTCCCCTGCATGCCGGCGAGACGCCCGCACACACCTGTCGGAATCACGCGAACTGCGTACGAACTGCGAATTGCCAGTAGCCGTACGCCATTCGGTAGCGGGCGCGCACGCCAAAGAGAAATTTCTCGCGGCGGAAGCCCTCGTCGGAGTCCTCCGTGAGCGCGTTGAACTCCACCGGCTCGCGGTCCTGGAAGATGAACGGACGGATGACGCCGTCGGTCTTCAGCAGATACCACGTCTTCTTGTCCGCCAGCCACGGGAAGGAGATCACGCGGGCGATGCCCGACAGCGCGTTCGGGCCGTTGCCCGCGACGGTCGCGCTGATCGCTTCGCTGGCGGAAAAGAGCATCGTCGGTGGTACGACGCAAACGAGACCGGTGGCTGAAAGCAGAATCGGCTCGCCTTGATCGTCCTTGAAGCCCAGCATGTTGGCGATGGCCTGCTTGAGGGCGTCCTTGAACTCCTCGACGCTCGGCGTGTCGGGCTCCGCGGCGACCGCTTCCAACAGGTTGCTCTGGTTTCCCGAGCCACCGGAGACGTGATCTTCGTTGAAGAAGCTCACGCCGTCGTAGCTGTTGTGCCCCTCTGTCTCGCCGGCGATGAGCAGTTGGCTGATGAGAAAGTCCTTGTGTGTGGCGGCACGCTGAGCCAGTTCGGCGACACGCAGGCGGATCTGCCCGGTCTGATCGTCACTGATTTCATCGCGATCGACCTCGATGGTGGCCTCGTACTTGAGATTCTCGATCGAGTAGCTCTCCACGCGCAGGCCCTGGGCGAGTCTCCCGGCGCCCCACTCGCGAATCTTCGGCACGGTGCCGAGCCAGCGGTAATCCTCGCGGTCACTGGTGGAGACGACGCGCGTGGAGAGGTCGCGATAGTGAATGGGCGCAGCGTCGAAACGATCGAAGAACTCGCTGCGCAGCCCCTTGGTCAAAAGTCCGGTGTTGATGACGGCCATATTGCTTGCTCCCGTTTGGTAATGTATTCCCGTTTGTGATTCACTTCTTCAAACGCGCTGCAGGAAAGCGTGCCGCTGTCATGGCAGTTCGATGTAACGCAACGTCAGCACGCCGCCGACGCCGGCCGTGCTGGCGGCCTGACCCACCTTCGCCCAGATACGCTCGTTCTTCGCTACGTCGCTGAAGTTCAGCGTCAGCGCACTGGGCACGTGAGCGGTCAGCGAAGTCAGATCGAACGCATCGACCAGCTCGTCCGGGTCGGCATTGTCCGTGCCGACATCCAACACGCCCGCGCCGGGCACGGTGTTGAACGACACCTGCGCATGCAGCACGCGAATCGCTCGCTGGGTGATCATCACCGGATTGGTGGTGGCGGCGCCGGTCGAACTGGCCAGCGGAACGCTGATGGTGTGTTCCACCTGGGGCGCGACCATGGGTTGAATTCGGACGATACCGAGATTCACGCCGACTATCGCCAGCAGGATGCCACAGTAGCTGCCGCCGATGCCGGGGGAAACGGTCGTCGCCTCGCTGTCGACGGCATAAACCGGCGCGCCGATCTGTTCCTGCGCGGCGTTGTTCGTCGTCAGGATGAAATCACCCTGGGTGTAGAGACGCACCGATTTCTCGCCGCCCTGTCCGTCGGTGTTGTCGATCTCCTCGTAGGCGATGCCGGCGAAGACATCGCCCGCTTCGAGATTTCGCACGAAGCCGGAGTCGCGGTCGATGCCGACCAGAGCGCCCTTGAAGAGGTGCGCCGATTCGGCGACCGGCATGGTGCGAAGTTCCTGATCGACGTAACGATTGAGTTCACGATTGGCAGTCAGTGGCATGGTGGTCTCCCTTGATCGTTGATTGTTTCGAGTGGAAATTTTCCCCAGAATGAATCAGCCGTTCGCCGCGAAAGCCGACGGCTTGCCATCCGTCGGTTTCGCCCTGGATGCAAATGCGTCCGCGTTAGAGCTCTGCATTGCGGCGGGCGCTGGCTGTGTAGGCATCGAGCGTGCAGAGTTTTTCGAGAAAGGCGCGGTTCGCGTGCCATTCCGCCCGTGCGGCGGCCTCGATCCCGCGCGGCGCGTCGGATGTCGTCATCGCGCCGGAACGAGGCGAAACCAGGCGACCCAGCGGCACGAGGACCGGCGCGGCGTGCTCCCACCGGTCGAACTCGGCCGCGTCGCGGAGTGCCAACGCCATGGCCCATTCACGCTGCGACGTCGCGAGCTTACCTGCGGACATCGCCGCGGCCACGCGGGCTTCGGCGATCCGCCGCGCTTCGCGGTCTTCCAGCAGGGCGATGCGTTCGGCAGCGGCGACGAGCAGAACCTCGTCCGGCGTAGTGTCGTCCATGTGCAGGGCCGTACGAAGCCGCGAGGATGAATCGGGAACCAACGTGCCAGACGCGGCCGCAGTCGTTTCTGATAGTGCCTCACGTGAGGCACTTGTAACGAGCGGCTTCATGCCGACAATGGCCGGCTTGTTCGTCAGAGCGACGGAGTGCAGCGCAATCAGTCGCCGATCGCTGCGGCGCACGAGCGCCACGGGGGAAAGGTAACGATACTGCCGCTGCGACAGCTTCCGCGCTGCTTCGCCGGTCCACTCCACGCGAGCCCACAAGCCCGCCGATCGCGATTCATCCGACGATGCCGCCTGATCGGGTGACACGATCGACAGGGCCTTGATCCAACCCGCCGCCGGGGCCTGACCGCTGGGTGAACTGTACGGCCCGCCGAGGGTCTGGTGCTCGTAGTCCACAGGCAGGTCGGTACCGTGCGACTCGAAAGCGGCGATCGTCGCCGCGCAGGCCTGCTCGTCGACGACAAACGTTCCCGAGGAGGTTCGCACTTCGCCCCACGGTGCGATGAAGATATCCGTCGGCGCCTGCGATTCACCCAGCGCCGCGGATTCCATCACCACCTGTTGAACATCCTCGCGCCGACGGCAGTCCATCGGCTTCGAGTCCGTTGATTGATTCGTCTGTACACACACTTTCATGTCTTCCTCCGCTCGTACATTTGGATTCATTGAACTGATGCCCGTTAGCTTTGCTCCGCGCTCGCGCCGGTCGCGCTATTCTCGACCGCCGCGCCAGGCAACACGGCATCACCCTCCTTCGCCTCAGGTATTCCCAGCGCGGTATGAACCCATCGCACCGGCACCTTCGCACCGAGCCGATTGACGGCGATGTCCAGGGTCTCGCCGAGGGCGCGCGGGTCGAAGCCCGGCTCCTGGACGCGGCGGAAGCAGGGTACTGGCGCATTCGGTCCGAACTGCATCCGCACCATCGGCGCGAGCAGGTCGCGCCGCAGGGTGTGGGCCTCCTTGCGCAGGTCATCATCACGCAGATCGCGCCGCACTCGGTCATGCACCTGCGCGGCGCCGGCGCTGGCCAGCATACGGACCGTATCCGTGGTCAGTGTCTGCCCCAGCCAGGCCTTGCTGATCTCACGGTCGAAGTACAGGCACAGATTTTCGTAAAGGTTCGTCTCGCCGGGGAAGCGCGACTGCTTGATCTCGATGTCCACGGCCTTCGAAAAGACGCCCGTGGCGTCGGCGCCGAGCTGGCGGAGCATGTCGAGCAGTTCCTTTTTCTCCTCCGGCGTGGCGTTCGGGGCGTAGCGGGCGACGCGAACCGGCATGCCGAATACTTCCGCGAAGATGAGCCAGTCCTTGATGGCGAAGTGTTTACCGAGGTATGCCAGGGCGGTGGTGCGAAGTAGCCCGCCGCGCAGGGGATGACCGCTGGCAGCGTGCGGCGTGTGAACCACGAACTTATCCGGCGGCAGCTCGATGCCCTTGAACTTGTCGTCGTCGGTCAGCAGCCGCACCTCGCCGTAGTCGCCGATCGCGATGCGACCGAAGTCCACCGGCTGCACCTCCGCGAGGCGCAGGCCCGAGGACGTCGCTTCCCAGACCAACTCGGCGAGGGCGATGTTTCGGCCGACAGCCAGCGAGAGATGACGGAGCGATTCCTCGAAGCCCGGCAACTCACGGAGAACTTCGTTGCAATACGCAGCGGTCTCGTCAGCGAGTGAAGCCGAAGCGCGATTCAATTCTCGCGCGTCGCCGCTACCGTGCGTCGTGGCCAGGCCGGGCATCTGCGCCGCGGAGACGATCTCCCAGCCGAGGCCGGTGACAGCAAGGCGGCGCGTATTTGCGACGCTGTACAGGTGCGCATCCTTCTCCTCCATCTGCTCGAAAAGGGCCATTTGTGAGCCCGCATCTCCGGCGTCGGCCTCGCGAAGGATGGCGACGAGCCGTTGCGGCGTGAGGCCGTCGGCGGGATACGATCGCCAGACATCCTCACGCCGCCGACCGAGCAGCACGCCGGGTCGGGGCAATCGCCGCGCACCGCCGAGGGTGTTGATTATCCGTTGAATCATGCTCATTCGAATCCTGCCTCCCATCTGGTTTCGATGCTTCACCATGTGCCTTTGCGGGCGAATGCCAAACTACCGCCGCTGACGAAGCCGATCTCGCCGGTCGGCTCGCGGGCAGCGTGGATTCCGAGAGCGGCGGCCCAGAAACGATCGGCGTGTCCTCCGATCGATCGATCCGCATCAAAGCGAACATGTCCCGCGCTGGTGACGAAGCGCGTCAGGGCGTGCCAGTCATCCGCGATGGCATCGTCGATCGGAATCGCCAACAGCCCGCGCTCGGCAAGCATGCGCAATCGTCCGGCGAGTTCGCTCTTGAGTGCCGCGGTAAAGGTGATCGACTCGATGCGGTGTTCACCGAATTGTTCCGTGAGCCGCTCGGCGAGGTGCAGCCCCATGCCCGTCGCATCCACGCAGCATCGCTGCAACGACGGATGCGCGAGCAAGGCGGCGATGGCTGCTTCCTGCCTCGCAAACGGTTCATCCTTCAGGACGACGAGGCCGCGTGTCTCCAGCGTGGCACCGACTCGCTCCCACAGCCAGACGGCGGTCAAGTCTCGTCGCCGACCCACGTCGATCCCGGCGTACAGCTCCGCGTTGCGGCGCTTCAACGCGCTCCAGTCGATCTCGCTCGCCAGGCGCTGGTCCTGACACGCGCGAATCAGTTCGTAGGTCATGAAGCTCGTGGCCTCGTCGAGAAACTCGCAGCAGAACTCCTGCCGCCATGCCCAGTCGTCGCTGATTCCTTCTCGCGCGGCGTCCATGTCCACGTTCAACCCCTGCGCCACGGCGTCCGCGAGCGGCAGGGTCGTGGCGGCGAAGGCGCTGTTATCTCGCAATCGGTAGAAGGCGTTTTTCTGCCCGCGCGGCGTCGAGGCCACGTCCAATTCGCCGTCGCCGCGCAGGATCGTCGGATAGAGCGCCGCCCAGATGGCGTCGTCGTCGAGGTGCATGGCGAACTCGTCGAGAAAAACGTCACCGGTAAAGCCGCGCGCCGTCATCGGATTCGCCGGCAGGCCGATGATCCGCACACCGCCGGAGAGGCGCATCTCGAGCTGGCGGATGGAGGTGTTGCGGAAGCAGCCGTGGCCGCGCCACTCGTACCAGATTCGCAGGGCTTCGCAGTGTCGGCGCATCTTGTCCATTACTTCCCGGCTCTGGCGCTCTCCCGCGGAGAGGATGATTTGATTTCGCTTGCGCCGCAGCCCGCGCAGCAGGCGGCGCAAGCTGAAGGTGAAGCTCTTGCCCGTCTGCCGCGCCCAGCAGTTCCAGGTGAATCGCGCTTCGGAAGACAGCGCAGCCCGTTGATACGGCAGTAGCACAAGCATGCGATACGCGAGCTCCCTTCGAGCCGAGTGGCACGGGCGATCCGGCAGGCGACGACGAAACTCCTCTTACCCTTGATCCACGTGCGCGCCGCGCGACCGCCAGACCGCGTAACGTGCCGGGCAATCGGCACTTGCGCAACGCAGAAAACTCTTTTCGATTTGCATCCAATTGACTAAACTGCCCGGCCGGAGCTCACGGATGGGTCGATGTCTGGTACTTGCGGCTTTGTCTGCCTTCGTGTTCACGGAGCATTCACGCGCTGACGGCGAGCGGCTGTTCATCTCCCGGCCGGCGCAGGTGTTCATGCTGGAAGACCTCAACGGCGATGGGGACTACTTCGACTTTGCCGAAGCCCGCCTCTACGCTCATGGTTTGTCGTCCGCCGTATCGGCGATGGCCGAGATGGGCGGGAGTTTGTACCTGCTCGATCCGAGCGGGCCGCGCGTGCTGCGGCTGCAAGATTTGAACGGCGACGGGGATGCACTGGACTTCGGCGAAGTCACGGTCTATGCCGAACTCGATACCGGACCGCCGACGCGCGACTATCACGGACTCGCGGCGGATTCCGCCGGGCGGCTCTTTACTGCCGATGCGTCTGCCGGCGTTCTCTTCGCCATCGTCGATCTCAACGGTGATGGCGATGCACTCGATCAGAGCGAAGTCATACCGGTTGCCGATGGACTGATCGCGCCTCGGTCGATCGCCGTGCGGCCCGATGGTGTACTGCTCATTGCACAGGAGAACTCCGCCACGCCGGTGCGTATTCTTAACGATCGCAACGGCGACGGCGACTACTTCGGCTTCGCGGAAAACCTCAGCTACGCCGAGAACTTCACGTCTGGCACGCGCATCACGGCTCGCACGAGCGTTCTTTCTTTCCTGCTGCGGCCGTCGACGAGTGAGCTGCTCAAGCTACAGGACCTGACGGGCGACCACGATGTGCTGGATTTTGCGGAAGTCGTACCCTTCGCCACGGGCTTGACCTCTGCAGCCGTCCTTGCACCAGGCCTGCAGGAGAGTCACTTCGTGGGCGTGAACGACGCGGCCGGGACGGTGTATCGCGTGCACGATCTCAATGGCGACGGCGACGCGCTGGATTTCGGCGAAGTCCTGCCGGTCGCCGTTGGCATTACGCAACCGCGCGGGATGCTCTTTGTGCCGACGCTGGCGCCAGCGTGCATCAAGGGCGACGCCGACGACAACGGCCTCGTCAATACGGCGGATATTCAGCCCTTTGTCCACGCCCTGCTCGACCTGGCATCGCCGGACGATCTTTGCCCCTTCGATACGAACGCAGACGGCATCCTCGACGGCCGCGACGTGGGGCCGTTTGTCGGTCTTCTGCTCCAGTAGCCGCATCAGAGACAATCAGGCAGAAGTGCCTTTGAGCGGCTGCGTAATCCCGTAGCGTCAGGCCTTGTGCCAGAAGGTGAATTCTCCGACGATTGGATTCGTCACCCACAAGGGGTGACGCTACGGCAATTGGCAATACGCACTGGAATCACGCCCCCGAATCGCGCGACCTCGCCGCGCCACGATCAGAAGGCACTTCGTGAGCAAGAGCCCGTACCTGAAGTTTCGTGACAAGGATCTGACGCTCAACGACTACCTCGCCATCGACCGCACCGTTCTGGCGAATGAGCGCACGCTGCTGGCCTACGGGCGCACGGCCCTGGCGATGGTCATCATCGGTGGCACCTGCCTGAAGTTCTTTGATGAGTCGGGGATGACCGTGATTGGAGCCGCGTTTCTGATTGGTTCGGTCGTGGTGACGGCGCGCGGTTGGATGCGTTTTGTTCGGATGAAAAGGTACGTCGCCGTCGCCCTCGAACAGCGCACCGGCACGGCGGAACACCCCCTCCGCGATGCGACTCGGGCGCCGGCGGAAGATGCCGAGCAGGCCGACGAGAAGAAATCCAAGCCCTTCGGGAAGAAGATGTGAGAGCAGCGCCGCGAAGGCCAGACTCGATGTCGAGGCGGTGAATTGCCCTATACGACCATACGCAACTTGTTCGCGCGCTGGACAAGCTCACGATCGGGCCATTGCGCTTGGTCAGGCGGCAAATGTACCTTGCCGAGGGACTTTTCGAAATCGGCCAGGCCTCCGTCTAAGCCGAGTTCCACGATCAGCTTGCGGCGGGGCGCGCTGATGCACATTTCGAAGGAGTCGTTCAAGTAGATCAGGCCCGTGTCAAACGCCCGGTGATACGTGGACGACAGGGCAATTCCATTGGTGACATGATCCGGACTCTTTTCTGCGACGACGGGCAAGATGTGCGCCGCTTCCACGAGTTTCAGCTGCATCCGCGTGACGGCGCATCGATGGCCGTACGCAGTCAACACCTGATCGCGAAAGTTCGCCGAGCGAGAGAGGCGGCTTACCGTCTCAACAATGCGTCTCCGCTCGACGCTGAGTTTCGACAGGTCGCCCTCAGGGACCGGCTTCGGTGCGGTCGCTCTCGCCAACAGTTTGAACGTCTTGCCATCCGGCCCAAGGCTGTGCAGCATCCCCGCGTTGTTGATATATGCTAACAACTGATCGGGACGCACACCCACAGCGATTTCATCGTTATTCTTTCGATCAAATGCGAGCCCCGCCTGCAATGCGGCATGTACGACCCGAATGTCGATCTGCACCGACGGGGAACCGGTCGTGAACCGCTTGTGCCGCGATAGGTCGAAGCCGGCGAACATCTTCAGATTCGGCTCATAGCCCAGCAGGGCAGTGAGCCCCTGTGGATTCAGCGCTAACGGCGACTCAACCGAGGTCATCTGGATTCGATACTCGTCCGGAAGGCTCGGGCGTCCTCCATGGGTCAGGGTCCAGATGTAGACCCATGTCACCGAGGGTCCTGTCGAGTCGGTTACGACAAAGACTCGCGGATGCAATGCGCGCCGCGGGGTGAAAACAGCCGCAGCCCCCGACTGTTGGAATGCGTCAAGTAGGACGCTTACTACTTGTTGTGGACGCATTGCGGGCATTGGCGACAGTCCTCAAGCCGAAGGCCACAGAGACGAAGGACTCTGCGTTTTCGCTGCCTTCAGGCTGCGCTTCCGCCCGCCGTCGGCAGGAAGCTTGGGTCCATGAATACCGTTCCAGTTGATCCCCGGATGGAACGCCTTGTAGTAGCTCTCGTTCGCAGTGCGCTTTGACGGAACACTTGCCGAGTTCCCTTGCCGTTGGAATCGAGCGCGAGCGCCCTTCAAGTAGTCCTCGACCAGCTCCGAGCACACCCACCGGCGCTCCAGCCGTTCGCACACCTCGCCAGTGACGCAGCTCCCGCCGAACGGGTCAACCACTAAGTCACCCGGATCGGTCAACATGCGGATGAAGTACTCGGGTAGCTCAGCGGGGAATCGTGCCGGGTGCGGCTCCAGCTCGTGTTCCTTGCAGTACCGCAGATAGTATGAGTTGCTTTCGGTGTGCGGAATCGCGAGGAGGTTGGGAGGGATCGCCGCACCGTTGTCGGTGGAGAACTTGTCGCTGATGTCGTGCCCGCTGGGCCGGAGTTTGGCCTTGTAACCGTTCTTGAGCAGTCCCCGCATCGCATCACTATATGGCGCAAGAACTCGACGGTTGCTTGCCTTGGGCCACGGCGTGGGCGAGAGCCACCAAACGCAGTTGATCGCGTCCTTCACCCGAATCCGGCGGATGTTGACCCACTCGGCGGGAGTCGGCAGCTTGGCAGGGTTCCACCAAAAGAAGTCTTGCGCAAGATGAAACCCGCACTCGCGGCAGAGCATTATGAGCAGTTCATAGTGGTACAAACTCCGCGTCGGTTGGCCGGGAATCCACGCCCCGCCGATGTCGATGACGAGCGAACCTTGCGGCTTAAGGAGCTTTTGGAAAAGCTCGCCGAACGACTTGAACCACTTGACGTACTGGTGTGCATCTCGGTTGCCGTAGCCCTTCTTGCGGACGAGTCCGAATGGCGGGCTCGTCATCACCAGATCCACAGAGTGCGGTTTTAGCGCCGCCGACAGTAAGTCGAGACTGTCACCGAGGTACGCCGCGCCCCGCTTGGTTGCCAAGTATGGTGCGGGCTTTCGTCTTGTGGTTCTCTTACCGATAGAGCACCTCCCGGGCGGCCTTGCCCATTCAGGGGAGGGATCGTACCTAACTCACCGATTGCGTGCCAGTCAAGGTGGTACTAGAACCTGTCCGTCTTCTTGAGCACGCGGTCCATCTCCACGCAGCGAGGCCGTTATGACTCCGACTTGTCCGTCAGGTGCTTCGTGAAAAACTCCACCACGCGCTCGGCGAAGGTGATGCGGTTTGGCTCTTTGGCGAAGCCGTGGCCTTCGTCGGGGAAGACGAGCATCTCCACGGGCTTGCCGAGCTTCTTCATTTTGTTGTGCAGTTGCTCGGCTTCGTACAGCGGGACGCGCGGGTCGTTGGCCCCGTGGGCAATCAGCAGCGGGCACTTGATGCGATCGACCTTGTAGATCGGCGAGACGGATCGGAGAAACTCGGTGTCCTCCAGTGGGCCATACTCGGCCTCGCGCAGCTTGCGGCGGTAGTCCTTGGTGCGTTCGAGGAAGGTCTGCATGTTGCAGATGCCGACGATGTTGCACGCGGCGCCGAAGGCGTCCGGCGCTTCGGTGATGCAGGCCATGACCATGAAGCCGCCGTAGCTGCCGCCGTAGGCCGCGATCCGCGCGGGCGTGCTGTAACCCTCCGTGACAAGCCAGCGCGCGGCCTCGACGCCGTCCTTCACGCTGTCCATTCGCTTCTTGTAGTTGTCCAGCTCCAGGTACTTCTTGCCGTAGCCCGAGGAGCCGCGGACGTTCGGCGCGAGGACGCCGAAGCCGCGCGAAACAAAGTACGAGAGCAGATAATTGAACGTCGGGCGGAACTGCGCCTCCGGCCCGCCATGATACGAAACGATGAACGGTATTTTCTGTCCCTTGCGATAGTCCGCCGGCAGATAGAGAAACGCGGGAACTTCAAGCCCGTCGAACGACTTGAAGCGAATCAGCTCCGGCAGGGGGAACTTCGACAGGTCGATGCCCTGATCGTCCACCTGGGTCAGCGCGACCGGCTCCGTGGTGGGCTTTGCCGGCGACCAGCGATGAATTACCCCAGGCGTGTTCGCGTTGTCCACGGAAAAGAGCATCTGATCGCCGGTGAAGTTTACATTTCGCACGATGCCCTTGGCCATTTCGGGCAGTTTGATCTCCTTACCATCGGGCATGGCGTAGAGGTGCAGATTTCCGTAGCCGTCTTCATTCAGACAAAGGGCCAGCGTATCCCGCAATTCGCTGAAGACACCGTAGTCCACTTCGTAATTCGACAATTTCGGAAACGGCCGAGTAATCTTGCCCGATGACGTGTCGATCGCGACGACGACGCTCTTGTCGCCCTGATAATCGCTCGCCGCGAGGAAAGACTTGTCGTCCGCCGTGTAGCCGATCGGGTCGAAGGACCACGCTTCGCCCTCGGGCGTGATGAGCCGCGCCTTGCCATCCGCCAGATTCACTTCATAGAGTTCGCTGTGGGTCGACGAGAAATAGCGACGGCAAATCAGCCGCTTGCCGTCGGAAGAATAGTCGACGGGCGACGTATCACCCGGCTGCGCGAGGACTTTTCTCGTGCCGTTGGCATCGAGGTCGTATTGATAGACGTGAAAGTCCGATCGAGATGCGTCGTTGGCTTTGAAGGCGAACGCCTTTGAATCGCGCCGCCAGGTGATCGATCCGAAGACCACGTCGGGGTGGGCGTAGAGCGCCCGAATCCGGCCGTCGGCGGTGTTCATCAGATAGGCATCGGTCTGCTCGTTGCCGCCGACCGAAGCAGACAGCGCGATCCACTTGCCGTCGTAGGAAAGATTGTACGACGATATGCCGTCGGGGAAGTCGGTCAGCTTCTTCGGCTCGGCCTCGCCGGACCTTCGCGCGTAGAGCTGATTGAGGCCGTCGGGGTTGTGGACGAAATAGAACGTGCCATCCGGAGCCAGCCGCCCGGCCCGCGGCCACTTGATCCGGACAAACTGCCTTACCGACGGTGCCTCACCCCGCACCGCCTCGGGCGATGCGAGCATGGCAACGAACAGGCAGGGGGCGATCGGCAGAACGAGACATGCGCCGCGGAATGCGTTTGGCCGCTTCATAGTCATCTCCGGAGGATTGTTCGATCGGGTTAGCTCGCGGGTAGACACTATATGGCATAGCCGCGCGCAAGGGTACCTGAATGGACGAACATGAAGCGCCGGGCAGCGCCAACGCGGAAGCTGAGTAAAGCGTGGTCAGGCCCGTAGGAAAGGAAGCCCGAAGCATCACCCGGGTTGCCGATGCGAGGTGCGTTTCTAGGCCGTGCAGTGGTCGAGGTAATTCTGGATCTGGCGAACCTGGCCCTCGACTCGCTCCAGCTCGCGCAACAGTGCGGATTCGAGATCGGCGAGGGCTGCATTGTCCGAGTGCGGCCGAATCGCCGCAAGATCGGAAAGCTCGCGTTTGAGCTGGTCCTTACGTTCCGTCAAATTCGTAAGTTTGTCGGTAGCGCTCATGCGTACACCTTACGATGCGATCATTGGCTGATAACACATCGCCACAGAACCAGGGCGAGTTAAAACGTTGTACCTTATTTCAAAACCGGCTCCGACTCTTTAATCATCATATACCGGACCTACGAAACCGCCACTTCTTTCTTGGAATTAACAGCTTTCAAACACATTGGGAGACGGCCGAACATGTATTTTTTCGGACTTTGAGTGAGGTGAACTCAAGTAACTCGCCGGAGAATTCGCCACGCTGCGGCTCGGATGCAAATCGTAACTTGTTAACTTATAGACATTTACGGCTTGTAATCAGGTCTGGTGAGTTTTAGGGCAACCTCGGAGCCACAAGCGAAGCCGATCCAGGCCTTCGCGGATCGAGACGACCGGTTCGTAACCCAGATCACGTCGGGCAGCGGAAATGTCAAACCAGTGGGCGGTCGAAAGCTCTCGCACGAGGAAGCGCGTCAGGCGTGGCTCGCGCTTGCTTCGCATGGCCGCGTATGCCGCCTCGAATCCGGCTGCCACCGCGAGTGCCAACCAACGGGGCACGCGCCGACGAACGGCGGGAAGCCCCGCCGCGGCCAGAATGCCGTTCACCAGATCCCAGAGCGGCCAGGGCTCGCCATTGCTGATGAAGTAGGCCCTGCCTCCGATGGCCGAGCCCGGTTCGAGACGGTCCGCCGCCGAGAGGTGTGCCCCGGCGGCGTTGTCGATGTAGGTCGAGTCCACGAGCTTGTTGTTCCCGCCAATACGGCGGAGTGAACGGGCGCGAGCGATGATTCTCGGAACGAGGTGATGATCGCGCGGCCCCCAGATCAGGTGCGGGCGGAGGGCGACGGTCGCCAGCGAGCCACTGTTCGCAGCCAGAACAGCCAGCTCGGCCAGCGCCTTCGTCTTCGGATAGTGCGCCTCGTAGTGCCTTGGATACGGCACCGACTCGGACACACCTTCCATGTCGTGGCCGTCGAACACGGCACTCGGCGAACTCGTGTACACCAGTCGCGGCACACCGGCGGCGCAGCAAGCGTCGATCACGTTTTGCGTGCCGACCACATTCGGCAGATAGTAATCCTCATAGCGTCCCCAGATGCCCGGCCGGGCGGCAACATGAAAAACAAGATCGCAACCCTCGCACGCGCGCCGAAGGGCATCGGCGTCGGTCAGGTCACCGCGTTGCTGCTCGACATCTATCGCGGCGAGCTGCGGATAGTCTCCCCGTGAAAAACTTCGCACCGCGTCACCGCGCTCGCGAAGCATCTCGACAATCCGTCCGCCGAGAAATCCGCCGCCGCCGGTGACAAGTACGCGGCGACGCCTGGACGATGATGGATTCACTGCGGATTCGATTGGCATGATCGTTTGCGGCTGCGCGATAATTCCTCTGTGGATCGACTCGTGCAAGAATACGTGGGAATCTGATGCGGCAGGAACGGTCCGTCAAGCCGGACGGCCTTCATCGCCCGCGACGCACGCCAAAGTCGTCGGCTTCGCGCGGCAGGCGGCGATCTACCAGCGCGCCGGTCGTCGGGCGGCTTCCTTCCATTCATCCGGCAGGTCGCGATCGTAGAAATAATCGAGGAGCAGCGGCTTATCCGACGGCGAGACCTCGTAGAGAACCAGCATGCCGATCTGCCGGCGATGATATCGCAGCAGCGAACAGTCCGGCGGCGCTTGACCCGGATCGGCGGCGACACGATCAATAAAGACGATGACCGGCTCACCGCGAACTTCGGCCAGCAGGTATGCGGTTCGCGTTGAGATGCTCAGCCCATACGTCCAGCCCATGGCCTTGATGTCCGGCGGCAGCGCCGTGAGCAGCAGCCCGCGGCCGAAGCGGTTGTACGTCGTCAGGAAGAAATCCATGTCGTTGTCGCACAACCAGGCGGGCTTGAAGCCCTTCTCGACCTCGTCCTCATAAACTTCAGCGAGCATCCGCTGCGGCGGCACGGGACGCTCCGCGACCGGCCGGGAGGGTCCGGCGCCCGTCTGCAGATGGAGCCACATCCATGCGCCGCCGATGAGGACAAGGACCAGACCCGCGGCGACGGCCGTAAGTTTCATGGGCCGCGTCCAGAACCGCTTCGGCGACTCGAACGCCGTGATCTCGTCATCCGGCGATGCGCCCTCCACGACACGGGCAAGAATCTGCTCCACATCCGGCGGATCGAACTGTCGAACGAGCGATTCCTTGATTCGTTGCGAGAGCGAAAGCGCTTCGCGCAGGGACGCGCTGGAAGCCAGCGCACGGTCGAACGACGCCTGCTGCTCGGGCGTAAGCAGGCCGTCGAGATGCGCGTTGATCCAACGCTGTTGCGATTGATGTTTGTCCTGGCTCATGTTTCGCCGCTCGCTGGTTGATCTTTTACCGGGCGATCCTGCATCAGCGAACCGGGGAGCGCCCTTTCGGACGCAACCGCGGCAGCACCGCCCAGCTTCTCCCGCAGAAATTGTCGGCTGCGGTGTACGTGACTCATGGCCGTGCCCTCGGGAATGCCGAGCAGCGCGGAGATTTCGCTGTATTCGAGCCCTTCGATCGCTCGCAACAACAGGCACGCCCTCGGCGCCGAGCCGATTTCGCCCAGCGCGCGTACGACGCGATCGTCGAACATCGTCTGATTCGACATCAATTCGCCGTTTGCCAGGATCGCTTTCTGTCGATCGGCTGCTTCTTCATCCGGCGCGTGCGTCAAAGACCTGGACGCCGATCGGGCGACGGAGTGGCCTGCTTCACGAACGCCGCTCCGGTGGCGCTGTTCTTTTCGGAGCACATTGAGGGCGACGTGTCGAACCGTTTGCGCCATCCACGCGGTGAAGTTCGTCCCTGCTTCGAATTGTTCGTACTTGTTCAGACCGATGATCGCGGCTTCCTGCACGACGTCCTCGGCGAGCGACCGATCCCCCACGATACCCGCGGCAACGAACCACAGAACGCGAAACGAACCCCTGAATTGCGAGGCGAACTCCTCCCGCGCTCCCCTCATCCGATCGGAGTCCGGCGGCTGACCTTCCTGGCTCGAGACCGAGCTTTTCATGACCCTCTTGAAGATGTAAATGTCGCCGACATCGTGTGATATTGCACAATAGAAGCCCAAAGCGATCGTTGGGCCATGCCGTTCATCCCCAAACACGCTCGCTTCGAACAACTCCGGCAGTGCCAGTCGCTACCGTCGATACAAGCGGCACCCGCAGGCGCGCCGAGAGTCAAAAGCTTGGCCACGACGGCGGTGGACCCTAAGATCGTACCACGATAAGAGGAGAATTATGAAACAGATACTCAGACTCATCCTCGGCGTGGCCGGGTCGGCGATGTTTCCGACGTCCGCACTGGGCAACTTCGCGGACCGGAACGGCCGTACGGACGCCATGGTCAATCCGGTCGCGGATCCGAATGCCGTCGTGGTCGTCGGCAATGCGAGGTTCACCGTCCTGACGCCCGGCCTGATTCGTATGGAATGGTCGCCGGACGCGAAGTTCGAAGATCGGGCGTCACAAGTGGTCATCAACCGCAAGCTGCCGGTACCGAAATTTGAGCAGACCTTCGAGAACGACCAGCTCAGCGTTCGCGGGGATCGGTTCGAGATTATCTACGATTCCAGCGCGGGACGATTCAACGAGTTTAACCTGAAAGTACGATGTCGCGTCGGCGAGGGCGGCGCCGAAGCGTGGCGGGAGTCAGGCCCGCCCTTCGTTCAACGCACCAATCTCGGCGGAACCGTACGAACACTGGACGGCGTTTCGGGCGAATGCTCCTTGCCGGCCGGTCTGCTGAGCCGTGACGGATGGACCCTTCTCGACGACTCCAAGACACTCCTCTTCGACAAGAGCGACTGGCCATGGGCGGCGCCGCGCGACCGGGAGGAGTCGCTCGACTGGTATCTGTTCGTCTATGGAAGTGACTACCCGGCGGCACTGGCGGACTACACGAAGATCGCCGGGCGCATTCCACTGCCGCCGCGCTATGTCTTCGGCACGTGGTGGTCGCGCTACTGGGCTTATTCCGACGCGGAGCTTCGGCAACTCGTCCTCGAATTCCGTAAGCACGACGTACCGCTCGATGTACTCGTCATCGACATGGACTGGCACCTCGACGGCTGGACCGGCTATACGTGGAACCCCGACTATTTCCCCGACCCGGAGGGCTTGCTCCGGTGGATTCACTCGCAGGGTCTCAAGGCGACGCTGAATCTGCACCCCGCCGAGGGCGTCGGCAAGCACGAGGCGGCCTTCGATGACATGTGCAAAGCACTCGGGCACGACCCCGAAAAGACCGATCGTATTCCCTTCGACTGCACCGACCGCCGATTCGTCGATGCCTACTTCAAGCACCTGCATCACCCCCTGGAGAAAATGGGCGTCGATTTCTGGTGGATGGACTGGCAGCAGGGAACGGAAACGAAGATTCCCGGCCTCGATCCTCTCTGGTGGCTCAACTACCTGCACTGGACGGATATGGAGCGCCGCGCGAGTGACACCGGTCGACGCCCGCTGATCTTCTCTCGCTGGGGCGGTCTCGGAAATCACCGCTACCAGATCGGTTTTTCGGGCGACACGTTCTGTGACTGGCCTTCGCTGGCCTTTCAACCTTCCTTCACCGCCACAGCGGGCAACGTCGGCTACGCCTACTGGAGCCACGACATCGGCGGCCACCAGCCGGGACCGGTCGATCCGGAGCTGTATACCCGATGGATTCAGTGGGGCGCACTTTCGCCGATCCTTCGCACGCACACCACGAAGAATCCGGATGCCGAGCGGCGCATCTGGAAGTTCCCCGGTGAATACTTCGATGCCGCGCGACGGGCCTTCCACCTGCGCTACGAACTGATCCCCTACATCTACACGATGGCCCGAAAGTGTTACGACACCGCACGGCCGCTCTGCCGACCGCTCTATTACGAATGGCCGGAGCTGGAAGAGGCGTACGCATGGAAGAATCCGTATCTCTTCGGCGACGATCTGCTCATTGCACCCGTCGTCGAGCCGGGCGAGCCCAACAGCGGCTGCGCCATGATGGAAGTATGGCTGCCGCCGGGGCGTTGGATCCACTGGTTCACCGGCCGCTCCTACGAGGGCCCGCGCGTCGTGCAGCAGGTAGTGCCGCTGGATGAGATTCCCATCTTCGCACGGGCCGGGGCCATCATTCCGATGTCGAAGGGGACGAAGCGCCGAGCGGCCGAGGGTACCGATGGACGCTTTCCTCCGGCGGAGCGTCCGCTCGATACGCTCGTGCTGAATGTCTTTCCCGCCGATCACGGCGAGGCACGTTTGTACGAAGACGACGGCCTGAGCGATGGATACCTTCGCGGCGAACACGCATGGACGCGAATCACCCAGTCATGGGCCGACGGCAAGCGGATCATCACCATCGAGCCGCCCGACGGCGCGTATGCCAACATGCCGAGCGAGCGGAGCTACATCGTGCGCGTACTCGACGTGTCGCCGACCCTCTACGAGGTGGAAGTCAACGGCCGAATGCTCAATGCAACCGGCAGCGAGGCCGAGCCGGGACGGTCATACTGGTGGTACAGCTCCTCGATCATGGGCCCGAGCATCCACATCGCCGCAAGGCCGATCAGCGAGAAGATCCGAATCGTCATCGGCGAGTCCGCGATGATGCGCGAGGAAGCCGAGGCATTAAACGGCTTTCGCGGCATGATGACCACGCTGTGCTACGCGAACCGAATCGCGAAGAATGTATTACTCGGCGGCGCCTACGACTGCGACGATCGAAGCTGGGTCCTGTCGCTTCACCAGACGGGCGCCAGAGAGGCCATTGAGCTATGGAAGGACGCCTGGGGGATGAACATCGCCGGCATCCGCGCGATGGAACTCTCGCTTGAGGATGAACGCCGCGCCCTGATGCGCATACTGGGCCTGTACTGCAAGCTCTCCGTCGATCCGATCGACGCGGGCCTCAGCAAAACCGCGTATGTACCGCAGCTTCGCGCGCGGCTGCACCTGACGACCACGCTGCCGTTGCCTGTGCTTGAGCACGCCCGATTCGATATCAAGCTGCGCTGCGACGGCAACTGGAGCGTCCGACAGGACAAGGCCGGCGACGATTCCGAGCAGCAGCAGACCTGGCGGGTCCACGGCCTGTCGGAGGGCAAACCCTTTCACGCCGGATGGCGACTGGCGCCGAAGGAGGAACCGAGTACCGTCGTACTGCACGGCGAAATCATCCTCCACGACGACGAACATCCGTTGCACATTCCGCTTGAGACGGTGGTCCTCCCGTCGATCAATGCGTGGTGGGTGCTCGGTCCGTTCGATGCACCGTTCGACAAGGCCCTCGATCAGGCCTTTCCGCCGGAGGAGAAGATCGATCTGGGTGCTCGCTACAAGGGCAAGCACGGCCGATCGATCGAATGGAAACAGGTCATGCGGCTCATCCGACCCGGCGACGAACTGACCGACGAGTTCTTCATGAACTTCAGCGACGTCTTTGAAGGTCGCGTGTACGAGGCGGTTGCGTATGCCTACACGCATCTGGAAAGCCCTGATGACATGGAGGCGACACTGGCCCTCGGCAGCGATGACGGCGTCGTCGTCTGGCTGAACGGCGAGAAGGTTCATCGCCACAAGGTCGGCCGGCCGTACGCATCGAAACAGGATCGCGTGCCGGTCCGTTTGAAGAAGGGCGTGAACAAGCTGCTGATCAAAGTAAGCCAGGGCGGCGGCGACTGGGGCCTCGGCGTCCACGTGGAGACGCCGGACGGCAGACCGCTGACACAGGTCAATGCCCGTCTGCCGAATGAGTAAGGGAGAGAATGACGTATCGTGGAGCGGCCGGCGCCTCTGCCGACCGAGGAATACAAACAACTGCAATGAACCCACCAACGAATCAACAAACCGACAAACCGCTTCGCCCCCTCTGGTGGAACCCATCCGCCGGCAAGGGCGGCTCGCTCGAAATGATCGACCAGACGATTCTGCCCACCGAGGTCGTCACAATCACTTGCGCAACCGCAGCACAGGTCTGGGACGCCATCAAGCAGCTCAAGGTTCGCGGCGCGCCGGCGATCGGCGTGGCAGCTGCATACGGCACGCTTGTAGGTCTCGATGAGGCCGCACCGACGGACGCGAACTGGCGCGAGGCGATGAACCAAGTCTGCGACTACCTCGCCACCAGTCGACCCACGGCGGTCAATCTTTTCTGGGCCATCGATCGCATGCACCGAAGGGCCGACGCGCTAGCGGGTAAGTCGTGGGCTGAGGCGCGGGCCGCGTTGCTCACCGAAGCCCACGCCATCCGCGATGAGGATGCGGCGATGTGTCGGGCCATCGGCGGGTTCGGCCAACACCTGATCCCTGACGGCGGAGGCGTTTTGACGCACTGCAACGCCGGTGCGCTGGCCACCAGCGAGTACGGCACCGCCCTGGCGCTGATGTACGCCGCGCACGAGAAAGGCAGGCGCTTCAAGGTCTTTGTCGATGAGACGCGGCCGCTTCTGCAGGGCGCTCGACTGACCGCGTGGGAGCTGCAGCGCGCCGGCATCGACGCCACACTCATCTGCGACAACATGGCCGCCGTCGTTATGCGCGAGAAAAAAGTGAACGCCGTCGTCACCGGCGCGGACCGTATCGCCGCAAACGGAGACACGGCCAACAAGATCGGCACCTATGGTGTCGCTGTGCTGGCGAATGCTCACGGCGTGCCGTTCTATGTCGCCGCGCCGAGTTCAACCTTTGATATGTCGATCCCCGACGGATCGGCCATCCCGATTGAATACCGCGACCCCGACGAAATGCGGCAGCTCGGCGGCCGACAGGTCGCGCCAACCGACGTCGCCTGCTACACCCCGGCCTTTGACGTGACGCCCGCCCATCTCATCGCCGGCATCATCACGGAGAAAGGTTTGATCTCGCCGGTCAGCGCCGAGTCAATCCGCAAGGCGCTTCTCTGAGAATTGAAGTTGCCTGATGCCGACGACCTAACCCTGTCGAGCGTCGTTTACTTCTTCGCGCCGCCCGTTCCGCGTTCTTTCTTCACGTCCACTTGATCCTTCGCGAGGTCTTCGCTGACCGTCTCCCACGCCTGCCACTCCTTGCCGTCCCAGGTATTCGTCAGAAGTCGAATCCTGCCGTCGCGCGCCACGCCGGACACCATCAGAACGAATTCGTCTGTCTCGCCCCGCGCACGCAGGCCGAGATACCCGACCCGAAGGCCGCCCGGCACCGGCAGCGACGCGCGCCGCGCAAACTGCTTTCCATCGTAGGTCATGCATCGAAGCGCCTGCCTGCTCGCATCGAAACACACGGCGAGCGCGACGCCTGACTTGCGGCTGTATTCCACGTCAAAGCCGCGGCCAAGGAGTTGCCCCGCATCCTGGCAGAGTTCCACCGGCTCGCTCGAGCCGTCGCCGTCGGTCACGTTGACCGTCACGCGCCCATCCTCCCAAAGCGCCATCGAGATCGTTTCCTCCCGCTTCGGGCAGGCCTTGTTGACCATGACGACCGGCAGCCGGCTCAAGGGAACTTCGCCGACGATTCCGGCTCGCGGCGATTCTTCCTGGGTCCGTAAACCCGTTCCGCCGGCGTGCGAGACAGACGTCGCTTCAATACCGGAACTCATCAAGCCGATTGCCGCGAGTTTCAGAAGCATCATGGATGGTCCCCCCGATGTCGCGCGGAAATCGTCATCAGCCCGCTCGCGCGGCTCATCCCTCGGAGCAACCGGGAGACCATCGGCTAACCCTGAATGGATGGACCGGTAAACCACGCACGGATCGCATGCTCACGGGGTCATCGAGACGCCCTGAAACGAGAGGCAAGCTGGTCGGTCTGTATCGAGGCGTTGATCCGGACGGTCACCGAAGTCCGGCCCGCGTCAATAGTTGCAGGGACTTGAATCGCCGAGAAGAGAGGTGTACTATTAAGAGGCCCATGTGGATGCGGCCCTGAGCGAGCATCCGCCGGGTCCCCCGCCCTCGTTTGTCCTACCTGGGGTCTTGTTAGAGAGTAAACGACTATGAAACGCAAACTTCGAATCTGGAAAATTGCCACCTGCATCAGCATGGGCGCTTACATGATGCAACTCGGGGGCTGCCTCGCCATGGCAGGCAACACGCTTCTTGCATCGACGCCCTTCGGAACGATTCTTACGGACTTGGGCATTCCCGGTGTCTGCGGCACGCCGAACTTTGTCATTCTGGATGCCAACGGCATCCCTGGTGAAATTCAGAACGCGGAAGATGATCTGGTTTCCTTCTGCCCCGTGACGGTCATCGTGACACCAGAGGGTGGCAACGGCGGTTGAGATCGAAGCCCGCCGGAATTCGAGTGGGAATGACTGCGACCTCGCGACCTTAAATGGTCGGTCGAATCAGGAGAATGGGTGGTGACGATGCGAACTTACAAACGAACTCGAAAACTGGTTGTCGGCCTGAGCATGATCCTCGCCGGCGGAACGGCCTTCAACAACGGCTGTTTCAACACGCTTGCGTCGATCAACGTCTGCGGAACGGTCCTCACGTTCTGCACACCGGCCGACCAGATCAATGTCCTGTTCCCCTACCTGCAGGTGCCGGACTATCGAACCGATCCATCCTGCACCATTCCGCTCGGGTGCGGAGCGGGCGACGTGTTCACGAACATCCCGCCGGGCTTCCCGGGTGGCGATGCGCCGAATCAACCGACGGACGCCCAGGGCGGCGGTCTTGGCGGCGGTGGTGGCGGCGGCGGTGGCGGCGGCGGCTAACGGAGCCGCCGTCTTGCGAACCGTCGCTAGCGGAGTCCGCACGCTGGTGCATCTAACAGGTGCGCGGCAGGTGTTCTCGCGCGGACGACATGCCTACCAAAAACAGCCTCCTCAGCAGAATTCGTGGGCGAGTACCGGCTCGGGTAGTTTGCCAAGTGCATGATAGATGGCGATTTCCGCCACCTTCAGTTCCCGGAAGCCGTACGCTTTTCTGATAGTCAGTTTGATTTTGTAGTTCAAGCCTTCCACGATTCCGCTGTTGAACTCCTTTTTTGCCTTGAACCAGTTCAGAATCAACTCGCGATGCTTGCGGATACTGTGGGCCACCTTCTTGATCGGCTCCAATCGGCTCCGCATGGCCCGGGTGACCCAGCCGTCCAGGAATCGGCCGGCCCAGAAGGGCGAGGTGTACTCCCAGAGCAACTGGAAACTCTGCTTGAGCAAGTAGCCGCGCACGCTCTTGAGATCATATTGCAGCAGGTCGGCCAGCTTGACCTGCTGCTTGTCAGTCAGGTTCTCCTCGCGTTTCAGGAAGCACCACCGGCTGTGCTTGAGCATCGCCTCGTACCCGTCCCGGGCCAGTTGCTTGGCTTCGGCGGCCCGGATATCGTCGAGCGCCTTGTTCAGCTTGGCCACGATGTGAAAGCGATCCGGGATGTGGATGGCCTGGCTGGCCTTCCTGGCGATGATCTTCAGGTACGGCTGCCACATGTCGCTGCAGACGAACTGGATGGCTGCCGCCCGCTCCCGGCCGAGCATCTTGAAGAACCGCAGCAGCGTCTTGGCCGTACGGTCCTGGCCGACCCACAACAGCCGACGACAGTTCGCGTTGATCTGGTACACCACCGTCAAGTAACGATGTCCCTTCTGGAACTGGACCTCGTCCACGCCGATCGCCGTGATGCCTTCCAGATTGCGGTGTTCCAGCCCATATTCCACCACCCAGGCCACTGACCGGTACACCTTCTCCCAACTGGCGTGAAAAATGGTGGCGACCTCTTTCCAACTCAGCCGACGGGCCCAGGTGGCCAGAAACACCGCATAGGCCCGCGTCAGATGCCGCTTGCCGTCGCCCCAGGGAACCTGCTCAACCTTCACCCCGCACTCGCGGCAGTTCACCCGGCGCATGGCGTAGACCAGGATGACATTGATCGCCCACAACGGCACGAAATGGAATTGCCTCGGCTCCAGCCTGTCGTAGCCGGGGCCGGCCTGGCCGCAGCCTGAGCAGATCGGGCGGGAACCCTTGCGAGGACGAACATCCACTTCGATCCAATCATTCACGAACCGAACCTTGCCGTACACGAAGCCCTTGACTTCATGAACCCGATTCAGCACAGTCTTCACTTGCATCGTCCTTGGTCTCCGGCTCTTGGTCTTGTTGCAAAAACCAATCTACCGGAACTTCGGACGATGCTTTACTTCGGACACCTCACTCCCTTTGGCGCCGCTTCAAGGGTAAAATCACACCGCCGAGCGAAACGGAGTCAGGCTCTGCGGGGACGCAACCTGACGAGGGATAACTCGGCCGAGGGTGCGCCGAAGACGCTGGCCCCGCTTGTGTCATCGCAGGCGGGGTCTCTTCATGCGCTGCTTCGGACACCGGAGCCATGCCTCAAAAAATCCCGGGGTCTGGGGCAGAGCCCCAGTTCACCCACAGATTCTGCTGAAGAACCAAACAGCCTCCTCAGCAGAATTCGTGGGCGAGTACCGGCTCGGGTAGTTTGCCAAGTGCATGATAGATGGCGATTTCCGCCACCTTCAGTTCCCGGAAGCCGTACGCTTTTCTGATAGTCAGTTTGATTTTGTAGTTCAAGCCTTCCACGATTCCGCTGTTGAACTCCTTTTTTGCCTTGAACCAGTTCAGAATCAACTCGCGATGCTTGCGGATACTGTGGGCCACCTTCTTGATCGGCTCCAATCGGCTCCGCATGGCCCGGGTGACCCAGCCGTCCAGGAATCGGCCGGCCCAGAAGGGCGAGGTGTACTCCCAGAGCAACTGGAAACTCTGCTTGAGCAAGTAGCCGCGCACGCTCTTGAGATCATATTGCAGCAGGTCGGCCAGCTTGACCTGCTGCTTGTCAGTCAGGTTCTCCTCGCGTTTCAGGAAGCACCACCGGCTGTGCTTGAGCATCGCCTCGTACCCGTCCCGGGCCAGTTGCTTGGCTTCGGCGGCCCGGATATCGTCGAGCGCCTTGTTCAGCTTGGCCACGATGTGAAAGCGATCCGGGATGTGGATGGCCTGGCTGGCCTTCCTGGCGATGATCTTCAGGTACGGCTGCCACATGTCGCTGCAGACGAACTGGATGGCTGCCGCCCGCTCCCGGCCGAGCATCTTGAAGAACCGCAGCAGCGTCTTGGCCGTACGGTCCTGGCCGACCCACAACAGCCGACGACAGTTCGCGTTGATCTGGTACACCACCGTCAAGTAACGATGTCCCTTCTGGAACTGGACCTCGTCCACGCCGATCGCCGTGATGCCTTCCAGATTGCGGTGTTCCAGCCCATATTCCACCACCCAGGCCACTGACCGGTACACCTTCTCCCAACTGGCGTGAAAAATGGTGGCGACCTCTTTCCAACTCAGCCGACGGGCCCAGGTGGCCAGAAACACCGCATAGGCCCGCGTCAGATGCCGCTTGCCGTCGCCCCAGGGAACCTGCTCAACCTTCACCCCGCACTCGCGGCAGTTCACCCGGCGCATGGCGTAGACCAGGATGACATTGATCGCCCACAACGGCACGAAATGGAATTGCCTCGGCTCCAGCCTGTCGTAGCCGGGGCCGGCCTGGCCGCAGCCTGAGCAGATCGGGCGGGAACCCTTGCGAGGACGAACATCCACTTCGATCCAATCATTCACGAACCGAACCTTGCCGTACACGAAGCCCTTGACTTCATGAACCCGATTCAGCACAGTCTTCACTTGCATCGTCCTTGGTCTCCGGCTCTTGGTCTTGTTGCAAAAACCAATCTACCGGAACTTCGGACGATGCTTTACTTCGGACACCTCACTCCCTTTGGCGCCGCTTCAAGGGTAAAATCACACCGCCGAGCGAAACGGAGTCAGGCTCTGCGGGGACGCAACCTGACGAGGGATAACTCGGCCGAGGGTGCGCCGAAGACGCTGGCCCCGCTTGTGTCATCGCAGGCGGGGTCTCTTCATGCGCTGCTTCGGACACCGGAGCCATGCCTCAAAAAATCCCGGGGTCTGGGGCAGAGCCCCAGTTCACCCACAGATTCTGCTGAAGAACCCAAAAACAAGGCCCACGGAATTCACTTCCGTGGGCCTTTTAATTTCTCTTCTCGCCGCTTCCGACCTAAACCTTGAAGTTCCAGAGCTTGCGAACGTCCCTGGTTCGGTCGAGCGACCACATCTGGCCAAGCAGTTTGTTCTGCAGCGCCACGGGAATGACACCGTCGGCCAGCGTGCGGAACTTTCGTTCCACCTCTTCGTCGGTCATGGGGTTACCCGCGTGGCCGCGAGGATACTTCACCGTTTTCTCATAGACTTTTCGATCCCGCATGTGAACACGAAGGCGATTGGGGATGCCGTCGGGATAACCGCGGTTCAGATCGGCCGCCTCGACAATCGTCGTCTGGTCAAGCAGGTCAAGATACTTCTTGTTGGTGAACTTCTTCGGCGAGAAGGTTTCGCGCGTCACGTCACCGTCGATGAACGCCGCGACGGTCATGTAGCCCATGCTGTGGTCGGCCGTCTCGCGGCTGGTGGGCCGCCACTTTTCCGGCTCGCTGCCGATGATCGAAACCGCCGCCTCGAACGACTCCATCTCGATCTTCTTGATGTCCTTCCAGGTGTAGCCGTCGTTCATAAACTGTCGGCGAATCCGCAGGGCTGCGTCGATGGAACTCTGGGCGTGATACTCGGCCGGCCAATACTTGATATACGTTTTATTGATCATGTAACCGGCTGACTTGCCGCCGAGCTTTACGTCGAAGCGGCGCTTCGTCAGCTGATTGAAGACGCCCTTCGGGCCTTCAAAAATTTCATGTGGGCCGGTGAATCCCTGTCGGGCGAGATTCGTCGCGAAAACGGCATTGCGCGCCGCATTCGAAAACGCGCAGGCCTTCCACATGGAAATCTGGCCCGTTCGCGTCTGCCGCGTGGCGATGTTGCAGACGCCCGCGAGGCCCTGCGCGTGGACCATCTGGTCGGGAGAAAGTCCCCAGAGCTTGGCGGCGCCAAGGGTGGAACTGAATGCTGCGTAGGTGACATGGTCCCAGCCGTGGGCGCGAAGCGAGGCGGCATCACAAAGGCGGCACTGGATTTCATACGCAATCACCGTGGCGAGGATGAGGTCTTTGCCGCTGCGGTTCGCCGCCTGGGCAACGGCCAGGGTCGCCGCGATGTTGTCGGATGGGTGCGCCGGCTCCTTCGACAGGTAGGTATCGTTGTAATCGAGATAACGAATCGCCGCGCCGTTGGCGAACGCCGCCAGGTCCGCCGTCGTTCGCGCGTCCGTTCCCACGATCGCCGCGCCGCCCCTGGGAAACGGCACCGCCATTGCCGTCGCGCGAGCGATGGTCGCCGGCTTGGACCGGTAGGCCCCCAGCGCCGTGCCGAGCGAGTCGATGAAGCGTCGCTTGGTCTCGTGAATGGCGTCCTTTGTCAGGTCGGCGTACTTGAGTTTGTGCGCCCAGCGGGCAAGTTTCTCGGCAAGCAGCATGGTGAGATTCCTTCGTTGAGGGTTCGTTTCGTTGCCGGGTTTCCATTCGGCGAAGCGGGGATTATACAGGTGAGGGCGGAATGGCAAAGCGACGGCTCCCTCCGAGCCGGAATCGCAAACGCCGGCGGATAGTCATCGCACGATGCATCGAATAAACTGACTTCATGAACACCGCCGCACGACTCGGCCCGATCGCAAGCCCGCCGAAATTGCAGCTCGGCGATCTGACCGTGCGCGTCCTCGATGGCGGCTCGCTCCGGCTCGACGGCGGGGCGATGTTCGGCATCATCCCCAAGCCCATCTGGTCGCGTCTGGTCGATGCGGACGAGCAGAATCGCATCCCGTTGGCGACGACCTGCCTGCTGGTCGATACGGCCGGAAAGCGAATTCTGGTCGAAACCGGCTGCGGCGAAGTCGCGAAGTACAACGAGAAGGAACACGGTTTCTTCAGTTTCGGCGGCAACTGGATCCTGCCATCTCTGGAGGCAGCGGGGATTGACCGGGAAAGCATCGACATCGTCATCCTGACACACCTGCACTTCGACCATGCCGGCGGGGCGACCCTGTCCGACGGCCGCGGTGGATACGTGCCCACCTTCTCGCGTGCAAAGTACGTCGTCCAGCGCGGCGAGTGGCAGGACGCCGTCGATGGCCATGCGGTGATGACCGGGACCTATCGCCGGGAAAACCTGGAGCCGCTGGAACGCGCCGGCGTGCTGTCGTTTACCGACGGCGATGCCGAGATCGCGCCAGGTGTCTCCGTGCGCGTACTGCAGGGCCATACGCGTCATCAGCAGGGGGTGGTGCTGACCGGTGGCGGCCAGACGATCATACAACCGGCGGATTTGATGCCCACATCTGCCCACGCCGGCCTGCGATTCAACATGGCCTACGATCTGTTGCCGTTTGAGAACATGGTGAACAAGGGGAACCTCCTGCGCGAAGCCGAGGCAGGACGCTGGCGGCTGCTCCTGGGGCAGGACCCGAATCAGGCAGTCTGGCGAATTGAAACCGACCAACTCGGACGGCACACGCTGCAAGCTTCAGTCTAGTTGAGCAGCGCTTCGACCATCCGTGCGATATCCCTGGCATCCACCTCGCCGTCGTTGTTGAGATCGCTGCGGGAAACATGTTCCGGGTCGGTGTTCGTTCCTAGCAGGACTCCAACAAACAGATCGCGGTCGATCAGGTCGACCACGCAATCGCCGTCGATGTCGCCAGGCGGGTCCAGCGGCACCAGCTCAATCGGACCGATCGAAACCGTGGCGCCGACTAGACCGTTGTAAACCGTAATGGTGAGATGATCGACATCGGCGTAATCGACTCCGCCGCCGGACGTCGCTGGGATGGACGAGAAGGGCAGAATGAAATCCTGTCCAGGCGGCGTCGTCACCGTAAGCTGGGGCGTGGCGCTGGAACCGCCGCCGCTTGTTCGCAGTGAGACAATCAGGCGTAACCGAGGGCCAGTATTTTCGCGGATGTGAAAGCGAAATGCGGAGTAGCAACTGAAGTCGGCGTTCATAACCGTGTTCAGGCCGGCCTGCAGACCGGCGCCGTCGGGCGTCAGACGCCATCCGTAGCCGATCGTGGACTGCGCAAGACCATCCGAAGTGATGCTGAAGGAGCCCTCTGACTCGTCAATTGTCAGCGTCGCGAAGGTCCCGTGGCTGTTGAAGAAGGTGACGGCCCGCCAGCCACCCAGCGCGGCTGATGGCCCTTCTGAACCGATCGAATTGCCAGGTGTGGTGTTAAGTACCACACCGCCGTCGGAGAAGTCGTCCACAACGTCCGCCGAAGCCGTCTGGGCAGGGAACACGAAGGCGATGAAAGCAGTGAAAACCGACAGGAACACTCGATATGTTGGCATGGCCTTTTTTCTCCTTCAATACGGTCCGAACAGACGCCATTTTATAAAACTCGGGCCGCCCGAGCCAAGACCCTAGCGGATCGATTCGCCGGGCCCCACCAGAGACCCGGCCGCGCCGACATGGTTTGACCCACTTCGGAGATTACCGGATAATGCGGATGCTCAGACGCGTCGGCCCGGGTGTTTCGCCATCGGGCAATTCAGACAACGAGACTCAAGATGAACTACACACTTTCGGAAGAGTTGACCGCCATCCGCGACCTGACGCGGGATTTCGCCGCGAAGAAAATCGCACCCCATGCGCGGAAATGGGACGCGGAAAAATGGCTGCCGACCGAACTGATTAAGGAGATGGGTCAGGTCGGAATCCTCGGCGTCGCGATACCCGAGGAGTACGGCGGCTCCGGTCAGGGCCTGCTCGGCATGACCGTGGTGGTCGAGGAGATCGCCCGCTGGTGCGGCGGTACGGCCCTGATGATGGCGGCGCACAGCGGTCTGTGCGCGACGCACCTGCGGATCGCCGGCAACGACGCTCAGAAGCAGAAATGGCTGACGAAGCTGGTGACGGCCGATGCCATCGGCGCGTGGTGCTTGAGTGAGCCGGAATGCGGGACCGACGCCGAAGCCATGACGACCCGCGCGGAGAAGACTTCCAACGGCTGGCGGATCAATGGAAGCAAATTCTGGATTACGAATGGCAAACGCGCCGACGTCTTCATCGTCACGGCGCGAACCAAGCCCGAGCGCGGCGCGCGAACGATCTCCGCGTTCATCGTCGAGAAGGGCACGCCGGGCCTGATCATCGGCGAGCCGGAAGACAAGATGGGCATGCGTGCCAGCGACACGGTGCCGGTGAACTTTGAGAACTGCGAAATACCCGCGGAGAATCTCTGCGGCGAGTTGCATTCCGGCTACATTGACGCATTGCGCGTGCTCGATCGCGGGCGCGTAACGATCGGCTCGCTTTCCGTGGGCCTGGCGCGCGGCTGCCTGGAGGAAGCGGTTCGATACGCCGGCGAGCGCAAGAGTTTCGGCGTGCCGCTGCATGCTCACCAGGCGATTGCCTTCAAGCTGGCGGACATGGAGACGCAGATCGAGGCGGCGCGTCTCATGGTCCGCCAGGCGGCCTGTTCGCACGACGCGGGCCGACCGGACAAGCAATTGTCGTCGATCGCCAAGCTGTTTGCCTCGGAAATGGCCAGCCGCGTGGGTTGGGACGCCATCCAGATCTTCGGCGGCGCGGGCTACACCAAGGACGTCTGCGTCGAGCGCCTGACACGAGACAATAAACTGTGTGAAATCGGCGAAGGAAGCAGCGAAGTCCAGCGAATGCTGATCGCCCGAGCGGAGTTCGCACGCGTGAGCGCATGAGCAGGAAGCCGACGCATTGCAATGCGTCGATGATTCGTCGAGACGAAAGCAAGGTCGACGACACTTTGATGTTCGCAGTAGGAGTGTGAGACTGCACGATGATGAAAGACGACGCGGCAACCATGGAAAATATCATCCCCTTTGGCTATGAGCTCGACGAAGACCACCTTCTGCTGCGTGACAGTATTCGCGAATTCGCGCGAAATGTGGTCGCGCCGGGAGCCATGGAGCGCGACATCAAGGGCGAATTTCCCGCCGACATCATCCGCCAGCTTGGTGAGATGGGTTACCAGGGCATCTGCGTGCCGGAAGAGTACGGCGGCGCGGGGATGGACGCGCTCGCCTCTGCGCTCGTCGTCGAGGAGTTGTCCTACGCCGATGCCTCCGTCGGCGTCATCAACAGTGTGCAGAATTCTCTGGTGATCGACCCGATCCTCAAGTTCGGCACCGACGAGCAGAAGAAAAAATGGCTGCCGAAGATGGCCTCGGGCGAGTGGCTCAACTGTTTCTCGCTCTCCGAAGCCGGCAGCGGCTCGGACGCCGGCGCCATGAAGTGCCGCGCCGAACTCAAGGGCGATCACTGGCTCATCAATGGCACCAAGCTCTGGGTCACGAATGGCTCCGAGGCGGACATGGTGCTGCTTTTCGTCCGAACCGAGGATGCCGATCGGCGAAATGCGAGCTGTCTGGTCCTCCCCAAGAACACGCCCGGCCTGACCGTCGGCAAGCACGAAGACAAGCTGGGCATCCGCGGCAGCAGCACCACCGAACTGATCTTCGAGAATTGCAAAGTGCCCGCCGAGAACCTGCTCGGCGAACGCGGACAGGGTTTGCGCATCGCGCTCACCGCCATCGACGGCGGCCGACTCGGCATCGCCGCCCAGGCCCTCGGCATTGCCCAGGCCGCTCTGGATCGCGCCGCCAGGTACGCGCTCGAGCGCAGGCAATTCGGCAAGTCGCTCGCTGAGTTTCAGGCCATCCAATGGAAAATCGCCGACATGGCCGTGCGTATTGCCGCCAGCCGCGCCCTGCTCTACAAGGGCTGCTGGCTCAAAGCCCAGGAGGGTCATTCGCTGCATGTACCCGCCATGGCCAAGGTCTACGCAGCCGAAACGGCGACCTTTTGCGCCAACCACGCCATTCAGATTTTCGGCGGCATGGGCTTCTGCCGCGAAAGCGAGGTCGAACGCTACCTGCGCGACGCCAAGATCACCGAGATCTATGAAGGCACCAGTGAGATGCAGCGCATGACCATCGCCGAGACGCTCATCAAGCACCCCGAGCGCTTGACGGACATCTGATCACACCGCCGCCAACGAACCGTGCGTCGTAAATACCGCGCGCGACGTCGAACAACGATTAACCGAGTTCGTGTTGAAACGCTCCACGTAGCCATGCCGCTGAATCTCTCGTTCGAATGGGTCGTCATGGTCGAAGTCCGATAGCTTCCCACAAGACGGCTCGCCAACTCGCTTTCGGCTCTGCCGAACCCGGATTGTTGTGCAAACGCACTAAATGGCTTTATAATTCAAATAGTCGGCAATCAGCAGAAGGACGGCCTCTGATCGACACGACAACTGGAGATGACAACCATGAAACGATCGGTGATTGTTGGTTCAAAGCGTAGCCCCATGGGCAAGTTTCTTGGGTCGCTCAGCCCGCTTCCCGCCCCGGAAATCGGCGCACAGGTGGCGAAATCCCTCTTGAATGAACTCGGCTGCCCGTTCGAAGATGTAGATTGGGCGCTCATCGGTCAGGTTCTTCAGGCGGGCGTGGGCCAGAATCCCGCGCGACAGGTGGCGCTCAAGGCAGGTCTGCCGCCGACGATCACGGCCGTGACCGTGAATCAGGTCTGCGGCTCGGGCCTCCGTGCCGCGATGAACGCCGACAACAACATCCGCCTCGATCAGGCGAAGATCATCCTGACCGGCGGCATGGAGAGCATGTCCAACGCGCCGTACTACGTACGCGGCACACGAACCGGCGCGACCAAGTTCGGCCACATCACCATGGAAGACGGCATGCTTTCCGACGGTCTCACCTGCCCCTTCGAGGGCTGGGGAATGGGAAGCGCCGCCGAATACACCGCGAAGAAATACAACATCACCCGCGAGGACCAGGACGCCTTCGCACTCGAGAGCCATCATCGCGCGGGGGCCGCGCAAAAGGCCGGCGACTTCAAGAAGACCATCGCCCCGATCGAAGTGCCGGGAAAGAAAGGCCCGACAATTCTCGCGGAGGATGAGTCGATCCGGCCGGAGGTAACGCTCGCGGATTTGCAGAAGCTCAAACCGGCCTTCGACAAGGACGGCACGGTCACAGCAGGCAACTCATCGCAGCTTACCGACGGCGCCGCGATGGCGCTGCTCGCCAGCGAAGACGAAGCGACCCGGCGCGGCTGGCCGATCCGCGCGAGAATCATCGCCCACACGACATTCGGCGTGCCGCCGAAGGAGCTGTTCATCGCCCCGGTCGGCGCGGTTCGCCAGCTCTGCGACAAGGCCGGGCTCAAGATCAAGGACATCGACCTGTTCGAAATCAACGAGGCCTTTGCCGCGCAGATGCTGGCCTGCATGCGCCAGCTCGAAATATCGAACGACCGGGTCAACATTCTCGGCGGCGCCATCGCCCTCGGCCACCCCATCGGCTGCAGCGGCACGCGCATTCTGACGACCCTGATCGACGCGATGGAGACTCGCGGCGTCAAGCGCGGCATCGCAACCCTGTGCCTCGGCGGCGGCAACGCGGTGGCCATGATGATCGAGCGGCCTTGAGCCGTACTTCTGCGGGCATCGCTTTTCGTTTAGCCGTGTGTCCAAATGGACCACGGAGCACACCGTATCGGTTCGGAAGCGCTATCTCGGCTCGTAAGGTCGGACGAACAGCCAGTTCTGTGGACGTAGGCCGGTATTCATCGGCTTGCAGCCCAATTCCAGGCCGTTTGCGACGGCGCCGTATCGGTATAATGAACAATTCCTAACCAATACCGAACATACCTTGCACGGTGCAAGATCGTCCTTCATAAAATTAACCGCGAAATTGCGAGCGAAGAAAGTCGACGCCCCGGACGGCCATCAACACGAGATCGCTTTCTTAAAAGACGAAGACTGTGTCCGTAGCTGCATTTCGCCGCTCGACTCCCGCGCATTCCGGGTACTTCGCGACGCCGCCTATCTCAAGCTGATTGGCGCAGTAGGCGGCACGATTGCATGACCACACGAGCAGTACAACAGTCCTGATACCCCTTACGAAGACGCGAAGTAAGTAGTCTCGAATAGAGCGCCTAACCAGTAGGTTTTGTCGCGTAATGCGCGAGTTCTTCCGCAGGTGGCCGACTGACTCGCGTGTTCTTTTCTTGACAACGTTCGGACTTCGGTTATCATTATACTTGGCCACCAGCAGTGTATGCTGGGCGGACCGGTGACGCGGACGCTAGCCGCGATTTTAAGTGAACTGCCCGGATGTGATGTGTCCGTAATAGGTGCAGTACAATGAATACCAAAGTTTCTCGGCCACGGTCTTACGATCTTACTCTCATAGATGCTGCTTCGCTGTTCGACGCATGTGATGCAATTGCTAATCGCCTCGGGCGAACCAAGATCACGCTAGACTATTCGAAGCTTAGGGAACGGCTAGACATCCTCCGCGAGGGATCGTTTTGGCGGCCGGCTTCTCGTAATGCAATACAGCTTTCGATCGATCCAAGCTCTGAGGGCCAGCAACGATTTCTGGCCATGCTCAAACACGCCGGCTTTGAGTCGGATATTGTCCATTACCGCGACACTTTTGTGTCGGCACCTCCCGGTCGGAATCCGAACGAGATGAGCTCAAAGCCCATCGTTTCCTTCGCAGCCCGCATCGCCTACATCGCAGGACTCATGGCGCACCAATCAAAGACGCAACTACTTGTTGTCTCCCATTCATTTGAACTGTTTGCCCCGCTTGAGGATCTAGCGAGGAGATTGCGAGACGAGGGCAAGGTCGGAATCGCCTACTTCGGTTCCTTGCTTGATTATCGATGGAAAGCAGAAGACGTCTTCGCGCACGGGTATGGTTATAATCCTCATGCAGAAGATAAAACCCTAGTGCCACCGAATTTGAAGCCGGGCATCAAGTTTTTTGATTTAGACCCATACTGCCAAGAACTACTTGGTGTGGAATTTGCAGCCCCACGGACCCAATCGACTGTTGGGAGCGGCCTGAATCGGTTTTGAGCTTCGAGGGCGGGCGATGGGTCCTGCCCAGTTTTTTTAGACCCGCACGCATACGCGTGCCCAGTGAGTAGGCGTTACCTGCTCACCGGAATATAACGAAAGGAGGCCGTGCATGTGCGGCCAAGACATTCCTCCTGCGCTCAGTCTGCGCAAAGCAAGAGAATTATGGCGCACTCATGGCGGCATGGTCGACGACGTCCGCCGAACTGGTGAAGAGCGGTATACTCATCCTGCACTCTTACACTCGATCAAAGTGAACAAGCGCCGAAAGGATGCCCCGAAGAAGCTTGTCTCAGCGATACGACGACTGGTTGGTTTGCGCCCAGCGGCCTGACGTGCGAGATTTCGCGTCAAATTGCCCTGGTGTGGATTGCGGACAACTGCGAATACGTGTCGAGCATCGTTATCGTCAATCACGCTTTGAATCAGGAGAAGGTCATGAACTATATTGAACGTTGCTGTAGGACTTGCGCTTTTGTTTGGAAGTTGTCCAATAGCAATTATTCGGCGCACTGCCCGGTGTGCGGCTCGATCTCGATCCAGATACGGACCGGACACGAAACATGGCTCGACGGGGAATCGGGCGAGATGATCCGCAGGAACATGATTCTGGACCCTTTGGAGATGGTACTCAAGTCGCTGACCTACCGTGAGCGAGAAATCATCAAATTGCGGTTCGGTCTAAGCGACGGCCGTAGTTACACACGGATGGAAGTCTGCAAGCTCTTCCGCATCACGCGAGGCGATGTGCTTCGAGAAGAGGCCGAGGCCATTCGAAAGCTTCGCCGGCCACGTCGAATGGCTATACTTGAGAAGAAAGGTCTATTCAGCGATTACGCAGAACTGACGATGCCGAACGAGATCAGGTATTTGATTCGGCGTATCAAGCAATGTCGCTCAAGCCGACAGTGACCATTTCAGCGGCTGAAGTGAGGTATTGCTTCTATTCCTGTTCCGGGACACGAATTGCAGGCAGTACGTAGCAGGTTAGAATGACTGGCTGCATCGTTTGACACGCAATGAGGAAGCAGATCATGTCCATCCAATCCGCTCTTGTCATCGGTTCCGGAACCATGGGCCGCGGCATCGCGCAGGTCGCCGCCACTGCCGGGCTCACGACCTACGTCTACGACGTCAATGCCGAACAGGTGAAGAAGGCCATCGCCGAAATTGAAAAGAGTCTCGGCAAGCTCGTCGAGAAGGGCAAGCTCCCGGCCGACACCGCCGCGAGCGCCAAGGCGAATCTCAAGACCGTCGACGCGCTCGATGAGATCAACTGGCCGAAAGTCGGCATTGTCATCGAGGCCATCTATGAGAACTTCGACGCCAAGGTCACGCTCTACAAGCAGGTGCAGGACAAGCTCCCCGCCGACGCCATCCTGGCCAGCAACACGAGCAGCATCAGCATCACCAAGCTCGCCGCCGCGACGAACCGACCCGCGAAGTTCATCGGCATGCACTTTTTCAACCCCGTTCCGCTCATGACGCTCGTCGAAGTCATCCGCGGCCTGCAGACGGATGACGCTACCATCTCCGCCGTCGAGGCCCTGGCGAAGCAGATGGGCAAGAATCCGCTGCGATGCAATGACATGCCCGGCTTCGTCTCAAACCGCGTCCTGATGCCCATGATCAACGAGGCCGCTTTCGCATTGATGGAGGGCGTCGCCGACGCGCCGACGATCGACGAGATCATGAAGCAGGGGTGCAACTTTCCGATGGGCCCGCTGACCCTGGCGGATTTCATCGGCGTGGACGTCTGCCTCAACATCCTCGAGGTGCTCTACAAGGACCTGGGCGACCCCAAGTTCCGGCCCTGTCCCCTCCTGCGAAAGATGACGGACGCCGGCTGGCTCGGCCGAAAATCGGGACGAGGGTTCCACCCGTACTGAATCAGCGGCTATACGCCAAGAATCGGTAGCGCGGAAGCCGCTCTACCCAATCCGCAATCCCTAGCCCCCCCTTTTCCCGACCTGCCATTTCGACTATACTGATCTACGTCTCACGGGGCGATTCTCCGCCGCGTCGGCATAATTCTTTGTCCTGATCGGGGCCTGATAATATGAATACAGAAGTTCTCTACGAGCAGAACGGGCAGATCGGCCGCATCCGCTTCTCCAGCCCAAACGGCATTAACCTCCTCTCCGTGCCCGTGATGGCCGCCATCGAAGCACGTCTGGAAGAGGTCGAGAAGCACCATCCGGAGGTCCGCGTCCTTATCCTCACCGGTGAAGGCCGCACCTTCATGGCCGGTGCAGACATCGACGAAATGGCCAGCGCGCCAGGCGATGCAGGCCGCGCCTTCTCCCGACGCGGTCAACAATTCATGAACCGTCTCGCAAACTTCCACCATGCCGTCACGATTGCCGCGCTGAATGGTCCCGCCCTCGGCGGCGGCTGCGAGCTGGCCATCGCCTGCGATCTGCGAATCATGGCCGAAAGCGCCACCATCGGCTTCCCTGAAGTTCGGCTCGGTCTGATCCCCGGCTGGGGCGGCACGCAGCGGGCCTTTGCACTCATCGGCCCGGCGCGCGTCCGTAGAATGCTCCTCACCGGCGAGAAGCTCGACGGCCGCACGGCCCTTGAGATCGGCCTCGCCAACGAGTGTGTTCCGCTCGAAGAACTGGCCGCCGCAACGGATCGACTCGCAACCGGCATCCTCACCAACGGCCCCTCCGCCGTCCGCCTCGTCAAGCAGGTTCTCTGTACCCACGAAGCATCCTGGCTGGAGCGTGGCTTCGCCGGCGAAGCCGAACTCTTCGGCAAGGCCTTCATGGGTGAAGAATCCCGCGAGGGCTTGCGAGCATTTCTGGAGAAGCGCCCCCCAAGCTGGGCCACGGCGTAGTGCTCACGCAACATCCAGAACGGAAGCATGGTTTCTTGCAGAAGTGAAATAGATTTCTATATTTCAAGCCCTCGCGCGGTTGACGACAGGATACACGAATGCTATAATTGTACAATCAGTACGATAAGTACATTTTGGCATTCGAGGTGACCCATGGTCCGGATCGCTACCAGCAAGGCCCGGCAGGACCTGTCCGACATCCTCAACCGCGCCGCCTACCAGGGCGAGCGGATCGTCCTCAATCGAAACGGCAAAGACGTCGCCGCCATCGTTTCCCTCGATGATCTCAGGAAGCTCGAAGCCCTTGAAGATCAGCGGGACTGCGACGCCGGTGAAAAGGCCCTGGCCAGGATGAAGGCCAAGCGCCAGCGCCCTATTCCGTGGGAGCGAGTGAAGCGACGGATCAAATCGAAGTAGCTGCAGGGCCCGACTGTGACCTATCGAATCGAGTTCGTCCCGTCGGCCGTTCGTGAACTGCAACGCCTGCCGAAGGACACCCGTGCCCGTGTAATCCGCAAGATCGACCAACTCGCAGTGAACCCTCTCCCGCCCGGCTCAAAGAAACTCCACGGCGCCGCCAACCGCTGGCGAATACGAATTGGCGATTACCGCGTCATTTACGACATCCACGACCGCATCTTCCGTGTTCTCGTGCTCACGATCGGACATCGCAGTGATATCTACCGCTGATCATGAAGGCCGGTTGCCCACCCCGGCCCCCGCGTCGTTCACACCCTTCGACCCTTCCGCTACAATACCTTCTCGCGTCCACGTACTCATTACGGAGCACCACATGGCTGAAAAAATCTCGCATCATCCCGGTGAAATCGGTCCGCACACCACCATGTCCGGCCGCCCGCTGGAGCTTGTCTATCGACCCGAGGACATCGCCGAGGTCGACTACGACACCCACCTCGGCGACCCCGGTCAATACCCCTTCACCCGCGGCGTCCACAAGGACATGTACCGTACGAAACAGTGGACCATGCGCCAGTTCGCCGGCTTCGGCTCCGCGCGCCAGACGAACGAACGCTTCAAGTTCCTCACGTCCAAAGGTCAGACCGGCCTCTCCACCGCCTTCGATCTACCGACGCTCATGGGACGCGACGCCGACGATTCGCTTTCGCTCGGCGAGGTCGGCCGCTGCGGTGTCGCCATCTCGTCACTGGAGGATTACGAAACGCTCTTCGGCGGCATCAACCTCGGTGATGTCTCCGTCTCCATGACCATCAACGCCCCCGCCGCCATCCTCATCGCCTTCTATATCGCTACCGCCGACAAGACCGGCGTCCCGCGCAATCAACTCCGCGGCACCTGTCAGAACGACATCCTCAAGGAGTTCCACGCGCAGAACGAGTTCGTCTTTCCCCCCGCCGAAAGCGTGCGCCTCGTCGCCGATACCATCGAGTTCTGCGCCAAGGAGCTTCCGCAATACAACCCCGTCTCCATCAGCGGCTACCACATCCGCGAGGCCGGCAGCACCGCCGGTCAGGAACTCGCTTTCACCCTCGGCGACGGTCTGCACTACGCCCAGACCTGCGTCGACCGCGGCATGGACATCGACGACTTCGCCCCGCGCCTCAGCTTCTTCTTCAACAGCCATAACGACTTCTTCGAGGAGATCGCCAAGTTCCGCGCCGCTCGCCGGCTTTGGGCGCACTACATGAAAGAACGCTTCGGCGCGCAGAAGGAGCGCTCCATGTGGCTGCGCTTCCACGCCCAGACGGCCGGTTGCAGCTTGTACAGCAAGCAGCCGCATGTGAACCTCATGCGCGTCGCCTATCAGGCCATGGCCGCAGTCCTCGGCGGCTGCCAGTCGCTGCACACCAACAGCATGGACGAGACCGTCTGCCTGCCGACGGAGCACGCCGTCACCCTCGCTCTGCGGACCCAGCAGGTGCTGGCCTGCGAGACAAACGTCGCCAGCGTCGTCGATCCCCTCGGCGGCAGCTACTACGTCGAGGCCCTCACGAACCAGCTCGAGGCCGAGGCCCGCGAGTACATCGAAGACATCGACGAGATGGGCGGCATGATCGCGGCGATTGAGAATGGCTACGTCCGCCGCGAGATCGCCGACGCCGCCTATCGATATAACAAGGCCGTGGAGCGCGGCGACAAAAAGCTCGTCGGCATCACGGATTACACCGACGACGACGGCCCGTCGATAGAGATTTTGAAAATCGGCGCCGACGTGGAAGCCGAAGTCATCGACGGTCTCAAGAAGTTGAAGGCCCGCCGCGACGCCGCCGCCGCATCCGCCGCCCTGAAGCGCATCACCGCCGACGCCAAAGCGGAGAAAAACGTCATGCCCGCATTGATCGAAGGGGCGAAGGCGTATTGCACCGTCGGCGAAATGATGACCGCCCTGGAAGCGGCGCTAGGCAAGTTCGACACGGGGCAAATATTTTAGAAATGTCGAATGATGAATTGCGAATGACAAAAGTAGCCGCTGGAGCGTGAATCCCTTCTCGAACCCGCTCCGCTGGGAATCCCTTCCCATGTGCGATAATGTAAAGCAGGGTGTGCACAGCCGGAGCGGCCGACATCCACGCCGGCCGAGGAAGACGGGAACCGACTCTGTAGCGTCACCCCTCGTGGGTGACGAGAAGCATGAGCGCGACGAAACAGGATGTCAGCGATGCAATCGTTCACCAGACCAGCTCATCGCTTGTATTTAGTCCCGAAGGGACGACAATGGAGTCATAAGCATTCAATGATCATGCGGATTTGTGGGAATTGCGATCTATTCCTCAAAGCAAGCCATCCCTGTCCTGCGGCTCGACTCAATTTGACATACTCATCGCCACGTAGCTAAGGGAAATACAAGCATTGGCCACGCCAGCGCAACAACTAGTTGGTCTTGAGCTCTCAGGGGGATGGTACGTCGAATCAGCTGTAGTACGTGGTCCGGAATCCACTGGAGGGCATTTCTCGCACGGCTATATTGTCGAGTCGACCACTGGTGATCGTGCATACCTAAAGGCATTGGATTTCCAAAAAGCACTTGGCAATCACAACCCTATCGATCTCCTCCATGCCATGACTGAAGCATACAAGTACGAACGCGATCTATGTGCGAGGTGTCGTACACAAAATCTAGACCGTGTTGTAATGACGATTGCCGATGGAACAGCTTACACTAAGCCAGATGATCCGATGACAGCTGTTCCATACTTGATTTTCGAGCTCGCTGAAGGAGATATCAGGGCTGGTCTTGATAAGAGTAGACGATTCGAGGCTGGATGGGTGTTAAGAACTCTCCACAATATTGCTACTGGCCTGAAGCAATTGCACGGTCTTGGTGTAGCTCATCAAGATCTAAAGCCATCAAACGTATTATTATTCACAGGTATCGGGGCGAAGATTGGAGACCTTGGACGGTGTGTATCGCAGTCATCTCCGGCACCTCACGACAGTCTTGATGTTTGCGGTGACCTTAGTTACGCACCACCCGAACGTCGCTATGGATATGCAGATAACGAATGGCGCCGAGGCCGACTAGGATGTGACGCCTACTTATTAGGGAGCATGATTTACTTTATGTTTATGGGGCTTGGAATGTCGGCGACACTCTATACGTTTATGAGAAATGAGCATCGGCCGGAAGTCTGGGCAGGTACATTTGATGAAGTCTTGCCATACCTGCGAGCAGCATTCGCAGAGGCGCTCAAGGCATTTGGACTTTACTTGCCGCACAAACTACGCGCAGACATTCTAGTCCAGTTAAAAGAATTGTGCGAGCCTGATCCACGTGAGCGTGGTGTTCGAGGGCTAAAAGCACTCAGTCAAAACCCGGTCGCCTTAGATAGATATGTTACACGACTTGATTTGATTGCGCGCAATATTGAAATCGGCCGAGATGGATATTGATCAAAATGAGTGAACTGTATGAAGATAAGGATCGCAAAGTCGTGCCGAGATGGCGCAGCTTTGTACACACATTGGCACTTGGAGAACTAGACATAATCAGTCAAGAAGGCCCTAGAAGACAGGTGGATGAACCCAACTTTCGCGTACGTAAACAGGAGTGGGAAACTACTCGCACATTGCCCACAGCAATAGATCTCTTCTCGTGTGCACTAGCATTGGGCAGAGTAGATGAAGTACGTGGCGCAGCCGAACAAATCCTCAGTTCTGATCGACCCGAACTTGATTTAGCAAGAGACTTTGCATCGAGAATTCTAGACGATAGTAGTGCGTCTGCGGACTCTAACTATATTATGGAGCAGCCTACAGAGAGTGGACTTCGTAACCAGATTCACGAAGCACGCTTTCTCTTACGAGAGTATCCGCACAATGTAGTGTTATGGGTCGATATGTCGCGGTATTATGATACATTAGGATTTTGGGACCAAGCTGAACGCTGCATTGACATAGCACTGCGTTTAGCACCAGCAAATAGATTTGTTCTAAGATCTGGATCACGCTTGTTTGTACATCATAATAAGTTTTCCCGGGCTCATGCTTTGCTAAGTTCTTGTTCTGGTATCCGTAATGACCCATGGTTGCTCGCTGCAGAAATTGCACTAGCTTCTGTACGTAACAAGACATCGAAGCTTGTTAAACATGCGCGTCGCATGACAGGTAGTGCCAAATATCATCCATTTCATCTTTCTGAGTTAAGTTCAGCGCTAGCGACTCTGGAGGTTGAAGCGGGGAACATTAGAAGATGTCGTTCGTTGGTTGGCCAATCACTTGAAACTCCGAGTGAGAATGCGATTGCTCAAGCGGCATGGATCCAACGTCAATTTGGTGCGATGAGTTTAGATGAACAATACGCTTCTAAGCTAGCTGATTCCTTTGAAGCAAATGCGTGGAATTTTTATCGGCGTTCCGAATGGAACCTTGCATTAGAAAACTCGCAGAAATGGCTTGCTGATCAACCCTTTTCGAGTCGCCCTGCAATACTGGGTTCATATCTCGCAAGCGTAGCCATGGGGAGCTATGGGCGTGCTGCCTCAATTGCGCGTGCTGGACGAATGGCTAATCCAAATGATTTTACTTTGCTGAATAATCTTGTATTTTCACTATGTAAGGATGAGAAGTGTTCGGAGGCAGACGAGTATGCGGACTTGGTTGACGAGAATTCGTTGTCACCAGATGATATGACAGTGTGGCTTGCCACTCGTGGTCTTCTCGCATTTAGAGCTGGAAACATTCAAAATGGTAAGTCGCAGTATGAGACTGCAATAAGGCGCGCGGCACTTGCGAAGGATGATTTACGATGGGCACTAGCAAGTTTGTTTTATATACAGGAACTCTTTCTTGTCGAAAGAGCAGATGCATTGGAGGAACTGGGCAAAATTGAGTCCAAATGTGCCCAGATGATGATGCCAGAGGTAGCTGCACTGCTGGCACGTACGAAAGCATTGGCAAGTGAGAGTATGTGAATGGCTGCTGAGTGAGAATCCCTTCTCGCACCCACTCTACCGGGAATCCCTTCCCATACGTTGTCTTCGCGTTGAATCAGAACTGCCGCTCCACCGCCGCGCCGAATCATGCCGGATACGCTTCAAACACCAGATCGGGGATGTCGCGGAAATGTTTCGCGTTCCCGGTAACCAGCGGCTCCTGATGGCGAAGCGCCACCGAGGCGATGAGAACGTCCATGTCCCCCGCGGGCCGGCCGATGGCCAGCAGGCGCGATTGAATCGAGCCGAACAGCTCCGTACACGGATAATCAAACTCAAGCACGCGAAACCCTTCGAGGGCGACTTGCAGCTTGCTCCGCTCCCGATCAGAGTCGTTCGAACGGTGAACGCCGACCAGCAGCTCCGCGACGTTGAAACAGGTAGTGGTCAGGTCATGCCCGCCGTCGACGATCTGATGGATGAGCTTCGAAGCCCGCGTGATGCCGCGCCGCCCGCCTCGGCCCATCAGGTCAAGCAGGACACTTGTATCGAAGCAGGCCATTTATCTCGCCCGCTTCGACGGCCGTCGACGATGGGCGATCTGGGCCTCGACGGCCCTGACCGCCTCACGGCTCAGGGAATTGTGTTGAACGCGGCGCAGCCAGGCCTTCACGTCCAGCGGCGGGCGGACGACGCGCTTAATGACCTCGCTGAAGGACTCGCCGGGCTGCTTGCACTTCTTGAGACGGTCGTACGCTTCGGTGTCGAGGGTGATGGATTTGACGGCCATGGGCTGCTCCGTGTACGTGTATGTACGTATTGTAGCTCACGTCGGCGGCCATCGTCAATACGGCGAGTCCGATCACCTCACCGCCCGCCGAATTCGTGCGAGTCGAAAACCCGACCCGGCAGCAAGGGATTCACGCGCGAGCGACAAAGCTCCGACCTGCCGCCTCTGCGGCCCCGAAGCGGGCTGTGGTTTCCAGCGCAGGGTTGCGCCGAAGGCGCTACCCTGGGTCAGCGAACCCCGCGATCTCCCAACCCCATCGGGGTTGCGGCGTGCTGCAACCCTTTCAGGGTAACAAGGCATGGGGGGCGAACGTGTCCCAGGGTAGGTCGCTGCGGCGACCAACCCTGGGCTGTAAGGCGCAACGCCGTTGGCGTTGAGAGCGAGACGCCACGCCGTTGGCGTTGAGAGCGAGGTTGCAACGTTTTTGGTGTAAAGAGCGCGATTACAACGCCGTTGGCGATGGACCAGCGTTGGTGGGCGGCGCCCACTCTACGGTCGAAGAACGGCGAATGACAAATGCAGGGTGGGCACTGGGCGCGGCCGTCAGGTCTGACTTTTTCCGTTCAGGATCACCGGTCGGCCGGCTAGCATTTCCGCCAGCGGTCTCGTCACTTCCATGCGCTCGAGGATAATCTTCACCAGCGCCACGATCGGCGTTGCAAGAAACATCCCCACGATGCCCCAGATCATGCCGAAGAAGATCAGCCCGAGGATCACCACCACCGGGTGCAGGTTCAGCGAGCGGCCCATGATTCGCGGCTCGAGGACGCTGCCGATCGCCAGTTGCAACACCGCCGGAATGAGAAACGCCATCACCTTGGCGAAGGTTCCCAGCTCGGGGTGCAGCACGACCACCGGCAGCGGCAGCAGCGTGGCGATCACCGAGCCGATGCTGGGGATGAAATTCAGCAGGAAGGCCATCATCCCGAAGGCCAGGGCAAACGGAACGCCCAGCAGCTTGAGCACCAGACCGACCAGCGCGCCCGTCGCGGCGGAGATGAGCACCTTGGTCGCGACGTAGGTCTTGATCTGCGTCTCCAGCTCCAGAAGGATGCCGGCGCGCGGGGGCGGGGCGTGCTTGCCGACCAGCATGAACATCACAAACACCAGCACGAGCAGCCCATTCGACAGAACGCTCATGATCGAGCTGACAAACTGCCCGAGCAGATAGCGCGTCGTCTCCTGGGGGATGCGAAGGATGGATTGCAGCTCCTCCGGCTCCATGCCGATGCGCTCCTTCGGCAGCCATGTCACCAGATCGTCGAGCATCTGGTTCATGCGAGCTTCGTATTCGCCCGCGCTGCCGGAGATTTCCTGCACGGATGCCCAGATGACCACCCACATCAGCAGAAGCACAATACTGCCGAGGAGGGCCGTGGTGATCAGCGCCACGGTCCGTCGAATCCGCAGGAATCGCATCTGCAGATCGATGATCGGCACCAGGCAATACACCAGAAACAGGGCGATGACGAACGGGATCAGCACCGGGCTGAGGAAATACAGCGACGCCCCCACGCCGATGGCCGTGAGTATCAACAGACAGATGGTTTGTATGCGGCGTTCGGTGTCCATGGCAGATCGATGATCGGCTCGGCATTTTCGTACGGCGCCGGCCTCGCCCTTCCCGGCGGGGCGCACGGGGGTATCTTACTGTCTGCGCGGCCGCGGCGTAACGATGCGCCCAGGGCCCACGCAGACGGACATCCGGAGCCCCCCATGCCGCCGGTCGATCTGCCTTTGGAGGAAGAACGTCGCATCTGGCAGGAGGGGGTGCGCCTGTTCAACGAGGGGCTGTTCTTCGAAGCCCACGACGCCTGGGAGGAAGTCTGGAGCCAGGTGCGACATCCGATGCGGGAACGGTTCTATCGGGCGATCATCCAGGCGGCGGTGACGCTCGAGTTGCTGCGCCGCGGTCGGGCGGTCGGCGTGCGGCAGGTGTTCGTCTCGTGCCGGGAGCTTTTTGAAGGCGTGCCGAAGGTTTTCATGGGCGTGGACATCCCGGCCTTCATCGAGCACCTGCGTCATGCCATCGAGCCGGCACTGTCCGACCTGCAGGCGCGGCATATCCAAATCGACCCGTCGCGGCTTTATCCCATTGAGCTGCTTTATGACCCCTTCGAGCAATCCCGCAGCGGCGAAGATGCCGACGGCCGCTGGACAAGCTCTTCGGCGCCGTAAAAAAGAATCGGCCCCTGACGCCGGTAGCGCCAGGGGCCGATGGGTTATCAAATCAGGTCCGTTCGACCGGGCTTACGGCTGCGTAATGTTCAGCCGGAAGTGACCGTTCGGCGGATTGTTGCTCGGACCGCCCTTCGACGTGCCGACGATTCGGATGAGGAACTGACCGTTGGCCGGCACGGCAATGGCACCCGCCTGCACGCGAGACTGCCGACCCTGGAAGAACAGGACGTTCGTTCCGAAGGTCGCAGGGCACTGGCCGCTGTCTTCGTTACAGCCGGTCAGGGTGTTGACGAGTGTCGGACCCGTCGGAGGGCAGGGGCCTTCCGGCGGTACACCGGTGCCAGACGTCCTGTGAACACCAAGGACGGTGTCAAAGGTCGTGTCCAGCGAGCAGAGCGAAAAGACCGTCGTTCTGCCGACCGGACCCTGGGTCCAGCGGTAGTACACATCGCCGGCGGTGAGGGACTCATTGCATCCGGAGAACGAGTTCGGCTCACGTGTGGCGCCGAGCGTTGTACCCAGGATGTTGGCTACCGGACCCGGACCAATCGGCGTCGCGTTGACGCAGAGGTTGTTGGCGGGAACTGGAATCGACGGCGAGATCGGACAGGACGTCGACTGCACGTTCACCGGTCCCAGACAGAAGGACAGGTCGCGGTCGATGAGCTGATAGGCGAATGCATCCGCGCCACCGGTCTTTCGAATGGCGGCCTTGAGATTTCCGCCTTCGTTCGACGTGGACCAGAGGAAGACACAATCGGCGTTGACCGTCGTGTTCTGGATCTCGATCCAGAAGCACTGGTTCGCCGTCACCGGCACGGGTGTATGGAACACCTCGTACTGGTACTGGATGCTTCCGCCCAGAACGCCCTCGGCAGGCACCGGCAGACTCTTCAGCGGAGTCACGTTGAACGGACCGCCGATGATCGAGGCCGTATTCGGCAGATTGCCGCTGCTGGCGTAGTAGGTGATCGTAAAGGTCTCCGATTCGGCCAGCGGGCTGCAATCCAGCGTGCCCTGGCGGTGGAAACCACGGAAACAGACCTGGTCAACGAAGTTCAGACCGGAGGTAAAGGCCGGTCGGAAGTCATCGGCAACCGTGATGAGGTTGTCGGCATCACTGACGTAAGCGCCCTGCTGGAGGCCGCTGACGACGTGAGGCAACTGACACTTCGTGATATTGTTGCAGATGCCCGTCGGGCAGGGCTGCGAACAATTCTGGCCCTGGCTCCAGAGGCCGCCATTCGCCAGACACGCGATTTCCGTCTGATCCGGCGTACAGGCCTGCTCGATGCAGCAGCGACCTGTCGGGCAGGGGCAACTGCTGCCTTCCGACCAGAGACCGCCCGCGGCGAGACAGGAGTTCTGGACCGTGCTCGCACACTGTGTGTTTGCGAACTCGTCCAGGTAGCAGCATCGGCCGAGCACGCACGGCGGAGTAATCGTCGGCGTACAGGTGCCGCCGTCGACCCACTGGCCATTACGCAGGAAGACACAATCCTCTTCCGTGGTCGTGGCGCAGATCACGTCGCCGAGCGGAATCGGATCGTAGCAGCAGCGGCCGAGCGGCTTGGCACAGCCATCCTTCGCAATGCGAAGGTTGATGCTGAAGGCCAGGTCGCGCGGCTGCACCGTGCAATCGGTGTAGTCGGTCGGCATGGCGCCGGAAGCCGGCTCCACATTGACGAACGCATGGCGCGTGTCACCCTGCGGCGACTGTTCCCAGTGCCACATGCACTCGCTCAGCGGCGTGTTGTTCACGATTTCCATCCAGTAGCACTGGCCTGCCTGAACCGCGAGCGGCGTCGGCAGCGTCGCCGTGTAGAAGAACTCGGTCACCACACCGGTCGGCACGATGAGGCCGCCGGAGGCCACGCGAGTGACTTCAGGAAGGAACTGCTTACCCGGGCTCAAGATGTTCATGCTCGGGCAGCGGTTGTCGAGCGACGGGCTGCAACCGGACACGGGCTGATAGAACGTGATCTGGAAGCAGTCCGGCTCGGACGGGCAGCCGGCTCCGGCTGCATTCAGATAGGTGCCCCACCAGCAGACGGTGGTGACGTTGCCGGTCTCCGCCGGCTTGAAGCACTCCGCCGCACGCGCGTCGAAGGCGAGGTCTAGGTCGCTCATCGTGGCGCCGGACGAGTCAAACGGCTGCTGGCTCGTTGCCGGATCGGAACAATCCGGACCGAGTTCGCAGACGGGCTTGGTGACGGTCACGAGCAGATCAACGAACGCAGGCATGTCGCTCAGGTCGATCAAGCCGTCATCGTTGACGTCGGCTCGGCAGTAGTTCGCCGAGAAGCAACCGAGGAAGCTGTCGAACACGGTCGGCGGAGCGAACAGACTGTTCACCCACTTCTGAATGTCCAGACCGTTGATCTTGCCGTCTGCGTTCATGTCGCCCGGACAGCAGGTCGCGGACTGATTGAACGGCAGGCACTCGGCCTCCACGATGTACTTGGCATCGCAGCTCGTGTTGCCCAGACCGCCGAAGACGGCCGGGGTGATGCGGAGGTAGTACACGCCCGCACAAACCGACGCGGAAACTTCAAGCGCGGTGGGCTCGCCGGTCGGCGGCTCACAAGCGAACTCGACGTCGTCGCTGGCGAAGACGAAGAGTCCCGCGCAGTCCTGGTCGGGATCGCTGAAGATGTCGAGCTGAGCCGCAAACTCGGCCGAGACGACACGCCATCGAATCACCGACGGGCGATCGACCACCATCCGATACCAGTCCTCGTCTCGAGCGACGAAGGGCGTCGTGTCGATGCAGAACCCGCCCGGACCGCTGCAAGGAGCGGCGTTCGGGCAGTCGACCGGGTTATCGCAGGCAAAGGGCCTGCGGAAGTTACCGGCTGTGCCGCAAATCTGAACCGGACCGCTGCTGCAGTCGATCGACGGGCCGTTAAAGGCCGGCGGCGACGTGTTGCAACCACCGTTATGCTGATCCTGCGGACTCGGGTCGCTGGTGTCGACGCAGATGAAGTCGGTTCCCTCTTGCTCTGCACCGCCCGGACAAGTCGCCGGACAGGAGAAGCACTGGGGCACCTCGGTTACGGTGAGCTGATAGGTCAAAGTACCGGCAAAGTCACTCAGGACCGGGTCGTAGACGTGCCGCGGCGAATTGCCGAACATCGGCGCGCCGCCGCTGGTGCCGGGACCACCGATCGCGAAGTACACGATGTTGCCGGGAGCCAACGGCCCTGTACCGACATTGAGACATACGCACGAGTCGAACGTGGCGTTGAGGCCGCCGTAGCAGGTCGATGTCGCCAGGGCGCCATCCGCAGACGAACTCGTGACCGTGCAATTGTCATTCAGCGTGAGCAGCGATGCCAGATCGCAGTCACCATGAAGCTCGCCGGCGCCGGGGCTGTCCTCAACGCGGCTGTAGACCGCAAGGACCGTGTTGCCTGCCGAGCCGCAGGTGTCGATGACGACACCGCCGGTGGCCGGAAGCTGGTACTTGAAGTAGAGCACATGATTGACGGCTCGGGTGATGGTTCCCGAGGAACCAACCAGGGCGTTGAAGTCCAACGCTGTGTAGCAGGCCTGGCCGGGACCCGGACAGGGATCGGCCGTACAGCCGGTGGTTCGCTCTTCGGTCGCCGCCGGATCTCCCTGCTGGAAGTCCGTTCGGCCGCGCGGGCGACCGTTCATGGCGATGCAGTCACCCTCTGTGAGCGACACGATGCACGAGCCGTTCTCAAAACAGCATCGACCCGTGTCGAGCGAGTAGGGCGCTGAGCGCGGGATGAAGTCGATATTCAACTGTCCCAGGCCGCGACCGGCAGGAGGCGCACCCGTGCCGCCGACGCGGATCTGGATGCAGTCGCCCGGCCCGAAGAGCGTGGGGCTTCCGGACTGAACAGGAATGACCATGTGAGCCACGGCATTGGCCTTGCCGGGAACCGTCGGGAAGTTCATCGCAAACTGGTTACAGGCCACCTGATTGCGGCCGCAGAGGGTGGTCGTACAGGGGTTCGTCGTCGAAGGATCGCCATAAATCACGATCCAACTGTTGTAGGACGAACCGACAGCACTGATGACCACGTCACCCGCCGTCTGGGCGTTGCCTGCAAAGTTCGTCGGGATCAGATAGCGATAGTACACGTCGGCGACGATGGCCGGCGGCACACCGGCGGGCTGGCCGATTTCGCAGGAATCCGGAACGTCCGGCGGGCCGGAGGTGTGATAGGCCATGTGAGTGTTGTTCGCGAAGCTCGAGTCATACGTCACGCTGACGGAAACACCACTCAACTGTATCGCACTGGTGCAGACGTCGTTTGACGGAACGCCCGGGCAGCCCGGACCTTCGGTCATGCAGTTCGTGCCGTCGCCTCGATAGACGCCGTTTCGACCGGTGCAGGCGATCTCCGCGAGATCGGTACAGCCGGCCATGCTGGTATCGCAGCAGGCGCCCGTGGGCAGGTTGCAGGTCGTGGACGTGATCTCCAGGCGATACTTCGTACCGCAGGGGATGCCCGAGAAGGTGTCCGGCCGATAGCGAAGAATCCACTTACCCGGCGGCAGGCATCGCGTAAAGCCGATCTCCGTACAGGCCGGACCGCGGTCAAAGTCGAGGAAAGCCGTTACCGCCGTCGGACAAAGCACGGACGGATCCACGCCGCCGTTGTTCATCAAGGAAATTTCGTGGGCGTAGCGAGCGGTCGCCTTGATGGTGACTTCGGTGTTTTGCGTCAGTTCGAACAGGTACCAATCGTTGTCGCGGGCATTGATAGTGCTGCATGTTTCCGTGACCACGTCGCAGGTCGCGCCGGTGCCGCACTGGGCATTGGTCGTGCACCACCCGGCATAGTTGCCGGACTCACCGCAAACGATGCCGGGGACCGAAATCGCCGAGAAGCTGAACGGGGCTTCGAGACAACCCTGGTTGAAGAGGTCGCGATAGCCCGGTACGCAGATCGGCTCGCTTTCAAGCGTCGCACCGGCACAGGCCTGGGCATCGGAGATACAGGGAGCACATGGCGGTTCTTCGCCGAACTCCGAGCACTCGCCTTCGCGCCATACGTTGACCGTATTCACCAGGCACTCTGCGCGGAAGATCTCGTCATCGCATTGGGCCATGCCGCCGCCGATGTCGATATCGCGCAGACAGCAGGCGCCGGGAGGACCGGCATTGGCGACGACCTGCATGCCGAAGCCGGCGATCGGATTTCCGCCGAAGAAGAAGTAGTCGCCGCCGGCGCCGAAGGTGCACACGCCGTTGCCGCTGGGAATGACAAACAAGTCGGCCGTCGAGCCCACTTCCGCCGGACCGGCGATCGACCAGGCCGCGTCGTTATTGCCCAGCTCTTCCGCCGTGCTCACACCGACCCACAAAAAGTTTTCATCGACCAGGAAGGAGGGGATGAAGGTGATGGTGATCGGAGGGGGGAAGGGGTTGGTCAGCGGGAGATCGACGTCAGTCTGGAAGACGATCGTCGAATTCGGGCTGTCGGGACAGTCCGGATTAATATTTCCGCGGCGGACCGTCACGGTCAGCGGAATTGTGTCACCGCTGTTGTTGATGCCGCCGACGACAAGTAGGAGGCGGCAGATATATCGTTCGTTGCCGATCATGTTGATGTCGTCATAAGTGGGGACACCGTTCTGATCGCCGAAGATGGACGCGCTGGTGCCGCCGCCGTTCGAGTAAATGATGGTCTCGCACGGCTCGGACTCGCACGAGAAACCGTCGCGAGGACGAACAATCGCATCCGGCGAATCGAAGTCGGGGATAATCGCCGGGAAGGCCTGCTTCAAGCGAAGCCCTTCGACCGGCACACCACCATCGTTGGCCACGGTGGCCGACGGCGGAATTAACCAACACATGCATGCGATTGCGCAAAGCGCTGCGAACAGCACGGTTTGCCTTTTCATTGATCCTGCTCCTTCCATGTGATAAAAACTTGAGTTAACGGGCTCGATTGAATACTTGTCTGACTTGTTTAGCACTCCACCACTTCGTTTCTGATGTCGCCGGCGGGTCCATCGACTCCACCCATTCACCGCGACATCGTATGGCTCTTGCGAATCTGCTTTCGTTCCACTCCACCGTCGGTCGGATCGAGATGTCCCCTCTGATCGACTCGCCCCTGAAAAGAAACCAAGCGGCACCCTCCAGCCGACCGGCCAGTTGAGTGACATCCTGATGTCATTTCTGCATGATTAGCGTCGAGTGATTTTACAGCACTCGAACCGTCACATTCCCATCTCTCTCGGGGGGTGAGGCAATTACTCGCTGGCTGGCTCGCAGAACTAACTCCTTATCATCCTACCGAATTTAGCACGTTTCAGTCAAGTGCTATCGGCCCGAATTGCATCTCACCAAAGGCCTTTCCTTTACCCGCGGCGGCGGAGCTTATCGAACCCGCTGCACCAAGGGTCATCGTGGCCCTTGCTCTTTCCTGCGGCCAATAAATGCGGTGTGATCGATATCAGACTGTCCCGCATGTGCTAGGAGTGGAACGAATCCTGCTATGTCGAGTCCCAAAATCTCACTACTTGACCGAATCCCTACAAACCGACCCTCGACTGCCGATTCGCGAACCGATGTTGTCGGTCGTCTTGCGGTGGATTCGACTCACCGGCTACGATCCTGATTATGGAACTGCCCACCGTCCTGACCGCTGTTCGACCTCGAGGAATGGATGAAATTGCCGCCGCCGCACAGGTTGTTCAGGCCAATGTGGTCGCGCTGCGTGTCGCATGGTGCAAGCGAACCGGCCAGCCCCCGGAGGCACACGATATCAAGACGCCTCCGCCGGGCGCCGTCAGCAAAATGCGGGAATTCCTGATCGAACGCGAGACACTCAAGGCGTATAGCGAGGACGAAATTCTGTTACGGCTACGGCAGGTCTGGGGAGAGTTTTGCTCGCTTTGCTGGCTGTTTCCGCACGTCGATCCGCAGAAACCCATCGCCTTTGACCCATTACCGGCGGGCCAGGGCCTGCGATGCCTCGGACAGGTGCAGGAGAAGCTCGCCGAAATCCAGGCCGGCCTGTGGCGGCTGCGGCATGAGCAGCGGCTGCGCTTTGACAAGGATGCGGCGCTCGACCCCGACTTTCAGCGAGAAAACACCCTCGCGGCATCCCGGCCGATGAAGGTTTTCGGTCAGAGCATCACCAACTGCGGCGATTCCGAACTCTTCTGCTGTGCCTGCGAATACGCCGGCATGCTGGCAGCACTCCGATGGGCCACCGACGACCGCTGGAAATGGGAAGCACCCGGCATCATGGAATTGACGCTCTCTTCCGATTGATAACCAACGACGATGAAGGCGGTTACAGGCGACCTCGCCCTTTCGATTGAGCGCCCTCCTCGATCCGCCATCCCCATTCGCATCGCTCCAGCTTCTTCAAAAACACACCAGGGACTTCAATCCAGAGCCCCTGCAACCCCGATTCAGATATACGGTAAGATTGCGATGCAAACGGATCGACGATCAGGGGGCGGGTCTGCGCTCAGCCGGCGTCCGAAAACGACTGAGACGAACCGGCGAATCAACCGTCCGGATGGATGAGGCAACGTGAATCTCGGCGACATACTCATACAGAAGAACTCGATCACCGCGGATCAACTCAAGTCCGCGAACGAGCAATGCGGTCCGACCGATCGGCTTGACCGCGTACTTGTCCGGCTCGGCTATTGCAGTGAGACGCACGTACTCGAAGCCCTGGGCGAGCTTTACCACTTCGAAGTCGTCGATCTCACCGGCAACAACGTCCCGGTCAACATCGAGCTGCTTCGCAAGATGCCCTCGAAGCTCGTCCACCGGGCCAAGCTCATTCCGCTGGATCGCGACAACGGCTCCCTGCGCGTGGCCACGCCGGACCCGTTTCAGATTTATGCCTTCGACGAACTTCGCATGTTGTGTGGTCTGGAGGTCAAGCCCGTCCTCGCGAAGGAAAGCGAGATCAACGAGATCATCAAGAAGCACTTCGGCATCGGCGGCGACACCGTCAGCCAGCTGATCGACGAAGACGGGCTCGAGGTGGTCAGCGACGTGGGCGAGTCGGCCGGCGATCTGGCGCAGATGGCCCAGGACGCCAGCGTGATCAAGCTGGTCAATGAGATTCTGCTCGAAGCCATCAATGAAAGGGCCAGCGACGTTCACATCGAGCCCTACGAGCACGATCTGAAGATTCGCTATCGCGTCGACGGCGTGCTTCGCAACACCAACGTACCGCCGCAGATCCGCCAGCTTCAGGCGGCGATCATCAGCCGAATCAAGATTCTCTCGAACCTGAACATCGCCGAGCGCCGCGTCCCGCAGGACGGCAGCTTCAAGATCAAGGTCCACGGCCGCGAGATCGACCTTCGCGTCAGCATCATCCCGATGGTCTTCGGCGAAGGCGTGGTCATGCGTATCCTCGACAAGCAGGCGATTCTGCTGTCGCTCGAGGACCTCGGCTTCGATCCGACCATGCTCAAGATCTTTGAGCACATCATCAGCCAGCCGCACGGCATCATTCTCGTCACCGGACCGACCGGCTCCGGTAAAACGACCACGCTGTACGCCGCACTGAATACGATCGTCTCCGATGAGATCAAATGCCTCACCGTCGAAGACCCCGTCGAGTATCACCTCGAAGGCGTCAACCAGGTCGGCGTGAATCTCAAGGCAGGTCTCACGTTCGCCAAGGGCATGCGCTCCTTCCTGCGGCACGACCCGGACGTCATCATGGTCGGCGAAATTCGAGACCTGGAGACGGCCGAGACGGCGGTGCAGGCGTCGCTCACCGGCCACCTTGTGCTATCGACGCTGCATACGAACGACGCTCCGAGCGCGACGACGCGCCTGCTCGACATGGGCGTCGAGCCGTTTCTCGTGGCCAGCAGCGTTGAAGCCGTGCTGGCCCAGCGACTTGTTCGCACCATCTGCAAGCACTGCAAGGAGACCTATACCCCTGAGAAGATCGAAGTGCCGCCGGATTTCAACTGGCAGGGTGAGCCGCTCTATCGCGGCCGCGGCTGCCGCGAGTGCCGCAACACCGGCTTTGCAGGTCGCAAGGGCATCTTCGAATTGATGGTGCTCAACGACGAACTGCGCGAGCTGGTCCTGCAACGATCCAGCGCCGGCAAGATCAAGAACGCCGCGATCAAAAACGGCATGATCATCCTCCGCGAAGACGGCTGGTACAAGGTGCGCAACGGCCTGACGACGCTCAGCGAAGTCATCCAGGCCACCAAGGGCTGACCCCGCGTTGACCTGTGCATCCGGTAGGGCTACGGTTCCAACGATGGCACCGAAGAACCGGAGAACGAGGCGCATCAGGCCGCTCCCAGGAAGCAAGGAAACGAATCAGGGAGCGCGAGCGCGCCCGAGCGAAGCCGGCGATCGGGGTTCGGTCAACCGTCGTCGTGGGCCTCAACGTCGGTTGAGCAGAAGACGCCTCTGGACATTTCGTGCGACCGTCGCGCTCGTCGGACCCATCCTGTTGTTCGGTGGCATCGAAGCAGGGCTGCGGCTCTTCGGGTATGGCTTCGCGACAGGTTTTTTATTGTATCAAGAAGAGCAGGATGCCTACTGCGGGAATCCACTGTTTGGCTGGCGATTCTTTCCGCCCGCAATCGCAAGGATGCCGAGTCCGTTTTCTCTACCTGCCACGAAGCCCCCGGACACGTACAGGGTTCTTGTGCTCGGTTCCTCCGCTGCGCTCGGATTTCCGGATCCGTCATTGAGCTTCGCGCGAATTCTGGAGACCATGCTTCGGGAGGGCTTCCCGGACACCCGCATAGAAGTAATCAACACCGCCATGGTGGCAATCAACTCGCATGCGCTCGTGCCGATCGCAAAGGATTGCGCGTCAACACGGCCCGATCTGATCATCGTTTACGAAGGCAATAATGAAGTCATAGGTCCCTATGGCCCTGCGATGGTTCTCGGCGGATTCTCGCCCAGAATGAGCGTGATACGAGCGGAACTGCTTTTGCAACGCACACGTCTGGGGCAGGCGCTTTATGCAATGAAGAACCGCTTCTCGGCGGATTCCGATTCGCTCGCCGTGTGGCAAGGAATGGAACTGTTCCTGGAGAACCGCATTACGTTGAACGACACGCGGATGCAGGCCGTCTACTCGCACTTCGCCGACAATCTGAGATCGATCTGCGATGCGGCGGCCGGAGGCGGCGCGGACGTGATCCTCTGCACGGTCGGCGTCAATCTCAAGGATTGTCCGCCGTTCGCATCGGAACACCGCGCTGCACTCAGCGAAGACGAGCTTCGCAATTGGCGGAGACTGTTTGACCTGGGCGTCGCAGCGGAGTCCGCGGGCGAACACGAGACGGCATTGGAAAAGTATCGACAGGCGTCGATGATCGACGACGAATACGCGGAACTACACTACCGCATGGCGCGTTGTCGCATGGCGCTTCATCAGCACGATGAGGGTCGGAGCAACTATGGCAACGCCCGCGATCTGGATTCCCTCCGTTTTCGTGCCGACTCCCGGCTCAACCACACGATTCGCGACGTCGCACAACCATACGATGCCGAGTTGTTCGACGTGGAGAAACTGTTTTACGAGAGCTCGGTCGACGGCATTCCCGGCGAGGATCTCTTTCTTGAACACGTTCACATGAACTTTCATGGCAACTACCTCATCGCCCGGGGACTCTTCGAGCGAATTGCTCCGCGACTGAAAACGATCACGAAGAGTGACCGTCAGATGACGGCGCTTTCTGAACAAACCTGTATGACGCTGCTGGCCTACACGGATTGGGATCGCTACGAAATCTCCAAGAACGTTCTCGACCTCTTGTCGCGGCCGCCGTTTACCGGCCAGCTGGATCACCGTCTTCGACTTGCAGGGGTTCGAAGGAAACTCTCGGACTCCGCCAAGGCGATGGAATCGCACGGTTTGAGGCAGGTCGCGAATCACTATCGGCGCGCACTGGAGCGCAGTCCGACGGACCTTTTCCTGCGCCAAAAACTCTCGAGCGTATTGGCCTTGGCAGGCGACTTTTCCGGGGCGGCCCACGAGTTGGAATCCGTGGCAAAAGCGTGGCCACTCGATATCAAGACAAGGTTGGACTGGGGCGGGCTGCTGGTTGCGACCAATCGATGGAAGGAGGCGAGAGAAGTCTACGGTGAAATAGCGAAGATGCCTCATTGTCAGACAAAGTGCCAGGCAGACGTTGCATTCAATGAGGGTGTTCTCCTCGAACAACTTGGCGACCCCCGAGGCGCAATCGCACGATACCAGACTGCAATAAGATTGAAGCCGGACATGGTCAGTGCACACGGTAACAGTGCATTGTTGCTGGCTGGGCAGGGAGACTTAGACGGCGCGGCAAGGCACAATCGCAAAGTGATCGATCTCGCGCCGGAAGATTTTCGTGGTTACTTGAACCTGGGCCTACTCTATGTGCAACAGAATCGTTTTGACCGGGCTGTGGAGCTGCTCGAGCAAGCCGCCATCCGGGCGCCGGACAACGGGCAGGTCCTCTTTGCACTCGGTCAGGTCCAGCTAAAACTCCTCCAGGTTGATTCGGCCGTGCTTACCCTGGGACGGGCTGCGCAGCTCATGCCGAAAAACGGACAGGTCCTGGCGACGCTGGGGGAGGCCTTGATCCGACAGGGGCGAACCCGCGACGGGATCGCCCTGTGCAGAAGAGCGCTCGAGCTTTCTCCAGACTTAGAAGCCGCAAAGCTGATTCTGGAGGCGGCCGAGGCGGCCCAATCGAATCGTCCATGACGTCTTGAGCGCTCCCACGATTCATCGATGTTCGAGTGTGCGAGGCCTCTTCCCGCGACATTACTACGCTCATCAGAGTCATCTAGGCGACGAAGGGAAAGCGGTGAAAAGCCAAAATACCATCTACTTGATCTTTGGTAGAGACAACTCCGGGAAGAATTCGCGCGGCGACATCCATTCAGTCGCTTCGCTGAGCCGGCGGATCGGACGCTTCACGGACGGTTGCTTGCGACGCACGTCGGCAAGGGAATCCGCGGCAGCGGATTGTGCCGAGTAAAAAAGGAAACGGGCAGCGCCGAAATCGGGCTGCCCGTTTGTTGTGATTGCAGCGTTTCTACCCGATCGCCTGCGAATCGAATCGCGGCGGCGGACAGATCGCGGTGCTTACTTGCGGCGTCGCAGGAGCAGGCCACCGATGGCCAGCAGGGCGAGGGTCGCCGGCTCGGGATAGGCCTGGATTCGCAGGAAGCCAGACTGCCAGATACCGTCCCAGTCATTGGGAAAATCGATGAAAGTCTCGAAGAACTCCACGTACAGCAGACCATCAGGAAGGGCCAGCTCCGGAAGCCCGACGGAAATCAACTTGATCGCGGGGCCCGTGGCGTCGCCGCTGTTGAGGGTCGAAGTGCCGGGCGAATCCAAGCCCGCACCTGGGGTGAGCTGAAATGCGCTCACTCCGGAAAGCGCGCTGTCATCGAAGTAGACAGCCATTTCGCTCCGCCAGCTGGGAGAATCCGCAAAGATCGTGACATTCCAGCCGAGGCCATTCATGACGACGGGCGTGCCGCTCGGAAGACCGATGCAGGCGGCGACGTCCACCAGGAAGCGCTCGTTGATGGCGGCGCCGAGGCCGTCGTTGCTGTCGATGCCGGAGACGTCAAAAATGCAATCCGGCAGATCGCTGACGCGAGCAGACGCATCCGAGTTGAAGACGTCCGACGCGGTGGTAGGCGTCTTGACATCGTACTGGACACCTTCCGGCAGGAACACTCCGGCCGACGCGCTGCTTGTCAGTGAGAAAGCCAGCGCAAGTGAGAGAACACTGAGTGAACGCTTCATAATTCTAACCCTCCGTTGAAGTTCGGTGCAGTCCTCGACGGTGTCGATGTCAATCAACACGGAAATCGCGACAGTCACACCGTCGTGTACAAGCTGCAGAATAGCGGAATTCGACCTTCCAAGTCAAGCTCCGCAGGGACGTTTCTCGATAGAATCAACTGGAAATACCCGCACTGACCGTGTCGATAACCTCAACGAAGCCAACGATTTGTTGGAGTCCATGCCTTGTTGAAACATCGATGCGTACATCCCAAGCCCGATAACCCGGTTGGCACAAAGTAGTTCAGCCCGGAGTCGTCGTGCGGCCGTACCGTACCCAGAAAAATGAAAGTCGCCGATTCTGGGGAGTGCGGGCGTCTCGCCCGCGCGGCGGACCGGAGGTCCACACTCCGCGTGGACCGCTATTTTCAGGACAGGCAGGCCGCGTGTGTGTCGCTCAGGCCCCTATTACACTAGCCGGCAATGAATCCCTTCCTCCGCGTCATTGAGGCCCTCAACCAGCACAACGTGCGGTATGTCATTGTCGGCGGACTGGCGGCGATTATGCATGGCGTGCCCCGTGTTACCGGTGATATTGATCTGATCATCGATCTTCAGAAGGAAGAAGCAACTAAAGCGATCCGTGCGCTGCTTTCGATCGGACTGATATCTCCGCTGCCGGTCGACCCCGTCCAATTCGCGGACCCACAATCGCGAACCGCCTGGATCAAGACAAAAGGGATGACCGTTTTCTCACTCTTTGATCCCTCGCCGGGCGGGCCGACGGTTGATTTATTCGTTGAGCACCCCATTCCGTTCGACGACCTGCTTGCACGATCCGTGCAAATAACACTCCTCGGACGGCCCGTCCGAGTGTGCAGCGTCGATGATCTCATCACCCTGAAGGAACTCAGCGCCAGACCGCTTGACATGGAAGACATCCGCACGCTTCGCGCACTACAATTACCAGAGAAAAAATCCGTACCGCCATCGAGCGGGGACCCTTCATGATGCAATCGCGAAACCAAGCTGGGGATTCGACCTTCGAACCGTGCACTTGGGAGGCGGTCCGCCTTGCCCAGGCCCGACGTTTCGCAAGCTGGTCGCCTGACGAAAAGCTCGCTTGGCTGACCAGCATGGTCGAGCTGTTTCCTCAAATCGTTGAAGCGTCTCGACAGCGCTCGCTTCAACGCAGTCCTCAATTCTGAGCTACTTTCGTGGCTACTTGAGAATTCTGCGAACCTCGCGTTCGAGTGCTTCCATGCCTGCGGCGCCGATCTGGCTGGAGACAATCTTCCCGTCGCGATTGATGAAAAACGTATGGGGGATGGAATTGCCTTGGTACGTCTCGCGAAGCACCGACCCGCCGCCGATGAGGACCGTGTAGAGCAGTTCTTCTTTCCTCGCGAAGTCCTGTATCCGTCCGGGCGTTTCGCGATGGTCCCACGCATTGACCGCGAGGATCTTCAAACCCTTCTCGGCATACTTCTCATGCAGGGCCTTGAGGTGCGGAACCTCCGCACGGCAGGGCGGTCACCCGACGCCCCAGAAGGTAAGCAGGACGGGTTGCCCACGATACTGAGAGAGCGAGACCTTGTTGCCGGCGAGGTCTTCGAGCGCAAAGTCCGGTGCTGTTTTGCCGGCCATGTGTGAACAGCCGGACGACAGGGCGAGACAAAGTCCTGTGAATACGGCAACTTTTTGCTGTTGTTTCGCGTTCATATCTGCAGATTATACCGTACTTCCGCGGGGGTGACAAACTCGTGCAGAGTTACGTGCGTTCGATTCTGCCGGATCAAGCACAACAAGATTTTGTGAAGTCCGGCGAGGCCACGGCCGACTTCGATTTCGGCGGTACAGCGCGGTTCCATGCCCGCGCCGTACGGGATGCCAGCGGCGTGACGCTGGTCATTCGCGCCTATTCGCCTCGATGACCGCCTCATTTTCTATGTAAAACTGAAGAACTTTCCGTAGTTTTGTACGGTTACGTAGAAATAGTGAGGCCAACAATACAACTCCACCACTGTAGGTAACGCCCCCGGCGATCGCTCCTGCCCAGATCAGTGTGATGTTCAACAGGGACGGGTCGAAGAAGTGTAGGTCAATGATGACGAGAGCTATCCAGACGAACACGGCCGCTAAGCTGCCCACACACAGGATAACCCCTAGTCTGTACTGCTTTCTCAAGTAGCGTATACGGGCCTCGCTTAAATACTGAACGACGATCAAGTGCCCTCTGTCGAATTGATCGCCGCACTCGGGACAGACGCCACACTCGATGCCTCGAAGGTTGTAATCGCACTTCGGGCAAACCACGGGGAACTCATCTTCCGAGAATGCCGAGGGGTCGACTCGTGCTGTTGGCGAGCGTGCGCTGGCGAGAATTCGGCTTCTTTCCAGATCGGCACGCAGGAATCTGAACAGCCGGCTCCACATAGACACTTTCTCACGATGGTCAGACCCTTTGATCACACACCCTGCACGGCGGCGACAAAGCGGGCAATCTTTTCGGCGCTCTTGATGCCGGGGGCTTCTTCGACGCCGGTGGATACATCGACGCCCCACGGATGGAGGCGGCGTATGCCGGCGGCGACATTTTCGTGCGTGAGGCCGCCGGCAAGGATCAGGGGCGGCGCTTCATCGAGGGCGCCGGCGGACTGCGCGCCGCTGACGAGGTCCCAGTCGAAGCGCTTGCCGCTGCCGCCGCGGGCCCTGGGGCTGAAGGCATCGAGCAGGATGCCGCAAACGCCGGCCTCGGCAAAGCGATTCACATCCTCGATGAACTTTTGATGGCGAACGTGCATCGCCTTGATAACCCGCAGGCCGCCCAGTTGACCGACGAGGGTCGGCGGCTCGTCGCCGTGAAGCTGTACCGTGGAGAGACCGACCTCGGCAGCGGTCCTGAGGATCGTCGTCGCGCGGGCATTCACGAAAACGCCGACGGCGCTGACGAGGGGCGGCAGCGCGGCCACGATCTCACAGGCGACGCGAGTCGTGATACGGCGGGGCGACTCGGCGAAGACGAGGCCGATGGCGTCGGCGCCGGCAATGGCGGCGGTAAGGGCGTCCTCGGGGCGCGTGATGCCGCAGATTTTGATACGGGTGGTGGACAAAGCTCTTGCGCACTCCGCGATCGATCAAAGCCGACCGTTTGCAATCCGACGGCTTCGTCAGGTTGCAGGACGGCGATTCCAGCGTACCATGACGGACCTGTCCGGCAAACGCGCGCGAATTTGCCTGCGAACCCTCGTTTTGACAAGGATGCACCATGCCCAGGGAGTGGGTCATACCGCCGCCGGCGCCGCAGCGAGACGAACTCTCGCGATCCTTGCGCGTCTCGTCGATCATCGCCCAGATCCTCTGCAATCGCGGCATGACGCAGCTCGAAGCAGCGCGGCAGTTCCTCAAACCGCAGATCGCCGATATGCACCCGCCGGAGGCCTTTCCGTCCACGCTTCGGGCGGCGGACCGAATCCTCGCGGCGGTCGCGGCGCGGCGGAAGATCGTCATCTTCGGCGACTACGACGTGGACGGCATCACGGCGGTGTCGATCTTGTGGCACTGTCTTCGGCTGGCCGGGGCCGAACCGACGTTTTGCATTCCGCACCGGCTCGAAGAGGGCTACGGAATCAGTCTCGATGCGATCCGTTCGCTGGCGGATGACGGCGCGGAGATGATCATCACGGTCGATTGCGGCGTGACCGCCATCGAGCCGGCGAAACGAGCCCGCGAACACGGCATCGAGCTGATCATCACCGATCATCATCATCCGCACGCGCTGCCCGACGGGCGGCCCCATCTGCCGGACGCAATGATCGTACATCCGGCGATTCCCGCAGAGGGCGAGCCGGCGTATCCGAACCCGCATCTTTCCGGGGCGGGCGTCGCATTCAAGTTGGCCTGGGCCATCGCTCAGCGGGCGAGCAACGCATCGAAAGTGCGGCCGGAGTTTCGCGCGTTTCTTCTCGATGCCATCGGCCTGGCAGCAATGGGCACCGTCGCCGACGTCGTACCGCTCGTCGGCGAAAATCGCATTCTCACACACCACGGCCTTCTGGGTCTCGCGGAGAGCAAATTGCCGGGCGTCCAGGCGCTCCTGCAGATGGCCGGCGTCTCCGGAAAAAAGCTCGCGGGCTACGACGTGGGTTTCAAGCTCGGCCCGCGGCTCAACGCCATCGGCCGCATGGGCCACGCGCAGGTCGCCGTCGAGATGCTGACGCGCGCGGGCTTCGACGAGGCCCTGCGCATCGCGGAAAATCTTGATCGCCACAACAGGGATCGCCAGACGCTGGAGCGCCGCATTACCGCCGAAGCCCACGAGATGATCGCCGCGACCGGTCAGGACTCCGACAACATTCGTGCCATTGTATTGGCATCTCCCGGATGGCACGCAGGCGTGATCGGCATCGTCGCCGGGCGCCTCGCCGAGACTTACGGCAAACCCGCCGTGATGATCGCGCTGGAAAACGGCGCCGGCCAGGGCTCGGCGCGAAGCATCCGCAACTTCCCGCTGCACGAAGCCCTGGCAGCCTGTGGCGAGCATCTTCTGACCCACGGCGGACACGCCATGGCGGCCGGACTGAGAATCGCCGCCGACAAGGTCGACGCTTTTCGCGAAGCAATGTGTGCCCGAGCGGCGGCGATGCTGACGCCGAGAGACCTGCAACCGAAGCTGAACATCGACGACGTGGCCTCGCTTTCGCATCTCAATACGCAACTGGTGGCCGACCTCGGCAAGCTCGAGCCGTTCGGCGCGGGCAATCCATCGCCGCTGCTGGCCACGGAGCAACTCAAAATCGTCGGTGAGCCGCGAACCGTCGGCAACGGCGGTGCGCATCTGCAAGTGACGCTCTCCGACGGACGCTCACAGTGCAAGGGCATCGCTTTCGGTCAGGCAGGCGTGCGGCCGCAACTGCTGGATCATCGATGCTGCCGCGTGGCCTTTCGGCCGATCCTCAACGAGTGGAACGGTCGGAAGTCGGTGGAAATGCAGATCGCCGACTTTGCGTTTCCCGGTGAGTAAGCCGGATGACGAATTCAAGCGTGGCCCATCTCGAACGATCCGCAAGACCCGCGTACATCAAGTCTGACTTGCTTTGCATCGGCCTGATCGTCATGGTCACGCTCGCGGTCGGCGCGCCGGGCATCACGCAGGGCGGTCTGGGCTGGTCCGACGCGCCGAACCACGTCTTCGACGGCATCTTCGTGTATGAATTTCTGCGGCAGTGGCCGATGGAGCAGCCGCGCGCGTGGGCGGAGCAGTTTTACCTGCAATACCCCGCGCTGGGGATCATCGTCTACTACCCGCCGGGGTTCGCCGTCGTCGAGGCGGCAGCGTTTGCCCTGTTCGGTGTCAACATCGTGGCAGCACGAATGACGGTGCTGCTTTTTGCCGTCGGCGCGTGCCTGCTCATGTATCTGCTGGGGCGACGGTGGTTTGATCGGGCGACGGGGCTGTTTGCGGCGCTCCTGCTGGTGACCTGTCCGCATGGGCTCTGGTGGATGAACGACATCATGCTGGAGTGGCCGGCGACATTCTGGATTCTCGCAGCGGTGTATTGCTATCAGCAGGACCGCGATACGCGGCGCCTTCGTTGGGTCCTCTTGCTCGGTGTGACGATCGTCATGGCGTTCATAACCAAGCAGACGGCGGGGTTCATCCTGCCGGTGCTGGGGATGCACGCGATGATGCAGGCGGATCGTCGGCGATTTCTCTTGCGGCCGGCGTTGCTGGTCAGTATCGCGATTGCCGGTGCGATCATCGGCGCGTATGTCCTTCTTACTCGCTCGTATACGGCGTTGCCGTCGCATCTGTTGCGGCCTTCGTTGAATCTGTCGGGCATGTTGCACTGGCCCGCTGAGATACTCGGCTGGCCGCTGCTGCCTGTCGCTCTGCTCGGCTTGTTCACGCTCCTGCGGAGACCGGATCGCGGACCGCGCGGGCTGCTGCTGATCTGGTTCGTCGCGTGGACGGGCTTTTCGCTCTCCATCGCTGCGAAAGAACCGCGATATCTGTTCTTCTCGATTCCGCCGCTCGCCTTCGCAGCCGCGCGGTTCATGCTGTGGGGCGTGGAGCGAAGTAAAACTTCGCGGTCCGCCGGTGCGGACGACGCCTATCGCGCGATGAGATGGACGTCCGACGCCCGGCGCATCATGTTGCTATCCGTTCTCGTCGCGGTGCAGTTGGTGCTGGCGCGTTGGCACTTTCCGGGGCATCTGCCGACGCACGCCGGCGCGGTCGCGGAGCTGGCGAAACGGCCCGGGGGCATGGAGCGAAGTAAAACTTCGCGGTCCGATGCGGATCTCGTGCTCGTCGATGCCGTGCGCGACGGGCAATTCATCTTTGACGTGTATCAGAACGCCGAAGCACGCGGGCGAATCATTCCTCTGCGGGCCAGTAAGTTTCTTTATGCACGAGCGGCGAGAGAGAAGTACGACTATCAGCAATTCGTCGAAGCACCGGAGGACATCGTCGCCCTGCTGAATCGTTACGGCGTGCGTTACATCGTGATCGAGTCGGCCTATCCGAAGACGGATTACCTCGACGCCGATCCGCCGCCGCGCAAGATGCTGCGCGAGCTTCTGCGCAGCGATGAACGATTCGCGCGGGTCGAGAGCTGGCCGCTGGAGTGCGACGATCCCGCGTGGGACGGCATCGAGTTGCAGCTATTCGAATATCTCGCCTGCCCGCCGCGAATGGAGAAAACGATACGCCTGTCCATTCCGGCGATGGGGCGCGAGGTGGAGTTCAAGCTGCCGTAGGATGCGTTGACGCTGGAATCTGTTGATCCGTACAATCCGGTCCGCGACCAAAGTCGCAGATCATGGCGGTCCGGGAGCGTGGAGCGAAGTAAAACTTCACGGTCCGGAATCGGAGCTTTCTTCATGCCTTTTCAACGCACCGCGCGGCTTGACCTGTTGCCGCCGTATCTTTTCATCGACATCGACCGCAAGAAACGCGCGGCCCTCGCCGCCGGCAAGGATGTCCTCGACTTCGGCGTCGGCGACCCCGATCGACCCACGCCGAAGTTCATCATCGACCGCATGGCCGAGGCGGTGTACGACCCGAAGAACCATCGCTATCCGTTTGACACCGGCGTACCGGAATATCGCGAGGTGGCCGCGGCGTTCTTCAAGAAGCGCTTCGGCGTGGCGATCGATCCGCAGAAGGAGATCATCGCCCTGATCGGCAGCAAGGAAGGGCTCGGCCATCTGCCGCTGGCGGTCATCAATCCCGGACAGGTCGGGCTGATCCCCACACCGGGCTATCCGGTCTATCACGCAGCAACGCTATTCGCTGGCGGCGTGCCGTATGAGATGCCGCTGCGCGAGGAGCGCGGGTTCCTGCCGGATGTCGAGGCGATCCCCGCGGACGTTCTCGACAAGACGGCGCTGATGTTTCTGAACTATCCGAACAACCCCACCGGCGCGGTGGCCCCGCTCGATTTTTATGAGAAGTGCGTCCGGCTCGCAAAGGAGCATGACTTTGTCATCTGCTCCGACGCGCCGTACACCGAGACCTACTTCGACGACGCCGACCGGCCGCATTCGATCATGGAGATCCCCGGCGCGAAGGATGTGGCTATCGAGATGCACTCACTGTCCAAGACCTTTAACATGACCGGCTGGCGCGTGGCCTTCGCGGTGGGTCAGCCGGGCGTACTCTCGGCGCTGGCCAAGGTCAAAGGCAACGTGGACTCCGGCGTCTTCGGGGCCGTGCAGCACGCGGCGATCACCGCGCTCGAAGGCATCGAGCGGCCCGAGGTCGCCGAGATTCGTCAAATCTACAAAGCGCGCCGCGACCTGCTCGTGCCGATGTTGAATAAGTACGGCTTTCGTGTCGAATTGCCTCGGGCAACGTTCTTCGTCTGGTCACGGTGCCCCGACGGGTACAGCTCGATGGATTGCTCGACGAAGCTGCTGGACGAGGCGGCGATCGTGGCGATACCAGGCATCGGCTTCGGCAAGGGCGGGGACGGCTACGTTCGCTTTGCGTTGACCGTTGAGCGGGATCGGATCGCAACGGCCGAAGGTCGACTGGCGGCGCTCAAATGGTAAAGAAACGCCAAAACGCCAAAACGCCGAAACATCAAGAAGTGAAAGCGCCGGAGGATGTTACGCTGCAGGATGTCTACATCGGACTGGGCTCCAACATGGGGCGGCGGGAGCGAAACATTGCCGCAGCGCTAAACGCCCTGGAGACGACGCGGGACATTGAGGTCATCAAAGTCTCGGGCGTCTACGAGACGGACCCGGTCGGTGGCCCGGACGATCAACCAAAGTACCTGAACGCCGCGGCTCGACTGAAGACGCACCTCTCACCGGAGCGGATGCTGGCCCTGTGTCAGCATATTGAAGAATCACTCGGGCGAAGGCGCGATATGACATGGGGTCCACGGACGATCGACCTCGACATTCTGATCTTCGGCGAGGAACTTCGTTCGACACCGGAGCTGATGATCCCGCACCCCTTGATGCACGAGCGACGCTTCGTACTCGAACCGCTCGCCGAAATCGCTCCCGACCTGGTCCACCCCATTCTTGACCAGACCGTTCGATCGCTGCTTGAGACGATGCCGACCGAGGCCCGATAAGTACACGTCGAAATCCTGCGACCCCGCAGCACCGACGCTCGAATAAGGTGGCGGATATTCGCCCGCGAAATGCGGTTTCCGGCATCCGGATCAAGCCGATCCCGGCAGTGGGCGATCATCGTATATAGAGTATAGAGGTCGCACGGTCCCTTACCCCGCAGGTCCGCCATGTTCAAGACAGGACGCCATCTGATCACCGTCGCCGTCTTCGGCCTTGCCGCCGCGTTCATGGCCCTGCGCTTCGGGAGCTACGAAGTCAGCAAGCTCAAAACGCGCATCGGCGAACTTGAGGAAGAGCGAACCCGACTGGTGGAGTATGCACAACGTCTGACGGCCTCGCGCCGAGTGGCCCAGGTGGACATTCTCGATCAGCAGAAGTTGGGCCCCGGTCGATTCAGCACGATGCTTCGCTGGCAGGAGATGACCGAAGATGGCCGACTCGGCGCGCCGCAGACGGTCGAAGTCTTCGGCTCGTCCGTCTATTTCGAAGCGCTGGTCATTAAGTTCGAGCATCGCCACGTCGGCGCGGGCGACTCCGGTCGTGACGCCAGCATGGCCATGTTTCGCCGAATCTTCGGAGACCAGCAGGAGCCGATGACCGGTTACCCGCTTCCGCAGGATGCAAACCCCCTCGCGGAGTCGGCCATGAAGTCGGACCCGCTCGGCAGCATTCTTTGGGCGCGCTTCTGGGATTTCATCGACGATCCGAAAACCTGCGAGGAATACGGCGTGCGCGTGGCGCAGATCGAGGCGCCCTCCGTACCGGTCAAGCCCGGGCAGAGCTGGCAGATCCGCATCGACGCCGCCGGGGGGTTGAACATCCGCAAGATCGCCGATCGGCCCGTCGCACCGGAAACGCCGCGCATCGGCGCGGTGACGCCCTCCTTCTGACGCGCGAAGTTTGGCCCATCCTCGTCTTCGTCCCCTGAATTACAATCGCATCATGGATCGGACCACTGAACCGTCGGCCGCGGATGTGGCCATCATCGGAGCCGGCGCCGCGGGTCTGGCGACTGCGATCTTCGCCGCGCGGCGCGATTCGTCGCTGCGGATCGTCGCGCTCGACGGCGCGACGAAGCTCGGCGCGAAAATTCTCATCAGCGGCGGCGGACGCTGCAACATCACCAACAGAGCAGTAACGCATGATGACTATTGCGGCGGCAACGCCCATCTTATCAAACGAATACTCGCGGCACTTCCGGTCGAGCAGACGATCGAATTCTTCCGCGAGATCGGCGTCCGGATGCACGAGGAGGAGTACGGCAAGCTGTTTCCCGATACCCATCGCGCGCGAACCGTACTCGACGCGCTGGTGGGCGAAGCGCGCCGGCTCGGCGTCGACCTTCGCTGCGGGCATCGTGTCACCGACATCCAACGGCAAGCGGAGGGTTATCGACTGACAACCAGCCGCGGCGAGATCAAGGCGCGAAAGGTCGTACTCGCCACCGGCGGTTTGTCGTTTCCCAAGACGGGCAGCGATGGCGGGGGGTACCAACTGGCCGCATCGCTCGGGCACACGCTTGTACCCACGACACCGGCCCTGGCGCCGCTGATTCTTGACGACGACTTTCACAAATCGCTCTCCGGCATTGCGCACGATGTGGAACTGGCGATTCGCGCGGCGGGTAGCAAGCCCGTGCGAATTCGCGGGCCGATGCTCTGGACGCACTTCGGCATCAGCGGACCGGCGGCGCTCGATGCGTCACGCCACTGGCATCGAGCGAAAATCGAAAAACGCGAAGTCACCGTGACTGCGAGCTTTCTTCCGGGTGAATCATTCGAGACGGCCGAAGCACGGCTTGTCTTGACGGCGCGTACGCAGCCGCGGGCGCTGATCCATACGGTGCTGTCGGGCCTGCTGCCGGCACGGGTGGCGACTTCCATTCTGCGACAACTCAAACTCGGCGAGCGGATACAGATGGCCCACCTTTCGCGGGAGGATCGACGGCGATTGGTTCGTGGCCTGCTCGTATGGCCGATGCCGGTGACGGACAGCCGCGGGTACACCCATGCGGAAGTGACGGCAGGCGGAATTCCGTTGACGGAAGTAAACGCTGCGACCATGGAATCGCGCAGGTGTCCGGGCCTGCACCTCGTCGGAGAAATCCTCGACTGCGAAGGACGGCTCGGCGGGTTCAACTTTCAATGGGCATGGTGTACGGGATTCGTCGCGGCGAGCGGCCTTACGAGTTAAGCGTGCAATAAAGAGCGCGGACGGAGGGCATGGCGGATGGGCCGTTACGCGTCAGCTTCGATGGTGACGGTGATCTGACGCGAGGTGAACTGCTCGGCGTAAAGCTCGGCGCGCTCCTTGTGGGTAACCAGCAGCAGGGAGCAGCCGGCCTGATGGGCCTCCAACATGCGGAGGATGGCTTCCTCCTGCTTGAGCGGCGTGAGCAGGAGGATGGTCTCGATGACGTGTTCCATCGTGTTGACGTCGTCGTTGTGGAGAATAACCTTGAAGGGAGGAAGCTGCCGTGCCTTGGGTTTCGCGGGCAGGACCGCCGCGGTCTTCTTCGGCTCGGCCACCTGGGTCGTGGCTTGATCTGTCATGGCAATTTTCTCTCTCGAACGCGCCGCCGCCACTTCGGCAGGCATTAACTTATCATAATCGCCCGACGCGGGCCGCTTCAAGAAAAAGTATTCCGCTTCCTGCCGGGTGCCGCCTGATTATAATTCGGCCAGCACCCGGGCACCCACATGACTCAAACTCAGGCCAGCATGACCGCCGTTCGCCGCCCTCCAGAGCCACTTCTGGATGCGGATTTTCTCGCCCGGCTCGAACAGCTTGAGATCATCTCCCGAAAAATTCACGCATCGCGGAACAAGGGCGAACGGCAATCCAAGCGAAAGGGCGAGTCCGCCGAGTTCGCGGATTATCGAAATTACGTCACCGGCGATGACATCCGCCACGTGGACTGGAACATCTATGCCCGGCTGGATCGATTGTTCCTCAAGCTCTTTCTCGAAGAAGAAGAGCTGAACGTCTCCATTCTGCTCGATGTCTCCGGCTCGATGGACACTGGCGAGCCCTCGAAGGCGCGATATGCCAAGCGCGTCGCCGCGGCGGTGGCTTACATCGGGCTGTGCAATTTCGACCGCGTGAACCTCTACGCCTATGCCGACAACGTAGTCGCCTCGCGCAGCGGGCTGCGCAGTCGGCGCGTGCTGCCGCAACTTCTCAAGTTTCTGGAGGATGCCCCGGTCGGCGGCGGGAGCCGGTTCGCTGCGGCGGCGAAACAGTTCGCCCTGCGTCATACGCAGAAGGGTGTCTGCCTGGTCATCTCCGATCTGTTCGACAAGAGCGGCTTCCTGGAGGGGTTGCCGTATCTCGTGGGCCGACAGATGGACGTGTACGTGCTGCAGGTGCTCAGCCCACAGGAGATGGAGCCGGACCTTGCCGGGGACTTGAAGCTCGTGGACTGCGAAGATGAGGATGTCGCCGAAGTGACGATCAGCAAGATGTTGCTGGATAAGTACAAGGCCAATTTACAGGCCTATTGCGAGTCGATCCGCGATTACTGCAATCGCCGCGGGATCAACTACCTGCTCACCCCGACGACACATCCGTTTGAAACGCTCGTGTTGACGTACCTCCGCTCGCGAGGGCTGGTGCGATGACCTTTCTCTCATGGAAGACCGGGCTGCTGTTCGCAAGCATCGCGATTCCGCTGCTCCTGCTGCTTTATTTTCTCAAACTGCGCCGACAGGAGCGCTCGGTCTCGTCGACCTTCCTGTGGAAGAAGGCGATACAGGACTTGCAGGTCAACGCGCCGTTTCAGAAGCTGCGTCGAAACCTGCTGCTCTTCCTTCAGCTCTTCCTCCTCGCGGCCGTGCTCATGGGCCTTGCCGAGCCGGTGGCGAACTTCATGCGCAAGCCGGAGAAAAATATCGTCATCCTGATTGACCGTTCCGCGTCGATGAAGACCATCGAGGCCGACGGCCGACCGCGACTGGAGCACGCCCAGGACGCCGCGGCGCAGTTCGTCAAAACGCTGCCGGATAACTCCAGCGCCATGGTCATCAGCTTTGGCGCGGCGCCCTCCGTCGTCTCCACTTTTACCGATGACAAACGCCGGCTGGAGCGCCTGATCCGCGACATCGAGCCGACCGACGAGCCCAGCATGATCGGCGAAGCGCTGCCCCTGGCCATCGCGTATTCGTCCAGTCTGGTCGATATCCCCGGCGTGGTCGGTTCTTCCGTCCCCGAGGGGGCCATGCAGAGTGTCGCGGACATCGAATTCTTCAGCGATGGCCGCATTGCCGATGCCGATCAACAGTTCATCACCCGCGGCCAGCTTCGCTATTACCGCGTCGGTGGCGTCGTCGACAACGTCGGAATCACCGCCTTCGACGTCCGCCGCGATTTCGAACGGCCGGGCATCCTGTCCGTCTTCGTACAGGTCGAAAACTTCGGCGCGGCACAGGTAAAGACGGACATTTCCATCCGGCTCGACGGCAGGCGACTACCGGGCGCAGGTTCGGTTCGTGAGGTCGTGCTGGGGCCGGCCGCCTCGCCCGCGACGGCCGCGACGACGGAGCCCGGCCTGCCGCCGGCGCAGAATGTCATTTTCGAATTTCACCATGATGCAGGTGGCGTGATCGAGGTACACCTACATCGCGAGGACGCCTTCGCCGTGGACAACGTCGTTCTCGCGCCGGTCGATCCGCCGCGCGAGCTGCGCGTACTGGCCGTCTGCGATCGTTTGCCCGTGCAGCGCGTCCTGCGCAAGGCGATGACGCAGTCCTTTGACGTTCGTGAATACAAGACGATGGGCCGCGAGGAATACGAGAAGGCGCCGGATGCCGCGTTGATCATCGACGGGCGCAGTGCCTTCGATCTCGTCATTCTGGATGGCCACGACACCGACCGCCTTCCGCCGGGCAATTATCTTTTTTTCGGAGGCACGCCGAAGATCGAGGAGGTCTCCGTGGGTGACGAGGTGGCCGGCGAGCCGATTATCTTCGCACGGCAGGATCATCCGCTGATGCGGCACGTGGCCTACGAAGGCGTCTATGTCGCCAGGTGGCTGCCGCTCAAATTGCCGAATCATGCGGTCTCGCTGATGGAAGGGCCCGACTCGGTGGCGATGGCGATGGTGACCGATCCCGGTCATCGTTATGTCATCGCCTCTTTCGATCTGCTGGACTCCAACTTCACCCTCAAGGAGGCCTTCCCGATGTTCCTGCAGAACGCCCTGGGCTATCTTGCCTCCGGCGGACTGCTGGAAGCGCGACGAATGATTCGCCCGGGCGATACCCTCTCGGTCAACGTTCCTCCCGGGGCGACGAAGGCGAAGATCGATCGACCCGACGGCCGAATCGACGAGGAAGCGGTTCGCGCGGGCGGCCTGCTTTCGTATGCACGAACGCGGGACACGGGGCTCTACCGTGTACGTTTCGACGACCCGCAGCGGACGGTTGAGCCCTTCGCGGCCAACCTGTTGGACCGTATTGAATCGCACATCGCGCCGAATGAGCAGTTCACCGTGGGCACCGAGGCGGTCGAATCCGTGCTGGCGGAGACAAAGGTCAATCAGCCGCTCTGGCCCTATGCCGTCATCGCGGCACTCTGCATTCTGCTCATTGAGTGGTGGGTCTACAATAAACGCGTGATGATCTGATCGCGTCGGGCCGGATAAATCGTGCTCGCTTCGCGCACGTTTCCCTGCAAATTTTGTTCACTGCGATAAAGGAATCGCTTCCGTCACCTGCGGGCGAAGAAACTCCGCCAGTGCATCAGCGACCACGGCATTGCCTTCCGGCGTGAGGTGGCAATTGTCATAAGCCAGGGAATGGCCGCGCTCCCGATAGGCGGCACGAAGGATCGGCAGCAGGTCGAGGTGCGGCAGTTCCATTTCGCGCATCATCTCGATAAACATGTCCTGCGGCGTCGAATCCAGAAACTCCGCCTCGACCTGAAAAGTCGATGGAAAAAGCGCGACGGCCAGCCGAAAGCCGTGCATCGCCGACAATTCCTTGATGACCTGCATGTCCGGCCGCATCTCCTCCCAAGCGGCGGGAAACCACGCAAAGCCCCAGTCCACCGCCGCCGCGGCGATCTGTGCCTCAAAGGCCTCCCGGTCGGTTCGCCACGCGCCTTCGGAAAACTCCCGCGTCGGGAAGGGCTTGCCGGCGTATTGTTCCCATCGCTCCTTCGATTCGTCCGACAATTCGTTGGCCAGACTCAGTTCCTGCAAACGTCGCGCAATCGCACTGTAGGCCGACAGACCCTCCGGCAAGGGGAAGGTCCGCGAGCGCTTCGCGTCATTGAGGTACAGGCCGACCAGTACCATATCGGGTTGCGTGAGAAGGCCCGTCTCCGTCAGGATCAACAGATACTCGCGAAGACAGGCGCCCCGCATTCCGGCGTTGATGGTTCGAACGCCGCCAAAGTGAGTGCGCAGCCGCGCCTCAAGCTGCCGAACGTAGGTCTCGTCCTCCTCGGTGTAGGCCGACAGGGTGATCGAATCGCCGAGAACGAGGATGCGAAATTCTCCCGACGCCCTCGGAGCAATGGGGCCGTCGCGATAACCCAGCGCATTGGTGCGAAGGCGAACGACACGGCCGCTCGCGGGGTCGACGATCTCGCAATCGAGGAAGCGCTTAAGCCGCATACCACCGGGCGTAACGTCGTTAATCGGCGGATCGGAAAGTCGCGTCCACGGAATCGGCGGCGCTCGATGGCCGCCGGCGCTGCGCGTGTCCCACCAATGGACGAAGAGATCGCTGAAGATTAATGCGGCGAGCGACCCCAGCAGCAGGGTGGCGACGGCAAAGACGAATCGTCGACGGCGAGGTACACCGAAGCCCGACGGCGCATCGCAAACCGACAAGGGGAGTGCGGGCGTCTCGCCCGCCAGCGCATCTCCCGACGGCGCAGTCGAATCAGCCCGCGCCGGGTGCTCGCCTTGCTGGGACGATGGAACGGTCAGATCGCCTTTACCTCTTCGCGAAGAATGCGAACGAGTTCCTTCGCCGTCTCCGCCGGCTCGCCTTCAAGCTTTCGGCCCGGCGGTCGCGGGGGCGGCGGAGCAAACTCGCCCATCCAGGTGCCAAGCGATTCCTTGCTGAATTCGGCTGCTGAAAGACCGAGCGCAGCCGCGTTCTTCGTGTCCACCGGTCGCTTCTTGGCCTTCATCAGGCCGGGCAGTGACGGATAGCGCGGCTCGACGAGCCCCTTATCGACCGTCAGTACGGCAGGCAATTTGAGCTCGACGACTTCGTCGGCGCCTTCGATGCGACGGCGGACGGTGCAGGATTTGAAATCGCCCGCCCAGTCGAGCGCGGTGATCGCGCCGACATGCGGCCAGTTGAGACACTCCGCAAGGGCCGGGCCTACCTGTCCGCTGTCGTAGTCGATGGCGTGCTTGCCGGTGAAGATAAGTTCGAAGCCCGCGTCCTTGACGGCGGCGGCAATGACTTTGGCCGTTGCCAGCTCGTCGATGTGATTGAACAGATCATCGCAGACGTGGATGGCATGATCGACGCCCATGGCGAAGGCGGTCCGCAGCACATCGACATGCGTGGCCGGCCCCACCGTCAGCGCGGTGATCTCGGACTTGGCTGCCGCGTTCTTCTCCTTGAACTGCAAGGCCGCCTCGACGGCAAACTCGCAGAAGGGGTTCATCACGAACTTGACGCCGGTCGTCTCGATGCCGCTGCCGTCCGGCTTGATGCGGATGTTGGCCGTGGACTCGGGCACGCATTTAACGAGCGTAAGAATCTTCATCAGGCACCTGCAAATCAGTTTGGACTTTGATGCCGCCAGCGCGATAAGGCAGACGACGGCGAGCGTACATAAACTTCATGGAGTTCATCGAATCCGTACTATTCTTCCACCGAACACAGACTGCCCCGGGACCGCGAAACTCTGCTTCGTAACCACTAGCCACGCTTCTTCGGCTGATGCGCCAGGATCATATCCGCCAGTTCGCTGATGCCCTGGCCGTGGCTGGCGACCGTCTGCACAACCGGGCGGCTCGAGCCGAGGGTCTCACGGATCTGAGCTTCCAGCCGACCGGCGCCGGGCAGGTCGGCCTTGTTGATAACAAAAATGTCGGCCACTTCGGTGATACCGGCTTTTTCAAGTTGCAATTCATCGCCCGCGCCAGGCATCATCAAAAGCACCAGCGGGCTGGCAAGGTGATAGACGCTGACATCGTTCTGGCCGGCGCCCACCGTTTCGATCAGGACCACGTCCACTTTGCAGCGCCGAACGGCCTGCACCATCGCGGTCGTGGACGGCGCCAAGCCACCCAACTGGCCGCGACTTGCCGACGATCGCAGGAACACGCCGGGGTCGCCCGCGTTCTGTGTCATGCGGGCGCGATCGCCAAGCAGCGCCCCGCCGGTGAGAGGGCTCGCCGGATCGACGGCGACAACGGCCACCTGCTTATCCCTGCTGCGAAACTCCTTGAGCAACCGACCGATGAGGGTGCTCTTGCCGACGCCGGGCGGGCCGGTCATGCCGACAAGCAGCGTGCCATCGGTTGGGCCCTCGATTCGTGCTGCCACTTCGTCCGGTGTGGCGTCGTTTTCGATCCATGTCAGCAGCCGACCCAATGCCGGACGATCGCCTTTTTGCGCGGCCGCGATCCACTTGTCGAGCCGGCCTGCCTTCAACTGCGCCGCGCGCGCGGTTCGCGATTGATCGGCAAGGCCGGTCAACACGGAGACGATCGTCTCCATGGAGGCCTCGGTTTCGAGCACGGCGGCGCAACCGGCGTCTTTCATGGCCTGAACGTCGTCCGGCGGGATGATGCCGCCGATGACCACCGGCATGTCGTTGCGACCGAGGGCCTTCAGCTCCTGCATGATCGCGGGGACGAGGGTCATATGCGCGGCACTGTGAAAGCTGACGCCGAGGATGTCCACGTCTTCCTCGATGGCCGCCTTCGCGGAGGCCGCGGGCGTCTGCCAAAGACCCGTGTAGATGACTTCCATACCGGCGTCGCGCAGGCCGCGGGCCAGAACCTTGACCCCGCGGTCATGTCCGTCAAGTCCTACCTTCGCGAGGAGTATTCTCGGGGGAACCTTACGCATGCAATCACGATATCCGGAGCTTCGAACAGGGAATCACACATCAACAGATACGGGCATCCCGTCGGCTGTGGAAGGTATCTTCGGGCAAGACGCGGCCTGCGCCAAGTCAGAGGCCCGGAGGCGGATTCGTCGGTGTGAGAGATGAAAATCGGCCGCTACTGGCCGTTGGCGGTGTGGCACTCGAAGCAGACGCGAGGGTTGGTCTTGTACTTCTGCGGGTGCGTCGGGGGCAACGGCCAGATCGAGTCTTCGCCGATGTGGCACATGCCGCAGGCATCGACAGCAAGCAGGTGGGCAGCGTCGCGATTGCCGGACATCGTGTAGCGCGCGAGGGCCAGTTCGGCCTTGCCTTCAAAGAAACCGTCATCCTGATGGGCCATGCCGCCGGCGACGTTGTAGTCCGTCGCGCCGTGGACGAGCACATCGCCGAAGGGGGAATACTCCCCGTTCGTATAAAACTGCACCGGGAACTGCACCTGCAGCCCTCCGTCGGTCGGTCGGAAGAGCACGCGCCAGTCGCCGCAGCCGCAGCTTCCGAGGAGGAAGTCGCCGACTACCACATTCGGTGCGTTTGCCAGACGGTAGGTACCGAAGAATGGATCCGTATTCGAAAGACCGCCGACGACCGTCGACATGTTCTGACTCGGCGGAGTGATCACGAAGCTCGGGAAGATGTTGCACCCCACGACGATGGTCATGAGGCATAGCCACAGGCCTTGACGAATGCGCACGTTGGTCCCCTCCTGAGGGTCGACTGCCGATCGGTCCATCGGCCCAGCGTGTGAGGCCGCTGGAGAATAGCCCGGTCACACACAGTATACGCTCCGGGATCGAAAAATGGTAGCCCCGACGGCGTTATCGGATGGCCTTCGTTGAGATTAAGCTGTCGGCGCGGCGGGGGGGGGCGAAGTAAAACTTCGCGGTCCCCGGGATGACGACGGCGCGGAGCGGGGAGCGAAGTAAAACTTCTCGGTCCCCGGGCGGCGGCTGCGGCGTTCCGGCCTATTTTTCCCCATCGCCCTTCGGCCCGCTGGTCGGCGCGATGGAAAACTGCTCCAATTGACCCGCTCGGGTGCCAGGACTGCGAAGCTCTGCTTCGTTACCACCCCGGGACCGCGAAGCTCTGCTTCGTAACCACACGATGTCGCGTAGATAACCCCCGCGAAGCGAACCATGAAGCAAAGCTACCTGCTGCTGGCTATGACCAACCTCGCCCTGCTGGCGCTGACGGCCGTCTTCGGCCTGATGGTGCAGGGCGCGGCGGGATTCGAGCGGCACTTTCTCCTCGGCGTGCTGGCCGCGCTCTTTGCCTGCCTCGTCCACATCGTGGCGTTCATGTACTTCGTCGTGCAGGAGAAGATCATCCGTCAGGCGGCGCTCTCCGACGGGCTCGATGTCACTTTCCACGAGCAGGTCGTCGCACTCAAATCCCGCGCGCTCCGCCTTTCCATGATCGGCATTGCATCGATCTTCATCACCGTCGCCCTCGGCGCGGCCATCGGCATCTACCTGCCGGCGGAGGCCCACCTCGTCGCGGCCTTCGCGGCGATCTTGATCAACGCTTTCCTCGTTATTTATCAATCCGCGCTCATGGACGAATACGCTCGCCTGTCGCAGCGCGCTTTTCCGGAAGGGTAGGAACTGTGATCCGTGGTTCGTGGTTCGTGGTCAGCAGGCGGTGGGCGACGGTCTTCATCGTTGCGATGATGATTCGGGCGGCGACAGCGCAAGCGCAACCAACAGACGCCGCCGAAGCATCGCCCCCGGAGAAGGACACAACGACGGCGCGCGCGGTCACCTTCCGAAATGCCCGAGCACTTGCGCTGGAGGGAGATTACCAAGCCGCCGTCGAAATGTACGAGGCGCTCGCCACATCGCCGAGTAACGCCCTGCGCGCGGCGATCGCGCGTGCCGACGTGGATTTGCAAATCGGCGATTATCGAGCCGGCATCGAGCGACTCCAACGACTCGATCGTGAAGGAGAAGCCGAAGCGTCACGATCCGCCGACTGGCATGCAGCACTGGCGGCGCTTTATGCCGAAATCGGTGAATATGAGAAGGCGATCACGCATAACCAGAAAGCGATCGACCTCGACGGCAAGGAACTCCGCGCCCGCTGGCAACTTGGTCGAATACAAGAAGGGCTCGGACAAACTGACCGTGCCATCGACACGTATCGCTTCTTCGACGATTGGATGACCGGCGATCCCCTGCCGGAACGAGCCGAGGATTTGGCGTGGCTGGGGCGGGGTTTCTATCGGTTCAGTGTCCTGACGCGGCATCGGGACATCGTGCGGCGCACTCGGCATGTGCTGACCGAAGTCTATCAGGAGGCCTTCGAGTTTATCGACGCCGCCTACTGGCCGGCACGGCTTGCCGCAGCGCAACTCCTTCTCGACAAGCACAACCTCAACGAGGCACGCGGAGACTTCGAACACGTACTGGAGCAGAACCCACACGCGGCGGCGGCGCATGTCGGCCTCGGGCAGATCGCCCTCGAATCGTGGGACTTTGAGGAAACCGAAAAGTGCGTCGCCGCGGCGCTGGAGACGAATCCGCAGAGCGTGGCCGCGCGATTGCTCCTCGCCGATCTGAAAATGACCGAGCGCCGTTACGAGGACGCGCTCGCGGCGGCGGACGAAGCGCAGAAGACCAACCCCCATTCGATCGACGCCCTGTCGCGAATCGCCGCGGCGCAAACACGGCTGGGTCGCAGGGATGACGCCGCGAAGACCGTCGCGAGGATCACAAAGCTGAATCCCCGTCCGGCGGTGATGCACCAAGTGCTCGGCACCTGGCTGTCCGCGGGAAGGCAGTACGACCCGGCTGAAGCGCATTTCAAAAAGGCGATCGAGTTCGCTCCGCACTGGGCCGACCCGCGCACCGCGCTCGGTCAGGTCTACATGGACACCGGCGAGGAAGAACTGGCCCGACAAACACTGGAGGCATCGTTCGCCCTGGACAGCTTCGACGTCAGGACGCACAACGTGCTCGAACTTCTCGATGCGCTGGATCGTTTCGACCGCGTCGAGACAAAGCATTTCATCCTGAAGTTCGACCGACAGTCCGAGGGCCTCATCGCGCCGTACATGGCCGAGGCCCTCGAAGATTTCTACGCCGACGTGTGCAAGGCATTCGACACCACGCCGGAAAAAAAGACCATGATTGAAGTCTTCCCGGATCACATGGGATTTTCCGTCCGCGTCACCGGCCGGCCCTTCATCGCCACGGTCGGCGCCTGCAGCGGAAGAGTCATCGCCCTCATGGCCCCGCGCGGGCTGGCGCCCTTCGGTCGGTTCAACTGGGTGACCGTCCTGCGGCACGAGTTCACGCATACCGTCACCCTCGAAGCCACGGAGAACCGAATCCCGCACTGGATGACCGAAGGATTGGCCGTTTCGCAGGAGCAGGCCCCGCGCTCGTGGAGCACGAAGCTTCTGCTCTGTCAGGCCGTGCGCGAGGGTCGGCTCTTTACGCTCAAGTCGATTGACTGGGGCTTCATGCGTCCCAAGCGGCCGGACGACCGACATCTCGCTTACATGCAGAGCGAGTGGATGTTCGAGTACGCCATCGAGAAGCACGGCGAGAAGATCGTGCCGGGCTTCCTCAAGGCGTTTCGCGATGAGCTCACTCAGACGGAGGCCTTCGAAAAAGTGTTGGGCATCAGCACCGAGGAGTTTGACAATCGCTTCCACAAATGGGCGGCCGAACAGGTCGCGGCGTGGGGACTGCCGACCACGCGGCTGCGCGACATCGAAACCATCCGCAAGGAACTCGAAGCCGATCGTGGCAATGCCGACTTGTGGGCCGAGTTCGCTGAAGCCCAGCTCATCGAAGGCGGGCACGAGGCCGCCGAAACCGCCGCCCGCCGCAGTCTCGAAGAAAATGAAAAACAGACCCGAGGTCTCGAAGTGCTCAGCCGAATCCTGATCGGCAAGATGCTCGCTGAGAAGGATGAGACCGTCCGTCAGGAACTCATCGAGGAGGCGAATCCCTATCTACGACGGTTGATCACGCTCGATGCAGACAACCCGACGGCGATCAAGTATCTCGGGTTCGTCGAACAGTCCTGGTCGCAGTGGGACGAAGCCATCAAGCTCTTTACACGTTACCAGATGCGCTTCCCCGAAGACCCGGACACCTATCGCCGACTCGCAGGTATTCATCTCCTTCAGAAGCGCATCGACGACGCGGTGCGGGAACTGGAACGCCTCTTCCACCTCGTCGAAGATGAGCCCGTCGTGGCGCGGCAGGTCGCCGAAATCCATATGAGCAGGGAAGACCCCGTCAAAGCGGCGACGTGGTTTCGTCGTGCGCTGGAGATTGATCCTTACGACGGTTCAACCTACGTCGGTCTCGGAGAGGCGCTTCTGCATGCGCGCGACTACGCCGGCGCGGAACGGGCATTTCAGACGGTCTGCACGATCTGGCCCGAACGGGCGGTGGGGTACACGGGGCTGCGACGGGTCTATGAGGCGACGGGTGAGAAGGAGAAATTGCGGGGCGTTGAGGGCGGGGCGGGGGGAGCGAAGTAAAACTTCGCGATCCAAGAGCGAAGTAAAACTTCGCGGTCCCCGGTGGGAGAGGGGCGCTCGGCTTCGGCGATGGCGGATTTACGCGGCGAGTTCTCTCGACTAGACTGACCGTTCATTCGACACGGCGCGGACGAGAGCTACCCCTGCCAGGCGAGGGCCCATGGAACTTCGCGAGCTACAGCGACTTATTGAGGACATGTACTCGGCGAAAGACCGCAAGCGAGGACCGGAGGGGACGTTCTTATGGCTGATGGAGGAGGTCGGCGAGCTGGCCTCGGCCATCCGCGAGGGCACCACGGAGGAAAAGGAAGGCGAGTTCGCCGACGTCCTTGCGTGGCTGGTCACGCTGGCGAACGTGGAGGGGATCGACTTGGAGCGTGCCATGCGGAAGTTCAGGGAGGGGTGCCCCGGCTGCGGAAAAATGGTCTGCGTGTGCGATGTGAAGCCCTAGAATCAATCGAAGACTCGGGCAAGGCCGAGGGATGGCGGTCTCTCGGCTTCGGCGGGGTGGAGCGAAGTAGAACTTCGCGGTCCTGGGGACGAAGTGGAACTTCGCGGTACCCGGTCAACCGATGATCCGGCGCCGATGCCGTCGCCATACCAGGGCCAACGACACCCAAGCGGTCATGCCGCGAATAACTTCAGGTGAGCCAACTGAAACCCATCCGCATACTTCCGGTTCCGATCGTCCTTCTCGCCGGTGCATGGCTGTTCACGGCGTCGCAGCCCGTGTTCGCGCAGCAGGTCGAAGGCCGCATCACCCGCATCGGCCTCTTCGCCGGCGGCGACCCGATCGTTCGCAACGGCAACTGGTCCTTCGTTGAAGTCGAGCTGCGCTACCGCGGCCCAACGCCCTTTGGCGGTCAGCTTCGCACCACTTCCCGCGATCGCGACGGCGACGTGGTGACATCCGTTACACCCATCGCACTCGAGCCCGGCGGAGACTGGCGACCTTATCAAGTCTATTTTGTTCCCTACAACATCGGCGGTGGCGACGACACCAAGGTCTCGCTCTATAACGACGACGGCGAGCAGGTTCGCGTCCATGACGACACCGGCCAGGAAGTTGCCGAGTTGACCGCCCCCGCCGCCATGGACCTTCGCTCGGATCATCTGCTGATCGTCGATCTGACATCTCCGGGAAAGCTGCCGCATCTCGCCGTGCTGGACATGTACCGACGCGGTCAACGCGATCGAATCAACCCTCGGCGCATTCGGGCCATGGCCCCGCGTGAATTGCCGTCGCGCTGGCAGGGGTTGGAAGCCGTGGATGTGATCGTCTGGGATGATGCCGATCCGTCTGCACTCTCGCCCTTGCAGACGCAGGCGTTGATCGACTGGGTGACAAGAGGGGGACGGCTGCTCATCACCGGCGGTAAGAACGGACGACTGCTCGCCGACTCACCCCTTGCCGAGCTGCTTCCGGTTCGCATTGTGGGCATCGAGGAACGAACTGAGGCGCAGGAGTTTCTTGATATTGTAGAGGAAAGCAGCTACTCCGGCCGACTGAATCGACACTACGCCCGAAATCCGTTCATGCGATGCCTGATGACGCCCAAGCCGGACAGTCTGCCGATGCCGACCTTCTGCCCGAATCCGCAGATCTGCCATCGCCGCATCGTCGGCCGCGGCATGGTGACGTTTCTAGGTGCGTCGCTGAAGCAGTTGCTGCCGCCTCCGCAGCGGTTGTCCGTAGCCGCGGGCGATGGCGAGCCCTTCTCCGACGACGTGATCGAGGACGATCCCTTCGTCGCCGTCGCCTGCGAACAGGTAATTGCGCGGCGACTGCTGGCGCTGCCGCCGGTGCGCGAGGACAAGAGCGCCGTGACGTTCACCTCGTCGCCGGACCTGTTCCAGTCCGTCCGCAGCTCCATCTCCTTCGAAAGCGTCGGTACGAAGTTCCTGCTCTTCGCCATCCTCTTTGCGGCTGCGTACACCTTCGCCGCCACGATGGGCAGCTTCTGGTACCTCAAGCGCCGCGGCTGGCTGCATCATTGCTGGACGGCCTTTGGCGCCGTGGCCATTGTCGGCAGCGTCGTGGGCACCGGAATGGTCGGCATGCTCCGCGGCCTGACCAAGAGCTTGTGGCAGACCAGCGTGATCGACGCCCGCGCAGGCGACGACGAGGCCTATGGCGTATGCCTCTTCGGCGTAAAGACGCCCAATCACACACGGCTGGATATTCGCCTGCCCGTCGGAGATCCCGCGCCTCCGCCGGATCGACGCTATGGCGTCATCCAACCAATGCCGGGCACCGATTCCTTCGACATGGTCGATTCTCGATTTGCCGCCGCATCGAGCTACGAGATGCACCTTTCCGGCGAGCGGCTGGATGATGTTCCCGTGCGCGCCACACTCAAGGAGTTTCAGGGCTACTGGCAGGGCCGGCTCAGCGGCGTGCTCGAAGGCAGACTCGTCCTGCGCAGGCCGGTGGACACCGACAATTCGCTGCGCTACGAATTCGGCCCCGGAAGCTATCTGCGAAACAACCTCGGCGTGGACCTCGTGGATTGTTATCTGCTGGTCACCTCCGAGGAAGTCGCCGGCGAGCGTATGACCGTTCTGGCCAATTGCTTTTTCCTCGGCGAACTGCCGTCTGAAGGCATCGGATCAGAACTGTCCGACCTCCAACTGCGCCATCGACTGCTGTACCTGCCCAAGGAGGGCGTTCCGGTCGGCGACCCGTCCACCCGAATCACCACGCTGCCCCTGCTTCAGCGGAAGATCGAGGAGTGGTCGCGAAGTTTGCAGTCCGTACTCCCCATCACGAGCCAGATTCAGACGGCGCAAACCCGGCTCTCCCGGAATGATGAATACGCGGCCATCCTGCTGCTTTCGGCTTTCGATCTCATCCGCGAAGACCGGAACGCCCGATCGAGTTTTCGTCGGGGCCACGGCAGACGCCTGGGTTGCACGTCCCTGCTGACCCCCCGAACAGCCCTGCTGATCGGCCGAACCGACGCAACGCCGCCGGCGATACTGGAAGTAAACCAGCGCCCGCTCAAACCCAGCCGATCGAATACAATCTACCGGTTCGTAGTTCCCGTGGAGCCCCTGGAGCGGCTTCAGGGTATGGATACCAACCCGGCCTCGTAAGTGCCGTCGAGCGAAAGACCCGCAAACGTGATCATTCAGACGATCAACCTGACCAAGCGCTACGGCAAGCTCGTCGCCTTAAGCGGCCTGCACCTCAACATCGAGGAAGGCGAGTGCTTCGGCTACATCGGTCCCAACGGCGCCGGCAAGACGACAACCATCCGAATTCTGGCGACGCTGCTCCAGCCAACCTGGGGGGAAGCCCGCGTCTGCGGCCACACGGTCGGCTACGAGTCGCGGATGATTCGCCCGCTGATCGGTTACGTTCCGGACTTCTTCGGCGCGTACGAAGACATGGTCGTGCAGGAATACCTGGAATTCTTCGCCGCGGCCTACAACATCAACGGCGAGCAGCGCCAGCGCGTCGTCGGCGACGTGCTCGAACTGACCGATCTTTCCTACAAGCGCGACGCCCTCGTCGATAGTCTTTCGCGCGGCATGAAGCAGCGGCTCTCCGTCGCCCGTGTCCTGCTGCACGATCCCAGGGTGCTCTTTCTCGACGAACCCGCCAGCGGTCTCGACCCGCGGGCCCGAATCGAAATGCGCGAGCTGCTCAAGGAGCTGCGGCGCATGGGCAAGACGATCATCATCAGCTCGCACATCCTGCACGAACTGGCCGAGCTGTGCACGACCGTCGGAATCATCGAGCGCGGCGAACTCCTCTTTCACGGCCCGATCGAGGAAATCGTCCGCCGCACACGGACCGGCACCCGCGTCGAAGTTATCGTGCCGACGGGCCAGCCGCAGGCCGAAGCCGTCCTGCGGCGGCTCGATCATGTTCAAAAGGTGGAGTCGGAAAACGGTCGTCTGCTCGTTTCCCTCAAAGGAGAGACGCACGATTTTTCCTTCATCGTCCGGGCACTTCTGGAGGCGAAGATCCCGATCCGCGAGATCAGGGAGGAACAGGTCAATCTGGAAACCGCGTTCATGCGCTTCACCAAGGGGATCGTCCAATGAACAGTGATCTGTGGTTAGCGGCCGGCAGTCCGGCGCAGGCATCCGGCGTTACTCGTGCTGTCAGGCAGCGAAGGAATACATTCGCTACTGCGGCAGCGGCGATCATGCATCTGTGTCTCGTCAGCTGGGCACACGCCCAGGAGCCGTATCCGACCCCGGCGGACTTGGATGATCCGTACGCGACTCCGTCATCGGACACAGACAAGTACATGCGTCCCACGAAGCTCGGAATACGACTGACGCCGCAGATGGCCGGCGCCATGAGCGGCAAGTTTGTCGAGCAGATGATCACCCGTTACGACCTGGATGAACGTCAGGCCGAGGACATCCGCGCGATCATCAGCCGCCAGATCATGCGTTTTGCCCACGAAAACGAGAAGACGAATCAGGAACTGATCGAGTACATGATGGCGACGATGATCGAGTACGACGGCCGCTTTCCGCAGGATGCGGCGCAGAAGTTTGCCACGATGGCCAAGCCGATCATTCCTGCCCTGAAGGACATGTTCACCCAGAGCGGCGCGGAAATCGGCAAGAAGATGACCGTCGGCCAGCGGCTCAAGTTCACCGGCGACATGGCCGGAGCCGCGGCAGGCGTGACGATCTTCGAATCGCGCATGAAGCGCTGGGAAGAAGGAAAAATCGGCGACAACGCCAACCCCTTCTGGGATCCCGCTGACAAGGACCCATCCAGGGCCGAGCCGAAGCCGGAAAACCCGGACGAACACCCGCAGCACCGGCGTGCCCGAATGGAAGTCGAGCGATGGACCGACTGGGAACTTCGCCTCGACGATCAGTGGGCCGAGTATCTGAATCGTGCGGCGGAATACTATAGCTTCGACGAATCGCAGCGGACCGCCGCCGACGGCGTGCTCAAGCAGTGCAAGGAGCGTGTCGCCGCGATCAAGACGTCGGAATGGGAATCCGAGGTCAAGCGCAACCGGATCGCCCGGCGATTGACGCGGATGTCCGGCGGTGACTTCCGCGAGGGGCCCGTCATCTTCGCGCTGGATCGAGAGTACAACAAACTTCGTCAACCGCTGGTGGAGCTGGACGAAGAATTCAAACGGCGCATCGACGAGTTACCCGACTCACGCCAGCGCGCAGTCGCGCAACAAGCCGCCCGAAAAATGCTGGCCGACCGCGGCATGAAACAACCACCGATCTGATGATTGCGTGGGGGAATTTGAGATTGGGAGTTTGAGGTTCGAGATTTGAGATTTGAGGTAAAAGATTTGAAATTTCAAATTTGAAATCTGAAATTTGAAATCTGAAATTTGAAATCTGATTTCTTGAGTTTGATACTTACTGCTGGATTGCAGCAACCGTCGTACTGCAATCCGTCGGCTTCAACACTGACTGCTGACCACCAGCCGCTGACCCATGCAAGCCCTGATGCGCGATCTCGGTCTCTGGTTCTGGCGGCTGGCGCCCGCCAACCCCATCCTCGTCCGCGTCGTTCACGGCGGCGGACGGCGCATGCAGCATTTCTACATCCGCCTGGCTTACCTCGGCATCCTCGCCTTCATCGTCATGATCGGAGTCGTCGCGCTTCAGAGCGGCAGCCATTCGCTCGCCGATCTGGCCAAGAACGCCACCCAGGTCTTCAACATCGTCTCGCAGGTTCAGCTCGGGATGGTCTGCATCCTCGCCCCCCTGTTCACCGCCGCCGCCATCACCCAGGAGAAGGACTCCCAGACGTACAACATCCTGCTGTCCACGCCGCTTTCCAATGCACAAATCGTCTTCGGCTCGCTGCTCTCACGGCTCTATTTCGTCTTCATGCTTCTCGTCGCCGGCATCCCCCTGTTCTGCATCATGATGGTCTACGGCGGCGTCACCGGGGAGGAAATCCTACTGTCCATCTCCCTCGCCGCTTCGACGGCCCTGCTCACCGGCTCGATGGCCATCTCCATCAGCGTCATTAAAATCGGCACCGGCAGAACCATCTTCACCTTTTATCTCGCCATCGCCCTGTACCTCATCGTCGTCTACACCCTGGGCACGCTCTCCGGCCTCATGCCGCCCGAGTCGCCGGTCGCACCCAATACCGGCGCGCGCATGAGCTGGCTCGCGGCGTTTCACCCATTCCTCGCGCTTTACGTCGTGCTGGGTCAGACCCCGGCGCCCCTCGAAGGCGCCGTGGCCCACTACGGATTCCCCTGGCGCTACTTTCTCGCCTATCCCCAATACAGCTATCTCGTGTTGACCGTCCTCGTTTCGCTGCTGCTGATCGGCCTGAGTCTTTTCTTCGTGCGCCGCGGAGCCAAGGAGGGGGAAATCACACTCGGATCGCGCCTCACCGGGTGGCTGCGCCTGAGCCGCAAGCGCGGTGAGCAAACGCGAACCCCGCGCCACGTGTACCACAATCCGATCAGTTGGCGGGAATCCGTCACCGGCGCCGCGGCCGGCGGCGGAGTGCTCGCACGATACGCCGTTCTATTCGTCGGTCTCGCCATCGCCGTCACCCTGCTCATTCTCTACGGCAACGGAAGTCTCACCGCCGCCGAAGTGCGCGAGTGGCTCTTCATGATCTGCGCCATCGAGCTGGGTATCGCCCTGTTCATCGCCACGACGACCGCCGCCACCAGCATGACCCGCGAGAAGGAGTCCAACACCCTCGAACTCGTCCTCTGCACACCGCTGACCAGCAGTCAGATCCTTCGAGGAAAAATCATGGGGCTCATCGTCGCCGCCGGCCCCATGTTGCTCGTACCTTTCCTGAGCGTACTTCTCTTCGTCGTCTTCACCGCATTCGGCAAGGATGGACCGGTGATTTACTGGGAATCTCTGCTCTCCATGCCCATCATGCTCATCACCTTCGCCGCTGTCGCGTGCATGATCGGTCTTCAGTCCTCCATCAAGAGTAAGAAAACCCTCGCCGCCGTCTTCACCAGTATGGGCATTGTCATCTTCGCCGTCATCCTCTCGACGAGCTGCGTGTGGGCCGTCCGCAGCGGCGATAACCCATCCCTCGCCGCTGCCGCATGGCCGATGACGCCCTTTACCGCGCTCTGGACCGTCATCGACCCTGCTCGGGCTCTCGTGGATCGCGGCGCGACCCTCGGCGCAGAAGCCCTGCGACAATGCCGTGTCATCGCCTTTATCGCCGCAATCTGCTCCGCGGCGATCTACGCCCTGATCGGAATCGGCCTGCTCCGCTCCATGGTGCGAAACTTTGACATGATCATCCGCAAGCAAAGTGCATGAAGCGCAGATGAACTTCGATGGCTGAGATTTCAAATCTGATATCTCAATTCTGAAATTTCATATCCGGGATTTCATATTTGAGACTTCGTATCTCTGATCAACTCCGCGAAGCTCAGCTCGTGGCCGTCCGGGTCGATGATGTGAAAATACCGTTCCCCCCACGGCGCATCCTGCGGTGAGTCAGGCACGAGGCCCGCGCTGAGCAATCGGCGATACTGCGCGTCGGCGCTGCCCACCCGAAAGATCGCCCGACCCCACCACTTCGGCGTGTGCCCGCGCGTAAGGATGAGGTTCACAAATCCCTGCCCGGCGCGAAAGCTGGTAAAATCCGCCTCAGGCCCGCCGTGGAGCATCGCAAAACCGCATTTGTCGTAGAATGCAATCGCCCTCGCCATGTCGGCAACGGCAAACGTAACGGCGCTGATATGATCAATGGTCATGGTAGCGCTGCGAAGTTTACGCGGAACGAGCATCGTGAGAAAGCCCACGGAGAATCTATTCAGATGAAGTCGACACGCTCCAACAAGCGAATCCTGATTTTCGTAGGCGACGACTACGAAGATCTCGAACTGTGGTATCCCAAGCTGCGGCTCGAAGGAGCCGGCGCCGAAACGATCCTCGCCGGCGAAATCGCAAAGCATACCTACACCGGCAAGAACGGTTACCCCTGCGAGAGCGAGGCGGCCGTCGCCGAGGTGTCCGCCGACGACTTCGACGGCGTGGTCATCCCCGGCGGATGGATGCCCGACAAGCTCCGGCGAAACGACAAGGTGCTCGCCCTCGTCCGCCGCTTCAACGAAAAAGGCAAACTGCTCGCGTCCATCTGTCACGGCCCGTGGATCAACATCTCCGCCGGTATCGTGCGCGGCGTAAAGATGACCAGCACGCCAGGCATCAAGGACGATCTGACCAACGCCGGCGCAACCTGGGTCGACGAGCCGGTGATTGTGGACCGACACCATATTTCCAGTCGCCGGCCGACGGATCTGCCGCAATTCGGCGAAGCCATTGTCGAATTCCTTTCAGGAAACCCGTAAGTCCGCTGCACAATCGCCCGCAAACCTGCTGCCGTGATGGTTGGCTTTGGACATGCGCCGCGATGTCGGCTATCGTCCCGCGAGTAGCGTTCGAGAAGTGTCGCCGAACCTGGGACGTCGCGAGAATTCAACAGGCCGCCGTCTTTATTGGAGAACCGCGCCATGTCGTACGATCTGGTTTCCCTCGTGCCCGCGTTCATGGAGATCATCAGCGGCGAGGCCGACGTGGAGGGCGGTCTGGCCCACGCGGACGAACTGGATCGATCGGCGCTGGACTTCTCGGTCGATAGCTTGACCGTGATGGATCAATACCTGGATCGCGTCCACGCCGACGCCGCCGATCTGGACGAACAGACCTACACGAACACCGCCCTGGCCGCCGGTTTCTATCTGGGCGAAGTCATCCGCCGAAATGGAAAGCTCGACCACGAGTGGGTCAACTACGAAGACCTGGCCGAAGCCGATCCGGAACTGTCGAACTCCATTCCTCATGCCCTCGGCAGCGCTGCCGTTCTCGTCGCAGAGGATGGCGGCGTTACCATGCCCATCAACCGGGTGATCGGGTACATCGAAGAAGGCGCCGAAAACTCCACACGCGAGTTCGCCGACGATGAGGTAACGCGCGAAGAAGGCGACTTCGGAGACGACGAGGAGGAGCTGGAAGATGAAGATGAGCAGGAAGACGAGGATGCCTGAAGTGCGGATCGGCCGGCCGCGAAATGCCCTGTCTCTATAGGTATGTATTGCCGACCTGCCAACGATACTTTTTAAGAAATCAGCAAGTTTCCGCGAAAACCCTCGGTCGGCCGTTGCTGTCCCTACAGCTTACCGTTCACGATCTCCAGGACCTCCCGCTCGCGAGCGATGACAACCCTCTCGATCTCCTCCGCACGGCGAAGGAAGTCTTCCGCCGCGCGCTTGTCCGCCAGGCCTTTCGCGTTGATCTTCACGTTCAGGTTCGCGCCGATCACTGCCGTCCTCGCGCAGGCCGCAGCCACGCCGGCATCGCTGACGCTGGCCTCCATCCCCTGCTCGGCCATGGCGCGGATCACCTCCATGCTTGCCATCGCCGCTTCCATCACCGCCAGCGGCGCCTCGATGGCCTGCCTCGTCGCTGACTGGATTGCCTCCTTGCGCAGCGCCTTCTCCGTGTCCGATCCCTGCGGCAAACCGAAAGCAGCCATGAGCGCGTTAAACGCCGCCGTGTCTTCATCCACGAGCTGCATCAACCGTACCCAATGCCGCTTGCCCTTGTCCGCCCAGTTGGAGAACTCCTCCCAGCGATCATCCCAGCCGCGCTTGTGGCTCGACAGATTCGCCACCATCGCCGCCAGCGCCGCACCCAGAGCGCCCACGAGCGCCGAGACGCTCCCGCCGCCCGGCGCGGGGGCTTCGCTCGCCGTCAGCTCGACGAATCCTTCTACCGACAGATCGATCAGACGCTTGCGCGACTTGTCCGCAATGGCGTACTCGATGATCTTCTCTTCCGGCTTGAATTCGTACAGATCATTGAGCCCCATGCTCTTGATCGCGATCTTGATCAGCTCGCCATCGCTCACGCCAGTGCTTCGCTGCTGCTTCCGGAGAAAATATCGCCCCGCCTCCAGCATCGCCGACAAAGGCGCCATGCCGACGATCTCGCTCCCTGTGACACGAATGCCGCGATGCTCTGCTTTCCTGCAGCACTCATCAAAGGCAACGTGGATCGGCGTCACGCTCAGGTTCGTCAGGTTGATCGAGATCTGCGCAACGCCGAATTCCTCAATGTACCAGCCGATCGCCTTGCAGCACTTCAGCGTACCCGGCTGCCAGGCCTTGTTGCCCGCTTCGTCGAGCACGGGCTTGCCGCCCGGCTTGCCGTCCACGGTCTTGACGCGTCCCTTCTCACGAATGTCGAACGCAATCGAGTTGGCTCGGCGCGTGCTGGTGGTGTTGAGGTTGACGTTATACGCCACGAGGAAGTCCCGCGCGCCGACAGCGGTCGCCCCGCTCCGTTCGTTGAACTTCGACGGTCCGAAATCCGGCTTCCATTCCGGCTTGGTCAGTTTGTCCGCCAGGCCCTCGTACTCACCGGCGCGGACGGTTGCAAGATTCTTCCGCTCCGGTTTCGTCGCCGCATGCTCATACAGAAAAACGGAAATGCCCAGTTCCTCTCCGAGCCGCTTCCCGAGCTTCCGCGCATACACCACGACTTCATCCATCGTGATCCCCGACACCGGCACCAGCGGACACACATCCATCGCTCCAAACCGAGGATGCTCGCCCTTGTGCCTTCGCATGTCGATGACTTCGCTCGCCCGCTTCGCCGCGCGAAAAGCCGCCTCACACACTTCATCCGGCGACCCGACAAATGTCACAACGGTCCGGTTCGTCGCCTTGCCGGGGTCCACATCCAGCAGTCGAACCCCCTCGACCGTCTCGACCTGATCGGTAATCTGCTTGATGGCCGCCGTGTCGCGGCCTTCGGAAAAATTCGGTACACACTCAATGAGCGGCTGCATGTTCGTCCTCCCGATGCGTAAGACTACGAAGGCCCCGGGCGTACCGCAACGACGGCGGCGGAGCGCCCACCCAACCGCCAATGAAATAGATATGGCAGATGCGGCTTGTCGGGTATGATTGCCGGCCGGAAGGGGCCGCTTACTCCCGCGAAACTCCCACTTCCGTTCGCTTCGCGGGTATCGGCTCCCTCTTGAGGCCGGAGCCCGACAGATGACGCGTCCGTCGCACGAAGCCGATCACGGATCATCCAATCCGGAGCAGACGCTCCCGCTGGATGGTTCCGGCGGGCAGTCCCGACAGGCGCGGGCAGCCGTGGGAACGATTCCGGGCTACGAAATCCTCAACGAACTGAGCCGCGGCGGACAAGGCATCGTCTATAAGGCGGTGCAGAAATCCACGAAGCGAAAGGTGGCGATCAAGGTCCTGCTCGGCGGTGCGGACGCCGCCGAAGAGTCTCGCCGACGATTCCAGCGCGAGATCGAACTCCTGGCCAAACTGCGCCACCCGAACATCGTCTCCATCTTCGAGGCCGGCGTGACCGGTGAAGGTCGCCACTTCTTCGTCATGGACTTTCTAGAGGGCGAGTCGCTCGATCAATTCGTCTCGGCGCGGCGATTGACCACGACCGATACGTTGGAACTCTTCGCGACCGTCTGCGATGCGGTCCATTATGCACATCGCCACGGCATCATTCATCGCGATCTGAAGCCGCGCAACATTCTCGTCGACGCGGAGGGAAATGCCCGAGTGCTCGACTTCGGCCTGGCGCGGCCGCTCGCGACCAGCGGCGAGAAGGAACTGTCGATCACCCATGCGGCGATCGGGACACTCCCCTACATGGCGCCGGAGCAGGCCGCCGGCGATGCCTTGCGCGTCGATGCACGAACCGACGTCTACGCGCTCGGCATCACGCTCTATCGCCTGCTGACCGGACAGCATCCCTACGCCACCGAGGGCTCGCTTCGGGACGTGCTGATCAACATTCAGTTCGCCACGCCCAGAGAGCCGAGATCGCTGTCCGGCGCGATCGACCTCGATCTGGATACCATCCTGCTCAAGTGCCTCGCCAAGGAACCTGCGCGGAGATATCAGTCCGCCGACGAACTGGCGAAGGATATCCGCGCTCACATCGCCGGGCGTCCTATCTCGGCGCGTCGCGATCGTCTTTCGTACATCGCTCGCAAACAGGCCGCGGCCTGGGTTCATCGCCATCCTCTGATCTCCGCGACAATGATCGTCCTTCTGACCGTGTGGATAAGCAAAACGCTGCTCGATCCGCTCGTCGGTACGTGGACCACGCTCGATCAACGATTCAACAGGGCCGTCACCGATCTCGTCCGCGACTCACAAAGCGGCACAACGCTCGGCGGAGTTCGTGTCGTCGGTTTCACGGACGAAACGCCTCTTGCCGCGCTCGCCGCGGAACAGGGTATCGAAGGTGTGAACCCAAATGATTTGACATCCCTGCGACTGCTTCACGCCCGGCTCTTCGAGCTTCTGGCCGAGGCACGGCCGCGCGTGGTCGCGTCCGACATTTTCTTCCGCAGCGCAAGCAAGTTCGACATCGAGCTTGCCAGGGGCATTGAAGCGCTCTCACGCGCGGGGATTCCCGTCGTCCTCGGCGTGCCACAATGGTGGGCCGATGAAACCGGGATCCCGCAGCTCAGCCCCGCGCTCAGGCCGCTCGCACGCTGGGGGTGTGTCGTTGCGGGATTCGATACGGTGCCATGGCAGGTGCAGCTCGTCCTGCGGCGCGGACCGCGTGACCCGCTACCGTCTCTCTCGCTGGCTTCGGTGGCCGCTTACCGGCACCCGGAAGCCGATGCGTCGTATCAGATCGATGAACCCAAGCAGCAAGTCCACACTCGATATCATCCCAGCGGCAACTCGCAAGTATCAACGAAGGCATGGCTTGCGGAATCCGACGAGCTGCCCCTTTCCGTCCTCACGAGAGCCGCCCCCGGAAGCGCGATGGCATCCGCCCCCGGCGTGATCGACGACGATCTGATCGGCATTTACCTGATTCATCTGCCGCCGGAAAAAGTGCTGCTCGATTCAACGCTTTCCTACGAGCGCGTCTTTCGGGCAACGCCGGAGGAACGATGGCAATGGTTCAATGGTCGTGTCGTCCTCATCGGCAACCTCAAGCGCGACGTGGACCAGCATCGCTACGGCCCCAACGACTTGTTCTCCGGCTGCTATGCGCACGCCGTGGCGATCGAGGGGCTGATCGGGCAGATGATGACGCCGCGAAGCCGGCCCCGATCGAGTCTTGCCATCTGGGATCGAGTGATCTGCGGCGCGATGGGCGCGGCTGTCGCGTTGTTCGCATGGCGACGCCAGTACCTTTTGATTCCCATCCTCTGCCTGCTGCCGCTGCTGATTGCCTTTGTACTTGCTGAGAAAGAACGACTTCTTTGGAACCCGATGGTTCCGATTCTTGTACTGGTCACGGCATGGGCTGCCGCGACCATCCTCAAACTCGGCCCCTCGCTGAGGGAAGGCCGAAACACCCTGTGAACAAGGAGATGAACATGCAGCGATCGTTAGTCCTCGCGGTGGGTATCCTTCTCGTCGTTCAGGTCGGATGCGCCTCGATGAACGGATCGTCACACTTGATCAGTCCGTCCTACAAGATCTCCGGATCATTGACGAAGCCCGTGGGATGCGCAACTTATGGTTTCGTCAATGGGTCGGAAATCGAAGTCGGTGAAGACACGCTGAAGCGCAGACTCGAAGTCAATGAGCTAATCAAGACGCGGCACATTGTAAAGCTCGATATCGTCGCGCTGCCATCGACGAATTACGCAGCCGTCCTCGGTCCTAATTTCGGCTCAACAGAGTACGCAACTGCACACATCCGAAATCCGGTACCGAGAATCTATCTCGACTGCGGCTGGCTCTACCTCACGGGCACCGGAATCGCGGGCGAGACGAAGTGGGTCTCCGCGGGCGCCGACGGCAGTAAAATGGCCATTCAGATCCTGAAGGCCCCCGGCGGTGACATACATCGCGTGTTCTACTTCGAAGGCACGAGGGGCACATATAAGCTGGGAACGGCCGCTGAAACAGAGTTTCCCCATCCCGATATGTACGTCGATATCACAGCGAGCGGCGTGCTGGCCGGCCCCTCGGTCATCCTGCCCGGTACGCCCCCGGCCACCTTCAAAGCGGAAATGGAGAAGATCCAAACTGCAATAGCGCCGTAGATCAGCAGCTATGCGATCGGTGCCGACTGATCGTGACATGGCGTAATGAAACTATGCGCGCGCATCTGCGCCTTCGATTATTCGCCGCAAACGACTCGGCCCCGCTTCAGGACGCTGCGGACGGCATTGACTCCGACGCGGTAAGGCCACGCGCTGAGGTCCGGCACGTCGAGAACGATAAGGTCCGCCTGATGGCCGACCACGACAGCGCCGAGCCGATCCGCGCGCCCGAGGGCGGCGGCGGCATTTGCGGTGCAGGCGATAAGGCACTCGGCCGGCGTCATCCGCAGCAGCGTACACGCGATCGACATAATCAGCGGCAGCGACTCGATCATCGACGAGCCGGGATTGCAGTCCGTAGCCAGTGCGACGGGCAAACCGGCGTCGATGAGCTTTCGCGCCGGCGCGGGCGGCGTCCCCAGAAAAAACGAACAACCCGGCAACAGGACGGGAATCGTCCGCGACGACTTTAGTGCCGCGATGTCGGCATCATCGACGCATTCAAGATGGTCCGCCGAGGCGGCGCCCAGCTCAATGGCCAGTTGCGTGGCGCCGCTGCGTGTGATCTGCTCGGCGTGAACCTTGGGCGTCAAACCGTGTCGGCGACAGGCATCAAGAAAACGCCGGGACTGCTCGACCGTGAAGGCCCCGCGCTCCGTGAAAACGTCGGCGAACTCGGCGAGCTTCTCGGCTGCGATTCGCTCAAGCAGCGCGTCGTCAATGACGGACGCGATGTAGTCATCCGGACGCCCGTCAAACTCCGGCGGCAAGGCATGGGCTGCCAGATACGTCGGCACGACTTCCATCGGCATTCGACGGCCGACCTCGCGGATGGCCGTGAGCATCTTGATCTCGTCATCAGGCGAAAGGCCGTAGCCGCTCTTGATCTCGATCGTGGTCGTGCCGGATTCAAGCATTCGCTTAAGGCGCGGCAGGGACGATTCGACAAGCTGCTCGACGCTCGCGGAACGAACGGAGCGCATGGTGCTGCGAATGCCGCCCCCGGCTTCGAGAATCTCAAGGTAGCTCGCCCCCTGAATGCGGCGGACAAACTCATCCTCACGCGAACCAGCAAAGACAGCGTGCGTGTGACAATCGACCAGACCGGGGACAACCGTTCCACCGCCGGCATCGATGGTCTTCTCGTACGATCCACCCGGCGCATCCGCTGCCGGGCCAACCCACGCGATCAAACCGTCCTCGACCACCAGCGCGGCATTCGAGACAACCGGAGGATGGCTCAACAAGCTTCCGGTAACCGGCCCCTGCGGAACAGCTACAAGCTGACGAATGTTTCTTAAGAGGGTGCGCATGTACTCCTGAGCAAAGAATAGCGAGCCGAACTCGGCGCGCCCAATCGTCGCGCAAAAAGCTTCGGCCGGCCAAAAAACGAGTCGGACCGGCTCCCGATCGGGTTCTTGTCGCCAGCCGTCCAGGGAAAAACCGGAGTCCACGAAAGCATGAACGATTCATCCAAACTCTGAAATATGGAATAGTTACGGACCCATGGCCTCACCCTTGCCCGCCTTCCGACCGATCCGCCCCCAAATGGCGCTGGACTTCGGAAGTCGATTTCCTGTAAGATATTAGGTAGCCGGTTCTTATATCCCGTTTCGGGAGGAGCGCTCAAGATCATGGGGAAGCTTCTGCTAGCTGGCTCTTTGTTTGCCATCACTCTGGCCGCGACGGTGACCCTCCAATCGGATGGAAGCGCCCACGATCCGCTCGCCCGAAGTGTCGAATCGCAGACCCTTTGGATGTGTCGTGACTGCTCCCAGTCTTTCCGATTTACTGCCGACGAAGTATCGAAGCTACAGCGAGGCAGCGCCGATCGTTTCGCCGCGTTGCGTTGTCCGGGCTGCCGGGCTTTCGAGGCCTATCTGGCGAAAGAATGTTCGCGATGCAATACCGTCTTCCTCGGGCCTGAAGTTCCCGGTGTGGACGGAAAGTGCCCGACATGCCACGGAGTCCATGCAACGCCGGACCCGTCACTACGCGAGCTGAAGGAGAATCCGGAGAAACCGCCTGTAAAGGTGTTTTGAAAATTGACGCTTGCGGCCGGCTGTCGGCATTCGCCGCGTAAGCCGTGCCGTGTAAAGGTTGCCCCGTGACCCGTTAGTGTGCGGAGGAAGGGTCTCGGCTCAGGGTGGAGTATGGCGAGCTGCAAATACAGCGCGACACTCGAGAAGCCGCATCGTAGCGTTCGGCAGGGTGGATTCACCATCATCGAACTGCTCGTGGTCATGGCGGTGATCTCCCTTCTTATCGCCATCCTCGTTCCCTATCTTCGCGCATCCCGCGAGGAAGCCCGAAAATTCAAATGCGTCGCGAATCTTCGAACCATCCTGATCAGCAGCGCCATGTATGTCGACGACCAGCAGGGCCATCAGCTTTATCCGTGGTATCAGATTCCGCCCCATGCGGGCTACACGCCGACGGTCGTGACGCCCTGGGTATTCGGCGGCTTCCGCGCGCCCAAGCCACAGACCAAAGACCTCTACATGGACAGCAGTCTCTACCCGGCGCAGATTCGCCCCTTGAACAAGTACGTCGATCGCACGGCGATGGCCGATCCCTTCGACTTCAAGGACCGCGGTCGCGACATCATCCCGACCTTCATCTGCCCCAGCGATCGCAGCAGTTCGACGACCTACATCGGCGACCCCGGTGAGCCGCCGGTCGACGAAGAGATGTACAGTTCCTGGCAGGCCAACGGCAGCAGCTTCAGTCTGAACACGCGATGGCTGCAGGGATACGTGGGCTTCGACTTCACCCCTTCGATCCACGATCCGGAGAAGTACGCCGAACTGTCCAGTCGCATCGCCCGACACCTCGTCGGCGGCAATGCGTCGCAGTTCGTCCTCTGGGCTGAGCAGGGCTTCTACGGCGCGACCTACAACGCCAAGCCGCTGGGCATTCAGGAAAACGAAGACACACCGCCCTCCCTCCCGCAGGTTCACGGATGGCATCGCAAGTTCTCGTCCTGGTCCCTGGGCTTCGCCGATGGCCACGTCGCCCACGGCTTCTTCGACACCCGAAATATCTACGGTCTCGGCGGCACCATCTGGCAGCCAAGCTTCAACGATTAACCCCGAGCGGGCTTTCCTCCATGTGGCCCCAGGTCTGCGCGATGCGTGCGGGACAACCGTGCCCCCTTGCACTAGAATTGCCATACATGACATCGCACCGGGCATATTCATCATGACCATCGCACGCGAAGGGTTACGAGAAATCGGCCTGGCCACGCTGCTTTGTCACGCGCCGGCCGGCGCAGCCGTCTGGGCGGCGATGAATATCTCGCCGTGGTTCTGGACGATTGCTCCGCCGCTGTGGGCGCTCTGGCTATTTGTCATTGCCTTTTTTCGTGATCCCAATCGGGTGATCCCCGACGAGCCGGGAATCCTGGTTTCCCCGGCGGACGGAAAGGTGACCGATGTAACGCGGCTTGATTCCTACGAAGGAATCGAAGGCCCGGCGATACGCATCAGCGTCTTCCTCTCCGTTTTCAACGTCCACATCAACCGCGTCCCCTGCGCGGGACGCGTCGTGCGTACCATCTACCGGCCGGGCGAATTCCTCGACGCCCGACACCCGGAATGCGGAATTCGAAACGAAGCCAACACCATCGTCATCGAGCCGGATCGCGCCGCGGACGGCCCCGTCCTTGTTCGACAGATCGCGGGCCTGATTGCCCGGCGGATTATCTGCAACATCGGCGAGGGCGATATCGTCCGTCGCGGTGAGCGGCTGGGTCTGATTAAGTTCGGCTCGCGGACGGATTTGATTGTTCCGGCCGGTTCAGGGCTGGAGCCGGCGGTCCGAGTGAACGATGTAGTCAAAGGCGGCAGCACGGTACTGATGCGTCCCGGAATGCAATCGGTCGGAAGCACTGCACCAACGGCTGAGCGAAGCAAGACCGACCGCGTCGTCGCGGCGAGCTGAGACGGTAAGCGGCGTCGCCGTCGCGCTGAAAGAAGATCATGCGAATTGTCGGACAACCGGGTCATTGGGAACGTCGCACCCGACGTCGCGAGCGCGTGCTCAAGACGGTCGCCGTCCTGCCGTCCCTGGCGACACTCGGCAATCTCCTCTGCGGACTCGGGGCGATTTACGTCTGCATGCTCAGCATTCACGCCGCGGGCAGCGACCTGTTTCGTGAAACATTCGGCAGTACCCGGCTGAACAATCTCTTCCCCACGTTCCTCGCCATCGCGGCGTACCTGCTCGTCGTCGCCATGTTCTTCGATGGTATCGACGGACGCCTGGCACGGCTGACCCGAAAGACAAGCGAATTCGGAGCTCAGCTCGATTCGCTCGCGGATATCGTCAGCTTCGGCGTCGCCCCTGCCATCCTGGTGCTGTGCATCGCTTATCCGGGAAACGTCGTCGAGCTGACGAACCTCGAGCGCATCTACTGGCGTGCCGAATGGGTCATGGCCGCGATCTTCGTCTGCTGTGCCGCGCTGCGGCTCGCGCGATTCAACGTTGAAAACGTCGAAGACGAGGCCGCCCACATGGGCTTCCGTGGGCTCCCGACGCCCGGCGCGGCCTGCGCGGTCATCGGGCTGGTCATCCTTCATCAGGACATGATCAAAGACCTCGCATCGACCGGTACCTCCAACCTCGTCGCGCGACTGATTCCGCCGTTCACCATGCTGCTCGGCCTCCTGATGGTGAGCCGATTCCGTTATTCACATCTGATCAATACGATGCTTCGAGGCCGCCGGCCTTTTCGACAGGTCGTGGCGCTGGTGATCCTGCTGCTGATCGGACTCGTCGTACAGTTTCAGCTAACCATCGCTCTGGTCGCGGTGGTCTATGCCCTGTCCGGACCGGTAGGAGCCATGCTGATCAAGGTTCGGGGGCTTCAAGGCACAATTCCCGCGACCATGAATCCACTGCCCGACCGTCCCGACGACGCTTCCGAATCGCCCGAGGACGCCCCGACCCGGCGAGTGTCACCATAATTCACGGCTGTTCCGACCCCGACAACGACCGACGACTCCTCACATCCCGCAGATAATCCAGCATCTTCTCCGCTTCCATGAAACCGAGCTCACGCGCGCGAAGAGTATGTTCCCATGCCAAATCGTCGCGGCGCAGGGCGGCGTAGGCCTCTCCACATATCGCGTGGGCCCGTGCAAGATCAAGACCGGTCAGCGGCGGTTGGCAACGAATGGCATGTTCGCCGGCGCCGGCCGCGTCCTCAAACCGCTCCGCATGAAGCAGCAGTGCCGCGAAGTTGACATAGGCGAACGAAAAGTCCGGCTCGAGGTCGATCGCCCGAGAGAGATGCGGTGAGGCCTCGGCGTAGCGGCCCTCGCGCAAGAGCGCCTCGCCTCGATTGCAGTGGGCCACGGCACAGTCCGGATCGAGGTCCAGCACGCGCTGCCACAACGCCGGCGAGTTCGTCCAGTGCGCGGCATAGGCGCGCGTCGAAAAGGTGAAAGCCGTCACGCACCCAATCAGGGCGACAACGACGACACCGCACGCGGCCGCACCGAAGAGCCGCGCCCTGCGCCACAAGCCGCCGATCCATGCCGCGACCCATACGAAAATCGGCATCAGCGCCAGATAACCGTAACGATCCGCGGCGATCTGCTGACTGATCTGCACGATGCCAAGGTTCGGCAGGAGGATCACGATATACGCCAGCCACGCCGCAAGCGCTGCGGGCCATCTTCGTCGCATCGCGATGAGCAATACGGTCAGGCAAACCACGGCGACGGCGAAGGCGATGTACGGCCATGCACCGAGTCGAATGTCCGGCGGCATGCGATAATACGGAGAAAGATCAACCGGAAGGATCGTCTTGTGCAGATAGAAAACGATGCCTGCAGCGGCCTGAGCGAATCGGGCACTCAGATCAAAATCTGCCCAGGGCGCGCGCGATTCGTTGTAATCTTTCGCGGCAATGGCCCACAGGCAGATCGGCAGCGCCACCAAGACAAAGGGCAGCTTCTCCAGCAGGCAACGAACGGGCCCGACCGCGCCGGCGCCCTTCCATCGCCGCAGGATTCCGATGTCAAGAATAATCAGCACAATCGGCAAACTCACGGCCGCGGCCTTGCTGACCAGCGCCAGCGTGAAACACGCAAGCGAAACGCCCAGCCATACCAATCGACGCGCCGTGGCCGGCGTATCCACACTTCGCAGGTACGTCAGCACGGAAAGCAGATAAAACAGAACCGCCGGCAGATAGGGCTGGCTCGAAATCCACACCACCGGCTCAACGCGGAGCGGATGAATCGCAAAAAGCAACGTTGCGGCAGCAGCGCCGAGGCGCACCGACGAATCATGCGTCTCCCGCCGGTCCATCTCGTTTCGTGCCTGCCGGAAGCCCAGCAATCGCACCATCAGGTAATAAAGCAGCAGGCAGTTCATGACATGCAGGCCGATGCTGGTCAGATGAAAGGTGCGCGGCGTAAGCCCGCCGATTTGCCACTGCGCACTCAGGATCATCCAGCTCACCGGCTGCCAGACGCCGAGGTGATAGGTGCGCCAAGCCCAACGAAGCCGGCTCAATCCCGGACCACGAAACTCGGCGTTGGAAACGATATTGCGATCATCGTCCCAATTAAGAAATTCGCCGTCGAGGGCCGGGGTGAACGCAACCGCCGCAGCGCAGATCAAAATGGCCGGCAAGACGAAACCCCATAACAACGGACCGCGAAGTTTTACTTCGCCCATAACGACAGACCGCGAAGTTTTACTTCGCTCAACCGGGCGAAACGCCGGTTCCTCCGACGTCGGCCCGTTGATTGGTCTCGGCGATTCGAGCTTGCGTCCCATCTGCGACGCCATCATACGGGCGAATCCCCTGGCCGAAATCCCACAGCCGCGGCGAGGCGACCACATCGCCGTTGAGCCCATGCGACGCGCCGGTATAATCGGCGACGCTGCGGACCGGGCGATAATGGCCGCGATCCCCCTTCTCACACGCATCGCCCGCGGCTCTTATAGGCATGGCCGAGCACTCGGACTCACTTTATTCCACGGCACGCGCCTTGCCTTTACCCATGCGGTTGGCGTTGAATCAACCAGAGGGGACCTATCGCATGCGGGGGCGTGCGGCGGCAGGATCTCTGACGCCGAATCGAGGAGGGGGAATAAAATGGACGAGATGACATTCCAGAAAAAACTGGCCGAACTGGTCCAGGAAATCGGGAACATCCCGGAAGACGACCGTGCCAAACTTCAAACGCTGGCGGCCCAATCGAAGGAACGCCACGAGAAGCTCAAGCAGACGGTCATGGGTCTGCAGGATTCCATCGATTACCTGCGGCTTTCCATCAAGTACCTGCTGTTTGATCTCGAAGCCACGCGACGAGAAAACGGCTACCTGCGCAAAATGCTCGAGGAACAATCCGGCAGCTAGGACAGGGCTCCATCGATCGGCGCCATGGTCCCCGGTTGCGCCCGCTATCTTTTTCGATCAACTTGCGGACGGATTCTCGGGCCTAAATCCGTCCTGCAATTCCATCACATCCACACGAAACCGCGGCACAACCCATCCACTGGGTTGTAGCCGCGATTTTTTTTGCGGACCGCTCCATAAAAGACCGCCCTCCGAACGCTTCAATCGCGCGCTCAGGGTTGTTTTTGAGGGCCCATGCGGATATCGTTATAGGGAGCGAGTAACACGCACTCACGACGCACTGGGGCTTCCTGGCTTGGGCTGCCGACACGCAACCAGGGGCGGGCCACATGGGGGCCTTTGCGGAACGGACCGCGAAGTTTTACTTCGCCCATCAGGACTATCGCCGAAATGCTGACGTACCATCGATCCTTCAGGGCTCGCGCGCTCCTCTTGTCTCTCGTCTTCGCGGGCGCCATCTGCGCCGGCGCGATTATGCCTCAGCGGTCGATGGCGCAAAGCGATCTGGCACTCTCGCCCGAAACGCCGCCCGCCTGTCTGAATCAACGTGTCCTCTTCACCGACAACTTCGAACACGGCCCCGGACGATGGGCGGTCAGTAGTTCCGGACCCGCGACGACTTTCAACTGGGCTTTGACTACACAACCGTTACCCTTCGGCCGCTCAGGCACGGCATGGTTCTGTGGCGACTTTCCCGGCGGCGTCGGCTGCCTCGTAGGCGGCACTTCGGCATCACATACGTTGCTGAGTCCCGAGATTCCGCTGCCGCCCGGCCTGCAATCGCTCACGCTCACCTTCACCCACTATCTCGCGTCGGAAGGCGGCTTCGACGGCGGCAACATCAAGGTACGCATCAACAGCCGCACCACGATGAGCGTGCCGCGCAGCGCCATCCGATTCAATCCGTACAACGGACGCCTGCGATCCGCAGGACAAGGCAACACGAATCCCCTCGGCGGGCAGGAAGCATGGACCGGCGTCGGGGGCGGGTGGGGCACCACCGTCGTCGATCTAAGCAGCTTTCTGCCGGACACAATCACCATCCAGGTGCGATTTGATTTCGGTCGCGATGAATGCGACGGCGCCGACGGTTGGTACGTCGATGACGTGATGCTGACCACCTGCCTCGACTGCGCGGGCAACTCGGTCGTCGATGACTTTCAGAATACCTTCACCGCGACGTCGTCCATTCTGGGCAACATCGGAAACGCCAGCCCGCAATCCTTCGTCGTAACTTCACCCCCCCGAGCCGATGACGAAGTTCGCCTTACCTTTACTGCATTCGGTGACTTTCTTTCCTCCGGCGAATACGTGGACGTGACGATCAACGGCACGAACGTGGGCCGCGTCTTCGAGAATCAGGCCGGCGCCTGCCCGGCCACTCCTGACCGCGAGGAACTGTGGGTCCCGGCATCGACCTACAACACCGCGGTCGGCGGCGGCAACGCGATGATTCAGATGAGCGCGACGTCCGACGTCAATCCGACGGCCTGCTCCGGAGCGTCGTACATCTCTGCTCACGTTCTGTATGCACGCGAAACCGACTGCAACGACAACGGCGCCGTGGACAGCGTGGAGATCGCCGACAATCCGGAGCTGGACGCCTGCTCAAACGGCATCCTCGACGAGTGCGAGTGTGACTGCGACAACGACGGCACGCCGGATACCTGTCAGATCGCCGCGAATCCTTCCCTCGATTGCAATCAGGACGGCCTTCTCGATGAGTGCCTGCCGGTTGCGTCGGACGGCATCCTGTTCGAAGCGGACTTCGAGAACGGTCTGCCCGCCGGATGGTCCACGACCGGCAACTTCGGCGTGACCAACCTGTGCACGGGCAAGACCACGCCCTGCCAGGGAAGCTTCTTCGCGTATGCAGGCAACGTCGGCACCTGTTCCTACCTCGAAGCCGATAACGGTCAGCTCATCTCGCCGGTGATTTATGTTCCGCCCGGCGCGACCGGCGGGATGCTCTCGTTCTGCTCCCGGTTGAGTTCTCGGAATGAAATGGACTTCGCAACCGTTCGCGTCAACGGCACGGATGTCTGGAACATGTCCGGCGGAAACGGCGAATGGCACCCCCACCTCATCGATCTCTCCGCATTCACCGGGACGACGGTTCGCGTGCGTTTTGCTTTCATCGCAAGCTCGACAGAGATGGAAGGTTCGTTCCTCGGCTGGCAGGTGGACGACGTGCAGTTTGTCCTGCCGTCGCTCACGGACTCGGACGGCGACGGCATCCCCGACGCTTGCGATAACTGCCCGAACGCCTTCAACCCCGATCAGACCGATTCCGACACGGACGGTTCGGGCGACGCCTGCGACGATTGCCCGGACGATCCCAATAAGACCGAGCCCGGCATCTGCGGCTGCGGCGAGGATGACACGCTCGACTCAGACACCGACGGCGTGCCCGATTGCATCGACAACTGCCCGAATGATTTCAACCCGGATCAGGCAGACGCCGACAGCGACGGCTTCGGCGACGCCTGTGACAACTGCCCGGACGATTTCAATCCCGATCAGACGGATAGCGACAGCGACGGCGTCGGCGATGCGTGCGACGGCTGTCCGAACGATCCCAATAAGACCGAGCCCGGCATCTGCGGCTGCGGCGAGGATGACACGCTCGACTCAGACACCGACGGCGTGCCCGATTGCATCGACAACTGCCCGAATGATTTCAACCCGGACCAGGCAGACGCCGACAGCGACGGCATCGGCGACGCCTGCGACAACTGCCCGGACGATTTCAATCCCGATCAGACGGACAGCGACGGCGAAGGCGTCGGCGATGCCTGCGACGGTTGCCCGAACGATCCCGACAAGACGGAACCTGGTCTTTGCGGCTGCGGCGAGAGCGACGATCTCGACTCCGACAGCGACGGCATTCCTGATTGCATCGACAACTGCCCGTTCGCGCACAACCCCGCGCAGACCGACACGGACAGCGACGGCATCGGCGACGCCTGTGACAACTGTCCGCAGATTGCCAATGCCGATCAGGCGGACACGGACGGCGATGGGATCGGCAACGCCTGTGACAATTGCCTGACAGTCGCCAATCCCAACCAGTTGGATTCTGACGGTGATGGCAAGGGCGATGCGTGCGACAACTGCCCGTTCGTAGCCAATCCCGGTCAATTGGACGCAGACGGCGACGGCATCGGCGATGCGTGCGACAACTGCCTGTCGGTTGCAAATCCAGACCAGATGGATACCGATGGCGACGGCTTCGGCAACGCATGCGACAATTGTCCGTTCATCTCCAATGCCGATCAGGCGGACTCTGACGGAGACGGCGCAGGCGACGTCTGCGATAATTGCCCCGACGTCGCCAACCCCGATCAACTCGACAGCGACGGCGACGGCTTCGGCGACACCTGCGACAACTGCCCCTTCATCACCAATGCCGATCAGCTCGACAGCGACGGCGACGGCTTCGGCGATGTCTGCGACAACTGCCCGACGGGAGGCGATCCGCTCACGGGTTCAAAGATTGCAATTTCCGTCGGCAGCTTCGATTCACGCCACCCGATCCTGACGATCAACGACATTCTTGCGCCTGGCGCGGAATTTGTCGCGACCGGCGGAACTCCGCCTTATTCCTACTCATGGCAGATTGCTTCGGGTCCAAAACTCGAAGGCGTCATCAACGGATCCAATACGCCGAATCCGATCATCAGCTCGGACACGCCGGGCGCTTATCTGGTGAGCGTACGGATTCGTGATAGCGTCGGGTGTGACGCAACGACGCAGTTCACGCTTTCCGTCACGGCTTCTCCGCCCTTCTCCACGGTTCCGGGAAACAGCGGCGATCTCTGCGGACTCTGCGCGCCGGCCAGCGCCGCGACGATGCTGGTTACCTTCCTCGGGCTCTTCGCGATCCGCGCCCATCGGCGACACCGACGGTAGCCGCACCCACCCGAGACTACGCTGGATTCAGCGTGTGCCGAAGGTGGGGTCTTCCCGTAACTTCGCGAGAAAATCCTTGATCTGCGCGGCTTCGTCCCGCCCGAGCGATCGTCGGCCGTACTGCGCACGGTAGAAACATTCCGTCAGCCGCGGAAGAAGGGCAAAATCGCGATGGGCCCGTGCAAGGTCCACGGCGAATTCCATCGGCGACTGGTGTTGTTGTCGTGCGTGTCCCTTGTTCGCCAGCAGCAGTAGAAGCCGATCGTAGAACCGGGCCTCGACCTGGCGCGGCGACCGTTCGCGGCGGCGGCGAGTGGACATGTTCTCGCGAAGCATGAGCGAGATGATGCCGAGCGCCCGAAGCGTGAGCACCAGAAAACTCACGACCAGCAGGAGCAGAAGCCAGTAGAAGAAGCGTTGCCACAGCGGCAACAGGTCCGGCCCCCAGAGAATGCTGAGCAGCGTGATGCCCGCGCCGCCGGGCTGATTGCTCTGTTGCAGCTTTTCAAGCCAGTTCGAGAGACCTTCGACGAGGTGGTACCAATTTTCGGCATCAAAAGCGACGATCAGCGTAGACCACTTGAACTGGAGCATGTCCATAATGCTCCGGGCCTTGGCCAGAAGTCCTTCTTCCGCGGCACGGCGGCGCGCCTCGACAATCGGACTGGGGTCGAACATCACCCAGCCCTCGTCGCTGACGAACACCTCCACCCATGCATGGGCGTCTTTCTGGCGAAACTGGTAATACCCGCCGGTCTCGTAATATTCCCCGCCCATGTACCCGTTGACGATCCGCGCGGGAATGCCCGCCGCCTGACACAAAACGGTCATGGCCGATGCGAAGTATTCGCAATGGCCACGCTTGCGGACAAACAGAAAATCGCGGATCGCGTCGGTCCCCTGCAAGCGCGCGCCGCGGTTGAGCGAGTACTCGAACTCTCCGGAGGATAGGTAATCGCAAAGTCGCTGCGCGAGCATCTTACGTTGAAGAGGGTCCGATGCGTCGCCGTAGCGCGCGAAGAAATCCTCGGCAAATCGACGAACGTCCGGGTGAATGACGGACATCCTCGCCGGCCGCGACGGGTTTTCTGGCGGCGGATCAAGCAGGACGCGCTGCTCCGGCGGCAGATTCATCGCCGTGCGAATGACATAACGCGCACCGCTCCGCGGACGGTCATCGGTCTGAATACTCAGGTCTTTCTCGTTCAGGCGAAGGTGCTCGATGTCTTTCGAGGTGAAGTCGAGCGGCGGGTACATCGAGAACAGATACCCCGAGGACAGATTGCTGAGCCAGATCTCCTGGCTCACTACGTTCGACTCCGTCGGTAACTCCGACGCGCGCGCCAGCGCGAGCGGCGTACCCGTCGACTTGAGCGTCAGCACGATCTGCGACCTTCGCAGCGGAAACCACCGGCTCCGGTCATAGCGCTCGAAGGTCATGCCCCGCAGGTAGGGCGCGAATTGCTCCGGATCGATCAAGCCGGCCGGCGCATGCAGGCGAACCTTCATCACCGGCGTTTCGTCCTCGATCATGTGAACATCTTCAAGGGCGATCTCCGGCGAAAATGCCGTGACCGCCGTCGGCATGGCCCCCTGGATTCGCACAAACAGCCCACGCCCCCAGCCGCGCGGCACCGCAAGAAACACCAACCCGGAAAGCAGCAGCATTCCAATCGCGCACAGGAGCGCCGGCGTGACAAAACCGGCGCGGCGAACAGCAACGGTTCGCGATGTGACTGGATGAAGCCCGAGTCGAACAACCGCATTCTCGCGACGTTGCACAATGAGTTCCTGCGCCCGATACGATTGAAAACTCATCAGCCAGACGAGCCCGAAGGTCAGGTCAATCAGCAGAACGAATCCGAAGACAGGGCTTCCGCTGGCGAATCCGCTGATGATAAGCAGCAGGAAAGAAATCGTTGCGACCAGTGCATAATCCCGGTGGGAGCGCAGCTCGAAGAACTTGCAGCAGGCGAGGAAAATCATGAAGTGCGAGAGATCAAGGATATAGACCGTCGGCTCCTCATGCGGATAGAACATCTCGTACAACAGGTAAACCGCCGCCAGAAAGATCATCAGAAAAATCCCCCAGCGCGGCATCCGGCTGCTGCCGTCCGGCTGAGTCAATGCAATGCTCAGGGCGACCGCCACAACCGCGAGGGAAAAAACTCCCCACGAGTTCTCCACCTCGACGGCGGGGATCATGTTCAACAGCACCAGGCCGAGCAGACTGAAGTGAAGCCAGGTGAAGGGTTTCATGCGACGACCTCCACGGGCTGCTGCGCGGCGGGCGTCCACTCCGTCGAGGCGAAGAGCTGTTCAAACGCCGCGGAACCCGGCACGCAGATTCGCGTCGGCCCGGCGGTCTTGGTCAGCAGGCGATAAGAATCCCGAAGCTCGCTCGTCTCGGTTGCCGCCAGCAGGATGCACGTACCCCGCCAGCGCGAGGGCCATCCGACGCGCTGAAGCTGCTCGAACAACGGATGCGCATGATTCACATTTCGGATGGCCAGCTCCCGCAGCAGACGTGTGCGACGCGGTCGGCCTGCACCCGGCGGAAGCACAAGCAACGGGTCGCCGCTGCAAATCAGCCCGACTTTGGCCCCCTGCTCGAGCACGTCGCAGATGACCGTGGCGGCGGCGCTGTAGGCGTCTTCCAGATTCTGCAACTGTTCGGTGTCGCGAGGGTCCACGCGCGTCTCAACCACACACCAGAGCTGCGGATCGCGGGCCTGGGCCATCTCGCGGATGACAAGTTGACCCATCTGGGCGCTGCGCCGCCAGTGAATCCGTCGAGGGTTGTCGCCGTGTCGATATTCGCGGATGCCGTAGTATTCATCATCCCCGCGAGACCGGGCAATGAGCGTTCCGACGCTCGCAACGTCGGTTCGCTTGGAGCGTTCGATCAAGCTGCCGCGCAACCTGCGCAGCGGCGGAAAGACAATAATCTCATTGGGATTGCGCCGGCGCATGCGTTTGGTGAGGATACCAAACGGAAAGCCGGTCGATACTTCAACCGCATCGAGCCGCACCCGGCCGCGATTCACGCAAAGGGTGGGAACGGTGAGCGTTACGGACTCCCCCGGCCGCAGGTAAGCGACAAACGCCTCCGGCAACACCGCCAGCGGACTCGCGGCCGCATCCAGCACTTCTCGAATGTAGATGGAGCGAGCCGCCGTCCAGACCCGGTGGTTGGTGAGTGTATATCGCAGTTCGAGCGTCTGTCCGGCGACGGCGATATCCGGCACGATGCGGTTTAGCGAGAGGCCGCGCAGCGTGCGCCAACTCGTAATGAGACTGATCAGCACGGACCCCGCGCAGAGACCAAATAGAATGAGGAGGATGTTGTTGTCGGAATCGACGGCTGCCGCGCCGATCACAAAGGCGCCAAGGCAGAAAAGCAGGCCGCCGCCCGGCATGCCCATGCCGAACGAGGGAAGGTCTTTTCGCCCCGGTTTTCGGCGTCGCCCCGCCATGATGCCCTCGACCTCACGAACCATTCCGCGGATTCGACGCCGTTCACAACCCTCAAGCGGGTGCTGCCGGCCCCTCGATCACGCCGGAACAGGCAACTGCTCCAGAATTTCCAGCATGATCTGATCGTTCGTGCCCATGTGACCGTCGCGAAGGTAAGACTTGCTCACCACGCGATGGGCGAAGACCGATTGCGCCAACGCCTTGATGTCATCCGGCACGGCGTAATCGCGGCCTTGCAGGAGTGCCGAGGCCCGTGCAGCGCGTAAGAGTGCGAGAGCCCCGCGCGGCGAGACGCCGACTTCGAAGGCCTCGTGCTTGCGCGTGGCCTCGACAATATCCTGAAGGTAGTCCATCAACGAATCATCGACGCGGACCTTGTCGGCGAGTTCCTGCATCCGTAGCACGTCCGCAGCCCCCATGACCGACCGAAGCGCATCGAGCGGCGCGCGATCCGGCTGCTGAAGCAGAATCAGCCGTTCGTCCTCACGCGACGGATAGCCAATGCGTATACGAAGGATAAACCGGTCAAGCTGGTTCTCAGGCAGAAAGTATGTCCCCTCAAACTCAAACGGATTCTGCGTGGCGATCACCATGAAGGGCTGCTCAAGACGCATCGGCTGGCCGTCCACGCTCACCTGCGTCTCGTTCATCACCTCCAACAAGGCCGACTGCGTGCGCGGCGTGGTGCGATTGATCTCGTCGGCAAGGACGATATTCGCAAAGATCGGGCCGGGCTTGTAGTCAAACATCCCCGTCTTGTCGTTATAGACGCTCACGCCGAGGATGTCCGATGGAAGCAGATCGGGCGTGAGCTGAATCCGCGAAAAGCGACAATCAATGCTCCTGGCAACGGCCCGCGCGAGCACGGTCTTGCCGACGCCGGGAACGTCCTCAATGAGCACATGGCCGCGAGAAATAAGGCCGATGAGAATCTGCGAGATCGCCTCGGGCTTGCCAATGAAGACCGACTCGATGTTCGCGCGGAGCTGCTGCAATTTTTCGAGAAGTTCGTTGTGCTGCCTGGCTGTTGCTGAGTGCATCCGTCGATCCCGAAGCTCGCTCGCCGGTCGCCCGCTCCTCGTCATCCATTATAGGCGATTTCCCAATGGGCAGCGAAGCGCATCGGCACAAAGAAACGCGGCCGAATCGATGCGGGATGGCACGACCCCGGCAGGCATGACGCACAAATCGCGTGGGACTCGTCAGAAGGTTGGCACGGATTCGCTCAGGCGATCCGTCGCCTTGCGCGGCAACGGCCTCGGCTGCGGCCTCTCCGGGGTGGCGGCCGGATGTTCGGGCGCCGGCGGCTCACCGGATCGAACGCGCCAATAGGCCTCGAACTCCCGCAGTTGCGCGCGAAGATAGTCCGGCATGTCGGCAAAGCAATGATGGAAGGGGGAGGTTTCATCCGTCCGGTAGGCCTCGGCGATTCGCACTTCCGCCGCGATTTCCTCCTCGATCTCCGCTTCAATCAGCGCCTGCGCCCCATCGACCAGCACGCCGCGCGTCTCAAGATACTTCTGGAATCGCAGCAGCGGCTCGCGGTTCTCCCACGGCTCCACCTCGGCCGGATCGCGATACTTCTTCGGATCGTCCGATGTCGAATGCGGCCCCAGCCGATACGTCAACGCTTCGATGAGCGTCGGCCCGCCGCCCTCACGGGCACGCTGCACCGCCTCACGCGAAGCAACGATCATCGCCAGGATGTCATTGCCGTCGGCCTGCATGCCCTCCATCCCGTAAGCCAGCGCCTTCTGCGCGATCGTCTGCGATGCGGTCTGGCGCGATCGCGGCATGGAAATCGCCCATTGATTATTCTGCACGACCATGACCAGCGGCAGCTTGAAGACTCCGGCAATGTTCATCGCCTCGTGAAAGTCTCCCTCGCTCGTACCGCCGTCGCCGATAAAGCAGACCACGACGCGGCCTCGCCCGTCGAGCTTGCAACCCCAGGCGATTCCCGCCGCATGGAGACACTGCCCCGCCACAGGGCCGCACAGCGGCAGGGCGTTGACGCCTTCCGCCGGTTGAGCGCCGATCTCATGACCACCCCACCATCCGAGGATGAGCCGGTGCATCGGCCAGCCATGATGAATCAGGGCGGGAAGTTCTCGAAACGAGGGCGCGATCCAGTCCGAACGGTCAATGACCCACGCCGGACCAAGGGCGGCGGCTTCCTGACCGTAGTAAGGCGGATAGTTTCCAATGCGCCCCTGGCGGGACAGCTTGATCATCCGATCGTCGAACTTCCGCGAGAGCCGGAGCGCGCGATACAGACGCTGCAATTCATGCGGCGCGAGGTGCGGGTCGAGCTCGGCATCGATGTGGCCGTGCTCATCAAGAATGGAAAGATGTTCGATCTCTCCGGATAGGACGATCCTGGCTCGAGGCAACTTCACTCCTTGTGGGGCATCGGCTGGATGGAATTCACCGCAGCCAGATGCGCGCCGGCATCCGACGACGACGAAAAAAGCATGGTGGCCACTCTGGACGGCAGCACCGTATCCTGACTAGATTAGCGGCCCCGGCGGCTACGGACAAGGATGAACACGCGCCCGCACGGAATGGGTTTCTCACGCTCCATGACGCTCTTCTTGCCCTCCGGCCGGGACGGCGGGCGGAATCGTTCACGGGTAACCGACATCAACGAAAAACAAGGATCGACCTTGGGCCGCGGAAAAACATATCCCCTCAACCCGGCAGACCACGTCCTGCTGGTGACACACGAGTCGCTGCAATATCGCGGCTACTGCGGCCTGAATGTCATGCTCATTGCGGACCTGGAGGGTCGATTGGAGCCCGCGGAACTTTCCGAAGCCGTAAGAGAACTCGGCCGCCGCTACCCGGCCCTCTCGGCGCATATCAAGTTCAAGCCCATTCTCAATCAGCCCTATTGGCACATTGCCGAAGATGCGCAGCTTGAGGATGCCGTCGAATATGTGTACCATCGCATCGACCCCCAAAGTGACAACGGCTTGACGCCACTCAGCCATGCACTGAACGATCGCGTGGACGTGCGTCGCGGCCCGCAGCTTCGGCTCGTGCATGTGGACTTCGGCGACGGCCGCCATCGAATCGGCCTGCGCTGGGAACACGCCTTGATGGATGTTGAGGGGGCGCACCGATTGCTGCGATGCCTGCACGAGATCATGTCGGGCATGGAGCCGACGCTCGATCCGGATCCGCTCGCGGTGTTGCCGCCGCCTTTCACCCCGCGCTTTCCCAAGTCGATCCTGCGAGTCTGGCAGGGGCAGTGGCGCTACGTCGCCTGCGATTGCCTCCAGCAACCCAGAATCGTTGGCAAGCCGGAAACCACAAGCCAGAGATGCCTCTTCACCTTGCGAAGCTACGACGCGGAGAAGCGGAAACAATTCGAGGAACTGGCCAAAGCACGAACGTCAGCGGGACCGCTCCGCTATTCAAGAGCCATGATCGTGGCACTTGGTCGAACCTACCTGAGAATGTGTTCTGAAAAAGGCAGGCCCCGATCGCATTACATGTTTCCCCTGCCGTTGCCGCTCAATCGAAACGGCCCGCGGCCGGGCGTGCATGGCAACTACGTCACCATCCCGTGGATCATTTTTCGCACGGCTGATCTCGCCGACTGGACTACGGCCGACGCCGTCGCGGCCACCCAGTTTCGTGAGTTCTTCGAGAAACATCGCGACGAGGCCACGTGGATGATGTACAAACAAGCGGCAGCGTGGCACTTCGGCTTAACCCGATGGTTCACGACCCATCGCAAACCGCGCGCCGCCGCGGGCTTCACCGGTTATCAGTTCGACGATTCCGTCACCCGACTCGGCCAGGCCGTAATCACCAACCTCGCCGGCGCCGGCCCGATGAACTGCCACCCCGGATGGATGCTCGGCCGCACAACCTACGGCGACCGGATGTCGCTCTCCATCACCTACTTCGAGGACTACTTCGACACGCCCAACGTCATCGAGTTCTTCGATCTGCTCGAAAAAGAACTCTTCGATCCCAACGGTACATGATGGTAAATCAAAATCTGAACTGAGGCGGATTTATGCTCGCCTCGCCGGCCGCCACAAATCAATTACAACTGCCAGAAGTTGAAATCCAAAAACCAGCCCGAAGATACCGCCGGCCGCGGCGATCGCGTACACAAATGGCTCCGCCACGCGCGCCAGCCACCAGCCGGAAAAATCCAGCACGAGCGCGAGCATCGGCAGCGGCGCGATCGCGCTTCGCATGCCCGCCGGAAGTCGCGTCAGCAAAAACAACACACCGACGACCAGCGTAAACATCGGAATCGCCTGCATGTGCTGATGGCTCACGAGGATCAACCGCTCTACGGTATATTGCGGCGCCGCACGAACCGTCTCGCCGGTCGCCGAATCCGCCGCCGTCAGATATCTCCCCAGCATGGTGTAATCCAATGTAAAATCGTCCGGTCCGAAAGGTGATTGCCTGGCGATCTCGCTGCCGGTGCTCTGGGCGTGGCAACGCATGCAATCCAGCAGCAACACGCGTCGCGGCGTAGTCCGCCCTTCACCCTCCTCCATCGCCGCCTCGGAAGCCCCCGCCTTCAGCCAGCCCTCCAGCACTTCAAAGTGCTGTTCGGATGAAGCGTACTGCCGCATCGGCCCGCGAAGCATCGTCAACATCCGCGACGGAACCGCCTCGCTTGCCCCCGCGCGCACCTCAATGCCCGAATACGTCGCTCGAAGGTCGTCCAGCGTGACGCCCGGCTGGCCGTCAGCGTGTTGATGACTGTAGAAAATATTCAGCACCGCGACGAGATACCCGATGCCGATGATCGCCAGAAAGGCCGTCAGCATGACGCGCACGCCGACCGGCAATGTCGGCAGAATGCCGCTCCAGCGAGAAAGAGGATCGGTCTGCGTCATGGTACTCCCTCGCTCTCGCTTCGGGCTGGTTCAAGATTTCGTTGCCGATGTCCTGGCAGGCCCCGTTGCTTCCAGCTCCTTCACCAGCGCGGCGACGACCTCCTTCGTAGCAACGGCGAAGTCACCGCTCACCTTCGCCCCGGCGGCTCGCGCGTGCCCGCCGCCGCCCCACCGCGCCGCCAAGGCAGCCACGTCCACGTCGCGCTTGCTGCGAAGACTCACCCGCACCGGCTCTCTTCCCTCCGGCTCCACAAACATCGCGCAGGCCACGACCGAAGCAAGCCGCATCGGTTCGTTCATGATCTCCTCGGTCATCGGCCTCGTCGCCCCGCAGCGAGAGAGCATCTCGCCCGTCACCTTCACCACCGCCAGTCGGTCGCCCGCGAAGAGCTCGAACGAAGCCATCACCTCGCCCATCAGCCGCACGCGCGGGAGAATCTCGCTCAAGTACAGCCGTTCATAAAGTTCATTCGGCCTCGCGCCGGCGGCAACGAGTCGAGCACCGGCGGCAAACACCTCGCGATCGGCGTTCGAAAATCGAAACCATCCCGTATCCGTGGCGAGGCCGACAAAGAGAAGTGTCGCCGTTGTGGCATCCAATGGCCAGCGCGCCTCCTCGCAGAGCCGCAGGACGAGCAGCGCGCAGGCCCCGGCGGATTCATCCACCCAGGCCTCATCGACGATTTCATCGCGCGTGATGTGATGGTCAATCGCCAGCTTGGGCAGCGCCGCAGAGCGAATCGCCTCCGCCACGTCGCCAAGCTGCACCGCGGCGCACGTGTCCAGCACAACGAGTAGATCGCTTTCGGAAAGTATTTCAGCCGCCGATCGGGACTCCCTCGCCAGCACTTCAGGTGAGTTCGACGATTCCCAGATGCTCAATCGCTCCAGATCGTTGACAAATTCATAGCGCGGCGACGGCGGCTCATGAATCAGCGCCGTTGCCTGCTTGCCCTGCAATCGCATAACCCGCTGCATCGCCGCGACGCAACCGAGCGCATCTCCATCCGCCCGAGCGTGCGTCGTGATGGCGATCCGCCGCGCCGCCGCAATGCGCTTCGCGGCATTCCGAATGTCAATCAACGCCGGTTGATTCATCACCGCCTGCTCATGGAATCGCTCGCACTCAATCCGTCGCAATCCGAAAACCGAAATCGACATTCAGCCCGGCTTTCAGGTTTCCGCCTTCTGCCGACTCGACGCCTCCGCGATTGCCCGCACGCGCTGCACGTCCTCCGCAATCTGCCGCGCGAGCGCCTCCAGGCCGTCGAACTTTCTCTGCTCCCGCAAGTACTCCACCACCTCAATCCTCGCCGTCTCCGCATACCAGTCGCCGGCTTCATCCAGTACGAACGCCTCGATGGCCAACTTGCCGCCACCCAGCGTCGGTCGCTTGCCGATACTGATGGCTGCCGGCGATTGTAGGCCGGCGACCTCCGCCATACCCGCATAAACCCCCTCCGCGGGAACAAGCTGCTCGCCCACGTCAAGATTGATCGTCGGAAAGCCGAGCTTGCGACCAGCGCCCGCGCCGTGAATCACCGTACCCACCAACGCGTACGGCCTGCCGAGACACGCTGCGGCGTCATCGACCTTCCCTGCGGCAAGCAGTTCTCGAACGGTCGTGCTGGAAACCGTCACTTGCCGCCCATCGGTCAGGTGCAGTCGATACGGTTCCACGACGCGTACCTGATAACCCCCCTTCGGCGAGAGCGCTTCGAGCGTTTGCGCGTTGCCCGCACGACCGCGACCAAAGGCGAAGTTCGGCCCCTCGACGATGTACGAAGGATGAATCCGCTTGATGAGTACCTCGCGTACGAAATCTTCGGCCGATAGCGACAACAGCGGCCAGTCGGTATCAAGACGAATCACCGCATCGGCGCCGGCTTTCTCAAGCTGGTGCAGCTTCTCTTCCCACGGTGTCAGTCGCGGCGGCGCCTGGTCCGGACGCAGCACGCGGATCGGATGCGGCTCAAACGTCATCGCCACGACGGCGGCGCTCGACACCCTCGCCAGCGCATGCGCCGTGCGCAGAATCCGCTGGTGACCCAGATGCACCCCGTCGAAATTACCGACGGTCAGCACGGCCCCGCGCAGGTGGTCGTCGATGGATGCAATGCCGCGGTAGACTCTCACTGCTTAACTCACAATCCCCTTGCGCTTCAGTCGCAGGGCATTCAGAACCACCGTGAGCGAGCTGACCATCATCGCCCCGGCGGCAAAAGCCGGCGGCAGCTTGCCCAGCGCCGCGAGCGGAATCATAAGCACATTATAGAAAAACGCCCAAAACAGGTTCTGCCGGATGATCCGCACGCTCGCCCGTGAAATTTCCACGGCCCGCGGCACGAGCATCGGTGACGCGCCGACGAGATGGATGCCTGCCGCCTCGCCCGCAACGTCGGCCCCGGTTGCGAATGCGATCCCCACGTCAGCCGACGCCAGCGCGGCGGCATCGTTGACCCCATCGCCAACCATCGCCACGCGCCGGCCGCTCGCCTTCAACTGCTCGATCCGCTCGATCTTCCCTGCCGGATCGACCGCGGCACGGTATTCCTCAATGCCAAGTTGCTCACACACGCCGCGCGCGACCGGCTCCGCATCGCCGGTCAACATCTCGCTGCGAATGCCAAGACGCGCCAACCGTTGAATCGCCTCCGACGCGCCGGGCCGTACTGCATCCCTCAGTTCAACGATCGCGACGGCGACTCCGTCGATCGCCACCAGCGCGTGCATCCGCGACAAACCAGTCAAGTACTCCGCAATCGGTGCAAGATCGACACCGCGCGCCGACAGCAGCCTCGCGCTGCCAACAACGATCTGCTTCGGTTTCAAATCGGAGTCGTTAATCGTCGAAACCACCCCCGCGCCGGGCACGGATTCAAACTTCGCCGGCTCGACCAGCATGAGATTCCGATCACGCGCATGGGCCGTAATCGCCCGCGAGATGGGATGCGAAGAGAGCTGCTGCGCCGCGGCAGCCAGCCGAAGCACATCCTCTTCGCTCCAGCCGCCGAAAGTGTGAACCGACTGCACGACCGGCTTGCCTTCCGTCAAGGTGCCCGTCTTGTCCCACACGACCACGTCCACTGCGGACATCGCCTCAAGCATCGACGCGTCGCGCACAAAGATGCCGCGCAGCGCCGCAACACCCGACGCGACCGAGACGACCGTCGGCGTCGCCAATCCCAGCGCGCAAGGGCAAGCGACGACCAGCACGGCAATCGCCGCCCGTGCGCCGCCGGCCAATCCGTCGCTGCCGTAGATCACAATCCACCCGATGAGCGTTGCCGCCGCGAGCGCGATGATGATCGGCGTAAAGACAGCCGCCACGCGATCCGCCAGCCGCTGCATCGCCGTCTTCGCCGATTGTGCCCGCGCGACAAGTTGCGCGATCCGCCCCAGCGCCGCCCGCGCGCCGGTAGCCGTCACGCGAAAGACGATCTGCCCCTCGATCACCAGCGTACCACCCAGAACCTGCTCGCCGGGGCCGCGCGTCACAGGCACGGATTCGCCCGTCATCAAGCTCTCATCAATCGCGGCCGTGCCTTCGAGTACCTCGCCGTCCGCCGGAATTCCCGTATGCGGCGGCACGCTGACCTCGTCGCCCGATTGCAGGGCCTCCACCGGCGTCGAGACGAGCTGACCATCGCGTCGCACAAGCGCCGTCTTCGGCGCAAGCCGCGCGAGCGCCGACATCGCAGCCGATGCCCTCCCTCGGGCGCGTGCCTCCAGATAGCGCCCGACGCAGACGAGCCCAAGAATCATCGCGGCGGCGTGAAGGTGCACGAAGGAGTCGTCGCGAGCGATGAACGTGCCATACACACTGCTCAGGAAAGCAACGACGACGCCCATCGTGATGAGCAGGTCCATATTCGGCGCGCGAAAAACGAGCGCCCGCAAGCCGCTGACCAGGATCGGCGCGCCCGCCGGGCTGACCGCGAGCATGGCCAGCAACACCATCTCCATCAGCCGCGCGGCGATCTGGCTGCCGTCGTCGTGGCTCCAGAGAACATGGCGAAAATGATCGATGGCGAGAATCGGCAGGACAAGCCCAATCGCCTGAATGAGCGCCTGTCGATGTCGGCGCTGCTCCTCGCGATGTGCGGTTTCATCGGCTGCGATGGTCGCGAGCGCATCGCGCGACGAAAGCACTTCGGCGCCATAACCGGCGCCGCGAACGGCACTGACAAGCTGGGCCGCGGAGACCGGCGCGCCGCTGGGTGTCACCGTCGCGGAGTGGTTCATAAGGTGAACGCTGGCATCTCGGACACCCTCCACGCCGCGCAAGGCCTCCTCCACGCGGCTCGCGCAACCCGCGCAATGCATTCCGGTAATGCGAAGTTGTACCTGTCCGGTCTGAGCCATAAGGGAGATTGTAGGGCGATTACTTCTTCGCGGAACGCCGGCTGAGCATTAGACGACAAACGCCTCGTGGCAGAGTTGCTCCAGGAGGTTCTCAAGAAAGTCAACGGCGTTGACCGCCGTCAACAGGTCCACGCGCTGCTGCGGATCGCCGCCCAGCGCCGGCTTCGTCCGACCCGCCTCCGCCCCCTCCGTCACGACCTCCAGGCGCATCCGCGTCTTCATAAACAAGTCCGGCCAAAGCAGACTCCCGGCCGTCAGAGCGTCAGCAATGTAGCACTTCCCATAGCCCGGCTCCACGTCCTGCTCGAGTGGATACCGCAACAGCTTCGCCAACACCTCGCCGGTTCGATACCCGCTGGCCGCCAGATGGGCGACATGCGACTCATCCAGGCAGACCAGCTTGGTCACATCCAGCGGCGTCACCGTGATCGGCAGGCCCGAAGAAAGCACCTTCGCCGCCGCCGCCGAGTCGAGATGCATGTTGAATTCCGCCGTCTCCGTGGCATCGCCGCCCGTCCACACCGCGCCGCCCGCCAGATGGATATGCTTGACCGCCCGAAAAAGATCAGGCGATTCATCAAGCAAAGCTGCGAGGTTCGTCAGCGGCCCCAGTGCGAGGATCACCAACTCGCCTTGCGCGGCTTCGACCGTCCGCCGATACACCGACTTGAAATCATCAACCTTCGCCGCGCTCGCGATGGGCAGATCGCTCTCCCCGAATCCGTCGTCGCCAAACAATGCCCGCCGATCAACGAGATGCCTGCCGGACGGATCCAGCCCCTTGCCGATCGTCGGCATCGTCGGCGGCCGAGTCGCCGCCATCAGCCGGCCGATGTTCTCCACAACTTGCGCAACCGGCACATTCCCCCTGACGCCGACGATGGCCTGCACGTCCAGCGCATCCGCCGTAATCGCCGAGCAAACGGCAACAGCGTCATCTACGCCCATGTCGGTATCGATCAGGATCGGAGTGGCCATCGGAGCAGAATCGCCTCCTCCCTGCCGGAGTTGCAGCGCCGCGGTACACGGCAATCACCTGCGAGCCGCTGCGTGATAGGATGTCACCGGTATTATTCACGGAGGCGCCGCCCTGGTCAATCTCGAAGCGATGTTCGCCGCCTATCGAACTCGGTTCAGCGCCGAGCCGCGTGTCTGCGTCCGCGCGCCGGGCCGAGTCAATCTCATCGGCGAACACGTCGACTACAACGGCGGCACGGTCATGCCGATCGCGATCGACCTCGCAACGTACGCAATCGCCGGCCGCCGGAATGGGGAGGTCGTCCGCATCTTCAGTACTCACGCCGACGACGAAGTGCGAATCAACCTGACCGAGCCGGGCTCGCCGCTCGCCGGCTGGGGCGCGTATGCACAAGGCGTAATCGTCGGGCTGCAGCAGCTCGGCATCGACTTGCCCGGCGCGAACCTGCTTCTCGACGGCGACCTGACGCCCGGCGCGGGACTGGCGAGCAGTGCCGCGCTCGAGGCATCCATCGCACTGGCCCTACTCCATCTTTCCGCTGCATCGCTGCCGCGCGAGAAACTCGCCGAACTGTGCCGTACGGCGGAGCACGACTACGCGAATGTCCCCTGCGGCATCATGGACCCGTGGGCGTGCCTGATGTCAAGAGATGCTCACGCCATGCTGCTCGACTGCCGCGAAGGTCATGAAACCGCACTGTACATCCCGTGGCCCGACGGCGATACGGTCGTACTTGTGATCGACAGCCGTTCGCCGCACCGGCTCTCCGCCGGCGGCTACGCCCGGCGCGTACGGGAATGCGAGATGGCATTCGAACACATCATGGGATACGGCCGCAATGAACCCGGCCACGGCATCCGCACCCTGGCGGATGTGTCGATGGCGCAGCTCAAAAGGGCAACCGTCAACATGGAACAACCGCTCGATCGCCGCGCGCACCACGTCATTTCAGAAATCGCCCGCGCAAAAGATGCAGCCAAAGCCCTTTCCACGGCGGACTTCGAGACATTCGGTCAACAGATGAACGATAGCCATCGTTCGCTCGCGCTAGACTACGAAGTATCTTCACCGCGCATGGATGAACTCGCTGCGATCGTCCGCGCAGTGCCCGGCGTATTCGGTGCGAGAATGACCGGCGGCGGCTTCGGCGGATGCGTCGTGGCGCTCGCTCCGACCCCGGCAATCCCGCGGGTCGATTCCGCCGTCCGATCGACCTACGATCAGAAATACGGCGTCACGGCACGCATTCGGGCAACACGGCCCCGCGAAGGGGCGTCGATCACGCCGATAGGTAACTGATGGAGCCGATGATCCAAAGTCTGTTCGATCGTGTCCGCGACGGCCGCGATCTGTCGCAGCCGGAGATGGCCGACGTCTTCGGCGAGATCATGGCCGGACGGATCGCACCCGATCTCGTCGAGTCCTTGCTTCGCACGATGGCCGCAAAAGGTGAAACGGTCGACGAAATCGTCGGCGCCGCCGAGGTCATGCGCCGCCATGTAACACCCATCGCCTGCGACGATGCCAACGCGATCGACACCTGCGGCACGGGCGGCGACGGCATCAGCACCTTCAATGTCTCCACCGCGGCGGCCCTCGTCGCGGCCGGCGCAGGGGCCGTGGTCGCCAAGCACGGCAATCGGTCGAATTCGCGCGCCAGCGGCTCGGCCGAAGTCCTGCAAACCCTCGGCGTGAACATTGATGCTTCGCCCGCCGTCGTCGAACGATGCCTGCGCGAGATCGGCATTGGCTTCCTCTTTGCCGCAAAGCTCCACCCGGCCATGGCCCGCGTCGTCGCGATCCGCAGGAAAATCGGCAGTCCGACGATCTTCAACCTGCTCGGCCCGCTGACCAACCCGGCCCGCGTGAAGCGGCAGATCATCGGAGTCCCGCGCGTCGAGTTGGTAGACAAAGTCGCCGCGGCGCTGGCCCGGCTCGGCGCGGCACGCGCCTTCGTCATCCACGGACGCGACGGCCTCTGCGACCTGACCATCACCACCGAGAGCACCTGCGCCGAAGTGCGCGACGCACAGATCACCGGCCGAACGATCAGGCCCGAAGACGCGGGCCTGTCTCGCGGCTCGCTCGATACCCTCCGTGTTTCCAGCGCAAATGAAAGCGCCGAGGCCATCCGCGCGATTCTCAATGGAGAGCCGGGCCCGCGAAGGGATCATACCCTGCTCAACGCGGCCCTCGCGCTGGTGGCCGCGGAAGTTGCGAACGATTTAAGGGAGGGCGCCTCGCGCGCGGCGGCGTCCATCGACAGCGGCGCGGCGCGAACGGTACTGGATAAGCTGGTTAAAACATCAAGGGCGAACGCATGATCCGTTATCGCTGTGACGGCTGCGGAATCGACCTGGATCGCGACGGGTCCAATCGCTACATCGTGAAGATCGAAGTCTTCGCCGCCACAGGAAAGCTGGAGTTCACCCGCGAACAAATCGAGCGCGATCACGAAGCCGAGATACGCCGCCTCATCGCTGAACTGGAAAAGAAAAGCCCCGACGAAATCGAAGACCAGGTCTACCGCAGCTTCCGCTACGACCTCTGCCGCCTCTGCCACCACCGCTACCTCGCCTCCCCACTGGCGATGAAAGACGGCGAAGAGTAACGCTCTTGCAGATGCCAATGCTCAAGAGCACTGGCCGCCGACCGCGGCTCAAGACACTTTCGCCCCCGGCGGGATGTCCGTCATCGGCGTCAGCAATATGACCTGCGATCGATCCTCCGTCGATGCCGCCAGCAACATCCCCTGGCTGGTCTCGCCGCGCATCGTCCGGGGGGAAAGGTTCTTCACCACGACGATCTGCTTGCCGACGAGGGCTTCCGGCTCGTAGTAACCGCGTAGGCCCGCGACGATCTGTCTCTGCTCGTCGCCAAGATCGATTTGCAGAACGAGCAACTTGTCGGCGTTCGGGTGCGGCCTGGCCTCCAGCACGCGGGCCACGCGCAGGTCGATCTTTGCAAAGTCGTCAAAGGTAATGGTATCGATGGGTGCGGCGGACTCGGTCATGGCATCACTCCCGCGCGGCGGATTTCGATAAGCCGCGACGCTGGGTGAATGATACTGCAAGTAGATTGAAGGCGGAAATCGGAGCCCAGGCAGCACCGCCGGCTTCAGTTTGCCGCCGCAGCCGTGGGACCGCGATCAAGCACATGAACCGTGGCGCTGCCGCGATACTCGATGTTATCCGCCGTCACAACGAGAACGGAGATGCGATGCATGCCCGGCGTCTCGAGAATCTTCACGCCGCGGGCCTCGTCACCGATCCAGACGCCGTTGTCCATCCAGAGGAAGTCCGAACCGGCGATCACCTCGCGCGGCAGATCGACTTCATACCTCAGATAATGCGGCGTAGTCCCGATCGCCGGCCCGCCAAGCTTGATGTTCACGCGGCGAACTCGATCCGTCGGACGACGATCCACCGCACCACCCACCTCGGTCAGCGTGCGAACATCCGAGCCGGACGCGAGTTTCGTCGGCGATTCATTCGGCAATCGAGCGATCACCGAATTGCTCGCGCTCGCAGGCGATCCGCTGGATGGAACCGGACCATACTGCCTGCCCGCGTCGCCCGGCGTAAACGCCCGATTCGTCCGCGGCGTCGCGGCCGACTCCGTCCTGGTTGCCACCGGCTCGCTCTTCACGGGCGACGGCCCACGGCCGGCCACAGCGGTCTCGCGCGCCGGCGTTGCCTTGTCGCGTGATGTTTCCGCGGCAGCAATCCGCGTATCCACACTCTGCGGCGGCTTAACCGGCTCTGATCGCGTGGGGCGATCCTTGGTCGCTGCGCGCTTCGGCTCGGTCACCTTCGTTTCAGTCGCCTTGGGTTCAGGGGTCCTGATTGTGGCAGCGGACGGCTTGTCCGTCGGCTCAAGCCAGTTGCCGCCGCGGGGATGATCCGCTGATGCCAACTGCGTCGGGGCTGCGTCGGGCGGCGGTTCGACCGTTCTCGGCATCGGGTCGTACGAAGGCGAAGCGTTGGCGGGATATCGTCGCCCCGCGCTGTTGTTTGCATAGCCGACCGTCGGACGGATCGCCGTTGCCGTCGGCGGAACCGCGGCCTGTCTAGCGGCCTGTCCGCGCGCGGGGCTGCCGGTGGCCGGACTCGATCGCGCCGGTGTGTTGCGCGACGAACCAACCGGCTGTGCGCTGGCAAGGGCAGTGCCTGCCGGCGGCGAAAACCGAGCGGTCATCTGCGGCGGCGGGGCATATTCCGTCATCTGAACCTGGGCGATGGTCGCCGCGGCCTCGACAGGATGCAGCGGCTCAAGACCGATGGATTCCGCAAAGAAAGCAGCCGCCGTCTGTGGAATGCGGCTGTGGCCCATGTTGTCGATCATCCGGCCGCGAACGCGAAAACCGCGCGCGGTGTACCATGCGACGGCCTCCTCGCTCTCGCTCTTGCATTTGGGGAAATCGCCGTCGCCGATGAAAATCGCCACGCCGACACGATCGCGATACCGAGGCACCGTCTCCTCGATCAGCAGCGGCGCGGAGAAGTTCGACAACCGGGTCGCGATACAGGTAAATCGTTCCGGAAACCGGTTCGGGAAATAGTGCGCCAAGTAGCCGCCGCACGACCAGCTCGTCGAGAGCACCTTCTTCGGATCGGCCAGGGTCGTCGCATAGACATGATCCATGATGGCCAACACGTTTCGCTTGTCATCAAGTACGTAACTGTGTTCCTTCGTAAGCGGATACTCCATGAACGAATCGCTCGTGTGCAGCTCGGGCGCGCAGACGATGTAGCCGTAGAAGTCCGCCTCTTTCTCCCACTCCCGCTCCTGCGGAAGCGCGTTGTCGTACGGCTTCATGCCGTGGAAAGTCATCACCAGCGGCCACTTCTTCATATTCGCGTGGGGATGGCGACCGTTGTTCTTGACGTAGTCCACAGGCAGATAGAGGTGATACCCCGCGCCGGTCGTCGGCTCTTTGACATATTGATAAAGCCCCTGGCCCCGCGGCTGCGGAACAGCGCACCCCGAGGACAACCCGAGGCCGAGCCCCGCCAGTAAGACGAGATATGAGAAGTTTTGTCGCATCAATCTTCCTTGAATGCGTTCCGCGAGGCGACCGCATGCTCCCTCGTTGGGTCTATCGGCACCGTCGTACGCTTTGCTTACCCTGTTCAATCGTGGAAAGTTCCTGGAAAAATCGGCTTTGTAGCCATCCGGCAGTTGTTTTCTTGCTTTGCAATATGAAAGCATGGTCTATTTTCGGACATCATCCGCCCGGGAAAACTCCGTCGCTAGAGACCGCAAAACACGCCGGTGACCGCGGTACCAGACGTCGTTCGCGCCTTCGGCCCCCCTGCCGCTTTCAACTATTATACGTTCCTGACGTCCTCAAGACGATGGGGCTGTCGAGGGTAAGGCGTTCGATCAAGTTCGCATTATAGTGCAGACCTTACCGTGAGGGTATTCCGATAACCGTCCTTGCGTTAGAGCTATTGGCAGGAATCACTTAGGCATACGGCAGCCCTGCGAATTCTACAAAAAAATCGGGCGTAACAACCCGACGAGCCGGCCGACACGAGCCCTGTTCGCCGGATCTCACATGAAACCGCGAAGGACCCCGGAAGATGACGGCGGCAGCAAGCGAACCACCATCGACCCTCCCGGAAAGAAGAACGCCCAGCCCGTTCACCCTGGGTCTCCTCGTCTTTCTCTCGGCGATGGCGCTCTACCTGCCGAGTTTTCAAAACGAACTGCTCACCCTCGATGACTCGCAATATGTCACTCGCAATCCTTATGTCCTGTACCCGACATGGGCGAAAGTCGGCCGAGTCTTCTCAGAAACCTACCTGCCGTCCACCGTGCTCGGCTACTACCAGCCGCTGACGATGGCCTCTCTGATGCTCGATCGCGCCGTCGAAGGCCGACTCTCCGGCGGCTACAGCCACGAAGTCGATCCCTTCGTTTATCACTTCACCAACATCCTCCTCCACGGGCTCAACGCCTCACTCGTTTTCCTGGTCCTTTACCTGTTCACCCGGAGCGGGCTTATCGCGGTGATCGGCGGACTCCTCTTCGCCGCGCATCCGCTGAACGTCGAAGTCGTCGCCTGGGTCAGCCAGCGAAAAGCACTCCTCGCCACCTTCTTCGCCCTGATCATGATCCTGACCCATGAGCGGGCGGCGCGAACCGGCCGAACCGCATGGCACGCTGCCGCCTGCCTGGCATTTCTCGCAAGTGTCCTGTCCAAACCCACGGGCATCTTCCTCCCGCTCGTACTGCTACTGCTCGACATCTGGCCGCTCCGTCGCTTCTCCCGAAATGCAATCGTCGAGAAAGTGCCGCTGATGGTGATCGCCGTCATCACCGGCTGGATCGCTTACAAGTCCCAGACATCAACCGTCGACTTGTCCGGCACGGAAGGCCATCGCCCGCTGAGCGTCACCCTGCTGGTAGCCGCTCACAATCTCGTCTTCTACATCGCCAAGTTCGTCGTGCCGATACGACTGTGCCCGATCTACGTCATGCCGGATGAGGCAGGCGTCCTCCTCCGCTCGCCGCCGTTTCTGGCGGGCGCGATCGGCACAATCACCCTCTCGGCCATCGCCATCTGGGCAATCCTGAAGCGGCGCCTTCCGATCTGGACCATGCTCGCCGCCTTCCTGCTGCTCATCGGCTCGACACTCACGCCCGTGCGCTTCATGGGGGCGATCGCCGCGGACCGTTTCGCCTACACCCCGATGATCGCCCTGATTATCCTGCTCGCCGAGGGCCTTCGCGCGTGGCACGTCAGTTACGCCGACCCCGCAACGGCAAATCGACGCCTGCGACTCACGGCTGCCGCCAGTGCTATCATCGTGGCACTATTCGCCGTGCAGACCATCCGGCAACAAGCGGTCTGGCAGAACAGCCGAACCCATTACGGCGCCGTCCTCGCAAGGTTTCCCGATGCGCCCGAGTCTCATTATGGAATGGGCAACGCGTATCTGAGCGAATACCACAAGCTCGCCGCGAAGGAAGACGACGCTTCCGCTGCGAAAGCCGAGGAGTATCTCAATCAGGCCGTCGACGCGTATCGCGCAGCCCTCGATGTCGACCCGGACTATTCAAACGCCTACTACCGGCTCGGACACGTCCTCATCCTTCGCGGCCACGTGCAGGAAGGAATCAACCTGATTCAACAAGGGCTCATGCTGCCCGCGTACGATCCCGACGGGTTTCTCTTCCTCGGCCTCGCCTACACGCACATCGGAGACTACGAAAAAGCGATCGAGCCCTACAAAATCTGTCTGGAGCGGCAGCCGTCGTGGACCGAGGTGCGTAAAAACCTGGCGAACGCCCTGCTGCGAACCGGCCGCGCCGGCGATTCACTGGAACATTACGAGCGACTCTACGAACTCAACCCCACCGACCTCGACGGCATCCAGAACTGGTCCGTCGCCCTGCTGACCGTCGGCCGACTCGACGAAGCCATCGAAAAACTGCGCGAAGTCGTCCGCATCCGGGAAATGCTCTTCGTAAAAGGCAGCGCGTCCCCTCCCGCAGCGTCACCCCTCGCGGGCAACGGCGAAACACCAACTGTGGACGACGACAAAGACGCCGCCTCGCTGGCCGATGCCCAATTCACCCTCGCCGGCGCGCTGGCGTTCAAGGGTGCCTCAGGCGAGGCACTCTCCCACCTCGACGCGGCCGTTTCGCTCAAGCCCGACCTGCTCGATCAGGCCGAACGCCACCCCGCCTTCGCCGACCTGACCGACACCCCCGGCTGGCGGATGCTTGTCGAAAAACACCAACCGACGCCGTCAAAGTAATCTGACACAGACTCGTGGAGCGGGTATAATTCAATGCCGCGGCGCCACCCATCGCGGGCAGCGCTGCAGGGTCCGGCTAGCACACACCAGGGCTGTCAGGGGGGCAGGAGCGATTCATGTCCGTTTCCCCGCCCAACACAAAGGAACGCAGAGGCATCCTCGCGTGGATCATCCTCCACCCGAAGACGTCGCTCACGGTCGCCGCCGTGCTTCTCATGATCGGCCTCACGCTGCTTTTTCACCGTGCCGCGGAGGGCCGCCTCCAACGGCGCATCGCCGCCATCCGCGCCAAAGGCGAGCCGGTAACCATCGAGGACCTCGAAGCGCGAATACCCAAGATTCCCGATGAAGAAAACGCGGCGACGGTCCTCAGTTGGCACCATGGCCAGTTGACTCAGATCGCCTACCCGCCGATTGGCCCTTTGGTTCCATACTGGGGAACCGCCAGATTGCCGACGCTGGGAGAACGACTCCGCGACGACCTGCTAGACGCGATGCAGCAGCTCATGTCCATCGTCCAGCCGGACTTGGAACAGGTGCGTACGGCGGTTCGGACCCTGCAAGGCCATGTGCAGCCCAATCTTGTTGCCCCTGCAATAAGAGTAATCCTGCCTGAACTAAGCGAAGTGAGGTACATCGGAAGAATCATGATGGTCGATGCCACACTCAGTGCGCACGAGGGCCGGGGCGGGGAGGCCGTCGATAAGCTGCTGGACGTCAGCCGAGCGGGAGACATACTTCGTAATCAACCGTTTCTGATCTCATACCTCTTGAACATGGCCATGTATGCAATGGTCGTCGAAGCGAGCGAGCGCTTCGTCAACCTGGACATCCTCGATGAGCCCCTCCTGGCGGCGCTCCATCGCGAGGCGCAGCGACTGGAGACTGCCGTCAATCTCAAGGAGGCCATGATGGGGGAGCGGATCGTGTTTCTCGATACCATGCAGTGGATGCGAGCGAACAAGTTGGTGGCGGGTCTTGCGGGCGTCGCCGGCGGACCCGCGGCCGGGGGCATGAATGCATGGGCATACCTGCCGATCCTGCCGGTCGAGGAAATCATCTTCGGTCTCGACGCAACGACCCTGGCGATCGATGCAATCGACCAGCCCGACTTCGAGACGCTCGATCGCATCGCCGCCGTAGGCGTGATGGTGAACGCACAGCCGCCGTACATCATTATCGCTCGAATGCTGCTGCCGAGTTATGACCGCGCATACTTCCTCTGGGCGCGTCACGCGGCGAGTGCCCGAGTAATGCAGGCCGCGTTGGCGTGTGAGCGTTTTCGGCTGGCGTCCGGCCGATGGCCGGAATCGCTGGATGAGCTGGTTCCGAAATACTTGCAGGTGGTTCCGCTTGACCCCTTCGACAAGCAGCCGCTGCGTTACGCGGTTACGCCAGATGGGGCGAAGGTCTGGTCGATCGACGAGAACCGCCGGGACGACGGCGGCGATATCAACTGGTGGGACGGCCCACAACAAAAGTACAAGTGCCTTGACCGCGGATGGACGCTCCTCAATCCTGAGCTGCGTAACCGACCGGCGAGCCCAAGTGAGCCGAATGAAAATTAGCCCGATGCAAACGGCGCACAGCCGCTTCCGCAGAGATGCCTATCGCCGCAGCTTGATCTCGAAATCCTGCCGCAGCGGTTCCGACGCCTCGCCTCCATCGACCAGTTGATAAATCGCGTGGCCACGGATCGTCACGTTCTTCCTCGCGCCTTCCGCAAGCGAAACCGTGAAGCAAATCGTCCGTGGCAGGTCGTCATCAGCCGCCGAAGAACCGGCGCATTCAAAATAGCGCTGCGAAACCTCCGCCCCCGCCGGCTTCCTCAGCCAGACGCGCAGCGGTTTCGATTCCTGACCCCACCGGGCCGAACGATCCGGATCGAGCACAAAAGAAAGGTGCACCTGCCGAATGTGCGATCGATCCTTCTCCAGCGACTCGACAATCGTCTGTTCAATCTGAACCCGGCGGGCCTTGTCTTCGTGGGCCGAGCCGTCGTCCTTGTCGGAAGGTGTCGGCGGCGCATCGCCGCGACGCCCCGAAGCGTCGCCCAACTCGGCGCCCATCGGCTCCACGGACAGAGCCACCGGCGTGTCACCCGTCGCGGCAATCTCCTTGCGCGCCGTGGCGACCCAGTCAAAGAGCGGATATGGCGATTCCATCGGCGGTGCGTATGACTGAATCCTGCGCTGATAAATCTCGTTCGTCGGCGCGAGCTTCGCAGCGCGAGCCCACGCATCGACCGCCGCCTGAAAGTCTCCCGGCTCGCGATGTTCGCTCTCGAAACGCATGCGATGAACCACCCCCAGCCCGAAGTACGCATCGGCCAGCCGACGGTCGCTCGCAATGGCCTTGCCGTACGCTTCGATCGCTTCCGCGAACACCGGCGACAAGCCGGCAATCGCGACGGCGTCGCCATGCTCGATGTAAAAACCGGGGGACTCCGCCTCGCGCGCGTAGCGCCGCGTGACAAGCGTATTGGGCGGCTCCTCCGTGTTCTCAGGGATCAACGCCGGCTCGCCGGGATACTTACGGGCAAGGAAGCGTTTGCGAACCGTCTTGAGATCGGGATCGACAACCCGCACATAACCGTTTTCGTCGATACCGACGATCAGCGGCAGCTTCTCCAGTCGCATGTAGTTGACCGGGTCCTGCATCATGGCGCCGTTGAGTTTCTTCCACTGGGCGAAGAGTCGCGCGCGGTCTGGATGCTGTTCAACGGCGACTCCGAGAAGGACGAGGTCGCCGGATTCGACGGCGTCGTGAAGCGTTTCGTACCACGCTGGGAGCATCTCGCGGCACTCCTTCGACCAGGAGGCGAAGTAGATGATCAGGACCTTCTTCCCGCGAAAGTGCGTCACGGAAAGGTGGTCGCTGTGTTCAAGATTCCAGAGCGCCAGCGGCGGGTGCGCTTCGCCCAACTTCGGCGGGTACGGCTTGTTAGTAGATGGTGCTTCAACCGCGAAGGACGCCCCGCAGAGCAGGAAGAGACAAGTCAGCGCTCGAACAACCGTGCTGGCCATGAGAATGGAAACCGCCCCACCTGGTTCTAACGATGCCTCCAACCCATACAGCTACCATCTTAGGGCAAAACGCCGGGGGCCACACAATATATTTGACCGAAACCGGGCCGAAACTTCGGCACATGCCTCGAACAGGCCGGGCGCCGGCAATTTCCTGAAGTCGTGTGCTTTTGGCAGGTTAGGGGCGTTTTGCTATAATCCTCACGTTCGGGTAGATTCCCGCGACTCACCAACAAACGCGTACCCACGAGGGGAACAAGAACATGGTGGCACCGGTATCCTCGGCACTCACGGACAATCGCGGCGGAGCCCGCGCCTACTTTCGTAATATCTACGACACCGTCCGCACCATCGCCATCGGCATGCGGATCACGCTCAAGTACTGCTTCGCCCGAACGGTAACGGTGCAATACCCTGACGTGGCCCCGCCGATTCAGCCGCGCTACCGGGGCTTCCACTGGTTCGAGGCCGAAAAGTGCATCGCCTGCGACCAGTGCGCCAAGGCCTGCCCGGTGGACTGCATCTACATCGAAAAGGGCGGCCCGCGAAAAATCGACAAGGAAACCGGCGTCGCCGTCGGCGGAGCGTTGACGCGCTACGCGATTGACTACTCCAAGTGCATGTTCTGTGCATTGTGCTGCGACCCGTGCCCGACGGACTGCATCCACATGGGCGACAACCACGACCTCTCCGCCTACACGCGCGAGGACATGGTCGTCGAGTTCACGGACCTGGCACGCGAAGGTAAGCAAACGCCCGAACCCTTCTGGATGCAGCAGCCCGACCTGCCCAGGTGGGCCGCGGAGAAAAAATCGCGATGGGAAGAACGAGCCCAGCCGGTACGCGATGAGATGCTCAAGGCCCTCGAGCCATCCTCGGCAACAAAGAAAGAAGCCCCGGCAAAGGAAGATGCCGCGGCCAAGTAGGTACAGCCATCCGCGAGACAGCGTCGTGCCGGCTCGTCCGGCCCGAAAGGAGTTACGCTTCAAATGCCATCCGGACAGGACCTCGTCATCGGACTGCTCCTCTTCACCGTCGCCGGCATTGCCATGTCGCTGGGTGCCCTGCTCATCGGCGGCCTCGTCCGCACACGACTGGCCCACCCGGAAAAAGGAGTCGCCTACGAATGCGGCGAACCGGCGATCGGCCCCGGCTGGGTACAGTTCGACCTGCGATTCTACGTGGTCGCACTGGTCTTTCTGATTTTCGACATCGAAATCGCCCTCTTCTATCCGTGGGCGGTCGTCTACGCCGAAGCAGGCGTTCCCGCCCTGTGGGACATGCTCTTCTTCTTCGGCGTGATCGTAGTGGGTTTCCTTTATCTCTGGCGCTTCGGCTACCTCGACTGGGTCCGCGCCACGGGAATGCAGGACCGGCCGACCTCGGTTCGCCGAGACGACGCATTGGGTCGCGCCGCGCGCCAATGGAGTTAATCGCATGAGCTGGATCGAAAACAGATTCGAAGAAGGCCTGATCGTCACGTCGCTCGACTGGGCGATCAACTGGGGGCGACGGTCGAGCGTCTGGCCGATGACCTTCGGCCTGGCCTGCTGCGCCATCGAGATGATGGCCGTCGGCGCCAGCCGCTTCGACATTGACCGCTTCGGTGCTGGTGCCTTCCGTGCCACGCCGCGACAGGCCGACCTGATGATCGTCGCCGGCACCGTCACCTTCAAAATGGCCAGCCGCGTCAAGCGCCTTTACAACCAGATGCCCGAGCCGAAGTACGTCATCGCCATGGGCGCCTGCACCATCGGCGGCGGCCCCTACTTCAAGCATGGCTATCACGTAGTAAAAGGCGTGGACCTCGTCGTACCCGTGGATGTCTATGTGCCCGGTTGCCCGCCGCGGCCCGAGGCCCTCCTCGAAGGCCTGATGCGCCTCCAGGACAAGATCAGAAATCAGTCCATCGCCAAAGACCGCTGGCTCGTAGCCAAGGACGAAGCTTTGAGAGCACCCGCGGCGGCTTCTGCATAGCGTTGGCGATGAATCGAGTTGCTAAACCGATTTTGCGAAGAAACCGGATCGACCGTTATATTCTTTCGTAATTTGAAATCTGCAATATGTAATTTGTAATTCGAAATTTATCACCATGACGCCTGAACAGATCTCAGACATTCTCAGAGCATCCTTCGGCGATCGGATCGTCAAGGCCGAGTTTCAAACCGCGCACCCGCGTATCGAAGTCAAGCCCGACGCGTGGCCCGACGTAGCCGTATTTCTGCGCGACGACCCGCGCCTCCGGTTCAACATGCTCCGCTGTATCTCCAGCGTGGACATGCTGGAAGACGACCAGTTCATCGCCGTGTACGATCTCGATTCCCTCGACGGCACGACAGGCAGCAGCGGCCTGTGGACGCGGCGACACGCAATCAGCATCCATGTGCGCGTACCGCGCGAAAATCCACACATTCCGTCCGTCGCCGGCATCTGGAGCGCCGCCGACTGGCACGAGCGCGAGGCCTACGACCTGATGGGCATCATCTTCGACGGCCATCCCGATTCCGTGGTAGGTACGGAAGGCCCGCACCCGCGCAGGATTCTCTGCCCCGACGACTGGGAAGGCCACCCCCTGCGAAAGGACTACGCCTTTCCGATGGAGTACCAGGGCATTCCGGCGGTCACGGAATACGGCCAGACGCGACCGGTGCATTAGCAACAGCGAGCGAGGAAGCAACAGTGACCGAACTTGTTCTCGAAACCCGTCCCGATATCAACGCCGATCTGAACGCCGATCAGATCAAGCTCGAAGACCTCCAGACCGAGGAAATGCTGGTCAACATGGGGCCGCAGCATCCGGCAACGCACGGCGTGCTGCGCGTCGTCCTGCGCACCGACGGCGAAATGGTCCTCGAAGCCGTGCCGCACATCGGCTACCTCCACCGCTGCGCCGAGAAGATCGGCGAAAACGTCGCCCCCTATCAATACATCCCCTACACCGATCGCATGGACTATCTCGCAGGGATGAACGATAACCTCGCCTACGCCCTCGCCGCCGAAAAGCTCGCCGGCATGGAGCTTTCCAAAAAAGCCCAGCTGATCCGTGTCGTCTTCGCCGAGCTGAACCGCATCGCCTCGCACCTCGTCTCCATGGGCACCTACGGCCTCGACATGGGCGCCTTCACGCCGTTTCTCTACGCCTTCCGCGAGCGCGAAATGATCCTCGACCTCTTCGAAGCGGCCTGCGGCGCCCGGCTCACTTATAGCTACATCACCGTCGGCGGCGTGACGGCCGACCTGCCCGAGCGATGGATCGACGTCTGCACCGAGTTCCTCGACTACTTCGAGCCGAAGATCGACGAATACAACAACCTGCTCTCCTACAACCACATCTTCATCAAGCGAACAGCCAACGTCGGCGTCATCACCCCCGAAGACGCCATCGGCTTCGGTCTCACCGGCCCGGTCCTCCGCGGCAGCGGCATCCGCTGGGACCTTCGCAAGGTGCAGAACGATCTGGGCTACGACGAGTTCGATTTTGATGTACCCATCGGCGACGGCAGCCGGGGCGCCCTCGGTGATTGCTGGGATCGTTACTACGTCCGCATCCTCGAGATGAAGCAGTCCGTCCGCATCCTTCGCCAAGCCCTCGCCCGTTTGCCCGACGCCCCCGGCGATGCCTACGACAAACGCGGCAAGACACTCAAGCTGCCCGCCGATGAGATTTACTACGAACTCGAAAACCCCCGCGGCCAGCTCGGCTTCTACATCCAGGGCAACGGCTCAACCATCCCCGCAAGAGTAAAAGCCCGCGGGCCATCGTTCTGCAACCTGTCCGTCCTGACACACATCGGCACGAACTGCCTGCTGGCCGACATCGCCGCCATCGTCGGCAGCATCGACGTCGTCATGGGCGAAGTGGACCGATAGTATTCGAGCCGCTCGACGCGGCGGCCTTCGATGACGAACCCAATCGTGCTATAATGTGTCGGTCATCAGGTGAGGAACCATGGACTTCATCGGCACGGCACATGGCAATCGAATCGACCTGGATCAATCATTGCCCCTGAGCGACGGCACTCGGGTAAGGGTCAGCGTACACCCTGAAAACGGTCATCGGCGCGGCGATCCTGAGCGTCTACTGAAACTCGTCGGCACGCTCTCGGACCAGGAGGCGGAGACGATCCTCAAGGCAGCCCAGGGCCTCCGCCAGGTTGATCCATCCCTCTGGGCCGACCCTTCATGAGATATCTCTTCGATACGAATCACTGGAGTTAGCTTCAGCGCGGCCATGTAGCTGTGGTGAATAAAATAAGATCGCTTCTGCATGATGCCGTCATATTCATGCCGGTCGTGGCTCAGGGTGAACTGCTTGCCGGTGTTCTCCAGACGTCTTCAGGTAAGCGTCAGGCCGAGCTTCTGCACCTGTACGAACAAGTTGTCACGGAAGCGACAGACATACTCCATATTGACTCCGAAGTCGCCGAACGATTCGCATCCATCGTCGCCCAGCTTCGACGCGATGGAAGGCCCATTGAAACAAATGACATCTGGATTGCGGCGACAGCTATGACACACGGCCTCACGGTTGTGTCGAGCGATCCCGACTTTCGCAACGTGAGCGGGCTGAGCGTTGAGGATTGGTCTCTGGTGTAGCGATCATGGCTACCTTCCAACGGCAACCGCATGTCGGCAGCATCGACGTCGTCATGGGCGAAGTGGATCGATAGTATTCGAGCCGCTCGACGCATCCGCTGCAGACGCGCATAACCCCCGCCGGGCACACCAATTGGACCCGCGAAACAGCCCGGTTTTCAGATTCCGCCCGCCCCTTTGCAATCCACCGCCTAACTGCTATAAACCTAGTCCCCTGTGCGGGGGTGAAGTTGGGAAATGTTCGGCCGGGAGGGCCGTAGTTTGGCTCAGATAACGCTTCCCTGGACACCGAAAGACCCCGAGAAACTCCGCGCCTACCGTGCGCAGGCGATCAAGCTGCTCCTGGGACTCGCCATCCTTCAGCTTGTCGTAGCCGGCGCGCTCTACAAACTCTTTGATCTCGGCGCCGCCAATCGCATCGAAGACTGGAAGATTCCTGTCGTGCTGCTCGGTGTGCTCGGTCCCGTGGCCGGCTTCGCCGCCTGCCTGCTCGGCGGCCTCGCGGTCATTCTCTTTCGACAGATCGGCGCCTTCCTGCGGTTTCCATGGGTGGCCTTTGTGCTCTTCTGCGGCGGCGTGGTCGCTGTCTGCTTACTCGTTTGGGCACATGCATGGCTCTTCGATTTCACCCGGCAAATGCTCGCCGCCCCCGTCGGTACAAACGAAGCGACCACCCAGATTCCCGGCATCGGCCTCACCGCCTCGCTGACCGTCCGCGAGATTTTCTCTGAAATCAAAAACGTGCTGCCCGTGCCGCTCGCAGCTTATGTCCTCTGGCCGCTCCAGTTCGATCTCGTCCGCGATCTCGTCGCCATGGCCGGCATCATCGGCTTTATCAGCATCGTCCCGGTCTTCGGCATCTGGTGGGAGCGCAAGGTCGCCGCCCGCATCCAGTCGCGCCTCGGCCCCATGCGCGTCGGCCGCTGGCACGGCTGGCTCCAAAGCCCCGCCGACGGCCTCAAGCTCATCCTCAAAGAAGACTTCATCCCGCCCGACGGCGACCGCATCCTCTTCCGCCTCGCACCCTATCTGACGTTCGTCCCGGCCATCTGCGCGTTCATCGCCCTGCCCTTCGCAGGGGCCTACGTCTTCCGCGATCTCGACGTCGCCCTGCTCTTCATCCTCGCCATGCTCGGCATCGAGGTAATCGGCGTCATCCTCGCCGGCTGGGCAAGCAACAACAAATGGTCCGTCTATGGCGCCATGCGTGAGGCCTGCCAGATGGTCTCCTACGAGATCCCACTGGGAATGAGCTTGCTCATCCCGGTCATGACCGTCGGCTCGCTTCAGCTCACCGCCATCGCCGACGCCCAGGCCAACGGCTTCCATAGCTGGCTGATCTTCCACAACCCGTTCTGCTTCGTCGCCTTCTTCTGTTATTACGTCGCCGCACTCGCCTCGTGCAAGCGCGCACCGTTCGACCTGCCCGAAAGCGAATCAGAACTGGTCGCCGGCTTCCATACCGAATACAGCGGCTTCCGCTGGTCGCTCTTCTTCTTCGGCGAATACGCAGCCATGTTCATCGTCAGCGGCCTCGGCGTGATCCTCTTCCTCGGCGGATGGAAGTCGCCCTTCCCTCCGCAATGGGCGCCCGAAGGCAGCGGCTTCATCGCACAACTGATTCGCGGCCTGTTCTTTGAAGGCCCGATCCTGTTCGTGCTCAAGGCCGCGTTCCTGTATTACGTGCAATTGTGGGTCCGCTGGACGCTCCCGCGGATTCGCATCGATCAGGTGCTCTACGGCTGCGTACAGGTGCTCCTGCCGCTGACCATGGTGGTCCTGCTGGGCAACACCCTCTGGATTCTGGCGACGAAGCACCTGGACCTGAGCTGGGCGCAGACGCTCGATAGCGTCTTCCATGTGGTCTTGTTGATAATCGGCTACGCCCTGGTGGTGGGTATGTTGTCCATCGCGACCTTCGGCTACATCAATCGTCGCCGGCTGGTCGGCACGCTCGCCGTGGACCATTTACCAGGCGCTTGATTCCAGAAGTCTTGGCTTTTTGAACGTTTCGACTTGTTGGCGTTTCAGATGATCGAATCCTTCGCATTCTACATCTTCGCTGCCATCGTGCTGGCCAGTGCGCTCGGCATCGTGATTTCAAACAACATCGTCCGCGCGGCGACGTGCCTGCTCGGCGCCCTCGGCGGCGTGGCGGCACTCTACTTCCTGCTTCACGCCAATCTGCTCGCGGTCATCCAGCTAATTGTCTACGCCGGCGGCACCCTCATCCTGATCGTCTTCGGCGTCATGCTCACCAGCAAAAGCCCCTGGGCACAGTTTTCGCCCTCGCGCGGCCAGGTCGCCATGGGCGTCGCGGTGTCGCTCCTCCTCGCATTCGGAATGTGTTCGCTCATGCTCAACGCGGACTGGTCGCGGCCGTCCGGCGCCCTTGCGGAGTCGCCAAAGGTCGCGGACGTAGGCAACATGCTGCTGACGGATTACCTCGTGCCCTTCGAAGCGGCCAGCGTGATCCTGCTCGTGGTGATGATCGGCGCGGCGTACCTGGCAAGGCCGGAGAAGTAAGTGGAAGCATGCTCGAAGTAGGCCTTAATCACTACATGGTCCTCTCCGCCCTGGTCTTTTCGCTGGGCGTACTCTGCATGGTCACCAAGCGAAACGCCATCGGAATCCTCATTGGCGTCGAGCTCGTGCTCAACGCCGCGAATATCAACCTCGTCGCCTTCTCCCGATATCAAACCGGCGCAGGCGATGGGCACATCGTCGCCGTCTTCATCATCCTTCTGGCGGCGGCGGAGGCGGCCATCGGCATCGCCATTTTCATGAACTTCTACAACACCCTGGCCACGATCGACGTGGACCGAGGTGACGAACTACGCGGATAACGACGACGCCGCCCAATGCGTTCCGGCGGCAGGGCAGAACAGACAGCAATGGAATACACAAACGCACTGGCTCTCGGCGTCCTGATCCCGCTGATCAGCTTCACCCTCCTGGCCTTTGTCGGGCACAAGCTCGGCAAGCCCCGGTCGGCGTACGTCGCATTGCTGGCGATCGGCCTCAGTTGTGCGCTTTCCACCTATGTCCTCGTCGGCTGGCTGGATAAGTCGCCCGACGAACGCGATGCCTTGGCCGTGCAGGCCGCCACAAATCAGTTCCACTGGGCCGACTTCGGCGACATCGCCATCAAGGTCGGCGTCAAACTCGACTCCCTCACCGTGATCATGTACTTCATGGTCACCTTCATCGCCTTCTGGATTCACTTCTTCAGCATCGGCTACATGGAAGGCCACAGCGACGAGGTGGACGGCGCCTCCAAGTACCACCGCTTCTTCACCTACCTGTCGCTCTTCTGCTTCAGTATGCTCGGCCTGGTCATCTCCAGCAGTCTCCTTTTCCTGTTTATCTTCTGGGAGCTGGTCGGCCTCTGCTCCTACCTGCTCATCGGCTTCTACTTCGACCGCAAGTACGCCTCCGACGCCGCCATGAAGGCCTTCATCACCAACCGCGTCGGCGACTTCGGCTTCATCCTCGGCCTGGCGCTCGTTGTCCTGTACCTGGGCACGTTCGATCTGGACCTGGCCGCGCAACGATTCGCCGAGCAGTTCAACGCCGGCGCCGGCATCTTCGAGTCCCAGTTCACACTGCTCGGCTTCTCGCTCGCCACGTTGATGGGCATCGGCCTCTTCTGCGGCGCGGTCGGCAAGTCCGCCCAGTTCCCGCTGCACGTGTGGCTGCCCGACGCCATGGCCGGCCCCACGCCCGTCAGCGCCCTCATCCATGCCGCCACGATGGTCGCCGCCGGTGTCTATCTCGTCGCCCGCGTGTTCCGTTTGCTCACGCCCGAAGCCCAGTTCTTCATCGCCGTCATCGGCTGCATCACCCTGACGATCACCGCCCTGATCGCCATCGTGCAGACCGATATCAAGAAAGTCCTCGCGTACTCCACGCTTTCGCAACTCGGCTACATGATCTTCGGCCTCGGCGTCGGCGCCTGGGTTGCCGCCCTCTTCCACCTGATGACCCACGCCTTCTTCAAGGCCATGCTCTTCCTCGGCAGCGGTCAGGTCATCGAGGGCTGCCATCACGAGCAGGACATCCGCAAAATGGGCGGCCTCCGAAAGAAAATGCCGGTCACCTGCTGGACCTTCTTCATCGGCGTCCTCGCCATCGCCGGCTTCGGCATCCCCGGTATGCACCTCGGCCTCGGCGGCTACTTCAGCAAGGACGAAATCCTCGCCGTCGCCTACGAACGAACCTTCAACCTTCCGGCGCTCAAAGAGACAGACGCCGCCGCAGACGACGCAGGCGAACACGCTTCGAGAAATGACAAATTACAAATTACGAATTACGAAAGAAAAACGGCGTCGAATGTTGTGCTGGCATCCGATGCGGACTTTCGTAATTCGTCATTCGACATTCGACATTCCGCCCAGTCCACCGGTACCCCCGAAAAGCTCCGTATCGCCGCGAAGCTTCCTGCGATTCCCAAGTGGATGTTCTTCCTCCCGATCATCATCGCCTACATCACCCCCTTCTACATGATGCGGTGCTGGTGGCTGACCTTCTGCGGCAAGCCCCGCGACCATCACGTGTACGACCACGCCCACGAGAACTGGAAGATGTATCTGCCGCTGGTCATCCTCGCGGCAGGCACTTTCTATTGCAGCTTCGCCACCTTCCGCCCGCTGATCCATGAAGCCGCGGCAGTTGCCACAACTTCGCCCGCCATCGTGGCGATTGACGGCGAAGCACACTCCATTGACGAAGCCGCCAAGGGCGCGATGCTCACCCTCACCCACGCGCCAGGCAAAGACCCCCACGCATGGCTGGCCTACGGCGTCGGCTTCGCATGGCTCATCGGCATGGGAATCGCGGTAATGATCTACCGCAACGGCCTGGAAATCGGCGAACGACTGAAACGCACCTTCGGCCCGATCCATACCGCCCTCGAACAAAAGCTCTACTTCGACCATGTGTACGACGGCGTCCTCGTCGCCGGAACGCGCGTCTTCGGCCTGGTCTGCTACGGGTTCGACAAGATTTTCATCGACGGCGCCGTCAATGGCGTCGCCCTGCTCACGCGATGGATCGGCTCCTTCTCCGGCCGACAGCTCGACATGCCGATTCAGCGCGGCGACTGGGGTCTCGTCGATGCCGTCGCCAACGGCATGGCCGCCACCGTGCTCGACATCGGCTCGCAGATTCGCCGTCCACAGAGCGGCCGCATCCGCACCTACGTCTGCATCACCGCCGGCGCGGCTGCCGTGGCCCTGCTCGCCGTGCTTTATTTCGATCAACTGGCCGCCGGTATCGACTGGCTGGTAACCCGAACCATGACGCTGGCCCAGGGTTAAAACATTCGGAGTCTGACCGTGGAACACTTACTTAGTTGGCTGATCTTTCTGCCGCTTATCGGCGCCGTGGTCGTCCTCGCCGCACCGGCGCCGATGGCCCGATCCATTACCTGGGTCTTCACCTTCGGCGTCTTCCTCCTGTCGTGTGCCCTGTTCGGCCCCTTCCTCGACGGCCGCGCCTGGGACGGCGGCTACGGAACCATGCAGTTCGAGTTCGCCATACCGTGGATCGAAGTCGGCGGATTCAACATCAAGTACCACGTCGGCATCGACGGCCTCTCCTTCCCGCTCATCATCCTCACCACGCTCATCACATGGCTCTCCGCATGGGCCTGCTGGAACTTTGAGCACTGGAGCGTCAACCGCGGACCCAAGGGCTTCTTCGCCCTGTTCCTCCTGCTCGAAACCGGCGTCCTCGGCACCTTCGCCGCGCTGGATTTCTTCCTCTTCTACATCTTCTGGGAGGTCATGCTGCTGCCGATGTATTTCCTCATCGGCGTCTGGGGCGGACCGCGGAAAGAATACGCCGCGATCAAGTTCTTTATCTACACCCTCGCCGGCTCCGTGCTGATGCTCATCGCCCTGCTGGCCATGTACTACACCAGCGCCGACGCCGTCGCCGGACCCGGCACCTTCAGTCTTATCGAATACGTCACCAACCCGGCCATCCACGAGATGTTCAACAGCGAATCCACCACCTTCCTCTCGTGGAACTTCGGCAAGGCGATGTTTGTCATGCTCTTCATCGCCTTCATGATCAAGGTCCCCGTCTTCCCCTTCCACACGTGGTTGCCCGACGCCCACGTCGAAGCCCCCACGCCGATCTCCATGATCCTGGCCGGCATCCTGCTCAAGCTCGGCGCCTACGGCTTTTTCCGCGTGTGCTACCCGATCTTCCCCGAAGCCGGCGCCGCCCTGGCCTTCATTGTGGCAACACTCGGCGTCATCAACATCATCTACGGCGCCTTCTGCTGCCTCGCGCAGACTGACTTCAAGCGCCTCGTTGCATACAGCTCCATCAGCCACATGGGCTACGTCGTTCTCGGCGCCGCCATCATGACCACCACGGGCTTCCAGGGAGCCATGTTCCAGGTCCTGGCCCACGGCATCTCCAGCCCGATGTGCTTCTTCCTCGTCGGCGTGATCTATGATCGGGCACACCACCGCGACCTCAACCGCTTCGGCGGCCTGTGGCTTTCCATGCCGCGATACGGTTCGCTGGCGACGCTCGGCTTCTTCGCCTCGCTGGGCCTTCCCGGTCTGTGCGGGTTCATCGGAGAAATCTGGGTGTTGCTCGGCACATGGAGCGCCCCGTTCACGTGGGCCCGCCCGATGGCGATCATCGCGGCCTTCGGCGTCGTGCTTACCGCCGCGTACATTCTGTGGATGATCCAGCGCGTCTATCTCGGCAAGAAAAAGGAAGAATACGCCGACTTCCCCGATGCCGACGCCCGCGAGACAGCCATCCTCATCCCCATGGCCGTCCTTGCGATCTTCATGGGCATCCTGCCCATGTACACGTTCAACCTGATGAATGGCACGATCGATCGCGTCATCGAACTGATTCAGCCGGTGGCTTCGTCCCTGGCTTTCGGAGGTTAATCGCGACATGGAGAATGGCCTGCTCGCGAATATCTGGATGCCCGGCAGCGAGGAGCTGGCGAAGCTCGCCCCGCTGTGGGCCCTCGTCGGTACGATCGTCGGCCTCCTGCTGGCGGCCCTCGTCGCCGGCAGAAACTGGCGCGTCGCCGGCGGCGTGGCCATGACCGGCGCGATCGTAACCGGCTACCTCGCCCTGCAGGGTTTCTCGCAAACCGACGCGGGCTGGGGCGGCATGGCCCCCGAAGGCGCGGCCCCGATGCTGGTCGTCGATCAGTTCAGCAAGTTCTTCATGTTCCTTCTCGCCGTCTTCCTCGTCGGCGTCACCTGGCTGTGGTTCATGGGGCAGGATGCGGACCTGCCCGAGCGCGAAGCCCGCCGAAATGACGCCACCGAGTTCTTCGTTCTTGTCGTCGGCAGTGCCTTCGGTATGGCCCTGATGGTCAGCACGACGAACATTCTCATGATCATCCTAGCCGTCGAAGCCGCCTCGCTGCCGTCCTACGGCCTCGCCGGCTTCCGCAAGAAAAACAAGCTCGCCGCCGAGGCCTCCCTCAAGTACGTCCTCTTCGGCGCCGTCACCAGCGCCATCATGATCTACGGCGCCTCGCTCCTCTACGGCCAGTATCACACCCTCGACCTCGCCGAGATCAGCCGCAAGATTCAAATCGAAGGCCCATCCATCATCATGGGCGTTTCCATGTTCGCCCTGCTCGTCGGCGTGGCCTTCAAGGTCTCCGCCGTGCCGTTCCACTTCTGGTGCCCGGATGTCTTCGAAGGCGCCTCCATCGAAGTCACCACGTGGCTCAGCGTCGTCAGCAAGGCCGCCGGCCTCGGCCTGATGCTGCGAATCATCGCCGTCATCTCGTCGAATCTTCAGACCGTCGAGGCCCTGCAATACGTCGCCATGGCCATCGCCATCATGGCCGCCCTCACCTGCACCTGGGGCAACTTCTCCGCCCTGTGGCAGACCAACATGAAGCGCCTCCTGGCCTTCAGCTCCATCGCCCATGCCGGCTACATGCTCATGGCCGTCGCCGTCATCTGGCAGCCCGCAGCCACGGCCGATGGCGCCGCCAATCTTCTCAGCCCGGCGCACCCGGCCTTCAGCGCCATCGTGGCCTACCTGTGCGTCTACCTGCTGATGAACCTCGGCGCCTTCGCCTGCATCGCCTTCGTCTACTGGTCCACCGGCAGCGAGTCCATCGACGCCTTCAACGGCCTCATCCGCCGAAACCCGCTGCTCGCCGTGATGATGATCATCTGCCTCTTCTCGCTCGTCGGCCTTCCGCCGATGGGCGGCTTCCTCGCGAAGTGGTGGCTCCTGGCCGCCCTCTGGGATGCGAAACTCATCTGGCTGATCTTCGTCGCCGTCTTCAACACGGTCATCAGTCTCTATTACTACGCGCGCATCGCCGTCGCCATGATCTTCCGGGACGACGGCCGCCAGCCGGTCCGCGCCCCGGTGGCCGGTCAGTTGATCGTCGCCGCCTGCGGCATAGCCATCCTCCTGACCGGCACGCTCTGGGCAGGCAAACTCAAAGCATTCTCCGACAACCGCTCACGCGACCTCTACGCAGTAACGCAGAAGTCGGCCTCCGCCGCCGTCGCTGAATTTTCCGCCCCCACCCTCGTTGGGGCCACGACGCAGAAGCGAAGCCAACACGATGCGGACATGGATTAGGAGTTCCGGCACAGGAGTTGCCAAATAGAAGATTCGGCGTTCCTCCAGTTTTGGCGTTTTGATACTTTGGCGTTTCCGAATTATGGATCGAGCCGTTGACATCCTGAACCGCCTGCTGATCGCCGAGTACGGCAATCTCATCCGCCGCCTGGCCGAGGCGAGCCCGTACGTCTCGTGGCGATCCGCCACCGACCAGGCCGCCATCCGACGAATGCTCTCCGACACGGAGCACCACGAGCGCGATCTGGAGCGGATGATCGTCAAGCTCCGCGGCGCGCCGCCCCCTCGCACATGTCCGACGGCCGTGGGCGGCTATCACTTTCTCAAGCTCTCCTACCTCATGCCGCAGGTCATCGCCGGCGCCCGCGAACTGGTCCGCCTCTACGAAAGCACCGGCACCACCGGCGACGCCGAAGCCGATGCCCTCGTTGCCCGAAACCTCGAAGATCACAAACGCCACCTCCGCGAACTCGAACGCCTCCACTCCAACCTGCACCAGCCGGCGTAAATCCGAGCCCTGAGCGCACGCGACGGATAATTCGAACGAGTGTTCTTCTGCTCGTCGTGTGCAGAATCACTCGATCACTGTAATCCTGCCTATGCTCTCAACGCTCCTGCTCTCGAAGCTTATGCCCCCTGCGCTGACGCCCTCTGCCCTAATGCCCTTGCTCATATCTGTCGCCAATCGCCGCGTGCCCCATCCCCTGCAAAGCAGGGATCCCTGTTTGCGCCAGGGATGGGGTGCCCTACAAGGAATGGCTGCTCGAAGCGGCAGTCATGCCACTCGAAACGTCAAAAAAATAATAGCATGTTGAACAAAGCTGAATTCCCTGAATTTTCTCCGGCGGGCATCGTGGCTGCGCGTGGCGGGGGTCGTGAAATAACCTTGATCAGCGCGCGCGAGGGATGACTCTGTCCCCCCATGGGGAACAGTGCGATCCGGACTCGGATCGCCCGCGACCAGCGCGGGGTTCGCGTGTAAGATGAAAGACATGCATGAAAAGCGAATCCGGAGCAGCGGGTATGCCGAGTCAAACTTCGAACGATAATTATCTTACGAATCTGCTTCAAGGCATGGCCCGCGCCGAGGCCTCCGACCTCCATCTCATCCCCGGCCATCGGCCCATGTTTCGCGTGCACGGCAAGCTGGCGCAGGCGGATGCCACAATACTGGCACCCGGAAGCGTCATCGAGCTGGTGCGCGGCATCGCTCCGGAGGAGATTCGCCCGCGACTCGGCGAAGGCACCGATGTCGACTTCGCCGTTTCCCTTCCTGTCGGCAGCGCGACCGCGCGCTTCCGCGTGAACGTCTTCGCCGCCCGCGGCGACTACGGCGCCTGTTTCCGTGCCATCCCCGACGAGATTCCCGCTCTCGCCGATCTGGGCCTGCCGATGGAACTCGCCGAGCGCGTCACCCGGCTCAAGAACGGCCTCGTCCTCGTCACCGGCATCACCGGCAGCGGCAAGACGACCACCCTCGCCGCCCTGATCCAGTTGATCAACGCCCGTGGCGGCTGCCGGATTATCACCATCGAGGAGCCGATCGAGTACATTTACCCCACCTGCGAGGCCAGCGTCGTCACCCAGCGCGAAGTCGGCGCCGATGTCGCCAGCTTCTACGACGGCCTGCGCTACGGCCTTCGGCAGGACCCCGATGTCATCCTCGTCGGAGAGATCCGCGACCGCGAAACAGCCCAGCTCGCCCTCAGCGCCGCCGAGACCGGCCACCTCATCTTCGCCACGCTCCACACGACCGATGCCAAAGGGGCCATCACCCGCCTGATCGACCTTTTTCCGCCGGAGCAGCATTCCGACGTACGGACACAGCTTTCCATGAGTCTGCGTTGCGTCGTCGCCCAGCACCTGCTGCCGGCCGACGACGGCGGTCGGCGCATCCTGACCTCCGAAGTCCTCGTCGCCAGCTTCGGTGTCCGAAGTGCCATCCGACAGGGCAAAATCGAGAGCATCGAGTCCGCCATCCAGAGCGGCCGCAAAGACGGCATGTGGTCGCTGGATGCCGACCTGCGGCGACTGGTAACCGAAGGAAAAATCCGCATCGAAACCGCACGGGAATTCGCCAAAGACCCCGGCGAATTTGGCGTCGGATAGGTTCAAATTTCCCGCCCGGTTGGGCTTTATCAACACATTCTTAACCCGCACGGGCCGTTGACAATCAAACACCCCCTGCCCATACTCTCGGGGCTTCAGGCAGGCCCTTGCCGCTTCCACTTTCTCGCCGAAGATCACGGCGGCCCATGGGCGACTTGTACTCATGGACCAGGTCCGCTTCAGCGGTGATGGTTTCGCGTCGAACGTGAGCCGTCTCGCGGAATCGTCGGCAAAACGTGCCGGTATCCGCTGATGACTTCACGCGCTCGATCATCGTGCGAAAAAACGCTCGAACCATCCGCGTGAAGGCGACTATGATCCGCCGACAACGTGCGGCAATCCGCCGATCCAGGCGCGATCCGCCACGGTCTTGAACACCGCCCGGGAATGGACTCCACGCGGCATGACCATATGCTTGCAGGAGAGAAGACGACACGGAAACTCGTCGACTCCCCACGGTGAACCGTTTCAACGGCCCGGCATGCGGCATCGCGCAGGTGAAGGCGCAACGAACCATGAACATCTTCATGCTTGGTTGGGAGTTCCCGCCCTTTATCAGCGGCGGGCTTGGCACGGCCTGCTACGGTCTGACCAAGGCCATGAGCGAGCTGGACCACCACGTCATCTTCGTACTCCCCCAGCCGGTCTCGACCAGCGCCGCCACGACGCATGTGAAGCTCAAGACCCCCAGTGCCGAGTTGGCCATGGCCTCCTACCGCTCCTACACGCTCGCCAATTTTGAAAACGTCGAATTCCGCGCGATTCCATCCACGCTCATGCCCTACGTCTCACCGGCTTCGCGCACCGATGCCATCATCCATCACGAGCAGTCGCTCCTTGCACACGATGTAACCGCCCCTGCCGACGGCGGCCCATCGCCCCACGCGCCGATGTCCATCCTGAACAGCCCGCAGGGCTTCAATCCCGGCCAGTATTCCGGCGACATGTTCTCCGAGGCCTGGCGCTACGCGGAAATCGCCCTCGTTCTGGCGCGCGGCGAACAGTTTGACGTCGTTCACGCCCACGACTGGATGACCTACCCCGCCGGCATGGTGGTCGCCAAGGCCCTCGGCAAGCCGCTCGTCGTGCACATCCACTCGACCGAATTCGACCGCAGCGGCGAACATGTCAATCAGCGCATTTACGACATCGAACGCGAAGGCATGCACGCCGCCGACAAGGTCATCGCCGTCAGCTTCTTCACCAAGAGCATCGTGACCTCGCGCTACGGCCTGCCCGCCGACAAGGTCGCCGTTGTTTACAACGCCATCGACAACAACGGACAATCCTTCGAGCTGCCGCCGGCGATCCGCAAGGACGAAAAGATCGTCCTCTTCCTCGGCCGCATCACCATGCAAAAGGGGCCCGAGTACTTCCTCGCCGCCGCCCGCAAGGTGCTTGAGCTTGAGAAAAACGTACGCTTCGTCATGGCAGGCACCGGCGATATGGCCAAGCGCATGATCGAACTGGCCGCCGAACTCGGCATCGGCCACAAGGTGGTGTTCACCGGATTCCTGCGCGGCGACGACGTGGCTCGTATCTTCAAAATGGCGGACCTCTACGTCATGCCCAGCGTGAGCGAGCCGTTCGGCATTGCCCCGCTCGAGGCCCTTTCACACGACGTGCCGGTGCTGATTTCCAAGCAGTCCGGTGTGTCCGAGGTGCTGACGCATGTGCTGAAGGTGGATTTCTGGGATATCAACGAGATGGCCAACAAGATCGTCGCCGTGCTGCGCCACCCACCGCTTCAGGCCACGCTGCGTGAGCACGGCAACTTCGAAATTCAAAAACTCACCTGGCGAGACTCCGCGCAAAACTGCGTCGACACGTATCAACAGGTCATCGCCGCACGGAAGGGGGGTCGCTGATGGCGTCGGTCTGCTTTTATTTCCAGGTGCACCAGCCCTATCGACTGCGCCGTTACTCCGTCTTCGACACCGATCACAATTACTTCGACGACTACAAGAACTCGGAGATCTGCCGCAAGGTGGCCACCAAGTGCTACCTGCCGGCCAACCAGTGCATCCTCGACATGATCCGCGTGCACGAGGGCCGCTTCCGCTGTTCGTACTCGCTGACCGGCGTCGTGCTCGACCAGTTCGCCGCCTATTGCCCTGAAGTCCTCGATAGCTTTCGGCGGCTCAATGACACCGGCTGCGTCGAGTTTCTCGCCGAGACCTACTACCACAGTCTCGCCTTCCTCTATTCAAAGACCGAGTTCGAAGAGCAGGTGCGCCTCCAGCAGAAGAAAATCTTTGACCTCTTCGGCCAGAAGAGCACCGTCTTTCGCAACACCGAGCTGATTTACAACAACGCCGTTGCCGCCGCCGCGCACCAGATGGGCTTCAAGGCCGTCATCGCCGAGGGCGCCGACCACATCCTCGGCTATCGCTCGCCCGGCTTCATCTATCGCGCCCCCGGCCTGCCGACCACCCTGCTCCTCAAGAACTACCGCCTGTCGGACGACATCGCCTTTCGATTCGGCAATCAGAGCTGGTCGGTGTGGCCGCTGACCGCCGAAAAATTCGCCGAGTGGGTCAACCAGGTCAACGGCAACGGATATGTCATAAACCTCTTCATGGACTACGAAACCTTCGGCGAGCACCAGTGGACCGAGACCGGCATTTTCGAATTTCTCTACCACCTGCCCGGCGCGGTGATGTCCCTCAACCCGGAGAACAATTTCAAGACGCCCTCAGAAGTGGTCGACGCCTATTCGCCCGATGGCGAGTTCGACTGTCCTCATCTGATCAGCTGGGCCGACACGGAGCGCGATCTGTCCGCGTGGCTGGGCAACGCGATGCAGTCCAACGCCCTGCAGGAGGCCTACGCCCTGGAAGCGGCGGTCAAGGCGAAGAAGGACCCGGAGCTATTGCATGACTGGCGTCGGGCACTGACCTCGGACCATTACTACTACATGTGTACCAAGTACTTCGCCGACGGCGACGTGCACAAATACTTCAACCCCTACGAATCCCCCTACGACAGCTACATCAACTTCATGAACGTCCTCGACAACATCGCCGGCCGGGCGAAGTGACGCGGTGTTCAGCAAACCATGACCAAAGAAAATTGTCTGGCGGTTGGGGCTGCCAATTAATGGGAAGAGGGCTTCCCGTTCAAAACTTCAGTGCGAGTGACGTGAACGAGTGCGCAGTTCACCGTGCGTTCAGCGGGACCATCAGGTCCTTCGGGTCCTTCGGGGCCGGGAACGGCGACAGTGACCTTGGATCGTTGGACGATGGCCATATCCGGATGACGAACCTCGTAGGTAGCGCCGTCAGGCAGGTACAGGCGGAACGGTTCGAAAGGCCGAGTTCGCAGCAATTCTAAAATGTCTTCCGGTCGCATCGTACAACTCGCTTCGATACTGTAATTTTATTTCACCGACCTGGCACAGGCAACTGAAAAGCAATCTTCCTCCAGCCCTGAGGTCCCGTATCAATTACCCCGTCACCACCGGCAGGGGCAAACTGCCATCCGCCCGCATCATCGCTTCCGCGCTGTCTTGCGGCGACCACGAACGGAAGGAGTGGTACGGGGTGATGTTCCTCGTGCTATCGCTCGACGCACCGAGGGTGTCAGAGAAATGGCACAAAAGTAGTTTTCCGGATACAAGTAGTCTTCCCCCGACTCGTCAAGTACGCGGATCAACTTGTGCGCCACCGCGTCACGATCCGGCAGGCACCGGTAAATCTTCCGTCGTTCCAACGACGCTTCATAGCCGTCGTTTGACACACAAATCACCCACGATGCGGAAAGCGGTCTTCGTCTATTCATCTTGTTCCATCAATAAATCGCTTGATCTTAATCTCTTTACGACCAATGCCATGGGCCTCGTGCCAGTGTAGCTCGACTCTTCGAGGCCGACCATGCTCCAGCGCGACCATTGCGTAGCCCTTGAGCTTTCTCCATCGCCGGCCACCATACATCCGACGCAGTCGAGCCAACTCACGGATGGCCTTTCCGACCGCGATGACCTGAATGTTTTCGATCTCACTCAGTACACGAAAGCCCATTGCGGCATGTTACCCCGTCACCACCGGCAGGGGCAAACTGCCATCCGCGCGCGGCAGCGGGTCCGGCGGCTTGATCGTCACGCCGCCCTGGCGTAGCGTCGCCTCGCCGCGCGTTACGCGCTCGGCGAAGGCCAGCGACTCTTCGTACAGCGCGTCGAGCATCTCGGCCTCGCTCACGGTTCGTTTCTGTTCGCCTTGCACGTAGATAATTCCCTTGCCGCGACCGGCGAAGATGGCCACGTCTGCCCCTTCCGCCTCGCCCGGGCCGTTCACCACGCAGCCCATTACCGCCACCTTGACCGGCACCTTGATCTCCGCCAGCCGATGCCGCACTTCCTGCACCAGCTTGATCAGATCGATCTCGATCCGGCCGCACGTCGGACACGCAATCAACTCCGGCTCCACGCGCGGCCGCAGGCCCAGGCAATTGAGCATCTCCTTGGCGTCGATCACCTCCAGCACCGGGTCGCTGGCATAGCTGATCCGAACCGTATCGCCGATGCCGTTGGCCAATAGAGTCCCCAGCGCGACCACGCTGCGGATGCAGCCCGTCTCCTTCGGCCCCGCGTGCGTCACGCCCAGATGCAGCGGGAAATCGAAGCGCTCACTGATGGCCGTGTACGCCTTGATGACGATCCGCGGGTCAATGCTCTTGGCGGAGATGACCACGTCGGCGAAGTCGTTCTCCTCGAAGATTCGCAGATACTCCGCCAGCTTGTCCATCATGATGCCGACAAGCTGGTCCTCATAATCCTGCTCGAGCCTGGCCTTCTCGGCGGCGCGTTTGTCTTTGTCCTTGCGCTCGACGATGCCGCCCTCATTGACGCCGACGCGTATCGGAATGCCGCGCTCGCGGCACGCACGAATCACGCGATCCACCTGCTTGCGATCCTGAAGATTGCCGGGGTTCAGGCGAATCTTGTGAACGCCCGCCTCGACGGCCTCCAGTGCCCGCTGGAAGTGAAAGTGCACGTCCGCCACAATCGGCACCGGCACCTGCGGAAGAATGTGCCGCAGCGCCTCCGTATCCCTCGGCTCCGGCACGGCCACGCGCACGATGTCCGCCCCCGCCGTGGCCAGCTCATGAATCTGCTTCACGGTCGCGTCGATGTCATACGTATAGGTACTTGTCATCGACTGAATCGACACCGGCGCATCGCCGCCAATGGCAACAGGACCAACGCGAACCTGGCGTGTGTTTCGGCGAGGGCTCATTGTTCAGTCGCCTGGTCCGTCGAGCGCGGATCGACGCCAACAATGCCGTCGAGGGCAGCAATCAGGGGTGGCAAATCGTCCACGATGTCGTACCCGTGAATCAGTCGATTCCGCATTCCCACGACATCGGGCCATGGGATGGATGTGTACCGATCTCTCGCTTCACGGCTCACCTGAGAAGCGGCTTCGCCGACTATTTCGACCAGTCTGGTGAGACTTAACTCGAGCAGCCGGTCTCGATCCAAATCTTCGCGATCCTTTCCGCGCGCGAGCTCGACTGCCTCGGTAGCGTGTTCGAGCATGTGTCGCAATCGAAGCGCGTCGTCAGGCGGCTTCATATTGCACCTGTGCTTCGGAAACAATTTGCTCTCGAAGTTCCGGTCTGAAGAATCCGGGTGTGTTCAGATCGATTCGCCGTCCAATCAGCTCCGACAATTCTCGTTCAATGGCTGAAAGCCGGATCAGGCCGACCCGTGTCCCCGGCTCAAACTCCACCAGTACGTCGATATCGCTATTAGGCCCGAAGTCATGGCGCAGAATCGACCCGAAGAGCGCCAAGCGCCGAATGTGGTGCTTCAGGCAGAAGGCCCGCACCTTCTCATCGGGAAAACTGATGTCGTGATACGTCATGCGAACGACTCCGTTTAATCGGAGCTGCATTCGCCCTCATGCGGATCCAACGCCTGTGAGGACGAGGCACGCGTTCATATTCTATCCGCTTGCTGGCTTTCCTGCGACTTGTGCTGGTCGGATGCTCCCCGCGACACTGCTTCGGCACGCCTGGTCACCTCGCGAAGAACCCCTTGACGCCGCAGCGATTGTCCCGATTATGGCAGACAATTTCGGTACTTTCGCAAGACACGATACCCGCAGATTGGCTGGACGACAGTGAACATGCGAGGAGCGAATCCACAGCCCGCCCCTTCGAAACTCCGTTCGCCCGGGTCGCGGCTTGCCGCCTCGCGGACGCCCGGAACACTTCTCTCGCTGACCCTGCTCGGCGGCCTCGTCGGTTGCCCGCCGCCTCAACATGCCATCGAAACCGAATCCGCTCGCGGCGTCGCCCGTGTCACGCCGAGCCGAACCGTCATCGGCCACAGTGTCGAAGGCCGCCCCATCGAATGTGAAGCCTTCGGCGACGGCCCCGAGGTCGTCCTCATTATGGCGTCCATCCACGGCGACGAGCCCGCCGGCACGCCGCTGCTCGATCAACTGTCCGCCCACCTTCGCCATCGACCGGACCTCGTCGATGGCCGGCGCATCCTCCTCATTCCCGTAGCAAACCCCGACGGCTATGAGAAGTATCTCCGCCACAACGTCCGCGATGTCGATCTGAATCGCAACTTCCCCGCCGGCAATTACCTCGAGGCCGGCCGCCACGGCGAGAACCCGCTCTCCGAGCCCGAAAGCCAGGCGATCTACCGCATCCTTCACGAACATCCCCCGGCGCGAATTGTCAGCATCCATCAGCCGCGCAAGCTGCCGCCCTGCATCGACTACGACGGCCCCGCTGAAGGCCTCGCCCGGGCGATGGCTCGCCATGCCGATCTGCCGATCATCAAACTGGGCAGCCGCCCCGGCTCACTCGGCTCGTACGCCGGTGACACACTGAAGACACCTATCATCACGCTGGAGATACCCAGATCAAAAGACGACCGCAATGGCCCGGCCCTCTGGCGGCGCTACGGCCGCATGATGATAGCAGCGATCGAATACGGCGGGATGGGTGTGGCCGGATTGATGCAGCGAGATTGAGATGACCGGTTGGCGGCGATGAATCCGACCGACAAGACGACCGCGCCGGAAGCCGGCGGATTGCAATCCGTCGGCCCCAATCGTGCGAAACACTCCACGTCGCCGCGTCAGACTTCCTTCGCTACATTGACTTCCATCACAGGAAAGCCCGACGGCCGCTCAACTTTCTTTCGCGGCAAGAGCCCGATGATCGTGGCGAGGATTAGGCCGATATCCAGCGCGATCGTCTTCAGCCCCGCCGAGGTGCTGCCTTTGCCGAAGCAACCGCAGGAGATGTTGTATCCCTTGTAGAGCGCCGCATAGCTGACGGCAACAATGAACATCAGCAGCATGCCGATAATCAGAATCGCCCCGGCGCGGCGCGTCGCGGGAATAATGAGCGCAGTCGCCGCGCCGACTTCCCACCACGGCAAAAAGAGCGCCACCAGATGCAGCAGCTCCTCCGGCATCATGCGATAGTTCTTCACGTCAAATACGAATTGCCGCGGCTCGATGATCTTCGACTGCGCCGCGTAGATAAACGTCGCGGCCACCGCAAGGATGCACAGGTCGCAGACGAGATTCCGAAGCCGTGTCTTGCCTGTGTCGGTCATGGCCGGCCCCCGAGTTCCAGGTATTCGCCGAAGCGCCCGGAGCCGACCGCTTCCTCCCAGCCCTTTTCATAGATAACCACGTCGCTGTAGCCGAAGTCGCGCCGCAGGGCGTCCGCGACATTGTGGCTGGCCTCGCACTGACCGCCGCCGCAATAGACAATCACTCGCGCGTCGGTCGGTATCATCGCCAACACCGGCTCGATATTGCGATAAATCGCACTGGACGGCAGATGCAACGATCCGCGCAGGCGGCCCGCGTCAAACTCGTGCTGCTCCCTCGCATCAACAAGGTAAGCCGAGGCCGTCTCCATCGCCGCGAGCACCTCATCCATCGTTACGACGCCCTGCTTCGCACCGGCCGGCGAAGGTGATGCAGAATCGACCGAGTCAGCGGCCTGTTGTTCGGCTTCGGCGAGCCCTGCCGAATCAACCGATCCGTCAACAGGCGCTGTCGTGGGCGACTCCGGCGACTTCTCGCGCATCCACGAAAGCGGCCGCTCACGCAGCAGGTTTGTGGCGATCGCCAGCGAACTGCTGACGCCTAACACGATGACACAAATCCCCAGGTCGCGAAGCATCGATGGTTGTCCCCGGTAAACTCTGGACGAATTCCTGGAGAAAAAGCAACCCCGGTGATGCCGCGATTGCCGCGACACCACCAGGGTGGAGCAGGATAACCTTACTTGTTGCCTGCGGGCTGTCCCGCGGCCGGCGTCGTATGTGCATGATCGTGGTCATGATCATGCTTGTGCTGCTGTGCCGCCGCGCCAGGGGCAGCCGCCGCCGGTGAAACCTGACCGGGCTGGACGCTGAACTGCTTGTTCACGTCCGCCATCGTCGGCGCCTGGCTGATCGGAATCGTCAGCTCCGGCACGCTTGGATTGTCCGTCTTGACCTTGATGTGATCACCGCCCTCGGCCACCTGATAGTCCGCGGGGATGTCCACCGTCAACCGATAGGCCTTGCCCACCGGCTGCGTCTCCACCACGCTCAACTTCAGCGCCTCGTTGGAGGCGGCAAGGTCCGAGAGCTTCACAGGGTTCACCGTATTGTTGCGAACGAAGAACTGCCGCTGAATATCGCCGTTTCGCACCGCGGGCAGCGTGAGCTGATTCGGCGTCACGTCCACGTCGGCCGTCACATATGCATTAACCGGCACCTGCATCTTCGGCATGTCCGCAAGCGTGGTGGCCAGCTCGATGTTGCCTGTCACGGGGCCGGTCGAAAGCGGCGTGGCAATCTTCACGACCAGCTCAAACTTCTTGCCTGCTTCGACCTCCTTGATCTCAGCGGTGAAGGCGGGATTCGAGGACTTGGCCTCCGTGATCTGCACGCTCTCCTCGGTGTTGTTGACCACCGTCAGGCGGCGCTCCATGCTGGATTCCGAAACCATCTCGGTCGTCAGTCGCCCAAACGACGCACTCGTCGGCGTCGCCTGAATCGGCTGCCAGACCTCGCCCTGAATGTGCAGCGTCACGGCCGCGCCCTCGCCGGTGCAGTTCGTGTTGATCATCACCGTCTTGTGAATCGGGCCGCTGGCATTGCCGACGTTCATGCGAATCGGAATCTTGCCGCTCTGGCCCGGCTGAACAATCCGATCGTGCTGACCGGCCGTGGTGCACCCGCACGACGGGCGAACCTTCAGAACTTCCAGCGGGCCGGTGCCCGTGTTGCTGAACCAGAAGTCGTGCACGATCTCCTGGCCCGCGCGAATTCGACCGAAGTCATAGGTCGGCGTGTCAAACTTGACCGCGGGAACTTCACCCTCCTTCAACTGAACCGTCGGCTCGGGAATATCGCTCGCCGGCTTCACGGGCGGCGTGGGATTCACCGCGGCAGGCGTCGGGCCCACCGGCACATCCGACTGCTTGGCGCCGAGCGGCTGGGCCGGATGAATCTTCGCCGGCGTCACACTCTGCTGCGCGGGCTTCTTCGCCGGCGGCTTGACTTCGGTCGTGGCCGGCTCGTCGGCAGATAACCGCGCCGTCGAGACAAGCAAACTACAACATGCGACCATCGCGAAGGCGATTTCCAACTTCGAGCGTTTCATGTTCTTCTCCTGGTTTTCCTGCCGGGCAACATTGCCGCGTTGAAGGGTCCCGTGAATATCAATTCATCGCTTCGGGATTCTCAGACCTTGGCGCCCCCAAGGGACACCATCCACACGCCCAGTATAAGTTGTAAACAAGGGTCCCCCTGTAACGGCTGCGTAACGCCCCGGGTCGACAAATTGCGGCTCATAAACAACTTGCCTGCAAGAGAATAGCTCGCCACATTCCGATAACCGCGTTGACCGGCAGGCCCCCGGCCGTAACAATTCGCCGAGCACAAGGAATGCCCCTGATCCAACGCACGCGCGAGTGGCGGAACTGGCAGACGCGCAGGATTTAGGATCCTGTGGGGAAACCCGTGGGGGTTCGACTCCCCCCTCGCGCAATTCTTCGAACCGATCTGCAACGAATGCGCCGCGCCGCCCTTGCCCATCAAAAGCCCCAGGCAATTGCCTGGGGCTTTTTTTCATCGCCGCGATATCAATCTCGCGCAATCACAATCAATTTCGCACTATTAAGGTGCCATTCAATCGGCACGATCAAAGCTTACTTTGAACTCGTTGCCGGCCAATAGACGATGTCCCGCGTCGTGGGGCGGACGCCGGCAGAGGATACGCTCTCCGTCGACCCGCCGTCATCCTGCAGGTCTCGCCCGACGCTGTAAAGTAGCGGCACACCGCCTGCGTCCGGCTTGTAGCGAAGGTACACGCCCGTGTAGGTATCGATCGGAGAATGATCGAGATAGATCGGCACGAGGTCGCTTAGTCGCGCCGGCCACGAGCCGTGCTCCGTGTGATACTGTACCAGCGCGATCACCGTCTGTGTCGCGGCAAGGTCCATCGCCGCCTCGCGAAAGTTCCGATCGACCTGAGTAAGATTCGGCAGCAGAAGCCCAATCAGGGCAAATCGCAGTCCGCCGGAACCTTCACCGACTTCACGCTTCAAGATGCGATCCACCTCATCCCGCCGCGTGTCATACAACGGCAGTTCCAGAAGCTCATTCATCCGCTCCCAGAGTTCCTGATGCTTCTCCAACGTCTCGCGGCGGTCAGCGTGGGCCGCGGCGATGGCCAAAAGCTCAGCGTCCTTGCCCATCGCACCCAGCGCCGAATTGGACTCATCGGCCGGGGCCTCCACGCCCATCCAGCGTAGCTTGTCGAACTGACTCGGGATCAGCCGGCCGTTGCCCTTGCCGTCGTCGGTGAACAGATACTGCACGCAGTCGTGGAAAAAGAGCCGCTCGCCTGCAAGGTTGGGCCGAAACGTGCCGGGCGAGGTGGCCATCATGTATCCGCTCTCCGCAAGCTGCAGCGCTTCCGCAGACAGCGACCCGTGCTGTCCCATCAGCGCCTGCCGCATGTCGACCGTGCTCAGACGGACCAACGACACACCGACAAGCTGCTCGAGGAGCGTCTGCCCGCCCAGAAGCTGAATGCCCATTCGATAACACGCCACCAGTTCCCCCCAGGCGCCGGCAAAATCATCATGAGAAATCCGATCTCGCGCGCTCAGGATGAGCAACCGGCCAAGATCGCGGATGTCCGACAAATGCGGCAACAACAGACTCACCGTCGGTGGCGAAAGCGGGTCATCCTCGCCAAATTTCGCTTCGGCCTCTTCTGCCGAACCGGCTTCGCCGATCGACAAGGCACGCTGAACGAGATATTCCCGCGCCGACTTGTTGTCGTAGACATAGCCGAATGCCGGTCGCCGCGCGGCCTCCATGATCCGCGGCAGCAAGTGCCGATTCGATGTCACCCACGGCAACACCTCCGCCCAGCCCGCGTCGCCGACGCTCGGCATCGCGCTGCGGACATCCTTCAGCTCCGGCATGAGATTCATCGCCAGAATGACCTCGCGATACGCCGGCCAGGCGCGGTCGCCCTCCGGCGTCTGCTCGATCGGCTCGTTGATTCGAGCGACATAATCCACCGTCGGATTGGGCTTGCCGAACTGAACATAGGCAACATATCCGGCGCCGGCCCCAAGCACGCCCACGGTCACCATCGCAACACTTGCAATTATTTTCCACAACATGGATCTTCCTCGTTTCTTTCCGCGGCGTATCAAGATCGCCGCCGTTTCAGGATCGCCGAACCCGTCACGCAGAAGCTCGACGGACTCGGCCACGGTCAAACCTTCCTGCGTCAGCTCGATCAGCCCCTCGCGAAAATGACTCTCCAGCTCGGCGCGCACGTCACGCTTCTCCGAAGGCCACAGCCGCGTCCCGCGGATGACGCGGCCGATCAATTCGGACAGCGCTTCCGGCAGCGCCTCAAAGCCGTCATTCTTCATCGAAGGAGCCAGACCGCTCATTGCCGTACCCAGGACAACTGCGCTTCTCCCGTTCCCAGCACCAACTGGCCCATACCGCGAACCAGCGCGTCCCACTGAGTGAGATCGCGCTCAAGCCGCTGCATGCCCTTTTCGGTGAGCTTGTAGTATTTCCGGTTTCGAGCCCCGTCGGCCTCCCGCCATTCACTCTCAACCAGCCCCTGGGCTTCGAGGTTGTAAAGCAGTGGATAGAGCGTGCTCTGGCCGAGATCCAGCACCCCCTCAGAGCGCTTCGAAACCTCGGTAACAAGCTCGTAGCCGTACATGGCCCGCCGCTTGAGCAGCTTCATCACCGCCAGCGGCAGAACCCCCTTCAATAACTCTCGCTCAATCTGCATGATGATTGGCTCCAATACTATGCATAACATAGTATGCTCTACATATTATGCCTTGTCAAGTGTGGGGCGAAAAATTTCTCAGGACGACCACGCTCGCGGCAGAGATATCGCCATGTAAGTTGTTTTATATAAACAGTTTATGGTTTATTTTGGCGGGTATCACGTCATCAAATTGCTCGACGACCAAGTAGAAAACCCACTCACCGCGGGCAGCACCCCGACCGCGGCTTCGCCGTTTAGCGATGAATGAGAATGGCCTGCGAACTGTGAACGCCGCCCACTAAGGGCAGTCATCGCCCTGCAAGAGCACATCGACAAATTCAGGCACGTCCGCAAGGTCCGCGCCGCCGGTCGCGCTCAAATCCGCACAGCCGCAGCCCTTCCCAATACCCAACAGGCAATCAACATAGGCCTGAACATCAAGCGCGTTGCGCTTGCCGTCCACGAAGCAATCCCCCGCGCACGCCGCAGGTACCCGCAGCCCAACGCCGATCGAAGCCGGTGTGCCCGGCCGGAATAACTCGACCGTCGCCTCCCCGTAGGCAGGCCCGACCGTCGCATCAAACCAGAAATTGTACGTGGTTCCAAATCGAAGGGCGTTGCTGTTCGGATTCTGTGCAAACGTCTGCGGACTCGACCACGTCACGCTCGTCGAGTCAACCGAGGAAGTCCAATCCGTGTTGTCGAACGGCTCGCCGGAGTGATAGTCCACATCGTGGAATCCGACATTCGTGATCACGGCGCCCGGCGCGATCGGCACACTGAACGACCCCGCGCTGCGGTGCGAGTTGAGATTGAAAATCGCGTAGTCATATCGCCAGACGCCTGCGCCGAGCGGAGTCACCTTGGAAGCGGCGTGATACCGCCCCTCGCCCGGCACATCCGCTTCGACAATTTCGACGGACGGGTCCGGCATGTTCAGCCCGAGCCCATGATCTCGCCACGCGTAGATCGCCGGCGTCCCCACCTGCATGCTGCCGGCAGGGGTCAGATTGTACGTGGATGCGGCCACCGTGAACCGCTTGTACGAGGCATTGTTCAGCGCGTTGCCCGCGGCCGCGTCTGACGAGGCCACATACACACCCTCTGAGAAATAGAGCGCGCCCGGAAAGTTCGCCGAATCAAGGTCGGACTGGAGAATCTGAAGGCGCTTATAGATCGCGTTCCCGCTGCCGCCGGAGGGGCCCGGATACTGTCCGGTGTACGCGTTACAGTTTGAACGCGGCCCCAGAATGCTCTGCCCGCCATTGTAACTCGCCGAGTAAATATCGCGGCAGCCGGCGCCAAGCTGACTTCCGCCCTGTCCATTGCAAGGCAGGCCGCAACCCGATCCGACGGCCGCGACCGTGGCGTTCTTCAGCCACGACATGCCGATCTGAACGAGACGCCCATCATGCAGGCGATATGCATTCATCCCCAACAACGGCTGCGTGCTGTTCCATGGCAGATTGACGTCGCCGATATTGCAGGTGTAACTTCCGAGCGAGTATCCACGGATGCCGCCGACTGCGCCCCAGTTATTAATTCCCTGAATATCGCTATAAACCACGTCCGGGCCCGCCGCCGAGCCGCCCTCATTAAAGTTCACTGTCAACGTGAAGCTGCCGCTTGCACCCGCATAGCCCGCGATGCGCGCGTAGTAAGTGAGGCCCGACGTGACGTTGATCGTGCCTGTGGAGCGAAAGTCCCCGCAGCCGTCATCATCACAATAAAGCTCGACGCCTCCGCAGCTTGAAAACAGCGCCAGGGTCGTGTCCCATGTCGCGCCGCCGCAAAGAGTGAACGTCGCCACCCCGTTACTCGGCGCGACGAAATAATACCAGACATCGTTCACGTCGCCGGGGCCGGCGCAGCTGCTCAGGTTGGTGCCCGTCGCGCCAACATTGCTGCCCGCAAGCGGCACGCCCGCAAACACCTCGATCGCGGTGGCGCATGTGTTGTTGGCCGGCTGCGCGAGGGCTGTCGCCGAAAACGCGGCCACCGTGGCGGTGACAAGAATCAATGGAAAGAGAATCTTCGTGCTCGGTTGCCGAGTCATGCCTTCCGCTCCTTGTTGGCTCACCTTGAGAAAAGAATATCGGACGACTGTCGGCTGCAGGGTCCGATCCGCTCCGGCCTCCATTTTACGCAGGATCACACCCCCAAACAACCGTAGCGGCATGCCATTTTCAGCGAAACAGGGGCCCTGAAAGGGATCAAGCCCCCGAAAAATTACGGCGTTTGACGCAAACGAAGCCGTCGCTAGTCTATGGGCTCGCGTTCGTGCCGGCCAAGTGCCGCGAAGATCACCCGTCGCCCCAAAATGGAGCTTGAGTCGCGCATGTCTCGACCTAAAGAGCAATGGGCCACCCGATTAGGCGTCATCCTCGCTGTGTCCGGATCGGCCGTCGGCCTGGGAAATTTTCTCCGCTTCCCCGGTAACGCGGCGCAAAACGGCGGCGGCGCCTTCATGATCCCTTACTTTATCGCCCTGCTCATTCTGGGCATCCCGATCTGCTGGATCGAGTGGTCGATGGCCCGGCGCGGCGGCCTTGCGGGCTACAACTCCTGCCCCGGCGTCTTCAGCGTCATCTGGCGAAATCGGTCGAGCAAATACCTCGGTTCGCTCGGCCTGCTGATTCCACTCGTCATCTATATGTACTATGTCTATGTCGAGTCGTGGTGCCTCGGCTATTGCTGGCTCTACCTGACCATGCCGGACGGCTTCGCGGAGTGCGGACAAGACCCATCAAAATTCAGTGCGTTCTTCAAGACCTTCGTCGGGCAGGACTCCGATGGCCTCGTCATGCAGGGCGGGCTGCACACCAGCGTCGTCTTCTGGCTCATTGTGTTCACGATCAACTTCGTGCTGATATACCGAGGCCTGACAAAAGGCATCGAGTCCTTCTGCCGATACGCCATGCCCGCCATGGTCATCTGCGCGCTGGTCGTCCTGGTTCGCGTTCTCACCCTCGGCACGCCAAACTCCGACAAGCCCGAACAAAGCGTCATCAACGGCCTGGGCTTCATGTGGAACCCGGACATGGCAAAGCTGAAAGACTTCAACACCTGGCTCGCCGCTGCCGGACAGATTTTCTTCTCGCTCTCCGTCGGCTTCGGCGTCATCATCAACTACGCCAGTTACCTGTCGAAAAAAGACGACCTTGTCCTCTCCGGCCTGACCGCCAGTTCGACGAACGAATTTTTCGAAGTCTGCCTCGGCGGCCTCATCACCATCCCCGCGGCTTTCGTCTTTCTCGGCGCGGCAGGGATCGCCGGCTCCCTCGACTCCTCCTTCTCATTGGGCTTCCACACCCTGCCGGTCGTCTTCGCCTACATGCCGGCGGGGCGGCTCTTCGGCTTCCTCTGGTTCTTCATGCTCTTCCTGGCTGCAATTACCAGCTCGCTCTCCATGCTCCAGCCGGTCGCCGCCTTTCTGGAGGAGGCCTTTAACATCAGCCGGCGCACGGCAGTCATCGTCCTGGGCATCATCACCGCGGCAGGCGGAATGTTCGTCATCTACTTCAGCAAGGGACTCGGCGCGCTCGGCGCGATTGACTTCTGGGTCGGCACCCTGGGCATCTTCATCCTCGCCATGATCCAGGTCTTCATGTTCATCTTCAGCTACGGCGTCGAAAGGGGGCTCAAGGAAGCCCACGAAGGCGCCCACATGCGCATCCCGCGGATCTTCTACTTCATCATCAAGTACGTCACACCGACCTATCTACTCGTTATCTTCATCGGCTGGTGTTGGCAGAGTCTGCCGGAGCGAATCGGCAAGCTCCGGCAGGGCGGCGTCGAGCTCTACTCCGTCATCATGGCGCTGACTGTTCTCGCCATCCTCATCGCCATGATCTTCGTGGCGGGCAAGCGCTGGAAACACGCGGGACCGCAGCCGACCAACATCCCCCTGCCCGGCGGATTTCCCACCGCCGAGATGGAAAGGAAGTGACGCATGGAGCCCGCCGGATGGATCGTCATGTGTACATCGATCACCGTGGTCTTCTCTCTGGTGAGCTGGTGCTACTACAGGGTGCTGACGCTGCCGCCCATCAAGCCCGGTGAGAAATTGTGATGAGCCGGGGGCCGATGGGGGCAAGGAATTGCGGAGCAGAGGGGGGGGCGCGGCGGATCTCATGCCTATCGCGAGTCGCCTGGCGTTGATCATTCACCCAGCATGATTGCAATGAACGCCTGAATGTCCGGCGGGTTGATGATGCCGTCGTCGTTGCAATCTGCGGCGCAGCGCTGCGCCGCCGGCGCGGCCGGGGGGTTCAGGATCGTCTGAACAAAAAGCTGCACATCGCGCGCGTCGAACAGCCCGTCGCGATTCATGTCGCCCAACTCACACTTGCGAAACCACGGCGTGGCCAGCCGCGAGGTAAGCAGAAAATCGAGAATCATCGTCCCGACCTTCTGTTGCGCCGGCGGACCCGGATGTGTGCCATCGGACGCCATGTCGCTGCAAAACCACTGCACCCCGTCGCTGCGCGGCGTCTCCCCATCGACCCAGAGATAAGGCCCCCACGCCAGCAGCGGAACGATCGTGTCATAATTCAGATCGCCGGCGACCGGGTCGATGGCGCCCGATTCCATCTGCGTGATCTGTGCCTCGATCAACCATTTGACTGAGAAGCCGGTTTCGTAGGCATACGGCTCGGGATTCAATCCGTGTATCGGCACGGGATAGCCCGCATAGCCGGCATAGATGCGGCTGGACAATAAGGCAATGCGGCAATTGGGGTAACGAACCTTCACGGCGCGGGCGATGTCCCCGAGCGAGGCCATCAGTTGATACGCATCGGCGTTGGAGGCCGGCAGCGAGATGTTCGGCCCGGGATTCGCCTGCTTGATCCAGACGATCTGAACCTGGGCCTCCGACAGTCCGCCGGGGATCAGAATGTTGTCGCGAACGCGATCGTAATTCGCGTCGTTCGGATCATCCCAGTTCTGTGCCGGCTCAGCGCCCTTGGCGCCGTTGCGAATGGCCAGCGTCGTGTTATTGACTCGCGCGTCGGCCAGGGCTTGACCGGTGAAGCTCCAGGCATTGCACGGCCCCAGCCCTGCGCCGCCGCACCATTCCTGCGTCGTATTCGACATGCCGATCGAGAGAAGTACGACCCTGCCGTTCGGGTCCGGATTCCCGGCGGTGTTCAGGGGATTGGTCGCCAGCGCCCGGGCCCGACCCTCCGCGAAATGCGTCGACGGAACGTCATTCAATCCACCGGGATAGAGCCCGCCCTGAAATTGTCCCAGATAGAGACCGCCGCTGAGATCGTTGATCGGCGTGAAGCCGACAGAAGTCACTGTGCAATCCGCCGCACGCGTCACGCCCGAGAAAGACGCCACGGATGCAAGGATGAGGCAACACAACAGCGCAGGTTGCCGGTAGGGTTGCATATACAGAACTCCCTTCTCCTGTCGAGCCGAACGATGCACTGGTGTCGTCGCCGAAAGCATAACCGGCCACCGTGTGTCTAAACGCCTGCCGGCTCGTCATTATTTCCGCAATCTCGATGGAAAACGGTTCAATGACGCGGTGGCAACCCCCGTTGCGAACACATCGAAGCGATAACGAAGAGGGTCCATTATCCATACGACTCCCCACCGGCCTCCGGCAGGCGGTGCGGCTCGCGAGTCGGTGAATACCGAACCCTGTGCGATGGGCGCCCAAGCATTGCCATCCTCTTTCTGTGTCCAACATCTCGCAAACACATTACAATGCCCCGCCATGAATGAAGCATTCATCTGGTGTTACCCGTGGGACCTCGAAGACGAGGGCCTCGACGCCTCGCTCGGCCGCATCGCCGGCGAACTGGGGCTCGATGCCGTCAGCGTCGCCGCGACGCATGGCAATGTCGCCGAAATTCGGCCTCGCCTGGATGCATCATCGCGCAGCTTCCTCGCCCCGGCCGGCGCCGCATTCCAACCCGATGCGAGACACTACGGCGGCACGCGCATTCGCCCGCACGCGGCCGCGTGGCTCAAGTCGCGCAACGCCCTCGCGAAGATCGCCGACGCCGCCGAGCGACACCGCCTCGGCCTGCGCATCAGTATCGTCTGCAACGACAGCCCGACGCTCGTACAGCGCCACGCCCACGCCGCCTGCGTGAATTGGCTCGGCGATGCGTCGGACCGCTGGCTATGCCCCTCGAATCCCGAAGTGCGCGAGTATCTCAGCGCGATGGCCGAGGACCTCGCAACGAACTATCCCGCGCGCACCATCGAGCTGGAAGCGTTCGCCTTTTCGCCGCGCCGCCTGGTCCGCTACGAAGCATCCTGGCTGCCCGATGACGAGATCAGCAGGTCTCTCGCGGCATGGTGCTTCTGCGCCGCCTGCCGACAACGCGCCCGCGACGGCGGAATCGATGTGGACAAACTCGTGGCAAGAATTCATTCGCGATTCGACGCGCCGATCGAGCCGTCGCCCGATCAGACCTTCGCCGACTTCGCAGGACAAGAGCCGCTCGCCGCCGCATACGAACAGCTTCGCATCGATACCGTCTCGTCGCTCGTCGCCACCGTTCGCACGCGCACAAAGGCCCGGCTGGTCCTTCACCTGTCCCCCCAGGCCCGGCGCGAGGCCGTACGCACGACCACCGTCGACGCGCACTGTGACGGCTGGGTCTCGGCGGCAAACACAGGGCCATACGCAACAGGCGAATGCGCCTCGCTATCCCCCGCCGTCATCAACCGCCGTGAAGCGGCGTTCATCTGCCTGCCGCCGATGTGCAACGACGGCCCCTCGCTGGTCTCCGCGGTTCACGAAGCATCGCAGGCGGGCTGTGCGGCCGTCGGCTTCTCACATTATGGCGCCGCCCCCGAGCCGTGCCTCGACTGGATTCGCCAGGCGACGCGCTACGCTCGCCGCGAATCTCACTGAAGCAGCGACCTGCCCGTCATCTCCGCGGGCTGCGGCAGCCCCGCCATCGCCAATAGCGTCGGAGCGATATCCGCAAGCCGCCCGCCTTCGCGCAGCTTGCGACCCCTGAACCGATCATCAACGACGATCAGATCCACTTCATACGTTGTATGCGCTGTGTGCGGCCCGCCGGTCGCCGGGTCGATCATCTGTTCACAATTGCCGTGATCGGCCGTGACAATCGCCGCCCCGCCGCGCGCCAGCACCGCATCAACCACGCGACCCACACACGCATCAACAACTTCCACCGCGCGAATCGCCGCCGGCAATGAACCGGTATGCCCAACCATATCGCCATTGGCGTAGTTGAGCATGATGAAGTCGTATCGGTCGGACTCGATCCGTTGCAGCATCTCCTCGGTCACGCCATACGCCGACATCTCCGGCCTCTGGTCGTAAGTGCTTACATCGCGCGGCGAAGGAACAATCTGCCGATCCTCGCCGTCGAAGGGCTCGTCGCGATAATCATTAAAGAAGAACGTGACATGCGGATACTTCTCCGTCTCCGCACAACGAAACTGACGCAGTCCAAGCGACGAAACATACGCCCCGAGGATGTTCGACATCTTCGGCGGCCGAATGAACGCAACCTCCACCGGCAGGCCCTTCTCATAGTCGCACATCGTGCAGTAATGCAGATCCGTAATCTTCGGCCCGCGCGCAAATCCCACCCGCTTCGTCGTGCCGTCCTTGTCCACGGCCTCATACGGAAACTCGTCGAACACAAACGCACGGGTAATCTCCCTCGGCCGATCACCGCGGAAGTTAAAGAAGATCACACTGTCGCCCGCGCGGATGGGCCGCGCTTCGCCGATCACCGTCGCCTCGATGAACTCGTCGCCGCTGCGGCTCGGCTCGGTCGCGTTTGCATAGTATCGAGTGTACGCCTCCTCCGCCGTCGCCACGCGGACACCAACTCCCTCGGCCAACAGGCGATACGCCCTCTCCACGCGATCCCACCGATTATCCCGGTCCATCGCGTAGTAACGACCGATGGCCGTCGCGACGCGCCCGACGCCGAGCTCGCGCATCTTCGCCTCGATCTGCCGGATGAACTCCACGCCGGAATTCGGCGGCGAATCCCTCCCGTCGCCAAAGGCGTGAAACTGCACGCGCTCGCCGGTCAGCCCGCGGCGCTTGCACAACTCAAAGATCGCATAGACATGTTCGAGCGCCGAGTGCACGCCGGCGTCACTTGCCAGCCCCATCACATGCAGACATCCGCCGGTCTGCTTCGCGTGTTCGACCGCCGCAATCAGCCGCTCGTTTTCGAAGAACGATCCATCGCGGATCGTCCGCGTGATGCGCATCTGCTCCTGATCGACGATCCGCCCCGCGCCGATATTCTGATGCCCCACCTCGCTGTTGCCCATGATGCCCGCCGGCAGGCCGACATCCTCCCCGCTGGTGTGAATTTGCACCCAGGGATACGCCGCGCGCAAGTGATCATCCACCGGCGTCTTCGCCAGATGCACGGCGTTGGCGTGGTTCCATTCTGAATAGGGATTGTGCCCCCAACCGTCACGAACGATCAAAAGCAGCGGCCGCCGAGCGAGTTTCGTCATGACTTCCCTCTAATCTCGCTTAGATTGTAGGGAAAGCATCTCGCGCGCTCCAGAATGTGTAACGGGCAAAGCTGGACAAGACAGCCGGTCACACTGCCGTGTCAGGATCAATCCAATTATCCCGCACGTCCTTCAGAAACTGCCGCCGGCGTTCTCTCCACCAGGTGCGTCACAAAGTACCGCGCAATCCGCTCGTACAGCCGCATCGACACCTCCGGCTCCGGAACCATGTGCGTAAAGCCCGCGAGCACGAGAAGATCGCAGGGCCTGCCCGCGCGGAAAAGCGCCTCGGACATCTTCAGTGTGTGCAAAAAATAAACGTTGTCGTCCGTCGTGCCGTGAATGAGCAACAGCGGCCGCCGCAGCTGGGCCGCGTAAGAGAGCACACTGCAGGCCCGATACCCCTCCGGGTTCTCCTGAGGCAATCCCATGTAGCGCTCGGTGTAGTGTGTGTCGTAGTCCTCCCATTCTATCACCGGCGCGCCGGCCACCGCCGCATGAAACACATCCGGCCGACGACAGGCCGCCATCGCCGCGAAATACCCGCCGAACGACCAGCCATAAATGCCGACCCGCGACATGTCCATCTCGCGATGCATTCGCCCCAGCGCCGTCAACGCCTCAACCTGATCCGTAAGCGGAAGGTCTATCAGATTCCACGCCGTCGCCCGCTCCCATTCGCGACCGCGCCGCGGCGTTCCCCGCCCGTCAATCGACACCACCATGAATCCCTGATCGGCAAACCACTGCTGCCGCAAATACGCACGCGCCGAAGCGGTCACCACCGGATGCCCCGGCCCGCCGTACACATAATCAATCACCGGATACTTCTTCGATGGATCAAAGTTCCGCGGGCGAATAATCGCGGCGCGATACGTCCGCCCGCCCGCCGATACACGCGTCAACTCCAGATTGGGAACAAACGGCGGATCGGAAGCTACCGAGGGAATCTCAAACAACGCGCGAGAATCCCGCCCGCGAACCACATGCCGAACCTCGCCGTTAATCATCGACGCGTGATGCACCCAGATGCCGCCGTCACGTGCGAACTTGCCGCCATGCGCGCCCGCGCCCTCGGTCAGCCGTGCGACCTCGCCACGATCCAGCGCCACGCGATAAAGATGCGACTCCGTCGGATCGGTCCCGCCGCTCACGATCACCTCGCGGGCATCCCCATGCACTGCAACCACGCCGTACATTCTCGACTCGCCCGGTCGATACGTCCGCTTCAGTTCGCCGCCGCCGCCGCGCAGCTCCAGCTCCCATTCGCCACCGCGTTCCGTCGTCCAGAGAAACTCTCGGCCCCCGTCCAGCCAGCGCGGCATGTCCGGGTCAATATTGATCCACGCCGCGTCCGTCTCCTTCAACAGCTCCGACCTCTCGCCGGTCAGGTGATCCACCAGATAAAGCACCGCCTCCCGCTGATCGCGCGTCTGAACATACACCGTCAACGGCGCGTCCTTGCCCCAGTGAACCGCGGCCATGTACGGATACCGCTCGCGATCCCAATCAACCCACCGCGTAGACATCGACGACAAATCACCGCTCGGCCGCGCCGTAGAGACAATGCCCAGCCGAACCGTCGCGTTCGTCCGGCCCGCTCGCGGATACCGCCATCCCTTCGGCGGGCTTTCAGGGTTTCGCGCATCCGCGATGAAGAGCGTCTCCACCCCGCGTTGGTCGCATTCCTCGAATGCAATCCACTGCGAATCGCCGCTCCACCAGTAACCCGTGTGGCGGTGCATTTCCTCCTGAGCGACAAACTCGGCAACCCCGTGAGACACATCCTCCGTGCCGCCGACCGTGACCGGCCACTCCTCGCGCGTCGCCAGATCAATCACATAGACATCGTGCCCGCGAATACAGGAAACGAATCGTCCATCCGGCGAAAACTTCGCATCCATCGCCGGCCCGGCGGGGTTCTCCCGAAGCGGCGTCACCCGCCCGTCGGCGCGATCAATGACATACAATCGCCCCCCGAGCGCCGTCAGCACCCGGCCGCCGTCCTCGCTCAGCTTGAACCAGGTAAAACCGCGGCCGACCTCGCGCATCCGCTCTCGACGCGCTTTCTCCTCGTCCGTCAAATGCTCCTCGCCGCCCGTCAACAAATCCGCCGCCCGGGCAAGACCCCGAACCTCCGCGCCGTTCGCGCCGATCTCGTACAGATTGCGAACAACATCCCGCGGGCCGCTGCGAAGAAAGAGAATGGCGTCGCCCGATGGCGTAACCTCGACGCCGGTCGGCTGACCCGCCGTATAACCCCACGTCTCGGCGTACTCGCGAATGAAGCTTGTATCCACGTCTGCGGCTCCGTCAGCAACCCTGGCCGGCTGGCCGCATGCCCCCAATGCAAAAAGAAACCCCAGAAGCGTCAACACAAGGCCCCACGATGGGGCGCGACCGCGAACGAGCGCCCTGCGGCCGATACGGTCCGGCGGGGCGCTTACCTCCAGACATCGCATCATGACAGATCTCAATAAGGGGCTTGGAAAGGTTTAGAGTAATGGTAGAGCGAAAGTCGGAGCGGTCCGACTTTCATTGAGGTCGCCCGTGCAACACGATTTCCGCCGCATCTGCCGCCCCATTCATGCCGGCGAAGCTCAGACGCAGGCAAGCATCCCACAGATCACCCCAGCCGCGAGAATCATGGCAACGGTGCGCATCGCGAGAAATCGACAGCGAGACATGGTTAACAACTCCTTAGCGCGGGAGGGCCGCTTCCACTCGAAGCCGCAATCCTTGCGGCATCCCTTGACCGCGATGTAACCGTCATACCTGCGCCCCCACACGCTGTCAATTAGAATCATAACCCGTTCATCATAAGCATGTTATGTCTATTCGTTTGCTCGTCTCACGGCCCCCGTTTGGGCTAATTTTGTGCCCGCACCGCACGGGGGTATCCACGCGCCCGCCCCGTATGGCACGGTGCTTGCCCGCACACCTTGATAGACGTTATGACTACACTCGTGTATTCGAAGGAGCAGATTGGCACGCTGCCGTCATTCGCGCGTCACCCTGGCGACCGGCGCCCCCGCCGGACGTGAAAATGCGAGCGACCTTTCGATTCGTGGCAGCGGCAGAAAAACGCAATCTTCGACTTCCCGGCCCGGTGGCGGCCGGCGTGGCCGTAAGACAAAAACGGAGACAGGAATATGAAGCCCGGCTCAGCGGACAATTTCGAGCGAAATTTCGAGCGTAAGCGGGAACAAGAGAAGCTCAACAAGGCCCGACTCCCCGGCGAAGACGAAGACCCCCTCCCCCCGCCGGTCGAACCGATCAAGAAGGCAGACGCCGACCCCGGCCGCAACGACCCCTGCCCTTGCGGCAGCGGCAAGAAATACAAGCAGTGCTGCCTGAAGAAAAAGGGCTAACGCAACCCCCCACGACCCAATCGCCGCCCAGCTACCCGGGGACCGCAAAGCTCTACTTTGCGCCCGCCTTCAAACGCGGCACCGACAATCGCCTGCGTCAGAACTACAGCATCCATCGCCCCGGAACGGCGCGTCGAGACGATAGAATACGTGAACCCAAAGACGGGTGAGGCGTGGGATGGACAAGGCAGTACCCGCCGTCGAACAGGACGCGCTTGGGTGGCATGGCCGCGGCCTTGTGCGGCCACGCCTGAACCGAGAAGGACGCGGCACGTGTACTTCGGGCTTGAAGTCATTCAGGAATATTCCTGCGGGGCCGGCTGGCCGTGTGAGACGAGCATGCCACTGGTCCGCGAGTTCCTGCATGGCGACCCCGAGCGGTACCCGGAGCAGGTGGCGATGATCCGTCACAACCCGGACACGCAGGACCAGTGGACGTATCACTATCTGCATGGCGTGCTGGGCAGCGTCATCGGCGTCGTCAATGAAGCCGGCACGCTCGTTGAGCGGTACACGTATGACCCGTACGGCAAGGTGTTCATCGAGAAGTGGGACGCCGCCGCCAACGAAGGCAGTGGCGCGTGGGTCGAACGCGCGAGCGAGTGTGGCACAGGCGTCCCCGCCTGTGGACAGATGCCCTACTCCCCAACCGGCAATCCATTCCTCTGGACCGGCCACCGCTACGACGCGGCCGTGGGGTTGTATCATACGCTGTTCAGAACCTACTCTCCCACCCTCGGCCGATGGTTGCAACGGGATCCGATTGAGTACGAAGCGGGATCGGTCAATCTTTATGAATACGCTGTGTCATCGCCGTTGGCTTCGATTGATCCCTTGGGCCTTGAGACTCGGGTCGCAAAAGGGAATTGCAGCGCGCCCCCTTCGGATGAGTACCAGCAGGACAAGTGCCGTGCGGCGGCGAACAAGGCGTTGAGCAACTGCCTGGAGTCAGAAAAGGCGGGCGGAGCTGGCGCGCCAACTAAGGACAATTGCTTCAAGTCGTTCACCCAGAGCATGGACGCTTGCGCGAGAGGGAAGCCGGGGACGCACGAAGAAACGGTTCTGCTCGATTCTGATTGGCTGGACTGTTTCGAGAAATGCGTCGCGCTTGGGACGCAACTTTGTCTTGGGGCAGGTCCGATTGCGGGCCGTGCTGCGCAGATGGACGTTCCGAGGAAGCACGTCGAAGCGAGTAAGAGAGGAACAGAGCGTCTTGTTAGCAGGCTCCTTGTACCTAAGAACAAGACGTTGCGAAGGCTCCTCGGAGGAAAGCGCCTGACTCGCTTTATTCGAGCAACTCGCGGATTCGGAGGGGGAGTTTTTTGGGGTGCCTTGGCAGTTGGAGAATGCGTTGCCGCCGTTGAAGTAGGTTGTGCGGCCCAGTGTGCAGGCGAGTAGTGGGCCCATAGGATCAGCGTTGGTCAGATGCACACACAGTCACAGCGAAACAAACTGCTGCGTTGGGAAGCGGCAGTCTTGATATCTGCTCTGGTGGTCGGTGCAGTACTTGTTAGTCGAGGGCAATTCGGCTGGGGTTACGGAATTTCATGTCTCATACCTTTGACCGCGGGTCTACTGCACTGGAGCGCCAAGCGGCGCCGGGATCGTCGTATAAGACGGTGGTTTGGCAGGAGGCCAGATTCGAATCTCGACGCGGAATTCGCAAAGATCCGCGAACTCGGAGTTAATTCGAGAGAGGAGATTGAGCGTCTGTGGCATGGTCTAGCTGCCTATTTTAGGGTACCGGCTTGTAAGCTGCGAGCGAATGACGACCTCTATGGAGAACTGCTTGACCGCTATGAAGAATCTGAATGCGATCTTTGGACGGATTGGGGCCTTCTTGATCATGAGGGCCCATCGAAAAAGGCAGCTGAGCTGATACTGAAGCGGGCGCACGTTTCAATTGGGGAATTACTGGTGTTTGTCTCGAATTATGAGCGAGAAAGGGGGGTTGCGTTGTTCCCCGCGTCTACGGGAGGTACGAATAGTACGCAGCGTGTACAAACCTTCACATGCTGCAGAAAGTGTGGTTACGACTTGCAAGGCAACACTTTGGGCCAATGCCCAGAGTGCGGAAGCGCCCTTGGAGATCCATAGCAGAGTAGCTTCTGCGACGGGTTATTTGATCTTCGACCCGCTGGCCAAGCTGGCAGGGCAATCGGGCAGCGAGTGCGGCACGGGCATCCCCGGCTGCGGGCTCGGTCAGGAATACGAGTACGACGTGGAGAACCGCCTGGTCCTCATCCTGCGGGACACGAACGACGTCCCCGGGCGCAACGCTCTTGGGATGCCGGAACTCATCAAGCTGATGGAATTCGTCTATGACACGTTGGGCCGGCGCGTCGAGACGATAGAATACGTGAACCCGGCGACGGGAGCGGCGTGGGATGGCCAGGGCAGCAACCCGCCGCCGCGGAGGACGCGGCACGTGTATTTCGGCTTGGAAGTCATTCAGGAATACGTCTGCGGCGGGGAGAATGTGTTCTGTGAGGCCGGGCCGGCGATGGTGCGCGAGTTTCTGCACGGCGACCCGGCACGGTATCCGGAGGCCGTGGCGATGGTGACGTACGACCTGATGCCGACGGAGGTGCCCTACGGCGAGCCGCCGGCCCCGCCGACGTCGGTCAACCCGCAGGTGTATCATTATCTGCACGACGTGCTGGGCAGCGTCATCGGCGTCGTCAATGAAACCGGCACGCTCGTCGAGCGGTTCACCCTTGACGCGGGCGAGCGACTTTGTCGCTCACCGCGAGCGGGGCGAACGCGGAGCATTCGCCGTCGCGTCAAGGGTACGACGTACGACCCGTACGGCAAGGTCTTCATCGAGAAATGGGGCGATGCCCAAGGCAGCCATTGGGTCT
>CAYLOE010000004.1:0-211632 GCA_964385225.1 uncultured Planctomycetaceae bacterium
GCGCTATCAATACGCCGGAAGCTGGGGCTATCAGTCCGACCTCTACGAGGATGCCGGAGCGAATGCCCTTCCCTCCTCCCTTTTCCCTGCGCCCTTCATTCACGTCGGCCACCGCTGGTACGACCCCGCCACCGGCCGATTCCTCCAACGCGATCCGATTGGGATCGGGGGTGGCCTGAATGTATACGCCTATCTAAATAATAGTTCGCCAAATACTGTTGATCCCCTTGGATTGGATGGACCATTCGCCTGTACGCGCTGTCGCGAAGTGGCTTGTCAGTGCGGGCCACAACCTGATCCAAATTTTCGTCCCAAAACGTGGATGGAGTGGGAAGAAGTTAATTGTTGGCTTGATAACGTCATCAACGGTCCGCCCCTTGGATTGACTGGATCGGGAACCGCCGCCGCCGGTGCTGCGAATTACAAATGGAAGCTGAGTATAGGTCGACAGGTAAACGTTACAGGCGTAGTTTGTGCTGGAATATACCTCGGGTGGAACGCAGGAAAGAATCTCGATAAGGCGCTTGGCTTGAGCGATCGGATCGGAAAGAAACTATATGATTACTGGCCGTAGTTCCTTTAGCCATACGGCCGAGTTTTGCCTTGGCTCGTGCTCTAGAACTCATTATCTCAAGTAGAAAGAACATCATGGGTTCTATTACGCTGAGCGCATTAAGTCCACGCGCATTGGTTTTAATTGATGCAGCTGGAGAGACTGGCGATGAGCGATTCCCAGTTACCCCCATCAGCTAACCGTCATGGCGTTTTGATCTATACGATCTGCGCACTGACTCTGGCGTGGTTTGCCTTAGGTCTATTGTTTAAATTACCATGGACGTATATCAATGGAGGGGTTATACTAGGCGTGCTGTTGATGCTGGTTTTACTTAATATGGGGCGACTACCGGGTAGCAGGTGACGCAGAGCTATAAATGACTGTTTCAAGACTACGTGTTTCCATAGAGCCGTCGGCCGGGCCATGCGGCTGACGCGGCAGCGCGATCCGGAGAGCTTTACCGCTTTGCCCAATTGGCAGAATTCGGTCCACAGCGGCGGGACGTGGCACGACTATGATGGCGACGAGATTTACTCTGACCTCGGCATCGAACTGACCTGGAACGGCGTGGGCTACGACATGAGTACGACCGAACAAGCCGCCCACGAGCCAGGGATCGGGAGCTTCGACTACGCCGCCGACGCGGCCAGCTACCGCCACGGCGACCGGATCGGCTCGACGCGGGCGATTACTGGCCCGACGACGCTGGCCGTCCCGACCGTCGCTGAGGTGACCGGCCGGATCGTCTACACCGCCTTCGGCGAGCGCGTCTGGTCCGACGGCACGGTAGGCACGCGGTACCAGTACGCCGGCGCGTGGGGCTATCAGAGCGACCTCTACGAGGACGCCGGAGCGAATGCCCTTCCCTCCTCCCTTTTCCCTGCGCCCTTTATACACGTCGGGCACCGCTGGTACGACCCCAGCACGGGGAGATTCCTCCAGCGCGACCCGATTGGAATCGCTGGTGGAGCCAATGTGTACGCCTATTCGCATAGTTCACCGATCAATTTCATTGATGATGAGGGGCTCAACCCCAAAGACTGGTGGCAGCAGAAAAAGGGTCCTCGGGGTCAGTGGGGCCCAAAGAAATGGATATATAGGAAATGGAATCCAACTACGTTGTCCGCTAAGTTATGTCTGGCTTACTACCTGGCCGACAAGGTTGCCGGACGCGCCCATCGACTCTTCGGGCTGCCGTATGAATCGCCTGATGAAATCGTAGTTGACATTTGCATACTGCAAGCACAGGCGCTCATACAGGACTTGTACATTCCTCCGAATAGGCCTCTTAGTGATTTCGATTTGCTAGGAGCAGGAAAGTCCAGAGGACCATGGTGAGCTTATGGCGTAGGGGAGCCTTACGAGAAAGTCTTTGTGAGCAAGATGGTTACTAGGTCATGTTGAAGAAAATAATTTGTCCGACATGTGGGCATCGGCACACAAGTGTGCCGCCAAAGCGCATCTCTTCTTGGCGATTCTCTCTGATGTCACCAAGGGAATGTAGAAAGTGCGGTACAGTATTCGAGCCGGACTGTGGAATACTGATTCCTTCGATTCTTTTCCTTGTGTGTATAGTGTTAATGGTGTGCATCCTGCTCGAGGCAATCCAACTCTGGTTTTCGGTACGATCGCTAATCTTGGCGCTTGCATTTTGTGGGTGCTTATCCATTATATGCACTATCGTCCGGTATTTTCGACAAAGGAATGAATCAGGTGATATCAAGTCGGACCATAAGATTTTGTGAAATCACTTCTGTCATCGGCTCGAACGCGCCTCGAACGCACGGGGGCGATTTAGGTGGTGGCTGCGAGTATGTTTAAGGTATGAATGGCGTCTGCTCTGTTGAAAACATCTTGACTTTGGGTCGTTGATTTTGTAAACGCTGTTGATGGCGAAGAATAACAATCTCCTGCTGAATGTCGCGTCACTGAGCATGAAGACCGCCGGACGATGTCTGCTGCCCTACGGCCATCCGAAGAGTCCGCACAAGTTCGCGTGTCCTGCTTCAGTCGGAATTGGAAGACTTGGCCGTTTGGGTTACACCTATTTGGACACCCGACGGAGGGGCCGAAAAAGGTGTCAGGATGATTTTTCAGTCTTGTAGGGTGGGCACTGCCCAACACAACCGCGAGCCGCCTCCCCTTCTGTCATTCGTAATTCATCATTCGCAATTCGGACTTGTAGGATGGGCACTACCCACCACGACCGCTGTTCCGTCGTTCGCACCGCCGCGCGAGACGCCCGCAAACACCCAAGACCCCGCAATCCGAAATCCGAAATCCGTAATCCCTCGGTCCCTCTTTTGGAGTTTTGGCGTTTCAACATTTTGGCGTTTCCCCACCGCACGCGAAGCGTGCCCCTTCCGCGCCCTCGGCCCCTTGCGCCCTTGATCCCTCGGTCCCTTGACCTCTTTTCGCAATGCAGAATTCGCCCGAAGGGCGCGCACGCGGAGCAAGTTTAGGTCTATATGCAACGAGGTGCCTCCGCGCCGGGCGTAAGCCGTGACCGGCCCCCACGCTCCGCGCGCCGCGAGCGATGTAAAATTCAGGGAATTCAGCTTTGTTCAACATGCTATTAATTTTTGCAGCCCGATCGTGGACGAGGACACCGGCCGGAGGCCGATGCTGCCCGTTTCGTGAACGTTGCAGATTCAGAGGCGCTACCTTCGTGTTAGTACTCACGCATCAACTCGCAGATTCGCCAGAATCCCTGATCGAGCATGCAAGTGTTCTCGGAGGCGACGGGCCGAACAAGGAAACTCACCGCGTTCGGATCAGGTACCGGTTCAAAGCCGCGTCGCGCGAGAAATTCCCGCAGGGCGAGATTGTAAGGATGCGGGCCTGATGCCCGGGCTTCGATTTGTTTGATACCGAGATCGGCGATTGCCGATATGCCGGCTGCCAGCAGGGCCTGCCAGATGTCTTCGCGCGGGAGGTCCGCAGCGTCCATGGCCACCAGGTCGGAAACAAATGCCAGCCCGTGATGCGGCTCGAGTTTGAAGATGCCAAGCCCGATGAGCCGGTTTGTATCCCACGCCGCGAAGACAAGGTAGGAGCGGAAAGGATTGCAAAAGACGCGCCAGTCGAGATAGTCCTTCGACAAATGGAGCGTCAGCCCCCCGACTTGCGCGGCGAACGCGTACGAGAAAGCTTCGGAGATCGGATCGGCCGTTTCCAGTCGCTGCACGACGATGCGCCGATGAGCCGTCGAATCGCCGGGCGAACCGTCGAACCTTCCGCCGCGGGGCAAAGTCCATCGCATCGCAGCAAACGGACCGAGGCACGAGAAGCCATTACGCAACAACGGCCGGACGGCGGTACTGGTGAAGCCCCACAACATCTCGATGCCGTCCGCCCTGGCGCGTTGCAACTGCGGACGATACATCGCATCGAGCACGCCGCGCCCGCGATAATCCGGATGCACCAGCGTCTCTTCGTCTTTGCCCGTGGCGATCCGACGGCCGTCGCACAGCATCGGGATTGGTATGCAGGCGTGCGTGCCGATGATCCGGTCGTCGACCGTCGCCACGACATACGCCGGATCCTGCGATTGATATCCGGTGAACTCCCAATTCCATTGCGCGTCCGTTCTCGGTGTAGCGCCCCTGGCGCCGGCGCTCGGTCGGATGCGAGGATCGTTGTAGAAAGTTTGAATGGCAGGCGTATCGTCCGGTCGCCAGAAGCGGACGCTCAGCCCGGCCTCTGCATGGCACGGCGCGTCAGCTGCGGCAGAAGCATCGATCGCAATGCGGTTCGTCATGACAGATTCCTGCTCAGACGAGTTGTACGCTTGTATCGTGCGACGCCGCGCCAACAACGCTCGCCGCCTCTACGCGTACGCACGGTTCGACATGCACGACGCCGCCGCTGGCTTCGTCGCTGTCCACCATGATGCGAATCGCATACGGGTCCTGGGCGACATAGGCCAGGGCATCGCGATCTCGAATGTGATAGCCGATTGCGTACTCGCCCGGCAGGAGGTTCATCGTGAAGTCGTACCGAATGCGCTGGCAATCGCCGGGCCGTGCCGGTTCGGCGATGCCATTCAGTCGTGTGCTGCTGGTTTCGAAGACGGTCAGATGATCTTCGGCGCGAATGATGGAAAGCCCATACGAAGGGCGCTCCATGTCGATCTCGTAGGAAGCGTCGAACTCGAGGCGCAGTCGCTGACCGCAGGCGCATGAGACCGCCGCACGCCCCGCTTCATCGAGCAAGCGCAGATTCGTGACTTTTACAGCTGATTTCTCGCCGGCATGTTGGCTGGTCAGGGTCTCGGCGCTGGCGTCGTAGTAACACGCGACCGCGCGAGCTACCGGCCCGACGTAAACTTCCGCCCCCTTGTCGATGACCAGTGCCCGTCGGCAGAATCTTGCCACGGCTCCGAGATCGTGCGAAACGAATACCACCGCCGCGCCCTGCTGGAGAAACTGCGTCATCTTTTCCATGCACTTGGCACGAAAGACCCGATCGCCGACGGACAGCACTTCGTCTACCAGCAGCACCTGCGGCGACACGTGCGCGGCGACGGCGAAACCCAGTCGTGCGTGCATCCCGCTGCTGTAGCGTTTCACCGGCGTATCGAGAAACTCCTCGACGCCCGCGAAGGCGACGATTTCATCGAACTTGCTCCGCACCTCGCGCCGTGACATGCCGAGAATGCTGGCGTTGAGATAAATATTCTCGCGCCCGGTCAGGTCGCCGTGGAAGCCCGCGCCGAGTTCGATCAGTGCCGACAGACGCCCGCGCACGTCGATTGCGCCCTGATTCGGCCGCATGATGCCGGCGAGCAGCTTGAGCAGGGTGCTCTTTCCCGCGCCGTTGGGACCGATGATGCCGAATGCTTCGCCTGCCTGAACGGAGAAACTGATGTCCCGCACCGCCCAGAACTCGGCGTCGGCCCGCTGCTTCTTCCTGCGCGATGGCATCATCGCCCCCAATACGTCGCGCACGGAGTCCATCTGCCCGCCGCGGCGAAATCGTTTGAAGACCCGGCTCACCTGAACCAAAGGTTCGCTCATTCCGCACTCCCTGTGTGTCGCTCATCTCCAAGTATCGCAGCTCGCCGTAGCCACCACGTCGCAATCTCCGCAGGCGTGGCCACCCAGACATCTTCGCATTCTGCCAGATGGCGACAGGCGGCCTTATAGCTCTCTCGCCAGGCCGGGTCTGAATGCCAGTGGCCGACGTGCCAGTTGAGCACCGCCAGTCCGCCCAGATGACGTACCGAATCCAGATGCTCCGTCACCATCTCGATGCTCCTGGCCGCGTCGTCACGCGGCAGGTGCATGTCGGCGATGGTCATCGGCATCGCCACAAACGCGCCGGACTCCCGCGACGATCCTCTCGGCACGAAATACGGCAGCGCCGTACCTGCGCGATAGCCGGCGCAATCGTTGAACCCGATGGAAGCGTCGTAGCTCAATCCGCAACATGCCGCTTCCTGAAGCGTTCTCATCGGATGCCGCGGATTGAGTTGAAGATAGTGGTGACGCATTCCGACTCCGCTGCAGCCGGTCAGTTCATGTAATCGTTGCGCCTGCCATTCCAATTGAGGCGATCCCTGCTGCGTCAGGTAGCCGGTGTGGAGTCCGAGTTCCATTCCTCGCGTGCGCAGGTTACGAAAGAGCCGTCGATATCTCGGCAGGGCTGCGTCATAGTCGATATCGCAGGGATGGCCCATTGCGCGATGTACCACGCTGAAGTAAAATGCCGACCGCAGGCCGAATGACTCCTCCAACGAGCCGTATTCATCAAAGTCCCATTCACGTCGCCGCGGCGCAGCGGCAAGACAGGCATCGATTACCCCGCGCGATCGCAACTCCGATCGCAATGCCCAGTAGGCCTCTCGACGCGATGACCCGCCCAGAAGCATCCGACGCAGGAGCGGCCGACCTCGGCTGATGCGCTCCGGCGCGTCCACGTCGTGCGTCAACGCCACGGCGAAGCGCTTGCCATTCGGCCATCGCGGCACGACCGACGGACATGCTCCCATGCGCCGTAACACATCGACCAACCAATCCGCATAGGTCTGCACGGGTGGTCGTGCCAATAAACCCAGCCGATTGATCAGACTGCAACGGCCCGGTACGCGACCGTGGGCGTCGCGGTTGGTCTCGTCGCGCTCATTCTCAAGCGTCAACCAGTAGGCCGTCGCTCGACCCAGATCGAAGCCGATGCGGTTTCCGACGACCAATCGCTCCGGCGGCTCGCCCTCCATCGGCAAGGCCAAATCATCCATCACGGCTATGCGCACCGGCTCCGGCCGAACGCGTCGCGGCGCCGCATTGATCCACACTCGCGCTTTCATGCCCACCACGACATCCATGCCGTAGTAGATCGCCGGACTCGGGCATGGTTCCATGCGATATGGAAGGCCCGCCGCTTGAACCAACTGCGTCAGACCATATGTCTGATCCCCTGCCGCCAGCGCGGGTTGCACGTGAATGCTCAGCGGTGCGGTTGATCGCTCAAACGATCGCGCGGGCCGTACGCTGTCGGCAACCGGCTCGATCCGCGTGCCAACACGCGCGAACCGGTTGGCAAGACGAGCCGCGGCAGTGTCGGTGAGTACGGTCATTCGTGAGGTGTCCCGCTGGGTTGCGCCGCGCAGACTATCCGCGCAGCGCCCCATCTCTCATATCGACCACCGGGGTGCGGGCGGTCGCAGGGAAACGCGAACGCCACACGCAGGATCAAATCGAATGGGTAATTCGGGGATTTTGACGTGTCGCGCAAGGGGCACCCCGCCCCTGTTGGACCCGTCAGTCAGAGGAGCCGGCACGCCAACTCATGAGTGAAGGCGGTCGAGCCCGAGGTCCTTGAGCTGATCGCGGGTGACCACGGACGGAGCATCCGTCAAGGGGCACACGCCACGGGCATTCTTCGGGAAGGCGATCACATCGCGCAGCGAAGCGAAACCGCCGAAGAGCATCACGATTCGGTCCAGTCCCAGCGCGATCCCACCGTGCGGCGGCGCGCCGAACTGCAGGGCCTCCATGAGGAACTGAAACTTTGACCGGGCCTCTTCCGGCGACAGGCCGAGAATCTGAAACATCTTCGACTGCACGTCGCTCCGATGGATTCGGATCGATCCGCCGCCGAGTTCAATTCCGTTTAGCACGATATCGTACGCCTTGGCGCGAACGCTCAGTAGTTCTTCCTTCGGCGGCACCTCTTCGGAACCGACGCGCATAAGATGCAAGTCTTCATCCTTCGGGCTCGTAAACGGATGATGCATCGGATAGACGGTCTTCGTCTCATCGTCGTAGCCGAACAAGGGGAAATCCACCACCCAGCAGAAACTCCACTGGTCCTTCGGAATCAGCCCGCGCCGCTCGGCGAGTGTTGTGCGCAGCCAGCCGAGATATTTGGAAACGCTTGCCTCGTTGCCCGCTGCGAAGAGCACCAGATCGCCCGGCTTCGCGCCGGATGCATCAAGCACCTTTGGCTTCACGGATTCGGTGTCGATAAACTTGGCGATGCCGGTCTGGAAAACGACCTTTCCGCCTTCCTCGGCTACCTTGACCAGCGGCAGACCGCCGGCGCCAATGCCCTTGATCTCCTCGGTCAGTCCGTCCGTCTCCTTTCGCGTCATGGCGGCGCCGCCGGTCAGGACGATGCAGCGCACCACGCCGCCGGCCGCCACGGCATCACGGAAGACGTTGAAATCCGCACCATCCACCGCCGCGGTGACATCCTTGATCGTCATGTCATACCGCAGGTCCGGTGCATCGCGGCCGTACTTGCGCATGGCGTCGGCATAACTGATTCGCGGCAGCGGCAGCGGCACCTCGACGCCGACCGCCGCTTCGGCCACCTCGGCCATGCACGCTTCCACGTGGCGCATGACGTTCTCCGGCTGAACGAACGCCATTTCGACGTCCACCTGCGTAAACTCCGGCTGGCGATCCGCTCGCAGGTCTTCATCGCGGAAGCATCGTGCAATCTGCATGTAGCGGTCCAGCCCGCCGATCATGAGCAACTGCTTGAAGAGCTGCGGCGACTGCGGCAATGCATAGAACGACCCATGCTGCAGGCGCGAGGGCACGAGATAGTCGCGTGCCCCTTCCGGCGTGGACTTCGTCAGGATCGGCGTTTCGACATCGAGAAAACCGTGACGGTCGAAGTAGTCGCGAATGGTCTTGGTGATGCGATGGCGAAGCATGAGCGCCCGGCGCACCGGCGTGCGGCGGACGTCGAGAAAGCGATTCTCCAGTCGCAAATCCTCGTTCGTCTCGATGGTGTCGGCAATCATGAACGGCGGCGTCTTGCTCTTTGAGAGAAGATCAATCTCGTGGGCCTTGACTTCAATTTCCCCGGTCGGCAGGTTGGGGTTTGACTTGTCGCCACGATGGACGACCTCCCCGCGGACGGCGATGACGTACTCGCTGCGCAGACTTCGGGCGACTTCATGGGCCTTCGGGTCCGTTGTCGGATCGAAGCGTACCTGCGTGATGCCGCCACGGTCGCGCAGGTCGATGAAGACCATTCCGCCCAGGTCGCGGAAATTGTCGACCCAGCCGGCCAGCAGGACCGTCTTGCCAACGTCGACGGCGCGAAGACCGCCGCAGTCATGTGAACGCTCGTGATAAGGCAGGGCCACTTCTTGATCTCCTGGTGAATGCCAAAACCGCCATCATCAGGCGAAGCGAGCCATCCGGCAAGGGGCAGCAGATCGCCAGTGCGGTGGAATGCCCGCATCTGTTGCGAGCGAGTAGCAACCATTCGTGTTTGATGAATTCGATCCCCATGCAGACCGCTTCTGCGATACGGTCAGCCGTTCGGGCTGATCCGGCCGATAGAGTTCATATCGAGGCCAGCGCACGGCGGATTTTGCGTGGGCAGGCGCGAACCATTGGAAACAGATTCTGAGGTGTGCTGCGGAATCGGATAGAGCATTATGCACGACGCCGTGGAGTGGATGGGCGAGTCGTGTAAGGATCACATGTTAACGAAGCCGGGAGTCGTCCGGCTATTTGTCGTGAGGACTTGTGCGTGGCCCGTTGGGGCGTCAGGAGATGAAATGTCTTTCAAATCGAATCGCAATTCGGCATCCGGGGTTTCTCAGCCGGCCTTGCGACGTGGTCGGCTTACCTTGAGACGCCGTCGGATGGCAACGCTCGCCGCACTCACCACCGGTACTTGTCTGCAATTCGGCTCCGGCTGTATCCAGACGGTGCTGGCAACGATCGGCGCGACCTTCTTCTGATCGTTACGGTCGCCGCGACTGCTTAGAAACGGAATCATTTCCCGACGACCAGACGCGTCGGCCGTTCACGTAAGTCGCTTTGACCCGCACTTTCGACAATTCGTCGGGGTCGATCGTCAGGATGTCGTCTTCGAGGATGACAAAGTCTGCAAGGTAGCCCGGCGCGATGCGGCCGAGTCGCTGGTCATCGCCCGCCGCGTGGGCCGCGCCGCTGGTGTACGCCTGCAATGCCTCCTCAACACTGATCCGCTGCTCGGGCACGAAGACATCGCCGTCAAGCGAACGGGCCGTCACCGCTGCGTGGATTCCGAGGAAAGGATTGATCGACACCACGGGCCAGTCACTGCCGAAGGCCACCGGCGCGCCGGCGTCGAGCAGCGAGCGGAAGGCGTAGCTTGTCTTGCAGCGCTCCGGGCCGATGGCCTTCTCGGCGTATCGGGCATCGTCGGCTTTGTGAAGCGGTTGCATGGAAGCGACGACACCGAGTCGGGCGAAACGTTCGATGTCGCTTGGAAGAAGATGCTGGGCGTGTTCGATGCGCAGACGGTGGGAGGATTTTAGATTTTGGATTTTGGATTTTGGATTATTCGCAGCTTCACGCGTCTCATCCTGAGCGAGCGTGATTTCGTAAATCTCGAGAGCCGTATGATTAGCCAAGTCGCCTATGGCGTGGATGGCGCTGCCGAAGCCCGCGGCGTACGCCGATTCGACCATCTCCTCCAGCTTGCCCTCTTCGGCGAAAACCTCGCGTGCTACACCGCGCCAGTCCCGCTTGTCGTCCGGATTGTCTGCGTACGGCACCACCATATACGCCGTGCGCGAGCCAAGCGAGCCATCGGCGTATTGCTTGAAGCCGCAGACGCGGAACATGTCGTCGCCGCGGTGGGCCTTTGCCTTGTCGAGATACTCCCGCCAGTCGTCCTCGCTGATGTAGTAGCGCACGCGGAGTGTCAGTTGCCCCGCATCGCGCGCCCGGTCGATTGTCGCCAGTTCTCGATAGGGCGACATCGTGTGAACGCCCGTAATGCCATGTCTGTGGGCCTCAACCTGCGCCGCGGCCAGTGCTGCGTCCAATTCCGCGTCCGACGGCGGCGGAATGTGCTTCGATACCACGCCGATCGCAGACTCCTTGAGGATACCCGTCGGCTCGCCGGTCGCTGGATCGCGTTCGATCACGCCGCCGGGCGGGTCGGGCGGACCGTCGCGGTCGATGCCGGCGATCCGCAGGGCGACCGAGTTCGTCAGTGCACCGTGGCCGTCCATGCGCGAGAGCAGCACGGGATGATCGGGCGTGACCTTGTCGATCCATTCCTTCGTCGGCTGCGCGGGGTCGGGCCAGCTCTCGGTGGACCAGCGCCCGCCGGTGATCCATTGACCCTTGGGGGTTTGCTTTGACCGTTGGGCGATGGCGTCGATGAAGGCATCCCGATCCGGAACGTCGCGGAGGTTCAGCCGCGATCGTTGCAGGCCGCCGGAGACAAGGTGCAAGTGTGCGTCGATCAGGCCGGGGATGATTCGCGCGCCGGCGAAGTCCAGGGTCACACTGGATCGAGTCGCATTCGGGCAGGTTGACGTGATATGGTCGCCGACGGCCGCAATGACCCCATCGCAGATGTGCATCGAATTCGCGATCGGGTTCGCCGGATCGTTTGTCCAGATGCGGGCGTTGCGTATGTAGATATCCTGATGCGAGGTGCATGAGCCGAACAGGAGGAGTGCCAGCGTGGCGAAACGTACGATCAATCCGATGGGCTGTTTCATTTTGTCGCCTTTCGAGCTTACCCAGGGTAGCGCCTTCGGCGCAGCCCTGGGCTGGAGGATGCAACCACGTTGTGGTTGATACCGATCCAGCGATCGCTCCAAAACTTGACCGATCCAAAGCTTGCTTCGAATGTTGATCCATTCGAATCGTATCCCCGCATCATCGTTCGACGCAAAGCATCGTTACTCTGTTAGAATATCCGCGGATGCAGATCATCGAAACCCATCAACTGGCGAAACACTACGGAGCCATCCGTGCGATCGACGGGATTGATCTGCGCGTACCGCGCGGTTCGATCTTCGGCTTCCTCGGTCCCAACGGCGCGGGCAAGACGACGGCCATGCGCGTCCTTGTTGGCCTGCTGCGGCCCACTTCGGGCAGAGCGACCATTCTGGGAATGGATTCGGTGACGCAATCGACAGCGATCCGCCGACGCACCGGATACCTCCCCGGCGACGTACGGCTTTATGAATGGATGACGGGCCGGCGGTTTCTCGCGTTTGTAGACGCGGCGCGCGGCGGCGGCTCGCAGAATGAGATTTCTCGCCTGCATCGGCGATTCGACTTGAATATCGACCGACGAATTCGTGATTATTCCCGGGGCATGAAGCAGAAGCTCGGGCTGATCGCCACATTCATGCATCGTCCGGAACTGCTCATTCTCGACGAGCCGACAACGGCGCTCGACCCGCTCGTGCAACAGACGCTCTACGACGAACTTCGTGTTGCCTCCGCTGAAGGCCGTACCGTCTTATTTTCAAGCCATACGCTCAGCGAAGTCGAGCTGCTCTGCGACCGAGTGGCGATCATTCGCGGCGGGCGCATTGTTGAGGACAGCACCATCGATGACTTGCGCCACCGAGCCGTTCGCCGTGTCAGCTTGCGACGACGCGCGGGTTCGAGTGCCGGCCTGCAAGTTCCAGAGGGATGCACCGTACAGTCGACCGACAGCGGCATGACCACGCTGACGTGGACCGGCGAGGTGGAACCACTGATGCACTGGCTGGCCGGACTGGACCTCGAAGACGTGAGCATCGGCCCGCCGGATCTGGAGGATCTCTTCGCCGCGTATTATCGCGAGCAACCGTCAACCGGCGTACCAGCGGAGGGCGCACGATGATCCACATCGCCCTCGTGCGACGTACGCTTCGCGATTACCTGCCGATCTGGTCGGCGGTGTTCATCGTCATCACCGGCTTCGTCATCCTGTTCAACTTCGCCCTCGACGCCTTCCCGAGGCAGCAGACGCAGAACTGGATCGAAGTACCCTGGGTACGGAAGTTTATCGTCGCCCTCGTTGGGGCGGACGTCATGGAGCTGACCAAGCCTGAAGGCATGCTCAGCATCGCATTCAGTCACCCGCTGGTCTGGGTGCTGCTCGTGTCGTTTACATTGACACTCTCCAGCGGCGTGCTGGCGGGTGAAGTCGATCGCGGCACGATGGACATGCTCGCCACGTTGCCCCTGTCACGCACGAGGATCTACTGCTCGGTCAGCCTCTCGATGATACTCATGGGATTGCCGCTCTGCTGGGCCGTCTGGCTGGGCGCGAAGATCGGCATCGCCCTGACCGGATTCGCAGACGTCCGCATGAGCCTGCTCGCCATGGTGACGTGCAACCTGTGCGCGGCGTACGTCTCGATCAGCGGGCTGGCCCTGATGATCTCCGGAGTTTCGAATCGCCGCGGTATGGCCGCGGCTGTGGCGTTCGGCATATTGTTCTATTCTTTCGTCATCAATTTTCTTGCGACGATGTGGCCGGTCCTTCAGCCGATCTCCTTCACGAGCTTTCTCACCTACTATGCCCCGCTCCTGATCATCCGCGACGAGGCATGGCCCCGGCAGCACATGCTCGTGCTCCTCGCAGTCGGCGCAGGGTGTTGGACAGCGGGCTTGATCGTCTTCGCCCGCCGCGACTTTCCCGCGCGGTAGAACTCCTTCTGCTTATTAGCCGCCTGGAGTTCGGCGCGCCCAGTCGGGTTGTGGCTCAGCTACACCCAACCGCGGAGCTTGCAGGCCTCGGCCACGCGCGTTACCGCGACCATGTAGGCCGCCAGGCGCATGTGGACCTTTGCACGCTCGCGCGTGGAATAGACCGAATCGAAAGCATCCGTCATGCGTCGATCCAGCTGCTGGTGAATGTCTTCCAGCGACCAGTAGTAGTTGTAGGTGTTCTGCACTTGCTCGAAGTAGCTGACCGTCACGCCGCCGGCGTTGGCCATGAAGTCCGGAAGAACCAGAACGCCGTTCTTGTGCAGGATGGCGTCCGCCTCCGGCGTCGTCGGGCCGTTGGCTAACTCGCACACAATCTTCGCCTTGATGTTGCCGGCATTCGCGCCGGTGATGACACCTTCCAGCGCCGCGGGGTAGAGGATTTCCACATTCAGTTCGAGCAGCTCGCTGTTGCTGACGGGCGTGGTGCCCGGAAAACCCTCGATCTTGCCGGTCTCCAGTTTGTATTTCACGACCGCCGCGGGATCGATACCGTTCTTTGACATGATGCCGCCGCGCGAGTCGCTTACGGCGATCAGTTTCCCGCCGCCGAGAATCTCCGGGTGCAGCGTCGCTGCGTATTGTCCAGCATTGCCGAAGCCCTGAATCGCGTAGGTCGCCTTGCCCGCGTCGAGCTTGATCTTCTTAGCCGCCTCGCGCACGACATAGACGCCGCCGCGCGCCGTCGCATCGCCACGCCCCTCGGAGCCGCCGAGGGCAATCGGCTTGCCGGTGATCATTCCGGGATGGCTCTCGCCGTAAATCGCCTCAAACTCGTCCATCATCCACGCCATGATCTGCGGCGTGGTGTAGACATCCGGCGCCGGTACGTCGCGATGTACGCCGAGCTCCCGTGCAACCGCGCGGATGTATGCTCGTGCAAGTCGCTCCTTCTCTCCTTCGCTCATCTCTTTCGGGTTGCAGGTCACGCCGCCCTTCCCGCCGCCCAGCGGGATATTCACCACGGCGCACTTCCAGGTCATCCACGCGGCTAACGCCCGCACGGTGTCGATCGTCTCATCGGGGTGCCAGCGAAGCCCGCCCTTGGTCGGCCCTCGGGCGCTGTTGTACTGCACGCGGTAGCCGTGAAAAATTCGCGTCTGCCCGTTGTCCATCTTCACCGGGAGGGTGAAGCGATACTCCCGCATCGGCCATCGAAGCAGCTCATGGGTGGCCGGGTCCAGCCCCAGTTTCCTGGCGGCCTCTTCGAGTTGTTGTTGAGCGATCTTGAATGGGTTCATCTCCGACATTGAATGGGACTCCTTCATGAAAGCGACATGGCAGCGAGCCAGGCAGGTGCAGATTGGCCATCAACCCTCTGGTCACCAGCGACCGTCGCAGCACAGATTCTGAGTCGCAATTCCTGTTCCATGGGTGGCTAAGTTTCCCCGGCAGGGTGGTACATTTCCGACCGATACCTTGGGAGTGCGTCACGACTGCCATCCTAATTGTGGGTCTGCGACCGGACAAGACCTACAAGAAGCTGTGTGAAGTGATCGGGGTTGACAATACGGCCAAACCGCCGGTACGAATGGACTCAGCAACGTGCAATGAGGAGATCGGCAAGATGCATCCGAAGGAAGCCATGCCAACCGCGGAGATCGACCGCCTGACGACCCAGGAGGGCTATGACCGCTGGGCGACGATCTATGACGAGGAAGATAACCCCCTGATCTCGCTGGAAGAGCCGAAAGTGGCCGAGCTGCTTGGCAGCGTTGACGGATTATCCGTTCTGGACGTCGGTTGCGGCACCGGCAGACACGCCTTGCGACTGGCCGCGACGGGAGCCAAAGTCACGGCGCTGGACTTTTCCGACGGCATGCTGGAGAAAGCGAAGACGAAGCCGGGCTGGGAACATATCCGCCTGATCCATCACGACCTTGCGAATCCCCTGCCCTGCGAGTCTGCGGCGTTCGATCGTGTTCTGTGTGCCCTGGTGCTGGAGCATATCTCCGATCTCGACCTGCTCTTCTCCGAGTTTGCCCGTGTATGCCGCCCGGACGGGAGGATCGTCATCTCCGCCATGCATCCGGCGATGATGCTCCGCGGCATTCAGGCCCGCTTCACCGATCCCGCAACCGGCCGCGAGACCCGACCGCAGAGCCACGCCAACCAGATATCCAACTTCGTCATGGCGTCGATTCGAGCGGGCCTGAAGATGGATCATCTCAGCGAGCATGCCGTTGATGAGGCCGTCGCCGCCCGCTCTCCCCGAGCCGCAAAGTACCTCGGCTGGCCGATGCTGCTGTTGATGCGACTTTCGCCTTCGTGACTCAGAGACAAGGGCACATAGAAAGACGTGCCAGAGCGTCCATCGAACCGGAACGATGCTTCCAGATTCGTATCTTCGGTGCAAGGTGAGTGGAAGATGAAAAACAACGACGCGGTCTTGAAAAAAACCATTGCCCGCTGTCGCGAGCGCGGCGTGGTGATTCCCACATTCGCCCAGATGCGCGATCCGTCCACGATCCCGCAGAAGGTGAAGGATCGCCTCAAGGGCGTCGGCTTGTGGGATGTGGACCCGGTCAATCTCTTTCGCATCACCTGGAAGAACGCGCCCATCGAGCGCGGCGGACTTTACAATTCCGGAAACTGGATCGAATTTCCCGAGTCGCTCACCGGCGTGCCGGCGCGCGTGGTCGGAATTGTCGGCAAGTGGTTTCCCACCGGGGCACACAAGGTCGGCGCGGCCTTCGGGTGCATCGTGCCGCGCCTCGTCAGCGGCGAGTTTGACATCACGACGCAGAAGGCCGTCTGGCCCAGCACGGGTAACTACTGCCGCGGCGGGGCCTTTGACTGCGCCCTGCTTGGGTGCCACGCTGTGGGCATTCTCCCCGAGGAGATGAGTCGCGAGCGGTTTGACTGGCTGCACCAGATCGGCGCCGAGGTCATCGCCACGCCTGGCTGCGAATCCAACGTCAAGGAAATCTACGACAAGTGCTGGGAGATCCGTCGGACGCGGCCCGACTGCGTCATTTTTAATCAGTTCGAAGAGTTCGGTAACGCCTGCTGGCACTATCACGTCACCGGCGCGATCATCGAGGAAATCTTCCGGCGGCTCGCACCCGGAGGACCGCAAAGCTCCGGCTCTGCACGACCCCTGCGCCTTGCCGCCTTCGTCTCCGCCACGGGTAGCGCGGGGACGATTGCCGCGGGGGATTATCTTCGCACGATCGCCCCGCAGGTTCGCGTGGTCGCCACCGAGGCGTTGCAATGCCCCACGCTTCTGCAATGCGGCTTCGGCGGCCATCGCATCGAAGGCATCGGCGATAAGCACATCCCCTGGATTCACAACGTGCAAAACACGGACGTTGTTGCGTCGATCGACGACGAAGCGTGCATCCGGCTGATGCGGCTCTTCAACGAGCCCGAAGGACAGGCGTTTCTCGTGAAGGAAGGCGTCGCAGAGTCGGTCGTGCGTCAGCTACCGCTCGTCGGCATCTCCAGCATCTGCAACATTCTTGCGGCCATCAAGACGGCCAAGATGTTCGACATGGATGGCCGCGATGTGATCTTCGTGCCGCTGACGGACTCGATGGAACTGTACGGCAGCCGCATCGTAGAATATCGTCAATCGCAAGGGGCCTACACGGAGCTTCACGCCGCGCGGGATTATGCCCGGTATCTTCAGGGGGCGGCTGTCGAGCACCTTCGCGAGCTGACGTATTTTGATCGCAAGGCGCTGCACAACTTCAAGTATTTTACGTGGGTTGAGCAGCAACATCGCAGCGTCGAAGACCTTCGCCGGTTGTGGGATCCGGATTTCTGGGGCGAGACTTTTGCACAGGTCCACGAATGGGACCGCCAGATCGAAGAATTCAATCAGCAGGTGGGGCTTTAAGAATAATGCGGAACTCGGAATGCGGATTAGGGATTGTGTGCCGATAGCGACTCGCTATGATCCCTCTCCCTGAATGCAGCTCCGACACGAAGATCGCACCTGGAGTGACACCGATGCAAGTTCGCTTTGACTGCCCCGCCTGCAAGAAGTCCCACGTCCTTGACATGCCGGAGACGACGATTCACATGACCTGTTCGCAAACCGGCAAGCACCTCGAACTCCGCCTCGGCGCCGGCGGAGAAGTCAAGAGTCGGATCATCGGCGAGAACGGCGCACCAGCCGAAAACACCGGCGAAGAGTAGCTCCTGATCCTTCGTCCGATTCTACAGCGACCCAAAAGAGCAGCCGTCTGAAGTGCCGCAAGGGCGATTGGCTGCTCAGCGGTCCGTCTTGAATTGCGATGCCTGAAGTCGGTATCATATCTGTGTCGGGCTAACCCGCTCGGGTACAGGTCCACGGCATGGGCAATATAATAACAGGAAAAGGTGCGTCGATGTATCCGTTTTCGAATCGCCACCACGGCAGATCACACATGATGTTCATAAGCCGCGTGTTTACGTCGCGTGCGGCTGTCCTGCTCCTGATCCTCCCGATCCTGTCGCAAATTGCCCAACATGCCGGAGCAGGCGCGCTCGTAAGCTGCCAGCCGGCTGGCACTCCGACGGGCTGCACGTTGGACCCTTGTTCGATCGCAGGTCAGACATGCGTACCTCGCTGTGTCCGCCAGAATCCTCAAGCCGGCACGGTCGAAGCGCTGCAGTGCGAGTGTCTTCGCGGCGAGTGCCATGCCGCCCTCCCACCGGTTTCAGGTAATCCTTGCGTTTTGCCGGATAACGGTAATGGGACCGTACACCTTCCACCTGCCGGTTGCGCCTACCGCCATGCTCCCAACGATCCCTGGCGGATCATCGACGGCCTCCCGCCGCTGACGACCATCGATATTCAGTCCGTCCTGACGAATTTCGTCTGTGACCCGCTGAGCGGCACTGTCTGCTCGTTCGCGCAGCCCCCCACTTGCTATCAGGCCGGTGGCACGCTCGGCGGGGAGAAGTCCTGCTCCGATGCCACGATTCAATTTAATATGAACGGCACGGGTGCACTGGTCGGCTATCACCGTATGATCCCGATCCCGGTCAGACTGGAGATTCACACAGGACCAACAAACGTAGGCCAGCCACTGCAGGAGTTCCCCACGAATTTCTTTCGCCTGTTCGGCCAGGTCGTCGGCGACCCGGATTTTGATCTGCTGCGCGTCGTCGTCGGAACGGACTTCGGCCTGCCCAGCCCCGGCCATACCTACCTCACACAGCTCCCCGGCGGCGATTGGGCCGTCGACAGCTTCTTCGACATCACCTATCGAATCGATTTCGTCGGCGCTCCCGGTGGAGCACTGGGCGGTATGTCCGGATCCACTACGGGCACGGTGCGTATGTCGACTGGAAGCGGCCCGCTTTGCGAAGACCCCTGCCAGGGTGGATTCGAATGCCGACGCGTCGTGGTGGTCAATTCGAACGGATCGATTGACGTCTGCTGCGAATGCGTTTCGCCGGTATGTGAACCGACAACGAACGGTGACGCTTGTGAACCGATTGTGTGTCCCGGGTTCGATCAGGAATGCGTGGCGACCTGCGTGCGTCATAATCCTTCGACGGGACATTCCTCGATTCTGTCCTGCGACTGCCGGGATCCGGACACTTGTCATGCCGAGCGTTCGCCGCTTCCTCCGAACCCGTGTGTGATCGCGGATGCCGGAAACGGGACGGTCCATCTGCCACCCGTGGGATGTTCCTATCGGCATGATCCCAATGAGCCGTGGAAGATCATCGACGGATTGCCTCCGCTGACGACGGTCGATATTCATAACGTTCATACCAATTTCGTTTGTGACCCGAACAACTTCGGCGTATGCTCCTTCCCTCAACCCCCCTTCTGCTATCAGCCGGGCGGATTCAATGGCGGTGAACAGTCCTGTGCGATCTCCACCTTCCAGATGCAGCTCATCGGCACCGGCACACTGAACGGTTACTTCCGGAATATGGCGTGCCCGGTGGCCATCGAGATTCGCGCCGCCGCGCGTACCGTCGGCGATCCGGTGCAGAGCTTCCCAACGCAGATGTTTCGGCTGTTCGGCCAGATCGTCGGCGACCCGGATTTCGACCTGCTGCGTTTCGTCGGCGGGACCGATTTCGGTCTACCCAGCCCCGGCCATACGACGCTGACCCAGCTTCCGGGAGGTGACTGGGCGGTGGATAGTTTCTTCGATATCACTTATCGCATCGACTTCGTCGGAGCGCCCGGAGGACCGCTCGCAGGGCGGTCCGGCTCGACAACGGGAACCGTGCGGATGTCCACGGGCAATGCACCGAGGTGCGTCGATCCCTGTCCGCAGGATCATGTCTGTCGCATGAGGCGGGTGATCAATCCGGACGGGACGATCGACACCTGTTGCGACTGTATCCTTTTCTGTTCGTGCTACGGCGATATGAACGGAGATACAAAGATCAACGGGCTGGACATTCAGGCGTTCGTGAATTGCTACGTCGGCTTCTATTGGAGCCCGATTCCGGCGCAGTGCGCGTGTGCGGATGTGGACGAAAGCGGCAGCTTCTCGCCGGATGACGTGGAACTCTTCGTCAGTCGCCTGCTGGCGGCCCCCAAGATCGAGTGCGTTCCGCCGCAGTAGCGTTTTTGACGAGTCGCGGACTCGTTTAACGTCGTCGCCAGGCGGGACGAAGTCTTCTCGCGCGGCACGGGCTTCGCAGCGCGTGCGGCTTATCTTGCTACTTTCATGATCATCCCGCTTACGCGGCCGATGCCCTTGGGGCCGACCGTCATGAGCAGATCAACCATGGCGCCGATGGCCTTGAGAAACTTTTCCATATCATCGAGTCGTTGCAGATAGGCCCGGGCGTCGGTGCCGCGCGCGGGCTTGCCGCCGGCGTCGTGCACGGCCATTTCTCGGCAACGGGAGAGCGTCTCCAGGATCGGCTCGACCTCGCGGCGGCGGCGCTGGCGGACAATCGTTTCGAAGAGCTGCCAGACGTCGGTGAGGGCAGTAAAGTATTCCTTGCGGTCGCCGCGGATATGTACGCGGTGGATGAGGCCCCAGTCGACGAGGGAGCGAAGGTTCATCGAAGCGTTGCCGCGTGAGACCTGGAGCTTGGCCATTACGTCGTCGGTGCAGACCGGCTCGGTGGAAACGAAGAGTAAGGCGTGGATTTCGGCCATGGTGCGGTTAATGCCCCAGTAGTTGGCCATTTCCCCCCAGCGACGGATGAAGAGGGCCTTGGAGGCATCGAGGGCAGAGGCGGGTTGTGAGCGGGCGGCGGGTTCCTCCGTTGCGGTGGATGCAGCCGGCGCGGGGGAGCGGGAAAGGGAATTGGCAGGCATGTCGAAACCTCCTGCAGGTGCGAAAGCAACGAAAGTTTCAATAGTCTCTGAAAGAAGTGTACCACAAGAAAGCCGCGTGGTCAAGCCGGTTTGGCTGCTGTGTTCGGGGTTCAAGGTCCGCGCCGAGGCCTTTCTCTCCAATTGCCGGGAGTCGTCATGATGCCATGCCGCACCCGGAACAATAAATAACGCCGATTCCGGGAAGTTCGGGCGTCTCGCCCGCACGGCGGACCGGAGGTCCGCGCTGCCCGCTGACCGCTCTTTTCAGGACAGGGTCATGGGTGCAAACGTTTTAAGTCAGGTCGTCTTCCCCGCAGCATGAAAAGTGAAGCACCCCAGACTGGAATTCTGAATGATCCGTGCAGGAAGACAACAGCTTACGTATGATGCGCCGAGAATCGGAAACAACACTCGCAAGATCAATGAGTGGGAATGCAGAGAGTTTTTGTGTACTGAGGTGCATTGATGGGCAAGATTAATCAAGGAATTCGGCGCACAATTGTTCTTACGGCGTTGGCACTGTGCGTTGTGGTTATGGGTGTGTCGGGCTGTTTGCTTTTTCCAGTTATCTCACTCCTTTTTGGTGACGGTCCGGTGGCACCTGGTGTGACCGGCGCGCTGGGCGATCCCATGCCGTCGCTGACGCCGGACCAGCTGGAGACGTTTGCCCGCGGCAAAGCCGTCTTCCAGAAGCGATTCGATCTCGGCGAAGGACTGGGACCGGCATTCAACGTGACCTTCTGCGGCGGCTGTCACGAAAAGCCGGTTCCTGGAGGCAGCGCCGGCCTGTATCGCAACTTCTTCATTGCCGGGCGGCTCACCCAGACCGGTGAGTTCGTGTTCAGTGATTCACAAGGCGAGGCGGGCGGTGTGCTGCGGATGTTCAATTATGATCCGGCGTTCCCTGCTCGGCCGGAAGTTCCTGCGTCGACAGCCATCTTCGCCCAGCGCAATGCGATCCCGATGTTCGGCGTTGGCCTGCTTGCGGAAATCAGCGATGAAGAAATCCTCTCACGAGTCGATCCTGATGATGTCGACGGCGATGGGATCAGCGGCCGGGCCAATTTCGACCGCGGCTTCGTCGGCCGTTTTGGCCGCAAGGCCCAGACCGTCTCCATCGAGGGCTTCATCCGCGGCCCGCTTTTCAATCACCTGGGGATTACAACCAACCCGCTGTCGAATGAATTTCGTGCACAACTTCCAGTGGACAGCTCCGCGCGAATCAAGCTCATCGAGGCGCACCGTCGGTCGACGGAGGATGCCGACAACGATCGCGTCATCGACTCGCACAATCCCAAATTCGGGCCGCACGAGCAGGCGGCGGCATCCGACGGCCCCAACTTTGATAATGACGGCGTGCCGGACCCGGAGATGTCACCGCAGGACTTGTTCGATGTGGTCAGTTTTAGCATGATGCTTGCGGCGCCGGAGTTCGAACCGTTGAACTTCCAGACCAACAACGGCAGAGAGCTTTTTCATGCGGCCTCTTGCAGCAAGTGTCACGTTCCACGTCTGAACGGTCCGCGCGGCCCGGTGCCGTGTTACAGCGACCTGCTGCTGCACGACATGGGACCGGAATTGGCCGATGGGATTGTCATGAAGGACGCGACCGGCTCGGAGTTTCGCACGCAACCGCTGTGGGGAATCTCGGCAACGGGCCCCTACCTGCATGACGGTCGGGCGCACACCATCAAGGATGCGATCTTGTTGCATGGCGGCGAAGCCACGGCGTCGCGCGATGCATTTGCGGCCTACAGTTCGCAGCAGCAGGAAGACGTGATCGAATTTCTTCTCTCGCTGGGCGGGCGAAATCAGATGACTTCGGGTTTGCTGCCTCCGGAAAGCCCGATCCCCGACGTCGGTGCATACGGCGGCCCTTTTCGAGCACTGACGCCCGACGAGGTCGAGCAGTTCCTTCGCGGCCGCGAGGTCTTTGACCGCGACTTTGGCTTCTCCGACGGTGTGGGAGCGATGAGCAGTGCGGGCGGCGGTGCTCGTTTCAACGGTGACAGTTGCCGCGCGTGTCACTTTGACCCGGTCATCGGCGGGGCAGGCCCGCGCGGGGTCAACGTCATGCGCCACGGCATCGTGGATGGCAACGGCGACTTTCACGCGCCCCCGACGACGCCGAATACCATCCTGCATAAGGAAATCCGACTGGGGCATCCGGTCGTGAAAGCAACCAGCGACATCAACGTCTTCGAGCATCGTCAGACACCGGCGATCTTTGGTGCCGGTCTCATCGATTCGATCCCGAATGCGACGATCCTGTCCAACGCCGATCCAAATGACAACAACGCGGACGGCATCAGTGGTCGCGCCCATATTCTCTCCGACGGGCGGATCGGCCGCTTCGGTTGGAAGGCGGACGTGCCGAGCGTGGCTGAGTTTGTTCGAGATGCAATGACCGCCGAACTCGGCCTTACCCTTGCCGCGCAGCCGGGACTGACCTTTGGCTTGACGCAGGATGAAGACGGCGTGCCGGATCCCGAACTCTCGCTGCAGGACGCGGAAGACCTCGCCTTCTTTATGAACATGCTGGCGGCGCCGCCGCGGCAGCCGACGACCGATCCGGCACTCGTCACCCAGGGCGAGGCGCTGATGACGACGCTCGGCTGCACGAAGTGCCATATCCCCGAGCTACCGGGGGCCTTCGGTGCGGTGCCGCTGTTTTCCGATCTGCTCCTGCATGACATCCTTCCCGCGTCGGCGAAGGGAATTGCCAGCGGCGATGCCGGCCAGCGGGAGTTTCGCACCGCGCCGTTGTGGGGCCTGAGCCAGACGGCGCCCTACTTTCACGACGGCGCATCGGATACGATCGATCAGGCCATCCGAAGACACGATGGAGAAGCGGCCGCCATACGTCAGGCCTATGAGGCGCTGCCCACCGAGCAACGCAATGCGCTGCTGGCATTCCTGAGAACCCTGTAAACGACCGGTGCGCGAGAAAGGTGAAGAGCGAATGAATCTGTACCGCAAGGGTATGCAATGGACCCTCGTAGGGTTGTTGGCTGCGGTCGGCATAATGGGCCAGATGGGCGGTTCCTGCGAGAGCGGCGGGCAGATCGGTCCTCGGAGCTTTGTCGGGCCCAAGGCGTTCCTTGACGCGACGGACCGTCTGGGCGCGGCGAAGAACGCGCAGGGATGGGGAGGGCTCGCCGTCTTCGACTACGACAACGACGGCGACCTTGACCTCTTCTTCACTCATGGCGTGGGGACTTCCAATCGCTTCCTGCGAAATGATGGGCAGGCGAACTTCACCGACGTAACAGACGAGGCAGGTTTGGCCTTTGCAGCCGACCATTGCGTCGCTGTCGCCGTGGGTGACCTGAACAACGATGGCCGGCTGGACCTGCTGATCGCTCGTCAGCGCCTCGATCTGCCCTCCAACGCGGACACGTCCACGATCCTGCTTCTGAACAACGGACCCAATGCCCAGGGAGTCGTCACGTTCCGCGCGGTCAGCGCCGCGGAGACCGGCTTTGCAAGCACGGCTCCAGCCATGAGCGTGGCCGTCGGAGATCTGGACAACGACGGACTTCTCGACATCGTGGTCGGACGCTACGACGCAACGGTCTTCCTGGGCGTGCTCGTCGTTCCCATCTATGCTTCGCAGCCGAACGAGGTCTGGCGGTGTACCGGCATCGTTGGCGACGTGCCACAATATGTACAGGTTGGCGGCGCGCCGGCCGGCGTGCCTCAGAATGGCGCATCGGCGGATACTGCCGCCCAGACCTTTATCCCCGGCACGTTTGTCGTCTACCTGACCGATGTCGATGCGGACGGGCTGATGGATATCCTCTATCTTCATGATATCCCCGGCGGCATCGACTACTACCACAACGACGGAAACTTCAATTTCTCCCTTCGACAATCGAACACTCTGAACCAGCATGGCGGCTGGATGGGTATCGCCGGCGGCGACTACAACGCCGACGGACAGATCGATTACTTTGTCACGAATACCGGTTGCGACTTTTATCAGATTTTTCCCGCGGGCAGTATCGCAGACACACAGAATCTTCCGAACGGCACCTACTTTCACAAACTGCTCAAGAACAATGGCGGAGTCCTGTCGGATATCGCAGCGACCACGACGGTCGTTCACTCCACGGCACTGCCGCCTACGAACACGATCGGTGGTACGGGCCTTCAGGCGACGGAATTCGGCTTCGGCGCGACTTGGATTGACGCAGACAACCGCGGTCTGCTGGATCTGTATTGGGTGGGCGACCTCGTTACTTTCCTCCAGCCCGGCCTGGTGGTCAACGCTCACGGTGTTGGGCGATTTCTCGAAAACCAGGGCGATCAGTCGTTCGTCGACCAGACCGCCGAGCGCGGGATCTTCAACATCCAGGCCGACCGATCGCTTGCCTTCGGCAACCAGGATGCGGGGCGTGCCGTCGCGGCCGCGGATCTTGACGGTGACGGCTATGAAGACCTGATCGTCACCAACGCCACGACCTTCGGCGGACCCTCCCCCATGCACCGCCTGTTCCTGAATCCCGGCGCGACAGGCAATCACTGGCTTACCATCCAACTCAGGGGTACGACCAGCAACCGCTTCGGTATTGGCGCGAGAGTGATTGCGACCTACGGCGGGCGAACGCACGCCGCTGAGGTGCTCTCCAGCCGTGGGGCCTTTACCGGAATGCAGCCCCATGCGCATTTCGGGCTGGGCGCTGCGACGAGCGTCGATCAACTCGAAGTGCGCTGGCCTTCCGGCAAGATGTCGATGCTAACGAACGTCGCAGCCGATCAGGTCCTGCTGGTCACAGAGCCGTCCTAGAGCGCCGGCGACGGGCCGGGTAATCCGCAAAGGCATTCAAGAACACATCAGCAGCTTCGTCCGACCTCCGGCGCAGGGGAGGCCTCCACGGTCACGGGGGAGCCGCGGCGCAGCGACGGGAGCGGTGGCTCCAGGACGCCTTTGATCCGGGGCCATAGGGCCAGCGCCTCGGCGATCATCCAGACTTCGAGTGCCATGAAGATGACACCGGCGGCGACGAGGTGAAACTGGCCTTTGGTCCACCAGCCGTCGGTGGTATTGAGCAGTTGATGGAGCATGGCCCAGGCGGGAAGGACAAGCATGGCGACCATGGGCATGGCGATGAACCACTTGGGCATCTTTCTGCGGGCGAGGTAGAAGGCGACGACGAGCAGGGCCAGACCGGCGAGGAGTTGATTGACTGCGCCAAAGACCGGCCAGAGGGTGAGACCGCCCTTGCCCATGCCGGTGGCCCAGGTCTCGCCCGGCGGTGGGATGGCGGCGACCAGCGAGGCGGAGAGCACGGCGAAGGCGGTCGCGCCGTGGCGCGTGGTGAGCGGAGCGACGTTGAAGGTGCTCGCGAGTTCCTGGATGACGTAGCGCTGAAGGCGCGTGGCAGTGTCGAGCGTCGTCGCGGCGAACGACGCGACGAGCACGGCCATCATGCCGATCGCAACGGGCCGCGGGATGCCGACGGCGGTGACGAAGTTGGCCGCGCCTTCAACGAACGAGCCGACGGTGCGTGCGAGACCACCGGCGGCGGCCCAGGAGTCGTAGCGCATCAACCACGCCGACTCACCGGTGATGGTTTCCCCGTTCGCAAATAGTCCCAGCCCTGCACAACAGGCGAGGATGACGAGGATTGCCAAGAATCCTTCGGTCAGCATCGAGCCGTAGGCGACGAACTGGGCGTCCGTCTCTTTGGCGATCTGTTTGCTGCTCGTGCCGCTCGACACGAGACAGTGGAAGCCGCTGATCGCGCCGCAGGCGATGGTCACGAAGAGGAACGGCATGATCGGCGGCGCGCCGGGCACGTCGGTCCGCACTGTTGGGGCAACCAGGGGCACGCCGCCGTCGGTCGTGAAAGTGGCCGTGCCGATGCCGACGAGCAGCAGGATGATGCCGAGGACGAGCAGATAGCTGTTGACGTAGTCCCGCGGCTGCAAGAGCACCCATACCGGTAGCACGCTGGCGCAGTAGCAATATGCGAAGAGAGCGACCGTCCAGAGCACGACCGGGCTGAGCGTGTACCCGACGACATCGATCGGCTTGACGGTGAAGGCGAAGAATTCGACCTCACTGGCGAGAACGATCGCCCCGACGATGATCGCGAGTGACCCCAGGGCCGGCAGCGTCGGGCGATATCCGCCGCGATAGACCATGAAGCCGATGCCGATCGCGATGGGCATGGCGATCCAGACGGCCAACACGCTTGCGGGATACATGTCGAAGATGTTGGCGATGACGAGACCGAAGATGGCCAGGACGATCATCAGGGCGAGGAACAGAATCAGGAGGAAGAGAATTTTTACGCGCGGGTTGATGAGCCGCCCCGCGACCTCGCCGATGGTCTGGCCGCGGTTTCGCATGGATACGACGAGGGCGGAAAGATCATGCACCGCCCCCATGAAGATCGAGCCGAACAGCACCCACAGGAGGGCAGGCAGCCAACCCCAGATGACGGCGAGTGCGGGTCCGACGATGGGACCGGTGCCGGCGATGCTGGTGAAGTGGTGGCCGAAGAGGATTTGTTTGCGTGTGGGGACGAAGTCGCGTCCGTCGTTAACCTCGCGACTGGGGGTCACGGCGTTGGCATCGAGCTTGAAGAAGCTGCGGGCGAGCCAACGGCCGTAGGTATGATAGGCGAGGAGGTAGAGGGCAAAGCTGCCGATCGCAATGGCGAAGGTCATCATGGCCTGCCGGTCTCCGGTACGCTCTGATCGCGGATAAACAATATACGGCAATTGATCACGATTGCCGATAGGGCGCTTACTGCGCGGGCGGCCCGCTAGACGCGTTTGAACTGGCGTTCGAGGTCACGGGTGGTGAGTTGCAGGGTGGTCGGGCGGCCGTGGGGACAGTTGCTGGAACGGTCGACGAGGTGGCGCTGGGCGAGGAGCGCGATCATTTCGTCTTGCGTGAGGACGTCGCCGGCCTTGACCGCCGCCTTGCAGGCCATCATGTCGATGGCGCTGTGAATGAGCGTCTCGCGCGAAGGGGCTTCGCCGATGTCGGCGATTCTGTCGAGCAGGTCACGGAGAAAATCAACCGCGTTGAATTCGCCGAGCAGGATCGGGACGCTTTGAACAGCCAGCGAGCGCGGGCCGAAGGGTGCGACTTCGATGCCGAGTGTGGTAAGCAGTTCGGCGTGGTCCTGCGCGGTTTGTACCTGTGTCGGCGTGGCTTCGAAGGTCTGCGGGATGAGCAGGCGCTGGGCTTCCAACGGGGAGAGCGAAGCTGGAGCTTCGCGGTCCCCCGTCATTCGCTCGACGGCCCCCGTCGTTCGCTCGCCGGCCTCCGTCATTCGTTCGCCGTCTCCCATCAAACGGTCGCTGCCGCCCTTCATACGGTCGCTGTTGCCCAGGATGCGCTCGCGAAAGCGTTCGTAGAGGATGCGCTCGTGCAGGGCGTGCTGGTCGATAATGACGATGCCTTCGTCGGTCTGGGCGACGAGGTAAGTATTGTGGACCTGAATGACGGAGGAGGAAGATTGCGAATTCAGGAATGCGGTATGCGGAATGTCGGACGGTTGCTCCGATTGCAGATTTGAGATTTCAGATTTTGGATTCGAGATTTCAGATTTTGGATTCGAGATTTCAGATTTTGAATTTGAGATTTCAGATTGCGGATTGGCGGCTGTAGCCGGCGAATTGCAATCCGTCGACTTCGTTGTGTCATCCGCACACTCGCGCTGAGCCGGTCCTGCGTAGCCCTCGGCCCGCTGGCCCCCCTCTGAGGCGGGTCTTCGACTTGGCCCCTCGACGCCTTCCCCCACAACGAACGTGCTGCGGATCGACGGTCGAACGCAGTCCGTCGGAAACGGCGGCGGCTGGAAGCGAAGCCGCGCCTGGGTAGGGTCGATGGATCGAAGGTAATCCGCCAATGCCTGACGGGCTCGGGCTTGATGTCCTGCTTCGCCCGTGACAGCGCTCTGGCCGTCGATGGACGTTCGTGCTTCGCCGAGTGACGACGCATGAAAACCCAGTCTCGGCGTCAGATCGTGGGAGAGCAGCGTCTCGCGGAGGACGGCGAGAACCTGCGACTGGATCAGTCCCGCATCACGCCAGCGCACCTCGATTTTTGTCGGATGCACGTTCACGTCATAGGCCGTCGGCTCGGTTGTCAGGAAGATGAAGACGACGGGGTAGCGATCGTGCTCGATGAGGCCGCGAAAGGCCTCGCGGATGGCAAAGCCGATGCGACGGTCGCTGATGTAGCGGCCGTTGACAAAGAGATATTGCCATTTTGACGATGCCCGACACTGGGCGGGCGGAGCAAGCAGCGCCTCGATGCGCACGCCGCGCTCCTGCTTGTCCACGGCCATGAGGCACTCGGCCAGTTCGGCGCCGTAGAAATCGGCAATTCGTCCGCGGCGATCATCGACGGCCGGCAGACTCCGCGATGAGCGGCCGTTGTGCGACAGACTGAAGGCGACATCCGGATGTGCCAGGGCAAGTCGGGCCAGTTGCTCCGTCGCGTGGGAAAACTCCGTCGGCCCCTGTCGGAGAAACTTTCGCCGAGCGGGCACGTTGAAGAAGAGATTTCGAACTTCGATGGTCGTGCCGATCGGCGCGGCGCAAGGTCGCGGACCTTCTACCGTCTTGTCGGAGCAGATGAACTCGTGACCCTCGAGCTGTTCGCCCGGCCGGCTGACGATGCGCAGATGACTGACGGATGCGATGGACGCCAGCGCCTCCCCGCGAAAGCCGAGACTGCGAATGGCAAAGAGGTCTTCGGACGAGGTGATCTTGCTCGTGGCGTGCGGCGCGACGGCCAGCGGAAGATCGTCCGGCGCGATGCCGCAGCCGTTGTCGGTAACGCGGATGAGGCCGACGCCGCCTTCTTCGAGGGTGATGTCGATGCGCGTGGCGCCGGCGTCGAGGGCGTTCTCGATGAGTTCCTTGACGACGGAAGCGGGGCGCTCGATGACCTCACCGGCGGCGATCTTGTTGACCAGTGAAGGATCAAGCTGTTTGATGTGAGGCATGGCGTCCGTGCGCGAGTAGGTCCGGATGAAGAGGTTCCGAAAACAACTGTGAATATAGCCCCTCGACCCGATCTGTCAACGTGACGGCAACCCTGCATTCATGTTATAATCCAAGGACAGTACGGCTGTGAGATTATCTTGAGGGTCATGCAATGTCGCAGGTCAACGCATCACACATCGAGATTAGCCCCGGCGTCTGCGGAGGCCGACCGCGCATCGCCGGTCATCGCATCCGCGTGCAGGATATCGTGGTGTTGCACGAGCGTATGGGCTACACGCCGGATGAGATCGTGGATGCCTACCCAAGCATAACGCTCGCGGATGTCTATGCGGCGCTCGCATATTTTCACGACCACGTTGATGAGATCATTGCTGATCTGAAAGTGGATGCGAAGCTTGATGCCGAGGTGTCCGCCGAGACCCCGTCTCGACTCGCCCAAAAGCTGATGGAGCGGCCCGGTGACCCGTCTTCGATTTCATCTTGATGAAAACGTGGACGTCGCTGTTGCGCATTCGCTTCGTCGCCGCGGATTGGACGTCACCACTACGGCTGACTTGGACCTGCTTTCGACCGACGATGCTACGCAGCTTGCTTGCGCCACAGCCGACGGTCGCGTACTCGTTACGCATGACTCGGATTTTCTTCATCTACGATGGAAGACAACGCCCCATGCTGGCATCGCCTACTGCGCGATGGGCAGCCGTTCGGTCGGGCAAATGGTTCGAACGCTCGCTTTGATGGCCGAAGTCCTTTCGACAGAAGATATGGCAAATCGGTTGGAGTTTCTATGAACCTCAGCGTGGACGCGAAGAAGCACCGCCTGGTCAGCTTCTTACTTGGCATTCCTTTCCTCGCCATTCCTTCGGTAAGCACGGCGGAAGAGCCGGTGCGGATCATCGCCGGGCCGATGTTTACGATCGTGGGCCCGGGGCGGGTAATGATTTGGGTTCAAACGAATCGTCCAGCCAAACTGGGTGCGTCGGTTGCTCGATTGAGGAGTGACCCGAAGCAGCTCGTCGAGGACACACAGGTCCTGAATTGGAAGACGACTGAAGAGAACAGGAACATCGGAACTCTCGCCGTTCAGGTATCACCCGGTGAGATACGCGAGTTCAGTATCAGTTCGTATACTTCACCACCCGAAGAGTTCAAAGCTCACTTCGATCTGAAGACCAGAATCCGAATCCCACCTGCAATGGGGGAACGCGGCCAGTACACCTTCGCCTTCGGCTCCTGTTCGCATCAGGACCAGTTCCCCGAGCGGCAGCCGATCTGGGACGCCGTCGTCCGACAGAAGCCCGATGCGTTTTTGTTCATTGGTGACAATATCTACCTGCCGAATCGGGCGGAGGAGTACCCGGCGACGCGCGAGGAGGTCTTCAAGCTCTACTGCGACATCTACGACCGGCAGCGGCAGATTGCCGACTTGCAGCCGCTCTTGCGCTCGACGATGAGCTTCGCCCTGTGGGACGATCACGACTACGGGCCGAACAATTCGGATCGAACGTGGATGTGGAAGGACGTGGCCCTGGAGGCGCTCAATCTTTACTTTCCGAACAACTACGGACTGCCGGAAGCGCCCGGCTGCTACTACAAGTTCGCCTGGGGCGATATTGACGTGTTCATGCTGGACGACCGGACGTTTCGCGACCCGAACAGGGACCCGGAGCGAAAGACGTTTCTCGGGGCGCGGCAGTTGGCGTGGCTCAAAGGTGGGCTGGCTGATTCGAAGGCGACGTTCAAGCTGATCGTCTGCGGGAATCAGATGCTGTCAGATACGCACCCGCACGAGTCATGGGGCATTCAGTTCCGACCGGAGCGTGATGCGTTTCTTGAGTGGCTGTGGGATCGCAAGCTGACGGGCGTGATCTTTCTCGCCGGCGACCGGCACTTCGCCGAGCTGGTGCGCAAGAAAGACCCGAAGGGCCGCGGGGAGGATTTGTGGGAACTGACGAGTTCGCCGCTGGCGAATCGGCATTACGAGGACGGCCCGTCGTTTAAGAATGCGGAGCGCGTCGCGGCGTACGGCGACGGCGTCAACGTCGGCGTGCTCAAGTTCGACACCCTCGCCGACCCGCCGCGCGTGGAACTGCTGATTCTCGATGTGGAGGGCAAGCCGGTGATTCGGCAGAAGGTGACGACGAAGCGCGTGCGGTGAAATGCTGCTTGTGCGAGTAGCTCGCACATCAAGCTTTCAGCTTAGTGCACGCGTCAGCCGGGCAAGGCACAAGTCACGCACCTGGCTTTCCAGTGTGGTTTGCGCAAGTCGCTCGCGAATGATGTCGTCACGTGCCAATCCCTCTCGCACGAGGACGGTCACAAAGTTGATATCCTTGGGTCGTCCTGCGACCAGCTTTGAAACAGCCAGATCGTGAACTTCGAGGCACAAGCCCGTTGCGCCTCCCGTCCTATCAGATCGGAAGGCGATCAGACGGTCTTCCCAGCCAACTGGGAGCACCGCCGTTTCCTTGCCGACCCCGTGCGCGTAATAACCAAATGTACTGTTGAATGGAGATGCCTCACCGATCGAACCGTCGATGAGTTCGGCGGCTTCGGGCACCTCAAGTGAAAATAAGTCAACCTCGATGGAAACAAGCAGCTCGGGTGGCGGATCGGGGAACTGACCGAGTATCGCCTGCGATCCTATGACAACAAAACGATCCACACCGGTGATGGCTGTCGCGGCGCGGAGGATATGTTCAAGCTGTTGTCGGGTCATGGCGACGCAGAGAGCTTTTTATCTCCCAGACATTCCGGGACGACAATACACCGGAGAATGGAGAGTTCTGGCGAAGTCGCTGACTCTCGTCCGTATCGGCGGTCAGGATCGCACAGACTTCGGCGATCGGTCGCTGCAGGATCTCCTCCCACTCCGCGTAACAGCGAAGCAGGCCGGGCGCGTCGTGATTGCGGCGTGCCCAATGATCCAGATTTGCGCGAGCCAGTTCAATCCACTCGGGGTGATCGGGTAGTCCCGCCGCAATGCGACTTGCCAACTCTAAACTGACAGCATCCTGATGCTCATGTCCCATGCCTACAGTTTATGCGGGAACCGCGGTTTTTGCCAACTCGTGCCGCCACCGGAGCGAAAAGGAATCGCGCACCAACGAGGATGGTTTCTCACGCCAGCGTGAGCAATCCGGTTGAGTCCTGCCCCACTTCGGCTAACATACTCGCAGGACCCTGGAGCGTGAACGCATGACCACCCTGCCTGACATTGCACCGACGCGGCTGGAGCGGGATGAACTCGGCGGCGATCTGTGGACGCTGAATTTCGGCCCGCAGCATCCGGCGACGCATACGACGCTGCGCCTGGTGCTGGAACTCGACGGCGAAACCGTCGTCGCCTGCACACCGCACATCGGCTACCTGCACAGCGGCTTCGAGAAGCTCGGCGAGCACCTCAACTACAATCAGTACGTCGTCGTCACGGATCGAATGAACTACATCAGCCCGATGGCGAATAACATCGCGTGGCACACGGCCTGCGAGAAGCTCTTCGGCATCGAGCTGACGCCCCGGTGCAAGGCGATCCGCACGATCATCGCCGAGCTGGCCCGCATTCAGGATCATCTGCTCTGCGTGGGTACGGCCGGGCTGGACCTCGGGGCGTTCACCGCATTTCTTTACACCTTCAACGAGCGCGAGCATATCTACGACCTCTTCGAGGAGATCTGCGGGGCGCGGTTCACCACGAGTTACACGCGCGTCGGAGGGCTGATGTACGACATGCCCGACGAATGGCCGGCGCATGTTCGTGCGTTCATGAAGCGCTTGCCGCGGGCGATGGAAGACACGGAGAGCTTGCTCACGCGAAATCGTATCTTCGTCGAGCGGACGCGCGGCATCGGCGTATTGAACCGCGAGGACGCGATTGCATGGGGCTGGACAGGTCCGCTGGCAAGAGCGAGCGGTGTGGTGCGCGACCTGCGTAAAGATGAGCCGTATCTGTGCTACGCGGACAATTGGGACGGCAAGGGTTCGTCAGGCGTGCAGTTCAAGGTGCCGATCGGGCGAAACGGCGACGTGTACGACCGCTACCTCGTGCGGATGGAGGAGATGCGGCAGTCGATTTCGATTCTGGAGCAGCTTATCGACAACATCCCGCCGGGACCGGTGAACGTGCTACCGGACTCGGGGAGTGCGGGCGTCTCGCCGGCATCGAAAATCACCCTGCCGGACAAGCGCGAGGTCTATTTCAGCATCGAGGGGCTGATCCACCATTTCGAGCAGGTCATGACCAACCGTGGTTTCGAGCCGCCCATCGGCGAGGCCTACGGTGCAAACGAGACGGCCAACGGCGAACTCGGATTCTACCTCGCCTCCGACGGCGGCAATTGCGCCTATCGCGCGCGCTGCCGCCCTCCGAGCTTTATCAATTATCAGGTGTTCCCCAAGCTGGTCGTGGGCCACTGCATCAGTGACGTCGTCGCCGTGCTGGGCAGCTTGAACATCATCGCGGCGGAGTTGGATCGGTAGCAGCCGTATAAGGTATCCAGTCAACATATCGCTCAAGTACGCAATCGAACGAGTGTCGCCATGTATCGAGTTCGAACACACAGACTTACCGCATTCTTCTGCGTCGTTGCCGCCTGCTACTTATCCGGCTGCGGCCCGCAGCCACCGAAAGTATTGCTCGACGCACCGGCGGACTATCCAGCAACCCTCGACGGGCGCCGACTCTTTCACACACCGAATGCCTTTATTTACGCGCGAAACGAAACGGATGCAGGCGAGGCCGACCGCTGGGTCAAAGCCGTCGGTGATTACATCCGCCGCAAGCACGGCGGCGAACTGGACAAAGGCCTGATCCTCATCATGGACCCGCAAGACCGTCCCCTTGTCGATTCGCTGGATGCCCAGGCCGCGCTGGAGCAGGACCCGTCGCTCATGGTGACACAGCCGCGTCGTCCCAAAAGTGTCGAGGAAATACGCCAGACCATGTCTGATGAGGGTATCCCGGAGAAAGCCGCGGTTCGTGGAGCTTCGCTCCCGCTGACACGCCGAATCCTGCAGCAGCAGGGAATCGATATCAACGTTCCCTGGGCTGTCTCCGCGCCGTCCGAAGAACTCGCCCGCGAAGTCGGCGTGGAAATGGGCGTCGGACTCCTTCGCAAGAAACGCCCCGCCCTCAGCGAAGAAGATGCTCGTAGCGCCCTCTCGGGCTACGCGGCCACGCTGGCCAAGCCGCTCAAGATCGTTCGCGGCCATCCGGTCTTCGTGCTGTGGGTTCAACGTCAACCGGATTGGACCGACGACCATCGCCGCGAGGCGATTCGCGAGCAGATTCGCGACACCTTTCGATCCAACTGGCTGCCTACGCCGAAAGACGACGACCTTCAGTGGTAGCCGTCTTGCAAGTCGTCCATCGACCTATGCCGATTTCAATTGAAGGCGACCCAGGCAGTAGTTGACGAGTACGCGCCAGGGATTGGCAAGTGTCGGCTGAAGCAGGCCGGCCCGGGCCAGGCACTTCGCGGCGCGGCGCAGCTCGCCGTTTTCAAGGTAGTGCATGCCCGTCCGTTCGTGTACGCGCGCCATCGCGCGACGGCGCGTATGCCCTACGGGGTCCAGTGTTTCATACAATTCGGCATGATCCGCGATGAACCGAAGCATCTCCTGGCGCTGTCGCTCCGGATCCGTCCAATGCGCCGGGCCGGGGCGAAGTCGAACCAGCGGCTGGGGCAGGAGCAGGCCGCGATGATTCGCCAGAAGTGCAATGGCCAGCCGTCGATCCTCGCATCCCTTTCCCTCGTCAAACCCGGCGACGTTTTCGAGTGCGTCTCGTGAAACAAGAATCGAAGAGCAAAGACCCGTGAGAATGTTGCGAACCAACAGCTCGCGTCGCATCACGCGCGGATCGAGCGACCCCTCCCAATACATGTACTGAGCCGGACCGCCGTTCGAAGGCTCCGCCCGTGCCGCGGTCACGGCGAAGTGGGCCTCCGGGTGCTGTTGCAGCGCGGCGAGCTGGACTTCGAGCTTGGTCGGCTCCCAGATGTCATCTGCATCGAGAAAGGCCAGCCAATCACCCCGGGCCATGCTGATCCCCGTGTTTCGCGCGCAGGATGCCCCGGCATTCTGCTGTCTGGCATAACGTACCCGATCGCCGAATCGCCGGCAGGCAGCGGCCGTGTCATCCTCGCTGCCGTCGTCCACCACGATGATTTCGTCAACCGGCACACTTTGCGCGAGTACGGATTCAATCGCCTCAGGGATAATACCGGCGGAGTTGTAGCTCGGGATAATGACCGACACCAAGGCATGCGAAAGATCGCGCATACCAGATACATCGACGGCGGACGGGGGTTGGTTCAGTCCGGCAGGATCGGCGCGCAAGAAAAGCGGCCCACTCTCCGGAAATCCATCTCCGGAGAAGCAGACCGCCGAAGAAACCATCGGCGCGACATCCGGTTTTTCTGGGAGCAATCCTTGCGAGTAGCTGAATCGGCCGACCTGCCTACCGCGCCCACAGGCCGACCCACCACCCCTCCGTGGCGTGGGAAAAGATAAAAAATGCTACTGACGGCGGCGATCGACCGTTTCGCCCTTCGAAGAATTCGCCATCGACCGTTGGGCCCGCCGTGTTGCCACCAGCGGGTCATTCCCTCATGGGCTTGCGATCTCGTTCAGAGTCTGGTGCGGTCGGCCGGTATCGCGGTCATAGGTTCCGCGATCCCACTTCGCCGTTGCTTTTCAGCTCGGCCGGGTGGTCTTTCCAACCGACCGTCGCGTGCGGATGAGTTTAATATCCGCCTGCGCACCTCTCATCGAGTTTCGCTGCCCTGCAGGGCCTTGCCCGGTCGAGACTAGTCAGCGCCTCTCGGCAACCGACTCCTTCCCTGGGCTTTCGCTCCCTTTGACACTTGCAACATGCGAGGTCCGGTTCACGCGGGCTTTGCCTGCCCGCCACCTTCCGTCCTCAGGGTTTGGCTACCCTCTCGACGGCTTTCTCCCTTGCATGCCTTGCCGGCCTTGTTTCATACCGGCAGCGCCTTTGGGATTCTCCCTTCGAAGCATTCTCCTCTCGGAAGGTTGCATCGGCGTTACCACCGACGCCCGCCCCGCTTGCCGTTACACACGAACCCCGCGCCATCGCACCGAAGCACGATCATGCTGTAAGTTCGCAGCCCGGCTACCGGGTACTGCCTTGCGAGAGTTCCTTGCGACCGCGCCGGGTGTTTAGCCCGACCCATCGCCGGATGCTCCCATGGGCTTTCTCCCTTACAGGGGACTGAGGCGTCAACCTTGGCGGACATTTCGGCCCGCCTCCTCCCACACGCTTCTTACACGATTCCGGGTTACCCCGTATCGTGCCGATTGCGTCTCGGAGTCTCGATCGGTCAACGCTTGGCCCGACCCGGTGGGTCGGACACCCCTCTGAGGGTTCTTGCGCCTCAACATCCCTGGCATTGGGCTTTCTTGCGCCGGTCCGGGCTATGTGTTCACCTTGCAGGCCGTCGCCCGTTACCGAGCGAATCGCCGCCTGCGCTTTGGACCGTCGCGAGCTTACCGGAGTTGTCAGGGCTGCTGATCGGCGCCAATCAAGCGCCACTCATCAGTAGCAAATGCAACATACCGCGCTTCGGAGAGTCGTCAAAAGAAAAGTTTTCTCCAGAGACAATTCACAGCCGCCCGAGGAAACTTGCGCGCGCCACCGTGTTCGTAACCTTCGATGATTCGACGAATAGCTCCTGCCTGCAGGCACACAAGTTTCTTCATGATTTCTTGAAGAAAAGCAAACTTCACAGGCCTTTCCGCGAAGCGATCGCGATGTATTTTGCAGCTTGTCCAGAGAATCTCACTGCATCTGACAGCTTTTGCACATTCGGCCAACTGGCGGTATGAACTTTGGGCGTGCAACCAATGCCGGAATCGCCGAAAACACGCTTGAAGCTGCCGCGAAACCGCCGCCTGGCGGGCAGGAAATCGTTCGCCCGCGTCTTCGCGGCGAAGTGCTCGGCATCGAATCGGCACCTGGTGATCTACGCCGCGGCAAATGAACTGTCGTATCCTCGCATCGGGCTGTCAGTCGGAAAGAAACTCGGCACGGCCGTGAAGCGTAATCGCATCAAGCGGCTGCTGCGCGAGGCGTTTCGACTGGAGGCGCGCGCGCTGCCGAAGGGGTACGACCTGGTTTGCATCCCGCGCGCGACGGAAGCCGCCACGTTGGAGTCGTATCGCGCAGCAATCCGTACGGTGAGTGCGCGGGCGGTGGAGCGACACGAGAGCTGGGCGCGGCAGCGCGAGAATCGCCAGGAGTGAATTATCGAGCCGATTCGATGGGCGGAGAGTTCCCGTCGAATCCGGAATGCGAGCGTTAAGCATGTACGAATTCCCGCTGATCCAATTCGTCATCGCGCTCATGCTGATATTGGCTGTCACTTTTGCAATCGCCGCCGGCATCTTCTCAGGTACGAAACGGGTACGATCAAGTGCATTTCGACTCGCAGCATTGACGGGCCTCTTGACGAGTTTATTCATCGGATCTCCTGCAGTCTATCTTGGCTGGAAAATGTACAGAAGGGTTCGCAAAGAACACTACGGATATTCAGAGAACCGGCTTGACTATCTCCTGGAAGTCCTCTCTGACTTCGTCCTAGCATTGCCTTTTGCGTTCACGTTCGTGTTTTACCTGGGTCTACCGCTGGCAGTTCTCGCGCTCATCGCGCGGTGGATCACAATCTGGAGGATGGGCGCGCGACTGCTGCCGGGCCATTGCTTCGGTTGCGGTTACGATCTGACCGGAAACGTAAGTGGTCGGTGCCCGGAGTGCGGAAAAGATGTGCCGCACTGATGGCACTTGAAAATATCGGGTTGTTCATCCAGCGCGACGAAATCGTCGTCGTTCGTTACCCACAAGAAAGTGGAGCAACCGTGCTTATGGATTCGCAGGGACGCGTATCTCTGCCGGGCGCGGCGGGGCCTGGCGGACCATGTTGGGCGAGGAGGAAGGCGCCATTCGCGCGACATCCTGCGAAGAGGCCGCTGATTCCACACCGGTCGGAGCGCGGCGCGTCGCGTTTTCCGTCGCGTGCTGACCGACAGTGACATTGCCTACGAAAATCGCGCCGTCGTTGATCTCCAGGCGCGTCGTGCGAAGATTGCCCTCGACCTTGGCCGTGGCAAGCAGGTGAAGCTTCTCGCTGACGACAAAGTCGCCCTTGCACTCGCCCTCAACCTTGACGTTGGCGGCCTCGATGTTGGCGGACATTCGCGACCCTTCGGCGACGTGCAGCGTCCCCTTCGATCGAATCTGACCGTCGAACCCCCCTTCGATGCGGACGCCCTTGTCGAACGTCAGCTCGCCCTTGAACTTCGCATCCGCGCCAATCACCGTCGGAAATTCACCGTTGATCTCGGCCATGAGTATTCAAACCTCCCGCTAGGATTCTCTTTGCACCTGGTGTTCGCTTCTTGTCCCGCTTCGATTCGTGTCGAGACGCCTCCCCATGCCGGCCCGCACGTCGGCGTCTTACTGCAACTCCGCGTGTCGCCAAAAACGACCACGCAGCCCTGCCGACCCTCGCTCGGTCACTCGCATGACCGGCCATGGGTCACGATCCGCCAACCCACTCGGCCACAACTCCGGGGAGCCCCATCCGTGGAGAAGTAGCAGTATATCATCCTGCAACGTGAAAACAATGCGAACCGAACGCGCAATCCGATATCCCGGGTCATGCGTGCTTGGAACGAATCATGTCCCGTGGAAAAGAACTTACGAACTTCCCCCGGCCTGTGAATTGTTGACCAAGTCAGTGCAGGGATGCCGCAAAAAGCGGAATCCAATGGCTTGCGACAAGCCCCGTCGCTCGCATCAAGAGCGCTATTCTTCCGCCATGCCCAGCACGCGTCGCTTCAGGCGGCCGTCGATCACGCCGACCAGCGTATTCATCAGCAGGATCGACCAATAGCACTCGCATTCCACAACGCCGTAGAGCCGCATAAAGATCGTCAGCACCCCCACACCCGCGGCGAAGAGCGCCTGCCCCCGTGCCCGCATGGGGGTGGTCGTCATATCGCCTGCAATCAGGAATGCCCCCAGCATCAGTTCCCCGGCCGTCAGGTGATAGAGCACGTAGGCGACGCCCACGGCGCGGCCCTGTTCAACGGCGAAAATGGGGAACCAATCGTACCCCCCTGCCGGTCCGCCGGACTCAACCGGGAGGAGCGCCGCGGCTATCGCCGCGCAGGACAGCATGACCACCGGCATCTGCCAGCGGAGGAACCCGCGATAAATCAAGTACAGTCCGGCAACGATCAACGCCAGAACACACGTCTCCCCGATCCCGCCGGGCACCAGGCCCAACACCGTGTCTTCCCACGGCGGCAGTTTCTCACGAAGGAGGGGCTCATAGGCGTATTCGCCGTCCGAAGGAATCCTCCCCTGTGCAAACGCCCGAAGCACCTGTACAGGCCGCTCCATTGCCAGTGCCTGAACACCCGGGGCGGCCGACCGATCGATCCAGCCACCGTAACCTGCCGGTTCGACCCGCTCGGGCTGCTCCAGACTGCCGAGAAGCAGATGACCGGGTGCAAGGATCGGCCAGGTGGGATTGAGGCCGAGCGAAAGCGTCGGCAGAAAGACGAGTTGCACGACGACGCGACCCACCAGCGCTGGTTGCCAACAGAAGTGACCCAAACCGCCAAACACGATCTTGCCAAAGACCACCGCCACGATTGCCCCGATCGCGGGGATGTACCAGGAAACCGTTGCCGGCAAGGTCAGTCCCAGCAGTAGGCCGGTTAACGAGGCATGCGAGAGCCCGCCGACAACCGGCCGGGCGCGGGCGTAGCCGACGACGAAATCAGCCGCCATCGCGGCAATCATGGCGACGAGCAGCACCTTGGCCGCGGCGGCGCCATAGAGCACCGTACCGCAGAGCCCGACAATGCCTGCGGCCAGTGTCCACGAGCGCAGAATATCCACATGGGAACTGCCGCCGAGGCGATGCGGCGGCGCCTGGGCGACCCAGCCGGATTGGAACGTTCGGGCGGCGGCCTTCATGCATCACCCGGCAACCGGCTGGAAACGACGGGCAATCGTTCGCGCGATCGCTGGATCGTAGCGGCCAGCGGCAGCGCGGCGGGGCAAACGTAACTGCAAAGCCCGCAATCCAGGCATGTTTTCAGTTGTGCCATCGTGTCGGCATTCGTTGACGCCGCCGGCTCGAGCTGCACGAGCGCCGCGGGATCGAGCCCCACCGGACAATCCTCCACGCACCACCCGCAGCGAATGCACGGCACCGGGCTCGAGTGTCTTGTTTCGGAGAAAAGCAGCACGGCCACCGTATCAACCGTAACCACGGCGTCGTCGCGCGTCAGTGAGATTCCCGTGAGCGGTCCGCCCCAGACGGCTTGTCGCACCGGTGAGAGCAAGCCGACACGCGCCGCGAGTTGACGAATCGTCATGCCGACGGGCACGCGATAAGTCCCCGCACGTTCGACCGCGTCGCCCGCAACGGTCACGAGCGCGTGCGTGACCGGAGAATCCGAAATAATCGCATCGGCCGCCATTCGAATCATGGCCAGCGGCACGACCACGGCGTCGACGTCGAGTACGGTTCCGCCCGGTGGGACTTCGCGATCCAGAATCGTCTTGACCAGCAGGTTGGGCTGACATTGCGGGTAGCGATTGGAAAGCGGCGCGATCTCGATGTGTCGGCCATGTGCTTCCGACTGTATTCGCTTCACCACCCGGCGATGCCGATACGGCAGCGCAAAGACGACTCGATGCACGCCGAGCGCGTCGGCCAGTTCGCCGGTCGCGTCGAGCAGCCGTCCCGGTTGTTCAACGACGGAGCGAAGATCGGCCGTCAGATACGGCTCCGTCTCCATCGCGTTGATGATCAGCTCCGTGACGCCGGCTGACGATGCGCGTCGAATCAACTCGTGTGCCGGCATGAGCGGCGAAGGACAAATGACGCCTCGATCCGCCAGTTGGGCTACGAACGAGTCTTCCGTCCAGGTGCGGCTGCGCGTGCAGGATTGCTCCCGACCGTCGGGATCGATCACCGCACACGGCAAATAGCCCTCCCGCGCGGTCCAGAAGCGGCCCAGCTCCACGATGACGCCGGAGGTCGGCGCGTGAGCCGGCACCGAGGCGGCACTCGTCGGAGTCGAAAGTCGCTGTCCGCGAAGCACCTCATCACCGGGGCGAACATCGACTTTCGTCTCCATGGAAGCGGCGACTTGAAGCGGGACGAACAGGCGATCCGTCGGAGTAACATTCTCAATCGGACGCCGCGCGGTCGCCTGCTTGAAATCCGGCAGAAACAGGCCGCCGTCAAATCCCTCACGAGGACCCAGCAAGTTCAGCAAGAATGACATCGAGGACTCATCCGTGACGAATCAAAGACGAACGCAACTACCCTTAGCCATAGACGTCAGCCATCGGTACTCGGCCGGCGGCGATTGTATCGCGGCCCGCGCCGGTGAACACCCACATGACGGGGCAGTCCAAGCCCGCAGCGCGAGCACCGGCTCGAACGCGATCCGAGTCCTTCGGGCCACTCCCGTCTCGCTATCGCGGAACGAAACTTACCGTGATGTGCATGATCGTCCAGTAGAGGAACGACTCCGGGGCCAGGAGCCAGTAGAGCGCAGGGCTTTGGTCCAAGCCGAGCGTCCAGTAGAGGCCGATGGCCATCAACAGGACGGCGAGCCCGATGTGCAGCGTCTTGAAGCCGGTTGCCGTTGACCGCATCCACGTCCACCAGCCCTGCGGCGGGGACTTGGGCGGGTTTTTCGCAAACTGGTACGAGGCGAAGACATACCACGCAACGACGTGAAAGAGAATCAGGGCGTAGAAACGCTGCGTGACGAGAATGATCAACCCCAGCACCGCTGCCACGCCAAACATCACGAAGAACAGCTTGCTATGGGCCTCCATGAACGGCTTCACGTCGGCATAGCCGAACACGCGAGAATAGCGGCGAAGCACGTAAACGTAACCCAGCGCGACCACCACGCCGGGGATCAGGGCCAGAACAACCTTCCACATCATCGGCAGCGAGCCGTCGAACCACGCCGTCTCGGCCAAGCCGAGACTTGCCAGGCCGGTCTCCGAGGCGGTCATCTTCTTGACGTAAAAACCAAACGGCGCGAGCGTCAGCACCATGGCCGCGAGCGAGGCGACGATGAGCGCGACCATCCAGCGGACAAAGGATCTGAACGCGGCCTTGTCATGAATGGGCGCGGCCTCCCCGAGAACGGTATAAAACATGGCCTCGTCACGCAGTTCGTGCACAAGGAAATAAAAATAGACGCCGACGGAAAGCACGAGGTCCGTCCGCCCGCCGCCGCCGTAGTAGAGCGTGCAAAGCCCCGCCCCGGCCAGGAGTAGCCCGAGCACCCAGAGGCGCTTCTGCCGGCTCTGGTTGTTTCGCGACGAGACCATGAACAAGAAGCCGATGATAATATGCGGGATGGTGATGTAGCGCATCGCCGCTTCGCTCGCCTCGCGGATGAAGCGATCGCTCGCGGGGTGACGGTCCAGCACGTCGCGCTCGACTTTGTAGGCGCACCAGAAGAAGAAGACGATCACCGCTGTCCAGAACACGGCCTTGATAAAATTCGCTCGGGTGACTCCAAGTCGGGCCGACAAATTGCTCGATGAAAGGGGAATCGCAATTGTCGCGGCAGAATCCGTTCCGTTCGACATACGATGCTGACTCCTGCTATAGGCGAGGGCACGATTCGGCGAGGTGTGGGACGCCGCTGCGAGCCGCGCTCGGCGGCGTGAGACCGCTCCCCACTGACCGAGCCCGACACGTCTACGATAGCTGAACGACGCGACGGGTCAAGCTGGGCACGCTCAAGTCAATCCTCTTCGACGGACTGTTCCTGATCCACCTTCCAGCCGCCTGCGAAACCGAGCTTCGACGGGCTCGTACAGAACTCGACGATCCGCTTGCCCGCCTTCGTCTTGACCTCGCCTGCCAGCTGCTCCACGGCCTTGCGAAACATCAGCCCCGAGCGGTAGAGCGTGCGATAGGCCTGCCGCACTTCGAGAATCTCGTCCGGCGTGAACTGCCCGCTGCGCCGCAGGCCGATGGCGTTGTGCCCTGCGCACTGCGATTCGTAGAGCGCCTTCATGTACGGTGGAACATCCTTTCCCAGTCGAGTGCCGCCGCCGACCATGACAAACTCACCGATACGGCAAAACTGGTGAATGAGCGAGTAGCCGCTGATGATCGCGTTGTCACCGACGATCACATGGCCCGACAGCGCCGCGCAGTTATACAGCTTCACGCCGTTGCCCAGTTCACAGTTATGGCCGATGTGGGCGTAGCCGAGGATGAAGCAATTCTCGCCGAGGATCGTCCAGCTCTCCGGCTGCGTGCCGCGGTGGATCGAGGCGAACTCGCGGATGATCGTGCCCGCGCCAACGCGGCAATACGACCGCTCCCCGGAATAGTGAAAATCCTGCGGCAGATGCCCGACCACCGCACCGGGATGAATCTGGCAGCCGTCGCCAATCTCCGTCCAACCGGAGAGATAGGCGTTGGGATAGACCTTCACGTTCTCTCCAAGCTTGACCGGCCCCTCAATGACGGCGTGCGGACCGATGTCGCAGGATGCGGGGAGGGTGGCTTGTTTGTCGATGATAGCCGTAGGGTGGATGGGCATCGCGTGCAAAGCTCCTGTTTGTCTGGGCTGGGATTGTAAGGAGGAAGGGGCCGAGTGACCAAGAGGCCAGGGGGAGCAGGGTCGACGGGACTGCATCTACCCGGGCCGTCGAAATCTTTTTTGCCGGGGGCATAATAAGCACCGAAGGAGCCGAGATTCCTATGGAGCAGTTTCTATCCAGCATGACCCTTGAGAAATTGCCCGTTCCGGGTTGGCTCGAATTGCCTCCCGTGATGTTGGCCCTCCTCCCGCTCCTCTGCGTTCTGCTGCTCGCTTTCGTCATTCGACGACTCTTGCGTATCAGCCCCCGGCCGCGCGGCGTCTTTGCATTTCTCGCCATCGCGCTGGTCGGTTCAATCTTGCAGGTGACAGATTACTGGTGGCAGTACTCGGTGCCCACCTTATCCGTCATGACGGCAGCCGCCTTCTTCTGCGCGGTCGAAGTCGCGGCTCGTTCGGATGTTCGCAGACACGGCAACACGGTCGCCGCGGTCGCCGCGATTAACTCCGCGGCATACTTCTACCTCGCGGCAGTGCTGTCTGCGTATTCGTGACCCCATTTACGGGCACGGGCGGGATTTAATCCCGTGTGCTCTGTACTTCCCACAAGCACCGAAGGTGCGACAGAGTGCCACCATAGCGGCACATACTCCGTCGCCCCTCCGGGGTTTGATGACCTTTGTGGCACCGCTCGATCCCACGGGCTCACGCCCGCAGCTACGGCCCGTGGCCCCTTTGGGGCCGGAAGGGTGACACTGCACGAGCGGTTGCCCGATGTCTCATGCGGGCGAGACGCCCGCACTCCCCTGTTTCTTACGTTTTGGCGCTGCGCTGTGTTCCGCGCCTTCGTCGTCCGGGAGGAAGCCGGCCGCTACCTCGGACCCCCTCCGAAGCAGGTCTTCGACTTGGTCCCTTGGTCCCTCGACCCCTTGGCCCCTCGGCCCCTTTCGCTTTTCACTCCTTGAACTGCTTGTCCTTATACGCCTCATAGAGCGGCTTGAGTTTGCCGCGCTGGTACTTGCCTGTCGATGTCACCGGGATGTCATCGCCGAAAATCACCACCTTCGGCACTTTTGACCACGGCAGCCGCTCCTTGCAGTACGCGATCACGTCCTGCTCGGTCAGCTTGGCGTCGTTTTGCAACTGCACATAGGCCCCGACCTCCTCGCCCCAGTAGCGGTTGTCGAAGCCGACGGCCAGACCCACACGCACGCCAGGCATGCTCATCAACACTTCATCAATCTCGAACGGCGACAGGTTGATGCCGCCGCGAATGATCAATTCCTTGATTCGTCCCGTGATAAAATAATACTGCCGATTGCCGGGGCCGTGGAGCTTGAAGCCCTCGTCGCCGCTGCGGAACCAGCCGTGCTTGAAGGCGTCGGCGTTGGCCTGCGGGTTGTGGAAGTAGCAGGTCATGACGTTGTGGCCGCGGATGACGATCTCGCCTTTCTGCCCTTCGGCGACGGTCTCGCCGTTTTCGTCGTGGATGGACATCTCGTTCGTATCAATCGGGCAACCGATCGACGGGAAGCCGTGGTCGTACATCCAGTGCGTGTGATCGGCCCATTCCAGATCGACCGGCAAGAAGCACGAATAGCACACGGTCTCTGAAAGCCCATAGCCGTGGACGATCCGCAGGCCGAACTGATCCTGAAAGTCGCGGGCCAACTCGACGGACAGCGGTCCGGCCCCGCAGATGAAGTGGCGGAAGGTCGGGATGTTTTCCTGCACACACTCCTCGTTGGCTTCAAGGAGAAACTGCAACAGCGTGGGCACGACGCTGACGATGGCCACGTCGTGTCGGGCAAGCTTCTTCCAGAAGCCCCCGCTGCGGAAACGACGATTCACGACGACCTGCGCCGCCGCGAAGGCCGGCGTCAGCAGCGTCACGACGATGCCGTTGACATGATGAATCGGCAGGACGTTCATCATCACCGTGCGCTCGTCAATGCCGTGCCACTGACTGATCGCGTATGCGTCGGCGAGCATCTGATGCTGCGTAAGGACGACGCCCTTCGGGTTGCCTGTCGTGCCGGAGGTATAGACGACCAGTGCGTCGGCATGCGGCGAGACATCCTTCGGCGAGGGCAGCATCGCTTGACCATCGAAGCGATCGAGGACGGCGCTGAAGTCCTCCCATCCGGCGCTCGCGGCCTCGGGACGATTCGCCCCGTCAAGGAGGATCGCCCGCTTGATGCTCGAACCGATGGCCTTCTCGACGCCGGCGAAGTCTTCGCGCGTGGAAGCATGCGCGACGAGCAGCGTGGCCTCGGAGTTTGTCACGATGTAACCGACGCGATCATCCGCCTCGCTGGGGTTGACCGGCACCACGCGTGCCCCCAGCCGCCAAACGGCAAAGTAGATCGCGATGGTCAGCGGCTGATTGATCGTGAGCGTGGCGACGGACCCGCCGGCGCGAATGCCGTAATGCGTCGCGAGCAGCCCGGCGACGTGGTCGATCAGATCGGAAAAATCGCGAAACGAATAGACGGCAGCGGGCGATTCATCATCCGCGGCGCACGGGTAGTAGGTAAGCCAGGTGCGCTGGGCGGGGGGGCCGCGCAACTCCTCCCACATCTCGACGAAATTCGCGTAGGGCAACACATCCCCGAGGTCCGGCAGCGGCTCGCAATGATGCGCCGCCTCAATCAGCTTGTGAGTCGCCGGGTCCATGGAGTTCGGGTCGAGCTTGATCGGTTGGACTGCCATGCGAGCACCTCCGGGCAATAAATGACGAGCGGGGTCGTTATGCAGTTTTGTCATCTGCTAGGGGCCAACTCCAGTCCATTCAATCAGACGATCGACCGGGCCGCAACGGGGGAAGCACTGGACTGTCGGCAGTCGAATCAATGACGTGCAGCCGGCTTGTATGGATACGAACGGCTCGTCCGCAATCCGTCTTACTCTTGGACTTCCTCACGTGCGTTGCGGCGCTGGTTCGGAGGGCGCTCCCGCAGGAGTCCGAAATCCGCAATCCCTAATCGATCCGCTCGCCACTAACCGCCGTCAACCCCCCGTGTCTACCTCGCAGACCGGACCACGGGTCCGGCAAACGCAATGGACATGGCACCCATAAAAAGATGCTTTGCACAGAAAGGAGTACGACCATGTCACGTTCTATCGCATTCGCTCTGGCAATCCTTGCTTCTTCTTCAATGGCCGCCCGCGCCGCGGAGGTCGTCGCCTACTCCATCGCCACCAACGGTGGACAGGCCTCGTCAACCGCAACCGCCGTCGGCAATGCAAGCTCTTCGGCTTACTCTGCCGCCACCAACGGTGGCCGGGCGATTTCGAACTCGCACGCCGTCGGCGTCGGAAACGGCTTTGCCAATAGTTCCTCGGTGGCGCTGGCCGATCGCGGACTGGCCGTCAGCAATTCCCGCGCTGACGCCCGGGGGCTCTTCGGCAGCGCCGCCCTGGCAAACAGCGAGAGTACCGCGGCGACCGTGGGCGGCGTGGCGATCTCCAACAGTCTGGCCGAGGCCGATGGACGCTTTAACTCGGTGGCAGACAGCCGCTCCTCGTCGCTGGCATTAAGCCACCTCGGCATCGCCCGCAGCGACAGTCACGCCCGATCAGACGGCCTCTTCGGCAGCCGTGCCCTGGCCGTGAGTGACTCGGTGGCCGACACCCGCGGCGGTGTGGCGGACAGTCGGGTCCGGGCGATGGCCGGTGCGAGGAACTTCAGCTCTGCGCATGCCAATGGACTGGGCGTCAGCGTGAGCGGCCCGCGAAACGTGGCCAACGCTCGTGTGACGGCAGTCAGTCGTGCGGAGCGCTTCGGCCGCAGCCAATCGGAAGGCATGATGGTTCGTGTCCGACCGTAACCCCCGGGGCGATGCGTCGATGCCTTCCTCCGCATCGACGCACGCCCCACCCAGGATATCGCTGACTCGGATGAAACAAGAAATCGGCTTCCAACCACGGGAGACCCTGACCATGACAAGAAACATGAACAAGATGATGCTTCGAATACTTTCTGCGTCAGCCGCGCTTGCGGCAATCCTGATGATGAGTGCCGCATCGGCGGCACGAGCGAACGAGGCCGCCACGAGCGCGAGCGTCACGCAGTTTGGCCATCTGCCCGGCACGGCAAGCGCCACCGCATCCTACCTCGGCAGCGGAATCGGCCAGGCCCGTACGCACACGCGAAGCGGACAGGTCTCTTTCGGCCAGGGCGTGGCCTTTGGCGTGAGCCCCGAGGGGATCAGCTTCTCGGCCAGCTATGCAGTCGGCGGCCGCTTCATCCCCGCGACGGCCAGCACGTTCAATATGTCAATCGGGCGTGACGGCAGCGTGGCCGGTTCGAACGGCCTGGTGGTCGCCAGCCCGGCCCCGATCAACTCGGCCAGTGCCGGCGGCTTCGCTCGATCGCAGTTCGGCGGCTCGGTCGCCGGTGCAACGGTCGGCGGCCGGAGTGATCCGTTCGGCCAGGTGATCGGCCGGACGAACTCCTTCTCGACGCTGCCCCGACGATCGTGGAGATGATACGCACGCTCGTTGAGTACAGCGCATCAAGAAAGCCTCGGGGAACTTCCCGGGGCTTTTCTATTTGCGCAGAATCAGAAAGCGTCATTCGAGATCATCCGATCATTGCCGCGTAGTCGCGCAGCTCCTGCCGAAAATCGCGCATTCGAATCCCGAAGTCCTTCTCGACCGGGTCGATGTCGCACACCGAGTCCTCCTGCGACATCTGCACCTGCCCAACGTTGAAGCGCATGTAATCCGGCAGGATCGGCAGCTTCATCAGCGTCATCGCCATAAACCTCGCCGCCCATACCGGCTGGCTGATCATCGGCTTCCATTGCTTCGCGCCGGGGATCGTCTCCCGGCAGATGCGATAGAGTTCCTTCCATGAGACCGCTTCGGGGCCGCCCAGGCCGTAAATCTTTCCGATCGTATCCGGCCTTGAGAGCGCCGCGACGAAGCAATGGGCCACGTCTTTCACCGAAACCGGCTGGAGCTTGTTCTGTCCATCGCCGAAGTACGGGATGACCGGAAGCGGTGTGGGGATAAAGCCCAGTGCCGGAACGAAGGCATCGCTGACGAAGGACTTCATCAGACGCATGAACTCTCCGTCCGGCCCGTGGATGATACTCGGGCGGAAGATCGTCCAGTCCAGCCCGCTGTCCTTGACAAAACCTTCCGCGAGCCACTTCGTGCGATGATATTCGCTCGAGGCGTTGACCCGTGAGCCCAGCGCCGACATGTGGGCGATCCGCTTCACGCCCGCAGCCTTGCACGCCTCGATGACGCGGCGCGTGCCTTCGACGTGAATGCGTTCAAAGGTCTGTCCGCGCAGTCGCTTCTCAAAAATGATCCCCACCAGATGGATGCACGCCTCGGCGCCCTCCGCCGCTTTGGCCAATGCTGCGTCATCAAACAAGTCGCCGCCGACGGCCTCGACACGATCCGGCCCCAGCTTCGCCGCGCCTTTTAGAAACCGCGGACGGTCCCTCACCAGGCAGACCGGCTTATGCCCGCGGGAAACCAGCTCCCGCAAGACCGCCCTTCCGACAAAACCGGTCGCCCCGGTCAGCATGACCCGCGTCAGAAACGGCGGGCCCTGCGCTGTCTGTGCGGTCTGAGTGGCCTGATCCTCTGCCGTTTTGGAATCGCTCGTGGCTGTGCTCATGTCGTGAATCCCTGTTGGTCCGCAATCTCTCAATTCCGACGCGCGGATGATAGTCCTCTCCGCAGACCGAGTAAACTCGCCGCACCGCGTGACGTACTCCGCGCACATGACCCGACGCCGGCCGCGTTGAATCATGGAGTGGTTGATCGCAGAACGGGCTGTATAATCCATCCCGATTTTCAAAATCGTTGAAACGAGGAACCTGCCATGCCGAACGAATTCATTGTGACACAACTCGAAGGCGCCGTAGCCATCCTACGACTGAACCGTCCCGACGTGCTCAATGCGCTGAACATTCCCCTCATGGACGAATTGATCCACAGCGTCGAAGCATACGACAACGACCCTGCTGTGCGATGCATTGTCATCACCGGCAACGAGAAGGCCTTCGCCGCTGGTGCGGACATCAAGGAGATGGCCGAGGCAAGCGTCGTCGATATGTACGAGCGGAACAATCTCGCTCGCTGGGAACGCATCAAGCGCGTCCGCAAGCCGATCATCGCCGCCGTCAGCGGCTTCTGCCTTGGAGGCGGCTGCGAGCTGGCCATGCACTGCGACATCATCCTTGCCAGCGAGACGGCCAAGTTCGGCCAGCCGGAGATCAACATCGGCGTCATGCCCGGCGCAGGCGGCACGCAGCGGCTCTCCAAGACCGTCGGCAAGTATCGAGCCATGGAGCTGATTCTCACCGGCCGATTCTTCTCGGCGCAGGAGGCACATCAAATCGGCCTGGTTACTCGCGTGGCGCCGGTGGAACGTTACCTGGAAGAGGCCATCGCTCTGGCGAAGGAAATCGCCGATCGCTCGCCCATCGCAGTCCGCGTGGCGAAAGAAGCCGTGCTGCGTGCCTTCGAAACGGGCCTGTCCGACGGTCTGGACTATGAACGAAAAATGTTCTACATGCTCTTCGCCACCGAAGATCAGAAAGAAGGCATGAAGGCCTTCATGGAAAAGCGCAAGGCGACATACACGGGCAAATAGAAGTGTAAAAATTCGGCTAGACTCGCAATTGTTTAGCCGCGACCCGAAGGGAAGAGCCCATGGCCTACGAAACGATTCTGACCGACACGACCGACGGCGTTCGAACGATCACCCTCAATCGCCCGGACGAGATGAACTCGGTCGATGAGCGCGTCACGAAGGAACTGCAAGCCGAACTCAAAGCGATGGTCAGGGACAAGACCGTCCGATGCCTCGTCCTCACCGGCGCAGGCCGTGCCTTTTGTGCCGGCCAGGACCTCAAATCGGCCACTTCGCGCGGCGGCGGCTTCGACTTTACGGATGCCCTTCGTCGCCGTTATAACCCGGTGATTCTGGGATTGCGGTCGCTGGAGATTCCGGTCATCGCAAGCGTCAACGGGGTGGCCGCCGGCGCAGGATGGAGCATCGCTTTGGCGTGCGATCTGCGAATCGCATCGAGCCAGGCGAAGTTCGTCGGCGCCTTCAGTAAGATCGGGCTCGTGCCGGACAGCGGCATGACCTGGACCCTCCCGCGGCTCGTCGGCACGGCCAAGGCGCTGGAGATTGCCTGGCTCGGTGAACCGATCACCGCCGATCAGGCCCTTGCCTTCGGATTGGTCAATCGAGTCGTGCCGCCCGAGCAGCTCGAGCAGACGACCCGGACCCTTGCCGCCGCGCTGGCAAAGGGACCGACGTTGGGCCTCGGCCTGACCAAGCGCGCGATTTACGGCGGCCTGGGCAAAGACCTCGAAGCCCAGCTGGAATACGAAGCCCTCCTGCAGGGCGCCGCGGGCAGGAGCAAAGACTACAGCGAAGGTGTGAAGGCCTTCATCGAAAAGCGTCAGCCGGAGTTTACTGGTGAGTAGCAGCGAACGAATGATTGGTGTAATTGGTAGCGGCACCATGGGAGCGGGCATCGCTCAGGCGGCCGCCGCGTCGGGATTTGTCGTCAAGACGATGGACGTCAAGCCCGAGCTTGTCGAAAAGGCCTACACAGCCATCGCGCAGCGGCTGGATGAGCGCGTCACAAAGGGCAAGCTGCCGAAACACGATCGCGATTCGACGATGTCACGTCTCGGCGTGGCAGCAAGCTACGCCGACCTGGCCGATGCGGAATGCGTCATCGAAGCCGTCACCGAAGACCTGGCACTCAAGCGGTCCATCTTTAACGAGATTGATAAGGTCGTCTCACCTCGCACGCTGAGGGCGACGAATACCTCCAGCTTGTCCGTCGCGAAGATCGCCGAAGGGCTCAAGCACGCCGATCGTTTTCTCGGTATGCACTTCTTCAACCCTGCGCCGGTGATGAAACTCGTCGAACTCGTGCAGGGGCCGCAGACAGGTGAGCAGGCCATCGTCGATGCCCGCGCCATCTGCACGCGGCTCGACAAAACGGCCGTCAAGGTGAAGGATTCGCCCGGCTTCATCGGCAATCGAGTCAATCGACCGTTCTACCTCGAATCGCTTCGCCTGCTCGAAACCGGCGAGGCCGACATCCGCACGATCGATGAAGCCCTGCGAACGCCCGGCGGCTTCAAGCTCGGTCCGTTCGAGCTTATGGACCTGATCGGCATCGACGTAAACCTGAAAGTCACGCAGACGGTCTGGAACGACTTCAGCAAGCCCGCGCGCTTCACCCCGAGCGCCATTCAGGAAAAGCTCGTCGCCGCCGGACATCTCGGCCGCAAGTCAAAACGCGGCTTCTACGACTACGCAAACAGCCGGCCCGTTCCTGCATACGAAAGTCAGCCGAAGCCGAATGCCGACTGGAAGCCCGACGCCGCGCTCTCGGCCTTCGCGGAAATTCTTGAGAAGCCCGCCGATCGTTCCATGTGGATCTTCGCCCGTGTCATCCTCGCCGTGATCAACGAAGGCGCCCTCGCCGCGGACACCATCGCCCTTCCGCGCGATGTGGACCTCACCATGGAGCTCGGCTTCAACTACCCGCAGGGACCGATGGCTCTCGCCGACCACATCGGCCTCGATGTCGTGCAGAATCTGATCCGACAGTTCCACGACGAGACCGGCGGCGACGAACGCTACAAGCCCGCCCCCTTGCTGGAACGCCTCGTCTCCAATGGCGACCTCGGTGAGAAAACGGCCCAGGGCTTCCTTCACCACTGGTTGTAGTAACCATCTCGCCGTGAGCTGCAATGACCATGACCTGCAAATCTCCAGCCCAATGATGCGACAAGCCGTTATCGTCGAGTGTCTTCGCACCCCCATCGGTCGCCATCGCGGCGGCCTCGCGCCGGTGCGCCCGGACGATCTCGCGGCCATCGTCATTAAGGAACTCATCGCGCGAGCGAAGATCGACCCCGCGACCATCGACGACGTTTACTGGGGCGCCGCCAATCAGGCCGGCGAAGACAATCGCAACGCCGCGCGCATGGCTGTTCTGCTCGCAGGGCTGCCCGACACCGTGCCCGGTACAACCGTCAACCGCCTCTGCGCCAGCGGCCTCGAAGCCGTCGCCATCGCCGCGCGCATGATCGAAGCGGGTCATGGCGACGTCTTCATCGCCGGCGGAGCAGAATCGATGAGCCGCGCGCCGCTCGTGTTGCCCAAGCCGGAGGAATCTTACGTCCGCGGCAACCAGACGATGTACGACTCGACGCTTGGCTGGCGAATGACGAATCCGAGGATGGCAGCCCTGCACCACCCGTATAGCATGGGCGAGACGGCGGAGAACGTCGCCGAAAAATACAAGATCACCCGCGAAGATCAGGACGCCTTCGCCCTGCAAAGCCAGCAGCGCTGCAAGGCGGCGATGGACGCCGGTCGTCTCGCTGAAGAAATCGTCCCCGTCGAGCTCGACCACCGCCGCGGGGGGAGTGCGGGCGTCTCGCCCGCAAACAGCTCGCAAAAATCGATGAAACCGGTCGTCTCCGTCGACGAACATCCTCGCCCCGAAACGACGCTCGAAGACCTCGCCAAGCTTCGCCCCGTCTTCCGCGAGGGCGGCACGGTCACCGCCGGCAACAGCAGCGGCATCAATGACGGCGCCGCGGCACTGCTCCTGATGGAAGCGAATACGGCCGAGCGGATGGGCCTGCAACCTTATGCCTTCGTTCGTTCGTCCGCGTCCGCCGGTGTCGATCCGGCGTGCATGGGGTTGGGACCGATCCCGGCGACGAAGAAAGCCCTCGCCCGCGCGGGCTGGAAGGTCGACGATCTCGATCTCGTCGAGTTGAACGAGGCCTTCGCCTCACAGTCGCTGGCCTGTATCCGCGAGTTGAAGCTGGACGCCACGAAGGTCAACGTCAACGGCGGTGCGATCGCCCTGGGCCATCCACTCGGTTGCAGCGGGGCACGATTGGCGACGACGCTGGTGCGCGAAATGCGCCGCCGCAATGTCCGCCGCGGCCTTGCCACGCTTTGCGTCGGCGTGGGACAGGGCCTGGCCGTTCTCTTCGAACGGGCGTGAATGAACGTGGAAAACGCCGTAACGTCGAAACGTCGGAAAATCGGAACGAGAAGCGCCAGGCGACCCTCGGCGGGGATCATGCAGTCGCCGTGTGGCCGTATATTCCCCCTATGCCGGGTCACCTCGGCGATGATCGTATGCTGCCTCGCCGGCTGCACGGGAGGTCTCGTTGAACCGAAGTTGCAGCATCGCGAGCAGGACGCACCGCCGCAACTGAACTGGTCCGACTGGGGTCTGATCCTTTCGCGATGTGTGGTCGAAGACCGCGTCGATTATCGCAAACTACTGGCCGATCCCTCGCCGCTGGATCAGCTTTTCGCCATGCTCGCCCGCGTGGGACCGCAAACCGCACCCTCGCAGTTTCCCGATACAAACAACAAGCTGGCCTACTACATCAACAGTTATAACGCCGCCATCGTGCATAGTGTCATACAAATGGCACAAAACGGCCGTATCCCGCGTGAAGCCCCTGGCGATCTGGAACGCCGCTTTCGATTCGTTATCGACGGCCGCCGGCGCACCCCGGCCGATCTTCGTCGGATGGCACTGGACCTGGCCGGCGATGACTGGCGCGTTGCCTTTGCCCTGTGCGACGCACGGCGCGGCAGTCCGCCGCTGCACCCCCGACCGATGATCGGCGACCTGCTTGACGGCCAGCTCGACTTTGTCTTTCGAATGGCACTGTATGCCCCGCACATCGTCCACATCGATCACGGTGCGACCAAGCGGCTGCTGCTCTGGCGTGGGCTTTACGAAATGAAGGACCGCATGATCGCTGATTACGAGCGCCGCATGGGCACCACGCACGCAACGATACTCAGCGTGCTCAGCGAGTGGTCCAACCGCAAGCGCCGCGAATACCTCAACACCGCCACGGGCTACCGAGCCGAAGTGATGCCTGCCGACAATCTGATTAACCAGGTGGACCCGCCCCCGAAGGAATCCGCCAGGCTCCTGCCGTTCTGACGCCGCAGGGATTGCACCTTTCGATTAACGATAACGACTGCCCGTCTAGCGATTCTTCCCGGCGCGGTTCATCTTGACGACGAGCTTCTCTTTGCGGCCGGGCTTGCGGTCGCTGAGCACCTTCAGGGCCTTCTTGATATTGTCCACCTTGAAGATGCCTACGGTCCGCCCGCCGGGTGCGCCGCTGGTCACGTAGGCGTACTTGATGCTGATGTGCTGGGCGTTGAGCTTCGAGCAGACATCGGCCATCGACCCGGGGCGGTTGGGCATCTCCACGCTCAACACATCCGTCTCGGTCGTGGGGATGTTCAATCGGCTCAGGGCGGCGCGTGCCTGGCCTTCGTCCTCCGCCACGAGGCGAAAGACGCCGTGCTCCACCGAGTCCATCAACGTCAGCGCCGAGACGTTCACCTTCTTTCGAGCGAGTTCGTCGCAAACTTGCGAGAGGATGCCGGGCTTATTGACGAGGAAGACCGAGAATTGTTTGACGGGTTTGACCATGTTGTGAGTTCTCTCTCGCCGGTTGCGTATGGACCAGATGCTTCCATCCGTCCGGCCACTGGCCGACGGACGACGGTCGGCTATTATAGTGTTCGAAGGGATTGCTAAAAGGGTTTCACTCGGAACCGCTTTTCTCCCCTGCTGCCGCCGGAAGGAGCCGCGATTGTCGCCCCCCCGTCTTGCCTTCATCGGACCATCGCACGCCATCTCGCCTTGGCTCTTTCAGGGTTTGCGTCGCCATGGCACCCTGGAGGCCGTCTGCGACAACAACACAGTGTGTGACGCATCACGGATTCAGGCACGGTGGACCTTTACCGACGCAGCCACCCTCCTGAGCGAAGCGGAGCCGTCCGGCGTGGTTCTTGCCTGCCCACACGGCGCGCGGCACCGGCTCATCAAGCAATGCCTCTCCGCCGGAGCCAGCGTGCTGCTCACCGGCGTGCCCTGCTCCGCGGCAGTGGCCAGTCGCCTCGCACTCTTTTCAAAATTGTCCGGCCGCTTCGTCATGGCAGCGCCTCCGATTCAATACTCCCCCGCCGCTTTGCTGGCGAGGCGACTGCTCGATTCCGGCAAGTTCGGCACTCCCATCTCGCTCACGCTTCGTTCGACGCGTCGCGGTACGCCGCGCGATGACTTCGACGACCACGGCCCCGTGCCGACGGATCAGGTCTTCGAAGCCGTCAGTCTGGTTCAACTTCTGCTCGGGCCACTGCGGCAGGTGATGGCCGTTTCGCAGGACGAAGGTGTCCTCATGGCCGCAGGCATCACCAACGAGGGCGTTCCGGTGTCACTGGCCCTGCACGCGAGCGGACCAGCGGAGATGCTCGGAGTAGATGTGGAAATGCGCTCGGCAGATGGTTCGGTACTCCTGTGGGACCGCGACGGCGGCCTCAGTTGCAGCAACGGCTCCCGGGTCGATGCCTGCCACCGGCCGTCTCTGGCTTCGAGCGACCCGGCCGTGGAACTCGGCTTCGACGGTCTCGTGGGGGAATTCGTCCGATTCCTTCGGCCCGGAGGCGGCGGCCTGGTCGGCCCCATGCTGCATGTCCTCGCGAGTACGGAAGCGGTCCTGGCCAGCGTCGCACGCGGGCGGCCCGTTGTCCCCCGGCTACCCCAGCCCGGCCGAAAGGCGGCAGAGGTACCCAAAACCGAGATACCGGCCTAGCCGGGGTTTGTCGGGTGCTTTCATAACCACTGTTCCGGGGGGTAGTTCGCGGCGCCAAGGCCCGCCCGAACCATGCTGTTGACAAGTTCCACCGATGCGGTAAACTGCCGGATTCTCGATATTTTGATAAGTAAACTTGGGACCGCACGCAGGATTGAGCGATGTCATTCGTCACCGATAAATGCTTTCAGGCCAAGACCGGCGAAGTGAGCCGCGACTGGTATTGTGTGGATGCAGATGGGAAAGTCCTCGGCCGTCTGGCGACCAAGCTCGCCACCGTCCTGATGGGCAAGAACAAGCCGACCTACACGCGTCACATCGACGTGGGCGACTTCGTCGTCGTCACCAACGCCGAGAAGATCCGCGTGACCGGCGCGAAGGCCCAGGAGATTGAGTACGATTACTACACGTACTACCCCGGCGGCCACAAGATCATCCCCTTTGCGAAAATGATGCAGAAGCATCCGGAGCGGGTCATCGAAATGGCCGTTCGTCGCATGCTGCCCAAGAGTGCAATGGGGCGGCGCATGCTTAAGAAGATGAAGGTCTTCCGCGGTTCGGAACACCCTCATCAGGCGCAGAATTGTCAGCCGCTGGACCTTACGAAGATCTAGCGCCACTACCCTTGTGGCACCGTGCTTCCAGCCGGTGACATCTACTAACCTGGAGACTGCAGAACGTGACTGATCAGACGAGCACCTTGAACATCGGTAGCGGACAGGACGCCGCTTCCGGCATGACCGGCACCGCCCCAGCGTCCAGGCCTCCTGCCCCGACCGTCGGTGGCTATCACTGGGGCACCGGCCGACGCAAGACCGCCGTAGCCCGCGTACGCATTCGCCCCGGCAGCGGCAAGTTCGTGATTCACGGCCGCGAGATCAAAGACTACTTCTACGACCCCCGCTATCAGGCCGATGTCGTGTCGCCCTTCAAGGCGACCAAGACGATCGGCAAGTTCGACGTTTTCGTGAATGTCCACGGCGGTGGTCAGACCGGTCAGGCCGGCGCAATCGTCATGGGCATCGCCCGTGCCCTCTGTAAAGCCGACCCGACGCTCGAACAAGCCCTCCGCGACGGCAAATTCCTGACGCGCGACAGCCGCAAGGTCGAACGCAAGAAGCCCGGCCAGCCCGGTGCTCGCAAGCGCTTCCAGTTCTCCAAGCGTTAATGCCGTACCCGCAGCATTCGCTGGTATTCAAACACTCTGCCCGGTGGCGAAGAGCTTCCGGGCTTTTTTATTGTTCGGGGCTTAATGGAACTCTATGACCGCGTCTTTTACTACCCCGATCGCAGGCAGCGGACCAAGCCGTCTGCTTCGGGCGTCGCTTTTGAAGACGTATACTTTCATTCCGCAGACGGCGTGCGACTGCACGGTTGGTATCTGCCGTCCAGGTTCCCCGATGCGCGCGGCACAATCCTGCACCTGCATGGCAACGCCGCCAACGTCACCGGCCATTGGCCATTCATCGGCTGGCTGCCTGCTTCGGGGTACAACGTACTCACGATCGACTACCGCGGTTTCGGCCGGAGCGAGGGCACGCCGACGCGCGAAGGGACCATCCTCGATGCCGAAGCGGCGCTGGAATATCTGCGAGGCAGATCAGACGTGGACGCCGGGCGCATCTTCATCTTCGGCCAGTCCATCGGTGGAGCCATCGCCATCGTGCTCGCGTCGCGTCGGCGCGGTCACCTTGCCGGCGTGGTCATCGACTCGGCATTCACCAGCTATCGGCAGATCGCCCGGTACCACATCCTCCGCAATCCGGTGATGCTGCTCGTCGCATGGTGGTTCCCGTTCGGCGTGGAATGCACGTCCGACCCCATCGAACACGTCGCTGAGATTTCCCCGACGCCGATTCTCTTCATGCATGGAAAGACCGACCGGATCATCCCGTGGGAGATGTCACAGCGTCTGTACGAAGCGGCGGCAGAACCGAAGACGTTGTGGCTCATCGACAACATGGACCACATGGAGGCGTGGGAGCAGATGCCGGAAGAGGCCGGCAGGCGGTTTGTGGATTTCTGCGTGCGCGCGAGAGCATTGAAATGACGAATAACAGGAGTAACCGCGGCGCACTTCAGTTTAGCTTTAGTGATCCTTGTTGTATGTTATGAATCACCTCCGGCAACAGCTCCCTCTCAATCGCCTGCACCCGCGCGGCAAGCAGCTCCGGCGTGTCACTCGGTTCGACCGAACACGTCCGTTGGGCGATAATCTCGCCATGGTCGTATTCGTTGTCCACCCAATGAACCGTCGCGCCGGTTTCCGATTCGCCCGCCGCGAGCACGGCCTCGTGGACGTGATGGCCGTACATGCCTTTGCCGCCGTGTTTCGGCAACAGCGCCGGGTGCAGGTTGATCACTTTGCCCAGCCAGCGCGGGGGCAGTTTCCAATAACAGAGCCAGCCGGCTTGCACGACGAGGTCCGGTACGAAGGCGTCGAGCGTCAGTGTGATGTGGTCACTGAAGCGCTGTACGTCCTCGAAGTCTTTGACGCGGATCACGTCGCACGGCAACCCCGCCGCGGCCGCCACCTGCACACCGCGAACATCCGACCGCGAGGAGATGACCACGACAATCTCAACGCCCGGCAGGCGGCCATCGCGGATGCGTTCGATCAGGTTGGTCAGAGAGGTGCCGCTGCCGGAGATCATGACGGCGAGGCGAAAACGACCGACTCGGCCGGCAGCGCGATCGGCTCTGCGATCCTTCGGACGGCGCCGGGTCATTATGGGGTCCCTTTCGGCGCGGCGGGCGGATCGAGGACGCCGGCAGCATGAAGAAACTGCTCCACATCCTGCCAGTAGCGTTCTTCGTTTTCATCACCGGGGAAGTCGTTGTGGCCGCACGGGTATTCGTGATAGGTCACGCGCCGGCCGATGTCTCGCAGCTTGCGGCCGTGCGAAACGGGAATGATCTCATCCTGCGTACCGTGCATCACGAGAACGGGCACATCCAGCGACGACACGACGCGATCGACACGGAATGGGTTTTTCGCAAGGAACCACGGAGCAAAATATCGACGCGCCATCGCCACGACACTTACAAAACTGGACTCCAGCACCAACGCCGCGGGCTTTCGCTGCGCCGCGATGCCGGCCGCCACGCCGCCTCCCATGGATCGGCCATGCAGAACGATTCGCCCGGCATCCACGTCCGGCTGCTTGAGTGCCTCGTCGAAGAAAAAAACTGCGTCCTCAACAATGCCGCGCTCGCTGGGCTTGCCTGCCGATCGCCCGTAGCCACGATACTCGGGCATGAGAAGGGCGAAGCCGAGTTTTTGATAGCCGTTCACAATGTGCGGTTGATAGTCGATGATCTCTGCATTGCCGTGACAAAAGACCAGCAGCGGCGCGGGCTTATCGCGGAATCGCGGCAGCGGCGGAATGTACCATGCGACCACTTCACCAGCGTCGATCTGCCGCTTGATAACAACCGTCGAGGGGTCATACTTCTCCAGTGCGAAGGGTTGCGGGGCCAGGTCCGCCGGAAAGAGCATGTAGTCCTGATAAAAATAGAGTACGGCGCACCAGACGATGTAAATGACCGCGGCGTGAATGAGGATTCGCTGCCATCCGCGAATGCGCGGCGGCGCGGCAGGCGTGCTGCTGCTCGTTTCTGCCAAGGTGGGCTCCGTCTCGGATGATTCGTTCGGTTGGGACATTGCCGGTTAGCAAGCCAGTATAACAGAGACCGCCATCAGGGCCGCCCCACGATGTAGGCATTCCAGCCCGGGCTGTTTTCCGCCTTGACGCGGCGGCGATAGACACCGGTGCCTTCGCCGTCTTGGTCTTCATCTTCCCAATGGACCTCGGTCGCGCGGAAGCCGGCGTCGAGCATGGCATCCTGAATGTCCGCGAGCGACCAGAGCCGCCAGTCATAGGTGAAGGCCCGTTTCATTATCTTACCGTCGGGAAACTTGAAATGAATGTGGCAGACGGTGTGGTCGTCGATCGGGTTGTAAACGGCCTGATCCCAGATGTAGGTGAATCCCTTGAGCTTGGTTTTCTCCTTCATCACCTGCTGGGCCTCCCAGCCGCCGTAGGCGTCGCAAACGAACAGACCCTTCGGCAGGAGTGAGCGTCGCACCGTGGTAAAGTATGCAAGCAGTTCGCTGCGCTTCTTGAAGATGAAGTAGCTGAAATTGAATGCCCCGACGATCTCGACCTTCGGGCGCGGAACATCGAGCACGTTTCTGTTGACCTGATGGACGCGCTTCGCGACGCGCGCCGGCAGCTTGCTGATGTTGTGCTTGAGACCCCAGGCGAGCGTCTTCTTGCAGAGGTCCACGCCGTAAGCCACGTTTCGCGGGCGAAGTTTGGCCCATTCGCAGGAGATAAGCTGCGTGCCGCAGAAGTCCTCACGAAAAAGCGTCGCCGGGCGACCGTATGCTTTCTTGTAGAGTCGATCAATGAAATCTGCCTCGGAATCGGCGGACTGAACGGCTTCCTGATAGAGAATGTGTTTGTCGGTCTTGAGACTGTAACGGGGCATGGATGGTGATCGTGCTCCTTTCTTCGATTCAGAGACCCGATGGCTTCGATTCAAAAGCCCACGGCAGGCCTGCCGCGGGCTTGGTATAAAACTATCGATGCGCGTGGTCGCGCTATAACGGCTGCACAAAGATCTCCGCTGTATGACCATCGGTTTCCGATTGCGTCGGCGTCACGCCAGGGATCGACGTGGAGAGCAAGCTCTGGGCCAGCGTTTCGCCCTGGATGTAGGAGGCGAAACGATTGACGATCCGCTGCACATCCGCCCCCCCTACCACGGCGAGATTAATCCGCTGTTCGTAACGCAGGTTCAGATTCTTGCGCTGTTGCTGAATCTGATTGACCAGGTCTCGAACCACGCCTTCGTCGCGCAATTCGTCCGTCAGGTGCGTATCCAAAACGAGAATACCCTGGCCGGGAATGCGCTCCGCGGCAAACCCTTCGCGGGCATGCAACTCGACGAGTAGCTCCTCCGCGGAGAGTTCCGCCGCCTGACCGTCAACCGTCAGTGTGTAGCTACCGGTTTGCTCCAGTTGCCTGACGATCGCGTCGACATTTGTATGGCTCGACAGGGCCGCCTTGATCTTCGGCGCCAGCGAGCCGAACTTGGGGCCGAGCTTCTTGAAGTCCGGCTTGACCTCGTAGTGGACATATTGATCGATCGTCGCCGAGGTGACGAAGTCGACCTGCTTGACATTCAACTCGTCCTTAATCAGCTCCGTATGCTTTTGGATCAGATCAGCACGACGGTGGAAGAGTTCCATCCGCGGTAGCGGCTGACGCACGCGCAGCTTCGTCGCCGCACGGGCCGCGCGGCCGCAGGAAACAACATGGCGAATCATCTCGATCTCTTCGTTGAGCGTCTGATCGATCTGTCCGGCGACCGTGGCGCGCGTCTGCTGAGATACAGGGTAGTCGCAGAGGTGGACGCTTTCCGGTGCGGCGGGGTTATGTGTGCGTACCAGGTTCTGGTACATCGACTCGGCAATGAACGGCGTGAACGGGGCGATCAATTTCGCCGTCGTGACCAGGCAGTGGTGCAGCGTCGCGTAGGCGGCACGTTTGTCGTCGTCCATGCCGCCCTTCCAAAATCGCTCCCGACTGCGGCGAACGTACCAGTTTGAAAGGGCATCGACAAAATCGATCAACGCTCGGGCCGCATTAAAGTTGTCGTATGCCTCCATGCAGTCAAAAACCTTTACACTGCAAGCGGCCAGTTCACTGAGTATCCACCGGTCAAGCTCGCTGAGACCGGCCGCGGTCAGGATTCCGCCATCCGAATTCCGCATTTCGCTTTCGCTCGGTGTCCACTTATCGATATTCGCGTAGATGACAAAGAAGCTGTAACAGTTGTACAGTCGAATCAGGAACTCACGCTGCCCGTCGGCGATGGCGGCTTCCTGAAAACGGATGCTCGTCCACGGCGTCTGGCCGGAGAAGAAGAGCCAGCGCATGGCGTCGGCGCCCTCGTGTTCGAAAATGTAGGAGGGCTCTTTGTAATTTTTCTTCTGCTTGGACATCTTCAGCCCGTCCTCGCCCATGAGCAGGCCGAGGACGATGCAGTTGCGGAACGGCACGGGGTATTGGTAGCTCTGGCTTGTGGATTGCGGATTGCTGCGCGCGATTCCGTCCTCGCCGAAGAGCATCGTGGCGATGGCCGTCAGCGAGTAGAACCAACCGCGCGTCTGATCGAGCGCTTCGCTGATGAAATCGGCGGGGAATTGCGAGGCGAACATCTCCGCGTTTCGATGCGGCCATCCCCACTGGGCAAACGGCATCGCCCCGCTGTCGTACCAGCAGTCGATCACCTCCGGAACTCGCTTCATACGCGAGTCCTGGGGCTTGGGGCCTGGGGCCTGGCGCGATTGCGGATTGGCGACCTGCCCTTGACGCTGCGCCGCAGTGTCAAGGGTTGCAGATTGAGGATTTCCTTGTACGCACTTCGGGCAATCAAACGTAATCGCGTCGATGTACGGCTTATGGACCTTCAGGTGCTCGCTGATCTGCGGGTCGGCCTTTTTCGCGCTTTCCCACGTTTCCAATCCCGCGACGCCGGGCTTGGCAACGAGGGCGTCATACGAATCGACCGCCTCCGCATGGCCGCAGGCGTCGCAGACCCAGATCGGCAGCGGCGTGCCCCAGTAGCGCTCGCGGGAGAGCGACCAGTCGACGTTTGATTCGAGAAACTTGCCGAACCGGCCGGTCTTGATGTGCTCCGGCAGCCAGTTGATGTGCCGGTTGTTCTCCAGCATGGCATCCTTGAACTGCGTTGTGCGGATGAACCAACTCTTACGCGGATATTGAATGAGCGGGTCCTGCTCGGCCCGCCAGCAGAAGGGGTAATCGTGGCGATACTGCTCCTGATGCAGCAGCAGACCTCGCTCCTTCATGTCGCGGATGATGTCCTTGTCGCAGTCCTTGACCCAGCGGCCTTTGTAGGGCGGCGCGTCGTCGGTGAACGCTCCGTTCGGCGCAACGGCGCAGAGCATCGGGATGGATTCCGGATTCTTAAAGCGCTTGCGTTCCTCCTGCATCAGGTCGAAATCCACCTCGCCGAAGGCCGGGGCTTCGTGGACCAGACCGGTGCCGGATTCGAGCGTCACAAAATCGGCATCCAGCACACGCCAGCAAGCGAAATCGTTGCCGCCCGCGGCGAGTTCCGGCTTGTAGTCTCCCAGTGGAATGCCCGGCTCGGCATGCGCGACGAAATCCTTCGATGGCCGCTTGCGGTAATAATCAAACGGTGGCCGGTAGCTCAAGCCGACCAGATCGCCACCCTTGACCGTCTTCTCGACCTTCCACTTGTCCGTCTTCTTGACCTTCTTGGCAATCTGCTCCACGAGCGCCGCGGCGAAGATCAATCGCTCACCGGTCTCCTCATCATGCACGATGGCGTAGTCAAAGTCCTTATGCACCGCGGCGAACATGTTGCTCGGAAGCGTCCACGGCGTCGTAGTCCAAACGAGCAGTGAGACCCGGGGAGTGCGGCCGTCTCGGTCGCCGTTTTGCAATGCGGGCGAGACGCCCGCACTCCCCAAATTGCGCGAATGTTCGGCGCCGGCGTGCGAGACGCTCACACTCCCCATTAGCGCTCGGAATCGGTCTTCTTCGACGAGCGGAAACCGTACATACACACTCGGATCATCCACCTCGCGGTAGCCCTGGCCGACTTCCCCGGCGGAAAGCGCCGTGCCGCCTTGCGCCCACCACCAGACGATCTTGTGGCCCTGATAGAGCAACCCGGCATCGAACAATTGCTTGAGCGACCACCAGACGCTCTCGATGTAGCTCTGATGATACGTCACATACGCTTCGTCGAGGTTCACCCAGAACCCCAGCCGGCGCGTCATGTCCTCCCATTCCTTCGTGTAGCGGAAGACACTCTCCAGGCACTTACGGTTAAACGCCTCGACGCCGTACTTCTCGATCTCCTCTTTCGTATGGATGCCAAGGCCCTTGCACACCTCGACTTCCACCGGCAGCCCGTGCGTGTCCCAGCCGCCCTTGCGCAGGCAGTAGTGGCCGGTCATCGTCTTGTAGCGCGGGAACAGGTCCTTGATCGCCCGGGTGAGGCAATGGCCGGGATGCGGCAAACCGTTGGCAGTCGGCGGTCCTTCGAAAAAGACAAAGGGCGTCGCGCCTTCGCGCTGCGTGAGGGACTTTTCGTAAATCTTGCCGGCCTCCCAGAAGGCAAGGATTTCCTTCTCCATCGCAGGGAAGTCGAATTGGCTTGGTACGTCGTTGAACATGGTTCTCAGTGGCTCGGGGCTTGGGTCCTGGGTCTTGGGTCTTGGGTCCTGGGCCTAAAGCCGACGGATTGCAATCCGTCGGCATCGGCGCGATTCATTCCGCATTCCGCGTTCCGCGTTCCGCATTTTCATCTCTCTCACGCTCCAACGCCGACCTGTTCCACGTCGCAGACGGCCGTCGGCACGTCGGTCACGATCGTCGGCGAGACTTCATCGTGCTTGAACAAATCGATCTTTCGCCACGCGCCGCGCAGGAACCGCGACCGCAGGGCCAGACCGATCAGAATAATGTACAAAGCACACATCATCCAGGGTCCGTGGTAGCCGAGTTGGGGAAACATTCGGGATACAAAATACCCACCGCAGATGAACACGCCCCAGTTGCAAAGAATCACCAGCACCGCCGGCCAGCGTGTGTCGCCCGCCCCGCGCAGGGCGTGAACATACGCGATGCCCATGGCGTCAAACACCTGAAAGAGCGCCGCCCAGATCAGCACCTTCGAGCCCGTGTCAATGACGACCGGGTCGTTCGAAAGCAATCCCACAAGCGGCCTGCCCATGACAAGAAATACCACTCCGATCACGGCCATGTAGCTCGCCGTGAGCACCATACCCGACTTGGCACGAAGCGCCGCCAGGTCATGCTTACGCTCTCCGATGGCATGGCCGACAAGCGTAGTGACGGCACTGCCGGCGCCGAGTGCGGCCATGAAGGAGATATGCATGAACTGAAGCGCGATATTCGACGCGGCCAGTGTGGCCGTGCCGAAGCCGGCGATCAATACGGTAAGAAAGATGAACCACGAGCCGACGTCCAGGGTCCATTGAATGCCGGTGGGGCCGCCGACGGAGAGTATCCCACGGATGCGCTCCAGACTCGGCCGCCACTGATTTCGAGCATCGTATTCATGGTTGAAATCCTTCCGGCGGAAGACAGCGCCGAGGATCACCAGTCGGACGGTCCATGCAATCAGCGTAGCCACGGCGGCGCCACGGATCCCCATGGCGGGAACGCCGAACTTGCCGAAGATGAAAACGTAGTTGGCGATCACATTGAAGACGACCGCAGCCAGTACGGATACGAGGGCCACCTTGGGCCTTTGGATGCCGTTAAAGAATCCTTCAAGGCCGACGCAGAGGATCGCAAACGGCATGCACCATAGCACGACTTCGCTGTAGGCAACTTCCATGGCCTGCACGGCTGTTTCGTGGCCGACCCAGTCCCACAGCCACGGCATGGCCTGTGTCGCGGGATAAGCCAACATCGCGAACACCAGCGCGACATAGAGCGACTGCCAGGCGTAAGCGGCGGCTTCCTTCGGGCTGCGACGGCCAACGGCCTGCGCGGAGAAGGTTTGAACGCTGTTGGACATTCCCAGCCCGAGGCAGAGGATGCTGTAAAGCAACATCGTGCAGGGACTGATCGCCGCGGTGGCTTCGGTGCCGAGGCGCGAGACCATGACGAAGTCGGTGAAGCCCATCAGCATACCGGACATCGTGGTACCGATGATGGGCAGGCCGAGGCGAATCAGCCGACGGATCTCCGTGCGCAGCGTGGGCGGCAGGTTCGCCAACGAGGCATCGGTAGCTGGTTCAACCACGTGGTGCATGACGACTCGATACGGAAAACAAAAAAACCCCGGAAGCCGGACGCTCCCAGGGCTCTTGTCGATTTTTTTTCAATCTCGTGAGCAAGCGGCCTAGGAAAGCACCCGATCAACGACGCCGATAATCCCCACACGCTTCGGAATCGCTGTAGGATCGAGTGCGGCCTTCATCTGCCTGACCTGCTATCGAGCAATGTCCTGTCACTTTCAACAGCCCGAATCCTACCGGGCACGTCCATAACCTGTCAAACGGCTCGTAATTTCTTATGGAATCACAAAATCGTGCTGCGGATTCCGAACCGTCAACACCGGGCACGGGGCGTTGCGAACGACCTTTTCCGCGACCGAGCCGAGCAGGGCCTGGGCAAAGCCGCTGCGACCATGGGTACCGAGGATGATCAGGTCAATGCCCTTATCCTTGGCGTAGCGGACGATCTCCTGATACGGTCGGCCCATGGCGACCACGGTGTGCACACCCGGCAAGCCGGCCAGTCCTTCCTTGACGAGCTTCTCCAACTGGGTCTTGGACGTGGCCATGAGTTCTTCCGGAGGCGGACCTGCGGGGAGACTGTTCGGCCCCATCGCCATCCAGTACTGGTAGGCCTCGTCCACGACGTGCATCACATGAACTTCCGCCTTGTGCGTCTCGGCGAAGGAGCGGACGTAGAGCAGACTGTGCTCGGAAAGCTCAGAGAAATCCGTCGGATAAAGGATTTTCCGCAAGTTGATCATATCACACCTCACAGTTGTTGAGCCAGTGGGTCAACCTGCCCGTGCAGCGTTGGTAGAGTAGCATACGCCATTCGCAATAGCGCGTAAATCCTCTATACTTCTCCTGTAAGCCTGTGGCCGTTTTCGGAGGACGTGTGCTCCGCCCGACGGCCTGCGCGGCGAGTTGGGGATCGACGAGCATGCAGCTAACCGTGCTTGAATCGGGCCAAAGTTCAGTCGGCCGTCGGCTGCCCCCTTGGCTTAAGCGGCCTTTGCCGACAGGCGATGTCCTCTTACAGACTCGGCGGATTGTCGCGGAGAGCGGCATCGCCACGGTCTGTGAAGAAGCCCGTTGTCCAAATCTGAGCGAGTGCTGGTCTCACCGCCATGCGACCTTCATGATTCTCGGAGACCGCTGCACCCGCCGCTGCCATTTCTGCGCCGTCACCACTGCCCGACCCGAACCGCCGCGCCAAGACGAACCCATTCGTCTCGCCGAAGCGGTCGAGCGACTTGGCCTGCGTCATGTGGTCATAACCGCCGTTGCCCGCGATGACCTTCCGGACGAAGGCGCCGGACACTTTGCCGCGTGTGTGACGGAAATTCACAAGTCATCGCCGGATTGCGTGGTTGAAGTGCTGCCTGCCGATTTTCACGCGCGGGACGAACTGCTCGCCGAATTAGTGGACGCCGAACCGGATATTTACAACCACAACCAGGAAACGGTCGAGCGACTATCACCGGCGATTCGCCCGCAGGCGAGGTATCGCCGCACGCTGGATGTTCTGCGAAAAGTCAAGGAGCGTCAGCCGCGCATGTGGACCAAGAGCGGTCTGATGGTCGGGCTTGGTGAGACGCGTGACGAACTGCGTCGCACCATGCAGGATCTTCGCGACGCAGGGGTGGATATTCTGACCGTCGGCCAGTACCTTCGCCCGTCAGAGGAGCATGCGCCGGTGGTTCGTTACTTACCGCCGGACGAGTTTGAAGAAATCGGCACGGAGGCCCGGGCGATGGGATTTGCCAGCGTGGCGTCGGGGCCGTTTGTGCGTTCGAGTTATAACGCGGCAGAAGTGTATGAAGCGATCGATCGCCAGCGGAGGGCCTAGCGTGTCGGCTGAGGTACTGGATCGCCTGCGGGGCAAGTACATCGTCTTCGACGGAATCGACGGCGCGGGCAAAGGCGCCCAGCTCAATTTGCTCGAGCAGGCCCTGACAGCGCACGGGATCGAAGTCGTTCGCGCGAGAGACCCCGGCGGCACCACGATCGGCGACCGCATCCGCCACGTCCTGCTGGATTATGACCTGTCCGAGATGGACGTGCGCTGCGAGACGTTTTTATTCATGGCTTCCCGCGCGCAGCTTGCCCGCGATGTAATCGAGCCGGCCATCAAAGCCGGAAAGGTCTGCCTGGGTGATCGCTACGTTTCGGCGACGTGTGCTTATCAAGGCGCGGCCGGTTTTGATCCGCGTCGTGTCATCGAGCTGGCACGCTATGCCATCGAGGACACCTGGCCGCATCTGACGATCATTCTCGACGTACCGCCCCACGCCGGCCACGAGCGAACCGGCCGCAAGGCGTCCGACGCCAAGAAGCCCAACGGCAGCAGAAAGTCCGAAGTCGCCGGCGGCCGCCATCCGACGTTATTTCACGATGTTCACACCGACGCGATGGAAGCCCGACCCATGGACTTCCACGAGCGCGTCCATCAGATGTTTCAGGAGTTACCGAAGTACTATCCGGCGCCTGTCGTTATGCTCGACGGGCTCGGTTCGGTCGAAGATGTTCAATCCCGCGTGATGAAGGCGATCGCCGATGCCGCTCTCTGACGTACGCTTCCAGGATGCCGCACAGGCGCAGCTTCAGCGCGCCCTGCACGCCGGACGCGTGCCGCATGCCTACCTGTTCGCAGGCCCGACCGGCGTCGGCAAGGAGATGCTTGCCGCGCGGCTTGCACAGGTGTTGTTGTGTAGTCATTCCGGGGTCGGCAGCCCGGGCATTGTCGATGCCGCGCCGTCGACGCCAAAGCCAATTGAAGAGCCCGCTGTGGTTGATGCGACACCGGGTCTCTTTGGACCGGCGGAAGACGAACGACGCGAAGAACCGCAAGGGCTCTTCGGAGACGTGCATGCGTCGTCACCCCCTGGAGCTGACGCAACAGAGCAACTTGCAGCGGACGACCCTGCGCCGCCCGCGAAGCGAATCTCCGCGGACGGTACGATCGACGCCTGCGGCTCCTGCATCGAGTGCACCCTGTTCGCCGCGGGGACGCACCCGGACTTTCACCGCGTCCATCGCATGCTGGCGAAATTTCACCCCGACAGTCTCGTACGCAATCGAAAAGCCACGGTCGTCAGTGTCGATGTCATACGGCATTTTCTGCTTGGCCCCATCGGCCGGCGACCCTCACGCGAACGCGCGAAGGTGTTTCTCATTATCGAAGCTGAGCGGATGAGCGAGAGTGCGCAGAACGCCCTGCTCAAGACGCTGGAAGAACCGCCGGGCGACAGCTACCTGATCCTGCTGGCCGCCTCGGCCGACGCGATGCTGGCCACGACGCGTTCCCGTTGCCAACTCATCAGCTTCGGCACGCTACCGACGCAGTTCATCGTGGAGCAATTGACCGCCGATGGCCGGATCAGTACCGACGCAGCGACCTTTCTTGCCGAGCTGTCGCAGGGTAGTCTGGGGCTCGCGCATCGCTATAACGAGCTGGGTGTGATGGAACGGGTCGAACCCGTATGCGATGCCATGCGACGCGCGGCCAATGATCCCCTGTCGGCCAGCAAGGCCCTGCAGGAAATCGCCAAAGACCTGACCGTGCCGCTCAAGAAATATCAGGACGACGAAGAGGGCGACACCAATGCGGCGCGCGATGCCCAGCTTCTGGTTCTCGCGATGACATCCACCCTGCTTCGTGATGCGCAGCGACTTGCCGTCGGCGCAGCGCCCATCGTCCGACCGACCCTGCCGAGACGCGCTTCGAGCTACGCACTTCGCCCCGCCGACATCCGACAGGCCGCGCGCGCCATCGCTGCAGCCGAGTACCAGATCGGTCGAAACGCACACACCGGTCTAATTTTTGATTCGCTGGGAGTCGCCCTGAATCGTGCCGGCGCCCTCACGGTTTAGAAGACCCGCACCGACTTCGAACGGTTGCTTTTCGCTTGCTCGGGGCGCTTCAAGCGCCTGCGGGGTCTCACAATCGGGAAGAATCGGCAGACCCTTCTCATCCTCTTCCGGGCACGGATCGCCCAGGTCGGGCGTGATGGTCTGCACAAAGATCGGCGGGCGATCGGGCGAACGATAAAGCGTCAACTCGACGGTGCCGTCGCACTTCGGCGGCGCCTGGGCATAGATGCGGAAGTTGTGGAGCGTTCCCCACCAGATGGCGTTGGAATTCGGATACTGAGCGAAGGGAAGCGTTTCAAATACGGCCCGATCGGCGAGCAGCGATCGCGACCATGTGAAGGGAATGATGTTTTCCCCGCTGTGATGACGAGGGTGGATCGATGCGCCGCCCGAGGGTTGGACGCCCGGCGGATAATGAACAACAAACCGGCCGCAGGCCTGGTGCGAGTTCAGATTCTGCACGGCATAATCATAAATCCACCAGCAGTTGCCCGCATATGTCGCCCTTGCCCCCACCCACATGTAGCCGCGATATCCCGGTCCGCCGTCGTTCTCGATAACCACTTGAGAAAGTTTCACGGACGGATCATGGGCTTTCCACGCGAAGATCGCGGGTTCCATCCGCATCGTCGGGCCACTCGTGGCGAGCTGGAAGGCGCCGCTGACCTGAGAGACCGTCACACGTCGCCACGAAGCGTTGTTTTCCGAGTTGCCGAAAAAGGCGTCATCGGCGGCGACGTATTGCGATTCGATGAAATGCAGCGCGCCATGGTTCGAGGCCGGGTCCAGGTAGCGATTACGAACCTGCAAGCGTCGGCCGATGACCGGCTGAATCGCCGGAGCCGTGAAAGGATACGGAAAGAACCCGCTCGATGGATTGACCTGCGAAGGCGGGCCGAGCAGCGCCTGAATACCGTTGAGCAAACCGCTGTAGGTATCGGCGCAGCCCACGCCGAGGGTCTGGCCTTCGGTGGGCACACAGACTCCGCAGCCCTGCAGTTCGGCATTCTCCGTTGCGAAGCCGTGCTTGAGCCATGCCATGCCGATCTGCTGAAACCACCCTTCGTGGAGGCGATACATGCTCTGGGTAATCACCGGGTGCTGATTGGTTGTGCTGAACCAATTCGCCGGGCTCGTGCCGATGTTGCAAGCTGTCGTGCGAAATGAATAGGCGCTGAAGTTTCCAAGGGTGCCGTGGCGAATAATGTCATTTCCCGCGGCCACGTCGCCAACAATGATGTCCGGACCGGCGGCGACAACCGGCGCGATCGACGCATACGCCAATGCCAGACCAAGGAGCCAAGTCGGCCGGCGCAGGACGGACGTCATCTCAAACCCTCGCAAGTTAGCTCTGGGTATTGGTTTCATACGGAAGGAGGAAACAAAGGTCGCCACACCAAGTATAACCGCTTGGCCGGCGTCATTTCCACTCAATGAAACCGGATTATCGGCCAATGCCGCATTCGGAGCGACGGCGCAACCCCGAACGTGGAGATGAAGCCCGTACAAAACGGGCCCAATCGGCCTCCCGACGGGACCTTCTCAGATATGGACCTTGAAGAACGGCTTGAAGACCAGGGCGAAGACGATCGACAGCACCAGCAATGTGATGAGCCAGTGAACGTCAAGCCCCAGAATCGGCGTCGATCGCGGCGGATAAAATACCTCGATCGAAGCGAAGGCGGACGACTCCGGTATCGACGGCTCCGCGGAATACAGAAGTCGCTGAAAGAAGGAGCCGCCCCGGTACTTGCTCAGGCGCGCAAACTGATCCCCCGCCGTGACGGGAATTTCGATGGTGTCGCTGCCTTCTCCGAACACGAGCCGATGCGTGCCGGAAAAACGTGGCGTCAGTCGCCAGTCGATCGTGCCCAGCGGCATAGCCCGGCAGGGATCCGTCGACGCCTTCGTCAGGCCGTCGGGCAGCTTGAGGCGATCGCCGACGCCGCGCACCTTGCTGAGGTCCTTCATCGTGACCTTGACGCGCGTCACCTCGCCCACCGGCATCGGGCGAAACTCGTATCGCAGGCCGATCTGCACCATGATGAGCACGAAGGGAATCGTCATGATGAGCATCGGTCGGATGGAGTGCCCCATCAGCCGCAGGGCCTGCCAGATGATCTGCCTTTGTGCGCGAAAGGTGACGGACAAATCGTCCCGGAAGAGGCGCGAAGCGAGCAGGTGCGCCGAGATCTGACGGCGAACGTCTGCGATCGCGTCCTGATTCGACGTGTGTCGCCAGATGAGCAGCATCGCCACGCCGGTCAGCGCGGAGAGAACAATCAGCGCCCACAGCGGCGAGAAGTAATTGAGAATGCCGAAGGCGAGATCGCCGAGCAGCGTCATGATGCGAGTGACAATATCCAATCCGGTGCCCTATCTTTTGTAATCCGTCTGCGAGTGAAAAGCAAAAAGCGACCAACCGATCCCCCTCGCTGGCACTTCGGGCCGGTTCCTGCGCGCGTTCGCGCGCACAACGCGCTGGATCACTCGATGTAGCCGAGACCGCGAAGGCGATCCAGCACGGCGGCGTCGGTTTCCTTGCCGGTACCCTTGGCTTCATCGAGCTTGGCCAGTTCATTTTCCAAAGCATGGGCGATGAATTCGTCCACGCTCGAATACCCCGCGACTTTGGCGTAGAGCCGTGCCCGTTCGAGCAGGGCTTTATCGAGTTTGACGTTTGCTCCAAACACCATTTCGCTCCTTATGCTGTATAACAACGTCACCCACGATGGCGACGCTACCGCGATGCCACATCGTTCTTCGGCGGCGCGAAGATGTTTCGCCCGGTCATCTGCTCCGGCACATCGACGCCATACTCCGACAGGAGCGTCGGCGCAAGGTCGATCAGGGCCGGCGCTTCCATCTCGATTCGGCGATTGGACAGAACAATTCCCGGCACTAGATCGTGCGCGATGCAGTGATCCGCGCTCCAGGCGTTTTCATTATCGAATACCACCTCGGCGTCGAAATCGCCGAGGCATGTATTCCAGCTTGCGCGATAGTTTCGGGCATAGCCGATGATCAGGTCCGGAGCGTTCTTCGCTTCAGGACCGCTGTAACATTCCTCCGTACGGTAGATCTGCTTGATCACTTTTTCCCCGTTGATCGGATCCTTCAGCGCTAACAGCTTTTCGGTGATTTCGGCAAGAAGAGCGTCTTTCTCCCTGGGATCAACGATGCCGTGCTTTTCTCTGCCTTTCAGATTGAGATAAAGACCGTTCAGGCCCAGGCCGTACGCTCGAGTCTTCGACCAGTCGGCATCGACGACTACGCCGCGCTGTGCGACGAGATAGCCCTCCTTGCGAAGCCAGGTACAGAGACCCACGCATCGACCGAAATTGGCAAAGCCGTGGTCGGACATCACGACATAGGTCACGTCTTCGCCGAGCTTTGCCCGGCAGCGTGCCAGGGCTTCATCCATCCGCACATAAAGATTTTCGATTACGCCCATGTACTTCTTGGCGGCCTCGGCCGTGCGAATCGGGTGCTTTGCGTCACTATCCCACCAGAAGATATGCGCCTGCAAGTCCGTGCTGGAAAAGTAGAAGAAAAGGACGCCATCCTCGAAACGATCAAGGGCGTAGTCCATCATTCGCAGACTCTCGTCGAGAATCAAATCCGCTTGAACGTGGTATTCCTCGTCCGACAGCAGCTTGTGCTTGCGCGCATTGAACGCTTCGGCGAAACCCTGGGTGTGGTACGGCCCGATGGCCTCCGCGATCTCCGTCGCAAAGCTCGGCGGCTCACTGAAGACCGCTGCGGGCGCGGCAGGGTTAAAGTTCAGCGGCGTCATGTAAATTTCGATGTCCGGCCGAACTTTCTGCAGATAGAACCGGGCCATCACGCTGAACGTCGGACCGACGGGCGTCTTGAGAAAATGAATGTCGGCCCAGTCGCTCCACTGGCCCTCGTCGAGCACGAGTTCCACGTCTTCATCGCCCATGAGGCCGCGATTCGTGTAGATCAGCTTGGCGACTTTGTTTTGCGGATCGGGATAGACTTTCAGATCCACAAAGAGATCGGAACCCTTCACGTCCATCTCGTTCGGCGGACCCCAGATGCGCCCGGAATAGGCGCCACTGGCTTCCGTTCGAAGCAGACGCAAACGGTAGCCATCGGCCGCCTTGTTGTCTCGCCCCGGCTTCGTTGAATAGTGCTGATAAATACCCTGCGAACCGAGCGCGTCCGGCACGCCCATGCCGGCCAGGCAACATGCGTGGCCGTGGTCGGACTTACTCGGAGGATAATTCGCCGGAAGCTTGTACATCTGCACGGGAATGCCGCGTTGATCCAGATACTCCCAGAAAGGCGTACCGCGACGAAGCAGCTCATTCTCCGCGCTTTTGATCCAGGGCAGCACCATTTCCTTCGGCACAGCATACCGCCCGACATGAAAAGGATCGTGCTTGTCACCCTCGACGATACGATTCGTGGAGAAGTAAGGCGCGGCCTGCTTCGAAGGATCGCGATGAATAAAGTCAAAGATGCCATGCACCCCGGGACCGGCGCCGGTAATAAAGTCCGACCATGCCACGGGGCTTTGCGGCGGAATGCTTGTGCCCAACGGCTTGAAGCTGCCCTCACGCTCCAGTCGCGCGAAGTTGGGCATCCGTCCTTCGTCGATCATCCGACGGACCAGCTTGGGGTCCATGCCGTCGCAACCGATGATGCAGATCTTCTTGTGCGCCTGCTTCGACTTTCCACCCAGCGCCCCGGAAACCTTCTCGCAACCGCCGATCAGCCCGAAGCAATTCACGAACAGCAGAACAGCGGCCGGCGCGCGGATGGACACCCCGAAGCGGCTTCGCCGTTTGACGATGAACAAACGCAGCGCGCGTGTCCTCATTTCGAAGTTCCGGCATTCCGACGATTTGACGCTTTGGCGTTTTGACATTTTGGCGTTTCGCATCATGCCGCCCCCCCCACTGCGATTTTGAGCGGAACGCCGTCCATGTTTTCCGGTATGCCGACGCCGAAGAGATCCAGTGCCGTCGGGCCGAGGTCCATCAACCGCGGCGAATCCGACAGCACCTTATGGCTGCAGAACAGCACGCCGGGAATCAGATCGGGGTCGATGCAATGATCCCCGCTCCATGCCTTCGTATTATCGTGAAACACGTTCGCAGTAATCTTCCCGATGGCCGTGTCCCAGCCGACGCGATAGCCACGGTTGTAACCGATGACCAGGTCCGGCGCCGTGTCGCGGAATGGCCCCTTGTAGCAGTCCTCCTTGTCCTGCACGCGGGTGATGGCCACTTCGCCGGTCTTCGAATCCTTCATGCCGCTCATCTTCGCGATGATCTCCGCCTTGAGCTTCTGCATCTCGGCGCCCGCCTCGACAATGCCCTGCGACTCGCGGCCTTTTTGATTGATGAACATGCCCGCCAGGCCGAGCGCGTAGGCGCGGGTCTTCGACCAGTCCACATTGACGAGATACTTCGCACTCGGATCGGCATCGGGCTTGAGCGTCATGTAGCCGTTTTCAATCAACCAGCGGTTGAGATCAATGCCCCTGCGGAATGGCGAGAACCCATGGTCGGAGATGACCATCAACATGGTCTCGTCGCCGTCGTCGCTTTCGAGTGCTTTCTTCATCGTGTCGCCGACGAGTTTGTCCATGCGAACATAGAGGTCCTCGATCGTCCTTTCGTGACCGTTGGGCTGATAGTCCGGCCGAAGGTTTCGCGGATTTGCAGGATGCTCCGGCTCGATATATCGCCAGAACATATGCTGGATACGATCCGTTCCGTCAAAGACGCAGACGCACAAACCGCGGCGCGTATTTCGAAGGGCGTCGAAGAACTGCTCCTCGCGCTCCGCGTCGATTGAGTTGCACTGTTCGAGAAAGGCGTCGTCGTCGATCAACTCTTCATTCAGCGCCCAGGTGTCCTCCGCCAATCCCAGCGTTGCGTAGCTGCCGAAACGCTTGGCGAGATAGGTGCTGTAGGCCGTGGGATACGCAATCGGCATCGCCGGCTTTTCAGGATCAAGATTGATCGGCGTGACGTACAGCTCAAACTCCGGCCCGACGGACAGCAACAGGAATCGGCAGATGCCGTTGACCTTCACCCCGGCGCCGGCGCTGAACTTGACGATGATCCATGGCGTGTATTCGCCGATCTTCAGGTCGTACGATTCGTCATCAATCCTCAGGACCGCGTCGTTCTTGCCCTTGCCGATCTCAACGGTGAACGGCGCCTTCATCGCTCCGGCGCCTTCCTTCACGCTGTTGTCCGGTCCGATCAGCTCCGAGCGCACCACCTTGCCTTCGCGCTTTACGACGATCTGCTCGCCGCCTGTGCGCTCAGGTCCCGCGGGACGCGTGCTGTAAAACGAAAACAATCCCTGCGTGCCGCGAAGGTCGGGCACACACATCGCAGAAAGTACCACGCCGCGGCACTTCTCCGGCGGCCAGGTAATCGGCACGCGAATCACCGATGTGAAGATACCGTGTTCGCCGAGCGTGTTCCAGAACGGCTTGCCCTTGCGAAGCAGGCGAATCTCCGGCTTGTTCAGCGGAAGCGTGTACTTACCAAGCTTGAGCGTCTTCGTCGGCGGATGGATCGACACCGAAGAGAGATTCGGCAGATACGTCCGACGGTCGCTATTCAGAAAATCGTAGATGTTGTGCTTGCCGGGATTCACGCCGGTTAAGAAACTGCTCCACGCGACCGGTGACAACGGCGGCGTCACGGTTCCAAGCTTCTTGTAGCTCCCGCGCTGCGCGAGCTTCGAGAGGTTCGGCATCTTTCCCTCGGCCATGAACTTTTCCGCCAGCGACGGTTCCAGTCCATCGAGACCGAGGATGACCAACCGCCGCACCTTCGCCTTGGCAAAGGCCCGTCGTCCTCGCACCGAGCGAACCAGCCAGCGGATCGGCCAAAGAAGCAACGTCAGGAAAGCGAGGAACATCGTCCAGACAATGACGATGAGACTCGAAGCAATGGCAAAGCCCGCACCGGGGCCGATGTACGCCTCGGCCGGGCTGGCCGTGAAGGCGATAAGAAGAAATGCGATGGCGACCGCGGCGATCAAGAAGCGAGACGAGTGAGTCCGGCCTTTTCGATGCAATACGTCAGTCGACTCGCGTGAGCATACTCCGCGATCGGTGTGCATAGGTATACAAACGGCATTTCCGCCGCATTACATGATCTATCGAAATCGATTTCGCCCCATAATCCTCGCCGGCTCGCCCCGGTCCGAAGTCGAAAGCACGTGAAGCGCCGCGACCTTCGAAGGTCCAGTCTAGTCGTGGTCGCAACCAGCGTCGAGGCCGCCGTTTCGGCGCGAAACATTCTGCGGCATCTAACGATGCTGAGCCGGCGGAGCCGTCGAATTGCGAACGATCAGGTTGGCCGGCAGCTTGATCTTGATCGGTTCGCGGCCGGGAACCTCCCGCCGTTCGCTGATCTCGTCGAAAAGGAGGTCCAGGGCCGTCTCAACCATCCCGCGGATGTCGATCCCCAGCGTCGTCAGCGTCGGCCGGAAAAAACCGGCGAGCTTGATGTCATTGGAACCCACCACCGACAGGTCGCCCGGAACGGCGAGATGCATCTCCTGCGCTCCGGTAATCGCCGCGATGGCGATTTCGTCATTGATGCACAGAATCGAAGTCGTCTCCGGCCATCGCGTCAGGAGCTGCTGCAGTGCGGCCGGCCCCATGCTCGCATCCGCGCATGCCTGTTGACGCAAGTGAGCAGGCGACAGACCAAATTCCGACAGGGCTCGCTCGATCCCGCGACGTCGCAGCTCGAACCATCGCGGCTCATCTTCCGCGCGAGGTCCACCGAGATAACCGAGATGCTTGTGCCCCAATTCGAGTAAGTGGCAAGCGGCATGATAATTGAATGAGACGATGTCCGGGCTGACTTCGTTGAAGACCTTCTGATCCACCGCGCTGTGGATGAGAACCGTCGGCGCGTGATAATGAACGCCGAACTGCTGCTCGCCGAAGGGATCCGCATAGAAATCCTCCGGCGGCGCGATCACCACAGCGCCAGCCAGGCGGAAGTTGCGAATCGCCTGATGAAAACTCTGAATCGACTGGCAACTGATAACGCCGTATTTTCGATTCTCAATTGATCGGGCAACCACATCGACCAGCTCGGCCAGATAATGATGGCTGGAGATGAACTCAGCGAACATCACAATCGTGTTGAGCTGCTCGCCGCGCAGACTCCGGGCCATCAGGTTCGGCGTGTAGCCCATTTCCTGTGCCATCTCGCGGCACTGTCGGGCAGTCTCAGGGCTGACAAGATGGGCCTTGCCGGACAACGCACGAGAGACGGTCATCGCCGAGACACCAAGGCGCTCGGCAATATCCTTGAGGGTTACACTTCTCGGCTTGTTGTCCACGATCTTCATCAAAGCGCCCCCACGGACTACGCCTTTGACTGTCGCCAACCAGATGATGGGCTCATAACAGTTATATCAGGCACATTATATGATAAAGTAACATTTTACAAGTCTTTTTGCCCGATATACTTATCGAAGCGGAATGAGCCCGCTGGGCGATGAAATGAGGCGTTGACCTCAAACAAAGTCCGAAAAACCTCGGCCTGACTTACGATCTGCCCCCCTCTCGAAAGGTAGGCGACAATGGCACAAAATCGCCCGATCGTTCGCATCGCCCGGCGGCCCCTTGATTGGGTGCTGGAAGGCATTTGCCTGATTGGACTGATCCTCCTGCTCGTCATCCCTTCGGTCCGCTTCGTCGACTTACCGGAAACGATCCCCGTTCACTTCTCGGCGACAGGGGAGCCGGATGGCTGGGGTAGTCGAACTACGATCTTCCTCCTGCCTGGCGTGGGTCTCGTTCTCTATGGGCTCCTGACTTTCGTCGGCCGCAAACCGCACCGATACAACTACCTGTGGAGCATCACGGAAGAAAACGCCCCGAGGCAATACGCACTGGCCATGCGAATGATGGTCCTGCTCAAGTGCGAAGTCGTCTGGCTGCAGACCCTCCTCGCCCTGCTCATGGTGCGAACAGCCGAAGGCGACCGCGACGGCCTTGGCGTCTACTGGCTCCCGGCGATCATGGTCGCCCTTCTGGGCACGATGGTCTGGTATTTCGTCCGTGCCAAACAACTCCGCTAAACACTTGGAGCCCCCCGCTCCTCTGGCATGACCGGTTATAATGCCGGGTGCGGTATTCGAGCCCGCATCGAGGACATGGGACATGGCAAAGAAATCACCACGCAAGAGTGCAACCAAACAACCATCACGTAAGCCGAAAACTCGCCGAGCAGATTCGAAATCGTCGCGGCCAGCCGGCTCAACTGCCAAACGAAAGTCATCAGCCACGACCACCCGTGCGAGCGCCGGCGGCATCGGCAGTGATGCCGTCAAACAGGCCACGGGCAAGACCTGGGACCAGTGGTTCTCCATTCTCGACAAGGCCGGCGCCGCCAAGAAGACGCACAAAGAGATCGCAGCGTGGCTCTGCGAACAGTTCCGAGGCGACGGTTTGTCAGATTGGTGGGCACAGATGGTCACCGTCGGCTACGAACAAGCCCGCGGCCTTCGCGAGAAACATCAGAAAGCCGACGGCTATCAGATCAGCGGGAACAAGACCATCGGCGTGCCGGTCAAGCGACTCTTCGACGCCTTTCACGACGAGCGCATCCGCCGCCGCTGGCTCGACGAGGCAATCACCATCCGCAAAGCCACGGCGCCCAAGTCGCTCCGCGTCACCTGGAGCGACGGCAAATCGCACATCGACGTCAACCTCTACCCCAAGGGCGACGACAGGTCGTACGTTTCACTTCAGCACAGCAAACTACCCAACGCCAGGGCCGCAGAGAAGATGAAAACCTACTGGAGGACAGGACTTGAGCGGCTCAAAGCATTACTGGAGTCCTGACGCGAGGGCAGTGCCTCTGAATCTGCGACGTTCACGAAACGGATAGCATCGGCCTCCGGCCGGTGTCCACCTCCACGATCGGGCTGCAAAAAATAATAGCATGTTGAACAAAGCTGAATTCCTTGAATTTCCCCGCCGGGCACCGTAGCAGCGCGCGGCGGGAGGATCATGTCAACAGGCCTTGCTCATCGCGCGCGCCCTTCGGGCGAATTCTGCATTGCGAAGAGAGGTCTAGGGACCGAGGGATCAAGGGCGCAAGGGGGCGAGGGCGCGGAAGGGGCACGCTTCGCGGGCGAGCGGTTCGAGATTGGCGCGGCGGTGCGAATGACGGAACAGCGGTCGTGGTGGGTAGTGCCCATCCTACAAGACTGAAAAATCATCCTGACACCTTTTTCGGCTGTAATTGCTTGACGCCCCAAGGCAATGAGGATACAATGAGTCCGGTGTATGGCAAGATGAATTCTCAAAGTGTTTTTGGGCGGTTATTCCTATTATGCACCTTCGGCGCGATGACTTGCCAATCCGCATCAGCGGGCCTAGTCCAGGAGCCCTGGGATGTCATTTGCGTCGTTTCCAACGCATCCACGCAGAGTTCGCGGACCTTTATCCGTAACGAAAACCCTTTCCAGAATTCCCACACGGCCACCCTCGGAAATTCTTCCTGCTCCGCCGCCTACGACTTCTCCTGGACCGGTGACGAGGCCAGCTTCGGCGTCACTGTCAATCATCACCTTGAGCAGCTTCAGGGCGAGACAATTTCTTCCGGCCGTATCTTCATCCGCCCCGCGGTCGATTCCGTCATCTCCATTTCGGCCGCCTGGCAATATGCATGGCCCGGGCAGGCGCTGGGTAGCACCCATCTCTCAGCCCGCGTCGGTGACTCTGAAAATGGAGACCTGATGGCCGAGGTCATCGCGCACGGCGGAAACGTGGGACTGGGCCCGCCACACGGCACCTTCGACCTGACCGACGACGGCATCCTCCAAGCAGGCCGACTCTACGGACTTTTTTACACGGTTAGAGTACTGCACATCGACCCCACGCCGCCCGGCACCTACGGCACCGGCGCCGGGCATCTCAACTTCACCATCACCCCCGTCCCCGAACCCGCCGCCCTGGCGATGTGGGTACTCCCCATCCTCCTCATCCGACATCGTGGCCGTGGGCTCACGCGCCCGATGTGGGCGAGCTGATCGTCGAATTGCCATCAAATACGCATAAAGTGAACGACGCGCTGGCGCCGGAGATATAGGCCGCACCCCCGTACAAGCCGGCAGCGTTCTCCCGGAACACGCAGTTATGAAACAGGAGTGTATTGGCCGTGGAGGCCCCCGCCTGGGAATGAACCGCGCCGCCCGCTCCCGCGATCGTGGTCGCGCGCTTGGCAATATTGTTCAATTAAAGACGCGCGGATTGGATGAAACGAGCGGATTGGTTCCTTCCCTGATCCAGAGTCCCGCGCCGATCTGGTGGTTTTGACCGTCCGCGTTCCCGCCCGTGATCGTGAAACCGTCGAGGAGTGTAAGATCATTGACTCCACTTGCCGTCACAACGTGGTAGCAGTTGTCCGAGGAATCGCTGGTCGTGCCGATGTCGCCGCTCAGGATGGTCGTATTGGCTTCCCAGTCGCGATCCTCAAGCGCCGACTCGGTTCCGTCAAAGCCACCGTACATCTCGACGCCGTTCTTGAGGACGAAGGACTCCGTACGAGCGAGTGACGGATTAGTTCGAACGGATGGATAATACGTCCCCGCGGCAACCCAAATCTGATCAAGGTTTCCGAGATCGCTATCGACCAGCGCGCTTTGCAAATCGGTGTACGCATTCGCCCATGTGGTTCCATTATTCGCACCCGAAGCACTTGGGTTCACATAACGAATCGTGATGGCTTCAGCTACCTGAAGATTCGTCACCGTAGTCAGAATAATCGCCATTGCGGTGAAGATGAATGTCCGAATCATGGAATCCTCCTTTTTTGCATGAACTGAAGATGATGAATCACGCACGTATTTCTCCGACCCAGACGGCGATTCTCGGGCGAGAAAGGCACTCCGTCAACTGAAATCCGCAATATCTCGTCAAGCGATTGATCTCTGTGGAAATGCCGGTTATGATCTCATAATAGCCATTCGTTGGATGTGTTTCGGCGGCGGCCATCATGACCTGTAAACGAATTCTGATCCTGCTCTTCATCGCTGGCCTCTTCCGGACCCCCGTTAATGTATCGGGAGCCCTGATTGTTGACTCCTGGGAACTGATTACATTCGCACGGCGCACGAACCCTACGCAGACAGGCGGCGCCGTGTTTGAGAACGTGATAAACCCATTTCAGGCTTCTCACGGGGGCATGGTTGGAAACTCTCATTCTGCAGCCGCCTACGACTTCTTCTGGACCGGTGACGAGGCCAGCTTCGGCGTCAGTGTCAATCATCACCTTGAGCAACTGAATGGCGAGACGAGTACTTCGGGCCGTATCTTCATCCGCCCCGCGGTCGATTCCGTCATCTCCATTTTGGCTGCTTGGCAATATGCATGGCCCGGGCAGGCGCTGGGTAGCACCCATCTCTCAGCCCGCGTCGGTGACTCTGAAAATGGAGACCTGATGGCCGAGGTCATCGCGCACGGCGGAAACGTGGGACTGGGCCCGCCACATGGCACATTCGACCTGGCCGACGACGGCATCCTCCATGCAGGCCGACTCTATGGACTGTTTTACACGGCTATAGTACTGCACATCGACCCCACGCCCCCCGGCACGTTCGGCACCGGCGCCGGGCATCTCAACTTCACCATCGCCCCCGTCCCCGAACCCGCCGCCCTGGCGATGTGGGTACTCCCCATCCTCCTCATCCGCCGCCGCACGCGCAGCGTGCCGCTCCGCCCTTTGTAATTCGTCATTCGAAATTCATCATTCGAGATTCGTCATTCGTATTTTTGGCTCGAGCGCTGAGCAACTCTTCCCGTAGAAGGCAACTCCATGCGCGCAATTTCCGCACTCCGCACTCCGCACTCCGCATTCCAAATGCATTATCAGGGATGCGGAAAGCCCGCGTAGGGGTCACACACAAGTTCGAAGGCATCATCTGAAAAAGTACAGAATGGCTGCGAGCAGAACCGCTCCAAGAAGGAGCCCTGCAATTCCCCAGTACATCCGATGGGAAAACAGATGCTTCCCGCCCCGCCCTTCATCCTCCAGCACCACCGTGCCGTCGCGCTCGTCGTGTACCAACGCACGCAGCAGGTCCGTCCCGAGCTGGTCGGCGGATTGGTAGCGACGCTTCGGGTCCGCGTGGAGACATTGCAGCAGGATTTCGCACAGACGCGGCGGCCAGTCGGCGGGGAGCTGCTCGCGTCGTACGCTCCTGGCCTCCTGCTGTTGGCGTATCATGCCGCTTTTTGTCTTCGCCGAGACGAGTCGATCCTTCGTCAACGTGTAGTAGAGTGTCAGTCCCAGACTGTAAATGTCGCTCGCAGGCGACGGCCGCTCGCCACGGGCCACTTCCGGCGACAGCCAGCCCGGCGTTCCCAGCGTGCGCTCGGCAAGCTCCTCAATCCCTGCCATGCCGGAAACGTTTGCCAGGCCGAAGTCCGTCACCTTCACCCGCCCGGCCGTGTCGATCATGATGTTGCCCGGCTTGACATCACGATGCACCACGCCGAGCGCATGACCCGCGGCCAGCCCCTTCGCCGCATGGGCAATGGCATAGCAGGCCTGATACATCGGCAACGGTCCCGATTGATCGACCAGCGATGCCAGCGTGATTCCATGAACCCGCTCCATCACGAAGAAGTAAACGCCCTCTTCCTGCCCGATCTCATACACGGTCACCACGTTCGAATGCTGTATCCCCGCCGCCACGCGGGCTTCCTGCATGAACATCCGAAGGCCCAGCGGCTGATGCAGCGGATCAACGCGCCGCGGCAGAATCTTGATCGCCACGGTGCGCTGCAGGTCTTCGTCGTAGGCCTCATAGACATGTCCCATCGCGCCAAGGCCGAGCACCGATCGCACCTCGTAGCGGCCCAGTTTCTTGCCCACCCATTCGCCGGGCATCGGCATCGGCGACTTGGTGAACTTCGAGGCGATGCGGCCCATGGTGGAGCCGTGATCGGCGGCGGCCAGCATCGTCGAGCCGAGCTGCGACCATGCGGTCGCCGCGGACTCCAACGCATCCGAGACTTTGCCTACCTCGGCGGCTTCATCACGCCAGACATGCTTGCAGTGCCGACATCGAACGCGCCGCCCGGCCGTCGGCCGCAGCGGGATGTATTGCGCTTTGCATTGCGGACAAATGAGCGGGATGGGTCTCCAGCCCGGCGGATTCGGCTGATCCTGCGAGGTCCTGGAAGGGTGAGATTTGTCCGCTGGGCTCATGCGGGTGCTTCCCTGTCGCGGCGCGAACGACGCCCGCGAAGGCGGACAATATACACGCTTGGCGGCTCGGCGTTGAAGGACTATCGTGAAACGCATGGATCGCCCCGCGCAGCCCCCCCTTCCCGAGAATCTCGACACGTGGGTGGCGTATGCCCTCGACTATCTCCAGACGCAACTCCGCGAAGACGCACCAAAGGAACTGGGCCGCGGTACGATCTTTGGACTGAATCCACTGGATGGAGAAGGTCCGATCGTCGTATTTCCCTTCCTGTCCGAGCGTGGTACTTCAGCGGACAGGAATTACCACGTGGTCGTAGGAATGACGGAGCCAAACTACTACCCCGCCTACGGCCTCGACGCCGAGGAGGCCTTCTGCCTGCACCTCGGCACGCGCTTCATGCTGGTCATGCAGGTCGCCCAGCGCTCGCGCACACCGGAGGACGACTTCGACCCGCAGCGCGAAGCCCGACTGCTTGTCGACCGGGTTGCACCAGGGGAGCCGATCGAAGAATTGACCGTCGCCGCCTGCTTCGACGTGGAGGGTCAGCTCCACGCGGTACTCAAGTGCCGTATCCGTGGCACTGACGCCTACCTGATGGCCGGCGACGCCCCGCACGGGTTCTCAACGCACACACATCTGCCCCCGCAGGTGGCTTACCGCATTCATCTCGGCCGCGCGCTCCGAGCCGAACCACGCCCGAAGGATGAGGCATGAGTTCTGAATACTTTGGTTACGAGGAGACATCACGGCGTGGCCCGCCGCGCCAGTTGGGCGAGCTGCGCCATGTTTGACGGACGCTGCGGCTCGGCAATGGCACCGAAGGCGTCGAGCAATTCCGCAGCCATCCGACCGACTTCCGCATCCACCTGCGCCTGCGTATGCGAGTCTCCCGGAATGCTCCAGTTCGCCCGTCGCGCGACTTCGCGAAGATCGGCGTCGGCCGCGAGGTGCATCTGTCCGGAGAAGCGAAGAAGCTGTCGAAGTTCCGGCGTGCGCCGACGTAACGCGACGGGAGAGAGGTCCAGATCCTGCGGTGATCGACCCGACGCCGCCGCAAGCTCGAGCCGTGCCGACTGCTCCGCTCGACGAATCAAATCGAAGCAGGTCGCGTATTGTGCCGGCTGAGATTCGAACAGCATTCGCGCGGCCAGATACCATGCATCCGCTTCGACAGCAGCCGCGCGGCGCACGGCCGCGCCACGTTCCGCGAGTTGCCCGTACGCATCCGCGGCTTGTCGTGCCAGATGTGCGGCACGAGGCAGTTCCCCCGTTGTCGTCAGACGCAGGGCCTCGAGGCGAAGGGTCTCCGGCGCGAGCGGGTCCGCCCATTGCGATGGATCGTCGGCCTCTGTGTCGCGCAATGCACGATCGACCAGGTTCGCCCATTCGGCGCCGGCCGATTCCGCTGTGAGGTCGCGCAGTGCAAGACTCGCAAGCCGTCCGTCGATCGGCGACGACCGCAACGCGCGGCGAATGCAATTCACCTTCTCGATCGCGGATTGGCCGCCGAGTTGAATCCGAAGCAAATTCGCCTGCCGGTCGTAAGGATCGATGCGATTCAGATAATCTGTCACGACGGCGAGCGCGCTGACTTTGTCGCCCGTGAGCAGCATCGCCTCTGCCAGCCGATACCCCGCATCAGGATAGCCGGGACACGCCTCGTAGACTTCTCGCCAGAGCGCAACGGCGCGACGGCCGTCGACCTCGGCTACGTCTTCCGCGCTCCGTCGTGCGGCGCGAAGTTGATTCGAGTATTGGCCTGCCAGATCAGTGCGCGTCCACAGCCAGTTGCGAACACCCATGCGACCGATGGCGGCTTCAAGCTGCCCAACGGCCAGCTCGTCATCCTTGCCGACCGCCATGCGTCCCTGCTCATGTGCCATGCCACGGCGGATATCCACACCCACAACGAGCAGAATCAAAATCGCAGCAACCAAGGCAGCCCCGCGATATCGCAACGACGACTTGACGAAACGACCTGCATCGTGCGCCGGTAACGGCTGCGATCGAAGCAGTGCAAGACCGACGCCCAAAAGCGTCCAGTACCACGCATGAAGAATGGGATGCCGCAGGTTGATGCTGCCCAACTCGGAGACGAGAACAACAATCAGACCGGCCGCGCAGGCAAGCACCAACGCCGCGGCAGGTTCCGACGGTGACCGTTTCCACCGACGAATCGCAAGGAGTATGACGCCCAATGGCATTCCCAGATATGCCGCCGCGCCAGGCAGGCCAAGCTCAAAGGCGGCTTGAAGCCATTCGTTGTGCGCCTCGTAGTCCACGCGGCCACGAAAGAACCGTGGTTGATCCGCACGCGTGAGCGCCATGGCCGTCGTCATCTCGAAGGCAAATGTATTCGGACCCTTGCCAAAGAGGAATCGCGCAGGTAGCTCGCTCAGTAAATGACGCCAATACTCTGCACGCACCTGCACCGACGACGTCGCAGTCGCGCGCGGGCTCAATACGTTTTGCTGAAAGTGGAAGCCGGCCGCCAGGAATCCGATAACTCCACCGATGAGCAACACGCCTCGAATCGGCCTGCCGCGAAATCGTCCGAACGCCATAAGTGATGTCATCGCAGTGACGGAAGCGGCAAGCGCGATCCATGCCCCGCGCCGTGCGGCTGTGGCCAGCAGCATGAACAAGACGAGTCCGATCAGCATGGACCAGATGAGACTAAGAGGTCGCAATTCTCCGCCAACGAGTTGCCCGCGAAACAGAATCGATCCAAGCAACCATATCAAGGTGAACGACAGTCCCATCGCTGCCAGCGGCGCGGTGATCGTGACCGGTCCGATCGGCAGCTCGAAGAACGGCGACCCCATGGCGTAACGGTGCCAGAGTGCCAGCATCGCACCTACCGCCAATATGCCCGACGCAACAAAAACAATCGCCTCTGCAGCGTGCATTGCGACGAAGCGTGAAATCCACACCGCCCAGCCGCAGCCGACCGCCAGCGCGAAGACCCACCCCAGCGAGACGGACATGGTTCCATTTATTGTCGCCGAGCAGAGTGCCCATGTGGCCGTGAAGACGGCCAATCCTTCGAACCACCCATCCTGTACGCTTGCTCGGCGATCGCTCGACGAAGAGGGGTGATCTCCCATTTCGGCTTGAGGATTTCGGATTGACTGTTGTCCAGTCTCTGTTTCCTTTTTTGAACGCTTGCGAGAGACATTGCTGCTCTGTGCAGATACTTCCGACGGATTCCGTGCGGTTGTGTCAGGTCTAATGCGACGCACGGAGAACCACACCAGCATCGCCGCCAACCCAGTCGGCAGCGCATACCAGCGCAGGTCCGTCATCCCCGTCATCGGAACAGGCGCCATGAGCATCCGGCTGAAAAGCGATGGCGGCCATGCGCCGGGCGATGCATCGCGTCTTCGCTCGGGCACGTCGTTGAGCAGCATCGTCGCGCAGACAAGCACGAGGCCGACAATAACAATCAAAGGTCGATGACCGGTGCGCCTGCCGGAAAGCAAAGCCGCGCTGGCGTTCGTCTTGCCGATTCCCTTCGTTCGTTTCATGGCGACCCCGTCCGCACAGGTGATCCTCCGCCTCGAAACTGCCTCGCCAACTCGACAAGCCGCGGGAAACTCGGTGGCCTGCGACTTTCCGGCAGAACCGAAAGTCGCTGAACCAGTTCCGCCGCCACGTTTCCTAACTCCGCCTGGATTTCAGGCGTTGCGTGTCGTTCGGACGGCAAACTCCAGGTGATGCGCAGCGTGATCTGCTGCGGGTCACCCTTGACGGCAAGATACATCATCGCTGCGAAGCGCCAAATATCCCGAAGCCGATCCGGTGCTTCCAACGGCATCACCACGCCGCCGACATAGGGCGCGCCCGGCTGCGGTCGACGCACCTTTTCTGTCATGAGCCCCTGCACGGCGTAGCCCTCGGCAAGGACGATTCTCCGATGAGCTTCCGCGTACTTGCCCGGATCAAGCTCAAACAGGAATCGCGCCGCGAGATACCACGCCTCGGCTTCCGGCGGCGGCAACCGGCGCAGCTTCGAATTGCCATCCGCCAGTGCGCGATAGGTCTGAGCCGCTTGATACTGCGCTGTTGCCGCGCCGCGCATGTCGCTTGCGCCGATGAATCGAAACGCTTCGACACGCAGAATCTCCGGAGCGAGCGGTTCCTCCCAATCCTGTGCTTCCTTATTTGCAGCGTCGCTTCTCGCTGACTCGACACGCGATGTCCAGTTCTCGGCCACCTCCGGCGCCGCGAGGGCCTGGGTCGCACGCTCGAGGAGGAGCGAATCCCATCGATCGGATCGAAGCGATCGCAGAACGGTCTCCAACACCTCAGCCGGACTCAACGATCCGATTCGTACGAGCAGCGAATTCGCCTGTTTGTCGTAGGGATTTACTTGTTCGAGATAATCTCGCAGTGATTGCACGGCTGAATCGGTGTCTCCCGACAGCATCTGCGCTTCGGCCAATCGGAAGCCCGTATCGAGATAGCCGGGGGCGCGCGCTTGAATCTCTGACCATGCTTCGACGGCTCGTTTCGCCTGGGCCGAGATATCATCCTTGTCCCCTGTTGTCATGGACGGGCCGAGTCTTGCCTGTCGAACGATGGCCGTCACGGAATGGGCCAGGTACGTTCTCGTCGAGAGCCAGCGAGCCGCGCCGAATCGACCCTGCGCACCTTCGAGCTGCACGATGGCTTCGGCGTCATTGTGATGCATAAGCGCCCTGCCGCGGCCGTGCGCCAGCGCGGCGCGAAGATCCGAAGCAACGATGAAGATTAACGCCGCTGCCAGCGCGAGGAGGCAAAGCCGGGCGGCGACATGATTCGGAACGCTGATGGCAGCGTCGTCGTCCTCCGCACCGCTCGTTCGCGTCAGGCCGACCGTCAGGCCGAGGATCGTCCAATACCATGAGGCGAGCATCGCATGGCGAAGATTGATGCTGCTGGCTTCGGCCACGACGATATGGACCACGCCGGCGATGCAGGCAAGCAAGGCCGCGCAACGCAGGGGATCGTGTGAGCGTTTCCACGCCCTCGTCGCCAGCGCGATCACAATGAACGGCAGCGCCAAGTATGCCAACCCTGTCGGTGCGCCCAACTCAAAGATCGCCTGCACCCATTCGTTGTGAGCGTCGAAGTCCACGCCGCCGTGAAGGATCGTCGGCATCTCGGCTCGTTGCCGCGCCAGTGCCGTGGTCATGTCGCAGATAAACATGTCCGGGCCGTGGCCGAAGAGCGGTCGCTGTGAAACCATCTCTAATGCTTTTGTCCAGTAGGTGTACCGAATCATCAGCGGCACGCTGGCCACGCGCTCCGGGCTGACGGATTGCTGCCAGACGTATGCACCCGCCGCGCCCGCGAGCAGAATTGCAACGCCTAGAATCCCGCCGCGCACTCGTCGGTTTGGAATGCTCGTCCAAAGCATGAGCCCGACAATGAAAGCCAGCGATGCGAGTAGTGCAAGGAATGCTCCGCGCCGCCCCGCTGCCCATGCCATCCAGAGCGCAAGCACAGCAACCATTACGCCGATAGCCCCTGTGAGTCGCGACCTGAATGGCGGCGGGGGAGATTCACGTTTCCTGTCGATGCCTGGTTTCCGTTGCGATTCCGTCGAAAACCCGCATCCGAGTGCCCATGCAATCGCCATTGAACCCCAGAGTGTTCCGAATGCCGCCGTAAGTGTGATCGGCCCCACCGGCAGTTGAAAGAAACGTTCGCCGAGGGCGTAGAGGTGCCAAAGTGATAGCATCACCGCGACGGTCGCCAGCGCTGCGCCGGCCATGAACATCTTCCAGATGGGGATCAGGCATGCCAGACGCGATACAATCACTGCCCAGCAGGCGGACGCGGCCAGGAAAAACAGATAACCGCGCGAGATTTCCCATGTGCCGTTTGCCACAGCCGACACCGCGGCACCCAGGAGGATCAGTGCGATCAACCCCTCAAACCAAAGGGAATTCAATCGCCTTGCACGATGCGTTGCGTGGGAATCTCGCGAGCTTGAGGATACCGTCGCAGGTTCCACGCGGGAATGCGTCATCTGGCCCGTCCGCGGCATCAAGGCAAGAAGAACCAGCATCGCCGCAAGGCAGACAGGTATCGCATACACCCGAAGGTCGGATACATCCGTCAAGTCGATCGGAACGGCCATCAGCCGATCGATCACGGTCGGCCAACCTTGCGCACCAGTTTGTGCAATCGAGTTGGAATCCTGCGAGGCGTCCGCGGGCCGGCCCGTGGCCACGTCGCATAAGAGGAGCGTCGCCCAGGTAAGTCCGATGATCATGACGAGCAGGATCGCCGTAGCCAACGGGGAGGAGATGGGTTGAACGGCGCATCGCATGTCGTCGATTATTGTGTTCGTTCGTCCGGAAGCAACCGTTAAACACGATCCATCGTCGCTTCGTCGCTCAACGCACCTCGTCCGCCTGTTCCTGCTGCCTCAACCAGCGGCCGGGGCTGACGAGCAATTCGAAGGGTCGAAACTGGGCCTTGTAATTCATCCTGCCGCAATCGCGGATGTAGTAACCGAGATACCAGTAAATGAGCCCCCTCCGCCGACACTCCTCGATCTCGCAAAGCCCCCCGAAGATGCCCAGACTTCTTCGCCCGAAGTCGGGGTCAAAAAAGAAATAGACGGATGACAGTGCCTCGGGACACACGTCCACGATACCCACAGCCACGAGGCGATCATCGATAAAGTAGGTCATTTCCAGCGTGTCGGTCGGCGAGAAATAGAGAAACTCCTCAAAGCTGGCCATTTCCTCGCTCATGCTTCCGTCGTGCTGATCGCGCAGGTAGGCGACAAAGAGGCGGTGCTTCTCTTCCGTGATCGTCGGGGCGCCCAGCCGCACCTGAACATCGGAATTGCGCCGAAGGATGCGTCGCTGCGAGCGGCTCGGGGTAAACTCCGCCACCGGAATGCGGATCGGCACGCACTCGCGACAGCCGGTGCAGATCGGCCGATAGACAACCAAGCCGCTCCGGCGATACCCCCGGTCCATGAGCCCCTGATACTCCTCCGGCGGCAGGGAGGTTGACAGGATATAGGCGTTTTGTGCCTTGCGGTCGGGCAGATAGGGGCAGTCGTGCGGCGGCCCCCGGTGGACGACCGACCCGACATCGACAAATTGGCGCGACGCTGGCTCCTTCATGATGACTAGGATAACATGTTCCCCGCGTCGCGGCTCCGGTCCGGCGCAAGATCGGGCTCCAACCATTGCCGGCCCCCCCCGAATATGGCGAACCCCGGAAGGACTTTGTGCATCCAACGGTTGGCCGGCACAAAACCCAACGTATTTCAGGAAGCTCACATGCAGTACAAACTTGCCTCGATCGTACTTGTTGCCCTCTTCACCTCGGCCGCGTCTGCCTCGCCTCAGGTCGGCGACAAAGCCCCGGAAATCAAGATTGCCAAGTGGATGGCCAGCCCGGCACCCGCCCTGCCCGGCACGAAGGAAGCCGAGAAGCACGTCTTCGTTGTCGAGTTTTGGGCGACCTGGTGCGGTCCCTGCATTAAGAGCATCCCCCATCTGGCCGAACTGCACGAGAAGCACTCAAAAGACGGCCTTGTCGTCCTTGGCATAAGCAACGAAGAGCCGGATACCGTATCCAACTTCATCACGAAGAAGCTGCCCGCCCGCAAGCTGGAGATGCCCTACTTTGTGGGTTGCGACGACGAGTCGGAAACGACCGGCAAGTGGATGGACGACATCGACACGATTCCGCATGCGTTCGTCGTTGATCGTGCCGGCATGGTCGTCTGGAGCGGCAACCCGCTCGGCGACACGCAGGAGATGGACAACGCCATTCGCTTGACCCTCGCCGGAAAGTACGACATCGAAACGGCCAAGCTCGCCGTTGCAGCTCGAAAGAAGTACGAAACACTCATGAGTGACCTTCAGATGGCCTACCAGACCCAGGACCAGGACAAGGTCTTCAAGACGCTTGACACGATGATCGAAGTGCGACCGAAGGATATCCAGCCCTACCTGATCCACCGCGAGATGCTGCGGCAGTTTGACATGGTCGACCGTATTCCCGCGTGGGAGAAGAAAATGGAAGCGGCCATGCAGGATACATCCACCGGCTTGCAGGACCTTGTCGAAATCGAGATGGATAAGCCCATCGCCGAGCGAAACGCAGGCATGCTCTACCGGAGTGCCATGCGTGCCGTCGAATTGACCGGCGGTCGTGATGCCGATGCCCTGTCCGTCCTGGCGACGGTGCAGTGTCAGTTCGGCATGCTCGAGGCCGCGATCGCCACTCAAAAGCAGGCCGTCGAAATCGCCTCCGGCTCGCAAAAAGAAGAATATCGCAAGGTGCTCGCCTTCTTCGAAGAAGCACGACGCATCGCCACAGCCAAGGGCTCCTGACCCGGCAAGCCAATACTTTCAACAAACAGGGCACGAAAGCGATTCACGCTCTCGTACCCCGTCTCTATTCATACGCTCGCGACGAACGCGGGGCGATACTTGTTTGACTCTGTGCTCCAGACCGCCTTCGGCGATTGACTGCGGAGCTCGCAGCGTGGATTACGCCACCATTTCCATCGCCTCGTCCTTAAAACGGCGGCGAAGTCGGGCAATGACGTCCTTGTGGATCTGGCTCACCCGCGACTCGGACAGGTCGAGCACCATTCCGATCTCGGCCATGGTGAGACCCTCGGTGTAATAAAGGATCAGGACCAATCGCTCTTCGCGATTCAGGCCACGGGCGATGTAATCCGTGATCATCTGCCGCGAAACTTTCTGGGAGGGGTCCACGGCCCGGATGTCCCGAATGTCCCAGCCGCCGGGAGAGCCACGGTGGTGGCCGTCGTCGTCGTTCTGAACGGCGGACAGGTGGACCTCATGCCCCAGCCGCGACAGGCGGGACAATTCGGCGTAACGGTCGTAGCTCATGCCCATCTTCTTGGCGATTTCCTCATCGGTCGGCGGGCGACCGAGGTCGGAATCGAGCACGTCGCGATTCTGCATGCGGAGCTTTTCAAAGCTGCGGACTGTCCGCGACTGGCCATCCAGGGCACGGAGCCAGTCCATGACCGCACCGTGGATTCGCTGCTGGCAGAAGGTTTCAAATTTTGCCTTGTGCTTGGGGTCGTAGGCTTGAACCGCTTCGAGGAGTCCGTCGTATCCAGCAGAGCAGATCTCATCGTAGCTGATCTGAGCCGGCAGCTTCTGGGAAAGCCGGGCGGCCTGCATGTGAACAAGGGGACGGTAATGCTCGATCAGCAGGTTCCGGTGCTTGATTGCACGGGAATTGAGATACTTTTTCCAGAGCGCGTCGATCTCTCGGCGTGCAGTCTTCATGTGGAACACTCCTTTGTTCACCGGGGCCAAAACCGTGCGTCGACAGAAAGGCCCGAAGCCATACTGTCCCGACCAGATTGGCGGCTGACAATGAGCGGTTTTGAGTGACTCGGCTTCCTTGCCGAGTGTCTGAAGCGCGTGAGAAGAATACCTCCTTGAGCGCTGTCTCGATGCGGCGTTGGAATACTACAACGACCTCGCCTCGGATGCCAGACTTTTCTTTCTCAATTTTTAAAAAATCTTACCGCCCATTCTCATCGCCGGGACCGATGCCCACGCGCCGGTCTCTGATGGCCGCGACTCGGACCGTGTACGGCAAGACGCGCGCCGCGCCGCGGACGACCGTCGGCAATGTGCCCCCGCCTTCAGACTTTGCCCGGAATTACTTAACTATCAGCACTATCAGAAGGATCAGGATGAGAACGCCCTCTACGATGACGGCGGCAAGCAGGCCCGAGTTGACTGCGGAACCGCCGCCGCCCGGCATGTTTTGCGCGGAAGACGGCAAAGATGACTCGTCGTACCCCGTTTCACTGCCCGTCGCCAATGTCGCGAGGAGCTTGTCATCGAAGCCCTCGCGGGCCTGCAGCGGGGCCTCTCCACGGGCCACTCGTTCGAGGTCCGTCAGCAGATCGCTTGTCGAGGCGTATCGACGGTTGCGATCTTTGGCCATCATCCGCTCGACGACCTCGGCAAGTCCGGTGGACAGCTTGGGGTTGAGGTGGTCCGGTGGGACGAGGGGCTCTTTAAGGTGTTTCTGCATGATGGCGGCAGGCGTCGGGCCCTCGAATGGCACCTTGCCGGTCACCATGTGGTAGAACGTCGCGCCGAGCGAATAGATGTCTGCCCGGAAGTCCACGTCGGCGACGCCCCGTACCTGCTCAGGGGAGATGTAATACGGAGTGCCGAACGCCCGGCCCTTCTCGGCCTCGGCGGCCTCGACATCGTTCGCCTGACGCGCCAGACCCATGTCCGCCAGCTTGGCCGTGCCGTCCTTGGTGATCATGATGTTCTTGGGCTTCACGTCGCGGTGGATGAAGCCCCGCTCGTGGGAATGCTGAAGGGCCTTGGCGATCTGGATGATCAAATCGAGGGCGGCCTTCTCCTGATAGACCCGGCTCTTGGTCAGTTCGTCGTAGACGGTCTTCCCGTCGACGTATTCCATGACGAAGTAGTGGTATCCAGCGAACTCACCGACATCGATGGCCTGCACGATGTTGTTATGGTTCAGCTTGGCGGCGGCACGGCCCTCGGCGATGAACCTTTTGACGAACTCCGGGTCTTCGCTAAGCCGTTTTGGGAGAATCTTGATGGCGACGATTCGATCCAGCGAGAGCTGCTTGGCCTTGTATACGCTGGCCATGGCGCCGGCGCCGACCTTCTGCATGATCTGGAAGCCGGGTATCTGCTGGAGCGACTGAGAGAGCGAGTCGTCCGCGGGGTTGGAGATCCGCTTGAGCTGGTTCGCCGTGACGATTCCGGCCCGGACGAGGACCTCTGCCAGTTGCATCGGCGTCCCGGCGGCGTTGAGCTTTTGCTGTTTGGCGATGCAGGCCTGGACTTCCTCGGGGGTTGCAAGCCGCGCATCGACGACGGCGCGGCTCAGATACGTGTCCGAGCCGGTGCCTGTTTTCTGACCGACTGGTACGGGTTCCGTCGCCATCAACCACCCTGGGCGCCAAGCGTCCTCCACCCTGAGCGACCGCGCCCATCCACAATCTTACTCTATGTCCTTCAAGGGGTTAAGTCAATTCGCCCTTGCCGAGTCCTGTGATTTTCTGAATTCCGTGGCGTCTGATCGAAGATTATCCACCCTGACTTGCGACTTTTTTGCGTGCCTGCGATGTTGGACGGTGGAATGCTGGTATACCCGCGGGTTATGGACGAATTGAAAATAATAACATGTTGAAATTGCTTGAATTCCTTGAATTTTACCTTCGCGGGCGGCGCGGCCGCGCGGCGGGAGGTTCAGGAGAATAAGAATAGCTCGTTGTGCGCGCGGGGTTTGGCTAGAGTTGGGCCGAGAAGTGGGTCTCGCCATTCTGTGGCATCGAGGGTCAACGAGGGCTACCAGTCTGAAGTCGCGGTGGCGATCTCGACGAGGCTTATCTTGCCAGTTGGGTAAAGCAAGCCAGCCACAGGGGCGCAATTCGTCGCGGGAGCTGTAGAATCTTCTACTAGCTGGGGTGAGGGCGCTCAACTGCTCCTATTGGTACGCCCGAATCGGCTCGGCGAGAGGTGCTGGGGGGGCGGCAGCCCCTGGCGGTACCGTCTTTCCACACAGTCGGTATCATGAGGACTTGAATGAGCGGCATGCCCACCGACCACGAATTCAACTCCGGGTCTCACTGGCATCGCTGGGAGCCGCATGTGCACGCGCCCGGGACCCTCTTGAATGACCAGTTCACGGGGAGCAATGCGTGGAACGAGTATCTGACGAAGCTGGAGCAGGCAAAGCCCGTCATTGAGGCCGTGGGGATAACAGACTACTACACCCTGGCGACGTATGAACGTGTGGTGGCGGAAAAAAAGGCAAAGGGACGCATTTCAAACGTCCGTCTCGTCTTTCCAAACATCGAGATGCGTCTCGAGACCGGCACAATGAAGGGACGCTTCGTCAACATTCACTTGCTGGTTTCTCCAAACGATCGAGATCACGTAAATGAGACGAAGAGATTCCTGGCTCGACTGAACTTCTCCGCGCACGGCGACTCTTTCGCATGTCGAGAGGAGGACCTGACTCAGCTTGGCAAGAAGACGAGTTCCACACTGGATGGCAAGTCGGCCCTGTCGAAGGGTGCGGAACAATTCAAGGTTGGACTCGAGAACCTTCGACAGGCGTATCGACAGAGCGATTGGGCAAAGGAGAACATCCTAATTGCGGTCGCCGGTACCGAACCGGATGGTACATCCGGGGTACGCGGCGCAGATGTAACGCTTCGGGAGGAGATTGAGAAATTTGCTCATGTCATCTTCGCCAGCAGCCCCACGCAACGTGCATTCTGGGTAGGTGACGGTGCAGCGAGCTTGGATAAACTTCGAGAGCGCTACGAAGGACCGAAACCGTGCCTTCATGGCAGCGACGCCCACAAATTGGATCGGGTCGGCGCGCCAGATGAAGACCGATACACGTGGCTCAAAGGACTGGTGGCCTTCGATACACTTCGACAGGCGTGCATCGATCCAAGGGGCAGGGCGTTCGTTGGACCCAAGCCCCCGATCAGCACGATACCGTCGCAGGCGATCGCCTCGATCGAGATCGTTGGTGCCGAATGGGCAAAGTCGCCGAAGGTGGAGTTCAATCCAGGATTGGTCGCGATCATCGGCGCTCGTGGTTCTGGAAAGTCCGCGTTGGCGGAGATGACGGCGCTGGGTTGTGATTCGATTCCGGAAAGTCTAAGCGAGAACTCCTTCCTCAGCCGAGCGGCGGACCTCCTCCCTGGTGTCTCGGCGCGGCTGCGGTGGCAGTCTGGCGACTCGGCGGAGCGTCGCCCCCAAGACGGACAACCCGGAAACGCGGACAGCTATCGGCGCGCAAGATATCTGTCCCAGCACTTTGTCGAGGAACTGTGCGCAGCAGACCGTGTGACCGACGGGCTCATCGAAGAAATTCAGCGCGTAATCTACGAGGCTCATCTCCTCAGGGACCGCGACGGTACTTCGAACTTCGACGAGCTGCTTGAACTGCGTGTTAACGTGCTTCGTGAGGATCGACTTAGAGAAGAAGTTGCTTTGGCCGACCTCTCAGAGCAAATTAGTGTGGACCGTGAGAAACAGACACTGATACCCGCGATTCGGTCATCTCTACTGAAGAAACTGCTGCTCATTCGCAGATATAAGGCCGACAGAATGAAGCTGGTTTCGAAGGGCAGTGAGGAGCGTGTGAAACGGCTCGAATCCCTTTCACGAGCCGCTGAGAAGGTTCGGGGATATCTGCGGTACTTTGCGAACCAAAAGCAGTCGCTGTTATCGCTTAAGCAGGATGTTGACGATCATCGTGTCCGCAGAGCCCCTGAGGCGCTCCGCCAATCAAAGGTCCGCTATAAAGCGACGGGTGTTAAGGACGCGGACTGGGATCGCTTTCTTCTGGAATTCAAGGGAGATGTCGATGCCGCCATTACGGCGTACCAAGCTCAGAATGAAAAGGACACGAAGACATGGAAGGGTACGCAACTCCAGGGTGATGTCGATCCGAATACTGACTTGATCGCCAAGGGCGCGGAGCTCAACAAACAGCCATTGTCGCTCTTGGAAGCCGAGATTGCGAGATTGCAGAAACTCGTCAACGTGGACAAGGACACGGCTAGCAAATTCGCGGCGATCTCTAAGCGAATCGATGAAGAGAAGGCCGCGGTCACGAGCTTGAAGGAAAGGTTGACGGAGTGCAAAGGTGCCACGGAGCGGATCACGGCGGCACAGATAGATCGAGACGCGGCTTATACGCAGGTGTTCAAATCGATTGCCGCAGAGGAGGCGGAATTGCGCACTCTGTATGCGCCGTTACGCGCTCGGCTTGAAGTTGGATCAGGTGCGGTAAAAAAGCTTTCTTTCACAGTGAAGCGCCAAGTCGACATTGAGTCGTGGGCCTCGCGCGGCGAAGAACTTCTCGACCTGCGAAAGCAGACCCCTTTTCAGGGTCGTGGAAAGCTCTTGGGGCTCGCCAAAGCGTTACTACTGGAGGCGTGGGAGTCTGGCGACGCGACCGCCGTGTCTACGGCGATGTCAAAGTTTGTGGCTGAGAATGTCAAGGAACTACCGCGGCCAAGCTCTCTTCCACCCACCGAGCAGCCGAACTACCGTGACTGGCTCAAGCGATTTGCCAAGTGGCTCTTCAGCACCGACCACATCACGTTGCAGTACAGCATCGACTATGATGGAGTGGATATCCGCAAACTGTCCCCCGGCACTCGCGGCATCGTGCTGCTATTGCTCTATCTCGCTCTCGATGAGACGGACGATCGCCCGTTGATTATCGATCAGCCCGAAGAGAACTTGGACCCGAAGTCCGTCTACGACGAACTCGTTCCGTTATTCCGCGCGGCAAAGGCCAAGCGTCAGGTCGTGCTCGTAACGCACAATGCCAATCTCGTCGTGAATACCGACGCGGACCAAGTCATCGTCGCGCAGGCAGGTGCGCACGCGCCCGGCCAACTGCCCCCGATCACCTACACCTCTGGCGGTCTGGAAGTGGCCGAAATCCGCAGACTCGTCTGTGACATTCTGGAGGGCGGCGAAGAAGCGTTTCGGGAACGCGCCTGGCGGCTTCGTTTGCGATTGGCGCGATAGCAGCACATTTCTCTGGGTGGGCGATGCAAGCCATCCAGTTGCTAGCCTTCAAGGCGCTGAAACGTCTGGCAAGCAGTGTGCGCCCTGCCGGGCGAAGAGAAAAAAAGTGGGGTGGGCGTCCTCGCACTCCGCATCGGTGCTCAACCGACTGTTTGAAGCCGCCGCCGCTTCATGACTTCGCGGTCGATGGACGCCGTGGTGCGGGAGCGCCTTCGAGCAAGCCCTGGGTGCTGAGGTCCTCGTCGATCTCCGGCCAGTGGATTCCGAAACCGCCGCCGCAGAGCTGCCACTTGGCTCGCTGCGCGGGCGTCCCTTCAAGCAAGCGGGGGTACCACGCCAGCGGGACTGTAATGGTCCGTCCGTCGGCCAGATCGACGCTCATCGTGTCGTCATCGAAACGCACGTCGGCGACGCGCTCGCCTGGCTTAGGTGGGGAAGTTGTCATGCCATAACTCCAGCCATTTTGCCGCGTGCTCGGTCACCATCCGCTGGATGTCGCGCAGCTCTTTGGCGCGAAAACCGAGGTTGTACGCCAGTGCAACCGGCGCCAGCCAGAACTTCGCCGTGTACGCGTCGCGATCCACGTGAACATGCGGCGGCTCGCCTCGGTCGTGGCTGTAAAAGTATATCCGATACGGGCCGATTCTCGCGATGGTCGGCATTCCCGCGCCTCTATTGAGTATAACGAAACAGCATCCATCGTAGTCCCGAAAAAGAGGCGTTGCAAGCGGGAAATCAGGGTGCCGCGAATGTGCTTCAGGCCGGTGAAGCGTCGTCATCGGTAGTAAGTGATTGCTTCAAAGGCTGTGGTGGCGGTCAGGAGCGAATGATTCTCTCCAGGGTGCGGACGGAAATGTTTCACTCAAAGTGAGACAAATCGCCGTTCGGAATTATGAATGGTATTGTCTTCCGGGTAGGTGGCAGGCGCTGGCAGTTTGATGAGAAGGATGTGTACTGGTGAGCTTCGTCCGCCCTGTCCTGAGAATGGCGGTCCACGGGGAATGCGGACCTCCGGTCCGCCGTGCGGGCGAGACGCCCGCACTCCCCAGAATCGGCGATTTTCATTTTTCTGAGTGCGGCGCGGCCGCATGCGCGTCAGAGGTGCAGCCGGGTGGGTTCGGATATCGCCAGTTTTTCCAGGCGGCGGGGGTCGATCTCCACGCCGAGGCCCGGACCGACCATCTCGCGCCAGCGACCTCCGAAGCCGAAGCGCAGAGGTCGAGCTATCACGTCGTCTTTCAGCAGAAAGCTTCCAAAACTTCCTTCGGCAAAGCGGACGCCGGGGACGAGTTGGAGGAACCATCGACCGGCCGCCGAGAGGATGCTGGTCTCCCCCACCATGCAGCCCAGCTGGATGTCCACGTTATGCTCCATGGCCATCAACGCCAGACGCATCGCCGGGATCAATCCGCCATTCTTGCTGATGCGGATATTGAAGAATGACGCGGCGCGATGGGCAATCAGTTCGTCGGCGTCCTCCGGGGTCACCAGCGATTCATCCGCCATGAGGGGCAGGTTGGTCCGAGCGGCGAGCTGTGCCCAGTCTTCGAACTTCTGTCTGCCCAGTGGTTGTTCCACGCTCACCAGCGGCCACGCTTCCCAGCGGCTGAGCCGTTCCACTGCTTCATCAAGCGTCCACGCGGCGTTCGCGTCCACGCGGATCGTCGTCGAGCCCTTGACCAGGCCACGCCCCAGCACGCGCACGCAGGCCTCGAGGCGCGCTTCGTCGTTCTCGTCCCCGACTTTCACTTTGAAATTCGCGAGGCGGAACAGACGCATCTTGCGGATGGATCGAACTGCCCGCGACGGCTCGCCGCCGGACACGACGCCGCTGAAACGAACCGTGTCGCGACTTCCCGGCGAGCCCAGGTGCATACCGCTCACCCAGCCGGCGACGGAAGCCATGGACTTTCCATAGGATTGGGAATAGGCATCCAGCACTGCCAGCTCCACGGCTGCACGGGCCGCAGTCATGACACGCCCGAGATCGTCGCGGAGCGGCAGGTTTGAAGCGGCTTCGATGGCCTCGCCGAAGTTTGCCGGACGGATGTTCACCAGGATCGGCAGGAAGGCATCTCTGATGGCCGCCATCACGCTGTTCGCGTCCTCACCGCTCACGTACGACCGAGGGTGCGTTTCGCCGTAGCCGATTACCCCATTGGCTAACTCAATCGCCACAACTATCGGTTCCGCCACTACCCGGTTGGCCGCGGCGTGGGCGAATTTCTCCTTCATCGGTATGGCCAACGGCCAAATCGTCACGCAGGAAATCGGCATCGGACTGGACATGAAGGGCATTGAAACGTCGAAATGCCAAAAAGTCGAAAAGGCGGAATGTCCATCTCCGGTGAGAGCCAAGGCGAGAAGCCAGTGAGTGCGATTCGTCGATGACACCTCGGGCATCACGATGTTCTTTGTTTACTTTAGGGCGCCGTCGATCAATTCCACCCAACGTTGGGCGGAATGATTGGAATTGAAGCGGACGTCGAAGAGTGACTTTGCGGCGGCGGCTGTTCTCGTGCAGCGGGCGGGGTCGTTGCGGTAGGCGCGGATTTGCTCGATGAGCTGGTCGGGGTCGTTTTGTGCTACACAGCAGCCGGCGCCGGACGATTCGAGCCATTCGGCGATTTCGGACTTGCGGCTGCCGATGAAAATCACCGGTCGGGCGGCGGCGAGACTTGCATAGATCTTGTACGGCAGGGCCATGTCGAACATTGACTCGTTTTGTGAAATCAGACAAACGTCGGCTGTGGCGAGGACATGCCCGAGTAACTCCGGCGGCTGATAATTCAGAAGCTGCGCACCGGCCGGCAGGTTGGCGCGGATGGTCTCGCGCTGCGGGCCGTCGCCGATGAATTGGAACAGAATGCCGTCGTCGGATGCAAGCGACCTGGCCGCGGCAAGGATCGCGTCGAACGGATGCGAGAGTCCCATGTTGCCGGCGTATTGCACGACGAAGCGGCCGTCGGGGTTGTACCGCTCGCGAAAGTTGTTGGGACCGTTAGCGGTAATTCGCTCGGGGTCGTAGCCGTCGTGAATGGTGTGGAGCTTTTCGCCGGGCAACTCGCGCGTCCGGGGGAGACGCTGGGTCATGCGCTCCGCGATGCAGATGACCGCGGCGGCATCGCGCATGGCCCGCGTGTCGGCGGCGCGCCAGCGGCGATGGATGAACGAGCCCTCGCGCGTTCGGCCCAATGCGACAGCCAGGTCGGGGTACAGGTCCAGCACTTTGTAGATGTAAGGGCAGCCGTGATCGCGCGCGATTCGCCGTGCGATGGAGCCACCCTGCGGCGGAGCTGTCGTGCCAACGACGAGGTCGATGCGATCCAGCGAACTCGCCGCCTTGATGGCGCTACGCTGAAACGCCGCAAAGCCGAGGAATCGGCGGAAGAGATTCGTGCGGCTGACGGCCGGGCGGGCGACTCGGACGATTCGTACGCCGTCGTGCTTGTCGCGTGCCGGGTAAATTGTCGACGGGTCGTCCCACGCGCGATCGCCGCAGAGGATGGTAAGCCGCCAGTCGGGCCGAAGTCGGGCGATCTTCGGCAGATGATCCGCGGCGACCACGGCGCTGGCGCAGATGTCGGGGTGGTAGAATTCGTTGAGGAAGAGGATGTGCGGGGACTGGGGCATCGGGGCGCATGATAACAGACCCGAACCAGATCGGCCCTAATCGCAGAATCTCATCGCGCCAATCAGCCCGATCTGCACACAAACGAGATTCTTCGGAAAGTCAACTTGCTACGCACGCGGATTCAACCGCCAGCCGTTGCATTTGCGTCATATACCCTGTTTTGAGATGTCCGTGTCGGGTGTCGCTTCAGCATCCATTTTGTACGTTGTTACTTCGTCTGGATATGCCCATGGACCGTAGATGGAGCGGCTTGATCCTCGCGGTACCCTTCGGACGTCGACATAGGACCAGCCGATGACACCGTTGAAACACTTCTTTATATTTCTGTCGATCGCCCCAGGCATATGCGGCACGAATCGAATCTCCAGTGCTCGAGTACGGTCCAGCCGCGGGATGTTTTCCAGAACGTAAGACTTTCTGAAACGGGCGATCTTGGACGGAACAGGTGGCGTGACAAAGGTCCCGATGCGATAGTAATCAAACGTACCGCGCGCCCTTACCCAAACGGAGGCCGAGATCGCGATTGGCAAATTCTGTCCGCTGATGAAGAGCTGGTAGTGATTCTCTTTCCCTCCAAGATCCCAGTAGAGCATGCAAGCCGCGAGGCGCTCGCCCATCTCAGCTAACTGCTCGCGTGTCGCAGTAAGATGGACGCAATCTTCCATGGCTCCTTCAATTTTCAGTGTACGTGATGCAGAAAAGGCGTGCCGAAGACGCTCGCGCGATTCTTCGGGTGCGTCCCGATCCGATATCACAAGTGTGCCGTTGACGCTTAACTCGTAACTGCCGCCCTTAAGCGGCGGAATTCGAACTATTCCACCGAATGGGTCTTTGTTGACCGACATGCGTTTTCGCATGTAACGGGGCTGCTCGACCGGCTCGCCGTCAATCATCAGATTGAGGTCGTCAAGATCGACCGCCCAGCGTTTCTTTGAGATGCGAATGGGAATGTTGATGGCTGCAAATTGTTCTGCATCGGCGGGAAACGGCGTGGCTATGACGAATCGCGGTTCGTCAATCGACTGACGCAGGATTTTCTCCGCGTGGTTGTCACTGAGCGTCCCCGCCTCCAGTCGGTTTCTTAGTTCTTCAACGACGCCGCGCCGAGACGGGTCCATTAACCACATCAGAACTATCGTAGGCGTTCGCGACTCCCAATAGTCCCGGGCCAGCCAGACATACAGACTGATGCTGATAAGTATCAGAATCAACAAACATCCAATGAGCCATCCGCGAATCGTGCGTAGACTCACCATTTTTTCCACGGGCTGTTCGCTCGTTGCCTTCGCTCCGAAATTGCACGCAGCACAGTGATCGTCATGCAGCGGACCGCCGCAGAGTGGGCACGTTGTCGGAGTGGGCGCTTCGGTCATGTCAAACTTCGCGCAATCGCGCGAATCCTCCTGTAAATAAGTGTATCGAGGTTGAACGGGGAGTGTCAAGAAACCGGCGGTGACTGACCGATTGTATCGTCTGAAGCAATGCATTGACCTGAGATCGACGTCGGTAAGGTGTCATCCAGCATGTTCAGGCCCAGCAACTCTGAGATTCGCGATTCTAATTCACGAATGCCGGCGCCCGTTCGTGCTGAAATTGAAATTGTCGCGTCGCCCATGTCTGATGGGATGTATCCCACGTTGTCCTGCTTATTCACAACGATCAGTCGGAGACGATTCTCCGGAATCGCATCACGTAGTTCTGCATACTGTCGTGCCCGCTCTGACGGCGAAAGCGTGCCATCGAGAATGACTAGCACTATATCCGCACGATGGATCGCCGCCCTGCCTCGCCGAATCGCTTCGGTCTCAATCGCGCAGTCCGTTTCGCGGATTCCGGCGGTGTCGGTCAGGGTGACCGGCCAGCCGTCGATGAGGGCCGTTTCACTGACCCAGTCGCGCGTTGTGCCGGGAATGTCGGAGGTGAGAACGCGATCACGGCCTATGAGGCGATTCGCCAGCGTGCTCTTGCCGGCGTTTGGCGGGCCGACGAGGGCGATGGTGATGCCGCGCAGGAGTCGAATCGCCGCGCGACTGCGTGCGTCGAAGGCCGCTCTTTCGTGGGATTCGAGTTCGCCGATTCGCGCGAGAAACGGCGGCAGCAGTTCACGCTGCCGGAGCAGCCAGGATGCCAGGCGACGGCTTCGGGAGACGGCGAGCGCTCGATCGATATCACGAACCGTTGCAGCGTGTTCTCGGGGTGAGTCCGTGCCTTCATCGTCCGCCGCGAGGGCTGTCGCCACGGAGGCGGACGCGACTGCGTCGAACTCCCAGGCATCGACGATCGTCGCACCGGCGTTCTGCAATATCATTAACAGGCGTTGAACGATGCGGACGCCGCCATGCGTGCAGATTTCTGCAATTTCGCTTCTCGGGCCGCGCTTCCGTGTGACCACTGCATCGTCGAGGAATCGTTCGCCATCGAGTACACGGCAAAGTCGCGGACAATCCGCTTCCAGTATGGGCGGTGCATCGCGCCGCGGATGGCGCAGGATGTTTGCGAGAATGCGAGGCGCTTCCGGGCCGGCCAGCGCAACGACGGCAATGGCCCCGGGCGCACGGGGTGTCAGCAGTGCCGCAATGGTGGCATTATTCGTGGCTACCATGAGTCGGGCATCGGAGCGAAGTGCTTGCGATAGGCCAGGGCGATCCCGCGAATGCACAGATCGGGTACGACACGATCAATGAAATCGCACTCTCGGCTGATGAGTTCCGCATTGCCTCCGGTGGCGATCAGGACCGGCCAGTTGCCGAGGTGCGTTGCATAGCGTTCGACGATTTCCCGAAGTGCGCCGGCCACGCCGTACAAGATGCCGTTGGAGATCGCTTCCTGGGTCGTTGTGCCGAAGATCGCGCCGGTTTGCTCTACCGCCACCTCGGGCAGCGCCGCGGTCCCCTCGTGAAGCGCACGGGCCTGGAGCGCCAAACCCGGCAGAATTGCGCCGCCAAGAAAGACACCCTGCTCATTGACGCAATCGACGGTGATTGCCGTTCCGAAACTGGCCACGGCACACGCTCCGCCGACGCCCTCGTACGCAGCGGACGCGGCGCAGATGCGATCGATTCCTACCATCTCCGGGGCTTCCACCGCCAGCGACATCGGGCGATGCAGGTCATCGCCGACGACATGGAGCGTTTCGTTGAAAGTCGATTCGATACGTTCTCGAAGACGATCCATCACCTCGGGCACGACGCCAGCCGCGGCCAGCGCTTTGATATGATCCGGCGGAAGGGCCGCCCACGCATCCTCACTGTGCGCGGCGATTTCGTCCATCTGCTCCAGGTTGAAGCGATGGTTCGTGCGCACCGTGCCGGCGATCGTCGTGGCGACGCTGACATGCGAATTGCCGATCTCGAAGATCAGCAGATTTGAATGAATTCGGGGGTCTCCCGCGACATCGTCCATGGGTCCTGCCTTGTTGAGCGGATTATACCGCGGCACGGGCCATGCACCTACCGTACGGAAATGCGCCGCCGCTCAGACTTCGACCCCTTCACGCGCGGACAGGAAGGCAAGGTGCAGGCGGCAGACCGGCTGTTGAAGCGTCGCCTCGACAGCCGCAGCGTAGATGCGAAGTTGTCCGCGGTAGAGTTCGGCGCGTTCCGCGAGCGCCGTTCCACTGACCTGATCGGTCTTGTAGTCGAGAATCTCCCAACCGTCGCCGGCGTTGAACATTACGTCGATGATTCCGCGGACCAGCATTCGGTCCTGTGTGTCGATCGGAGCGGCTGCAGGGTCGTAGCGCGACGGGTCAACGCCGATCACGAAGGGCCATTCGCGATGAAGCACGCAACGGGCATCGCGGATGCGTCCACCGAGGGGCGTCTGTAGGAACCATGCAATGGCGTCGAGGTCGATTTGCCCGGCCTCTTCGGGATCGAAGACACCGGACGCGATCATCTCATCAAGCTGCGCTCGAAGGTCTTCACGGTCACCCGGGCGTCGCATGTCGAGCCGCTGGAGGAATTCGTGCGTCCAGGTGCCTCGTTGCGCGGCGTCGACGATTTGCGCCTCCGCGAGCAGTTGTGGCGCGTCGAAGCGGTATGATGAGACCGGGGCGCGGGCTGGCGATTGGCCCTGCCAGTTTGCGGCGGGGTCCAGTGCTTCCTGCTGAGCGTCCCATCGTCGCTTAAGCAAACTTGCCGCAGCGACTGCGGGGACGCGCGTGAGCGGAGCGGCGGGATACGGCATCGTCAGCCGACGTTCGATGGCAGCGATCATCGTGCGGGCGCCATCGCTCAACGGAGTTGCTTGTATCGGTTCGAATGCGGCGCAGCGGTGCAGTCGGTTTTGCTCCTCCGATGGAAGCGGCTGTTCGAGCTTCCACTTACTCATCTCAGATGCCTCGTAGGTTCGAACATGAATCCGCGTGCCCTGTACGGCGACTTCGTCGAAGCCGGCCACGCTCTCCGGCAGGCAACAGACTGACTGAACTACCCAGTCCAGCATCCCGGAAGCGCTGCGGCGATCCGTCAGAGGCAATGTGCCGACGTGTCCGGAGTACCGCGCTCGCCAATCTTCCACGCGCACGAGCGACTTTGTGCCGACAAGGATCAATCGCTCCTTCGCCCTCGTCATGGCGACATACAGCACACGTATTTCTTCGGCCAGTGATTCGTTCACAATTGCTTGCGCGACGAGTCGATGCGGCAAGGTCGGGTACGCGATGCGCCGCTCCACGTCGACGGCTTCCAGGCCAAGCCCCAGTCGCCGATCAAACAACACCGCCCGACGGGCATCGCTCATGTTGAACCGCTTGCCCAGCTCGGCGACGATCACCACCGGGAATTCGAGCCCTTTGCTGCGATGGATGCTCATCACGCGGACCACATCTTCCACGCCGCCGCGGACGACGCCCGGCTCGAGGTCCTGGTCCGATTCGCGCAGGCCGTCCATGAATTGCAGGAATCGAGCGAGCCCCTGACGGCGGAACGTGCCGAATTGTCGGGCGTATTCGTGGAGTCGAACGAGGTTGGCTCGGCGCTGCGTGCCCTCGCGCATTCCGCTGACATAGGCGAGATAGCCGCTTTGCTCAAAAATCTCCCAGAGTACGTCGGCGAGGGGGCGACGGCGCATTCGCTTTCGCCAGTTGTCGAAGCGATCGCGTATCGCTTGCAAGCGCAGGCGCAGGGATTCGTCCGTGCCGCGATCCGCATAGGCGCGGACGGCCGCATGAAAGGGCATGGAAGTAGCGGATGTCGCGCGACAGGTACGTATTTCGACCAGGTCGGAATCCGTTAGCGGGCTTCCCATCAACGGCGAACGGAGTACCGACGCCAGCGGGATATCCTGCTGCTCATTGTCCAGGAGCGCGAGCAGGGCGAGCACATCCCGCACCTCCAACGCCTCGAAGAATCCGCCGGAAACATCGGTGTACGCCGGTATCCCACGGCGTGCCAGGGTTCGCAGCAGCACGGACGACCGGGCCTTCATCGACCGCAAGAGGATGACGATATCGCGATATGCATAGCCCTGTCGGGCACATTCCTGAATGCGCTCGGCGATCACGTAGGCCTCGCGCTCAATGCGCTGCCAATCCTCGGGCGTCTCTTTGGATGAATTCTGTGTTGAATCTTCCGCGGCATCTTTTTCTTCATCGTCGTCTGTGGCGCCGCTGCCGTCGCGCATCTCACTGAGAATGTGCAATTCGACGGGTGGAGGTTTCGACTGCGCGCCGCTTTCATCGTTGAGGCCGGGCTTGAGCCGTGCGCCTTCGTCGTAGTCGATGCCGCCGAGGTCGAAGGCCATCAGACGCTCAACAACTGAATTGACTGCTTCGAGCAATCGCGGTCGGCTGCGGAAGTTCTCCGCCAGATCGACCGCGAGCCCTCGCGCGGGAGCGCTCTGCTGAGCGGCGACTGACTCGAAGCTGTGCATTCGTTCCAGGAACAGCCGCGGCTCGGCGAGCCGGAAACGATAGATGCTCTGCTTGACGTCGCCAACCGTGAACAAATTGGCATGGCGGCCTGGTTCGATCTCTCGGCTGACGAGCCGAAGGATTTCCGCCTGCAGGGGATTGGTATCTTGAAACTCATCGACGAGCACGTGTTCGAATTGATCGCGCAGCCGCGCGGCGACGCCGTTTGCCTCGTTTCGCAAGAGCGCCACCGTCTGCCGCTCCAGATCGGCGAAATCCATCACGCCCAGCTCGGTCTTGGCCGCCTGAAACGCAGCTCGGACTTCACAAACCAGCCGCAGGAAAATGTCGAGATGCGGCCGAACGCGCGACACCCCATCCGCCCAATCGCTCACTGAGAAGCGACCGAATTTATCGCGCAGGCCTTTTCTGAAGAGCGTATCGCGGACCGATCGGACGAGGTTGGCAGCGGCGACGAAGGCATCCTGCTCCGCAACAGAAAATTCGTTGAGCTTTTTCGTTTTTCGCGGCGGGTCGGGAAACTCGTATCCGGCGAATTCCTTTTGACATAACGCGTCGATCTTGTTCGTCTCGGGTTCACCGGCCAGCATGGCCAACCACTGGTCGAGCTGCGTCGCATACTCTGCCATACATTTGACAGAACCCTCTACGATTTTCGGCTGTCGGGCCATCGCGCTCAGGTACAGCTCGACCGTGCGATGCTGGGCCTTCAATTCATCGTGAAGGGCGTCGACCAGCCGCGCCCGCCAGGCCGGAGGCAGTTCGCCCGATTTCGATGGCTCGTGCGATTCGATCGCTGACTTGATCCACTCTTCCGGGTCGAGGATTGACGTAAGAAATGCGTCCACCTCAAGCACTCGATCGATCAGTGCCCGCTCGCTGCCGCCCGAGTATGCGGCCAGCAGATTCAGAAACGCCTCACCGTCGGCATCTTCCCTCGCCTCGTAGGCGTCGAAGACCTGTTGGGCCGTCTCCCGCAGAAGCAAACGACCGTCCGCCGGGTCGATCAGAGGCATTTGCGGATCGAGTTCCGCCTGTGCGAAGTATCGACTGAGCAGACGCCGACAGAAGGAATGCAGCGTGGAGATGTGCGCCGAATCGACCAGCGCCAATTGCCGCGCGAGCCACGCGCTCACGGGCGCATCCTCAAGCCGCTTGCGCAGCGTCTGCGCGATCCGCTCGCGCATCTCCGAGGCGGCCGCATCGGTAAATGTCACGACCAGTAGACGATCTACGCTGCACGGCGGGCGCAGGTCGGCGACGATGTGCGCGCAGCGCTCCGCCAGAACCGCCGTCTTGCCGCTGCCCGCTCCGGCGGAGACGAGGACGCTGCGGTCGACGGTGTCGATCGCCAAGCGTTGCGAGGGTGTCCAGCGTATGTCACTCATCGCTGCCCCCCCTCTCCGCGACTATTGAGTCGTCTGCAATTCTCTGCAAGACATCTGTCCGCTTCATTTTCTCCAATCGATGGCCCTCTCGGGTGACATATTCGATGCGGCAGACGCCACGATACAGGCAGTGTTCGCACGGCGACCAATTGCCCATGATCACCGGCCACACGCTGATGTCACCGGACAGCCAGCGCTCGATCAGCGAGATCATCGTCTTGCGGACGTGATCCAGCAGCAACGGCAGCTTGCCGTTGGGAATAGCGTCGCTCTTGTTCTCGTTGCCCAACCCCCCATCCTTGTTACGGAATACCGAGAGCGCGTCGCTCCAGCCGGTCTTCTTCGACGGATCGAGATGGTCGATCCAATCAAAGTCGAGTATCCCTCGCGGGCGATAAACCTTGTACGGCGAAAGCTCATCCGCATCCACGTCGCTCGGATGATCCACCTTCTTGTAGCCCGCCAGGAGCGGGAGATAGAACGCGCCGCCGGGCACGATCTTGCCCTCGGTCAATTTTTCGCCGAATTCCTGCAAGACGAGCAGATAGGCAAGCAGTTGCAACGCCAGACCGTAGTACACTTCGTCGAGATCGAGCCGACGACCGAGGGCTCGCTTGTAGTCGAAGACGACGCCGAGTCGTGTGTCGCCGGCCTGCAACAGGTCCACGCGGTCGATCTTGCCGCGCAGCTCGACGACGTCGCCCTTGGCTGTCTTTAGTTTCAGTGCCGGCAAACCGCGCGACAGGTCAAGTCCGAATTCGCACTCCGCTTTGACCGTTTGCAGCGCGGCTTTGCCGAGTGCCGCCTGCTCGCCGCACTTGGCCGCGGGCAACTCGCGCTTGCTTCGCCATACGGCGCCGCGACGCTTGCCCGGCTCCATGCGCAGGTCCTCGGCATACTTCGGAACGACATGCTGACAGAGTCGCGACAGGTTTTCGGCGATTTCTCCGGCGGACAACTCGCGAAGTGTTCGGCCGGTCTCATTCAGTTCGTTTACGAATTGTTCCAGAATTGTGTGATAGATGCGGCCCATGTCGAGTGCGGAAATCTCGTGGACCGGTCGCGGCTCCAGTCGCAGGCCATAGGAGGCATAGTGCGCGAACGGACACTCCGCGAAACGCTCCAGGGCCGTCACGCTGGTGCGATGCGGCCTGCGCCACAGGGACTCGCGGGCCTTGTCCGTCAGCTTCAACGGATGCGGCGGCGCCAGTGCTGCCAGCACCGCAGCGACGGACGGTCGAACCGCAGGCGTCGCACGTGCCCATTCATAAAGCGCCGTCCACGACGGTGTTTCGCTGGTCGGCAACAATTCCGCGCACCAGGCGCGCATCGCCTCCGCAATGGATGATGCCACATTACTGACACTACTTGCAGCCGCCAAGCTCTTTGGCCATGCTCGGCCCGCCAGAAGCCATCGATCCGCATCGATGACGGGAATCCCCGTCGCCGCCTGCACCGCGGGCCAGTACGGAGACGGCGAAAGCGGCTTGCCTGCTTCGTCGGACTCTGGATAGCTGATCCACAAGAAATCGCTCGGGCGCGTGAAGGCGATGTACGCCAGCATCCGCTCGTCGAGAAGCTGTCGTACGCGCGTCTGACCCAGGGCGATGCCGCTGCGCTCCAGCCGTGCCCGGTCCTCATCGTTGAAGACCGGGTCCTCCGTCGGCCGACCCGGAAAAAGTCCTTCGCCAAAGCCCAGAACGAATACTGCCCGCACCGGCGGATGACGGCTGCGCTCGATCGAGCTGACCAGCACCTGATCCAGTGTCGCCGGCACGAGTCCGACCGTGAACTCCGTGAGCCCCGACTCGATGACATCTCGAAACTGACGTCCGCTCATCGGCTCATCACCCAGCGCCTCGACCGCTTCGTCGAGCAGCTTCATCAGATCGGCCCAGACCTGCTGGTGTTCCTCGGCTTCGTCGAGATCGCCGCGCATCGCGGCATCTGAGCACCAACCGCGCAAGCCGTCGCGCACGGCGAATCGCTCCAGCACGCCGTAGAGCGCCTTGACCCAATCGCCGCAGGTATTTCGAGAATTCGCCGCATCGTCTCCCGGCCACCATGCGCCGATCCGCTCGCGCAGCTGTACCCGCGATGCGTAAATCCCTTCTAGCACCCGTCGTCCCCATTCTTTGTCCGCTGACTCCGGTTTGCCGGGGATTGGTGGATAGTTCCAATCTTCGTCCCATGCCGTCGCTGAAATCATGCCGTGTGCAAGCAGATAGTTTTCCAGTGCCTCTGCGTCGGCATCGATGAGTCCGCTTAAGCCGGTTTTCAGCAGCATGAAGATGCATTGATCGAAGGCCGTCTCGCCATGCATTGCCAGCAGCCCGCGCACAAACTGCACCAATGGGTGCCCCGTTGTGGGCCGTCGACGGTCGATGAAGAAGGGAATCCCCCGAGCCGCCAGCGCGGCCGAGAGGATGTCGTGATAATCCGTCAGGTCGCGCACGACGATCGCCGCATCACGATATCGCAGCGGATCACTGTCACGTTGAACCCGATCGACCAACGCCGTCACCGCCGCCTCCACCTCCGCTCGCCGATCCGCTGCGCGAATCAGGTGAACGTGCCCATGTGCGGCATCGGTTTCAAGCTCCGGTGTGGCATCGGCAGCTTTCCGGTGAGGTCTCGCCTGCTGCGTTGGCAGCGCGTGGACTCGAAACAGATTCTGCTCCAGCGCGGCCAGCGCCGGAGACTTCCTGTACCGCGGCAAGGGCTGCCCGCGTAGCAGCAACGGCTCCTCCATCGCTACACCCGACTCGCGCAAGATTCGTGACAGCGCGAACCATGTCCGCTCGGTCCTTGCAAAAAGCGATAGATCATCCGGTGGATCGATCGCACGGAATACGTTCGCAGCCATCGGATCGAGCAGAAGTGCCACCTCCACGTCGGCCGCTCGCTGGGCAAGGGCCACAATCATCCGCGTCTGTTGTTGCGTCAGTCCGGCGAACCCGTCGATCCATATTCGTGCACCGTCGGGCCAGGCAAGCTGACCGAGCCGCGCTCGAGCGAGGTCGAGCACCGCCTCCGGATCGACCCGATCTGAACCCAGAAATTCAAGATAGGCCCGAAAGATGAGTGCCATATCGTGCAGGCGCGGGGCCGACGGATCGCCTTCGTCCTGCGCGGCCGTCGCTGCCTGATCGAGTTGCTCCGGCGTCACCGCTTCCTGCAATAGCTCGACCATGCCGCCGGATACGGCCGTAAGAAATCCACCGCGGTCCGCCACCTTGCCGAACTCGCGCAGCTTGCGACGATTCCTCGCAATCAAATGCCGCAGGGCCATCTGACGGCCGATGGCGGTGAGCGGCGTCGGTGATGGTCCGGCCGCCTCGCCGAGGATGCGATGCGCCAACCTGCGAAAACTCAGCACTTCGCAGCGCCCAAGCGCCGGCGGGTCCAGCATGGACAGCAGGGCACGCTCCATCTGCAAGCCCGCCTGCTCGGGCACGAGAAACATCAGCCGCGGCCCCTCGACGCGGCTTCGCTCCAGCTCCGTGCGGATCTCCGAGAGACAGTGATGGGTCTTGCCACTTCCGGCGCGGCCTGCTATCAAGCGAACAGACACATGAATCTCCACGTTACATAGCCCGCCAGGATCGTTCCTCGCATCGAGCCGACCGGATGCTAGAATGAGCATCTCGACAACTGCCGTCAAGGAAGGTTCGACCGTTGTTCATCGCTCAAGGAACGCCGTCGGTAGTACCCACGACTCAGGCGCCTACCGTGCCGGAGTGGATCAGTTATTTCTTCCAATTCAAATCGTACGCCGTGCTCTTTATCGCCGCGGCGGTCGGCACCGCCGTACTCACGCCGCTCTACATCCTCCTCGCCCAGCGCCTTGGATGGGTTGACCATCCTCTCGGTCGCAAACGCCACGAACGCGTCACCCCCTCCATGGGTGGGCTCGTTATTTTTTTCGTGGTATTCGTCGGCACGTTCGTCTCGCTGAATCTGGAGAACCTTGTGGGCGAAATGTTGCGTGAACGCGCCCGATACGTTTACGGCATCGTCATCTGCACGCTCGCCATGCTGCTGCTCGGCATCGTCGACGACCGATTCGGCGTACGACCCAAGGTCAAGCTGCTGGTGCAGAGCGTCGTCGCGCTGGCCGGCGTGTTATTGGGCTTTCGCATCGGCGCCCTTACGCTACCCGGCACGGACGCGCTGGTGCTGCCCGGCGTTGTCGGCGCGCTGCTCTCGCTCGTCTGGATTGTCGGTATCACCAACGCCATCAATCTCACGGACGGACTCGACGGCCTTGCCGCCGGCGTCTGCCTGCTTGCCGCCACGGTGAACGCCGTCGTCGCCATCTGGCTCGGTAATCACTACATGACCGTGATGATGGTGCTGCTGGCGGGGTCGCTCCTGGGATTCCTGCGGTGGAACTTTCATCCGGCCCGCGTGTTTCTCGGCGACACCGGTTCGCTCGCACTGGGGATGTTCCTCGCGCTCGCCTCATTGCATTCGGCACAGAAAGCCCACACCGTCGTGCTCATTCTTGTGCCGCTCTTCGCACTGGGTTATCCGATCTTCGACACGCTGCTTGCCGTGGCTCGGCGCGTCTTTCGCGGCCAACCCCTTTTTGCATCGGACCGCGATCACATTCATCATCGCCTGCTGGATCGCGGCCGCACCCCGAGCGCTGCGGCGATTCAGATTTACGTCGCCAGCATCGTGGTGTCCATCGTCTGTATCGCGGCAATGACCGCCAACCACTTCGTGCTCGGACTTCTTGTCGTCGGTGTGCTGGCGATGGCGCTTTTCGCCGCCCGCGTGCTCGGCTATCTCGAATGGGGCGGCTGGACGGCGCACTGGACCGGTCGTCAGGAGACGAAAATTCTGCATGCCGCCGCGAACCTGGCTCGGCTCAAGATTGCACAGGCCGCCGGGGCCGATGAACTGGTCCGCGCCCTGTCGATCGTCGCTCCGGAAATCGGCTGCAGCCGGCTCGAACTGACCACGGGCGGAAGCACGCACGCATGGCAGGATGACGGTCAAACGAACTCGTCTGAACCGCCGCCTGAAACGGCCTACGAGATGGCAGGCGCGGGCGATACGAACATCCGACTGTGGTTCGCCGACGCTTCGCCGCCGGCCGCCGAGAAGTCGCAGATCATCGAAGAGCTTTGTAATCTTGTGACCGTGCGATTGCAGAGTTTGACCAGCGGCTGACGCTTGTCGTTTCGCACTATGAATTACGAGACCCGTGCGACAAGCAGCGTGCGGTCGTCATCCGCGGGCTGGCCCTGGGTAAAATCGGCCAGCGCCTTCAAGACGGACTCGATGAGCGTGCCTGCCGTGAAGGTGCATGTCTCCAGCGTCTGATCGAGCCGTTCGACACCGAACATCTCGCGCTGCGGATTGAAAGCTTCGCTGATGCCGTCGGTATAGAAAATGATCTGATCGTTCGGTCGTAGCTGACGAACGGCTTCCTGATAGGTCTCGCTCGGTTCGATCCCCAGCGGCAGGCCGCCCACGCCATCGAGCGATGACATGGTCCCATCGTCGCACCGTTTGAGCCGCGGAGGATTGTGGCCGGCAGAGGCGTAGGTCAATTCGCGCGTTCTCGGATTGAAGATGCCGTAGAATGCCGTGACGAAGCTGGCGGAATGGTTCGTATATCGCGCGCAGAGCTGTGTATTCAGATAGTTAAGCATGCGGCTTGGCGGCGTCGGCGAACCCGGCTGCGCATGGGCAATGCTGTGCGTGATGGCCATCATGACGGCCGCGGGTGTGCCGTGACCGCTGACGTCGGCGATGAGAATGCCCCATGTGCCGTCCGGCAATGGAAAGAAGTCGTAGTAATCTCCACCTGCACGGTGCGACGTCTGGTAGTAGGCGGCAAGGTCGAGGTTTTCGATTTTCGGCAGATCGCGAGGCAGGAGCGACTTCTGGATGCGCTCGACCATTTTCAATTCGAAGTCGATCTCGTCGTAGGCCTCCTGCACCTGTTGCTTGAGTACGAGGTTGTACGTGGCTCGGCCGAACAGGCCTGTCGTCCACACCAGGTCCGCGAGTTGATCGCGCGAGAAAGCACCTGGTGACCGTCGCGCGAGTATCACCATGTTCAGCGCGACGCCTCCGTCGTACATCGGCAGCGCGACCAGACTTCGCTGGCCTTCGAGATGTTCGCGTGCCGGGTCATCCGCGGCGACTTGAAAGTCCTCAAAGACTTGGGGCTCATCGCCGTAGAGCAGCTCGCCGAGAATCCCGTGGTTGCAAACCGGCAAACGGTCCGCCTGCTTCCACGGGTTTATCTCTTCCGTCCACAGACTGCTCCGCGTGATCCGATACCAGGGAGCTTGCAGATCACGCCGGCTTACCGAAAGGGTGCGGTCGACTGCCAGGAGCTGACGCATTCGCGCGGCATAGGCCGAGACCATCACTTGCGGATCGGTCTGTACCGACATTTCTCGAAGTGTGTCAACGATCTGGCGAAGGCGAACCTGCCAGTCGCCCTGGCGATCCATGATGTCGTGGCCGGTCTTCACGCCCCTGCTTTCCTTCCGCCGCTTATGGAACCACCTGCACGGATGCATCCCTCGCGTCGCCGTACATGGTATCGACGTCGCGATCAGGGAGGAAGGCGGCCAGCTTAGGCGCTTCGCGCATGGCATCGAGAATGGCGCGGGCCGCCGACTCGTGCCCTGTCGGCGACCAATGCTGGTCGTAGGTGTAATAAACCTGCCGCCCCTTGAGGGCATCCTTTCGCAGGGGCTCCGTCAGACTGATGAACGCAATGGATCGCATTTCGCACCACTCGCGTACGACGGACTCGCGATTGCCCAGACATTGGAGCAGACTATCGAGAAAGGCCTCTCCTTCGGGCCCTTTGAGCTTTCGATTCTTGTAGGTCATAAACGTGCGAACATCGGAAGCGTTCAGCCCGCCCGCCGCCAGAGGAAAAACGACATGCGACTTGAGCGGTGCGTAGGCAACGGCCAACTCCGCCCCGGCGGCGTCGCACATGCGCTTCATTTCCTTGAGCAATCTGGTGATGACATACCACGAGCGATCGAGCTCGAATTTATCCCGTGTGACGTACAGGTCCGTGAGCTGTTTGGATGCGAAGGCATAGGACCGCTCCACCGCGCCGCCTGGCACCCTGATCGGCAGCCATGACATGGCCGACAAAGTTGCCGGGTTTCGATCGGCTCCGATTGCCCCGACTCTCTCGATGAGAAAGTTGTTCATCGCCAGTATGATCGGACTGGTCGCCACCACCTGTCTCACGGTAATGCCTGACTTGGCCTCCGTGCGTAGAGAACGGAAGTCGTTCCCTTCATACAACATGCAGATGACCAGCTTCGGTTTCTTCTGCAGGCCGTAATGTTCCAGCGCGGCGAGGTACTCCGGCATCCCGTAGCCCGACATGCCCAGATTGCAGACGGCAAGGCCTGTCATGCTTCCCAGTCTTGCCGGCCAGGGTTCGTGATCCGACACGCGCGAGCCCTCGGTGAACGAGTCGCCAAGCGCCACGATGTCGCAGCGTGTCAGATCGACGGAGTTACGAAATCCTTCCGCATCATACGACATGACGCACTCGACGCGTCCATAGCCCGGCGGCGTGTCCGGAAAGGAGCGCCTCTGCTCCGGCGAATCCTCATACGTCAATACGTACTTTGCGTGCGGCGGCCGGTGATAAACAAACTCTCCGGGTTCGTAGGGGTACACGGTCCGCAGGCGCAGACCCAGATCGACCACCAGAAGAGCGGGAAACATCGCCAAAGCGCAGGATATAACTCCGAAGGTACGACGCTTCCTCGATCGCGGCGTCGGAGCAGATCGAATGTAAATCGCGAGGAGCGAGAGAAGACCGGCCAGGACCAGCCAACAGAAGTGCGCGCGGGAGTAGCGCCCCAACATGATGTGCTGCTCGCGCGCCACCATTCTGGCTACATTGCCGGGGATCGCCCATGCGATGACGTTGCCGAGCAGGACGACCGTCGAGAAAAACGCCGGCCTCTCAATGAAGCGACTGGGTTCTTTCATGGTCTGCTTTCCCGTATGGTCGGAAGCGAACTGCTCCATTTTGCAGTCAATTCTCGCTGCGGTCAAAAGGAATGCCGGCATGGAACTTGTTCGGCTTTCCGGCTTTCCCTGTCGGCGCTATGCGGTAAGATTCCTATCCGGTCTGGAATGTCCCGAGCAGGTAAGTGACCCTTTTCGGGTCTTCATGGAAAGGAGGGGTCGCATGACTGCGATCCGTTTTTTCGGGCGCCGGAAGGCGTGCGCGGGATTCTTGTGCGCACTCATGTTGCTTGCAGCGAGCGAGCGCGCGACGGCGACGTTTCATCTCATGCAGATCGAGCAGGTCATCGGTGGAATCGACGGCGACACCGATGCCCAGGCGATCCAACTCCGCATGCGCTCCAACGGCCAAAATTTCGTGGCCGAGGGACGGATGAGAATCTGGGACGATAACGGCGCGCCCTCCCTGCTGATTGACTTCACGGCAGATGTCGCACGCGGCGCCGCGGGCAGTCGCGTGCTGATTGCCACTCCGGCTTTCGTCGACAAGACGAAGCCAACCGCCGTGCCGGACTTTATGATTCCCGACGGCAGTCTGGCAGGTGTACTGGCAGCCGGATCGCTAACCTTTGAGGAGGACAACGGCACGATCCTCTGGCGACTCAGTTGGGGTGGTGCGAATTACATGGGACCGAACAACGGCGCTACAGACAATGACGCCAACGGTGATTTCGGTCCGCCGTTTCCCGATCCTCTCCCTAGTACGAGCCGGATGGCGCTCTTATTTCAAGGCGCCGCCACCGCACTCAGCGCGACCAATGAAGACGACTACGCACTGACGGTTGCGGATGCCGTTTTTACGAATAACGCCGGGTGCAGTTTCACGGTGGACGCCGCTCCGGACTGCGGCATGACTGACACGGACAACGACGGCATCTTCGATGATTGCGACATCTGCACCGACACGGATGGCGACGGTCGCGGGAATCCCGGCTTTCCGGCGAATTGCCTGGCCGTCTGTCCGCTCGATAACTGCCCCGACGTGGCCAATCCAGCACAGACGGACACCGATGGCGACGGGATTGGCGATGCATGCGACACCTGCACCGATACGGATGGCGACGGATTCGGAAACCCCGTCTTCGCTGCCAACACGTGCCCGACGGACAATTGTCCCGGCGTGGCGAATCCCGATCAGCTCGATACGGATGGCGATGGTATTGGCGATGCCTGTGACAACTGTCCGAACGTCGCGAATCCTGACCAGCTCGATTCCGACGGCGACGGCCTCGGCGATGTCTGCGATCCGACTCCGTTACCGCCCGATCCCAACGACCCCAGTCCCGGTGACCCGCCCTTGCCTGGTGGAGATACCAACGCCTGCGGCGCCGCGGGCAACTGCGCACCCGGCATGATGAGCGCAGTCCCCATTATGATCGGCGCAGCCGCCGTCGTTCGACGCCGTCGGCGCGCTCGCGAAGTTTGACGGGTAAGCCAGACAACTCGCGTGAGGATCAGAGCCGCTTGATGAAGATGGCCGTCAGGTCGTCGGTCTGCGGTGTACTCGGCGCGAAGGCGCGAACTTCGTCGTACAGGTGCTGGATGATCTCGGCACAGGGCTCGTCGCGGTGTCGCCGGATGACATCGAACATCCGCTCGATGCCGAACTGCTCCCTCTTCGCGTCCTGCCATTCGAAGAAGCCATCGGTCACCAGGATCATCATATCGCCCGGCTGCATCTTGAACGTGTCGGGATCGTCGAAGGGCACGTCCGCCATGATCCCCAGCGGCATGGCGTTGGCCGCGAGTTCAACGAATTCGTCCTTCTCGCGAAAGTACTCGATGATCGGCCCGTGGCCTGCGCTGAGGAATGTCACCGTGTGGTTCTGCGGCGTCAGGACGCCGAAGAACGCGGTGACAAAGCGATCGTCCGGCAGGTCCTCAAAGAGCAGGTTATTCACCTTTGTCACGACTTCGGTCAGGTCGTGGCATGCGGAAGAAAGGGCTCGAAAGAGTGCCCGACATTCGGCGATCATCAGGGCCGGGCCGATGCCGTGGCCCGTGGCATCTGCGATGATCGTCGCGAGCGAACCATCGGGGAGTGTCATGTAGTCGTAGCAATCGCCGCCGGTTTCATCGGCGGGCTTGTTCCATCCGGCGATGTCAAAGCCGGGCACTTCCGCGGCCTTGCTCGGGATGAGGCCCTGCTGGATTTCTCGGGCTATGGAGAGATCGCGCTGGAGGCGCTGCTTCTCAGCGAAATGCTCAAGAAGAAGCTGTCGCTGGAGCGCCACACCGACCTGGGCGCCGAAAGTTCTGACCAATTCATGATCCCAGGGATCGAAATCGCCCTTCGATTTGTTCAGCACCTGAAGAACGCCGACCACCGTATTGTCGAAACCGATCAGCGGAAAGGTGATCATGTTTCGCGTGCGGAAGCCGGTTTTTCGGTCGATCTCGGGGTTGAAGCGTGGATCGGCGTAGGCATCGGGAACGTTGATGACGTCGCCCGTTCGAGCGACTTCGCCGGCAATGCCACGATCCGCTGAAAAACGGATTTCATCGACGCCGGTCGCCATGCGGCTATAGAGTTCGTGGTGCTCCCGGTCGAAGAGAAAGACGGTTGCCCGCTCACACTCCAGAACCGCAAGCGCCGCCTGCTCCACTTTCTGCAGAAGCGGCGTCAGCTCTGCGGTGGCTGCCAGGTCACGGGATACTTCGAGTACGGCCTGAAGGTCGGCGACGTGCTTTTCCAACGTGCTCCCACCGGAGCCGGGCGGACAATATTGAATCTTTGTATCGCTCATGAGTGGCCGCAAGCCCGGACGAGCTCGACACTGTGAAACCGGATTTAACTCTCTCCGACACCAACAGCATAACCGGTTGTCAGCCGGATAACCAGCCGACCGTTCGTTCGTAATTTGACTGCTTTCGTGGGATGCCGGGACGAGCAGAAGGGCCTGCGTCCCGAAGCACTGCGGGGATTTCGCATGCCCCCTCATCAGGGGTTAGGCGGCGAAGCCGGCCTTGCTCCCGACTCCGCTTCGGCGGCGATTTCACGGGCGGAGGGCGGCGGCGGCGTATAGTCGGCTCGAAGGGCCTGGGTTATCACAATCTCGACGCGGCGATTGGCGGCGCGGCGACCGTCGTTGTAGGTCTGGTTCAGGATCGGCTCGTAGTATCCGGCGCTGGCGACGCGAACCGTACGTGGATCGACACCGAGGTCGACCAGCCGATCGCGGACGGCACGGGCCCGGGCGAAACCCAGGTCGATCGCATCCTTGAACGGCGAACTCATCGGCAGCGGTTCGTTGGTGGCGTGCCCTCGAATTTCTATCTTGTTGTTCTTGCCGATCAGCTCCGGCGCCAGGCCAACGAGCATTTCATCCGCAGCGGGTTCGATCTTCGCACTGAACGCCCCGAAGGCAACCGGTCCCCCGACGACCACCTCCACGCCGTCGCGTATTTTCTCCACGCGATAAAAGCGGCCGTCGACCCCCGGTTCATCGCTGAAACCTTCTCCCTTCGGATTGTCGGGTGGAATCAGACTCTGGAGAACCACCAGGAGCGACTTGAAGTCGATCTCGTCTTCCGGAAACCACCCGCTCTGGCCCGGCGCGCCGAGGGCCTCACGAATCGACTCGATCGCCGTCATGAACATCTTGTCTTTCTTGTCGTAGTTGGCGAACGCGGCGAGGAGGATAAAGAAGCAGAGCAGGAGCGTCATCATGTCGCCGTAGGTGACGATCCACTGCGGCGCGCCGGGATCCGGTGGTTTCTTCTTGATCGCCATATCGCCCTCGAACTCCTACTGCTGCTCGCTCAGCACCAACCGCCGCTTGGGATCGAGAAAGGCCGCCAGCTTCATCTCCAGAACACGCGGGTTGTCGCCTGCCTGAATACCGAGGATGCCGGCCTGGGCAATGGTCAGGGCAAGCATCTCCTGCGAATGGCGGTTGTTCAGCTTGTCGGACAACGGCAAACAGACCATGTTGGCAAGGATGGCGCCGTAGAGGGTGGTCAGAATGGCAACGGCCATGCCCGGCCCGATCTTCGTGGGGTCATCCATGTTCTGGAGCATGATGACCAGGCCGACGAGGGTACCGATCATGCCATAGGCGGGTCCGTACTTGCCGAGCAGGTCAATCACCTGCTTGCCCTCCGTATGCCGCATGTCGATGGAGTCCATTTCGTACTGCATCAGCGTCTTGACGGTTTCGGCATCCGTGCCGTCCACGATCATCTGCAGGCCATTGGACACAAAGGGGTCATCGACCTCCTCGATTTGCGTCTGAAGTGCGAGAATGCCTTCGCGCCGAGCGGTTTCGGAAAGACTGACCAGCTTGCGAATGAGCGATTCCGGCGGCTTGACCTTGTTGAAGAATGCGTGACGAATGACTTTGATGAATGACAAGAAGCGTTCGAGTCGAACGGATAGAAGCGTCGTGCTGATGCCGCCGCCGATCACGATGACGATCGAAGGCGTGTCCCAGAAGCCGCCGACGTTTCCGCCGGTGCCGTTGATCAGCGCCCACGCGAACAAGCCGATGCTGGCGATAAAACCTATAAGGGTTGCAAGGTCCAAGGCCAAATCCCCCTCCCCGATGAACCATTTGCGGGGACGCTTACGGCAGACTTTCGCGGACGCTGATCCGCGGAGTCTCTCACTTGATCGGTCCTTTCCATGGTGGAGTGAAGCAACGACAGGCCCGATGATCGGCCGGGTATCGCCTGGCGGCGGCGGCCGATAAACTCTTCACGAATGCAGTCTTCGCCTTCGGATCATGGCCTGCCATCCGCCGCGCGCTCGCGTGCACTCGCTCCTGTCTCGACGAAGCGGAAAATCATTTACCCTTTGCTGATTATCCTTGCGGGGCTGTCCGTACGGCTTCCGTTATTGGACGCTCCGGGCTTCATGCATGATCAGGAACAATTCATCGTGTGGGGATTCGTCGCGCGCGAGCACGGCGTCGCACGTGTTTACGATGCCGCTCCGACGGCTCAGGGCTCCAAGCGACTTTCCAATTACCCGCCTGTGCAGATTTTCATTTGCCGCGCGCTGGCCTCGGCCTACCCACTGCTGTCAGGTCGGGCGATCGATTTCGAACTCTTGTCGGCGATCAACGCGAGAGAAACGACGCCCGAGGCGGTCGCGGCGTATGTCTTGTTCAAATGGCCGGCGGTGATTGCTGACCTGGCCATCGCCCTGCTGCTGTATTATGCCCTGCGGCGACGGGCTTCGATCGACTTCGCCGCTGCGGTAGGATTTGCGTATGCCCTGCTGCCGAGCGTGTGGCACAACTCGGCCGTATGGGGCGCGGTGGACGCGCTTCCGATCTTGTTCGTTCTCATTTCGCTGGAACTGGCCCACGGCCGACGGCTCTTGTGGATGTGGGTCTTCGCCCTGTTGGCCATGCTCACGAAACCGCAGGCATGTTTTTTCCTGCCGATCTGGGCATTGATCTCGATCCGGCCGGCGCTCCCGCGCCCGCGCGAGGCACTCATTAGCGTCGCAGCGATGTTGGGTGTGCTGATACTGATCTTGCTGCCCTTTCGGACGGCGCTCGATGGCGTTTGGGAGGCCTACGCCGGCGCGCCTGCATTCTATCCGTTCACGCATCTGAACGGCTTCTCGGCTTGGTTCCTCGGCAGTCCGTTGGTTTCGCCGCAACTGGAGGGCAACCTTCTCGATCACTATGTACGTGACGACACCGCGATCCTGGCCGGCCTGTCGGCGCGAAAAATCGGCATCCTCGGTATCCTTGCGGTCGTCGTATTTGTCGTCCTCATTCTCTGGCGACGACGAAGTGACGAGGCCTCAATCCGCTGGGCCGTACGTGTCATCCCACTGGCATTCTTCCTGCTCTCAACGCAAATGCACGAGCGTTATCTTTATCCTGCCGTCGCCCTTTGGGCATGGACGGCAACGCCGACGCCGCGATGGTGGACCACCTGGCTGCTACTTTCTTTCTGCGCTACCGTGAATGTGCTCTGGGTGTGGATCGGCCCGTTTGAGGGATCCACAGCGACAAACATCGTAGCCGTACTTCATCGCAGTTGGCTTAGCATTGCACCGGGCGTCTGGTGCGGGCTTGTGCTGATGGGCATCCTGATTGTCGCGATGATTCCACCCGCGGCGCAGCCGAAGGGCACCGTTCCGCAGGCATGATGGCTACCAAGCTGAGAGTTCGCCGACGAGTTCCTCGACGAGGTCCTTCACGGTCACAATGCCGATGCAGCGGCCGGAGGCATCCTCAATGGCGGCCATGCGCCGACGTTCCTTCTGAAGGACCGACAAGGCGTCCAGCACGGTCGTTCGCGGCGTGAGCTTTACGATCGTCCACATCACTTCGGACACTCCTTTTCCCGGCGGTGCGTCGATGATGTCCAGCAGATGCACCAGACCGACCACACGACGACGATCGCCCTGATATACCGGCATTCGAGCATGACGGGAGAGTCGAAGGATCGCGCCAATCTGGCTGCGTTTGGATTCCGCTTCGAGCATGATCACTCGAGCCAAGGGCACCATGACCGTTGCCACCGGCGTGCTGCTGAGCTTGTGGGCGCTTTCAAGCATGGCGATCTGTGTGCGGGTAAGATTTCCTTCCGCTGCTCCCTCGTGGAGGAGCTGGTACATCTCCACGCGCGAACCCTTGATGGCGGCCGCCGCAGGGGGCGACTTCAGTCGGCGCAGCATGAAGTCCGAAAGGTGCTGTTGAACGCTGATCAGGCCGGTCTTTTGAAAGAGCCATCGCGAGACGCTCAGAACGCTCGACAGGGAGAGCATGTAGCGATCGGCGTGGCGCTGGAAGATGTTTTTGGGGACCATTTCGCCGAAGATGAAGATCACCGGCGTAAGGATGAGCGTCGTGTAGAGTTCCGCGCGCGTTTCGGATAGGTCCCCATGCCGGCCCGGCCAGTTGGTTCGCAGCATGAGCATCACCAGACACACCGGAGCGAGATAGTTCGCCACGTTGGTACCCAGCAGGATGGTGCTGAGCAGGGTCGATCGATCCGCAAGAAGATTCTGCAAGGTGACGGCCGCGCGGCTGCGGCGATGCGCCGCAACGGATAGACGCAGCCGGCTGACGCTATACATGCCGGTTTCCGCCCCGCTGAAAATACCGGAAAAGACCACGCACACCAGGCACAGCGACAGCCAGAAAGCGACCTCCACCATGGGTTGTTGCGATATCACGCGTCGCCCCCCCTGTCGCTGCCCGGTGAATCGTCCTTCGGAATGGACTGCGCGGGCGCGGCCTTCGCAACATGGCCTTTCGAGGGCGTATCGCTGTCTTGAGATGTGCCCAGGAGCAGCGAGAGATCGGCGTTTTCCTCCGCGGGCCGACTGAGCGACAGTCGAGCGCGCATGACGCGGCGCTTCTTCATCAATTCGACTTTAAGCGTGGCATGGCCAAGCGTCACTTCATCGCCAACCACCGGCAACCGGCCGAGCTGTTCAGCGATCAACCCTCCGACGGTGTCGATCCGCGTTTCCTCAAGCGGAAGATCGAACGCATTGCGAAAATCGTCGACATCCATTCTCGCGTCAACGAGATAGTTCAGATCGTCAATACGCATGAGCGGCGGGCCTTCGGCGGGCTCATCCGGGGCGGACAAATCACCGACGATTGCTTCGACGATATCCTCCATGGCAATGACACCGGCCAGACCGCCATACTCATCCACCACAACAGCCAGCTGGGTACCCGTGCGACGAAAGTGCTGAAGCAAGGCCTCCACGCCGGCCTGCTCAGGGATAAAATACACCGGGCGAATCAACTCTCGTAGCGTCACCCCTGTCGAGGTACGCGGAGACCCTTGTGGTCGTCGAGAAATTTCTACTTGCTGAGGATGCGGCTGGGCGAGGAAGAATTCCCGTGCATGGATCACTCCCACGACCTTGTCGATTGTTCCCTCGTACACTGGAATGTGCAGCAGGCGGCTGGTCTTGAAGAGTTCCGCGAGATTGTCGGGGCCGTCCGCCAGATCAAAGGCGACGAAATCGACACGCGGCACCATCAAGGCGCTGACGCGCGTCTCTGCCAGTTCAACAACCTGATGAATGATAATGTTCTCTCGATCGTCGATGAGCCCGTGGTTCTGACAGAGGTTGACCAGCTCCTGCAACTCCTCCGCGCTGACCGCCGCGCCGCGCTCGGCCGTACCTGTCATGAGCCGTGTGAAGGGCTCGACGAAGAGATTTTCAAGTACCCAACGAATCGGCGCCGTAGCCACCTCCAGCGCGCGAAGGGGAATCGCCACGAGCGGGGCCAGTTTCATGCTCAGGACCAGCGCCACCTGCTTGGGGATAATCTCCGCGCCGAAGACCGTTACGACGAATCCGCCGATGCCGATCATGCCGGTCCAGAACGCCGAGCCGCCCGCGACCCTTACGGTGGTAACGCCGAGGATTGAATAGAGCAGAATATTTACCGCGGTGTTCGTCAAGAGGACCGTGGAAAGGAGACTTCGCGGTTCGTCACGCAGTCGAACGACCAGACGCGCGCCGAGGCCGCCTGATGCCTCCAGTTCGGTGAGTTGCTTTCGTGTCAACGCGAAGAGCGCGGTCTCGCTGCCGGAAATAGCGCCGCTGACGACGAGCAATATGCCCAATGAAACGATATGAGGCAGGTTTTCAACAAGTCTTTCCAGCATCATGGCGGCGCACCGGCGGCTTTGATTTTAGCGCCGGACGGTATTACTGTCGAACAGGTATCCGATGGTATACGTTTGGCTGACATTACTGGGTCTGGCAGCGGGAGCGTCCGGTGGGCTCCTGGGAATCGGCGGCTCCGTCGTAATGATCCCCGGCATGGTGATTCTCTTCGGGTCGCATCAGCATCATCTCTATCAGGCCACGGCGATGATCGTCCATTTCTTCGTCGTCGGTCCATCGGTGCTGCGGCATCGACAGGCACGGGCGACGTTTCGGCCGGTCACGCGATGGATGGTGCCCAGTGCCGTTGTCGGCGCGATCATCGGTGTGGTTATCAGCGAGTTACACATTTTCCACGGCGATGGCCAGGGCTATCTTCAGCTCGGCTTCGCGGCGTTCCTGCTCTACATCGTCTTCTACAACCTTGTGCGGCTCCGAAGCGGCAGCCGCCTGCCGGACATGACAGAAGCGGATTCGTCGAGCATATCGCCCATCAAAATTGTTTCGCTGGTAGGCCTGCCTGCGGGTCTGTTCGGCGGATTGCTTGGTGTCGGTGGCGGATTGATCGCTGTACCAGCGCAACAGGTCGGTTTGAAAATCCCGCTGCGCAACGCAATTGCCAATTCGGCAAGCATGATCCTCTGGGCCAGCATCGCCGGCGCCATCGTCAAGAATGCTCGATTGTCCGCGCACGGCGCAAGCGTCACAGAGTCGTTCCTGCTGGCGGCGATCCTCGCTCCAACTGCCCTCATCGGCGCCTACTTCACGGCCGCTCGTGTCCACAAGTGGCCGGTGAGTATCATCCGCACGGCCTTCGTCATCCTGCTGCTCTACTGCGCTTATCGAATGATCGTTGCCGGCTGGGGACAGGTAAGTGGGCCGTAATGGCCATCGAAGCCGGTGGATAATGATCCGTCGGTATTCTCTATTCGCTAGTACCCGTCAGGCGTCTTGAAATCGGCCAGAAAGATCTGACTCGTCTCGTCCGGGCCTCGCTGGCTCGTCCACATCATCCACTTGCCGTCCGGGCTGATAACCGGGAGACCGTCGAATCGCTGACTGTAGGTGACACGCTGATGCGCTCCCGTCTCGATGTTCAACAGATAGACCTCATAATTTCGATGCCCGTGCAGACTGGTCGTGAATACGACGCTTCGCCCGGCTGCATGGCCACTTCCCTCGCTTGCGCTTCGGGCTGATTCTGAAGGGCTGCGTGCTGTATCGGGTGCGACCGGCAGCCAGTACGGCGCCCAATTTACGACGTTGCTATCGGCGGTGAGCTGGCGTTCGCCCGTGCCATCGGAGTTGATGACGAAGAGCTGTAGATGGTCATCTTGCCGGCGATCGGCACGAAAAATGATTCGGCTGCCATCCGGCGAGAAGAATGGTCCGCCATCGTAGCCGGGCATTTTCGTCAATCGGCGAACGCCGCTTCCGTCGGCGCGCATGACGTACAAGTCCGGGTTGCCGTCACGGTCACTGGTGAAGACGATCTCGCGGCCGTCCGCGCTATAGGCACACTCCGCATCATACCCCGCCGTTCGCGTCAGCTGACGCGGGTTGGAGCCGTCCACATTTGCGGCGATGACGTCCATGCCACCGGGCATGTCCCACACATAGCTGCCGCCTTCGCGCTGGTATCGGTTCGGGTTCGGCATGTCGGGATTGAGATAGGTCGATGCGTAGATGATGCCGCGACCGTTGGGCTCAAAGTACCCGCAGGTGCAGGCGCCTCCTCCGGGGCTGACCTGTCGAAGGGAATCCGTAATCGCCTGGCCCTCCGATGTGAGGTCCAGCGTGTACATCTGATACTGCGACTCGCCTTTGGGATATGCCTGAAAAATAATGCGGCGCATGTCCGGGCTAAAGTAGGCCTCGCCCGCGCGATCGAGTCCCATTGCCGGATGGGTAAGCTGACGGACATTGGTGAGTATTCGTGCTTCTGCCGCCGCCCAATCGGTCTCGGGCGTCCCATCCGGCTGTAGGTTGAACGGAGAAGTTACCGACCCTGCCGAGGAGCCGTGAACAACCTCAACGCCGTCCGCGGAGGTTCGTGCCGTCGGGCCTTCGCAACCTGCGAGAAACCCAATGAGGACATAAGGAAACGTGCCGAATACACGAGCCAGCCAATTCATCGAGTCGCTCTCCTTTCGTAACTTCGGAATTATAAAGACTTTGTGACGCTCGTCCAGCGTTGGTATGGCACGGTTCGTCCGGCTTGAATAATCACGGAGGCGACTGAGCATCGGGGCTGCCCGATGCGGTACCTGTGGACCTCAAAGTCTGTTTCATACGGTATGGAAACTACCTAATCGGGGTCGGATTTGCCTTTGCCAAGCCAAATTCCCGACAGTATTATACAGTAGAGGTTGGTGTGTTTGGTCTGCTGATCGTGCGATAGGGTCTGGGTCCTTTCGATTTGATTTCCACGCTCTTGATTGCCGGTTTGCCCATGCCACCTGCTGGTCCGAGTGGTCGGACCCTTTCAACGTCGGCCCTGAAAGTAAAAGATTTGGGCTGAATCTGCCCCTGCCAGGAGAATGTGATAATGGGCAAAAAGTTGTATGTGGGAAATCTTCCTTTCAACATGACGGGATCGGACCTTGAGCAGCTGTTCGGACAGCACGGCGCCGTCACCAGCGCGCAGGTCATTTCCGACCGCGAGACGGGCCGCAGCAAGGGCTTCGGTTTTGTCGAGATGTCGAATGACGGCGAGGCCCAAGCGGCCATGGACGCCCTCAACGGCCAGCAGCACGAAGGTCGTGCCCTGACCGTCAACGAAGCTCGCCCCCGCGAAAATCGTGGCGGCGGCGGCGGTGGCGGACGCGGCGGCTACGGTGGTGGCGGCGGCGGCGGCGGACGCGGTCGAGATCGCGATCGCGATCGCTACTAGTCGATCATCCAGCCCACGAAAAAGAACCCGGGAGGTCGCAGCCGATGCGGCCTCTCGCATTTTTACAGAATGATGTCGTACTCGTCCCGACTGACATATTCTGCTTCGATCACCCTGAGCGATCTCACACGACCCTGCTTTGCTCTGACTTTGCCCCTGACCGCAACATCGTTTATCATTCGCAGGCAACCCCTATTCCGCTGCGGCGGCTAGAAGGACGGACGGGTTGGAAATCAGCATCCTCTGCATCGGCGACGTGGTCGGCAAGCCGGGTCGGTCGATTGTCTCACAAGCCCTGCCACGGCTGGTCAAGCAGCACGGCATCGACTGCGTCATCGCCAACGTCGAAAACGCGGCGGCCGGCTCCGGCGTGACGGAGCTGCTCTATAACAAGTTTCTCCGCTACGGTGTGAACCTCATCACGCTCGGTGATCATATCTACCGAAAAGGCGAGATCATGCCGGTACTGGAGCGCTCGGAGTGCGCCGTACGTCCGGCGAATTACCCTGCGGAGTCGGTCGGGAAGGAATTCGCCATTTACGAGACAGCCAAAGGGCCGAAGGTGGCGGTCATCTCCATCATGGGCCGGCTGTTCATGCGGCCTCCGTGTGACTGTCCGTTTCACGCGGCTGATCGGGTGCTGGCGAAGCTGCCGCGCGAGGTGAATATCGTCGTCGTGGACATGCACGCCGAGGCGACGAGCGAGAAAGTGGCGATGGGCTGGTATCTCAACGGCCGCGCCAGTCTTGTCTTCGGTACGCACACCCACATTCCGACGGCGGATGAATGCATCCTCGACCGCGGTACGGGATACATTACCGATCTGGGAATGACGGGGCCGTACGACAGCGTACTCGGGCGACGGAAGGACCGTATTCTGCGTTACCTGATTTCCGGCCTGCCGGCGCCGTTTGACGTGGCGACGGAAGACGTGCGGCTCAGCGGCGTGCTGGTGCGCGTGGACAGCGACACGGGCAAGACGCAGCACATCGAGCGCATCCGGGTGAATGGCCTTGAAGGCGCCGCGGCGGACGCCGAGGATTGATCCCCGAGCCATTGCCGTACATTTTTCGTGACACTCATGTGCCGAATCCTTCCCTATCTGCCCGAGCATCGTGAGCCGATGGTCGCAGTCGTGCAGGAGGTGCATCGTGAGTACGGCTTCACCTGGGAGGCCGAGGGCTATCATCGCGATCTGTACACGGTCGAGTCGTACTATCTTGCTACCGGCGGGATGTTTTGGGTGGCGATGGACGGCGAGCGGGTCGTCGGCTGCGTGGGCGTCACGATACATGGCGACGAGTGTGAACTCCATAGGTTGTATCTGCTCTCGTCGTATCGCGGGCGAGGTCTGGGGCGGCGGCTGCTGGAAACGACGATCGCGTTCGCACGCGAACGCGGCTGTCGGCGGATGATCGCGTGGAGCGACGTGAAGCTGCCGGACGCGCATCGTCTGTATCTGAAAATGGGCTTCGTGCAGGAGGGCCAGCGCATCTGCGACGACCCGGATCAGGCCCTGGAGCATGGCTTCTGGAAGGAGCCGCTGTGAGCAAGCGGAAGCGAAACGACAGCACGCCGCCCGGCCGAGCGCCGTTCGATCCACGGCGCGTGCGCGGTGACGACGAGCCGGGCCTGTTCGGGCCAGCCGATGCGCCGAAAGAACTGCCGGGAATGCCTGTGAAGTCGAACTCCGCAGCGTCACAGGCCGACGAACCCGCGCGAATCGGCATCCTCACTGTCACCGCGCTCTCGCGCATGATCAAGGAAGCCATCCAGCAGGCCTTGCCGGGATCAATCAAGGTATTAGGCGAGGTATCGAATCTGTCGCGACCTACCGGAGGGCATATCTATTTCACGCTCAAGGATGAATCCAGCGAGGTGCGTTGCGTGATGTGGCGATCGGACGCGACGAAGATGAAATTCGACCCGGTCGACGGGCTCGAAGTCATCGCCACGGGCGAGATCGAAGTCTATGAGCCGCGCGGGCAGTATCAGCTTTACGTGCGGCGGTTGGAGCCGCGCGGCGTCGGGGCGCTCGAGCTGGCGTTTCGACAACTCAAGGAGCGGCTGGAAAAGGAAGGTCTGTTTGACTCGTCGCGCAAGCGGACGATCCCGCGGATGCCGCGGACGGTTGCGGTGATTACGAGCCCGACGGGGGCGGCAATTCGGGATATTCTGCAAACACTTACGCGGCGCTATCCGAGCGTCCGCGTTCTTGTGTATCCGGCAAAAGTGCAGGGCGACGAAGCGGCTGCGGAAATCGCCGATGCACTTCGACGGATCAACCTCGCCCGCGAGAAGCTGGGCGGCGTCGATGTGATGATCGTCGGGCGCGGCGGCGGTTCACTGGAAGACCTGTGGGCGTTTAACGAGGAAGCCGTTGCACGAGCGATCTTCGCCAGCGAGATTCCCATCGTCAGTGCCGTCGGGCACGAAGTTGATTTCACGATCGCGGACTACGTGGCGGACCTTCGCGCGGCCACGCCGACGGCGGCGGCGGAGCTGGTCGTGCCGAATACGGCAGACCTGCTCGCGGAGATTGACTCAATCGGGCTGCACCTGAATCGAGCCATGCGTCGCGGTCTGGATGTCGCGAGGTCACGGCTGGCGATTGCCGAGCGATGCGAGTGGTTTCGCGATCCGCTGGGGCAGATCGGTCGTCGGCAGCAGCAGGTGGACGAGGCGACGGGCCGGTTGCGGCTGACGGTATCACGACTGCTGACAACGCGGCGTTCGGCGGTTCATGAGCTGGAAGTGCGGCTGATCCGCGTACGGCCGGAGGTCCTGCTCGCGCGACGGCGGGAGATGCTCGCGAAGATTGAGCATCGCCTGAGGTGGACGGCCTCGCAAATGGCGGTGAAGTGCGTACGGCGGCTTGGGTTGGCGGAGGCGCGATTGCAGTCGGCTTCGCCGCGCAGATACGTGGAACCGTATCAGGCCGTACTTGAGCAGCTTGCCGGGCGCCTGAGTCGTGGCATGGTCAGGATACTGGGTGACCGTGAGATGGCGGTAGCGGCCCTGGAGGCGCGACTATCTGCGAGCAGCCATGCGGCAGTACTCAATCGGGGATTTACCATTACGCGGCGCGCATCGGATGGTAAGATCCTACGTCGAGCGGCAGACGTGAAGCGTGATGAAGTGATGACAACCGAGACAACGGATGGCAGCATCCGCAGCCGCGTGGAGGAACAGGGCGCCAAGCATGTCAAAGAATGAACCTACATTTGAAGACGCCATGAAGCGGCTGGAGACGATCGTGCAGTCGATCGAGCAGGGGAAGATCGGGCTGGAGGATTCGATCAAGCAGTACGAGGAAGGCATGGGGCTCATCAAGCGATGCCGGACGGTTCTGGCGGACGCCGAAATGAAGATTCAGCATTTGCAGGCGTCCGGGCCTGACGGTGTGGAAGCCAGGGACAGCACGACGACTTAGCTTCCGACGCCGCTGCCGGGCACGAGGTGCGCAAGCAGCTTCGCGTCGCTGCACAGCTACAACCATCACACTGACTTCGACCGGGCGTTCTGCAGGCGCGTACAGCGTATAGAGAGACCTTGTACCCTGCGAAGAGCGCATGAGCCGGTGGCCCATGCTACCCAGGTCGCTTTAACTGCCCACATACATGTGAAAACACACTACTCGCCTGGCCCTGGCATCCACTCGTTTGTCACGCGGTAGCCACGGATTCGAGGACTCGGCGGATCGGTCCGACGTCGTGGACGCGGAGAATGTTTGCGCCGGACAGGGCACAGTGCAGGGCGGCAACGAACGTGCCGGCGAGGAGCGAATTGTCGATGGTGGAGTTCGGATTGCGGAGTTCGGTTTGGGGCAAAGGAATATTGGATTCCGAAGGGATTCTCAACAACTCCCGAATGAATCGCTTACGCGACGGGCCGACAAGCAGGGGAAAACGGCTCGCGAATCTGTCGAGAGATCGTAGCAGCGTCAGATTATGCTCCAGTTTCTTGCCGAAGCCGATGCCGGGATCGATGATCATCCGATTGCAATCCACTCCCGCGGCAGCGAGTACCGTAGCGCGCTCCTCAAAAAATGCCGCGACCTCCCCTGCCACGTCGTTATAGTGCGGATTGGCCTGCATCGTGACCGGTGTGCCCTGCATGTGCATGACCACGAACGGTACGCCGGATTCGCACAGCAACTCAGGCATCCGTGGATCATGCCGAATTCCCGAGATGTCGTTCACGATGTCCGCGCCTGCCAGGAGCGCTGCCGCCGCCACGACCGACGACTGTGTGTCGATGGAGATCGGCACGCTGATACCGGCTTCGCGAAGACCCTGAATGACCGGTACCACGCGGGCAATCTGCATGTCATCCGACACTGCGTGGGAGCCGGGGCGCGTCGACTCGCCGCCGATGTCGATCAGGTCCGCCCCATCGGCCACCATTTGCCGACCGTGTTCGACGGCGCGAGCGGTATCGAGGTAAAGCCCGCCGTCGCTGAAGGAATCCGGCGTGACGTTCAGAATGCTCATGACGAGGCATCGCGAACCAAGAGCAAGCCGGCCGTGTCGCGTTTCAAGGGTACGGAGATTAGGATTCATGGGCGGCGTCGGGGATATACTGCGTCGGTCGTGCCGACGAGCTAGTGCTTGGTCGCAGGAATGATACGCTGCGGACCTACGGCTGCACAGTAGGCAGAGTGCCGGGGACCGTGAAGCAGAACCCCGCTCGTGCGACCGCGATCTTTGGAAGCAGCTGGACTACATGCTTATGGCGAGCACTCACCATGCAATGCGGCACCAACTCGCGGCGATGATGATCGTCGCGCTGCTGGCCGTGGTGTTTGGCTGGCCCACGCAGGGTGGCGACTTTCTCAGCGGCGACGATCAACGCCTCGTCGTCGACCACTATCTCGTTAATCATCCGTCACTCAGCAACGCCGGCCGACTCATGGTCACGCTGCATGACGATCTCTATCAGCCATTACCGATGCTGACGCTGCAACTGGACTTCGCACGAGCCGAACCGACCCCGGATCGACGATATCCGGTCAGCGCTTCCGCCTTTCACGCGACGAACATCCTGCTGCATGCGATCAATTCCGTGCTGGCGTTGGTGCTGGCGAGGCGGCTCACGGGCTGTCGGCGCGTGGGGCTGCTCGTCGGGGCGATGTTTGCGTGCCATCCGTTCGCGTTGGAGCCGGTCGCGTGGATCAGTGGGCGGATGATGCTTCTGGCGGCGATGTTCTCCATGCTCACGATGCTGGCGTGTCTCGGACGCGGGGAAACCCGGAGCGCTGCACATCCGGTCGCCGCGGTGCTCGCCTGGCTGGCGGCGACGGCTTCCAAGATTCTTCCGTCAGTGCCGTTGGCGGCGCTGTGGGTGGATTACCAGCGGCATCACCGGCAATCTGCCGACGCCACACCTGTATTGGACACCACCACACCAACGACGCAGGGTGCCACACATCTGGCAGCCGTGATGCCGATGCGGACGCGGGCGATGTACGCGGTGCTCATTGCCATCTCCCTCGGTGGGAGCGTGATGGCGTGGGATGCCACACGACGGGCAGGATTCATCGAAGGCGTCCAGGCCGAGCGAACCACGTCGCCGCCGGTACACGCTCTGCTCTCGGCGGGCTATTACCTGCGAAACTACGTCTGGCCGACGCAACTGGCGGCATGGTCGCCGCCTCCGGAACATGTCACGCTCACCTCACCTGACAGTCTTGCCTCGATGGCCATGCTCGCGGCGTTCGTCGTGCTTGTACTCCTCGCGCGGCGATGGAACCGGGCAGCGTATATGGGGCTGATGATCTTTGCCATCCTGCTCGCACCATTCCTCGCGGCCGGCGCGGCGCGGCGATTCCTGGCGGCGGATCGCTACATGTATCTGCCGATGCTCGGCCTGCACCTTGCCGTTTCGGCAGTCGCGGTCTCGCTGTGGGATCGGCTTGCCCGACGGATACCGCGCGTGCATTCGGGGATTCTCGTCGGCGCGCCGGTGTTGATGCTGCTGCTGACATGGATGACGACCGCGTGGCGATTGGCCCCGACGTGGGCAGTTACAATCCGTCGCGAGCGCCGCATCGTCGAGGTTTATCCTGACAGCGAGGCGGCGCATGCCGAACTGGCCAAGGCGCACAACTTTCAAGGCGACCCGGATGGTGCGCTTGCAGTCGTCGCGATCGCGCGGCTTCGCTGGTCGGATAGTCCGCGGCTGGCCGCGGCGGCAGGTGAGGCGTATCGATTGAAGGACGACCCCACGGCCGCCGTGCAGGAATTTTCGCACGCGCTCGAAGTCATGCCGCGACACCTGCACACGCGCTATCGCTACGCACAATCGCTCGACGCGAACGGACAAACCGAATTGGCCCTACTTCAGTACGAGCACATTCTGGATATCAACCCGGATTACTTTCCGGCGATCCTGGCTATCGCCAGGTTTCATCGCGCGGAGAATCGGTACGACGATGCAGTACGAGGATTCGAGCGGGCCATCGAAATCAATCCGTACCATCGCGACAGCCGTTTCGAATTAGCGGAGTTGCTCATCAGCCACGGCGATTGGCAGACAGCCGAGGAGCACCTACGGAGTATTCTTGCGATCGATCCTGTCGATGCACCGGCGAAGTTGAACCTGGCGGTGACACTCGCACGACAGAATCGCGGTGAAGCGGCCCTACGCATTTATGACGAATTGCTGGCCGTCGAACCGGCAAACCCGGTCATCCAAATCAATCGCGCATCCGTCCTGGCATCGATGGGTCATTTGGAAGATGCGGAGGAGGAGTTTCGAGACATTCTGGAACGGCATTCCGAGAGTCGAGACGCGACGATCGGCCTGCATGGTGTATTGCAGGAACAGGGACGATATGGCGAACTGCCCGACCTGTGGCGTTCGTTCATCGCCGTTGATGGCGACCTGTACAGGAATCGCGTCTGGCTGGAATGGTCGCTCGCACTGGCGGAGGAAGACATTGACACGAGCGCCCCACGGGTGAATGGAATGGAAACGGCCGGTCGATGCTATCACGATTTCCGGCGTTGGGCGGTCGCATGGAAATATCTGACGACCAACGATGCCGCAAGTTTTCGGGATGCCATCGGTCCGCCGGTATTCGACGGCATGGATACTACAGAGCGAATGGAGCAAAGTCGTGTGTTGACCCTTGCGCTGCGCAAGCTACCGGATGATCTTCGCGAGCAGCCCGTGGCTTCCTACGCACTTGCAAGGGCCGCGCTTCATGGTGGAGATTTCGATCTGGCGCGAGCTGCAATCGACACCCTCAAGCAACAGACCAGCGAGCTGACCTGGCAATACGCGGCCGCGGAAGTATTATTGCAATTGAAGTGATGCGGCGACAGACCGCACGAATGACAAAGGTGAGCGGCATTGCGATCACCGGCCCAGCCGACCTGAACTGCCGACCAAAGCTGCGTTGACAATGTTCACTCGATCCTGCGTATCGCCATGATCGCCGAAGCCGACCTCGATCACGAGTAATCCGCCGCTTTGCGCTGCCCGATTCGCTCGCCGCGAATCCGCGACGTCCGGCCGTATCGAAACATCCACCTCGCGCGGCGGATCGTCATGCTTGAGATGCTCGAACCTTGCCAGTTCGCGACCATCAAGAAGGATTCGCACTTCGGCATCGGCCAACGGCCCGGCGGAGTCGTCAATTCCGAGAGTGCAGCGGAACCGCTCGTATCTGCCGTCGAATTTCCATGCGATACGGCAGGCCGAGTGTAAACCGATGCCGCGGTCGTACTCCCTGCCGCGCAGGGCAAGCCGTCCGCCCAGAACGTTGCGATCCAACTGATACGGCCAGTGGATGTCGAAGTACGGCGTGACTTCATACGAAGACGGCGACAACGAGCTGAGCCATTCGCGTAGACCGCCGAGGATTTCGATACGTCGAATTTTCTCCATCGGGATGCTCAACATCGCCTGGCTGTCACCGCCCCGCCGAGCTTCGTCACCTGCGTCAAGCCGCATTTCATCGGAGTGCAACTTGATAATCGAGCCCTGTATTCTGAAGCTGCGTGCGAATATCCGCGTGCCATCCGTCAGGAAGATCATCGCAGTCAAGGCGGGATCGTTCGCATCGGGCCGTGCTTTTCTTTCGCCGGTCGAAGCCATCTCGATACGCCTTACGACGCGCCATGCATAGGCGCGATCCGAATCGCCATCAAAGAGTGTCAGGCCCTCCGACGAGAACTGAGATACCGCACCGGCTACGGTGTCGCCGTTCGTGAGCTGTACGCTGTCCTCCTCAAAGCCGCCGGCTGCATCGTCCTTCGCTTCGCCGGTCTTTGAACGATCCCAGAACGTTGCGTCCGTGTCCAATCGGCGGCGGAGCGTGACTACGGACTCGATCGGAATCTGAATTCCGCCCAATGATGCATGTCGCGCGTGAATCGTCTTCGCGTCTCCGCCGACAATCTCGACCGGCATCACACCGCCGCGATGCGTGGATAGCAGCCATGTGCCGACAGCAGCTGCGCGGGGACGATCGTCAAATTCGATGTAATCAACATTCGACCAGTCGAACGCGCCGCCTCCACTCAGAGCGGGGTCATGCAAACGCTCTGGAAAGCGAAGGTCGGATGCTTTGATCGAAGTGTCCCTGCCCTCTAGGGTTCGCAAGGTGACGTGATCGCCCCCACTCGCCATCGCCGCGGGACAACCGGAATACAGAATAGCAGCCAGAATGAGTCTCATGATGCCCGTCACTTCTGGAAGATCGGCAGCGTTTGCTTGGGCATCTGAAGGATGATCAGTGCCATCGCCGTGCCGTATTCGTTACCCGCCTGGCCGTGCCAGTAACCTTCCTCGGTTTGCTTGGTGAGCAGTTCCTCTCGAATCGCCGGCCACCACTTCTCCCAGTGCTTGCCGCCGGCGAGATACATCGCCTGCGCAGCGTAGTAATGACCATAAAAGTAATGCGTCTGTTCCTGTGCCTTGCCGGGCTGATACTTCATCAGATACGCAAGCCCGCGGCGTGTAGCCTCGTCTTCATGGATACCGGCGTAATAGAGCGCCGCGACACCCGCCGCGCTGCGGGCAAACATCGAACCGGACGAATCGAGCATGTAACGGAAGCCGCCGTCGGAGTTCTGGCTGTCGTGGACGTACTTGATCGCCCGATCGACCGTACTCTTGGGCACTTCGATGCCTGCGTTTCGCGCGGAGCGCAGGGCCATGACCTGGCAGATTGTCACGGACAAATCGGCATCCGCGCGCACGGGGTGGTATCGCCAGCCGCCCTTGTCGTTCTGCGTGCGGACGATCAGTGCGACGGCCTTCTGCAATTTCTCGCGCAGGTCCGCCCGCGGCGACATACCGTACATCTCGCCGAGAAAGAGCGTGGCGAATCCGTGTCCGTACATGGGGCCGTAGGAGGTCTCTGCGGCAACGAGGCCGGACTGTTCGGATGCCGACTCGAGGATGAAATCCAGTCCCTTCTCGACATTTCTCGCATAGCGCCCACGACCGGGGACACTGCCCTCGCTGACGAAAGCGAGACAGGCCAACGCGGTGATGCCGACATGACGACCGTACTGCGACTGACTGCCGAAGGAGCCGTCCGCTTCCTGTTGGCGAGCGAGCCACTCCAGACCGCGGTCGATGGCTGCCTGAAGTTGAGCCGAGGGATCGTTGATGGAGGACCGTTCAGCGGCAGGTGTGACTTTCTCGCGATTCGTCGCCGGTACATCCTGCGCGACGGACCAACCGGCAATCGATGTGAACGAGACGATGAGTGCGAGGATGATCGCCGGGAAGCGTCGACGATGCGAAGCAAGACCGGGACTTTGCTTCACCGGAAGCAAGGCAGCGCTACGCAGTCCCCCTGTAGAATCTCGTTCGCATTTGAGCATCGAACCTACCCTCCCTGATCGCCGCGCGGTAGAGCAGGAACTACGCGATCCCCATCCGCCTGTCGCTGCTGCGCCTGCTCAGCAAGCTGCCGATAGTATCGCAGAATCTGTTCCCGATACTTGGCGATGAATTCTTCGTCGAAGCCCTGCGAGATTTCATCACGGTCGCGCTGCGGCAGGTAGCCCCAACCTCTGGCCAGCTCCGCCTTCGCTCCCGCTCGCTCGCCCTCAGCGCCCGTGCCGCCATCGGCCGGCGCCTGTCCCGCCTGCTGCGCCGTTGCCGCCTTGCTACCGGACTTGCCGGTCGATTCTTCTCTCGACGCCGGCTGTGGATTCGGCCTGGATTCGCGTCGTCTGCGATATTGCGAGCCGCCGCGAGCCGAAACCTGGTTCTTTCTCGCTTCTTCGATGAGCTTGTCGATGCCGGCGAGCACCTGCTGCTGGGCCTGTTGTGTTGCTTCGCCGCAATCCCGTTCTTCGGTCAACAGCTTCTCGGCCTTCTCCATCCGTGCGAGCGTCTCTTCGACGTTATCGAGCGTGCTGGACTCCCCGCCGAGCAAACGGCGCACCAGTTCCGGATCAATCTTCGGCGCCGGCTGCGTGGTCGCCACCTCCTGCGTCGCCGGCGGCGCATCGGGCGGCTCCGTCTCGCCGAGTGCGATGATCATACTGCAAACCAAAAACAGCACGTGGACTAACACGGATTATCTCCCTTCCGCCGCACGATCGACCATCCGATTCGCCAACTCGCGGATTTCACGCTGTTGACGTCCGAGCGACTCAATCTCTCGCAACTCGCGCTCCGATCGCATCTGCGATTCCGGCATCTTTGCACTGAGACCCGAGGTCGCCTCACTTACGTCGACCTGCAGTACCTTAAGCACCTTTAACTCCGCCAATGTGGGCACCGGTTTGGACGCCGTCGGCTGGCCCGCCGCTCCGCCTCCGCCGCCGGCACTGTCCTGCACGAATCGCGACTGTTTGTCGTCGCGCTGATCCTGAGCGGCCTCAATCAGCCGACCCAGATCGCGAATGATCCGGTCCTGCTCAGTCATCGCTCCTCCGCCGTCGTGCGCGGCGAGACGTACGGCTGCTGCTTCCATCGAGCCGAGCACACGATCCAGGATAAAGATATAGACGATGCTGGCGCCGGCTTTATCGCGAATTTGCTCGACCGGATCGATCAATTCACGCTGCAACCGCGACAGACGTGACAGACGAAGCCCGTCGGCGCGCGTCGGCATTCCATCCGTATCCTGCCGCAAGCGAATGTTGGCTGTTTCGGCGCGAAGCGCCTGTTGCTTTCGTCGTACGTCGATCATCGCTTCCACGAGCGCCTCCAGCGAGCGCTGGCCCACCTCCTGATCCACGCGATCCTGATAATCGCCCAGGGCCGTCAGCGCCTCTTTCAGCGCGGCAACGGAGGCGAGTTGGTGCGAGCCCGCTGCAACGAACTCGCCCATATCCAACCCTTCACCGGCGGCCTTCATTTCCACCGCGGCGATGCTGACCTGCTCCCTGGCATGGCGAGCGTCGTCGTCATCCTGCTTGAGCAAGGTCGCGACGCGCCGGGCCGCTGTGGCGAGGTTGATCTGGCGATCGGCCAGTTCTTCGAGCTGTTGCGCGGAATCCTCGGCCTCTTGCGCCTCCTTGCAGCGCTCGTTCAAAGTCTCCTGCGAACGAAGCAATCGTCGGAGCCGGCCCGTCAGGTCCGCAAGGTCGCGTGAGAGCTCGGCAAGCTGACGATCGAGACGATCTCCGAGCGCCGCGATCATGGCACGTAGCGCGGCGGCCGCGTCGCGCTGCGCCTCGGCCGCGCCGCCGGCCTGACCGGACTGAATCGCACCGGCGGCTTCGTCCATCTTCTCAAGAAGCGAGAGTCGATAGCCCACCGTGACCGCGTTGCGCAGCGATTCCCCCGAAGCACGATCTTCGTCTGATTTCTTCCCAGCCCAATCCAACATGCTTGCGACGAGCCGGGACGTCTCACCGCGAAGCTGGAGCTGAGCCGAAGTAATCCGAACGATTTCCTGCTGCACGGACGCTTCGAGCCGTTCCGCCGACTGGCCGCCGCTGCGTCGTGCCACCTGCGTGGTCTCGCGCTCGAGGAGTTCCTGTCTGTCCAACACTTCACGCAGGAGCCGCACGAAATCCTCGTACTCGCTCCATTGATCCATTTCGCGAACCATCGCCCGCAGCGTGGAGAGCAGGTCGGACTGAATCTCTGCCGAGGCCTTGAGCTGCTCGTGTTGGGTATCGGCCTGATCGGATTGTGCGGACCGGTTCAGGGCGGACGCGGCCTCCTGAAGCGCCGGCGGCGCCGAATCATCTAATCGGCGCGCCAGTCGTTCCGCCTGGTCCGCAGCGGTAGAAGAACGAAGCTGGTTACGCTCGGCCTGACGCTTCAGTTCGCTGAGCGCCGCGACATGCGATTCGCTCAACTCGCGTAGTCGCTGCAGGCCCGTGGCGAGGTGCTCCGCCTCGCCGCGCTGTATGTCATTCAGCGGCATCTGTCGAGACGGGCCTGCATCCAGTGCATCGGTCCGATCGCGCGAATCCTGCAGGGCTGTCATGAGAGATCGCAATTGCTCGCGAACCGACATCAACTCCATCTGCAATCGCTCGGCGAGACGCGCCGCCGATATGATATGAATCCTTCCTGCGGCCGTACGACTCGGCTCGCGATGAACGCCCTCGGAAGAACACACGTCACGCGCTTCCGCCGCGTATTCGAGAACATCCCCGATGGCCAGGGGAAGCTCTGATAAATTCCATGCATGTGACAACTCAACACGCGCCGGCGGAGACGCATCGTCAAAAGCGCCGCTCGACAGCAGCTTCGCCGATGGCGCCACCTCCTCGCCGGCCTTGCCGAAGAGCAGGCGGACATCCGAGAGTCCGACATCGTCCTGCGCAATTACACGAAATTCAATGATTGCTGATGCGGTCGCCTCAATGACACTCTCCGGCTCGACAACGTGAACTACGGGCGGCTCATCCGGTCGCACGCGAAGCCGATAGATCGGGCTGGATCGACTCTCCATCCCCTGCGCATCCACGAGGTGGACCTGGAAGGCGCGATTCTGATCAACGGGAAACTCAGCAGCCAGCAGCGTCGACGAGTCGTCGACTCGCTTCAACGGCACACGATTCTCATTGTCGAAGAGAATCTCCGCCCGCGAAGCGCCCTCGCCCGATATCAATTTGCTGGGTCGCACGACCAGCCGTGCCATGCTGCCGACGAGTGCTTCGGCTTCGAGACCTTGCAGTGAGTCCGTCGTGATCGGTAGATGGGAAGCATACGACGGCGGGGAGAGCGTCAACCACTCCGTCTCCACTTCGGGCCGTTTGACGACACGCAAGAGAAACGGTTCGTTCGAGGTGTCATCGTCCCCGGCCTTGAAGGAGTACCGAATCGGCTGGCGGACGTTTTCCAGTGTCATGCGATAGACGCCATCCGGATCCCGGCGGAGCAATGCCAATTCGCGAGGGTTCGATCCGGCCTGCCAGTAAACGTAACCGCGCACGTTCGGGTCGTCCCCGCTTGCCAGCCGCATCTGTACGGTAAACGTTTCACTCCATGCGACGACGGCGTCGCGCGTGAGCGGTTCAATCACCCGCTTCTTTGGCCACTGTGCCCCGGACATCGGACGAGCCAGCCGGTCCGCGCCGGTCAGCACCACCCACGGCGCCCACAGCCCAATCAGCACGACGATCATGGAACATGCCGCGGCGGCCAGCCCTGACAGGATCGCGGGACGAATCCGTACGAGCCGTGAAGGTACGGCCTGTGATGCCGCATGCTCCGTCTCCGCCACCACGCGCGACCACATCTCCTGGGAACCGGCGGCCCCGTGGCTGAGATAACGAAGGGTGCTGGCCCACTCGTCGCGCGTCTGGCCGGGAAGACCGTGCAGCGCGAGCGCGAGTTCATCCAGCGGCACGGGCGCGATCATCGGTCGCCAGATTCGGCGATAGGCATGCACGCCCGTCCATGCAGCGCCGACGCACAGAAAGATCGTCCGCAGGATAACGGGAAACCGCACAAGCCAATCGAGAAAGGCCGCGAACGCGAATACAACGAGGATGGCCGTCACCATTCGAGCCGTGGCCTCGACGATCAGCGCGAAGCGCATTCGTCTTCGCACCGATTGGAGCCGCTGAACCAGGCCGAAGCGCAGGCGAGGGAATTCTTCTCGTCGCTGCATCATCATGCCAGCCCCCTTGCCCGACGAAGCGCCCATTCCGTTGACATCAGCGTGACGAACAATCCGAGCATCAGCCACGTATCCCAGATCGATTCTTCCACATCGTCTGCAATCTGCACACTGCGATCCGGGATTTTCTCGATCAACGAGGACCCGTCGTCGCCAAGTACCTGAAATTCCCCGCCGGTTCGGGCCGCGGCCAGCCGAAGCAGCTCGAAGTCCGCCTCCAGTCGCGCCTGCTCCGGATCATGAGGTGACACGGTAATGGCCCTTGTCAACTTTCGCGCGGCCATCGGCCCGGCTGGGCCGGAGGTCATCGGCGCTGCGGCTGACAACACGAGATTCCCCGCGCGGCGAGGGATAAATCGCCCCTGCCAGAGCCGTTCGGCGCCGGCCTGCGGCTTGAGTATCAACCGATCAAGCGGCGCGTCGGATAGATCGCTGACGGTAATCGGCACTTCGGAGAGACGCACCGGCGGCACTTCCTCGTGAATGGATAGTTGCACGACCACTTCGTCGCCGAGTTCATACTGACGATGGTCGGTCTCCAACCGCCATGGATTCGAGATGCCGAGCTTCTTGCCTCGAGCGAGCGTGCGAATGACCTGCAGCCAGATCGTGTCGTAGTAGATGTCCCCGGCGTATTGTCGCCATCGCCACCATTCGTCCGTGCCCAGATAGAACGTCCGGCCGACGCCGAATCGTCCGATGACCGCCAGCGGCAGTTCGCCCGTTTCAACACGGACGCTCGGATGCACCGCCAGTACCGTGGCCCCCGGGCGCGCGCCCGCAACCTGGGCGTACCAGAGAAACCCGGGCATCGAGCTGAGCGTCCGCTCGTTGGACGCTTCGTCCGCCTCCAGCCGCAACAACGCACTGTTGCGCCCTTCGGGAGTCATGCGCGGGAGAAACGGATCGGTCAGCACCGTGTCATACTTCCCCGAAAAGCGCGGATCAATCTCGACCGGCAGGAGCTTTTCCAGCGGCGTCTGGCGCAAGCTTCGCGGCATGTTGCGATCTCCGGCGACAAACGCCAAGCCGCCGCCGTAGACAGATACGAAGTCTACGAGCATGGCCTGCTGCGAGGGTGTCAGCCAGTCGCTTCGCGGATCCACATCACCCAGGATGATGACATCGTAGGCACGCAGCTCCTCAATGCTGCGTGGAAATCGTCGGATGGGAACTGTGCCTTCCTGCGGAAAGCCGGGCGATGCTTCGAGCAGGAGGCAACTGCTCTCAATGTTCGACTCGCGCAGGAGCAGGTTCTTCAGGTAGCGATACTCAAATCGCGGAAAGCTCTCCACGTAGAGTACGCCGATCTTCTCGTCGTGTGCGTGAATCGACGCATGGGCCTCGTTGTTCTTCACATTCAGCTCGCCCGGCAAGGGAGCGAGACGTACGATGAGACCACTGCGACCCACTCGCGGTGGTTTGAACTGCAAATCCCCCTGAAATGAAACCTGCTCCGGCGCGAGTACCTCCGACGTGGACGCCAGCAGATCACCCGTAACTTCATCGATCAACTCGACGTTCACGGTCGTGGACTCAGGGATTCCTGATGCCGTCGCACTGAACTGCACTGCGACCGTATCGCGGACGAACACCTCCTCCGGCGCCCAGACGGAGACCATCGCCAACTCGCTTCGTGCAGCCGTCGAGCCGGCCGCAATCGTGTGCACCGGAATCGACCGCGCCGCGGCCTGTGCAAGCACCGGCTCCAACTCAACGGGCTCCGTCTGACGGCCATCGCTGACCACCACGAAAGCCGCCACCCGCCGGCCGAGCGTTTCACGTAAGACCTGGCGCATGGCTCGACCGAGATTTGTTCGCGGATCGTCGGACTCGAGCTGTACCAAGGTACGCGAAATAGCACCCAGCTCATCCGTAGAACGAGCTTCACCGGCCTGCAGTGTGTCTTGTCCAAAGGTCCAGACGCCGACCTCGTGGCGATCGATGAGCTGACCCAGCAGTCCGGACTCGCCATGTGTAAGTCGCCTCAGCGCGGCTGCCCAACGCGAGGTTTCCGGCTCCTGCCCACCATCGCCCGCGGCATCCTGCACGGCCATGCTCGCCGACCGATCCACGAGAACGGCGACATAGGACGGCTCCACCCGCGTTCGGCTGAGCACGAGCATCGGACGCCCGCAGACAAAAAGCACTGTCATCACCGCGCCGAATCGCAGAACCATCAGCGACCATCGCCAACGAATCGGCAAGGCCTCGCGTCGATAAACCAGCCAGACGGCCAGCGCCGCCGCGACAGCGCCAAACAGCATGATCCACGGCGCGGGCGGCGTCGCGAAGCGAAGCGAGATTGCTCCACCTTCCGACAGGCGGATACGATCGAGTCCCAGTAACCAATCCAGCGCGGTGTTCATCTACGCGTTCCAAAGCAGGCGCCCGCGAGCGTCTCCGCCACCACTGCAAGTATCAAGCAGAACATCAGAATCTGTGCGAATTCTCGTGGCGTTCCGGTCGAAGTCTGTGCCATCACTTCGCGCGGCGATTCCACCACCGTCGCCCGTGGACCAAATACCCGCCGCACCGTATCCGTCGTGGCCGCAGTCAGGTCTCGATCGTTCGTGTCATAATTCACGACTGCATCGCGACGAACATCCGCAACCGTCACGCCATAGAAACCTGCTGCGAGTGTCTCGGTGTAGTTCAACAACACACCGGTCGCCTCGGATTCAAGCTCTGATCGACGCAAAGTGCCGGCCGGATCGGTAATGCTCGCCAGGTGTCGCGCGAGGCGCGCCGGATAGCGAAGCACAAGCGGCTGACCCGTGATGAGATTGAGTTCGGATTGTCGGTCGCCCGCGGTAAAGACGGTCAGATTGATCATCAGTGGAACGTAGTCCGGCTTCGCGGGCAGGTTTGTCCAGCTCATGTCGGCGCTGGTAAGCCACCAGAGCACGCGCCCACGGCCCAGCGAGTGACTGACAGCCAGCTGTTCACCCGTGGAGAGGCGCAAGAGTGTCCGAAGGGTCTTCGAATCGCTCGGCTCGATGCTCCAATGCGAACGCACGAGCGAGCGTTCGAGGCCGCCGGACTTGTTACTCGTCAGATCCATCGTCGCAGGATGCCGGGCATCGGCGATTTGCATTCGCGGCAACGCTGCGGATTCTTCATGGCGAACCGCCCTGTTCAAACGAAACGGAATAAGACCTCTCCCCTCGGCGAAGAACTCGTTGTACGCCTCCGCGGATACGTCTGCACCGAGAAACCCCATCACGCCGCCGCCTGACCGCACGAATTCTTCCAGGCGTTCGACCGCCGATCGGCTGAGACGCCGCAGATTGCCAAGTACGACGACGTCATGATTATCGAGGGGCTCCTCTTCGAACCGTGATTGGGTGATCCGCTTGATCGCGAACGGCCGCGCCTTCGATACGGACTTCATCGTCGAATCGGCAGGCGCCAACGCCGTCGTAAAGAAGAACAGGTCTTCCACGCGCGAAGGGCCGGGTGCTGCTCGATCCACGGCCAGCACCGATATCGGCGGCGAAACTTCCACGACGAGATATCGTTCGTCGTCTTGGGAAAGCGGATCCTCGCTCTCCAACAGCGAGGAGCCCGACGTCTTGATCCGCGCTCGAATCCGATGCGGACCGACGCGACCGAAGGCAAGGTCGAATTCCCCGACGGCGGTCTCGCGCGGCATGATCGGCCCCAGCACGGCCTGGGTCGTCGTCGAACCGTCCACGGTGATTTCGACTTCGACGCGCTCAAGGGTTTCGTCCCGCTCGTTTGCCAACTCCACCTCGAAGCGCGCGGGGATGCCTGCGCCGACAATCTGGCTCTTGGCGCGAAGCGAGATGATTGCGAGATTGCCACGGTGTTGCGGCCCCACGTTGATGAATACGAGTTTGTCAATTCCCGGCAGATCGGCCGCGGCCTCCTTGTCGAACGCCGCTCCCAACGGAATGTCCATCGCCGACTGGGTGAAGTCCGTCAATACGTAGCAAATTCGCCCGCCACGCGTCGCCGCATCCGTCATGAGCATGTCCGACGCCAGGCGAATCGCGGCATGAAGATCATCCATGCCACTTGAACAGCTCCCATCATCCAGCAGTCGCTCAAGTACCTGCCGATCGCGCGTCGGACGATCCACCAATGACTGCGCCGGCGCGCCGCCGCGGATCAGGGCGACCCCGTCGCTCGCATCGGCTCGAGCAATCAGCTCGGCGGCGACGAGCCGGGCCTTCTCAAACGACGTGTGGCCGTCATCGCGCAGGGCGTGCATCGAGAGACTGTCGTCCACGATGATGACGCGATCGCTGCGAGTCTCACCGAGGACGTTCAACAGGGACGACTTCGCGGAAAAAGGTCGAGCCAGCGTCAGACCGATCAACAGGACAATGAGCGTGCGCATTGCCAGAAGCAGCCATTGCTCAAAGTGCAGGCGACGGCGGGCCTTTTTCTGCGCCGCGACCAGGAAGCGCATCGCCGCCCACGGTTCGCGGCGATAACCGCGAAGACTGAGCAGATGAATCACCAGCGGTACTGCGGCCAGGCCGCCGGCGGCCATGACGATGCCAGGATGCAGGAATGACAAGCTACAACCTTTCCTGATGCTCCGATGCAAGGTTCGCAGACAAGAAATCAACGCTCCCGGTAATTTGACCTCATCTCCAGCGACGTGCCCGAGCTGAGCGCGATGTCAGATAAGCGCTGAGCGCGCCGGCCAGCGATTCGCTCGTATCAAACAGCGCATAATCCGTCTGTTGTTCATGACAGCTTTTACGAAGCGAGGAGAGGAACGCATCGAGTTCGCGAAGGTAGTGGTCGCGCATCACCCGCGGCTCGACCACCACCGGCGGCAGGTCTTCCAGCCCGACCAGCTGTACGGACCGATCAAATGGAAACGTCAGCTCCGCATGATCCATGACGTGCATGACGACCGGCTCATGTCGACGATGACGCAGATGCTTCAAACCGGCGATGATTTCTTCCGGCGGACCGAGGAAATCGCTTACGAGTACGATCAATTGTCGCTCATGCGATGCCTCGGCCAGCTCGTCGAGCACCGCGCGAAATGCGGTCGTCCCATGCGACCCGGCGGCCAACAGCTCACGCGTGATCGACCGCCACTTGGCCGGGTTGTTCGACGCCTTGCTGGTGCGATGAATGCGCGAATCGAAGGTGGTCAATGCCACGGAGTCCGCCTGCTGCAGCGCGAGGTACGCCATCGCGGCAACGAGGGTGATCGCGTAGTCGCGCTTGGACCACGGTGCACTCGCGCACTGGTAAGACATGGATTCCGACGTATCCACGGCGAAGTGCAGTTGCAGGTTGGACTCCTGCTCATGCCGTTTGATGTAATGCTTGTCGGTCCGCCCATAGACTTTCCAATCCATGAATCGGAGATCGTCGCCCTGCGTGTACTTGCGATGTTCGGCAAACTCGACGGAGAATCCGTGCGACGGTGAGCGGTGCATTCCGCTGATGAAGCCCTGTACAAGGAGGCGCGCGCGAAGCTCCAATCCGCTGATGCGGGCCAGCACCTGCGGATCAAGATACCTGCGATAATCCTCGACGGCCTGAACCACCGGATACGCACCTCCCCCCGATCATCACGGACTCAATACGCGGCGACCGCCGATGGCGTCGAGCTGGGGCGTCGCGCTCGTGGGCACTTCCGCGAGAAGTCGGTCGACGAGCTTGTCGGAGGAGATGGCGTCCGCCTCCGCGTTAAAATTGGTCACAATGCGATGCCGAAGCACGGGGTGCGCCACGGCCCGAATGTCCTCGATGGTGACGTGATACCGCCCCTGCAGAATCGCCCGGGCCTTGCCGGCGATGACCAGGAATTGCGACGCTCGCGGCCCGGCTCCCCAGCTCACGTAATCCGTCACAAAAGACGGCGCCTGCCCGAGCTGTGGACGGGTGGATCGTGCCAGCTGCATGGCATAGCGCATTACATGATCGCCGCAGGGCACCTGTCGCACCATCTCCTGCAAACCGAGGATGTCCTCCGCGCTGAAGATCCGCTGCAAGGGCGCATCCTCCGTGCTCGTCGTCAGGTTGATGATCTGAAGTTCCTCTTCCTCATTGGGGTAGTCCACAAGCACTTTGAACATGAACCGGTCGAGCTGCGCTTCCGGAAGTGGATACGTTCCTTCCTGCTCGATCGGGTTCTGGGTGGCGAGCACAAAGAAAGGCCGCGGCAGTCGATGCGTGAAGCCCGCCGCCGTCACCTGATACTCCTGCATCGCCTCCAGCAGAGCCGCCTGCGTTTTCGGTGGTGTACGGTTGATTTCGTCGGCAAGAATGACGTTGGCGAAGATCGGACCGTTCACGAATCGAAGCTGACGAACGCCGGTACTCTTGTTCTCCTCGATGATCTCCGTTCCGGTGATGTCGCTCGGCATCAGGTCCGGCGTAAATTGAATCCGGTTGAAGGACAAGCTGAGCGTTTCCGCCAGCGCGCGGATCGCTCGCGTCTTGGCGAGCCCCGGCACACCTTCGAGAATGCAGTGCCCTCGCGAGAAGAGGCAGATCAGAAGCTGATCGAGCACCTCCTCCTGGCCCACGATGGCCTTGGCCAGCTCCTTGCGAATCTGTTCCCGGCTTCGGCCCAGCGCCTCGATGGCAGACGCTTCGCTCGTGCCGATTGGTTCCGGCTTGTCATTTTGGTCGTCTTTCAATGGATCATCTCCCCAGGGGCGAGTACCATGCAATGGATTCTACGCACGTGGAAGGCACTCATTCCCGTCGTTTCTTTACTGAGATGCCGTAATCGGGGCCGCGCAACCCCAATGTGTAACTATCGACGCCTTGCAAGGGACGGGGGCAGTTGTCAGCGGAGCGCAGCCATCTGCGAGCAAGCGATTTTCGTGGCGTGCTCTGGCTCTCGGTAGCCAGATTGGGCACTTTGGCGGTCAGGCGAACAGGCAATAGAGTCCGCTGGCGGGGTTGCCGACGTTGTCAGCCCGGGCGAAGACGGCAATTTCAGTGCTGAAAACGGGGTATCGAGCTTGGCGACCGTCGGACACACACTCGTGGGCCTCTCGCTCGGGAGCGCATGGAAAGCCCGACTGCCGGGAAAAGTTCTGCCGGCAATCTGGATCGGCTTTGTCATTCTATGTGCCCATCTGATCGACCTCGTGGAGTGGATTCTTATTCTCATCAACCCGACTCGGTTCTCCTCGCACGAGCTTACAAATGCTCCGGCGCTGGTCGGGCTCGTCTTCATCGCCCTTGTCCTGCTGCTGGCTGCCGTCTGGCGAGTTCGAACGCTCGCGCCCTATCTGATTGTCGCGGCCGCTCTGGCGAGTCACCTCGTTCTGGATCACCTCGGGGTGCGTCGCTGGCTATCCAATCTCTATGCAACGGGCGAGTTCGATGAGCTACTGCCCCTGGAGATTTCGATCGAGGCCGAGATATGGTTCTACGGAGTGACCGTCGTACTCGTACTGCTCGGTCGTGCCGCACTGGACCGCACCTGTCCGCGTGCCGGACGAAAAGTGGCGATCGGGCTGGCCGTCGTCGCGACGGTTGCCATGCTGACGCGGCGGCCGATCATCTGGGCGCCCTGTTATGCGATCGGCACTCTCCACGCCCTGCTGCTCTTGAGACGGGAACTGCATCCAACGATGCTCTGGGGAATCGTGCCGCTGCTACCGCTTTTCGTCCTGGTCGCGGCAGAGCTGTGGGCGTCACGCGTCGAGAGGGAGGCACTGGCCCATGAACAGCGCGGGGCATATGCCGCAGCAGCGAGACTTCACCAGCGCGCGCTCGCTGCGCCGAAGCGCTCCTCGCGTACGTCGATCTACATCCATTTGAGCAACTGCCAACGCGAACTCGATGACTGGCAAGGCGCCGAACGCTCGCTACGACTGGCCGTGGCGACCGCGGAATCTCGCCACTGGCCCCTGTTGTCGCTGGCCCGGCTGCTGAGCCATCCCAAGGCACGCGGCACGGAGCACTACCGACCTGAGGAAGCCATCGCGATACTAAGACAAATCGCCGCCGATCCTGACGCCCGGAAGTATCACCCGGGAGCAAGGAAGGAACTGAGCCGCCTCGGCGGATAGCCGGCCGGATATCGACGGGAGAGGATTGCCCGTAGCGGCAGGTCGATTACACTGTCGGCCTCGAATCGTCCACAGCAACGAGGATACGCATGAAAGTACTCATCACCGGCGGCGCGGGTTTCATCGGGTCTCATCTGACAGAGCGGCTGCTTGCCCGCGGCCACGAAATCACCGCGCTAGACGATCTCTCGACCGGCAGTCTCCGCAACATGGCAGGTTACATGAACCATGCCAAGTTTCGCTTTGTGCAGGACGACGTGCGAAATAGTCAGACCATGCATGTCCTGACGGAACAGTGTGACGTGGTTTATCATCTCGCGGCGGCAGTCGGGGTGCAGCTTATTGTCGATGAACCGGTCCGCACCATCGAGACGAACATCCACGGCAGTGAAGTCGTTCTCGCCATCGCGAACAAATTTCGCAAGCCGGTGTTGATCGCCTCGACGAGCGAAGTCTACGGCAAGAGCGAGAAGGTGCCCTTCAAGGAAGACGACGACACCGTTTTCGGCACGACGCGCTATTCGCGATGGTCGTATGCCTGTTCCAAGGCCATCGATGAGTTTCTGGGCCTCGCCTATCACCAGCAATACGGCCTGCCGGTGGTCGTAGCACGCTTCTTCAACACCGTCGGCCCACGGCAGACAGGTCGCTACGGCATGGTCATCCCTCGATTCGTCGAGTCGGCCCTGCGCAACGAGCCGCTGATGATCTACGGCACGGGCAAGCAATCGCGCTGCTTCGGCTATGTCGGTGACGTGGTCGATGCCATTGTCGAGTTGATGCAGAACAAGGACGCCCCCGGCCGGGTCTATAACATCGGCTCTACCGAGGAGATCACCATCGACGCGCTGGCCGACAAGATCATCGAAATGACCGGCAGCAAGAGCAAGAAGCAGCACCTGTCGTACGAAGAGGCCTACGGCCGGCCGTTTGACGACATGATGCGGCGGATCCCCTGCCTGGACCGCATCAAGGGCATCATCGGCTATGAACCGAGGACAAACCTGACGGAGATTCTGCGACAGGTGATCGCGGAGAAGAAGGAATCGATTGGTGGGAAGTGAGGGCCGCGAGATGACGGCGCGGGGGCGGACGGACTAGGCGTTGTCCGAGTCGCCGAAGGTGAGATGCCAGTCGGAGATGTGTTCGGGCATGCGGGGCAGCCCCTCCACGCCGGTAAGTCGATAGACGAAGTGAAATCGCTTGGGCAGACGCCGGGGAGCAGGAATGCGATAGCCCTCCTCGCGGAGGGCCTGCTGCAGCATGGGGCTCGTTGCCTGACAGGTGGCCAGGCCGAGACCGCGATCGAGCAGGTCGTGCCCCGCATGGCGAATCAGCGCACACAGCACGGGCACGCCACCGGTCGCGACGACGTCCAGAATCATTCCGATGTCCATGCCGAAGCGTGAGCCGACGGAGGTCACCACGGCGCCGACAACGCGCCCCCCACTGCGAGCAATGTACGATCGGTAATTCGCAGCCGGCCGCGTACAGTAGCGCCAGGTCCAGTAGCTTGCCGTTCGGCGGATCATCAAGCGGCCGCAGTCTCGCGCGAATTGATCGAACACGCCGTCGAGGTCATCGGGCATACGCGACACCAGTTCGAAGTCCATGTCGTCGCATCCGTCGGCCGATTGTCCGCGAAAGAACAGCGGAGGCAGCCAGCCGAGAAGCGCTGCGGCCGCCGCGCCGGCCTTCGCTCGAACCATCGCCCTTCCGTCGATGACCTTGATCGCCAGCGGGATAAGCCCCGGATACTGCCACTGACCGAAACGCAGGAAACCGGCGAGTGATTGCTCATTCGGCAGGGTCATGATGAACTGAGCACCGCGCCGCGCCGCCTGCTCGTTCGAGCTGTCGATAAGGGAGCGGAAGACGCCGCGCCGACGATGCTCCGGATGGGTCAGGACGCCGGTGTACATCACGCCTTTGATCGGCACCGAGCCCCATTGCCAATCGAACACCGCCATCGGCTGTATGCCCACCGGGCGACCCTCGTGCTCGGACATGACGATGTCAGCGCGAAATTCAGTCTCGTTGAGGTATCGCCAGTTGAAATAGGCGTCGTTGAGTTCGGGGTGGCTCTCGCCATGGACGGCGTGGACCAGATCGAGGATGGAAGCGGCCTCGTCCTTTCGCGCCAGTCGGTTTGTCCAGTAGGGGGTTTTCACGGGGTCTGCCGACATGCCTGCTCCGTGGGCTTCCGCGCCGCGAACGAATCATCCGATCCGCGATTCAGACATTGCTCGAATACATCGGCAAGCTGCCGGGCGATCATCTGCCGGTCGTATCGGCCGTAGGCGACTTCTCGTGCACGGCGGCCGATGGCCAGGCGCTCTTCGGGATGATCTGCCAGATGGCGAATCCTGTCGGCGAGGTCCTTCGGGTCGCCCGGTTTACTGGCGAAGCCCGCGCCGTCGGCGACGACCATTTCCGCAGTGGTGCCGGCAAAGTTCACGATGGCCGGGATGCCGGTGAACATGTAATCGAATATCTTGTTCGGCGTCACCCATCGCGGTCGGGTGATCTGCTTGAGGATCATCAGCCCGATGTGACAAGCCGCGAGGATGCCCGGTATCTGCACCTTCGGCACCGGGTCAAGGAAGTGGATACTCTTCAGGTCGCGCCGCAAAGCATCGGCCTTCAGCGATTCTTTCATCTTCCCATCGCCGATAAAGACGATTGCAATATCCGGCCGGTCACGAAGATACTCCGCCGCGTCAAGCACCTGCACCAGCCCATTGGCATCACCGTGCGCGCCGGTATAGACGGCAAGGGTCTTGCCGGCCATGCCCTGCCGTTCGAAGTACGCATGATCCGGCTGGACATCCCTGAACAGGCCGCCGTCCGCACCGAGCACAATCGTCTGCAATCGCTCCGGCGCGAAGCCCCGCTCGAGCAGACGGTCATGAAACCCCTTCGAGACGAGGAGGATTTTTCTCGCCTTCTTATAACTGAACAGCTCAATCCATTCCCACACTCTGTATTGCAACCCCGGCTTGATTCGTCCCGCATCGAGCAGGTCCTCCGGCCACAGATCGCGCACTTCGAAGACGTAGGGTACCCGTTTCAGGGCCGCGCCGACCCGCCCGGAGATGCCGACGGTCAGCGGAGTGCTCGTAGCGAAGATCAGGTCGAGCCGACGTTCTCGCAGGCAGGCCAACAGCGCCAGCATGGTAAACTTCGCGAAGCACCACAGCCGGGCCGCTACGCCAAGCTTGTTGCTGTAGTAGGCGTTGCAGGCGACGACCTTGATACCGTCGATGTACTGTGTTCGAAACAGCCGCCACCACGCCATGCGCGGCAGCGAACTCTGATCGTGCAGGCCGCAGATCATCGTCACTTCGTGCCCCATTTCAACGAGGTAGCGGCTGACATCATAGCTGCGCGTCCCGCTGGTTCCCTCGTTGGTGACGAAGTGCTGATGAATGTACGCGATCTTCATGCGCCTTCCGCTCCTGACAGAATCACACGCGTCGTGAAGCTCGCCGGAAGATCGACGGTCGCGCGGATTTCGAGGGTCGGTCGCGGCGACTTCTCACCGTAATAGAGCGACTGCCATCCGATCGGTGACGCACCTTCCTCGCCGCGAAGAACGTGCATCCGCGCACCTTCCGGAGCGGCGATAACCAGCCGCACCGGTCCGTCGGGCAGCTTCAAGCGCAGTTGCATGCGCGCTTCGTCCAATTCAAACGCAACATCCGGCAAGTGCCATCGAAGCGTCACATCCTGTCGCCCATCGCCGTCCAGTTCATCACGTATCAGCCAATCGCCGCCCTCTGAGAGTCGCACGCCTCGACGATGAATCACATTCCACGGCTCACGGTCGTAGGCCTCGTGCTCGCCCTCGAAGTGATCTTCTCCGTAGGTCGTACATCTTCCCGTCGGCCAGGGCAGCCAAAGGAATCGAGAAACGAGTTCCAGGGGCCCCTGACCACCCATCTCGATCGTGTTGTGGCCGGCGATGTCCTTGAAGTACTTGCCGAGCGCCGGCGCTTCCGGACAATAGTATTTGTAGCTTCCGCTGTCGCCGAGGATATTGACGCCTTTGTGCCAGAGATCGAGGTGCAACACGTCCACATGATCCGGCCGATCGCGATACGTGTGACAACGGATCATGCACCAACTGTCCTGCCCCCGGAGGGTGTAGTAGCCCCCCGCATCGAATCGCTGTGAGGCCGGTCGCTCATGGGTGGGCTCGCCTCGAAGGGCCTCCGCGCCATAGAGCCAGATCAGCATCTCGTTCCACGGGCCGTCCGGCAACACGCGCCGACCCGTCGCCTGATAGCGAGCCGCCTGAGCGGTCGCGCGATAGTCCCGATAGTCACAGGCCGACAACGGCAGCAGCAATGCACCATCATTCGCTCCGTAGTTCGGCACGTCGCCGCTCTCCGTGTCGAGCATCTGAAAGAAGAACTCCACACCGCGCGCGATGCGATCTCGAACCTCACGAGAAAACGGCTCTCCGCTCAGCTCGACAAGCCGAGACGCCCACAGGCAATCGTGCAGCATCACGCGATGGTAATTCATCGAGTGCTGAACGTAGCCGCCGTCCAGGTAAATCTGTCGCAGAACTTCCTGTTCGAAAGTCTCCTTTCCACGGCACAGCCAGCGCTTTGCCCCGCGCAACTCCGGGAAAAGCAGTCCGATCGTGATCAGCCCGGCGGCCTCGCTCAGTCCGTGATTGTTCTTCTGGCTGACTGCAAAATCGATGTTGCCGTAGACCCGTTCCGCTTGAAGCGCAACGGCCTTGAGCATCGCGGAAACACGCGCTGCATTCGTCGCCGGGGAGTTCCAAAAACCGTACAACGCAAAGCACCATCCGAACAGTCGAATCGACGTCTCCTGACCGCACTTCCAGTTCGGCCCGCGATTCGGTGGGTTCTGCCGACACCAGGATTGAACGAGTTGCCAGAACGCTTCAGGGTACTTCTCATCGCCGGTCAATGCATAGGCCCGTGTGAGCCAGAAGGCAGCCGCAAACCGCGACGGCTCCCAGACATCCTTGATATCGCCGAGGGAGGGCGAAAACGTCGCGTAGTCGCACCAGTGCGTCTCGGTCTCATGAAGTCCGCCGGTAAACGGATTTCGCAGCCAATCGGGCGGCCAGCCAAGTTCATGCCCCTCGCGACTGTAATAGAGAAACCTGCCGCGGCAGTAGTCGTCTGCGACATGCAGTGTGCGTGCGATGCCGGGCTCTTTCATGACGCCTCGCAGCAGCGCTGCATTCGGCAACGCGCCCGCTTTGAAGAAAAAGGGCGGCGAATGAGCAGCTCGATAGGCACGGTATCCCTCGGCATCCGTCGGCACGCCGCGCCGCAGGACTTCACTCAGCCCGACCGCGTCCCACGGAAGGGCCGGAAACCGCCGCTTCAACAGGCCGCTGTGCTTGCTCAGGGCATATCGAGCGCGATACATCAACCAATCCACGCCGACGTGGCCGAGCATCTCCACGCCGCGTAGAAGTTTGACATGGATGGGTACGGACTTCATGGGTGACAAGTACGATTGCAACTACTTACCCGGCAGCATTCCACAAGAACGATGACATCAGCCGTGCTTCGATACGAGGGAGCCCGATGCGTTCTCCATCGTTGCCGTGAAAAGGCGGCCGTCGTACGTACGCACCGCCTGACCACTGAAATAGACGGTCGATTTCGTCGAGGCCCCGCGAGGCAAAACGAGCGAACCAAATTGAAAGTACGTCGCGTTCCAGCGATCCTTCTCCGCGGCCAATACCCGTTGCCATGCGTGGCCGTCTGTTGAAAGCCACAATCCGGCATGGTGATTGCGATTGACCTCCGACGGTTCGATGGATGTCGACAGCGCATACACGGCGCCGAATCGGCATGCGTAGATGCAGCTGCCGTCCAGTTCGCAAAGCCGTTCGATCCGACCCGACTTCTTGTCGAGTGCCATGACTGCGTTCGGTTCCTTCTCGGTATCCGTTCCATACACAAGGTGATCGCCGAAATCGAACAGCTCGACGGCACGGTAGCGCTGCTCACCTTTCACGACCCAGTCGAAGTCACGTAAGTCACGAGACAACAAGCCGATCCCCGGTTCATGACCATGATCGCCGGTTAGCAGCCAGTACTTCCGGATGCCCGGATCGTAGATGATGTTGTGTACATGCCGGATCTGTCCGGCTTCCAATACATGAGCGACTTGAAACGTTCGGCCCGAGTCGTGCGAAACGAATAAGTGAATCGGCTCACGATCTCCCCGGCCGGATTTGTACTCGCCCCACAAGACTTCCCCATCCGGACCGACGGTCAGCGTCATCGGTGGTGCAATGGCTCGCCCGGCCGGCGCCTCGACCCGCGAAGGATCCAGCACCGACTGACCGGCATTGCCTGCATAGACTCCCCGACGATCACACGCGACCAGTCCGCCATCCGGCATGATCGCCAGCGCTCGAATCTCATGCCGCAAGAGTCGTGTTGTCAGTCGCAGGCATGCTGCCGCTTTGCGTACACCGGGGCTCGGCAGCCGAGCGACCTCCTGCCACGACGCACCGTCGTCACCGGATCGCAGGATTCGCAGATGCCGACCCAGGTAGACCGTTCCGTCATCCGATAGCGTGAGCGCGCGGCCCGGCGCGCTGTGAAGCATTCGGAGGGAGAGCGCATCCTGTCGGGCCGTCGATGTCATCACGCAAGGGAAATCGGCTGCTGCACATGGGCGGACTCCACCGCCGCGAACGTCGCCTTCATCACGTTTTCTATTTCATCAAAAGGCATCACCGGCTGCCCCCCACGGGTAATCGCCTCCGTCAACTGCCGAAACTCTTCCCGGTGCCCCTTGTCCTGTCGGCCCAGCTTCATCTTCGAGAAGCCCGGCCAGCCGTAGCCGATTAGCCGTCGGAAGTTTTCCAGCCGCAGCACGCGCCCGTCGCAGAAGACTTCCATCGTTTCCTTGTCGTAGGACTTGTCCCCATTGCCGAAGTAGTGCAGCGTGCCGATGGAGCCGTCTGCGAAGCTCAGCGTGATGGTCATCTTGTCGTCGCGTACGGCCAGGCCGGACGACTCACCTACGCGCGTCGATGTCACCAGCGTCACCGGCGACCCGGTGAGAAACGCCATCAGGTCAATCCAATGGCATCCCTCGCCGATGATCCGTCCTCCGCCGGCCTTCGCATCCTGCACCCAGCTCTCCGGGGCGATGACGCCCGCATTGACCATCATGCTCATGCACATCGGCTGGCTGCGCGTAGCCAACAGTTGTTTCATCTTGACAGCATGCGGCGAAAATCGGCGATTGAAGCCGACGAGCAGTTGTTTTCCGGCCGCCTGCTCATAAGCCGCACGAACCTGCCCCAGTTCTTCCAAGTTCAGACAGAGCGGCTTCTCCACGGCTACGTGTTTACCCGCTTTGAGCGATTCGATCGTCATGGCAGCGTGAAGATCATGCCGCGTGGTGATGACGACCAGATTGATCTGAGGGTCGGTCAGCAGTTCGCGATAGTCCGTCGTGGCCTGTTCGAAGCCGAACTTGCGCCCCGCGTGATATCCGCTGACCCCCCCGGCGCTGGCAATCGTACGCAGTCGCACCGGACAACCTTTCAGAGCAGGCAGCAGCGTCATCTTGGCGAAGTTGCCGGCGCCGATCAGCCCGATCACGACGAGACCTGCCGGCGAGCTCGACGGCGCGCTGGGCAGTCGGACCGTCCGAGTCGGCGACCTGGTTTCCGATGGATACGTCAGAATAATGCCGAGCGCGTCCCTGTCATCGGTCAGCGCGCGATAGGCCTCGTCGGCCTGTGCGTGCGGTATGCGCCGCGAGATGAGCGGCTCCACGTTGATACGACCGGCAGCCAGCAGATCGAGCACCGCGGTGAAGTTTCTTTGCTCGGTCCAGCGCACATAAGGCAGCGGATAGTCCTGCCCACGTTCTTCGTAGAGCGAGTCATACCGACCCGGGCCGTAAGAGCAGGAGACCTGGAAGCTCAGTTCTTTCTTGTAGAAGTCCGACCGGCTCAATTCCAGCCCAACAACTCCTACCAACACGATTCGCCCGCGCCTCCGGCACATCTGCGCCGCCTGCTTCATGATCTCGTTGCTCTTGGCTGACGCCGTGATGAGCACGCCGTCTACGCCCGCACCACCGGAGAACGCCGTGGCAATCGCCACGGGATCGGCCCCGCCGCGCACATCAACCGTCTCCGCACCAAACCGCTTCGCCATCTCCAGCCGCGCAGGATCGATGTCAATGCCAATGACGCGGCACCCATTCGCCGCAAGGATCTGCACCGTCGTCAAACCGATAAGCCCCAGCCCGATCACCGCGATCGATTCGCCAAGCGTCGGGGCCAGCAGCCGAATGCCCTGTAAGCCGATCGCACTGAGTACCGTGAAGGCCGCCGCCTCATCGCTCACGCCGTCAGGTATCTTCGCGCACAAATTCTTCGGCGCGCAAACGTATTCCGCATGGGGGCCGTTCGACGCCACGCGATCGCCGACGGAATAGTCCGTTACGCCTACGCCTACCTCCACCACCGTGCCCGCGTTGCAATAACCCAGCGGCAATGGTTCGTCCAAGCGAGAGAACACCGCCTCCAGTGTCGGCATCAACCCGTCGGACTTGATCTTGTCCATCACCTGTCGGACTTTGTCCGGTTGAGCCCTCGCTTTGGCGATGAGACTTCCCTTGCCGAATTCAACCAGCATCCGCTCCGTGCCGGCGGAAATGAGCGACGCATGCGTTCGAATGAGCAGATGCCCCGGCCGCACCAGCGGACACGGCACTTCCGGCATCTCCACGACGCCGCTCTTGAGACTCTGCAGCACTTGCTTCATCTTGAATTCACCCGTTTCATTGCAGTGCACCTTTCGTCAAACCGTTGCCGTCTGCTCCGCCCGCGCTTGCGCGCCGGCCGTGCCGGCCAGCAGATCGAGATAAACTGCGATGCGTCGTTCGTCATCCGGCGTCAATCGTGCCTCACCTGCCCCCGCGCGTTTCACCCCCGCTTTCAGGCATGCCCGGACTCTTGCTTCCAGATCGTCGAGGTTCCGTGTGCGAAAGAGGAGTGTGCCGTCCGGTCGATCCACCGCGTCGCTGGCGATGGCGGGAATACCGAGGTAGTGCGCTTCGCGTATGGAATTGGCATCGCCGTCGGTATTGGTCGGCCGAATGAAGAGATCGCTCGCCGCGAGGACCGGCACAAACTCGCCGCTTCTCGTGTTAAAGCAGATGTTTTCCTCCACGCCGAGCAGACTCGCACGCGTCATGAGTTGCTCGAGATACGGCTGATCCTTTGCGTGATGATCCCAGAAGCACACGACAATACCCAGGTTGGGATAATCGGACTTCAAGCGACCCGCCAGCTCGACAAGCAGATCAAGACCGTACAAGTCCTCGTCGCGATACCACTCCACCTTGCCATTCGCAGCGATCACCGGCTCATGACGCTCCACAAAAGGCCATACGGATTCTGCGACCGATCCGCGGTCCAGCTTCTCGGCGTCCGGCGGCAGAAACCCCGGCGACCAGTGTAGCCGAGATTCTTCCACGCCCAATCGCCGTGCACAATCCAGGAGCAATCGGCTGACACACACGATTCCGGACATTCGTCGCAGGGCAAAGCGCGTCACCCACTTCTTCCAGCCGCCGCGTTCCACCCAATCCGGCAACGCTGCGTTTCGCAGTCGCAGAAGGACGCGCTTGCCGCGCCAGGATGCCATCAGCGCCCCAATCACCCACGCCGACAGTCGCCCCGACAGAATGTAAATTGCCGGCTCCTTCGCAGTAAACAGATAGCGAAGCATCCATGTCTTGCGCTCGCGGTACACCGACACGATCCGCTCGCCGTCGCCTACGTCGCCGGTGGCGTTGTACACGCGATACGAAATGCCACGCTGATCCAACAGCGGACAAAGGCGTTGCACGTGAATTCCTACGCCCCCATACGGGGGCGGATAAGACCCAAGAATCGCCAGTGATACGGTTTTGCTCGTCGACATAGGTCAGGAAAAATCGCACGCTTCTGCGAACGTGCCTTGTGTTACGCTAATTCAGATAAAACTTCTGCCAGAGCGCCAGATTGAGCAGCTTATACAGCAGAAATCCGTTGTTTCGCCGACCGGCGATGTGCTCATCCATGCACGCCTCCAGAGCCGGCCGATCGAACAGCCCTTGCGAAAGCACCCACGGGTCCAGGAGCACGCTTCGCATGTACTCTGCCAGCGGCTTCCTCAACCAGTACTCAAACGGCACGCCGAATCCCGTCTTCGGCCCGTCCAGAATATCATCGTGGACAACGCCGCGAAGTGCCCGCCGGAGGATCCATTTCTTCTGCCGATTTCGAACCTTCATCGAAGACGGCAGGCCCATCGCATAGGTCGTCAACTCCGCATCGAGGAACGGTACCCGAATCTCGATGCTGCACGCCATCGTCGACTTGTCCACCTTCTCCAGAAACTGGTCCGGAAGTAGAATCTGACTGTCCACATAAAGCATCCGCTGCACTGGGTCCAGCTTCTTGAAGCGCTCGTACTGCACGCGATATTCATGGAAGGGGTCCGTTCGCGCTAGTCGGCTCGTCGCCTCCTTCGTTAGAACGCGCGTCGGCGGGCTCCCGTAAAATTCCTGCGTCATGAGCAGCGCCATCCGCATCGCCGGATCGCGATGTCCCATCGCCTGGAAGAATCGCATTCCGCGATAATACTCCGGTCGACGAGGCACGACGGCCGCTACCTTCGGCGCCCAGAACGCCACAAACCGCCAGAACCGCTCATGCGACAGAACGTTGTAACGGCGATACCCTGCGAAAATCTCGTCGCCGCCGTCACCCTGAAGAACTACTTTGATATCGCCGCGCAGCTGATCGCAAAGCAGATAGAGCGGAATATTCGCCGCATCGGAAAAAGGTTCGTCGTGTGCCCGCACCATGCGTTCGATGACTTCCGGCATGTTTCGACCGGCGATCTGCAGTTCCTGGTGCTCCGTGCCGTAATGTTCCGCGACGCGGCGGGCCTTGGGCAGTTCATTGACGCCATGTTCAAAATCGAAACCCACCGAATAGGTCTTGAGCCGGCCGGCGTAGTGTCTGCTGGCAAACGCAGTGATCGCCGAAGAGTCAATCCCGCCGCTGAGAAACACACCCACCGGTACGTCGCTGATCAGGTGCCGCTTGACGGCTGCCTCCAGTTTCTCGCGCACCGTTTGCGCCGCCGTTGCGACACCGTCATGAACCGGCTGAATGTCCTCCACGCGCCAGTATGCCGAAACGCGATGGCCCGTTCGCCCGACCGTCATGAAGTGCCCCGGGAGCAGCCGCGCAACGCCCTCGAAGAGCGTACCGTCTCGCAGGCAGTTTCCGTAATAGAGATGTTCGTGCAGCCCCGTCCAGCACATCCGCGGCGATACGCGTCCGGACGCAAGAATGGCCTTGATCTCCGAGGCGAAAACAATCCCACTGCCCGACTCGTGATAGTAAAGCGGCTTGATGCCGAATCGATCGCGAGCCAGATGCAGCTCCTGCGTACGTTCATCCCAGATGGCCAGGGCGAACATGCCGTTGAGCATGGCGAAGACGTCAGTCCCCCATCGGCCGTACGCTTCGAGAATAACTTCCGTGTCGGACGTTCCGCGAAAGGCGACGCCCTGCCCACTCAGCCGCTCTCGAATGTCCGGAAAGTTGTAGACTTCGCCGTTGTAGGCGATCCATGAATGGCCGTCGTGCGACGGCATCGGCTGATGACCCGTCGGCGACAGGTCGATGATGCTTAAACGTGCGTGCCCCAGCGCCGCAGGGCCCGAAAGAAACGATCCGCTGTCGTCCGGTCCGCGATGGCGAAGCGCTGCGGTCATTGCGCGGAGCGTTTCCGCATTCGGCGACGACGAGAAATCAACGATTCCGCAGATTCCACACATCTCGGTTATGCGCCCGTTGGAACGAGCCGCCCTTTCGCCCGATTCAGGCATCTTTCATAGATCGTCGCCAGGTTTCGCCCCATTGCGTCCATGCTGAATCGCTCGCCGATCGTTCTGCGACCCGCTTCACCCATTTTTCGTCGCAGCGGAGAATCCTCCAGCAGTTGAGCGACGTATCCCGCCAGCGATTCTGCGTCACCAAGCGGCGCGACAAACCCTTCCTGTCCATGCGTCACGAGTTCATCCACCCCCGCGTAGGCCGTGGAGACAACCGGAAGACCGACGCACATGGCTTCAAGCAGACTGTTGGCCACGCCTTCGTAATGAGATGTCAACGACATGACATCCGTGGCCGCCAGAATGTCCGGGATGTCCGAGCGGCTACCCAGAAACACGACATGCTCCGCCACGCCGAGCCGGGCAGCTAATGCTTCGAGCTGCGTTTGCGCGTCGCCGTCTCCGTCACCCACCACCAGAAAGCGCGCATTCGAAATTCGCTCTGCCACGCGCACGGCCATTTCCAAGAAGAGCGTATGATTCTTCTGTGCACGAAGCCGGCCGACAATCGTGACGGTCAGGCAATCCGGCGGCAGGCCCAGGCGCGCCTTCGCTTCGACAGGCGCGTAGGACGATGCAAACGCCGCGGGGTCGATGCCGTTGTACACAACGTGAACGTGCTCGGGCTTCGCGCCCACGCCTCTGACCATTGACGGAACGGTCGCCCTCGAATTCACAATCCAACCTGTCACCATGTGGTTCACGACGCGATGTGCCCGTTGGATCATCCCGCTGCTGTCGTATTCGCATCGGTATCCTGCAAACACAACCGGCACGCCCGCCAATCGACCGGCCAGCCCAGAATAGACTCCGGACATGCTCATCCAGCCGTGCACCACGTCGAATCGCCTTCTTCGAAAGTGTGCCGACAGCTTGAAGACGAATCGCAGCGGCTTGCCATCTTTGGCAAGCTGAACCACACCGGCCGGCGAGAGCGTCGATGGATCGTACGCGCTGTCGGCGCGGTTGTAATAAATAAGCTCCACGTCGTGACCCAGCCGCGTAAGCTGGCTGGTGGCGTAGAAGGCCTGCCGCTCCGCGCCGCCGCGGATTAACGAGTCAATTACGATCGCGATCTTCATCGATGGGTAGGTGTGCAGGACGAATTCGCCGCGGCGCGCTTCAGGCGGAGGCAGCGGCGGGCGCCGATCCATGGGGACCGTATTGTCGGTTCAGCGTCCACAGATAGCCGCAGCAAGCTCCCAGAAAAGGCCACGTCAGTCGATCGTACATGAGTACAGCCACGACTCCAAACGCCATGACAATCCACCACGCGGTCATCATAATGTTGACAGCCGCAAGGTCTTTCGGGGGAAGGTTCAACTTGCGTGTGCGACGAATCATGTTAAACAATGCCACGAGACCGCCATAATAAAGCAGGAAGCCGGGGAGGCCCGTTGCAGACAAGGTCTCTGATATGGACGAGTGCGTATATTGCCCCAGCGATCCATAACTCTTGCCTAAACGATGGATCGAGAAACCTCCGATACCCAATCCCACTACCGGATGCTCAGCGACAACCTCCAGGGACTTGAAGAAGTAGACATAGCGAGGTTCTTTCTCACGAGCACTCTTCTCGGTAACTACCGATTGCAGTCGAAAGAAAAACGGCAAAGTAGAAACATAGTACGCCGTTCCGATCAGCAGCATGGTACCCATCACCGTTAAGAATAGCTTTTTCCCAATACTACCCTGACCTGCTTTCCGAAAGTGGTAAAAATAGAGTGCCGCGCAACCCGTCGCCAGACCAACCATCGCCGTACGAGACCCGGATGCAGCTACCAGATACAGGCCGGCAGTCACGGCAATCACACCGCACGCCTTCAGAATCACGTTCTTGTATCCCATCAGGCACGACATACCGCAAGCGATAACCAGTACCGCGAAAATCCCGAGATGGTTCGCGTTGGAAAGCAGCGTGTCCGACGCGCGCGCCTTGGCGACTGCACCACGCTCACCGCCAGAATACTGAATCGCCCGTGTGATGCTCTCGCGACCCTCTGCGATGACGATAATACTTGTGATGCAAATACACAGACAGCAGAACAAGAAATCCTTCCGCGTACGGACGCACTGCATCATGACAACGGTAATCAGCACGACTTTCAGCGTCGTCTGCCACATGACAAAGAAATAGTCCATGTTCGTCGTAATGAGAAAGCCCGTACAAGCCCAGGCGAAGTAGCCCATGTACAGGGTGATGGGCCTTACCCAGCGGATGGGCTGGCCCAGAATGATCAGGCCGACGACGAGCCACAAGAACGAAGCACCGACGCCCACCAACTGGGGTATCCACGAATACTTTTCAGAAGCTGCGCTGGCCAGGCACACGCTGCCCAGGAAGACACCCGCCACGATCCCCAGAAAGGTCGGCATGCGCTTCTCGATCACCTCGGGCGGCGCCGCAGCTTCTTCTGCCGGCTCGAAGTAATACGCATACCGTCTGGCAGGTGCAATCGCAGGGTTGTAACCGGTGTACTGGGTCATTGTCTTACAGAAGTGCTATTCATATCCTCTGAACGATCCAATCATCGGACTGGAAGCCAGGCCCCGATCGGCCCGAATCGAATCCGTCGATTCCTGCACATTCTACGTTACCATCGCAGTCGCTGACGTACGTGATTCCCGAAGCCGCGTCATTCGTCGATCCCAGTTTGAAAGTTGGAGACACGCCCAGATCAATCCCGACACGTTTCGACGGCCGCGGGTATGATCGTCCAGCACCTGTCGCAGCGTACCCGCATCGAGCCAGTCGCCCAGGTGGGTCCCACGGCTGCATAACTCGTCGTACGCCCAGTCCTTCAGACTCGTTCGGAGCCACCGAACCAGCGGAACGCCAAAACCCTTCTTCGGCCGGTCCCACAACTGCCGGGGAATGTATTGGGCAAGCAGCTGCCGCAAGAGCCGCTTCTTCTCGCCGCCCGCCGTCTTGAATGAGGACGGAATCGAAGCGGCCAATTGCACGACCTGATGATCGAGAATCGGCACACGTGCTTCCAGGGCCACCGCCATGCTCGCTCGATCCACCTTTGTCAGGATGTCGTCCACGAGATAACAATGCAGATCCATCGCTCCGGTCAACACATGTCGATCTCGACCGCGAAGCCGCGACGCCACGCAGCGCCCGATCTCCAGCAGTCGATCGTGCTCCTCGTCATGCCGATGAAGGCCGCGGTACTGCCCGGGCGGCCATATCCTCGCTCGCATGTAATACATCGGCAGATCCTCAAATTCGATCAGATCGCCAATCCGATAGCCCTCGGCCCCGAGTTGTTTCAAGATGACCCCAGCGCCCCGCCGAACCAGCCGCGGAACGCGATTCAGGCCGCGAAACCACCGCATGGCCCGCGTATCATAGTGATTGTATCCCCAGAAAAGCTCATCGCCGCCGTCGCCGGAAAGCGCTACGGTCACGTGCTTCCGCGTCATCTTCGAGAGCAGCAACGTCGGGATGTTGGACTCGTCGGCGAACGGCTCGTCGTAGTGATCCCCCACCGTCCGCACGGCATCCAGCACATTCGCCTCGGAAAGGTATTCCTCGTGATGCTCCGTGCCGAGGTAATCCGCGATCCGACGGGCCGCCGGCGCCTCGTCCCACTCCGGCTCGCTGAATCCGATGGTGAACGTCTTGAGCAGCCCCGTGTGAACCTGACGCATCAGAGCCACCACGAGCGAGGAATCAATCCCGCCTGAGAGAAAGGCCCCCAGCGGTACGTCGCTGATGAGCCGCAGTCGAACGGCCTCGGTAAGTTCGCTGCGAATCGCCTCCACGACTTCGTTCTCATCGCGAAAGCTACGCGGTTGAGCGTAGAAGTCGAGCGGATCCCAGTATCGCTTCTCGACCGGGTTGGACCCATCCAGGTTACAGACAAGCAGGTGCCCCTGCGGGAGCTTGCGAATTTTCCGAAAGATCGACAACGGCCCCGGTATGAATCCCTGCCGAAGGTAATTCCTCAGTGCCGCCTGACAGACATCAAGCTGCAAGTTCGGGAACGCCGCCAGCGCCGTGATTTCGGAGCCGAACGCAAGCTGCCTGCCATCCCAATAGTAATAGAGCGGCTTGATGCCCAGACGATCCCGCGCGAGCACGATCCTCCCGCGACGCGGATCATAAATGGCGATGGCGAACATGCCGCGCAACGAATCGACGAACGAATCGCCCCATTCGTCATACGCGGCGAGAATGACTTCGGTGTCGCATTCGCTGGTGAACTCCATGCCCTTTGCAACCAGTCGAGCGCGAATCTCACGGAAGTTATATACCTCGCCGTTGAAGACAATAACCGCCCCACTGCGAGGGCTGATCATCGGCTGGTGGCCGGCGTCGGATAGATCCAGAATACTGAGTCGCGTCTGACCCAGCGACACGACCGCACCGCCGGGCGTCACGAGATGATGCGCCCCGCGATCATCCGGACCGCGATGGTCCAGCTGTCTTAGGGCGCGGTCAAAAACATCCGGCCCCTCCGCCTCACCGCTCAATGTCACCTTTCCAAGAATGCCGCACATATTCTCGCCGAACTCTGCCGGCTCCGTCTTCTTTGCTCGTTCAAACTTCGTAGCCGTACTTCGCGCGATAGGTACGCGTCCGCCGGACGATTTCGGCAATCTGATCAGGACTCAACCGCTCCCGCCATGCTTCGTCGAGCTTTACTTCGCTGCTGCTCTGCAGGCGCATCCGATTCCCAATGACGTGGTGTTCCGTCTCGCGAAACACGACCGGACCGGCCATCGGCTCAAGCCCGACAAATCGAGCAAGTTTGGCCAGCGTCCCCGTCACATCCGCGCAGAGGTCTTCGTAGCGAATGCGCATGCATCGATCCGGCCCCAGTCTCGCAAACAGGCGCTCCACGTGACTGGCATTTCGATTCCAGTCTCGGACGCCGGCACTCAGCGTGTTTCCGCCGTTCTTCATGGTCGAGTTCACGAAGCCCCGCGAGTCGCGGATGAGATGAACCACCTTCAGGTCCAGCCCGGGTATCTGTGACAGATGCCATGCGCGAATGGAGTCCTTCTGACCCGATGCAAACACTTTCTTGCCCGACACTTCGATGATGGAGCGAAACATGGCCAGATTTCGGGCACGGATCACTTCATACTGCTTGCCCAGCCCCGGCAGCCGCTTCACAACACCATCCCGAATGTCGTCAAGTGTATTATTCCGGAAGGATCGGCTCAGGAGCAGTCTCGGCAGGCGATGTCGGCCAAACAGAAAATGCACATTAAACCGATCATGCCCAAACTCAAATCCGCGGTCCTTCATTCGAGCCGTGACATTCACCCAGAACGGACATTGAGGCAGAGGAGCGCCGCAGGAGCATGGAAAGTCCGGCTGATTCCGCCGTTTCGGAATCGGCCCCGTCTCCTCGCCGACACAGACCATCTGCGGATGCGCGTTCAAAAGGAATGACAGGAGCGTCGACCCGCAGAAACTCGTCCCCGCCACGAAGAGAACAGGAATCGTTTGCTCGTTCCCGTTGTTAGTATTCCAGCTTGACGCGGTACTTTCATCAACTTGTTCTTTGATCATCGGTCTTCCACTCAACTCTATAGCGAGGCGTGACAATCAGGTCATCGTTCATCCGCCGGACGCCACAGGATACAACTCAACGATACGAAACACCCCGGCGGGCACCTCGATCCTCGCCTCACCATTTTCCATCGTGATTTCCTCGCCGCTCAGCACGTCCACCAATCGTCGATCGCTCAGATCAGAAGATAGCCGAACCACAGCCAGCCGATCATCCGGATCGAGAAAGCCCGAATCAATCAGGGTCATTCGTAATCGCCCACCGCCGAGCCGCTGCACTTGCGTGAAGACATGACCCGAGACCGTCACCGGCATCGAGCGAGCGCTGTCACGAAACTCCGCATGCACACGATCCTTCGCTTCGACGCCTGTGACTCGCTTGCCTGTCTCGATGAATCGTTGGCCGTCTGTCCTAACGGAGCGATTTGCCCATCGGCATCGGCTCGGCTCCACAAAGGACGGAACAATCGCCACGAAGCCATACTTCGTCGCGGGAACAAAGTTCAACGCATGACGATCCTGATCGAATAGATAGCTACCGACATAATGCGGCTGAGTCGGCGCGCCGCCCCAGTATCCCGCCAGGCCTTCGAAAGGCGATGAACGATCGTCTTCGCCCGCTTCGTACTCGTCGTTGACGCGCCCGGCGAAGGCCTCGCGCAGAAAGACCGGCGAGGGCTCGTCCAACCGGATCATGCAGGGCGATGCGCCAAGGAGTTCTTCAGGCCGTGGCGGCACGATCAATCCCTTGCCGATCATGTCGAGCAGTAACTCCAAATACTCCGATCCAATAATGGAAAACCTGACCTCGCCATCGCGATCCAGGAGCGGAAGCTGATGCTCGAACATTTCCGCTCCGAGCAATGCCTGCACCATCTGCCGACGAAGAAAGGGGTGGCCTGTCATCACTCCCTGCCATTGCCAGAGCCGATTCCATACCAGTTCATCCGCCACCGTGCGCGCCGACATTTGACCAACCGCACCGCTCCAGAGCAGGCCGGCCCGCGCGGCAAGTTGCAGCTCCGGGTTGCGCGAATTTGCATCTTCCACGCTCATGACCAGAACATCCGCATACGTCCCATCCACGAGCTTCCGAAATCGCGACATCGCCGGCACTGCCATCCACCAGGCGCACTTCTCCACCATCACGGCCTTCTTGCCATGTCGCTTGCAAAGGTTCATGAGCGGATACCAGAACTCGCCCAGATAACGATCCAGCCGCTGTGCATAGTCCATGTTCTCGGATGAGAGAAACCCGAGACACATCCGCGGGCAAGCCGCAAGAATCGCCTCGACCGTCTGCAAGGAAAAGTAGGGTTCGCAGCCATGCCCGGCGGCGACGAAAAACGGAACACCGGCACGCTCAAATTCCGCAAGCACTGGCACGACATTTTCCGCGCTCATTCGTCGGCGATGCGCGCTTTTCGTGGACGAGGCAAAGCCGGGTACTCGCTCGTCAGTCGTTACGGTCGCGGTGACTGCAAAGACGCAATTGGCGTACGGAAATCGCCGACGATAAAACTCGACCGCGGAAATCATCGACTTGGCCCGCTCGGGGGTATCCGGCATGCCTGCCGACACGACATGAACGTACTTTCGATCGGTCTCGCTGCTCCCCCGATATGCGGCAACTTGTCGGCGGATGCGCTCCAGATTCTGCGTGACCCGCTGCATCTTGCCTTCGCGCTTCATGCGCATCATCGCCCGATCCCACCGCCCGCCAAAATGCACGCGATACACGTGGTCGTCCCCATTGGGAGCGGACGACAGGAATACCTCCGCGCCCGCCTCGGTCTGGTCGCCGACGCAGATATTCGCGAACGCCAGCGGCGAAACGCCCGTGCGAAGACTTCGGCCGTTCTGATCGAGAACGAACACGCGCCGACCGTTCAACACGACGACTTCCAGGCCGGATCGCTGCGGATCTACCTCACAGGCCACGACCATCGTCTGCGAACCGGCACTGCCGTCGCGGAACTCGATGCCTTCCGAACGCTCCCACCGTTCCGAACCATCAGATGCCAATACGCGCACGCCGGAGCGGTTATTCATGAGGTAGCTGGCCCCAAGGAGAAGCTCACAGCGACCATCTCCATCCAGATCCGCCAGATGCAGCGAGTAGGGACGCCAAACCTGTCGCGACGAGGTATCCGATACGGTCAACTGCGTTGTCCACATGCGCCGAAGCTGAGGACCGCGATAGGCCGTCAATTCGCCGTTCGCATTCCCCACGACCACTTCATCGTCTCCATTGCCGTCAAGATCGCCCGTGCGAATCAGTCGAAGGGTGCGCTTCTGTCGAGTCGCCGACAATCGCCGACCTGCTGCATCCAGCATGTAGAGGTGTCGGTCCACGCCGCCGGTCAGCACACGCAACGCGCCGTCGATGCGAGCGACCGCAACCTGATAGAGCGGCGCCGATGTTTCGTGACGCCACATCAGCTTGCCGTCAGGGCCGACGACATACATTGAGCCATCCGCCGAGGCGACAAGCACTTCCGACTTGCCGTCGCCGTTCAAATCCGCCGCCGCAAGATCAAAGGGGAATGCCCGCGTCTCATATCGCCAGATTTCCGTGTAATCGCTTAATCGAACGACACGAATCGATCCGTCGTAGCACGCCCCGATTAACTCCTGCCGACCGTCGCCCGTGACATCGCCGCTGGCCACGTGCCACGCATTGCCGCCCATCGGAATCGAAGTCACCCGTTCCTGTCCGGGCGAATCATCAACGCCCGCGAGCGCCATCGTATAAAATGTAAGCAATAAGAACGTCATAACGGCTTATCCCGTCCGATGGCTGCGGGGTGTGCAGGTAGAAACTTCCCGCGCACCCGCCCGGCGAAGCCGAGTAACCGCGAGCGTTCCTCTTTTCCGAGACCAAATCCCAGAACAAGCCCCAGGAATGCAATCTCGCCGGCGGCGATGCTAGTCATCAGATTCCACCAGCGGTCGCTCCCCAACTGTGCCGCCACGAGCCACGTAACCGAAGCCGCTAAGCCGCCGAGCAGCAGCGGCCGCATCAACCCCTCCAGGAAAGATCGAATTTGCCCCACCTTCGCCACCGAGTTGCCGTAGATGTACAGACTCAAGCTTCCCACGATCTGCACGACGTACAGGCAGACCGCCGCGCCGACGAGTGACGGCTCAGGCGCGAAGAACATGTAGGCCGCGGCAGCCCCGAGACTCCCCGCGCCGCGCAGAAAGATGATCGGCACAGTCCGCCGCATGCGGCCCAGACCGATGAGCACCTGCTGGGAGCCGGATGACAACGCCAGCGGCACCTGCGCAATCATGACCGTGTACATCAGTGGAACGAGCGTGACAAATTCGCTTCCCAGCCAGAGTTGCAGGAAGCTACCTGCGACAAGCAATGGAACAACGCAGATCGAAACCGCCGCCGCCGCGGAGTATTTTGTCGATGAGAGCAAAAGCTTACCTACGTTTTCACTTGAGCCGCGCGCCTGCATCGTGCTGACGGCAGGCGTCAATACGTTGGTCATATTACGTATCAGCAGGAAGACCATCGTGCGAAAAGCCAACACCGCCGAAAGCCCGCCCGCGGCTTCCATGCTCAGGCCCTTTCCTACCAGGATTCGAAATCCTTCCAGTCCCATCACGTTACCGCCCGTGATGAGCAGGCCACCGACCGCAAACGCGCCAAGCAGTTTGAGCGACTTGGCGCGGACCATCCTCAGCGAAACGGCAACTTGCGGCAGTGCTTTACGAAGTGCACTGCGGCACAGGAGAGCGGAGCCGAGCACCGCCAGAAGCTGGGACACCACAAAGACCGCGACGCTGCCGTATCCAACCTTGAAGATCGCAATGACGGCGATCGTTCGCAGCACCGTGCCGGCGCTGACGTGCATCACCACAAGGTCAAATCGCTGGATCGCCTCGAGCGTCGCCCGATAGGCCAGCAGCGGCGCGCCGCAGAGCAGCGTCAGACAGACAAGGGCAAACGCGCGCGTGCCGTCGGCATGCAGCGCCGGACCGATGTCGGGATCATCGAGATACCAGTTGCGAATCGACCAGATGACGCAGGCCGCGACAAGCCCCAGCAGCGCATGACAAGCCAGCGCCGAGTTGAATGTTATGCTGGCCTGATCGCGGTCTTCGCTCGCCAGGTCCTGCGGAATGTAACGTTGAAGCGCTCGGTTTATCGACTGCCCGAGCGTCTCGGTCACGGTGAAGGTCGCCAGCAGCATGGACGCCAGCCCGTAGCCGCTGGGCCGAAGGTCGCCGATCACGATCGGAACCATGACCAGCGAGGCAATGCCACCCACGAGCGTCAGCCCGTAGTTCGACAGGATATTAATGATGATCCGATCGGCTTGTCGCATGCATTACGAGACAGGCGTCTCGATCCGCTTACGTTGATGAGAATGGAACATGGAATCAGTGATGTGTCAGACCGTCGCGCCGGAACGAATAAGAATCGCCGCGACTCGGGGACGCGAGGTGCCGTCTTCAAATGTTGTCAGGGCTCGCGTCTCGAATTTGACGATCCGCCCCAGTTCGCCCAGGTATTTCTCAACATCTTCTTTCGAGTCCTTCTCGTGGCCCTCATAAATCACGAAGGACCACGGGATTCGCCCGAGCGCCTCCATCCACCCGATATGCCCGTGAACCGCGAGATATGAGATGGCGCAGCCCTCGAGCGATGGCTTCAGCCAGTCCGCCAGATCGTCTTCCAATCGGCGGTCATGATGAAGCGCCGTCCCCTTCGTTGAAAACCTCGTGCAACCCAGAGCGAGCAGGAGCCGCTCGGTATGCGGCACGACATTCGGGAAGTCCCATCCCTGGCACCACTTCGCGCCCCATCGCAGATACTCCGCGATCATCATGCCGATGTTGCAGCCGATGTCCAGTACGAAGCGATCCTTCACCGACACGCCGGCATCACGCATCAGCCCCGAATACAACGACGAACGAAATTCCACTGACCGTTTCGCAGGCAGATTCACACCGGGAATCGATTGATACAGAAAACGCCCGCCTCCCAGCAGGCGCCGCCCGCCGAAGTGTGAATCCTCCGCGGCCATGTGTGCAAGACCGTCCAGGTACTTTCCATAGTCACCGACCACGAAGTTCTGGAAATCCACGTAGCAGAATCGCCCATCGCCGTCGATGATGGCATTGCCGTTGCAGGTCGGTGGGCGAAAGTCTTTGCCGTCGAACGCTCGCGTCGCAACGGTTTTGACGATCCCCTTCTGCTCCAGCGATCGCAACTTCGCGAGGCCCGCCTCGCATTCGCTTATGGTCGGTGTGCGGCCTTCCACATGTTGCATCACATACGCAGTCCATATCTGATCGCCGCAGGATAGCTCCACAAGGTCGTAAATCCGCGGTCCCACTCCCTGGACATGCAACTGATTCGCTGCAAGAAGCAGATGGCGGTCCACCGCTTTCCGCGCCAGACCCGGGCCATACGTACTGACACCGACCTCGCCCGCCGCCTTGAGAATCTTCAAGCCCGCATCCGGTGGGTAATCGCCCTTAAGCACGTGGAACGAAGACTTCGCGACCGAATCAGGCGGAAGATAAACAACGACAGATCCTTCTCCGTACTTCAATCCACGGGACGTAAGGTCTTGAACAATGGATTCGTAGGTAGAGTACTGGCAATCCGGTATCACAATCCGTCGAACGCCCTGATACGGCAGCACGGTATCCCAACTGCCGGCGTCCTTGGCCAGCCCGGGAATGATCTGTCGAAGCTTCAAGTGACGGAGAAGATAGTATTCCATTCGAACGCGGTCCTTCGCCCCTCGGGCAAACGACCACAATCCCGGAAACTGCGACTTAATCAGACTTTTCATCGATCGATCCTCATCGGTGCGTTCTCACTCCACACTTGTCTCACTTGATGTTGTCACATCTTGTCGTCCACGATGAGTCGCTGATCATCGAGGCCCGCCTTGCCGCGGCGCCGACCGTTCAGGATGTCGCCCGCGAGAATCATCGGACGATAAAAATAGCGACGTAGCGCGTTGCATCCCGTCTCCCGCACCTTCTCGCCAAGCGACGGATGATCCTCGCCGAACTCTCTTTCCAGGTCTTGCTTCAGGCGCTCTTCTCCGTAGGCGGCCACCTGGCGCGGAAAAATTTCTTTCGATGCAAACAGATACAGCTCGATGTCCAACGCATTATTTTCAACGATCCGATCTTTGTGCCTGTCGAATTCGTCGCGTACACGCTTGGCGGCGTCACCCTTTCGAGCCGTGTTGCGCGGCTTGCCGTAGGCCACTCGAAATCCCCGCCAGCCCAGAAATTCACGCACCATCAGACAGGATGCATGAAAATGCTCAAGCAGGCCGACGACCCGCATCTTCGTCGCCAGAATTTCTTTCGCCTTGTCCAGATGCTCGCCGCCGCTGATGAACTTCGTCTGCCAGTTTTTCTGCATCCCGATGTTCAGCCAGTCCTCGAAATGCTGTCCCGTCGCCCATCGCTCGGCATGATGCTGATAATGCGAAAGGTAGCGCGCGATCGGATCGCGCAGCGTGATGTACCAGACCATCCGCTCTGCGCATCGGCCGTAGTCCATGCACGGCCACAAACCATGGCCGGAGATGCTTCGAATGAAAGGATTAAATCGAATATCCGCTTCCAATTGGCGGCGTAGCAGCACCTGGCCGGCACGCGTCACAAGCTCCTGATGACGAATCCCCCAGTAACGACGCAGCAGCGTCAGCCAGGTCGTTCCGCCCGCCTTCTGAATATGGCCGAAGGCAAAAATCGCATCCGGACGAATGTCTGCTGACAAGTCCACTTTCAACTCCGTTCCGAACGAAGCCACTTCACAAACTCCGCGAGTCCGTCGTCGATTTCCGTAGTCGGCTCGTAGCCCAGTTCCGCCCGTGCCAGACTCACATCGGCGTAAGTACGATCCACATCGCCCGGTTGCAACGGCAATCGTTCAATGATCGCCTTCTTACCCAGGGCTCGCTCCAGCGCCGCGATCAAGTCTCGCAGTGACACCGGCCGCGATTCGCCCAAGTTGTAAATGTGAAAGCCGCCGCATCGTTCGATCGCCGCCGTCACACCCGAGAGAATGTCATCAATGTAAGTATGATCGCGCATCATGCCGCCGTCGCCAAAGACGGGGATCGACTTGCCCGCCTCGATCAATCTTGAAAACTTGTGGATCGCCAGGTCCGGCCGCTGTCGCGCGCCATACACCGTGAAAAACCGCAGGCACGTGATGTCCATGCCGAACAGATGATGATACGTATGGCAGAGCAGCTCCCCCGCCTTCTTCGTCGCGGCGTAGGGCGAGATGGGAAAATCCACGTTGTCAGACTCCGAGAACGGCACCTTCGTGTTGTTCCCGTACACGCTCGAGCTGCTTGCAAATACGAGCTTGCCCACCTTCAGCCGTCGCATCGATTCGAGAATCACGCACGTTCCGCCCACGTTGACATCCTGATAGATCAGCGGATTCTCAATCGACGGCCGAACGCCCGCCCGCGCAGCCAGATGCACGACGAACTCGCAGCCGCTCATCGCCGATTCAACCTTCGCCTGGTCGCGGATGTCTCCCTCGACCAGCTTGAAGTTCGCATTCGAAAGGCACGTCGACAGATTCTTCCGCTTGATCGTCGGATCGTAGAAGGCGTCAAAGCTGTCCAGGCCGACCACGCGACGGCCCGACGCCAGCAGCCGCTCACAAAGGTGAGAGCCGATGAACCCTGCCGCGCCGGTTACCAGTATCGTTTGCATCAGCTGTTTCTCGTGTGGCCCATTTTCTCACTTCACCGACGGCCGACCCACGCTGTGATACTCGAATCCATGCGCTTTCATGAACTCCGGATCGTACAAATTGCGACCGTCAAAGATCACCGGCCGCCTGAGACGTTTCTTCATCATCTCAAAATCCGGCCCGCGAAACTCCTGCCAGTCCGTAAAGATTACCAGTGCATCGCAGTCCTGCATCGCCTCGTAGCAGTCATCAAAGTAGGAAATGCCGTCATCGCCCAGGTCCTTCCGGGCATTTTCCATCGCCTCCGGATCGTGAACGCGAATCTTCATTCCGTGATCCCGAAAGATCTGAATCGCCGTAACCGCAGGCGCTTCGCGCACATCGTCCGTGCGTGCCTTGAACGCCAATCCCCAGACGCCGAGCGTCACACCGTCCTTGCGATCCGAAAAATGGTCGATCACACGCTGTGCGAAGTGTCGCCGCTGCTTCTGGTTCGTGTCCTGCGCCGCCTGCGAGATGAGCGGCAGGTAGCTCACCTCTTTGCCCATAAAGATCAGCGCGCTCACATCCTTCGGAAAACACGACCCTCCGTACCCAACGCCGGGAAACAAGAACGGATGCCCGATCCGCGAATCCGAACCGACGCCCGCCCGCACCAGTTCCACGTCCGCCCCGTAGCGCTCGCAGAGATTCGCGATCTCGTTCATGAACGAAACCTTCGTCGCCAGCAAGGCATTCGCCGCGTACTTCGTCAGTTCCGCGCTGGCCGGGTCCATCACCAGAATCCGTTCCTGTTTTCGCATGAAAGCTCCGTAGAGCTGCTTCATGATTTCAACCACTTCAGGATTCGTCGTGCCGATCACCACCCGGTCCGGCTTGGTGAAATCCTCCACCGCCGCGCCTTCCTTCATGAACTCGGGATTGCTCACCACATCGAACGGATGACGTGTCACTTTCTGAATGACTTCGGTGACTAACTTGTGCGTCTTCACCGGCACCGTGCTCTTCGTCACGATGATCCGATAGCCGTCCATCAGCTTGCCGATCTCGCCCGCGACCGAAAGAAGCACATCAAGGTTGGCACTTCCATCGTCCGCCTGCGGAGTTCCCACGGCGAGAAAGATAATCGAGGAGTTCGCCACCGCATGAGAAAGCTTCGTCGTGAACTCAAGTCGCCCCGCTTTCATGTTTCGCTGCACTATTTCCGCGAGTCCCGGTTCGTAGATCGGAATCTCCCCGCGCTTCAGGGCATTCACCTTCTTCTCATCCACGTCCACGCAGATGACATGGTTACCCACGTCGGAGAAACAGGCCCCCGCCACGAGCCCCACGTACCCGGTACCGACCACACTGATTCGCATGACCAAGACTCCTTCACTTCCCCTGCCGGTCGATTCCTGCCGACACGACGCCACTACGCTTCGGCCGATTCACGATACACCAGGACGAGCAGTTCATCCCCTCTCCCTCAGGGCAGACTCCGTCCCCGTCAGCCGTCGGGCGTCGATTTGCGGAATTGCTTGTCCAATCTGGACTTGCGCACGAAATCCGCGCCCGTCCGAGGGCACCCATGATATCGGTTCTACCCTGTGAGAACTACAGGCCGAAAGGCAGACGGCATCCCCACATTCCTGCCGCTGGTTTGCTACGAATCTCGCCGCAGGCCGGTTTGAGAGGGAATGCAAAGCAGAATCAAAGCCGAAGTGCGGCCCGACCGGGATGACGCAGCCTGCGTTGTATCCGCCGAGGCGTCCACAGCACCTTACCATATGTCCAAAAACAGGTTACAGCGGGTATTGAGGATTGAATGCTCCAACCTGGCGGCTGGTGCTCACTGGGGGCCTTGGCTGAGGCGATCTTAATGGGACTATGAGCCCGCGAGTTGCGGTGCGTCCGTTCGTTCGAGGACCTCGTCCGATACCTCGACGCTCACCGATTGGCCCAGCATCGTGACGTTCAGTACCAGCCGGACCTTCGACAATCGCCGAAGGACCACGCCTTCTACCCCCAGCAGGGGCCCCTCCACCACCCGGGCCCACTCGCCGGCACTCAGCTCGGCGTGCCATCGCATCGGCACTCCGCCAAGCAGGGCATGGTGAATCTGCCGCAATTGCGCCACGAGTTCATCCTGACGACCGACGGCGAGAAGATTGGCGATTCGGTTCGTCTTGAGCGCCCGGTGCCGCTCCTCCTCGGTCGCCCTGAAGAAGAGATAGCTCGGAAAAACCGGAATCACACTCCGACTCAGCCGACGCGTGCGCCGGCTGCGCGTGCGCCGCTCCAGCAGGGGCAGGTAACTGAGAATGCCGAGCCCCTGCAAGTCCGTCGCCAGCGCCTTTTCGTTTCGCGGCTTCGTGTGCGCGACCCACCAGCGGCCATCTGATGCGTCCGGGATCGCCTCCTCGGCTGTCAACGTGATGATCTGCGAATCCATGCTACTTCCGGTCGCTGCTCAAAGTAGGATGCCCAAACGCTGACAATACCACGCCACGGTCCGCCGAAGCCCTTCGTCGAACGCCATCTCTGCCTTAAAACCAAAACGCTCGCGCGCACGACTCACATCCAGACATCGCCGCGGTTGCCCGTCCGGCTTGCTGTCGTCCCAGACAATTTGCCCTTCATATCCGACGATTCCGCGAATTTTCTCCGCCAGCGCGCGAATGGTAATCTCCAGTCCCGTACCCACATTCACCGGCTCCGCGTCGTCGTAGCTCTGCGTCGCAACCACAATCGCCCGTGCACAATCCTCGACGTACAGAAACTCCCGGCTCGCAGCCCCTGTCCCCCAAAGCACGACCTCGCCAGCCCCTGCCGCCTTCGCCTCAACGAACTTACGAATCATCGCCGGGATGACGTGACTCGTCTCCAGTTCGAAGTTGTCCCACGGCCCGTACAGATTGACCGGAATCAAATAGACGCCATTCAATCCATATTGCGCCCGATACGCCTGCAACATCACCAGCAGCGCCTTCTTCGCAATTCCATACGGCGCGTTCGTCTCTTCCGGGTAGCCGTTCCAGAGTTCCTCCTCCCGAAACGGTACCGGTGTATGCTTTGGATACGAGCAGACCGTTCCCACCATGACGAATTTCTTGATGCCGACAGAGTCGCGTGAATCGACCGGCAAGACGCCGGTGCTACCCTTGGCGACCCGCGCCTGTTCGATCAAGTGCAGCCCCATCGCCAGGTTCGCATGAAAGAATCGTCCCGGATTTGCCCGATTCGCCCCGATGCCCCCCACCTCCGCCGCCAGATGAATCACCACGTCCGGCCGCATGTCGTCATACATCCGCGTGACCGCATCCGCCTGCGTCAGATCATAATCCGAGCGCCGCGGCACCAGGATGCGCTCTCTCGCCGCGCCGGCCCGCTCCAACTCCGCGCAGACATACCTCCCGAGAAACCCCGCCCCGCCGGTGACAATAATTCGTAGATCAGTCAGGTCCATCGCCATGAAAACAAATGACGGGTAATGCCCACCCTATTTCTGTTTCGCCCGATGCTCGCCGATCACTCGCTCTTCTTTCGCAAGTTTCCAGTCGTGCTCCACCATCATCTTCACCAGTTCCGCGAATGCCACCTTCGGCTGCCAGTTCAGCTTGTTCCGCGCCTTACTCGCGTCGCCGCAGAGTTCATCCACCTCCGTCGGCCGCAGATACCGCGGATCATGCTCGACATGCTCCTGCCAATTCAGCCCCACCAGCCCAAACGCCTGCTCCACAAGTTCCCGCACGCTGTGCACCTGCCCCGTAGCGATCACATAATCATCCGCCGTGTCCTGCTGAAGCATTCGCCACATCGCCTCGACATAATCCCCCGCATAGCCCCAGTCTCGCTTCGCGTCGAGATTGCCCAGATACAATTTCGTTTCCAACCCCTCCTTGATCCGTGTCGCCGCACGCGTGACCTTCCGCGTGACAAACGTCTCCCCCCGCCGAGGGCTCTCATGATTGAACAAAATGCCATTGCATGCGAAGAGCCCGTACGCCTCGCGATAGTTCACCGTCTGCCAGTGCGCGTACAACTTCGCGCAACCATAGGGGCTTCTCGGATAGAACGGCGTGGCCTCATTCTGCGGCGGAGCCGACTTGCCGAACATCTCGCTGCTGCCCGCCTGATAAAATCTTGCCGGCGCCTGCGTATCACGAATCGCCTCCAGCAGTTGCAGCGTCCCGATCGCCCCCGTCTCCGCCGTATAGACCGGTTGATCAAAACTCAGCCGAACGTGGGATTGCGCCGCCAGATTATATACCTCGTCGGGCCCCACCACGTTCAGCACGTTTCGCAAACTCGCGCCGTCGGTCAGATCGCCATAATGAAGAAACAGCATCGCATTCTTGTCGTGCGGGTCGTGATAGAGATGCTCAATGCGCGACGTGTTGAAGCTGCTCGACCGCCGGATCAGTCCGTGGACTTCATACCCTTTGGACAGAAGCAGCTCAGCCAGATAGCTGCCGTCCTGCCCTGTGATCCCGGTGATGAGTGCTTTCTTTGTCATCGATCAAAGCTTGCAGAAAATCTCCGCGATCCGTTCCGCCGCCTTGCCATCCCAAAGCGCCGGCCGCCGGCTCGATTGGGGACCGCCAAGCTCCCGCTTCGCACCGCCCAACGAATGATACGCCTGCAATATGCTCTTCGCGTCCGGCTTGCAAAGCTGATTCGTCCCCTCATGGATTGTCACCGGTCGCTCGGTATTCTCCCGCAGCGTCAGACATGGCACGCCAAGGATCGTCGTCTCCTCCTGTATTCCGCCCGAATCCGTCATCACGAGCGCCGACTCCGCCATCAACTTGAGGAAATCGAGATACCCCAGCGGCTCCGGCGTTTTGAAACCCGCGATTTTCTCGATGCGCGCTCCCAGTCCCATTGCCGCCATGTTCTTTCGTGTCCGTGGGTGCATCGGAAACACGATCGGCATGTCCCGAGCGATCGCTTCAAACGCATCGAGGATCGAACCCAGCGTCGCCGCATCATCGACATTGCTCGGCCGATGCAGCGTCACCACCGCGTACTGTTGCGGCGTCAGACCCATCTCTTCCAACACCTTCGACGCGTCCGCCCGCTCACGGTTCTTCATCAGCGTGTCGATCATCACGTTGCCGACGAAATGCACCTTATCGTCGTCCACCCCCTCGCGCCGCAGATTCTCCACGCCGCTCGGCTCGCTCACCAGAAGGATGTCGCTGATCGCGTCCGTCAGCAGTCGATTGATCTCCTCCGGCATCGTCCGATCAAAACTCCGCAGCCCCGCCTCCACGTGCGCCACTTTCACCCCCAGCTTCACCGCCACCAGCGCACAGGCAATCGTGCTGTTCACGTCCCCCACGACGATCACCCAGTCCGGCCGATGCGCCTGCACCACCGGCTCGAACCGTCGAATGATCTCCGCTGTCTGCGAGGCATGGCTGCCTGAACCCACTTCCAGATTAATATCCGGCTCGGGAATGCCCAGATCGCGAAAGAAAAGCTCGCTCATCCGCTCGTCGTAGTGCTGCCCCGTATGGACGAGAAGCGCCTGCACGCGGCCCGTCCGCGCAAACGCCTCCATCAGCGGCGCGATCTTCATAAAATTAGGCCGCGCCCCGCAGACGCAGATCACTTTCAACATGCCCGCCCTCGATCTCGTTGGAAAACACAGCGTGTGCGGCGCCATCCCAGTGTGGCATCATCCCAATGTGGAGCCGGCTCATCACCGGTAACGAACTCCGCCTTCAAAGTCGGCCCGCAACAAGCTGCCGATGAGTTTAAGCCCAGCCGCTCGCCGAAGATAGCAGCATCTCCGCCGCAGAACCCACGACCCCTGTCCGATAAGCGCGCTCAACCCTTGCCCCGGCTCGCATCCACACTTAAAAACCCACCATGCAACAGGACCGGCAAGCACCCCGCCATCTCAATCGTTCTCGTTGCTCCATCCTTCATTTACTTGTCATCCTCGTCTCCGCCTGTGACGCCACGCATGACTGCGAAATCTCTACGCACCCGACACCCGCGCACGCACCTGTCACACGCTCCGACGAGCCATCCTACTTCGCTTCGCAACCCATCCCCACTGACCCCGTCCGCTACCCCTACAACCACGCAGCCACCATCATCGAAACACCCGCCGGCGACCTCCTCTGCGCATGGGGCGCCGGCGCCCGCGAACTCGCACCCGACACCGTCATCCTCCTCTCGCGCCGCCCGCTCGGCTCGAATGAATGGACCCAGCCGACCATCGTTGCCGACAAACCCGATTACGCTGACGCCAACCCTGTTCTCTTCGCGGACGACTCCGGACGCATCCACCTCTTCCACGTCGAAATGTTCGGCGATCAGTTCTGCCTCGGCCGCGTCATCGTCCGCACCAGCGCCGACGACGGCCACACCTGGGACGCGCCCCACGACGCCCTCTCCACGGTCTGCACCATGATCCGCCACCACCCCATCATCTTTCGCGACGGCCGCTGGCTCCTGCCCGCCTATCAACAGGCGATTTATGCCTCACAGTTCTGGATCAGCGATGACCGCGGCCGTACCTGGCAATCTGGTGACGTGTTGGTGACACCTTTCGACAACAACCTGCAACCGGCCGTCGTCGAACTGTCCGACGGCTCACTGCTCTCCCACATGCGATCCAGCGGGAAGAAAGGCGAAACCTGGGAAGGCCGCAGCACCGACGGCGGCAAGACCTGGTCGCTCCGCAAGTGCCCGAACCTTCCCAACCCCAACAGCGGCCTCGAACTCATCCTCCTGACCGACGGCACGCTCCTGGCCATCTACAACGACAGCCCCACCGAGCGCAGCCCCCTCGTCGCCGCCCGATCCACCGATGACGGCCGTACGTGGTCACCGCCGAAAGTACTCGCCGCCGGCGACCCTCAACTCTCCTACCCCAGCGCCTGCCGAACCCGCAACGGCCGCATCCACGTCGTCTTCTCCCATCGGCTGACACATATCGAGCACGTCGAGCTCAACCTGAGCTGGCTCAGCAACCCGTAGGTTGTCAGCCGGTGATGGATTTCAATCCGAAATCCGCAAACCCAATTCCCCTTGCCGCTTCGCTATGCTTTGACTTTTCAGCGTTTCGATGTTTCTCTACCCCCATGAAAGCCGTCATCGTGGAAAATGGAGCGGCCGCCGTGCGTGAGGTCCAGCAGCCCGCGCCGCCGCCCGGCGAGGTGCTCGTCGCCGTCAAGCTCGCAGGCATCTGTGCCACCGATCTGGAAATCATCAAGGGCTATGCGAGCGACTCACATCCGGCAGGGGCGCCGGACGCTACGCGGATCATCGGCCACGAATTCGTTGGCACGGTCGTCGATGGCGGCAAGGCCCTGGCCGGCAAGCGCGTCGTCGGCGAGATCAACTGCGTCTGCGGCAAGTGCGATATGTGCCAGGGCGGTCTCGCCAATCATTGCCGCAAACGTACCGTCCTCGGCATCTGCGGCCGCGCCGGCGCCTTCGCGGAATTCGTCTGCCTGCCCGAGCGAAACTGCATCGAGGTGCCGGCTTCCGTAACCGACGAGGAAGCCGTCTTCGCCGAGCCCCTCGCCGCCGCCATTCAGGTCACGCGACAGGTCAAGCTGGAGAGCCGCACCAATGTCGCCGTCCTCGGCACCGGCCGCCTCGGCCTGCTCGTCGCCCAGGTCCTCGCGACCACCGGCTGCAAACTCACCGCCATCGGTCGAAACCCCGCCACGCTTGCGTTCCTTGACCGCCGACGCATTCGCAATGTGCGGATCGACGAAGTCAACCCATGGGCGGATTACGACATCGTCGTCGAGTGCACCGGCTCACCGCAGGGTCTGCCGCTGGCGCTCAAGCTCGTGCGCCCGCGCGGCGCCATCGTGATGAAAACGACCTGCGCCGCACGTGAGCCGGTCGAATTGACCGACCTCGTGGTCAACGAGATTACCCTGCTCGGAAGCCGCTGCGGTCCGATGCACGATGCCCTCGCCATGCTCGCCGCGAAGAAGGTGGACGTGTCCGGCATGATCTCGCGCACCTTCACGCTCGCCGACGCCGACAAGGCCCTCGCCGCTGCCGCCGAGCCCGGCACGATGAAAGTGCTGCTGAAAGTATAATGCCCGCGGATAGCAATCCGTCGGCTGCCCGGAGTTCTCCGCGTGAGCATGAAGCTCGAACCCAATCTGCCGAAGCTCGCTCCCCTCGAGAGTGAACCTCTTGAGGACACCGCGCTTCTGCACTTTCCCGCGCTTCGTGAAATCCCCGGCTTCGTCCACGCTGTCACCACGCGCCCGTGGAACATGGCCCCTCACCGCGGTCCGCAAGCTGACGGCGCCGTCGAGCGACGCCGGAAGGTCTGCACACACCTCGGTCTTCCCTTCGAGAAACTCACCGCGCCGGATCAGGTACATAGCCCACACATTCTGCGCATCCTGCCCGACGACGTCGGCGCCGGCCGCGAAGGCCGTCACGACGCCATTCGCTACGTCGACGGTCTCGTCTGCGACCTGCCCGACGTGCCGGTCATTCAATTCTCAGCGGATTGCCCGATCGTCGTCGTCATCGACCCCGCCCGCCGCGTCTTCGGCACGGCCCACGCAAGCTGGCGTGGCACGGTCACGCACATCGTCGCCGAACTGGTCATGGCCCTGCAGCACGAATTCGACGTGAACCCGGTGCAACTTCTCGCCGGCATCTGCCCTTGCGCCGGGCCCGACGAATACGAAGTCGGCGAAGATGTCCGCCGCATTGCCCTGTCCCGCCTCGAAGGCGCCGAGCGATTCTTCCACCCGCATGGTTCAAAATGGCGATTCGACATGCGCCAGGCCATCGCCACCCAGCTCATCGACAACGGCGTGCAGGCCGGGCGCATTCACATCGCCGAACACTCCACGATGACCGACGATCGCTTCTACTCCCACCGCCGCGACGGCGCCGACACCGGCCGATTCGCCCTGATAGCCGGCTTTCGATCCGATGGATCGACCCATAACCACGGCCCGCGAACTCAAAACTGAAAGTGTCGCCTCGCCCGGCCGATAAGCGCATCGGGAGAACCCAGGCGAGCAGACTCATGGCGAAGAAAAACGCAATCGTCCTGTCCTCCGGTGGCCTCAACAGCGCCGTTCTCGCTGCGGTCGCCGCGGCGGAGCATGATCTGTCTTTGTTGCACGTTCGCTTCGGACATCGTGCCGCGGAGCGCGAGGCCGAACTCTTCGACAAGCAGGCCGAACATTTCCAGGCCGCACATCGTCTCGTCGTGGAGATGCCCCATTTCGCGGAAATCGGCGGAAGTTCGCGAATCAATCGCAAGAAGCAGATTGAAGACGTGCTCGCGATGAACGACGCCGAGTCGAAGACTTACATCCCCGGTCTGATCGCCTCTCTCACCGCGGCCGCCTTCAATTGGGCGACGCAGCTCGGCGCGTCGTCCATTTTTCTCGGCGCGAGCGAATGCCTCGGCCCGCCCGGCCCGCGAACCGCAGGGGTTTTTCCCGATTACTCACGAGACTTCATGCACGTATTGCAGCAGTCATGGATCGTTGCCTATCCGTATCGCCGCATTACACTCGAAACGCCGCTGCTCGAATTGTCGCGAGCGGACATCATCCGCCTCGGCAAGCGGCTCAAGGCCCCCTTCGAACTCACCTGGTCCTGCATTTCCAGCGGCAGCAAACCCTGCGGCGGCTGCATCGGCTGTGCCACGCGCAACCGCGGCTTCCTCGACGCCGGAATCGCCGATCCCCTGTTGCTTCACCCCAACCAGACAAAGTTGAACACACCTCACTCCCATCGCGAACCAGCTCGCGCGTAGCAATACCCCGTCCGTCGTTCCAACGATGTGACTTAGCGATGCTTCTTACATCCGTTCGAGCGTCGAAATGCCGAGCAGCCCCAGCCCCAGCTTGAGCGCCCGAGCCGTTAGCTCACAGAGCCGCAGACGTGATGCCAGCAATCGTGCGTCCTCACATTGCAAGACCGGACACGACTCATAGAAAGACATAAATCGCCCTGCCAGGTCATACAGGTATTCGCAGAGCAGACTCGGCAGCAAATGCTCGCCCACTGCATCGATCGTCTCGGGAAACTGCACGATTCGCATGGCCAGCGCCCGCTCCGCCGGATGGTCCAACTGAATCGGCGCAGCGGACAGATCGCCGCCTACCTGGCCCGTCTCCGCACCCTTGCGATAAATCGAGCGAATCCGTGCATAGGCGTACAGCATGTAGGGCGCCGTATTGCCTTGCAGGGACATCATCTTCTCCCAGGAGAAGACGTAGTCCGTGTTGCGGTTCTGGCAGAGATCGGCGTACTTCACCGCGGCGATGCCCACGGTCTCCGCAATCTGCCGGATTTCATCCTCGGCAAATCCACGACGTTTATCCGCATCGGCCTCCGTCGCACGCACTTGCGCATCCGCACGCTGAACCGCCTCATCCAGCAGATCGGCGAGCTTGGCCGACTCGCCGCTTCGTGTGCGCAGCATTTTGCGATCATCGCCAAGGACGGAGCCGAACGAGACATGCTCCAATCGCACATCTCCACCGACGGGCTTGTGTGTCCAGCCAAGCGCCTGGACTGTCGCGAAAAACATCTCGAAGTGCAGTTTCTGCGGTGCGCCGACAACGTAAATCACCCGATCAGCCCCCAGTCCCCCGCCCAGACCCTGAAGCGCCGCCGCAAGCTTCTCCGTATGCAACTTGATCGGATGCCGCGTGGAATGCGCCATGCGAAAGAGCGCCCCCGCCACGTCCGTCGTCGCATAGAGCGAGGCGCCGTCTGATTTTTGTATCAACATGGGAAGCGGGTCGCCCTGCGGCCCCTTGAACGCCGGCGAGCCGTCGGGCTTCTCCAGGAAAACGCAGATCGCACCCTGATCGAGCCGGCACACGGCGCGCAATCCGGCGGCTACCGCCTTCGGCTCCTTGAGCGCGAGCTGCAATTCATCAACGACGCCGGAGAGCAACGATTTGTAGAAGCTTTCGCCACGGACATCCCCGTCGGAAAGCAACACGCCGAGACGTCGATAGAGCTGGTTGCACTCCGCCAGTGTGATTTCGATCGCGATTTCGCGCGCAAGCTGCTCCTGCGTATCCCCCCGTTGCATCATGGCTGTGATGACTTTGGAAATGCCCAGCCGTTCGGCGAATTCGGTCCCGGCCGCCGCTTTGTCCAGGGCATTGATGTACAGATAGCCGGCCTCGATGTCTGCCAGTGAGAGCAGCGGCGCACGGCGACATTCCTGGAGGAAAGGGCCGAAAACTTTCGAGCCGTCCCGGTCGGCCTCGTACTCAGCACTGGATCGTTCGGTGAGCATTCGCAGGTGGGCAAGTTTGGCATCCTGTCCGCCGGCTTCAGCGGCTCGAAGCTCCGCAAGCGCGCGTTGAAGATACTGCGGTCCTTCACCGCGATGCCGTGCCATCGCCGCATGCCACATGCCGAGAATGACCATCCCGAACTGCGTACCCCAGTCGCCGAGATGGTTTTGACGGATCACCTCATGCCCCTCAAAGGCGAGCGTTCGGGCGATGGTATCTCCGATGATCGTGCCGCGTAGATGGCCCACATGCATCGACTTCGCCACGTTGGGCGAGGAGTAGTCGATTACCACGGTTTGTCGATCCGCGGCCTCAACGGCCTCGATGCCCAGTCGGTCCGAATCGACCGCGGCAGGGATCGAGCCGACGGCGGCCTCAAGAAATGACTGCCGGAATCGAAGATTAATAAACCCCGGTCCGGCGATTTCCGGTTTATCGATGAGCGCCAGCGCCGATTCATCCAGCGCATTGATGATCTGCTGTGCCACGTCGCGCGGCTTGGCACCGAGCTTCCGGGCCATCCCCATCGCCGCGTTGCACTGATAATCGCCGAACTTTGCGTCCTTCGCCGGCGCAACCAGCGAATCCGCCCCTGCCGCCGTGTCCCCCAGCGCGCGCCGCATCGCCTCGGAAACCGCGGCGCTAAGCTGTGCAAGGAGTGATTTCATACCACGTGGTTATCGTTCGCGATTCCACCGGGATGCGGCCATTCAATAAATCCGCATTCCCAAGACAGACATCCCGTTATCATTTCTTCTTCCACTCCACACTCGGCCCATCACCCCAGAGCGAATCCAGGTCGTAGTAGATCCGATGCTCCGCATCAAACAGGTGAATCACCACGTCCACGAAGTCCACAATGATCCAGGCGCCCTCCTCGGTGCCGCTCACGCCATACGGTGGGTCATTCTGCGCCTTGCCGAGTTGTTCGATGTGGTCCCCCACGGCGCGCATCTGCCGATCCGATGTGCCCGTGCCAATCACGAAGAAATCGCAGATCGGGCTCACCCCGCGAAGGTCCAGCACCACCACATCCTCGCATTTCGCGTCGAACATCAGGCGGGCCGATTCAATCGCAAACTGTTGCGCCGCCTCCGTGGAACGCGTCGCCGGCGGGCGAACCGTCAACGCAGGGCTCGCGGCACGCTGCTTCGCGAGCGCCTTGACGGCTTTGGCTCGTACGGCTTTTTCCGGCATATGGCTTTCCCCATCCAAAACTTCGACCCGCGCAGGCACGCACCCACGCGGGTCGATAGCTTATCCTACACAATTCTAGCAAGCACGCAGGGTAATCAGCCGCCGAGGCCGATGAAGGCGCCCACGCGCGGTCCGTAAACCACGATAAGCCCTGCAAACACGACGCTCACCATGCTCATCAGCTTGATCAGAATGTTCAGCGAAGGGCCCGAGGTGTCTTTGAACGGATCTCCCACGGTGTCGCCAACGACGCCCGCCTTATGATCCGGCGAGCCCTTGCCATACACAATTTCATCGTCGGACTCGGCCAACTCTGCCCGGGCAACGATTGCATCACGAATGGCAGGCGGAAGCGTCTCTCGAACCTTCGCATCGGTCTTGACCATACCTGCGGTGATCTTGCCGAAGGTTTCGATGTACTTCTTGGCATTGTCCCAGGCGCCACCCGCATTGGCCATGAAGACGGCGACGGCAAAACCGCTGACCAACCCGCCCGCCAGCAGCCCCATGACACCTGCCACACCGAAGACCAGCCCTACCAGTACCGGCATGATGATCGCCAGCAGCGAGGGGAAGATCATTTCCTTCTGGGCGCCGGCCGTGGAGATGGCCACGCAGTTGGCATAGTCAGGGTAGTACTTGCCTTCGAACTCCACCGGCGTGCTCGGCCAGTTGTCCGGATTACGGATGTACGATTCGTCGTGGCCCTTGGCCCGCAGGTAGCCACGCATTTTGGCGAACTGCCGCCGACACTCAAGCATCATCTCGTTCGCAGCGCGGCCGACCGCTTTCATCGTCAACGCGCAGAAAAGGAACGCGAGAAGCACGCCGGCAAAGAGACCGCAGAGCACCTTCGGATTCATCAACGTCACGTTATAGAACGTCATGAAGTGCTGAATCGACGCCCGCCGCGCCGGCACGACCTGAAGCGCTTCGCCTGCAATTCTCAGCTGGCCCACGAATTCGTCTTTGAGTTCACCAGCCGAGTAGTCCGACGCGTTATAAAGAGCGCCTTGCTTGATTTCGCCGTTGCTCTCAAGACGGCGCAGCTGGTCGCGGTCGATGCACATGAGCGAACCGAAGTTCTCCCGTGCCTTGCCCGCGCCGGTGCGATAGCCGAACTTGCCGTGGCCGATGTAAATCGGCGCGCCGACCTGCGTATCCTCCAGCTTGCTGACAACGGCCTGGGCTTCATGGATGAAGCCGATACGCACTTCCTCGACATAGGCGGCGAGCAGGGCCAGCGCGGTCAGCGCCGCCGAACCAATGGCGAATCCCTTGCCGGTCGCAGCCGTGGTGTTGCCCAGTGCGTCCAGCGCGTCGGTGCGTTGTCGTACATGCGGCTCCTGATGCGTCATCTCGGCGTTGCCGCCGGCGTTGTCAGCGATCGGTCCGTAGGCATCCGTCGCCAGCGTGATGCCCAGCGTGGCAAGCATGCCGACCGCGGCAATACCCACGCCGTAAAGACCCATCATGAAGTTGTCACCGCCGCCCGCGAAAGTAAAGGCCAGCAGAATCGCCACGATCACCGTCGCGAGACTGGCCCAGGTGCTCTTCATGCCTTCCGCCACGCCACCGATGATGACCGTGGCCGGGCCGGTGATGGCCTGCGCCGCCAGGTCGCGCGTCGGCTTGTAGTCGTAGCTGGTGTAAACTTCCGTCATCTTTCCAATGACGAGACCGGCGAGCAGACCCGAAACAATCGCCGACCAGACGCCCCACCAGCTCGGCGCCACGCCGACTTCCGGCTGAGGAAATCCCTTCTCGATAAGCAGATAGCAAATCGGCGCCGCGGCAACAACAATCAATGCGCTGGAGCCCCAGATGCCGCGATTCAGCGCTCGCATGAGCTGGGCCATGTTCGCGCCTTCGTGGGTGCGAACAAGATAGATGCCCACGACCGAAAGAATGACGCCGACGCCGGCGAGCACCATCGGAACGGCCAACAGCCGCATGGCGGCATCGAAGCCGGGGCCGCTCGCATCCGTGCCGAACATCGAAACCGCCGCGGCAACGCCCAACGCCGCGGTGGCGAGAATCGAACCTGCGTAGGACTCGTAGAGGTCTGCACCCATGCCGGCCACGTCGCCGACGTTGTCGCCCACGTTGTCGGCGATCGTCGCCGGATTTCGAGCGTCGTCTTCCGGTATTCCGGCTTCGACCTTGCCGACGAGGTCCGCACCGACATCGGCGGCCTTCGTGTAGATGCCTCCGCCGACGCGGGCAAACAGCGCCTGCGTCGAAGCACCCATGCCGAAGGTCAGCATGATGACCGTGATCTCCGTCAACGACATGCCGCCGCCCAGCCATCGCAGGGCGAGGAACCAGCCGGTGATGTCAAGCAAAGCGAAGCCGACGACGACAAGCCCCATGACCGCGCCGGCGCGAAAGGCAACGACAAGACCCTGGTTGAGTGATTCGCGCGCGCCCGCGGCCGTTCGATGCGAGGCGTTCGTCGCCGTCTTCATGCCCAAAAAGCCGCAAAGACCGGAGAAGAATCCGCCGGTCAAAAAGGCGAACCACACGATCTCATTCTGAACGTGCAGCACATAGCCCATGTAGAAGAGAATGGCGGCCAGCACGATAAAGACGACCGTAACGACCTTGTACTGACGCCACAGGTAGGCGTAGGCGCCCTCGCGAACATAACTGGCGATCTGCTGCATGTTCGCATCGCCTTCGTCCTTGGACATCAGGTCCCGATAGAAATGTCGGGCGAACCAGAGCGCTATCAGCGAGCCGATTGGCGCGATCCACCAGATAAACGGAATACCCGAGACGCCACGAGGCCCGGCGCCGTCCTCCGCGCCGGCGATGCTCGACGTTGCCAACCACACGGCCAACGCCAAGAGCACGCCAGGCAAATATCTGAAACGCAAAGCTCGATCACTCTCTGTCAACATCACTTCTCCTGCTGCTAGTCACCAACTCGTGTACGGATACGTCTTTGTCAACGAAGGCCGGACGCCCGAACCTCTCGTGACGAATTTCACGAATGCTTTTCTGGGATTCCACTCTCACCTGTCGGCTTCTTGCCTCACCGAACACGGCGCACAACGCATGAAGTCCGCTCAATGGATTGCGTGCCTGCTCAAGGTCACCGGATCGGTCGCCGGCCGCGCCAGCGCACATGGCAATCAATCCGACGCACAATGAATAGAGAACCGCGCCACAAACGCTAATCGACTGCGTGCCCCGAATCCCTGAACCAATCCGGTCGCACCGCCGAGCAACCCACTATAAAGGACGCATTCAAGCGCTTTCAAGGGAGCCACTTACAGATTCCCAACTTCTCGCCCGCCCTAGTCCAGTCGCACAGCCAGGGAGCAGAAGGCACATAACTACATAAAGTGCAATAGCTTACAGTCAATAATCCGGATTTGAGGTCAGAGCATCCTGTTGCTTCTCCCATCAATTGTGTCGGCAGTTTAAGATCAGGCCGTTCGCCCGGGCAGCTTGTTTAGTAGTACCCGCGCCAGAAAGGTTTCGATCATGCACAGTCTTCGCCATCGTCGCTTCATGCGTTTCGAATTGCTCGCACTGCTGGTCGCCGCTTCCTGCTCGGCGATGACCGCCGTCGCCGAGCCGACGTCTAGCCCTATTGTCGTTGAAGGCAGAGCCCCCGGCGTAACAGACAATGCCATGGAACAGGCGAAGCTCGACGCCCTCCGTCGCGCCGTCGAACAGGCCTGCGGTGCCTTCATCAATGCCCAGTCCCAGGCCGGCAACTACGCCCTGGTTTATGACAAGGTTATATCCGAGCCGCTCGGTTACGTCGAACAGTTCGAAGTGCTCGATCAACACTTCGCCGACGGCGTCAGCATCTGCAAGATCAAGGCCATCGTGTCGAAAGCCGACTTCGAACTGGAATGGGCGCGCCTCGCGCATACCATCGAAGCCGAAGACAATCCGCGTTGCATGGTGATCGTCAGTGAGCGAAACGATACCGAAGGCAAAACCCAGCCGAAGATCAACGCCGTCTGCCAGAGCGTCATCGAAAGATTCTTCCTCGATCGCGGTCTTCAGCTCATCGACAAGCTGGGCATCGACGATTCCCGCGAGCGCGACATCACCCTGGCCGTGCTCAAGGACGACGTGAAGAAACTCGCCGCCGTGGCCGCTTCGCTCCGCGCGGATGTCGTCATCTTCGGCAACGCCGAAGCGCGACGCGCCGGCTCGAGCGAAGTCGCCGGTGTCCGGCTCTTCAAGTGGACCGCCACGATCAACATCCGCGCCTATAACGCCGACACCGCCCAACTGCTCATGTCCAACAGCTATTCCACCACGTACTCCAGCGTCAATCATGTCGCCGGGGACGACGCCCTTCGACGTTGCGCCGAGCAACATGTTCCCGGCATCCTTCGCGAGATCGGCGAAGCATGGCGCAAACGCCAGAATGTCCGCCGCAGCGTACAGGTCGTTCTGGAGAATTGCTCGCGAGACGAATACAAGACATTTGAGGCCGCCCTGCGGGATGTCACCGGCGTTCAGACCGTTCGCATGCGCGAATTAGTCAGCGGAACGTGCAACGTCGAAGTCGACTGGTCCTACGATGTCGAGTCGCTCGTCAGCCGCATCGAAGAACTGAAGCTCGAAGGAACCAGCTATCACGTCACCGAGCAAACCCACGGCAAGGTAACCTTCAAGATCGTGAAGTAACGTCGCCGTGCGCGGCGAGTTCACCGCGCCTGCGGACGCCCCCAGCGTACCGTAATCAGGCGATAGACCAGCGCCAGGGCAAACGCGACCAGGATCAGTTGCAATCCACGCCACGCCGCGTGATCCGTGACGGCATTGGCTTTCGACGTCGATTCCGTGAAGAGCCCCTGTACCTGCGTCGACAATTCTTCCAGCCGCGCCGATATTGCATCGGAAGTGCTGATTTCCTTGATATCCGCCGTCAGTTTCTGCAGTTCCTTCGCCGTCTCGGTTAACGCTTCAGCTGTGCGACGATAATCGTTGATGTCGTAAGCCGGCGGCAAGGTGCCGTCATCAACCGCATCTAACGCTGTCGCGCCGCTCGACGACGTTGTCACCTGCCGACTTTCCACACGTCGCGTCGGCTCGGCCTTTCTTGCGTCGTTGCCATTCCTCGGTTGACGGAAACTCGCCACCATGTCCTGAATCGCTCGCGCCGTGGATGCCCACGCCTCCCCCGCGACGGCCACGCTCTTTCCCGATGGATCGAGCTGCTCCGCCAACAACCGCGTCTCGCCGAGCGTCTTGCGCAGCTCGGGCTGTCGCGCGTCGATGTCGTCAAACATCGCTGTCAACTCACGGCGAATCTCGCCCGGAAGTTTCTCTGATACCGCCGCCAGACGCTCGGAACTGTCCGACACCTTCTGAAGACTCGCCACCGTGCTCTGCACCGACTCCAGATCTTCCGTATCGAACAACAGCAGCTGGATCTGCAACCTCGCATCGGCCGCCAGTCCCTGCACCACGTCCGTCAGCCGCGCCGCTACCGCCGTGAATTCCTTGATCGACTGTGCCGTCGCATCGACACCACCTAACCAGCGAAAAGGCGCCAGCGGCAATTCCAATACGCCACGCAACACCACGTCTTCCTCGCTCGCCTGCTGCGAGGTGCGCACCTCCGTCCCGCTGAACTCGCCGCGCAAGGGAAAATCTTTCGCCATCGCATGCACGCGTTCGCGCGCTCTGTCGAACATCTGCGGCGACAGGATCAGCGCGCCGACCTGTTCGATCTCCGCTTCGCACGCCTGCGCCGCCGTCACCGCGATTCTCTGGTTCGGGCCAAACAGGTTCTTGCCCTCGCCTTCCGCCAGATACTGTCGCATCCGTACGCAGAGCGTCCAGGTATCCAGAAAACCACCCAGCGGATTGTCCTGATCCATGGCGTTTCGCAACATCGGCATCAGTCGCATCTGCCAGATCAGCGCCAAGCGCTTGATCCGGCGCGAGCCGTCCGCCTGCACCATCGCCTCGGCGGCGCCGCGTACATTGGCCTCGAAGCTGTCTTCAAACCGGTCCAGCTTCTCCCGCAAATCTTCCTTCGTCACCTGCTGCGTCATCGGCGGACCGCCGAGCGGCATCGTACACCCGCCGATCAAACACGCAGCCGACAGAATCACCTCGCCCAGAAGGAAGCCGCCCGACACTTTCAAGCTCGACATGTGCCCTGCCCTCGCGCGATGGGTTCCATGCTTGATCTCCCGCGACGCCGCGAGACATGATACGCGCTGATGCGCCGATGGGCAGAGGTTGAATTGTCCGACCCCGTATCGCAATCGCCGGAATATCGCTCCGGCAGATACATCCCAATTGTCCTGTAGAGTAACAGCGCGCTTCCGGTGGCCAGGCCAGTACGGCATTGCTATTGCGATGAACTCGGCGATGCAAGGTGCCGCTCGGGGTCTGTATAGAGCGTCGGTCGCTCGCCCAGGTTTTCCGCGCGGACCGTCTCCAGCGGAATGCCGCCTTCACCGGCCTTGCGAGGAAAGGCGTCGCCCTCAATGGACCCGACATGGCCATCTGCGAACGCCACGTTCGTCCGTCCGACGCGTCCCGGATGGCGATACCCGATGCGCAGATTGCGGTCGCCGATGCGCGTCACTTCCTGATTGCCGGCATACAGTCCGTCCGTCAGCCCGATCAAGCGCGACGGCCATCGGATCAACGAAAACCGCCCCTGCCCCATGATCTTGCCCTCGGCGTCCGGACCGTAACCGACCGACCCGGTAAAGTGAACGTTCGGAATGAACGCATCCGGCCGACCGATGGGATTGTCGCCGTTAATCCAGTAGCCCACACGGATGATCTTCCCAAAACCCCATTGCGGAATCGTCGTGGCAAAGTTCTGCGACAGTGTCATCACCGCCGGCCACTCCATGTAGCCCTTCGGATTGTTTGGATTGCTCCCCGTCTGCGTGGTCGCCATTCCGGCGATATCGAGCGTGTTCGGACAGGCGAAGGGATTGCCCGCGATCTCGCGCGAACCCATCGCGAAGTGACCCCGATCGAGAATCGGCCCCCAGCCGTCCAGTGCATTACGTGAACTGAAACTCACGCCGCTCATATTATACGAAGGGATGATCGCATCCTCGGCGCCGCCGCCATAGACATGCATCGCCGACATGAGCCCGCGAAGGTTGCTCTGGCAAACCACCGCGCGCGCCTTCCCTCGCGCCCCGCTGAGCGAGGGAAGCAGCACAGCCACCAGCAGGGCAATGACGCCGACGACCAGCAGCAATTCGAGCAGCGTCAAACCCGGCGCGCGGAATGCGGTCCGCTTCTGCCCCGCCATGGCCCGATTGCTCCGAATGGACAACATCATTCGTCTCGACTTCTCGCTACGGGCTCACCACCAGCCAGATGAAGGCCCGAACATCCGCCGCGTCCACTTCGCCATCCTGATTCATATCCCCATTGCTGACCGGGCATCCCTTATATGTCATCGCAAACGCATCGGCATCGAGCAGCGCCAGCACAAACGCCTCCACGTCAGCGAGATTCAGCTCTCCGTCGCAGTTCATATCGCCACACAATCGCAGCGGCGCATCAAACCGCAACACACGGCTGTTTTCCGTGTCCGCGATATAGACATTGCACCCAGAATCCACCGCCAGGCCGGAAGCGCCGAACAGTCCGTCCGCATCGGTCATGAAGAAACCCAGCCCGTGGTTGGCGTCGCCGGTTGATAGATTGTCGAGCTGACCGAAAACGGCGTCGGCGATGTCATCCGTCTTCGGATGGTGATACACCAGCACACGATTGTTGCCTGCATCGGCGACATACAGACTGCCGGTCCCATCGACCGCCACGTCGATCGGCAGTTGCAACCCCATCGCCAATCCACCGTTGTTCGGATCGCCGCTGTCGAGGTCCGGCTGCCCGATCACCCCGTCCGCCGTGGCATCCGATCCGAGTGGATCGTCATATCGCAGGACGCGATGATTGTTCCAGTCGGCCACATACAGCGTGCCATCCGGCGCCAGCGCGAGGCCGATCGCATTGAACAGATTGTCCGCATTGGGTGCGTCGCCGAATTTCTCTGTGCAGGTGCCGTCATTGTTCTTCACGCGACAGGTGAAATCGCCGTACTGCCCGAGAACGCGATCCGCAAACGGCTTGTTCGTCGTGGGGTTCGTGTAGTGCAGCACGCGGCTGTTGCCGGCGTCGGCGATCCAGACGCTCTGCCCGCGAACGAGCACACGGCCGGGAAAGACCAGCGAGTCCGCCGTGGCGACGTGGTTGCCGATGAAGCCGCCGCCGAGGTTCGGAGCGTTGCTCGTGAAATCCGGCTGGCCGATGACGAGATCGGCTTCGAAAGGCGTCGCGTCGCTCGTCGGATTGTTGAACTTGAGTACGCGATTATTGAAGGCGTCGACCACCCAGAGGTTCGCGGCCTCGTCCACGCACAGGCCCTGTGGCAGAAAGAGCGAACTCGCGCTGAGGCCGCCGTTGTTCGGAATCGCGCTGGTGAAATTCGGCTGGCCAATTACCAGGTCCGCGGAATCGCCGGTCGAAAAACTTCGGGCGCTCGGCCAGCTCAGCACGCGATGATTATCCACATCGGCAACGTAAAGCCGGCCGTCCGGTGCGATGGCCAGATGCGCCGCATTCGACAGCGCCAGATTGCTCGCCGTCGGCGCGCCCGATGGTTGATTCGGCTCGTTGTCCGTGAAGTTGGTCTGCCCGAGGACGGCATCGGCGGACGTATCGCCAATCGCGCCACGCGCGACCGAGCCGGCCGCGAGAAACAGCACCATCCCCGCGTAGATGGACTTCGACATCATGACCCCCTCGCTTGTTACGTTGGCTCGCCAGAGCACGGATGCGGCACATCCGCGGAGCGGAACAGACCATCGGCCAGCGACTCACCGGCAATGAGCCGGCTCCACACTGCACACTTCATGAAGACCCGCTCACGCTTCGGAGCGGTCGTTGTCGCTCTCATCGTCGCCTTCAACGAGCGTCAAGAGCGGTCCCGATTTATCGCCATCGGTCGGTTCCTCGTCATCGGACGATGCACCGTGCGATTGCTCCGGCACGACCGATTCCGCCGCGGCGGCCTGTGTGGTCGTCTTCGCAGCGGTCGACTTCGCCCCGCTTGCCAGGGCCTCTACTTGAGGCAGATCCTCCAACGAAGCCAGGCCGAAGACTTCCAGAAACCGCTTCGTGGTGCCATAGAGCAGCGGCCGCCCAAGGTCTTCCGCGCGGCCGACGATCTTCACCAGGTTGATCTCACGTAGCCGATTCAGCATTTCGCCCGCCGCGACGCCGCGAACCGCCTCAATCTCCGCACGCGTAACCGGCTGCTTGTAAGCCACGACGGCCAGCGTCTCCATCGCTGCCGACGACAGCTTCGTTTCCTGTCGGGCTCGAAGCAACTTCGCCAGCCATGTGTTATAGACCGGCAGGGTCAGCATTTGATAGCCGCCGGCAACCTCGTCAATCCGAAAACTCTGCCCCCGCGATTCGTACTCCTCGTTCAGGTCCGCCACGTGCTTGCGTACGTCAGCGGCATTCCCCACGCCGAGGATCGAGGCGACCTTCGCCGCAGGAATCGGTGAATCCGCCGCGAACAGGACCGCCTCAACGACCCGTCGCGGCTCGATCGGAGTCGCATCGTCGGCCGCGGCCTGCCGGGCTCGCTCCGACGCATCAGCGTCCGACGCCGGCCCCTGTCCTTCGACAGTATCTCCCTCGATCCGATCGTCCATTTGTTCGAGCATTGCGGATGCGCCGTCCATGGCTGTTCGTTCTCCTGTATCGCGGCCCATCCGCATTGTAACCGCTATCGACGCGGATTCGCAATCCATCGAAGCGGAAGTTTTGAGAATTCACGATCCCGCCGATACTATACAGGTCATCTGACGATCGCCACGAGCGGACGCTTTTTCGGCGTCCGAAGCTGTCGGCGACTCGCTGCACGGGGTAGGTTCATGGCAAACGGCGACCCGCGATGTATCGGCGTATTTGATTCAGGTATCGGCGGACTCACCGTCGTACGCGAACTTCGCCGCCGCCTCCCACATGAAAACATCGTCTATTTCGGCGATACCGCCCGAGTCCCCTACGGCATCAAGAGCGTGCAGACCGTCAGCCGATTCGCCCGTGAGGATTGCGATTTCCTCCTGCGATTCGATCCCAAGATGATTGTCGTCGCCTGCAATACGGTCAGTGCCATCGCCCTGACCGAATTGGAAGACACACTGCCGATCCCCGTCATCGGTGTCGTCGAGCCCGGAGCGCGGCAGGCCGTTCTTCTTGCCGAGGGCAACACAATTGCCGTCATCGCCACCGAAGCGACGATCAGCTCCGACGCCTATCGCAAAGCGATGACCAAGTTCCAGGCGGCCACGCGATTCCTCCAACGGCCCTGCCCGCTTCTTGTGCCGCTTGTCGAAGAGGGCCGTAGCTGTGAGGATGCCATCACCCGAGCCGTCATTCACGATTATCTCGATCCGATCAGACAGCTTGATCCCCGCGTACTGATCCTTGGCTGCACCCATTACCCTCTGCTCAAGCAGGCAATCGCCGATGCCGTCGGCCCGAATGTAAGACTGGTCGATTCCGGCGAGCAAACCGCTGCGACGGTCGTGGAAAAGCTGCGAAACCGTGACGTCCTGAACCCCGGACCCGCCCCGGGAACACTGACTTGCTATGTCAGCGATAATCCGCAAAGATTCAAGGAACTGGGACAGAGGTTTCTCAACCATCCGGTCGTAAACGTCACCTGGGTTTCCCAGGAACAGTTCCTTACACACGACGTTGCGACGGTCGCCTCATAGCGGTTTCATCGATGCTGCTGGGGATGCTCACGTGATCAAACTGGACGAATCACGATTCAACTCTCCGAGTCGGCTTTCCGCTTCGCGAGGGCTTCGTACACAATTGCCTCGGCAGCAATCCGGTGCAACAGTACCTGTCACCATCAAGTCGTCGCTCGCGCTCTTTCTATTGCTTCCGCTTCTCCTGCAACTGCACGGATGCTCCTCCTCGACCAACAGGAACTGGTTCAAGCGACCGAAGTCTTCGCAGGAATATCTCAACATGGCGCTCGAAGCCGAGAACGCAGACGAGCGCAGACAGGGCGTCAGAGGCCTCGCGGCCAGTAGCGACGGCAAGTCAGACTGGGCCATCAAAGTTTATGACACAATCGCCCGAACCGATGTAAACGCCATGGTCCGGTGCGCCGCGGTCAAGGCCCTGATCCCCGTCGCCGGAGCCGAGCAGGTGCCGACGACGCTGAAGCTTCTCGCCAGCAGCACCCGAGCAATTGAAGACGTCCGCCCGGCAAACGGCCCGGTGCGCTGGGAAGCCGCCAAATTGCTGCTCGCCATCGTAGATTCGCGCGCGTTCGAAGAACATCAGCGAACCGATATTGTACAGACCCTGTTGGAGCGACTGGCGCGCGACAAAGATCGCAACGTTCGATTGACCGCCATCGACACCCTGGCCTATTTCGCGCAGTCACCCGTGCCCCAGGCCCTGATCGACGTCCTGGAGGAAGACGACTTCGCCATCCAGCGCGCCGCCGAAAAGTCACTCATTGCCCTCACCGGCCGTACCCACCACCACGATGCCCGCGCCTGGCGAAACTGGCTGGCACAAGCAGCCGACCCGTTCGAACACGCCGGAACAACTCCGCCTGAACTACAGGCCTCCGAAGGGCGCAAGGTGCGTTGGGAATGGCCCTGGTAAGGGTGTTACCTCGTAAAAAATTGTGGAATTTTTATCAGCGCGGAGCGAGCGCCGGGAAAACCCCGCATGGCTTCCGAATCGCGCGGATAATCATGTGCAATAGATCGTGGGGGACAGCGAGTAATTCGCGGAAGGCGCCGGCGACTATTGAGTGATGGGTTCGCCGAACTTCTGAACGCGCCGTTTGGACTTGCGCATGTTTCGGCGTCGCCGGTCGGAGGGCTTCTCGTAGTAGGCCGTGCGCTTCATTTCGCGAAGAACGCCCTCTCGCTCGCAAAGCTTCTTCAATCGTCGCATCAACTGCTGCACAGGTTCATTGGGCCGGGGCCGAACTTTAATCATGTGACGCCAAGTCACTCCTCTCGTCTGGTTTGCCTACCACCTTACTCGGGCCGGCGGCGGGTCCGCCTCCGCCGAACCGCCCGGAGCAGGGCCAGTTTACTTGAGTATCGGCGCTTCTGCAATGGCGGCATTCCACAGGATAATTTCGATTGTAAATCTCGACTCTATGGAAAGTTAGAATCGGGTAACTGTCTCGAATCGCCCAGAGAGGACCTCGATTTCGTTCAGTTCGCCCCGAGGACCGAGGAACGGATGACCACGTATCACATTATGCACCTCACGGCTGCCGTTGCACCCGCTACTTGCGTCGGCCCAGCGGGCGGGTCGCCCCCGTAGAAAACTTTCCTTCGCCGCCGGAGTGCAAAACCGAGGAGCGTACCACAAACTATGCTCAGATAGGAGCATTCATGGAACAAGACGCGTCAGGAAGCCATAAGCGCACGGAATCCTTCGACCGGCTCGACGAGCATCTGACGCTCCAGCCGCACCTGGTCGATCGGATACTCCGCCAGCTTCTCATCGAGCTTCACGAGCGCGGTACCGTCAGCATCGAGCAGGTCTACGACGAAGCGCGCAATGCGGCGGGCAATGAATCGCACGCAGCAGGCAACCCCAACGTCGCCGAAGCCCCCCGCGGCGACCAACAGGAGCGTGATCTCGTCAATGAACTGACGCGTCGCTACGCCGCCCAGCATTTCTCCGTTCACGAGATTGACGAAATCGTCAACCTGGCGCTGAAACGCGAGGAGGCTGACAAGCTGCGGGCCATCGTCTCGCTGGGCTCACTTACCTTTCGACTTCTCGGAGACACGATTCGGAGGTTTTGTTCACTGCCGGAAGGCGAAGTGCAACTCTCGCCGGACGAAGCAATGGGCATTCGCGTCGGCCTGATTCGCCTTCTCATCAGCGACCAGCTCGAATTCATCGCCGTCGCCAAGAAACACCTCCGGATTCGAGACTTCGAGGACATCGTCGGGCGAATCATCGGCCCCGAAGCCGGCATGGGGCGCATCGGCGGCAAGGCGGCCGGCATGTTTCTCGCCTCGCGCATCCTTCTGGGCCCGCGCGTCCGACCCTATGCCGAACCCGCACAGCCGGTGGACGCCCCTGCGGCTTGTGCCGTCACCTCGGCACCGACGGAACCGTCGATCGTCATCCCGGAGTCGTATTACCTGCGATCCGACGCCATCGAGGACTTCATTGCCTTCAACGGCTTCGGCCAGTACCAGAATCAAAAATACAAAACCCCGGACGAGATTCGCAAGGAATACCCCCTCATCCGGTCCGTCTTCCGAAATGCCGACTTCCCATCGGGGATCGTCGAACGACTTCGCGTCGTACTTCAGCGCGTCGGTAGCAGCCCGCTGATCGTTCGTTCCAGCAGTCTCCTGGAGGATCGATTCGGTACCGCATTCTCCGGAAAATACGCCAGCATCTTCGTGGCCAATCAGGGCAGCTTTGAAAAACGCCTCAAGGCCCTGCTGGGGGCCATTGCCGAGGTCTTCGCCAGCGCCCTGGGGCCCGATCCGCTGCTCTATCGCCGCGAACACGACCTTCAGGACTACGACGAAGACATGGCCGTGCTGATTCAGAAAGTCGTCGGAGCGCGCTTCGGCCCCTACTTCGCTCCCGCCTTTGCCGGAGTGGCCTTCAGTCGAAACGACTACCGCTGGAGTCCGCGAATAAAGAAGGAAGACGGGCTCGTGCGAATCGTGGCCGGTCTGGGGACGCGCGCGGTCGATCGCGTCGGCTCGGAATTTCCACGAATGGTCGCCCTCGGTATGCCGACGCTGCGCCACGAATCGAACGTCGCGGAGATCCGCGCCCATGCCCAGCGCTCGCTCGACGTGATCAACATGGAGAAGAACCGGCTCGAAACGATCAAGATCGAGCAGGTCTTCGCCCATTCCGCGGACTTTCCCCTGTTGGACCGAATCGTCTCCGTCAACAAGGAAGGCATGCTTGTCGCGCCGACCGGCACCTTCATCGACGCCGAGCCCTCACAGCTCTACGTCACCTTCGACAAGCTCATGGCGGAAGGTTCCTTTGCCGCGCAGATGAAGAGCATCCTCCGAAAACTCGAAACCGCGTACCGCCTGCCGGTGGATGTCGAATTCGCGCACGACGGCAAACAGCTCTTTCTGCTGCAATGCCGCACGCTCAGTCAGGGCAAGGACTTCGGCCGTATCACCATCCCCGCCGATGTGCCGGACGAACGGACCATCTTCACCGCAAGCAAGTTCGTCCGCACCGGCCTTGTCGAGAAAATCGAGTTCGTTGTTTACGTGGACGGCCGGGCCTACGACGCTCAGCCGACGCGCAACAAGCGTACAGCGGTCGCCAGGGTCATCGGTCGGGTCAACGAGAAACTCGCCGGCCGCAGTTTCATACTCATGGGTCCCGGCCGCTGGGGCAGCAACGACATCCGACTCGGCGTGCCGGTGTCATACGCCGACATCAACAAGGCGAAGATGCTGATCGAAGTCGCGTACGAGCGCGACGGCTACATCCCGGAAGTCTCCTACGGCACGCATTTCTTCCAGGACCTTGTCGAAGCAAACATCGCCTATCTGCCGCTCTACCCGACCGACCGGCGAAACCGCTTCAACGAGACCTTCCTCCACGATTCGCCCAACTGCCTCACAGAAATCGTTCCGGACGCAAAGGAGATGAAGGAAATCGTCCACGTCATCGACATCCCCGCCGTCACCGGAGGCCGCACCCTCCGCATCGTCATGGACGGAGAAGAAGACCAGGCGCTGGCCTACCTCGCGGATGCGTAGGTAGAACAATACCAGGGTCATTTGCTCTGCAGGTTCGTTGTCAGAGGTCCTCGAAAAGCATGGGGATTTGTGGGATGTCTTCACCGTTCTCAAGTCGCTCGGCAAGCACGCGCAGCGCCAGTGCTTCCGTATTGGCGATGGCCTGCTGTCGAGTAGCTCCGTAGGCCATTACGACGGAAAGTGCGGAATCTTCAGCCAGCCAGCGGCCGTCCTCTTCCTGCTCGACTTCGAGAGTCAGTTGCATGGTAACTCATTATAACAGCACGCAAGACCTGCCGGCCAGCGATGACCGGCAGACCCGTGCTGATGCCTTCACTAATACCGATAATGCTCCGGCTTGTACGGGCCGTCCACAGAGACGCCGATGTACGAGGCCTGCTCGGGGCTGAGCTTCGTGAGCTTCACGCCGAGCTGGTCGAGGTGCATTCGGGCGACCATCTCATCGAGCTTCTTGGGCAGCGTGTACACCTTGCCCGCCTGGTACTTCTCGCCGGATAGCGTCGGCTTGCCCTGATGACTCAGCCACAGGTCCATCTGGGCGATGACCTGATTCGAGAAGCTGTTGCTCATGACGAAGCTCGGGTGGCCCGTCGCGCAGCCGAGGTTCAGCAGGCGACCTTCGGCGAGTATGATGACCGAGTGGCCATCGGGGAAGACGAACTCATCGACCTGCGGCTTAATGTTCACGCGGCGAACACCCTGCACCTTCTTGAGCCCGGCCATGTCGATCTCGTTATCGAAGTGGCCGATGTTGCCGATGATCGCGTTGTGCTTCATCCGCTTCATGTGGTCGGCAGTGATGATGTCGGCGTTGCCCGTGCAGGTGACGAAGACGTCGGCTATCCCGATCACGTCCTCCAACGTCAGCACCTGATAGCCCTCCATCGCGGCCTGCAGGGCGCAGATGGGGTCGATCTCCGTGACAATCACGCGGCAGCCCTGTCCGCGCAGCGCCTGGGCGCAGCCCTTACCCACGTCGCCGTAGCCGCAGACGACCGCAACCTTTCCGGCGAGCATGACGTCAGTCGCCCGCATGATGCCATCGACGCAGGAATGGCGGCAGCCATAGAGGTTATCGAACTTGCTCTTGGTGACGCTGTCGTTGACGTTGATGGCCGGGAAGAGCAGCGTACCGCTCTTTTGCATTTCGTAGAGGCGGTGGACGCCGGTGGTCGTCTCTTCGGAGACGCCGACGATGTCCTTGGCGACGCGCGTCCAGTGCTGCGCGTCGCGCTTCTGCTCCGCGGCGAGCAGCTTGAGAATGATCTGCATCTCCTCCACGTCCGTCGTGGATGAATCCGGCACCTTGCCGGACTTGTTGAATTCGTAGCCCTTGTGAACCAGCAGCGTGGCGTCACCGCCGTCATCGAGCAGGATCGTCGGGCCGCGACCATCCGGCCAGGTCAGCGCCTGCAGCGTACACCACCAGTACTCCTCGAGCGTCTCGCCCTTCCAGGCGAAGACCGGGATACCGGCCTTGGCAATCGCCGCCGCGGCGTGGTCCTGCGTGCTGAAGATGTTGCAGCTTGCCCAGCGCACGTCAGCGCCAAGCTCGGCAAGCGTCTCGATCAGTACCGCGGTCTGAATGGTCATGTGCAGCGAGCCGGTGATACGCGAACCGGCCAGCGGCTTCTTCGCGGCGTATTGCCTGCGGATCGCCATCAGCCCGGGCATTTCATGCTCGGCAAGCTGAATTTCCTTGCGGCCGAAGTCGGCCAGCGAAAGATCGGCGACTTTGAAATCCTGCGTCATCGTTGCGGTCGTCATCATTTTTCTCCGAATTACCTGGTTAATACTTTTCCAGTCTGAGTCAGTTTTCGTTACGTTGCGTCGGCGCCCGTGAAAGGGCGTCGAGCGGATATCACAAAGAGCTGCGGAGCGTCCATCTCGCGCGGCACGGCGGACGAAGAAACCAGACCGCGCTGCGACCTGATCTCGAAACCGGCCTCACGCACCTGCGTCTCAAGCTCCGCCGGATCAAATCCCCACCAGAGGTCCTGCATCGTGTCATAGAATCGCTGGTTCTCATGGCTGCGCTGTTCAACAATCAGGACAAAACCGCCGGGCCGAAGAACACGATGTATCTCCGAGAGGGCTGCCGATGGGTCCTGCACATGGTGCAGCACAAGACAGGCGATTGCGAGATCGCAACACGCATCGTCAATCGGCAGCCGACCGAGATCGCCTTGATGAAAGACGACGTTCGCCAGTCGCCGCTGCGCGATGCGCTGTCTGGCACACTCGAGCATGGCCGCAGCCGGCTCGATTGCAAGGACCTGCCGAAAATGTTCCGCCAGAATCGGCAACAGATAACCCGTCCCGCTGCCAATGTCCGCGACCGTCCACTCCTTCGGCAACAGACTGACCATCGCCTCGGCAGCGAACGCCTCGCCGAAAGCCGCGGTCCGAAGTTCATCCCAGCGCAGCCCGAGCTGCTCAAAGAATGCGACGGAATCACCGCTTCGCTGCCGGACGGCCTTGGTCAGTCGATCGCGCACAGCGCGAGGCAGAGGTTGATCGCTCAACCACGAAAGCAGAACCGAGCGAAGGTCTTCATCGCCAAGGGCCTGCTGATTCGCCTGATAAAAAACCGTGGTACCCAACCGCCGATCGCGCACCAGCCCGCAATCTCGAAGAACCTTCAGATGTCGCGATATCGTGGATTGCGGCTGCGCGAGAACGGTGACGAGATGTGAAACGTTCAGCTCCTCGGCAAGCAGCACCTGAAGCAATCGTCGACGCGTGGGGTCGGCAAGCGTCCGCAGCACCTCATCATGAGGCGCCTGGGGGGGGACGATTCGTCGGCCAGCTTTGCTATCCATATATCCGGATTATAGAATATATCGTACATCCGTCAATCCGAATCTTTAAGATATACTCGTGGAATTTCACCAGCTGCGCTCCCGTCGCCGTGTGCGCGCAAGTAAACCTGAATGAGCAAGTTACGCCCGCAGGTGAGCTGGAATGATATGGGGGAAGCCCGCCCTACCGACGCTTGCGAAGCGACCGGCGAGGACGCGAACAACGGTAAACACCGCCCGGGGGAAGGTTCAGCCAGACCATGCGATAGTCCACTTCGTCAAAGAGGCGACGATAAAACCCGCGATACATGACCGGGGCCACGGTGATCTGGACGAATACGCCGTCAGGCGAGAGTACGCTGTGTAGCCAGTGCATGAGCTTCAGCAGACTGCGACGCGGCAGTGCCGGAGTTGGAAGCCCGCTGAGTACATAGTCAACCTTCTGAATCCCCATCCGGGCCAACGGCTCTTCGAGTTGCGTGGCATCGGCCTGCAGCAAACTGACGTCAGGAAAACGACGCCGAAGGACTTCGCAAAAATCCGGATCGTTCTCCACGGCAACAAAGCGATGGTGCGGCCGAAGCTGATCCACGATCTGCTCCGTGACCGGGCCGGTACCCGCGCCGAGTTCGATGATCGTCCCGGGACGGTCGAAATCGACGTTCTCAAGAACACCGGCAACCATCGCCGGGCTGGAAGGCATCGCGGAAGAGATCTGCCGGCCCTTGGCGAGAAACTTGCTGAAAAACAGACTGAAATCAGAGGCCCTGGCGGATCGACTCGAAAGACCGGACGTAACCAACTCGGGCTGAGCAACGTTGGCGTTCGATGGATCGTGATTCACACCGGCTCCATATTAGTTCAGATCCCTCGGCATCACCTCACAGGCACGACCGAGCGGATCTTGATGACTGTCGCAGGCCTTGGAAAATTCAACGAAACGGCCTGACCTGGATTTCGTTGCGAGTCGCGGTGTACCCACAGGGTATTTCCGTGAAACCGATCCGCTTGCCCCGTCCGTCATGAGGCACGACAAACCTCTCGATTCCTCGCCTGGCAAACCGCGCAAACCACCACCAGACTTCGAACCGAGATTGGGCGTTACAGGACTCGAACACCATACAAAAACCCTAGCAAACTCGCAAGGGGGCGGCTTAAGTGGTGCAAAACGATTGCCCGAGGCGATATCCGACCCCGAACTACAGGTGATTATAGCCGCATGGCCCCGGCTCCCGGCGGCGGTCAGGTCCGCGATCGGGCGGTTGGCGGAGTTGACCGGCAAAGGGGGTGCATAAGTGAAGCATATCCGGCGAGAGCTTGCCCGGTTGGCGTCGGCAGTGATGCCTAATGAATGCGTTTATGTCGTGATTCCTGGCGACCTGCCCCGGTCTGAGCGGAGCCGCTTCACCGTGGCCGGTGCGTCCAGCCCGTGTCTGACCGCGATCTTTCGGGCCACAATAAAGGCCAGTGGTCAGTGGCGCGGCTGGCATCCGACTATCTACCTGGACCCAGCGGGCAAGTTTCGAGATTGCACCGACCGAGCGACCCGGCGGCGGCTGGCCCCGTCGATTGTATTCGGCGTCATGATCCATGAACTTTCGCACGTTCTGGATTCCCCGGCAGCCGTCAAACTGACCCCCAACGAACTCCGTGAAGCCCGGCGGCGTTTTCGCCTGGCGGTCGCCCGCAGGACACCTGTGAGCGGTGCCCCTGTGCCGTGGCTCTGGCACGAAACGGCGTTTCTTCGCGGGTGTCTCCACCTGGTATATCGAGCGCGGGCGGCGGGCTTCGACGTTTTCCCTGAGGATGTTTTCGATTCCGAATACTACGGCCTGTCAAACACCTATCGCTATTCTCGCGCACTCGGCGACGAACCGGAGCGGTTGGCGGGCCTGCCGATCCGCGAAGCCCTGGCAATGCCAATGCCGCGACACTTCACAGCGCTGTTCGAGCGGGACAATGCCGCATACTTTGAAAGACTTCGCGGTGAGCGTATCGCCGCGTGCAGTGTACCCTTTGATAGAGCAGGTGATGCATGAGCACTAGAATTATGGACAAACTGAGAACCAAGAGGGCAACGGACGCAGCGAACTTTCACGACCTGGCCCGCAAGATTGCGGCGGGCGAGAATGTCGACTTAGCCAACATTTCCAACGTCCTGCGCGATTCAGGCAAGACCGACGCGGACCTTGCGGGTGCCGTCGAAGCGGCACGCAAGCGGCTTGAACTTCGCAGCAAGGCGGAGCGCGCCGCCGAGGTTCGCAAGGCGATTGCCGACGCGGAGAAAAAGCTGGCGGTTGAAGTGGCGAAAGTTGAGCAAGCGCAAGCCCGATACGCCGAATGCGGGCTGCCGCTCGAATGGCGGCTCGGCGCGCTGCAGCGAGAACTTGCCGAATGCGATCAGGCACGAGCCGCGCTTCGCAGGTCGTGCGACGATGAAATGGTCATGGTGCAATTGAATGATGTTCGCGCGCGAATTAACGAGTTAAGCCGGGAGCGGTTCGCGCTGCAAACGGCGGCGGCAGACAACGCCCGGTGGGCCGAAGCGGCCAACGGCGACGCCGACACGATTCGCAAAGGTGCGCTGCCGACGCGACCCGGGCAACTTGCCATGAGCGCCGCACGGTGCATCACCGCCGACGCACGAACTGCCGACGAGCATGAGGCCCGAGCGACCGAGTTTAAGCGGCTGGCGTCTGACGCGGCGGCGCGGGTCACGTCGATTGACGCTGAGTTGTCGGCGTTGCGGCAAGCGGAGTTGGATGTTCTAGACGCAATCGAAAGGTTTTAACCGCGATGGCCCGACGGACGACGATCTCTCCGGCCGTCGTCTGTCGGGCGGGGGCAGAAAGGCGGCGATCATATGGCAGACGATCCGAAGCCCAAAAAACCACGAAAACGAACAACACTCGGCGTGGGTCGATAACGTCGGCCCCGGCGGCAAAAGGTACTCCGACGGCCCGCAACGCTTCCTGCTCTAGACGGAAAAAGCCGTCATAACCTATTGTTTTGTAATAGGTTACAGCGGTGTTAATTTGGGTAATTTCTGGACGGCTGAAAACCGTGTTTTTTTGTTGAACAATCGAGGTTTTCGGGATGTTTTGGGTGGCGTAAAATGCGACAAAACCGGGGCAGCGACGGCTGCTTTTTGGGGTGGGCGTGCGTCTCTGGCACCTATCAGACTCGCGCTCACCCCGACCCGGCATAAAGATAGGTGTATCATGTCAAAAGTCTCCACCGACGCGGCAATTCTGCTCCAATTGCTCCAAAAAACAGCGACCCCGATTGTGTGGCGCGGTTCAAACGATTCCTTCATCGTCCGGGCCTTGCCTGAAGGGTGGACGGTCGAGCGCGCGGAGCAGGCGCTTGCCGAGCTTCGCCTGGCGGGGGCGGTGTCCGAGACGACGGCCCCCGGCCCAATTTGCTTTGACTTACATTCGCGCCGGTTCGTTGAATCGGCCGTTCACATTGTCGCTGTCAAAAACACAGATCAAAACAAAGGCGGCGAGTACCGGTCCGCAGGTTGGCTCGAACGCACGCACGGGATCAAAAAAGTCCGGTTATCGCAACAAACGGGCCAAGGCAAAGTGAGGTCCACGAAGGCCCCGCCCGGCTACGTTGACCTGCACGAATGCGGCGGCTGCGCGGTCCGCGTCCTATACCACGTTGGCGACGCATTAAAGTATTGCGCGCCGCAACGTATAAGGGGCCGTAAAACCTAAGGCGCGTGTTTTCATAGCTCACAAATTTATTCTCGATTTTGCGCTGCCGTCCACGTTTTTACTTAATTCCGCGCTGTAATTGGTTTCATAACGAAAACTGTACCTTATTTTTACTCCCGTCCGCAGCGCGATCGTGCGCAGCCGACGGGAGTATCAAACATGGAACTGCTCAAAGACCGCGAAGTGGCTCGGCTGCTCAAAGTTTGTTCGCGGCAAGTACGCCTACTTGCAAAACGCGGCCACCTGCCAAAGCCGGTCCGCCTGGGGCGGTCAATCCGCTGGCGAAAAGACGATATTGATCAATTCATCAAGGACGGGTGTCAACCCACACACAATGCGGTCGAGGTTTGACCAACAAAAAACGCCCCGGCGTGGTGGCCGAGGCGTCGAGTGAAAGGAAGGCGGCAAGTGGGTAATTGTATTGATACATCGCTCGTATGGCAAGCCCCCGGTGAAAACTTCGCGGCCCGGTGGGTCGAGGCGGCGGACGGCTTTATCTCCGCGCTCTACTGGTATCTTGCGGCTCCGTCGGTTCCGTCCGTTGAGCGCGTTATTCAACAGGCCCGAGCCGATGACTTGCGGCTAGCCCCAGAGGACTTCCCCGGCGGCGAGCGCGGCACCTACTGGAGTCTGGCTCGCCTGCTTT